>NZ_JBEGHE010000001.1:0-1614850 GCF_040675795.1 Neorhizobium sp. LMR1-1-1.1
AGTGAACCAGCTTCTCTTCACATTGCCCTTAGATGACCTGGTGGTCATGGCGGGGCGGCCGCACCCGTTCCCATTCCGAACACGGCCGTGAAACGCCCCTGCGCCAATGGTACTCCGTCTCAAGACGTGGGAGAGTAGGTCGCTGCCAGGTCTTCTAAAGGCAATGTAACAATCAATCTTCTCGACACTCCTCGGCCCAAGCCGAACATCCAATTGGGCCGCCTAAGCGGCCCTTTGTCGTTTAAAGGTCTTTGCAGGACAAAACCAATGAAGGATCGCTCACAGGCGCAAGCCGGTGCGCCCCTTACAGGAGACAAAACATAACGGTTTTGCTCCGGCACAGTCCGCCAACGATTAATCGTTGGCGTAGTCGCGATAAATCCCAAAGGGATTTACGCTTGGCGCGGGGTGGAGCAGCCCGGTAGCTCGTCAGGCTCATAACCTGAAGGCCGCAGGTTCAAATCCTGCCCCCGCAACCAAACAAAAATGCCGCCCTCAAGGCGGCTTTTTTGTTTTGGTAAACGGTCACTGTACTCCGCCGACGACAAGAATAACACGACAGTCACCGAGGATCGGGGACAAAAAACCTCAACGCCCTGCCACAGCAACAAAAACAAACTTGTAGCATCTTCCAGTCAGCCTCCGCTTCGGCTTAGGGTTCTGCATCAAGGCTTTCTATGTTGATGAGAATATCCTGTTGCCGAAATAGACCGCGAAGTTAGCGGCAATGTGTCAAACGCCCCCTTATCCCGGCAAACGAGGTGATAGGCTTTCCTGCTCGCGAACCAGCCCGGTTTCCCTCAGCGCGCACCATAGATGTTCAATTGCACTGCCGGAGGCACCTTGCGGAGGGAGGGGGGACCTGCCCACCGCAGCGACACCATATTGTGTAAGAATAGCAGCGTCCATCAGATGCGGCTGCAATTGCACGCCCTGCGCCTGCAATGCTTTTTCGATATGCCTGAAGATCCGCACCCCGCCTGCATCGAGATCGCCCCAGTGGTAGCAGGCGGTACCGGCTTCGTGACAAAGGCGAATGATTTGCCGGAGATGGCTACGGGCGGGGAAGCCGGCGGTGTAGAGGACAAGGCCTTTCTGGCTACCGTTGCATTCACGGGCATGGCGAATGAAGGATGTGTAGTTTTCGATCGTCAGGACATAGTCGACAGCATGGGAAAGCCCGATCGTCGCGGCCTGATCGGGAGGAAAACCGTAATAGGACAGCGGCGGCAGTATTACTCCATCGATTGCGATCGGTCCGCTGAGCTGAAGCGGCTGCGGCATTCGCGAAACGCCGAATGTGGCCAGAGCCTCGTTCGTGTCGAGGCTTTCGGGTGTTCGCTGACCGGGATAGAGGCGAGAATGGATGGCGACCACGCTTGCGGCCAGATGGTCGAGCGCCTTGCTGCCGGTATTGACGGAACGGCAAAAGCTGCGGAAATCGATTGCGACAGCGGCCGGGTCGCTTGCCCGTTCCTGTAAACCGCGAGCAAGCAGCAACACATCCTTCAGGTTCGCCGTATCATTCGGCATGATCCCGAATTTCCGGACATTACGTGACCAGGCCGCGCCGATTTCGTCGAGCACCTCCCGCGCCGTTTCGGGCAGGTTCGGAAGCTCGTAGAAATCGGTCAGCAGGGTATGGACCTGATGGTGGGAAGGCACCCGGCCAAGATGACGATAGAGGACGTCTACATCGACAAGCCTGATCCGCAGGGCCATGTCGGCGGAAGCTCTTGCATTCTCCAGTTTCACCGCCCCCAGCTTCTCGGCCTTGCGGAGTGTCTCGATGAAACGATCACGCGCCTCCACGCTCGAAAAGGCTGCTTCGTTTGCATAACCGAAGAGAGCTGCCACACCCGGTTTTGCCTCATACCGGTCGAGCAGGTTTGCGAGAAGCTTGCCGGCATCCCCGAAGCTTATGTGTTTCATGTGCCCGTATCCAGGCCGGCAGGAAGTTCCGAGCTGCTGGCCTTTATTCGGTCAGCCAGCTGGGCGTCGGTCATGTATTGTGGATTGCCGGCACGCATAAGGTCCTGCGCATAGGTTTTGATCCGGATGAACTCGGTCGTTGCCGCATTGCCGTGACGAAAGACGTCGGCGATACTGTCCATGTTTTCGTAAACGACGGCACGTTTTTCCGACGGCGCCGCAATCACGACCTGCAGGCCGATATCGCTGTAGAAGCCGAGCAGGGTGCGCTGGTTTGGACCATCCATCTTGCTGAATGCTTCATCAAAAACGGCAAGTCCAAGCCCGAAATCCGCCCGTTCGGTGTGTCGACCTGCGCTATGGTAGATACTTGCCAGTGCCGCACCAATGATGACGTAATAGGGCACCTGGCGCTCTGCGCCGCTTGCCGTACCCTTGCGGCGTTCGTAGCTGGTTTGCAGACCCGTCTCGATGTTGCGTGTCGTCAGGTCGAACGAATAATAGTTCCGGTAATCCTGGTAGACGGTGAAATCCAGAGTCTCGTCGTTCAACAGCCTTTCGACCTCTGCCAGGGCTTGTGCATGTTGCTGGTCGCGCGGCGCTTCATGGCTGAACAGGGATTCGAAGACGCTCTCGTCATCTTGACTTGCCTGTGCCAGCTGATAAAGGCCCGATAGTTCAGGCTTCGGACGGGCATTCAGCGTATAGATCTCGTGATTGAAGGGGCGGGATTTCAGCGCCCGGGCAAGCGTGTCGAGTTCGCCGGCCAGCTTGTTGAAGCGGTTGTTGAGTTCTTGCACGAAAGCTGTTCGCAGAAGGCGGCTGATCTGGCTTGCTGCTTCATCCGCCTGCTGCCTGTAGCGGATCAGCTCGTTTGCCTCCAGCATTGCGGTATTGGTTTCGATCCAGGCCCTGATCTCGGTCGAGATGGTCGCAGGTCCGATCAACGGCGCGGTGTTATCGAAGTTCAGCCGATAATGTGTAAGAGCATCGCGCAGCTCTCCTTCGCAGGCGCGAGCTTCGTCCTTTGTGTCTTCCGCGCGTTTCCTCATATCCGTTATGACGTTGGCAAGGATTTTGGGGCGCTGGGCAAGATATGTTTCCCGAAGTGCGGCGAGTTGGGCGCGATTTCGAATTCTCTGGCGAAAGAGGTCGCGGCGCATTGAAAAATGGGCCCGTGATCCAAGCTGGTTTCCAACACCACCGAGCGTAAGGCGTATTTCTGTCAGACCGGCCGTGAGCTGGCCGCGTTTTACCAGGCATTCACTTCTGTCGTCCCGGACGTTTCGCAATCTCTGCTTATCTGTTCAAGAGCAGCCCTGAGAGCCGGATCTATGCTCGACACGACCCGATCGATCTGTTGCTGCAGATCTGCACGTTTTTCATCAAGCTGGTTGATTTCAGAAGCGAGGCTTTCCAATTGGTCGGCAGCCTCGACCGGTTGCATCAAGGCCTCCAGCCGCCTTGCCAGGTCGTCATAGAACTTCTCGTTCTGAACATGATTGTCGATCAGCCCGCGCTGCTCCTGGACCTGTCTTGCAAGATCCTCCTGCATCAGCGGCGCTGCAGCACGGCCGATCTTCAGGCCGCCCTGAGCATGCAGGACTTCCACGACTATATCATTGTTATAGGTGCCGTCCTTCATGATGGCACGGCCGCCGTCCATGAGCTCTGACTGGGTATGGGCAAGGCGCACTTTTCCAATACGGAAATCGATGAAGGCGGCTGCAAGCGGATCGTCGCTCTTCATGACGCCTGCAAGCGAGCCGGGTTGTGCTTCCAGTGTCCTTGTTGCAAGACGTCGCGTGTTGATGACGCGGCAGCCGCGGAAACCGTTTCTGTCGGCCCGCAGGATTTCGACAGCGCGCGCGGCATGTTCCGGATCGACGATGATGGCTTCGCGGTCGCGGGCAAGCAATGCCTCCGCGGCATAACGCCAGTTTTCGTCGATGATTTCGGTGACTTGGCACAGGGCGCGTGGACGCATGCCCTCTCTTTGCAAGGCGCTGATAAGTCTCGCCGTCGCCGCCTCCAGCGGCACCTGGCCCGAGCGTGCGTCCTGCAATCGGTCCTGTAACCCTTTCAGCTCTGTCTCGAGGTTCTTGCGCCAGGTGATTGCCTCGTCGCGCCGCTCCAGCAACTTGGTCTGGCTCGAACCCGCCTGCGCTCTGGCGGCTTCGATCAGATGCTCCATTTCTGTCGGGTTACGGGGCCATGCGGGTGGGCTGTGATCTCCGGTTTTCAGGCGAATGGTGTCGAGTGTCTCGAATAACCGCCCGAGTTTCAGGGGCGCCAGCTTTTCGCGATAATCGAGAAGGGATACCGCGCGTATCGTATCCACAAACCGTTGTTGCAGCCGGGTCGCCGTGGCAGAGCGGGCCTGTTCCTTCAACCTGAGTCCTGCGGTCAGCAAGGATTTCTGCGAGGTCACGTCCTGTGCGGCGATTTGCGCCTGAAGGATTTCCTCGTCTTCGACAAGCAGTTTGTGTTCGTCATCAAGGCGGGTGATTTCCGACCCCACGTGTTCAAGCTCGACAGTCATCCGGCGGAGTGTGCGAAGTTTTGCAACAAATGCCGCACCGGATTCGATGAGTCCCGCCAGCCTTTCGACACCACGGGCAATATCTTCCTGTTCGAGCAGGACCACATATTCGCCAACCAGCTTCTGCATGATGCGCAACGCTTCAAGGCGTCGCTCCAGTTCGTGGATGTCCTTCTGGATATCGCGGTATCGCTGGATCGATTCCCGCAATTCACCGATGTCGATGTCATCCTTTTCCAGTAGGAAACGTCGCACGAAATCCTCAACCGACCGCATCTCTTCGAAAGACAGGGCGGTTATGAAAGCGCGGATGAAACGTTCCGGATCGCCGTGCCGGCGGCCGGTAAAAAGAAGGCGCATATATTCGCGGATGAAATTGCGCGCGACGTCCGGTCTGAGAAGCGTGGTTCCCTGTTCCGCGCAGGCCTGTTCAAGCCTTGAGCGGACAAGTGGCCAAGATGCCGATCTTTGTTGCCCGTCGGGCAAATCCTCGATCAGCATATCGGTGTGAACACGGACTCCCTGGGCGACATAACGGCCGACGACCTGGGCATCCTCGGTGGCCGATGCCTCTATGCAAAGCCCTATGCTGACGGGTTTGCGCAGGCCATCGGGATCATCGAAGACGAGCGCTATATGGGTGACGGATTGCTCGCGAAGGACGTGGTGTTCATTCAGCTGTCCCAGGCAGTAACCGCGCAAGGTCCGTTCCGATCGGCTGCTGCCGGTTTCGCCCGCAGAGCGGTTGAAACGATAGTAGCGAGTGGAGCCCCCGGCCATGACGGCCTGGATAAGGTCGATCAGCGTCGATTTTCCCGACGTGTTCTGGCCGAGAATTGCACTATTGCCGGAAATGTCGAGGTCTTCTCTGTGGAAGAGGTGCCATTGCACCAGCGAGATACGGCTGAGCTGCATCATTCGGCGGCATCCTTGTCTTCCTCGGAAAGTTCTTCGTCATTGTCCTGAAAATCCGGACCAGACAGGAGTTGTTCGACGCCAGTCAGGTGCTGCGTGCCACTCACCGTGTCGACGAGAGCCCGGATAGTGAGGGGCATGTCATGCGCTTCGTCATCATATTCGCCAAGCCTGACGATCGCCCGTCTTTCGAGGGATTGTACGAGATTTCTGAATTCGGTTATTCCCAGCGCAGGCCTGCGGCTGCCGCCCACCATGTCCTGATAGGCGTCGTAAGCCTCGTTGAGCGTTGTCAGCATGTTTCCGTATTTTCCGAGATCGCCTTCGCCCCAAAGCCGGCGCATGAGGAGAAGAACCAGCGTCTCGTCAATTCGCATCCGCGGGCCGGTGATGACTTCCGTATCGGGAAGAATGCCGGCCCAGCCTTCTATGTCGCGCACCACGAGGCGATAACCCGCGACTTCGAAATAGCTTGCCACGAGTTTTTCAATGTCCGGCCGCAGGAGCGTCTCCATCATGCCGGGCGCGCCGCGGTCGTCGAGATGAAAGAACTGATGGCGCAGCAAGTGATTGATCACATGGGTGACGCGCTCCAGACGTTTCGGGTCGCGTTCACCCAGATTACGGAATTCGATGAGCATCTCAGTTTTCCCGGTATGTGTTGGAGCGGGTGCGGGCAACGCTGAAGTCCGCGCATTGCAGCCAGTCATTGTCGACGATTGCATCGGCCACCGGTGTGAGAATGAACCGGGTAGCAAGGAGATTGGCCAATGGATTGTCGCTCGGCTTTTCCGGCGCATTCGAATGGGCGATCAAACGTAGTGCCTCGAAAGCCAGGAAATCGTCGATCGTGTCGATCCGGAAGCGGCTGGCCCGGGTTTCACCAATCGCGGATACTCGACTTTCGAGGAAATGCATGACCTGTTCGGGTCTGACGGCCAGCCTTTGCATATAAATACGTTCGAGATGTTTTCTCAGTTCCCAGACTGGATCGACCGGCGGAAGCGCCAGTACGTCGCTGACAATCGGCTGGCGCGCATTGCGCGGGCGGGCGAGAAGAAAAGGCGAGAGAGGCGGCAGGCGAGGCTCGATCATGCCCGGTATCGTGGCCTCTGCCCTGCCTGCGGCAATCAGTTTGTCGAGCCGGAGCAGGACCGAGCTGCTGCGAAGAAGAAAGCCGCCGCTGCGGCGTCCGGCATATCGCACGGTATTGCGCAATCGGGTCTCAAGTCTTGCCCGATGCTGCTGAATGGCTTCGAAAGCATCTTCTATCTGGTCGAAGACGTTGCGGATACGCTGCAGGTCGTCGTGAACCAGTTCGCGGGCACTGGCAATCTCGGTTGAAAGACGCGCTTCCAGATAGGCATCCGCGATCGCTCCGATATCCGCGATGTTATCCTCAAGCGTGTTGAGTGCCTCGATAATTCTGTAACGATAGCGGTATGGATGAGAGGTTGTCGTTATTGCGGCATAGTCCTGCAGCAGAACCCGCTCGACGAAATCTTCGAAATAGTGCTTGAGGCGGTCGCTGATGTTTTCGCTGGCAACGACCTGTTTGTCGATTTCGCGCAGGGCCGACAGGACGCTGCGCATGTATCGTCCGAAAGAGGCGGCATCGCGTGCGGCCTTGTGCAGACCCAGCGCATTTTCACGGGCGTTCAGTTGCAGATGGTCGAGGTTGGTTTTTACCTGCACCACCAGGCCGCCGAGCTGTTCCGAAACGCCGGCAGTCAAGCCACTCAGGAATTCCGCAAGGCGCATTGCACCGGGTGGCATGTCGACGGTGATCTTCAAACCATAGTGGATCGGCTCAAGCCAGCCGGTTGCTATAAGGCGGTAATAGATATGCCGAGCTCGCATCATAGCGTCGCTGCTGGCGATCGAATCGGCTTTCTCGTTGCGGCGCCGCCGGATCCGGCGGCCTCTTCCCGTTGCAAGCTGATCCAGCACGATAGGTCTTTCGTCATCTCTCCACAGGTGAGGCTGTTCCGCCAATTGATCGTAGATCAGCGTGAGCAAGTCGTTCTGACTGGGAAAATACAGGTCGGCCTGATAAAAACGCTCGTAAATTTTGGCGATGACGTTCTCATAGATATGTCTGTTGGAGCCTGAGAACACCGTGAATATGTCGGCGTGCAATTTTCCAAACAGCATCGGCACTTCTTTCGCCTATGGTCGATCTACTGCCATTTCGCAGGCGCGCGTATCCGGTCGTCGAGCCGCTTGGATGCAGATCGTGACACACGACACTCCTCGATCAGCGTCCAACTGAGTGCCAGAAATATTGACGCGTAAACATGCGGAAAATCAATTTATGGTTGATTAATTTTGCCTGGTCATCGCGGGCGTGTGGTGTGGTAGCTATGCCACCAATACGGATCGGCTTTTATCTGAGACCGTCAAGGCAACCGCTTCCCTTGATCCGGGCAGAGGATGGACGCAATTCGCTGATGTTCTGATGCGCGCAACGGCGCTTGAAACGCCTGTAAAATGCTTCCTGACACCGGAATACCCGTTATCGGAGTAATCTTATGCACTGTTGTAAAATTCGCGTGGAGCAGCCAGACGTCGAGTGGGTTGTGGGCGGAAAATCACGCAGATAAAGCAACTCTCGGAGTGCCTGGGTCAATTCGCTCGTGGTTGAAGGCTCGACGGCGTAATGTGTCCGCTGGAGGCTTATCGGCAGCTGGTTTTCCCGCGGGCCGGTTAGTCCAGATGTCTTTGCAGGCTTCTCATCAGCGCTTTAAGATCGGCAATACCTGTGTCATTCGGCAAAAGAAGCGAGATCGCGGCCTGGCTGTTGAAGGTGTTTGCCTTTTCGGCAGGGAAGGCGATCGTCTTGATCTCGCCGCCGCCGCCATGTTTGCGCGTGCCGAAGACATAGCCTTCAGTCTTCAGCATGGTGATTTCCTGCATCACGGTATCGACGTCCACACCCCACGGCCCGTAACGTTCGGCATTGATCTCGATGATCCGGTCGCGGGCGGCTTCGTCCATCTGCGCCAGGACGCAGACGCCACCCAGGCCGACGCCGAGCGGCAGGCGGCCTCCGACACCCTCGAAGAGCGCCTGCATGGGAAGGGTGCCGAGGGCAAAATCAAGACAGACGGAATCCAGCCCCGAGCGCACCATGAGGTAGCTCGACAGCCCGGTTTCGGCGCTGATGCTGATCAGCGCAGGGCGATAAAAGTTCACCATGTCGTTGATGCTGTGCGACTTGTTGGCCAGCGCATAGATGCCGGGACCAAGGCGGTAGGCGCCGCGTCGCCCGGATTGCTCGACAAGGCCGAACTGACCGAGTGCGACAAGCGCCCGGTGAACGGCGGATTTGGCATCGTCCAGCTGCGTCGCGAGGTCGGATAGGGTCAGCCCTGGAGGATTTGCATCGCCAAGCGCCATGAGGATTTCGGCTGCGCGCATGACGTTGCTCGACGATTTCTTTTCAACGCTCAATCAACGTCCTCCAAAGGCGATGTATCGGCCTGCAATTCTTCGACAGTGCAGGCCGATACGGGTTCAAGCTGTGAAACGTTTCCACCCGGCTTGTCAATTCCGGGTGAAACGCAACCGAGGCGAGGTCAGCTGTAAAGCGATGCGGCTTCGCCTACGGTCAGACGTCCCTCACGCACGTCGCGTTCGACTTCGGTCTTTCCGCGGCCGGCGGGGGCTCCGTAGCCACCGGCGCCGGGCGTGACGATTTCAAGGAGGTCACCGGCCTTGAGATCGACAGAACCATCGACGAAGACGTCGCGGTTGCCGTTCAGCGAGAAGTAGCCGCGTGCGCCTTCGAGACCGCCATCGATGCCCCAGGGGGCGGAGATCAGGCGGGAGCCCATGACCTGCACGCGGCAATCGTCTTCAGCCCGATAGACACGGCGAAGGCCCATGCCGCCGCGGAACGTGCCGGCACCACCGGAACCATCCACCAGTTCATAACGCAGAAGCGTGATCGGGTATTCGTTCTCCAGCGCTTCGACGGGCAGGTTGGAGGTATTGGTCATGTGCACATGCACGCCATCCAGGCCATCCTTGTTCCAGCGCGCGCCGGAACCGCCGCCGATGGTTTCGAGATAGACCCAGAGGCTTTTGTCGGGCCTTGTGCCGTTGAAGCTCGCGACGCCGACAGAGCCGTTGGAGGCGGCGGTGACCCGGTGCGGGATGACCTGGGCGAAGGCGCCGTGGACCAGATCGACGACACGCTGGCAGGCGGTGATGCGGCCATCGACGGCTGCCGGATGGCCGCAACGCAGCAGGCTGCCTTCCTCCGCCGTTACATGGATCGGGCGGGCAAGGCCGGCATTCGGCAGGATGGTCGGATCGACGATCGACTTTACCGCGTAATAGACGGTGGCCAGAAGCGCGGTATAGACGACGTTGAGGCCGGCGCGGACCTGCGGCGGGCTGACGAAATCGAGATGCATTTCATCGCCCCTGACCTCGATCGTCACGCCGAATTCCAGCTCGCCCACAAGCGCTTCGCTGTCGAAACGATCCTTGAAGGAATAGGTGCCGTCTGGGATGGAGGCAATGCCGAGGCGCATTTTGCGCTCTGCATAGTTCATCAACTCCGCACCTGCGGCGAGAACCGTGTCGAGACCGTATTTCTCGCAGAGTTCGTTGAGACGGGTGATGCCGAGGCGGTTTGCCGCCATCTGGGCGCGAAGGTCGGAAACGCGCTCATGCGGAACCTGGCAGTTGAGCAGGAAGAGGCGCTGGATATCTTCCTGCAACACGCCTTCCCTGTAGAGTCGGACCGGCGGAATGCGCAGCCCCTCCTGGTAGATATGGGCGTGGCCGCGATCGGCGAAGTCGGAATGGTGGGCGGTGTTGATGGCCCATGCGACAAGCCGGTTCTCGACGAAAATCGGCGACGCCATGACGATATCGGGCAGGTGGGTGCCGCCGCCTTCATAGGCGTCGTTGCCGATGAAGATGTCGCCGGGCTTGATGTTTTCCAGACCCGGCGTCTTCATCACATAGGGAATGAAGCCGATGAAGCTGCCGAGATGCATGGGGATGTGCTCGGCCTGGCACAACATTGCGCCATTGGCATCGAAGAGCGCCGTCGAGCAGTCGCGCCGCTCCTTGATATTGGTGGAATAGCTGGCGCGGACGAGCGCTTCGCCCATTTCCTCGACGGTCGAAGCAAAAGCGCTGGCAATCACTTCAACGGTAATCGGGTTGATGGCCGTGGTTTGTTCCTGATTGACGTTCAGCATCACTTCGCCTCAAGCATGAGATTGAGATAGGCATCGACGGTCGCGGTCGTATCCATCAGCACGACGGTGGTGGTATCCATCTGGTCGATGATCGCGGGGCCTTGGACGACGTTGCCGGCTTTCAGCCTGGCGCGGTCATAAAGCGTCGCGGTGACGAAACCGCCGGCTTCCATCATCCAGACCTCGCGCGAGCCGGTGATCGCCGCAGAGGAATCCGGGCCTTCGATTTCTGCCGGCTGGAACTGTGCCTTTTCGACAAGGCCGCTTGCGGCCAGGCGGAAGGTCACCATCTGCACCGGCTCACCTTCGGCGATGAAGCCGTAGAGCTGGCGATGGGCGTTGAGGAAGGCTTCCTCGATCGCAGCAAAGGTTGCGGCGGTGACCGGACCTGCCGGGACCGGGACGGAGATCTCGTAGTTCTGGCCGGCGTAACGGACATCGACCGTGCGGGCGATCTGCTGCGCCAGCGGGGCAATGCCTTCGCTCTCAAACCAGGCATAGGCTTTGGCCTCGAGGGCTGCGTAGATTTCACCGATGCCGTCAGCGCTTGCCTCGTCGAGACGGGTCAGCTGAGTGGAGGAGAAGTCCGTGCGCAGGTCGGTCATCAGCAGGCCGAGGGCGCAAAGGACGCCGGGCGTGCGGGGAATGAGGATGCGCTTCATGCCGAGTTCTTTTGCCAGACGCGCGGCGTGAACCGGACCGGCACCACCGAAGGCAACCATGGTGTATTCGCGCGGATCGTGGCCGCGCTGCACGCTGATGACGCGGATGGCCTTGGCCATGTTGGCGGCGACGATATCGAGAATGCCGTTTGCCGTTTCCAGAACGCCCATGCCGAGCTTGTCGGCCAGCGTCTGAATGGCCGCGCGCGAAAGTTCCTGATCGATCTTCATCCGGCCGTTCAGCAGGTATTTCGGGTTCTGCGTCTGCAGAAGCACGTTGGCGTCCGTCACCGTCGGTTCCGGGTTTCCGAGACCGTAGCAGGAGGGGCCGGGATTGGCACCGGCGCTGCGAGGGCCGACCTTGAGGAAGCCGCCATTGTCGACATAGGCGATCGAACCGCCGCCGGCGCCGACCGTGTGGATGTCGAGCATCGGCGCCTTGATCGGATAACCGTGCACGACGGATTCGTTGACGACCTGGCATTTGCCGCCGGCCAAAAGCGCCACGTCACTCGACGTGCCGCCCATATCGAAGGTGATCAGGTTCTCGATACCGGTCATGCGGCCGATCGCCTGTGCGGCGACGACGCCGGTGCTCGGGCCGGAAAGCACGGTGCGGACCGGCAGATCGGCTGCCGCATCAAAACCGATGACGCCGCCGTTGGACTGCGTCAGCTGCGGGGCGACGGAAATGCCGAGGTCTTTCAGCTTGCCGCTGAGTGCATTGACATAACCCTTCATCACCGGGCCGAGATAGGCATTGACGACTGTGGTCGACAGGCGCTCGAACTCGCGGAATTCCGGGGCTATTCTGTGCGACAGTGCGGAGAAGGCTTCCGGGAACTCTTCCTCGAGGATGCGGCCGGCGATTGCCTCATGTTCGGAATTCAAAAAGCTGTAGAGGAAGCAGACGGCGACCGACTTGACGCCGGCCTTCTTCAGCTCGCGAACGGCCGCGCGAAATTCTTCCTCGTCGAGCGAGGTTTCTGTTTCGCCATTCGACAGGACGCGCTCCTTGACGCCGATGCGCAGATCGCGGCTGACCAGCGTATCGGGCTTGTCGGCCTGGATATCGTAGAGGTCGGGGCGCTTCTGGCGGCCGATTTCGAGAAGATCGCGGAAACCGTCGGTGGTAATCAGGCCGGTCTCGACGCCACGGCCCTGAATGAGCGCGTTGGTGGCAACGGTCGTGCCGTGGCCGAGGAAGGCAACATCGGCAGCGGTGGTTCCGACCTCGCGGATACCTTCTTCCACCCCTTGCGTGATACCGCGGGACGGATCGTCCGGAGTGGACGAGACTTTCCAGATCTTCACCTCGCCGGTGGTCTCTTCAAACAGACATACATCGGTAAACGTACCGCCGGAATCCACGCCAATGCGCCAGACCATGAAGTTCCCCTTCTTGTTTTGAGGCCGTGTTGCCCCGAGGTGGCTTCATGTAAGAACCGAAGAAAAAAACTGTCAACTAAATTCCAATAAATGGACCATCAAATATTTTATGGTCCGATTAACGGAATAAAGTGGATATTTTTGATGAGTGTCAGCTGTAATTGGTCCGTTATATTCCTATAATCGGATCATTGATAATTATTTGGCCCTTTTATTGGAATTGCGCTTGACGATTTTCATTTCTGGTCCTTAGCTTGAGCCAACAGAAACCATTGGCCGCAAGCCTTTCGGATTTTCTCAATGCCGCAGCTTCGTCATCGGGTGGAATGGATGGTGCAGGGAGCGCGGCAAGACAGGTTGATGCTTGATAGCAAGGCATCTGCGAAAGCATGAAGACATGCGCGCGTGCCTTGAAGCCAGAAACAGACAGATCATAAAAGAGGGAACTGCTATGATTGTTAATCGCCGAGATCTCCTGAAATATCTCGCCATATCCAGCGCCGCCGCAGCACTTCCCAGTCAGCTTCTTGCTGCTCCGGCAGCCAAGACATTGCGGATCGGTCTGTCCACCTATCCGTCGCATTTCCGCCCTTGGATCAATGTCGGTTATGCGGGGCAGCTCGTTTCGGCGCTGATCAACCGCAATCTCGTCACCTATGATGCGAAAGGGCAACTGGTCGGCGAACTGGCGGAAAGCTGGACGCGGGAGAATGATCTGACCTGGGCATTCGTGCTCAAGGATGTGAAATTCTCCAACGGCCAGCCGGTCACCTCGGCCGACGTGAAGTGGACGCTGGAAAAGATCGCAGCCGAGGGCTCCGGCGCCTATATGCGCGATCCGGTGACCCAGATCGCCTCGATCGAGATTGTCGACGACCGCAACTTCAAGCTGGTTACCAAGGCGCCTGACGTGACCATTCCCTCCGTCATGGCCTATCCCTTCCTCGCCATCATTGCGGCCGGTTCCACCGACGCCCAGGAACAGGGCATCGGTGCCGGACCCTTCACCATCGTTTCCGCCGAAAAGGGCGTAGGCATCTCGCTCACCGCCTCGGAACATTATTTCAAGGAAGGCCTGCCCTCCTTCAAGGATGTGCAGATCACCCCTTACGCGGACGAGAACCTGCGCGTTGCGGCACTCACTGCCGGCGATGTCGACCTGATCGATTACGTGCCGTGGAGCGCGATGGACACGATCGACAAGGACTCCAATCTGAAGCTCGACGCTATGGCCTCCGGTGCGTTCATGTATCTGAGCTTCAACGGTTCAGGCGTGTTCAAGGATCCGAAGCTGCGCCAGGCTGTTGCCTTCGGCATTCGCCGCGAGGAAATCGTCAACACCGTCTTCTATGGCCGTGGTGCTCCGCTTGCCGGCGTTCCCCGCCCGTCGGTCTCGCCCTATTACAACAAGGAACTGGCCAATTACTGGTCTTACGACCCGGCAAAGGCAAAGGCCCTGCTGAAGGAGGCCGGCCACGAGAACGGTCTTGAGGTCTCGCTTCTGGCCACCTCGCAATACACGATGCATTCCGGCATTGCCGTGCTGGTCCAGTCGCATCTGGCCGAAATCGGCATCAAGGTGAACCTGACCATGCCGGACTGGGCAACCCGTGTAACGATGGGCAATCGCGGCATCGGAGATTTTGCGGTTCAGGGCATAGGTATCGACACGCTCGATCCGGATGCGGCAGCAACGGTCATCGATCCGTCGCTGACCCAGACCTTCCTTCGCAGCCGCAATTTCGAGGTTCCGGGCCTTTCCGACCTCTTGCAGCGCGGTCGCCAGGAAGGCGACGAGGCCAAGCGTATCGCGCTTTATGCCGAAGTCGACAAGCTCGTCTGCGACAATACCAGCTTCTGCGGCCTCGCTTATCGCGCGACGGGTTTTGCCCGCAACAAGACTGTCGGCAATCTCGAACTGCTGCCGGACCAGATGTCGCCGTTCTCGGCAACGCTGTTCGACAAGCTGGCGCTTGCCTGACACCATCTCCCCCAGCGCTTCCGCCTGTGTCAAAAGCAGGTGGAAGCGGTAATGGCATTGGCTCTGGTCGCATGATTGCGGCGGCCTTTGCCGTGACGAAAAGAGAATAGGGGCTATATGTTCTGGTTTCTGAGACGCGGGATTGCCAGTCTGATCATGTTATGGGTGATCGTGACTTTGGTCTTCATGTCCATCCACTTCGTTCCCGGTGACCCCGTCGAACTGCTTCTGTCGCAGGATGGCGGTTCGGCCGATCCGGCAACCGTGCAGATGATCCGCGAGGATCTCGGGCTGAACCGCCCGATCGTCGAGCAGTATGTGGAGAAGCTGAAGGGCCTTGCCTCCTTCGATCTCGGGCGTTCAATGGTCGACGACAGTTCCGTTTCGGCGGAGATCGCGCGCCGGCTGCCGCGTACGCTGGAACTGATCGGGCTTGCTGCGCTGATCAGCCTCGTCATCGGAATTCCGGCCGGTATCTATGCAGCACTTCACACCGGCAAGTCGTTCGATCGGGCTGCATCCTATGTGGCGGGCTTTGCCCAAGGCATTCCGGTTTTCGTGCTCGGTACGCTTCTCATTCTCGTCTTCTCGCAGATGCTGAAGCTGACGCCGGCAGGCGGTTTCGTGGCATTTTCGCAGGCGCCGGGCAAACACATGCTGCTGCTTCTGATGCCGTCGCTTTCAATCGGGATCGGTCTTGCTGCAATCGTTTTCCGGATCACCCGTGCCTCGACGCTGGAAGTGCTGCCGCTCGATTATGTGCGCACCGCCCGTGCAAAAGGGTTGGGCGATCGCCGTATCGTACTGCACCACATCCTTCGCAATGCGCTGATCCCCGTCATCACCATTTTCGCGCTGCAGATCGGCTCGCTGCTCGGTGGCACCGTGCTTGTCGAATATGTGTTCAACTGGCCGGGGCTGTCGGGAATGCTGGTCAGCGGCGTCAATGCCCGTGACTATCCGACCGTGACTGGCGTCATTCTGGTGATCTCGGCGCTTTTCATCGGCCTCAACTTCCTGGTCGACGTTCTCTACGGCCTGACTGATCCGCGGGTGCGCAAATGACCGGAACCTCCTTGAAATTCACGCCACGCCAGATCCCGGCCTATCTTCTGGCCCTGTTGCTCGTCGTCAGTCTTCTCGCTCCCGTTCTGCCGCTGCAGGACCCGTTGCTGATGGATACTGCGGCCCGCTTTGCCGGTCCCTCGGCCGCACATCTGTTCGGTCAGGATGAATTTGGGCGCGATATTCTCGTCCGCCTTATCTTCGCGCTCAGAAACTCGCTGATCGTCGCCTTTGCCGCCGCCATTCTGGCGGGCTTCATCGGCACGGCGCTCGGTGTTCTGGCCGGTTATTCCCGCGGGCTGACCGAAATGCTGGCGATGCGGATTATCGATATCGTGCTCTGCTTTCCGCCGCTGCTGCTCGCCATGCTGGCTGTGACGCTTTACGGGCCGGGGCCGGTGACGCTCATTCCGGTGCTGGCGATCGTCTTTGTACCGAGCTTTACACGCGTCGCGCATGCCAGCGTGCTGTCCGTCCGTTCGCAGGATTATGTCGAGGCCGTGCGCAGCATGGGCGCGAGCAACGCTCGGGTTATGTTTTCCACCATCCTGCCGAATATCGCTGGTCCTCTGATCGTCCAGTTTTCGTTCACGGTCGCAGTGACCGTGGTTCTCGAATCCGGCCTGTCCTTCCTCGGACTTGGCGTTTTGCCGCCGGCGCCGTCGCTCGGGCTGATGATCGGCACCGGGCGCGCGACACTGGCGCAGGCGCCGATGCTGCTGGTCTGGCCCTGTGCTGCACTGACGGCGATGATCCTCATTCTCAATGCCTTCTGTGACGACCTGCGTGACAGGCTCGATCCGAAATTCAGCAAGATCAGGGGGCAGTGATGTCGATAGCCGAAACCACAACAAAGCCCGGCCTGTCGATTTCCGGTCTAAACATATCCTTTCGCAACAAGGACGGATGGACCTCGGTCGTGCGCGATCTCGGCTTCGATATCGCACCGGGTGAGACCGTCGCGATCGTCGGTGAATCCGGTTCGGGCAAGAGCGTCACTGCACTGTCCGTGCTCGGCCTGTTGCCGCAGCAGTCGACTCGGATCGAAGGCTCGATCCGGCTGGGAGACAAGGAGCTTCTCTCCCTTTCGCCGAAAGACCTGAAGGCGCTGCGCGGCAATGATATCGCCATGATCTTTCAGGAGCCGATGACCTCGCTCAACCCGACCATGTGCATCGGCGAGCAGATTGCCGAATCCATCATCGCCCATCGCGGTATTTCGAAAGCGGAGGCCAGAGCGGAAGCGATCCGGCTGATGGAAAAGGTGCATATCCCGTCTGCCGCGCGCCGGTACGGTGAATATCCGCACCAGTTTTCCGGCGGCATGCGCCAGCGCGTGATGATCGCCATCGCGCTTGCCTGCAAACCGGCGCTGCTGATCGCAGACGAGCCGACGACGGCACTCGATGTGACGATCCAGGCGCAGGTATTGAACCTGATCAAGGAATTGCAGGAAGAAGAAGGCATGGCCGTTCTCTTCATCACCCATGACATGGGGGTTGTTGCCGAAGTTGCCGACCGCATGGTGGTGATGTATCGCGGCGACGTGGTGGAAGAGGGGACGACGACCGAGATCTTTGCCAATGCCCGGCATCCCTATACCAAGGCGCTGCTTTCCGCCGTGCCGCAGCTGGGATCGATGAGCGGTTCAAACGATCCGCAGCCTTTTGCCATCTACGATATCAATACCGGCCTTGCTGCCGAGGCTTCGGTGTTGCAATCCACCGTCGATACATCGGAAGTTCTGCTCGATGTGAAGGACCTGTCGGTTCGTTTTCCGGTGCAGCAAACGATTTTCGGCAAGGTGACCGCGCGTGTGCATGCGGTCGAGAATGTCAGCCTGACGCTTGCGCGCGGGGAAACGCTGGCGATCGTCGGTGAATCCGGAAGCGGAAAATCCACGACCGGCAAGCTGATCACCGGTCTCTTACATCCGACGGCGGGCAAGGTGGAAATCTGCGGCAAGCCGATGCGCAGCGACACGCGGCAATCGCTTAGCCGCTCGGTGCAGATGATTTTCCAGGATCCTTTCGCCAGCCTCAACCCGCGCCTGACAGTCGGCCGGGCGATTACCGAGCCGCTGCGCATCCACAAACTGGCAACGGAGAAGGAGCAGGACGAGATTGCCGCCTCGCTGCTCACCCGTGTCGGCCTGTCGCCGGAGATTGCCAAGCGTTATCCGCACGAGTTTTCCGGCGGCCAGCGGCAGCGCATCTGCGTCGCCCGCACGCTGGCGCTGAAGCCGAGCGTGATCATTGCCGACGAGGCGGTATCGGCTCTCGACGTTTCGGTGAAGGCGCAGGTGGTCAACCTGCTTCTGGAATTGCAGCAGGAAATGCAGCTTGGCTTCATCTTCATCAGCCATGACATGGCCGTGGTCGAGCGGATCAGCCACCGGGTGGCGGTGATGTATCTGGGTGAGATCGTCGAGATCGGGCCACGGGCGGCGATATTCTCCAATCCTGTTCATCCTTACACGCGTCGTCTCATCGAGGCCGTGCCGGTTCCCGATCCGTCGCGGCGGAGTGATCGCCACAAGATTGCCGACAGCGAGATCCGCAGCCCGGTGCGCGCCGGCGACTATATAGTGCCTACGCGCACCTATCGCGAAGTGTCGCCCGGTCACCTCGTGCAGGAGGTCGGCCCGGAATGGGCCGCCTGAGTTTTCAAATAGACCATTGAGGCAAAAGCCATGTCACTCTCCATTCCCGTTTCCCCCTTTCAAGGCGATGCCGAATTGCCGGCGCATGCCGATGTCGTCGTCATCGGCGGCGGTATTATCGGCATCAACACAGCGCTGACGCTGGCGGAGCGCGGTGTCTCCGTAGCGGTGGTCGAAAAGGGCGTGATCGGTGGCGAGCAATCGGCCCGCAACTGGGGCTGGACACGCCAGATGGGCCGCGATCCGGCGGAAATTCCGCTGACAATGGCAAGCCTTCGATTGTGGTCGCAGATGAACGAGCGCACCGGCGAGGAAACCGGCTGGCGGCGCACCGGCATCACCTATCTCTGCTACAACAAGCGCGACATGGAAATCTGGGGTGGCTGGTATGAAAAGGGCAAGGCTTACGGCCTGAACTCCGAAATGCTGACCGGCCCGCAGACCGAGGCGCTGCTGCCGGGTTCGTCGGGCGGTCTTATCGGTGGTCTGCACACGCCGAGCGATGGACGGGCCGAACCGGCACTGGCGACGGTTGCCATGGCGAATGCGGCGAGACGCGCCGGCGCTCACATCCTGACGCAATGTGCTGCGCGTGGCGTCGAACGTTCGGCCGGCCGGATCTCCGCCGTCGTGACGGAACGTGGCCGGATCACCTGCTCGTCGGTGGTGCTGGCGGGCGGTGTCTGGTCGCGGCTGTTTGCCGGCAATATGGGCATCGATTTTCCGCAGCTGAAGGTGATGGGCACGGTCGCCCGCGTGACAGGTATCGAGGGCATTTCCGACATGCCGGTCGGCGCCGGTGACTTCGCCTACAGAAAGCGTCTGGATGGTGATTATTCGGTCGCGCTGCGCAATGCCAATATCGCCAATATCGTGCCGGACAGTTTTCGCCTGTTCTTCGAATACATGCCGTCCTTCGTGCAGACATGGCGGGAGCTGAAATTGCGTGTCGGCAAATCCTTCGTCGATGAGCTGGTGATGCCTAGACGCTGGCAGCTGGATGAAAAGACGGCCTTCGAGACGATCCGTACGCTCGATCCGCTGCCGACGAAATCCTTCAATCGCAAGGCACTCGCCAATCTAGCGCGCGCCTATCCGGCCTTTGCCAAGGCGCGTGTCGTCAACGAATGGGCTGGCATGATGGATGTGACGCCGGATGCCGTTCCGGTGATCAGCGATGTGCCGTCGACGCCGGGTTTTTTCATCGCCTCGGGCTTCTCCGGCCACGGGTTCGGCATCGGACCGGGTGCCGGCCATCTGATGGCCGATATCGTCATGGCTGGCGATACGCTGGTCGACCCTGCGCCGTTCAACATTTCAAGACTTCGCCCGAAGCTGGCGATTGCCGCTTAAGGAACGGACGGTCTGTCTCTCCCGTCACTACAAAAAAGACCTCCCATATGCGTTCGGGCAATATGGGAGGTTTAGTTGGGGAGGGGTGTCCGGCATTAGGTCCGGTCTGCTGGCTTTGTTTCAGCCAGCGAGATCGCTGGTCAGCAGGCCGGCATAGGGGAAGAGGGCAGGGGAGCCGCCGCAATGGACGAAGAGAACGGAGCTGCCCTTCTCGATGCTGCCCTTCTCGACGCAACCGATGATGCCGGCGAAGGCCTTGCCGGTGTAGACGGGATCGAGAAGCATGCCTTCGCGATTGCCGGCGAGCTTGATCGCGGCATTGCCTGCATCCGACGGAATGGAGTAACCGGGACCGATATAGTCGTTCTCGATGCGGATATCGTCGGCGATCCAGCGCTTTTCGAGGTCGAGAAGTTCCGCGCCGGCATTGGCCATGACGGCGATACGTTCGCTGAAGGGAACGGCGCTGCCGGTGACGGCGATGCCGACGACTTCCGTTTCCGGCCAGTAAAGCGAGCAGCCGATATGCAGGCCGGCAAGCGTGCCACCCGAACCGACCGGGGCAACGAGATAACGCGGGGCGGGCGTGCCAGCGGCTGCATATTGTTCGGAGAGTTCCTTGACCGCGTTGACGTAACCCATGGCGCCGAGTGCGCTCGCACCGCCAAGCGGGATGATATAGGCCTTCTCGCCACGCGCCTCTGCCTCGGCGGCATGGTGCTCCATGCGCGGGTTGATCTGCGTGAAATAAGCATCGGGATCGAGGAAATCGATCTCGGCGCCAAAGAGGTGATCGAGCAGGAGATTGCCCTGATAAAGATCCGGGCGGTTGCCGCGCAGAACGAGAATAGGCTTCATGCCATATTTGCGAGCGGCAGCAGCCGTCATGCGGGCGTGGTTGGACTGGTGGCCGCCGGTGGTGATGAGCACCTTGACACCCTGGGCGACGGCATCGGCCATCAGGTATTCGAGCTTGCGCACCTTGTTGCCGCCGCCGCCGAAGCCGGTGAAGTCGTCCCGCTTGACCGAAAGCGAAATGCCAAGCTCGGCGCTCAGGCGTTCCATCTTCTCGATCGGCGTCGGCAGATAGCCAAGGGAGAGCCTGGGGATCGCTTCGAGTTTCATGCAGATTTCCTCTTGAATCACGGGATGCGGCAGGTCGGATGCGACCAGCAATGATCAATGGATATATAATATATCCTATATCGATGCTGGCAAGATGCTTTCATTTGTGGCATGCAATATAAAGAGGCAAATTATTGCCACGGACCCCAGTTTTAGAGAAAAAGGACCCGTCCATGAGCGCACCTGTGATGACCGTGTCGGGCCTGAAAACCTCCTTCCGCCGCAAGGGTGTCTGGCTTCCCGTCGTGCGCGACGTGTCCTTCGATATCTATGCGGGCGAGACACTGGCGCTGGTGGGCGAATCCGGTTCCGGCAAGAGTGTAACTGCCATGTCGATCATGCGGCTCTATGCGCCCGAAAGCTGCCGTATCGAAGGTTCCGTGAAGCTTGAGGGTCAGGAACTGACGACGCTGCCGGAGCGCAGGATGCGCGACGTTCGCGGCGATCGGATCGCGATGATTTTTCAGGAGCCGATGACAAGCCTCAATCCGTCGCTGACGATCGGCGACCAGATTTCCGAAGTGCTGGTTGCGCATCGCGGCCTCTCCCTGACCGACGCGATGAAGGAGACGCGCGGTCTCTTGGAAAAGGTGCGGATTCCTTCCGCCGCCAAGCGCCTCGAAGAATATCCGCATCAGATGTCCGGCGGCATGCGCCAGCGCATCATGATCGCCATGGCGCTTGCCTGCCGCCCGAAACTGCTGATCGCCGACGAGCCGACGACGGCGCTCGACGTGACGATCCAGGCGCAGATCCTCGAACTGATCAAGCTGTTGCAGGAAGAAGAGGGCATGGCCGTTCTCTTCATCACCCATGACATGGGCGTGGTTGCCGAAATCGCCAACCGGACGCTTGTCATGTACAAGGGCGAAGCGATCGAGCGCGGTGAGACCGAGCAGATTTTTGCCGAGCCGCAGCGGGGATATACCAAGGCACTTCTCTCCGCCGTGCCCAAGCTCGGCTCGATGCAGGGCGAGGCAGGTCCCGCACGTTTTCCGCTCGTGGATGTCGAGACGGGCGTGCCGGTTGCGATGCCACAGGTGAAGGACACCGTGTCCGCCGAGCCGATACCGCTTCTGCAGGTCCGCGATCTGGTAACGCGTTTCGATATCGGCAGCGGGTTTCTCGGTTCCACATCGGGGCGTGTCCACGCCGTCGAGAGCGTCTCCTTCGATCTCAAAGCCGGAGAAACTCTGGCGCTTGTCGGCGAGTCCGGTTGTGGCAAATCGACGACCGGCCGCACGATCATCCGTTTGCAGGATGCGACGTCCGGTTCGGTGAAGCTTGACGGCAAGGAGATACTCGGCCTGACGGGTGAGGACATGCGCGCCATGCGCCGGCATATCCAGATGATTTTCCAGGACCCGTTCGCCAGCCTCAATCCACGCATCCAGGTCGGCGATGCGGTGGCCGAACCACTGCTGGCGCACAAGATTGCATCCGGCAAGGGCGACGCCCGTGATCGGGTGGCGGACTTGATGGTGAAGGTCGGCTTGCAGCCGGATATGGCCAGCCGTTTTCCGCATGAGTTTTCCGGCGGACAGCGGCAGCGCCTGTGCATTGCTCGTGCGCTTGCCATGGCGCCGCAGATCATCGTGGCGGACGAGGCCGTGTCGGCGCTCGACGTGTCGATCAAGGCGCAGGTGATCAACCTGATGCTCGACCTGCAGGAAAGCATGGGGCTTTCCTACCTGTTCATCTCCCATGACATGGCGGTGGTGGAGCGGATGAGCCATCGGGTTGCCGTGATGTACCTCGGCGAGATCGTTGAGATCGGTCCGCGACAGGCGATCTTCGAAAACCCGCAGCATCCCTATACCAAGCGGCTTCTCGCTGCCGTTCCCATTCCGGACCCGGCCCGTCGCGGCATTCGCCGTGGTTTGAGCAATGAGGAGATCAAGAGCCCTGTCCGGTCGCTCTCCTATGTTCCGCCGAAGCGAGTTTATGTGGAGGTCTCACCGGGACATTTCGTGCAGTCCTGGGGCGACGAGTGGGGCAATGTCGCTGCTGCGGCGTAACGTGAATCCGCAGGGGATGAAAGAATGACAGTGTCGAACCGTGTGGCAATGATCAGCGGCGCATCGCGCGGCATCGGTGCCTCGATTGCTGAAAAGCTGCTTTCCGAAGGCTGGGCGGTGAGCCTTGGGGTGAGAAGCCCGGAGGCTTCCGCATTCAAGGACAATGCGAACGCGCTTGTCTGCCGTTTCGATGCGCTGGATCCCGAGAGTGAACGGTCATGGATGGAAGAGACGATCGCCCGTTTCGGCCGCCTCGACGGTCTGGTGCATAATGCCGGGATCATGACGCCGAAGACCGTGCTTGAGGCCGGCGACGACGATTTTGACCTGATCTTCAATATCAACGTCAAGTCGCCGATGCGGCTGAGCCAATTGGCGTGGCCGCATCTCGAAAAGGCACCGAACGGGCGGATCGTGACGCTGGCATCGCTTTCGGGCAAGCGGGTAAAATCGGCGGGCTCCGGGCTTTATGCGATGTCGAAATTCGCGGCCGTGGCGCTCGGGCATGGCCTGCGCCAATGCGGCAAGGAAAATGGTGTTCGTTCGACGATTATCTGCCCGAGTTTCGTTGCGACCGACATGGGCAATGCGCTGGCAAGCCGGGATAGTGCCGAGCTGACCCAGCAGGAAGATATCGCCACGATCGTGCATATGGTTCTCGAACTGCCGAAGACGGCGAGCATTGCCGAAATCCCGGTCCATTACACCGTCGAAGATTGTTACTGAGATCCGGTGCCGTTTGCCGGGCCGCGTTGTCAGCCCGGCTTGACGCGGGTCAGACTTCTTCGGCCGGGCCGATTTCGATCGGCAGGGCGGCGTTGCCAGCCCATTCATGCCATGAACCGACATAGATTTTCAGCTTGTCGAAACCTGCGAGTTTCAGGCCGTAAAGTGCGGTCGCCGCGCGTGCGCCGCGGTGGCAATAGGTGATGATCTCGCGATCCGGCGACAGGCCGGCTTCTTCGGCGATCCGGCGGATTTCTTCGGCCGGGCGGTATTTACCGTCCTTCAGCACATCCTCGTAAAAGGCGAAATGCGAATGCGGGATGCGGCCCGGACGGGCGCAGCAGGCGTGGTGGAAGGTGCCTTCGAATTCCGTCTTTCGGCGGACATCGAAGATATCGGCGTTGTGATCCGCGTGGTTCAGCACGTCCTCGGTCGAGGCGACGAGTTCGCGGTGGAAGCTTAGGCCTTTTGTCTCGGATTGCGCGATGACGTCCGGCAACCCTATTCCTGAAGTCGTTTCGCCGCCTTCTGCCTTCCATGCCTGGATGCCGCCATCGAGGATGAGGCCGCCCTTGAGGCCCACGAGTTCATAGAACCAGAGGCCGCGTGGCGAAATCATGCCGGTCTGTTCCTCGAAAAAGACGGGAATGCGATCGCCGCCGAGGCCCAGCCGGTCGAAGGCTTCGCGAGCGCCGGCGGCCATGCCGGTTATGCCCGCCTCGTCACTTTCGGGAATGAAGTAATCATAGACATTGAGGCTCACTGCGCCGGGAATGGTGGCTTCGCGCCATGCCGCTTCCGGACGCACGTCGACGGGCACGAGGCGGCCTTCGGGCAGCAGCTTGATGAGTTCGGCGGCGGTGATGATCATGGCCGGATCCTTTCGGGAATGCGTATCAGATGGACGGCAGAAGAGTGCCGATGTTCAGGTCGTTCGCTCGGGCCAGCACGCGTGCGGCAAAGGCGATGTCGAAGACGTTGAGGCCGAAGCTGGAGAAATAAAGCGATGCGCCTACCGGTGGTCGCCAGCCGTCGAGCAGCAGGGCAGGGAGGTCGGCGGCCACGTGCTCGGGCGAAAATTCACCGGCGCGATACATCTGGAACAGGCTTTTGGCGCTCTTCTCGGCGAAATCGCCCCAGAGATCGACGGTGACGAGATCGGTTGCCGCGATCGTCTCGAACATGACTTCGTGAAAGCCGATCTGCATGATCAGCCGGCCGGGCCTGACTGCGGACCTGTCCAGAAACGGCTGCGGTGAAGACGTGCAGCAGATGACGACATCCGCATCGGCCAGCGCGTCATGCCAATCGGCATGAGGGAGGATGCGGGTGGAGCTACGCCCGGCCTGTTCGATCAGGGGATTGAGGTTTGATCGTGTCCGGTTCCAGAGGTGGATCGCTTCGAGACCGGGAAACAGGGCGAGCAACATGTCCAGATGGGTCTGCGCATGCGCGCCGGCACCAAGCAGCGCAACTGTTCTTATGCCGGCCGGCTTCAGAGACTTGATTGCTGCTGCGGAGACGGCTGCGGTGCGCATGCGGGTCAGGAGTGCGCTTTCGACGCTGCCGACCGGTGCGCCGTCCGATAGGCGGTTGATGATTGTCGTGCTGCTGATGCTCGGTAGGTCTCCGATCGGCTCTGCGCGGTGGACGGTCCATTTCAGACCGGCGGCATCATAAGCGCCGCCGACGAAAGCCGGCAGGCCATAGGCCTTGTTGCGGGGATCGCTACCCAGCGGCATGACGCTTTCTGCGACCATGCTGGCTTCGCCGCTGCGCAAAAGCCGGATCGTGGCGTGGATATCCTCGACGGCTGCTGGCCAATCAAGCGCGCCGGCTTTTATCGCATCCTTGCGGGAGAGATGGCGGATGGTGCTCACACGGCCTCCGGTTCGTCTGCGACGTGTTCGAGCCAGAGTGTTATCGACTGGATGAAGCGCCGAAAACCTTCAAGCGTCATGAACTCATCAATGCCATGTGCATTGCCGCCGCGACCGGCGCCGGCGAGCAGGAAGGAGTTTGCATGGCGAGCAAATGCATAGGCGGGTGCGGCGCCGATTGCCCAGGGCCAGATCTGCGGCGGGGCGTTGGCGTTGGTCTCGTAGCTTTTCAGAAGGGCCGAGACGCCGGGTGCATTGGCGGCAAAACGGAAGCCGGGATAGCTGTCGGCAACGTTGAGGATCGCGCCCGGCGCCTTTTCGAGCGCCATCCGGTACTGGCCGAGGAAATCGGCCGGGTCGAGCGAGGGCGGTGTGCGCAGTTCGAAAGCGGCACGCGCGCCATGCGGGATGACGCCATCGGATCCAAGCGGCATGGTTTCGAGGCTGGATATGTTGAAGGATGCGGTCGAGAGGACGTGTTCGAGCAGCGCCTGCGCATCGCCTTGCAGCGAGAAGGTTTCCGTCTTGCGGAAGCGCAGTTCGGCTGCCGGATCGAAGGTTTTTGCCAGAAGCGATATTATTCCTGCCGCTTCCGCGTCGATCGCGACCCTTGCCAGTTCGCCGGTTGGCGGCTTGCCGATCAGGGACAGGGCTTCGATCAGCCGGCTTGCGGGATTGGCGATCCACGGGGCGTTGCTGGAATGGATGGCTGTTTTCGGGCCGCCCCATGCGCCGCCTTCGACCCGCACCTCGCCCTTGGCGATGCCGGAAAAGCCGAGATAGACGCGCGGTGCGCCGCCGCCATATTCGCAGAAAGAGGGGAAAATCGCGGACGCGCTTTTGCGTACCGGGCAATCCGGGGCGGCAAGATAGTCGCGCATCGCGCCGCTGCCGCTTTCCTCTTCGCCATCAATGAGGATGTCGACATTAACGCGGAGTTTTCCGGCATCCGCCAGTGCCTTGACGGCGAAAAGCATGCCGGCGAGCGGGCCCTTGTTGTTTTCCGCACCGCGGGCAACGAAGCTTTCGCCGATGCCTTCGAGATCGACGATGCCGCCCTTGAAAGGATCGACCGACCAGCCTTCCGGCGAGGCTGGCATGACGTCATACATATTGTAGAGGATGACGGTCTTTTCCGCGCCAACATCGATGCGGGCGTGGATAACCGGCGGGCGGCCGTTCGAAGATTCAGCCGAGACGATGCTTGCGCCGAGTTCGCTCTTTAGCCAGCTGACAACCGCATCCGCCTGTCGCGCGATCTGCCGTTCATCGCCCTTGACCGACGGGATTTCGGACCACTCTCGGGTAAGGTCCAGAGCCGCGTCGAAAGTGGCGTCCGAAGTCACAGCCTGATCCTCGGGTTGAGCCAGACATAGGCAAGATCAACGAGGAAGTTGACGATGACGAAGACGGCCGCGGCGAAGAGAACGACGGCCTGAACGACCGGGAAGTCGCGGTTCTGGATCGCCTCGACCGCCAGCCGCCCGATGCCCGGCCATGCGAAGATGATTTCCGTCACCAGCGCGCCGCCGAGAAGCGAGGCGAAATACATGCCCTGCACGGTGATGACCGGGATCAGCGCATTGCGCAGCGCGTGATGGACGATGATACGCCAGGACGAGATGCCCTTGGCGCGGGCGGTGCGGATATAGTTTTCGCCGAGTACCTCGATGAGGCTTGCTCTGACCAGTCGTGTGATGGCGCTGAGATAATAGGCGCCGAGCGCGATGGACGGCATGATCAGGTGCCAGGCCGAGCCGATGCCGCTCGATGGCAGCCAGCGCATTTTCAGCGAGAAGAAGATGATCAACAGCAGTGCCAGCCAGAAGACCGGGATGGCCTGACCGAGCAGCGAGATGACCCGGATGGCGAAATCGATGGCGCTGTTCTTGCGCACCGCCGCGATCGTGCCGAGCAGGAAGCCGAGGAGAGAACTCCAGACGAGTGCGGTCATGGCGAGAAGCGCCGTTGCCGGCAGGCGCTCGATCAGAAGATCGAGCGCTGGGCGCTGGAAGCGTAGGGACATGCCCAGTTCTCCGGTTACGGCGCTTGCGAGAAAGCGGCCATACTGAACCCAGATCGGATCGTTGAAACCCATGGCCTGACGAAATGCCTCGATCTCCTCGCGAGTGGCTTCGGGGGGCATCATCAGGGCTGCCGGGTCGCCGGTCAGGAAGAGCGCGAAAAACACGATGGCCGAGACGCCGAACATGACGACAAGGCCCTGAAGCGCGCGACCGGTGATAAAGCTCAAGGTCTTCATATTTTACGCATTCCTGCTGTCGGCACGTCTTACGAGCCAGTCACCGATCAGATTGCAGCCGATTACCAGCGCACCGATGACAAGACCCGGATAGAGCACCAGCCAGTTGGCAAGCAGGATGAAGGAGCGGCCTTCGCCTATCAGGTTGCCAAGCGTCGGAGTCGGCGGCTGCACGCCAAGGCCGAGGAAGCCGACAGAGGCTTCAAGGATGATGAGGCGCGGCAGATCGAGCGTCATCAGCACCGTGATCGGCCCGACAATGTTGGGCAGGACATGGCGGAAGATGATGACCATGTTGGAAAGGCCGATGGAGCGCGATGCGTCGATATATTCCAGCTCGCGGATTTCGAGTGTCTTGGCGCGGGCGACGCGGGCAAAGACTGCCCAGCCGGTAACGCCGAGCACGACGACGAGATTGCCCATGCTCGGGCCGATGACGGCAACGATGAGCAGGATCAGGAGAATGAACGGGATGGCGAGCTGCACATCTACGGCGCGCATAATGATGATGTCGAACCAGCCGCGGTAATAACCGGCGATCATGCCGAGCGTCGTGCCGAGCACGACCGAGATGACCGAGGCAGCAAGCACGATCGACAGCGAGATCGCCGTTCCAAGCCCGAGACGGGAGAGAAGGTCCCGCCCGAGCTGGTCTGTTCCCAGAGGATGAAGCTCTCCGCCGATGACGGAGAGCGGTGGCTTGAATGTCGCGGTCAGGGTTCCGCGCACAGGGTCGATCGGCCAGAGAAGGGGCACGAGGACGCAAAGCGCCAGAACCGCGATCAGAAGGAACGTTGCAAATATCGCATCCGCGTTGTCCCTGACATTCCAGAACCGTGTCATGCGCGATTACTGCTTCTTGATGTCGAAGATCGGGATACGGGCGTCCGGGCGTCCTTCGAAGGTGACCGACTTAGCCTTACCGTAAAGGGCATCTTCCTGATAGAGTGGGATGACGGGCACCTGTTCGGCGGCGAGATCCTGGATCTGAGCAAGAACCGCTTCGCGCTTTGCCGGGTCGACGATCGAGCGGCTTTCATCTAGCAACTTGTCGAGTTCCGGAATGGAGGCCGTCGAATAGGGTTCGCCGGTCTTGAAGATAGCGTAGACAGCGGCATCTGCATCGAGCGTCTGGGTGGAGCCCCAGCCGAGCATGAAGATCGGGCCCTTGCGCGGAACCTGCTGGGTGTAGACGGACCAGTCGAGCACTTCCTGATCGATCTTGACGCCTATATCGCCGAACTGTTGGGCAATCGCCTGGGCGACTTCGCTATCCTTCATGTAACGATGGGTGGACTGCATCTTGATCGAGAAGCCGTTCGGCAGGCCGGCTTCGGCCAGCAAGGCCTTTGCCTTTGCCGGGTCGTAAGCCGTGACGGCCAAATCCTTGTAGCCGAAGTCGGCTGCGCCGACCTGTGTGCCACGCGGCGATGCCATGCCCTGCAGGATGTTGGTGACGATCGACTGGCGATCGATCGCTATGTTGAGTGCCTGGCGGACCTTGATGTTATCCAGCGGCTTTTCGCTCATCACGAGGCCGAGATAGATGGTGAGACCACCGTTCTTGACCTGAACGAGATCGGTATCCGGGCTGTCCTTGACCATCGGGGCGATATCGACGGGGACGTTTTCGATCAGGTCGACCTCGCCGGTCAGGAGCGCTGTGATACGCGCCGTGCCATCCGGGATCGCACGCCAGGTCACCTTGTCGATCGACGGCGCGCCGCGCCAGTAATCCTTGTTGGCTTCGAGAATGACGTGCTGGTCGGGAACGAATTCGACGAATTTGTAAGGGCCGGTGCCGACCGGCTTGCGGGCGAAGACGTCGTTGCCGACTTCCTTCACGTATTTCGGCGGCACGATATAGGCGGGGTAACGGCTCATGCGGGTGGGCAGAAGTGGATCAGCGCCCTTGGTCTTGATGCGGACGGTCAGCGGATCGACGACTTCGACGCTTTCGACCGTGCGGATGTAGGAAACGGTCGGGGACTTGGCGGCGGGATCGATGACGCGGTCGATGGTGAACTTGACCGCTTCGGCATCCATCGCCTCACCGTTGTGGAATTTCACGCCGTCGCGCAGCTTGAATTCCCAGGTCGTGTCGTCGATCGCCTTCCACGAGGTGGCAAGGCCCGGGACCAGCTTCATCTCCTTGTCGCGCATGACAAGAGTGTCGAAGATGTTGTCGACGATCGTGGCGCTCTCCTTGAGGAAGCCGGGATCCATCGCGGTGGTCGACGCGCCGCGACCAACGACGATATCGGCAGCCGAAGCGATAGCCGTGGAGATTGGCAGCAGCATGGATGCAGCGAGCGCAATGGCAGCAAGTCTTTTCATGGGGGCCTTCACTTCCTCTGGAGTTGGTATCTGATATCCTGACGATGTATTCGTCAGGGGGCTATTATTATCTGCTAAGATATATGATATATTCTGTGTGGGCAAGATATGGGCATTTTTGATTGAGTGCCAAAAAACGGGCAATTTTTCTAAGGGTGAGGTCTAAGTGAGTACAGCTTTGTTCAATATGGCTCCTCGAAGGAGCCTGGTCACCCATGTGGAAGATGAAATCCGCGCGGCCCTGATAGAAGGGAGGCTTGAGCCGGGTACCCGGCTCGTTACGAAGGAGCTGGCGGATTCGCTCGGAATGAGCATCACGCCTGTGCGCGAGGCGCTGGTGCGTTTTGCCGCCTCCGGGGTTCTGACGGCAGAACCGGCGCAATCCTTCAGGGTGCCGACGATGACGGTGGAGCAATATTCGGAGATTTCCGAAATCCGCAAATCGGTCGAAGGCCTTGCGGCATTCAATGCAGCGTCGCAGATCACGCCCGACGAGATCGCCACGATGAAGGCGCTGCTCACACGTTATCTCGCGGCAAAGGCCGAAAAGGACCAGCATCTGGCCCTGACACTGAACAAGAAATTCCGTTTCGTGCTGTATGCGGCGGCCCGGATGCCGACGCTTCTCGGGGTGATCGAATTGTTGTGGCTAAGGGCCGGTCCCGGGTTCAACTACCTTTATCCGGAAGTCCAGTCGGGAACAGGAGAACACCACAATTACGACGACCTGCTGGTTGCCCTGCATGAGCGACAACCGGTTGCGGCTCGCGAGGCGATCGAACATGCGATCGAGGATGGCGCGCGGATCGTTATCGAGGCTTTGCAGCGGCGGCAGACACAGCCGGTTCCGGCGAAGTAGGAGAGAAGGCGGACTTCACCAATGGGTAAGACATTCACTGCGGCCCATTGGGGCGTCTATGAAGTGAAAGCCGACGAGGCCGGCCTGAGGCTTGAGGGGTTCGCCCAGGATCCGGATCCGTCGCCGATCGGGCTGCATATGGCGGCCAAGGATCTGACCGATGTGAGGATCCGCAGGCCATCGATCCGCAAGAGCTGGCTCGACAAAGGACCGGGTGCCGATCCGCATTTACGCGGGCGCGAGCCGTTCGTCGAGGTCGATTGGGATACGGCGCTCGATCTTCTGGCCGCCGAACTCGACCGGGTGCGGCGCGAGCACGGCAATGAATCCATCTTCGGTGGCTCGTATGGCTGGGCGAGCGCAGGACGGTTTCATCATGCGCAGAGCCAGGTTCACCGGTTTCTCAACCTGATCGGCGGTTATGTCTCGTCTGTCGATAATTACAGCCTTGCTGCCGGACGGGTAATCCTGCCACATGCGATCGGCTCGACCGAATTCCTGCTGGATCGGCATACATCCTTCGACGTGATGGCCCAGCATACCGAGCTTTTCGTCACCTTCGGCGGCGTGCCGGTCAAGAATGCCCAGATGTCAGCCGGCGGTGCAGGGCGGCACCGCGTGGTGGCCGGTATGCTGGAGATGGAAAAGAACGGCACGCGCTTCATCAATATCGGCCCGGTCTCGGACAATATGCCGGTCGACAGCGAATGGATCGCCGCCCGGCCGAATACCGATGTGGCGATGATGCTGGCGCTGGCTTATGTGCTTCACACCGAAGAACTGGCGCAGCTGGATTTCCTTAATAGCCATTGTGTCGGATATGACCGTTTTTCGGCCTATCTGGCCGGCGAGACCGACGGGATCGCCAAGACGCCGGAATGGGCTGCTCCACTCTGCGGCGTCGATGCCGACCGGATCGTGTCGCTCGCCCGCGAGATGGCGTCCAGCCGAACGATGCTGAATATCTCATGGTCGCTGCAGCGTGCCGTTCACGGCGAGCAGCCCTTCTGGATGCTGGTGACGCTGGCGGCAATGCTGGGGCAGATCGGATTGCCAGGCGGTGGCTTTGGGGTCGGTTATGGCGCGCTCAATTCGGTCGGCCATGACAATGTCCGCTTCAAGTCGGGGGCGTTTCCGCAAGGGGAAAATCCGGTCAAGGCGTTCATTCCGGTGGCACGGATCACCGACATGCTGCTCAATCCGGGCGAGGCCTTCACCTATAACGGCAAGGAGCATCGCTATACGGATATCCGGCTGGTCTATTGGGCAGGCGGCAACCCGTTCCATCATCACCAGGATCTCAACCGATTGCTGAAGGCCTGGCAGAAGCCAGAGACGATCATCGTCAACGAGCCATACTGGACGCCGACCGCCAAGCTTGCGGATATCGTCCTGCCGGTGACCACGCCTCTGGAACGCAACGATATTGCGTCCTCCGGCGGCGAGGATCTGATCGTGGCGATGCGCAAGGTGTCGGAACCGTATGCGCAGGCACGAAACGATTTCGACATCTTCTGCGGACTGGCGCTGCGCATGGGCGTCAATTTTTCCGAAAACCTCGATGAGGAAGGCTGGCTGCGGCGTCTCTATGGCGTGACTGCTGCCAATGCCCGCGAAAAGGGCGTCGAGATGCCGAATTTCGACCAGTTCTGGCAGGATGGTCTTTTCGATCTCAAGCCAGAGGCGCTGCCGGTGGTAATGCTAAAGGAGTTCCGCGAAGAGCCGAAGGCAAATCCGGTTCCGACCCCTTCCGGCAGGATCGAGATCTTTTCCGAGACGGTCGACAGTTTCGGCCTTGATGATTGCTCTGGTCATCCGAGCTGGTTCGAGCCGCCGGAATGGCTGGGCAACCGGGAGAGCGAGGATCAGTTCCATCTGATTTCCGACCAGCCTGTGCGGCGTCTGCATAGCCAGCTGGATGCAAGCCCTCACAGCAAGGCGGGCAAGGTGAAGGGGCGCGAGCCGGTTCTCGTCAGCCCCACGGATGCACAGCGTTGCGATCTCAGCGAGGGAGATCTTGTCGAAATCCATAACGAGCGAGGACGTCTGATTTCGGCCGTGGTGATTTCTGATGCGATCATGCCGGGTGTTGTCAGGCTTTCGACGGGTGCGTGGTTCGATATGGATTACGAGCGCAATCTGGAACGTCACGGCAATCCCAACGCCCTGACACTGGATGTGCCTTCGTCGTCGCTGTCGCAAGGATGTAGCGCTCAGACATGTCTGGTCCGGGTTCGCAAGGTCGACGAAGATTATGCGGCCAGCGTACAGGCCTTTGAGCACCCGGAATTTGCGACCTAGGACGCGCGCAAACTATATGGAACTTGTGCGGCTGACGCGCAGCCGCCTGAGATCAGGCGGCTGCGAAAGATTGGGTTTCCAGTTTCATCAGGAAAGACAGATCCTTTGCGACACCGGGTGCGCAGGCGACAACGGGGCCGCCGTGCTCAAGAAGTTGCGCCAGTGGAGGAAGAGCCACGACGGCACCTGCTTCACGAGCAATCAACGCTCCGGCCAGCATGTCCCAGGCGGACAAGTGACGTTCGTAATAGAGGTCGGCCACGCCTTCCGCGACACGGATCAGGCCGATTGCGGCCGCGCCCATGCGCCGGTAGTCCATGCCGGTCTCGTAGATCTGCCGCGAGAGGGACAGATAGTCTTCGAAATCGGTCCGGCGGGAATGGCCGAGAATGGCGATGCCACGTGAGGGGTCGGTCGTTTTCGCTGCGGCGATCGGCTTTCCTTCGCGCAGAGCGCCTTCACCACTTATGGCACTGAATATGGCGTTCTGGGTGGCATCGTAAATGACGCCGACAAGGATTTCGTCACCGCTGACGAAGGCGATCGAGACGCCCCAGTGGCGAAAGCCGCGGATGAAATTGGTGGTGCCGTCGATTGGATCGACGACCCATGTGCCGCTGGATGAACCACTGCGGCTTGCGCCGCCTTCTTCGCCCAGAAACGCGTCATGGGGAAACTGTTCGAGAAGAGTTTTTCGGATCATCTGTTCGGCGCGCTTGTCGGCCACCGTAACGAAATCCTGCAGGCCTTTGTTCTCGACTGCAAGCGTTTCCGGCTGGATATCGGCGCGGAATTTAGCCGTTTCGGTGCCGACATGACGGGCAACGGCGATGGCAGCCTCGGCGCGTTTGCGCAGCTCGGTTAGGTCGAATGGGGATGGCATCAGGCACTTCTTCTCTTGATCAATGTGACTGGCGTGAATTCCACGCGGGCAACGGCATCGGGGTCCAGGATACGGCTGGAGAGGAGATCGATCACCTGTTCCGCCTGGATATCGCAGGGCTGTAGAAAGGTGGTCAGGTCATAGGCACCCCAGCTGGCCTGGGGGATGTCGTCATGGCCGATGACCTTGATGGAGCCGTCGTTTCGCCCGGCATCGCCCAGACCATCGAGGACACCGCAGGCCATGTAGTCGTTGACGGCAAAGATGCCGTTGATGCCGTTATCCAGCAAAGCGGATACGATATCACGGCCGTTGCGGTAATCGTTCTGGGCAACGGAGATGTGGGAGACTTCCACGCCAAGCGTTTTTGCGCGTGCCAGAAAAGCCTCAGTGCGGCGGCGGGAGGAATAGGAGATGATTGTGCCGGCGATGACGGCAAGCCGTGTTGCGCCCGCCTGCAGGAAGTGGTCGACTGCGAGATGACCGGCATTGTGGTCATCGGAGAGGACTCGGTCGACAAGCGGATAATCCTCGCCCTTGTTGATCAGCACGATCGGGACGCCTTCCGCCGCACATTCCTCGCAGATATGCGAGGGAGGCGCATCCGAGGTGACGATCACGCCCGATACCGCATAATGCAGCAACTGGCCGATGACCGTGGCGCTGTCGGCTTCCTGCGAGGTGGGAAGCAGGATGGGGCGGTAGTTGCGGGCGATCAGCGCGCGCGCCAGATGCTCCACCTGCTGCGTCCGGAAAGGGTTGTCGAGGCCGGCGGCAACCAAACCTACGAGATCGGAGCGCTTGTTGGTGAGGCTGCGGGCGAGATAATTGACGCGGTAGCCGAGATCCTTGGCGGCCTGATAGACCTTTTCACGGGTCTTTTCCGAAACGCTGGCATCCGGTGTGAAAGCGCGGGAGACGGCGGCGCGGGAGACGCCGGCGGCACGCGCCACATCGTGCGAGGTGACGCGTTTTGCCGGGCGATCGTTGCCGTGGTTTTCGCGCGGGCGCATCAGGTCCGGCAGGTTGGTGCAGATGCCGAGCACCGGCAGAGACATGATATCGGCGAGGACTTCCGGCCGTTCCTCGTGCCACAGGACGATTTCGCGGCCTTCGGCGAAGGCGCGGGCGATCAATTCATCGGTGACGAATTCCTGTGGTGTGTCGCTCGCCTTTTCCCAGCACAGATGCAGGACATCGGCTGATGCCTCGTCGCCCATGGCATGGGGATCGGCGTCGACGCGGATCAGGACGGCGAGCGGATAATCGCAGCCGAGTCCGCGCAGTTCCCGCACCTGCGCCGGATCGAAGGAGCCGAAACAGGCGAAACGCTGCTCCATGTCCTTCAGGTGTTGCCAGCAGAGCGGGCCGGTGCCGGCTCGCTTCAGCTCGATGTAGAGACCGCAATCCGTTTCGCGTGCGAGGGCTGCCACTTCCTCGAAGCTGGGTACTTCCGGGACTGCGGCTCGCAGGTCGGCAAAAGAGAGCTGCGAGATATGGACATCCCTGCCGAAGACGCGCTCGAGATGGTCGTCATGGGAGATCATCACGATGCCATCGGCAGTCAGTTGCGTGTCGATCTCCCACATTTCCGCACCGAGTTCGGCGGCGCGGCGGAAGGCGGCGAGCGTATTTTCCGTCTCGTGACCGCTTGCGCCGCGATGGCCGATGCAAAAGGGCAGGCGTCCTCTCTGTTCCGGCCAGCCGAAACGGGAAAAGAAGGCCGAGAAATCCCGGGTGAGTGCAGAAGTGGGTGCAGACGCCATGACCATGTCCCCCGTCAAAGTCTCCGACCATCGTCAGAGAAGACGAAAGCCGATTTGCTGTCGATAAACCAGCGCACCGTATCGCCGAGTGCCCAGTTTCTGCCCGCAGGCTGGATCGAGCGCAGCACGGAGCCATCGGCGAGTGCGACGTCATAGAGATTTTCGCGGCCCTGCGTTTCGGCAAAGGCGATTTTGCCTTCCACCGCTATGTCGCCTTCGGGACCGAAATGTTCCGGCCGCACGCCGAGCTTCAACTGCGTGCCATCGGCGATGCCTTCGTGAGCGCCGAGCGGAACACGCAGTTTGATCGGCGCGACGGAAAAGGAATTTTCCATCGCGATGCCGCTGAGGAAGGAGATCGGCGGATTGCCGAGGAAGCCGGCGACAAACGACGTGCGCGGATTGCTGTACATGTCGGCGGGGGTGTCGATCTGGACGATCTCGCCCTTTTTCATGATGGCGATGCGGTCGCACATCGACATGGCTTCCACCTGATCGTGGGTGACCAGGACGGCAGTGATGCCGGTTTCCAGCTGGATACGGCGGATTTCCGAGCGCATCTCCAGCCGCAGTTTCGCGTCGAGATTGGCGAGCGGTTCGTCAAGCAGCAGCACATCCGGCTTGCGCACAAGGGCACGGGCGAGCGCCACACGCTGCTGCTGGCCGCCCGACAACTGGCCGGGGCGGCGCTCGAGCAATTCGGAAATATGGGTGAGTGCCGCGATGGCGCGGACTTCGCGGTCGATATCGGCCTTGTTGTCCTTCCGGACCGTCAGCGGGAAGGCGATGTTTTCGAAGACGTTCATATGCGGGTAGAGCGCGTAGTTCTGGAAAACGACGCCGACATTGCGCTTCTGGCTGGGCAGGCCGCTGACGTCGCGGTCGCCGAACATCAGCTGGCCCTTGTCCATGCGGTGGATGCCGCTGATGGTGAACAGCGTCGTCGACTTGCCGCAGCCGGAAGGGCCGAGAAGCGCCAGCATTTCGCCGTCGCGAATGGTCAGGTTCATATCGTCGATGACAGGAGTGCCGTCGAATGTCTTGGTGAAGTTGTTGATGGAGATCTGCATCAGCCTTTGGTGCCCCCGCCGAAAATGTTCATGAGACGGTTCTGGAACAGCACGAAAAGTGCGAGCACCGGCAGCGTGTAGAACAGCCCGACCGACTTGAAGATGTTGAAATTATAGGTGCTGGAATTGGGGTCAGACACCGTGTTGAGATACATGGAGAGGACTTCGAAATCGCTGGATGGCGCAAGAATCCGCGGCAGCATGTATTCGCTCCAGCCATCGATGAAGGCGAAGAGGGCGAGCGACAGAAGGCCTGGCTTTACCTGCGGTAGGATGATGCGCCGCCAGACGGTGAAGCGGCTTGCGCCATCCTGCACACCGGCCATCTCGATCTCCCACGGAACGGCGTCGTAAAAGCCCTTCATGATCCAGATGCCGAAGGGCAGCATGAGGCTGGCCTTCACCAGAATGACGCCGGTCAGCGAATTGTAGAGACCGGCGAACTGAAGCACGAGGAAAACGCCGATGATGAGCGTGACCGATGGAAAAGCATGCATGACCATGATGCCGGAGAGGACGAAACGCCGGAACGGCAGTGCCAGACGCGACAGCGCATAACCGGCGGTGGCCGAGACAGAGACGACGATGATCATCAGGCTTGCGGAGAAGATGACTGTCGTCAGCGTCGGTTTCCAGACGTCGCCGGTAATGGTGGGGTCGATGAGGAAACGCCAGTGTTCGAGCGTGAACTCGTTGGGCAGAAGCGAGCCGGGCGCGGTGTTGCTGAACGTGTCGACGAGCAGGAACAGGTACATGATGAAGAGCGGCAGGCTGAGCACGGTCAAAAGCAGGATGATCGGCCAGGCGGCGAAATTGCGGGTCATGATCGTCCTCCCTTAAAACTCGATCTTCGGCTTCGACATCATCTCGTCGAAGCGGAAAAGGCGGAGATAGACGATGGAGAGGACCAGACCGACGGCGACGAGGATCAGGGCCATGGCTGCGCCCAGACCGTATTGCAGGTTGCCGGTGTAATTGTTGAGAGCGGTCTTGAAGGCTTCGAGCGCCCAGACCGTCGTCGTGCTGCCGGGGCCGCCATTGGTGGTGAGCCAGATCTGCTCGTAGGAGGAGAGGAGCGAGAGGGTCTGGTAGCTGGTGACGAACAGGATCGGCCAGCGCATATGGGGCAGGATGATGTAGCGGATCTGCTGCCAGCGCGAGGCGCCGTCCACGTCGCTTGCCCAGAGCTGCTGCACCGGAATGGCTTTCAGCGCGCCGGAAAACAGGATCATGCCGAAGGAGGCGCCGACAAAGCCGTTGACGAGGATGACCACCGTCCAGGCGCTCGCGACCGATCCCTTCATGTAGTTGAAAGCGGGAAGGCCGAGATCCTGGGCGATGTTGAAAACGAAACCGTCTTCCCAGGTGAACCACTTCCACATGACCGCATAAAGCACGACCGGGGTGATGCGCGGCAGCAGCCACAAGACGCTGAAGAAGCTGGAGCCGGCTGAAGGAAGATAGAAGGTGGTGATGGCCAGAAACAGGCCGACCAGAACGTTGAAGGCGAGGGTCAGTACCACGTAGAAGACGGTATTGCCGACGATGCGCCAGGTATCGGGGGCGACCAGGAGGTTCTTGAAATTTTCCGTCGTCCAGGTCCAGCCGGTATAGCTTGCGGTCGCGATCCTTTCGATCGCGCCTTGCGGCGGGTTTTCGAGCATATGCAAAAGTGCGGCTTCCATCTCGCCGCGGCTGGCGTAACGCACGTTGAGAACCGATTGCTCGAAAGCGCCGGCGGCGATCTTCAGGTCGCGCACCCGTGTCGGGCGGGACGGCAGTGTCTTCAGTTCGCGTTCGAAGGCGGAGGCGCTGGTGAAGGAGCGATCCTTGAGCCGTTCACCGATTTCCGTGATGAATTTCGCATCGACGCCGGCTGCGCGGGCCTTTTCAAGCCCCGCCTGATCGATGACGTAGCTCGACTGGCCGAGTGCCTCGATCGTTTTTGCGTCCAGCCCCTCATCGGTCAGCGAACGCAGAAGATTGCCGGTCACGATATACGAACCGCCGGAAATGCCGGTTGCCGTGCTCATGTTGGTGAAAGCGAAGACGCTGGTCAGCACGACCGGCAGAAAGAAGAAGCCGAGCAGCAGAACCATGGCCGGCGTCATGAAAGCCAGGCCGAGAAGATTTGCCCTGTGAGGCGAAGAGGTGCGCATGGGAACCTGAAGGTATGCAGAGGGACCGGGCGGCGGCTATGCCGCCCGGTGGAGGGAGCGGATCAGCGGATGACGATCTTGTCGCCGAGTGCGTTGCGCACTTCCGTCTCGACCGCCTTGACGGCATCGGCGACGGAATTGGTCCTGGTCCAGGAGGCTTCAAGCCCCTTGTACATGGCCTTCCAGACGATGCCGAAATCACTGTTGTTGGGAATGGCGTTCGCCTTCGGCAGCAAGCCTTCGGTGGCAACTGTCGTCCAGCGGTCATTGGCGTAGAAGGGGATTGTCGCTTCGGCGGAGCCGATGGCGAGGTGGCCCGATTTTACCGCATGTAGGGCATTGATATAGGGCTCGGAGGCCGTGGTGATCAGCTCGGCTGCAAGCGTTGCATCCTCGTCCGAACCACCGGTCGAAAGCAGGTAGACCAACGGATGCGTGATCGTGTTGGCGCGACCCTTTTCGTTGCCGGCCGGGATCAGGCTGTACTGCATCTGGCCGAAGAAGTCCTTCAGGCCCCATTTGGCTTCCCATTCGGCCTTGTGCCAGGTGCCGCCGTGCCAGATGCCGGCCTTGTCGCCGGCGACGGCCTGGTGCCAGGTATCCCAGGTCGTGCCGAGATAGGTGGCCGGAACGACGCCCTTTTCAACCGCATCGACGAAGAACTGGTACATGCCGGTCAGTGCCTGACGGTCGAGAACCAGCTTGCCGGATTCCGCGTCGACCATCTCGCCGCCGAAGCTCTGGTAGAACTGCCAGTAGTCGGTGCCGTTGTTCGGGCGCGGCATGAAGCCCTTGCCCGGTTCGACGACCTTGGCATCCTGCATTTTTTTCGCGTCGTCGAGCATGGAGTAAAGCGTGTATTCGCCGCTTTCGACCTTGGCCGGCAGCGCTTCGATATCGGCATCCGAATAACCGATCGCCTTCAGATGCGACTTGGAGAAGAAGAAGGGACGCGCCTCGGCATCCTGCGGAATGCCCCAGATTCGGCCGTCATAGGACGAGACGTCGATCAGGTTCGGGTAAAGCTGGTTGAGCGGCCAGGCGTCGAAATCCACATAGTCTTCGATCGGGCGCAGAAGGCCGGACTGCGACCAGGGGCCGATATCTTCATGACCGGAAACGATGATGTTCGGTGCCTTGCCGGATTCGGCGGCCAGCGTCACGGCCTGTTTGAAATCGTCCCAGCCGGTCCAGGTCTGGGATTCGATCTTGATGGTGAGATCCTCGCCGCTGATCTTTGCCTGACGCGAAACGACGTCGACAGCCATTTTGATGGCCTCGATGCGGTAATCATTGGTCGGGCCGGTGCCGCCTGCCCAAACGGAAATCGTGACATCCTTGGCCATGGCAAAGGTTGCTGTCGAAGCCAGCAGCACCGTCGCCAGGACGGCGGAGGTGAAACGTGGAAGTACGGTCATGACTTATCCCCGATAAGCGATCTTGCTTTCTCCGGGGCTGGTCGAATGCAGCGTTATCCGGCCGGTAAAGCAAGGAGTTGATCCTGAACGGGGCGGACATTAGGAGCACTCTACAACACTGAGATGACAAGTTTGTACACGTGTACATTTTTTTATTTTTGACGCAGGTGTTGGCCCAATCACCGGCGCCGGGCCTGATGCCGGAGCACTCAAGGTCGGGATGGTTGACGTGCCGAAGATGTGGAGAGCGCCTCCTCGTACCCGTCTCGGCAAACGAGCCGCGTGGCATGTTTGGCCCTATATTCTATTGCAAAGCCGGTCTGAAACTATTCCGTTTTTGTTGTGCCGGTTCGCATCGGGCTGAAGTAGTCTTCGGTGAAATCGAAGACCGGAAGACATTCAATGACCATTGAACATCGTGCGCGCCTGCGTGATCTCGGGATTTCCATAGGCCATTACGAGCCCGGTACGCTCAACGCGATCACCGATGTCGTGGGCATTGCCGTTAGCCATGTGACCTGCGTCGAAGGCGAGCGGACGCGCACGGGTGTGACCGCCATCCTGCCGCATTCCGGCAATCTGTTTCAGGACAAGGTGCCGGCAGCACTCGCCGTATTCAACGGTTTCGGCAAATTCGCGGGTTCGACGCAGATCGCCGAGCTTGGCGAGATCGAAACGCCGATCCTCTTGACCAATACGCTCGGTGTCGGCCGTGCCATCGAGGCGATCAACCGGCATGTGCTGGCACAGGCGGGCAATGAGCGTGTCGTCTCGCTGAATGCCGTTGTCGGCGAGACCAACGATTCAAGGCTGAACGATATTCGTGCTGCCCGTCCCACCGTGGACGAGATGGCGGCGGCGCTTGCTGACGCGAAGACAGGTCCGGTCGAAGAGGGGGCAATCGGCGCCGGTACCGGTACGGTTGCCTTCGGTCTCAAGGGCGGGATTGGCACGAGTTCGCGCGTCGTAAAAGTGGGTGGGGCCGACTATACGGTCGGCGTGCTGGTTCAGTCCAATTACGGCGGCAAGCTTACGGTCGCCGGCAAGCCTTATGAGGCGGAAGGCGCGCATGACAAGGACGGCTCGATCGTGATGATCGTGGCGACCGATGCGCCGCTCTGCTCGCGCAATCTGAAACGGCTTGCCGAGCGTTGCTTTGGCGGGCTGGCGCGCACGGGCGCTGCACTCAGCAACGGCTCGGGCGATTATGCGCTGGCATTCTCCACTGCCGAAGAGGTGCGCCGCACGCCCGCGCGCCGCAAGGCGGTCGCCAACTATCCGGTTCTTTCCAACGATGTCGTCTCGCCGCTCTTCGAAGCCGTGATCGAGGCTGCCGAGGAAGCGATCCTCAATTCGATGACGATGGCGACAACGACCCATGGCTACAATGCCGGGACGAACAAACCTTCGACCATTCATGCCATTTCTCTCGATGCTCTCAAGCGTCGCTGATCTTTTTCCATACAGTCCAACGGAGTTTCCATGTCCGCCAACGCACCCCGCATCGTCTATCTGAACGGTGCTTTCCTGCCCGAGAACGAAGCCCATGTGTCGATCTTCGATCGCGGTTTTCTTTTCGGTGACGGTATTTATGAAGTCACGGCCGTGCTGGACAGCAAGTTGATCGACAGCCCGCTGCATATGACGCGCCTGGAGCGCAGTGTGCGCGAAATCGGAGGTCATCTGCCGATCTCGACCGACGAGATCGTTGCTATCGAAAAGCGTCTGGTCGAAGATAACAAGCTGACCGAGGGTGTCATCTACCTGCAATACACGCGCGGCGCCGAAGACCGGAATTTCCTCTATTCGGAAAACCTCGAGCCGACGCTTCTGCTGTTCACGCAGGCAAAGACGCTGGAACATGTGGCCGCTGTCGAGAAGGGCCTGAAGGTCAAGGTCGTGCCGGACCAGCGCTGGGAACGCCGCGATATCAAGACCGTGTGCCTTTTGCCGCAGGTTCTCGCCAAGCGTATCGCCAAGGCGGAAGGCTGCGACGAGGCCTGGATGGTTCAGGATGGTTTCGTTACCGAAGGTGCGTCGTCGACCGCCTATATCATCACCAATGACGACAAGATCGTTACGCGTGGCAATGGCAACGCCATCCTGCCGGGCTGCACGCGTCTGGCCGTGCTCGAACTTGCCCGCGAGCAGGGGCTGGCCGTCGAGGAGCGTCTGTTCACCGTCGAGGAAGCCATGGCGGCGCGCGAAGCCTGCCTCACCAGCGCTTCCAACTTCATCGTGCCGATCACATCGATCGACGGCAAGCCTGTCGGTGACGGCAAGCCCGGCCCGATGTTTACGCGTCTGCGCAAGCTCTACATGGACAATGCCCGCCGCACGGCGGTCTAAGCATTTCGTTGTTTCAGGCGATTTCGGAAATTGGAATTGCCAAGAACATCAGCCGGCGGCCAATGTCTCCCATATGCGTTTGACGATGGGCCGCCGGTTTTCCTTCGAGCGATAGAGGCGGATTTCGACCTCGATATCCCAGTCATTTTCTGCTGCGCGGACAAGTCTTCCGTCCGCCAGCTCCGCATTGGCGAGGCTTTCCGGCATCCATGCCACGCCCCAGCCCGCCAGGACCATGCTTTTCAGGCCGATGGAATGGCTGCCGACATGGACGCGATTGTCCGTCGGCAGGCGTGTTGCCAGGGCACCGGCCATCAACTGACCGAAGAACGACGTTTTTTGATAGCTTACATGTGCGAAGCCCGCCTCGACCTGGTGAAGCGGCGCGCCTTGCTTATCCGGGGCGCTGACGGGGATGATCGTTTCTGCCCCGAGCGTATGATGTTCGAATTGCGGATCGAGCAACATCGGCACATGCAGGTTCTGGTAGGTCAGCAGAAAATCGGAATCGCCGTCGATCAGGGAATTCAAGTTTTCTTCCATGCTGCCGGAATCCGGCCGCATGTGGGAAACGATCGGTCCGAGCTTGGCGCTAAGATCCGTCAGCCAATCCGGAAAGAAGGTGAAGGACAGCGTGTGGAGCGCCGTCAGCGTCACGGTGCGGGCGTCATTGCCTTCCTCATGCTGCAGATTGCGGCGGGCCTGATAGAGATTTTGCAGCGTCTGCTCGGCGATCGGCACGAAACGCTTGCCGGCTTCGGTCAGGCGTGAAGGATAGGTGGCGCGGTCGATGAGGCTGGTTCCGACCCAGGCTTCGAGCTGCTTTATGCGGCGGCTGAATGCGGATTGGGTGACGTTGCGCTCGTCTGCAGCCTTGGAAAAGTTCAGCGTCTGCGCCAGCGCCAGAAAATCTTCAAGCCATTTGACTTCCACGGCGAACTCCAATGCAAAACCGGCTGCGGTCTTCCATTGGTCCGAATGACGGCAAAATGCAATCAGCAGATCATGCTTTTGGAATGCGACTGTGTCAGTACGCTGCCGTCAGGCGCGGTTATATTCGATCATTCTCGCGCGTGACAGAACCAGTTCGAGGCGGCTTTCGGATAGGAGATGCAGGCAGACACGCTTCGTCCAGGGGCCATCCTTCAGGGTGAAGAGGAAGCGGCCGTTGCCGAGCGCGGTCATCGGCATGCGGTGACGGACCGGGCCGACACCCATGACGAGGGTTTCGCCGTCGATCTCGAACGTCGCGCCTTCATCGGAAAACCAGCGGCCGGAAAGCGATGCCGGGACGCCCGTATCGACAGCCGGGTGGAGGCGGCGGGCGGGGTAGCCAATCTGGCCGACGATCGCTGTGCCATCCATCTTCAGGCGCATGGGAGACGTGGCGGAGAAGGACGAGGTATAACCGTCTTCGTCCTCATAAGCTGCGGTATCGGCGTCTAGCCAGTTGACGCTGGAGCCCTTGACCTCGATCCAGAAAGGACCGGTTTCGGTGACGTAAAGACCATCCTTTAAGGCAGAGGAGGGGACGGGCAGGGCAAGGCCGAACAGCGCGGCCATGGCTGCCTGCGCGATCTTGCTGCCATTGGTGTCCTCGCGGTTGGAGACGATGACGAAACCGGTCTGGTTTGCCTGATCGAGAAGGAAATAGGTCTTGTAGCCGGGATGCGAGCCACCATGGCCGGTGAATTCGTGACCATCCAGCACAGTGCGGCAGATGCCGAGGCCGTAGCCGCTTTCGGCCCCATCTTTCAGGGTGCGGGGGGCGGCAAGGCGGGCAAGCGTGCCAGCGAAGGGCGCGTTTCCGGACAGCAGGAGTCGCAGCCAGTTGGCGAGGCTTGTGGCGCTGCCGGTCATACTGCCGGAGGCGGAGATATGCAGGCCGGCGGCGGAGAGCTGCCATTTTTCGCCATCGTGCCAGTAGCCCGGTACGAGACCGGCCACGGGATCGTTCCAGACATCGGGGGCATCGAGCGTGGCGCCGGCCTTTGTGCCCGCATCACGGATGAAATCTCGGAAGAACAGGCCCTTGCGTTCAAGGGCCGTCTCGACGAGGCGATAACCGGTATTGGAATAGGAAACTTCGGTTCCGGCTTCGTAGTTCAGGCGCGTCTGGCGGGCGAGAAACTCCATCAGCGGGCCGGCCTTGGTTTCGGTATAGACCGAGAGGCCGAGAAGGGAGAGGCATTCGCGCGTGTCGGGCAGGCCGCCGCTCATGTCCAGTGCGCGGGCGACCGTGACACTTGCGATCGGCTCCTGAAGCTCGGGCAGATGCTGGCCAAGCTTGTCGTCGAGGGAGATTGCTTCCGGGTGTGATAGGACCATCGCACAGAAAGCGTGTTTGGTGACGGAGGCGTAACGCACGACCGTATCGGCGCCGAAAGGCGCCATGGTGGAGAGGCTTTCGACGCCGCCGGCTTCGGCAAAACGGATGCCATGAGCGTCGAAGCCGATCACTGCACCACCGGGCTGGTCCGCACCCCATCCGTCAGTGAATTTTCTGACAGCTTGTTGCGCTTTATCCCAGTTGGCCGTGATCGACATCTCGCTTCTCCACTTACTGCTCTAGAACCGGACCGGGTCCGCCAGAACCCTCCACAGCGCCGCAATGGCGCTGTAGCACTTTCGTGACGCATCGTACTTTCCGAAAACCGTACCGGTTCTCGGGTCGATGCGTAGGTCAGGCCGGTTCTTCGAGCTCCACGCTCAGACTGCGCAATTCGCGGGTATGAGCGTGATTGACATTACCGAGTCTCAGGTCCTCGGCAGTTACCTGTTCAACCATGTGGCCATCGATCATCACACCGACCTCAGTACAAAGATGCGCGATGACGCTGAGATTGTGGCTGACCATCACATAGGTGAGGTTCCGCTCTGCGCGAAGATCAGCCAGAAGGTTGAGGATTTCTGCCTGAACCGAGACGTCGAGCGCCGAAGTCGGCTCATCGAGCAGCAAAACTTCCGGTTCTGCGATCAGGGCGCGAGCGATTGCGACGCGCTGGCGCTGGCCGCCCGAAAGCTGGTGCGGATAACGGAATCGCGCGGTCTGCGGCAGGGCAACGGCCGACAGCACCTTGGCGATGCGGTCGTCGATATTGTCCATGCCGTGCACGAGCGGCAGTTCCGACAGGATGCGGTCAATCGTCTGGCGCGGGTGCAGCGAACCGTAGGGGTCTTGGAACACCATCTGCACCTTGCGGAAGAAGGCCGGCGGGCGAAACAGCGGGGCATCTTCGCCGGAAAAGGCGATACGACCGGACCAGTCGTTGTTGAGGCCGGCCATGGCGCGCAGAACGGTGGACTTGCCCGAACCGCTTTCACCGACGATGCCGAAGCTTGCGCCCTTGGCAACGTTGAAGGACACGCCCTTGACGACTTCGCGGCCAACGAAGCTGATACGCAGATTGTCGATCTCGATCGTCATTTCAGCCACTCCGGATCACGGGTAAGGACGGGCAGGCGCTCCTTGGGATGCATCAGCGAGGGCATGCAGTTGAGCAGGCCGCGCGTATAGGGATGCTGTGCGGAGAGCAGGTCCGACGCCTTCAGTTCCTCCATCACATGGCCGGCATACATGACGGCAACGCGATCGCAGAAATGCGAAACGAGCGGCAGGTCGTGGCTGATGAGCAGAAGGCCCATGCCGCGTTCCGAGACCAGTTCCTCGATGAGGCGCAGGATTTCTGCCTGTACCGTGGCATCAAGTGCGGAGGTCGGCTCGTCGGCGATCAGGAGTTCCGGATCGGGGGCGAGCATCATGGCGATCATGACACGCTGGCCCATACCGCCCGAGACTTCGTGCGGGTAGGAGGCCGCGACCTTTTTCGGGTCGCGGATTTTCACCATTTCCAGAAGGTTGATCGCGGCTTCCAGCGCGGCACGCTTGCTGCCGCCCTTGTGGGTGCGCCATGCTTCGGCGACCTGGCTGCCGACGGTCTTTACCGGGTTCAGCGAATATTTCGGGTCCTGCAGGATGAAGCCGGCCCGCTTGCCGCGGATCGTGCGCATCTGCTTTTCCGACGCCGAGCGGATGTCGATGCCGTCGAATTCCAGCTTGTCCGCCTCGATGACGGTCTGCGTGGGAAGCAGCTTCATCAGGGCGCGGGCGGTCAGGCTCTTGCCCGAACCGCTTTCGCCGACGATGCCGAGCTTTTCCGTGCCGAGCTTCAGCGACACGCCCTTGACTGCCTGATGGAAGCCGGTGCGCGACTTGAAGCCGATCTTGAGGTTTTGAATATCGACCAGCATCCGTCAGTTCCCCTTCGGATCCAGAACGTCGCGCAATGCATCACCAAGGAAGTTGAAGGCGAGCGAGACGCAGAAGATGGCAATGCCGGGAATGGCGGCGACCCACCACTGTTCGAAGATGAAACGCTTGGCTGTCGCGATCATCGCTCCCCATTCGGGCGACGGCGGCTGTGCGCCCATGCCGAGGAAGCCGAGCGAGGCGGCGGTGATGATGATCGACGACATGTCGAGCGTGACGCGCACGATCAGCGTCGGCACGCAAAGCGGCATGATGTGGCGGAAGATAATGCGCCAGGAGGAGCCACCGGTCAGGCGATAAGCGGCGATGAAGTCGCTGCCGCGAACCGTCAGCGTTTCGGCGCGGGCCATGCGGGCATAGGGCGGCCAGGCGGTCAGCGCGATGGCGAGAATGGCGCTTTCTACACCCGGCTTCAGTGCGGCAACGAAGGCGAGGGCCAGAACGAGGCGCGGGAAGGCGAGGAAGATGTCGGTGATGCGCATCAGGATCGTATCGACGATACCGCCGAAATAACCGGCGATGCAGCCGATGGCGAGACCGATCGGGGCGACGAGCACGACAACGGCAATGACCATGCCCAGCGTGACGCGGCCGCCGTAGAGAAGGCGCGAATAGATGTCACGGCCGAGTTCATCGGTGCCGAACCAGTGCAGCGCGCTCGGAGCCGCAAGGCGGTTGCCGAGATCCTGCATTGCCGGATCGTGGGTGGCAAGCAGCGGCGCGAAGATGGCGATGCCGATGAAAATGGCGATGATGGTCAAGCCTATCATGCCAAGCGCGTTGCCGCGCAGGTTCAGCCAGATACGGTACCAGTTGCCCCAGGCGGCCTGGCGGCGCGAGGACGGATTTTCGTCCAGCGCCCAGTTTCGGAAGGTGGCGTTCATTATTGTACCCGTGGATCGAGGACGCGGTAGAGGATGTCCGCAATCAGGTTGAGGCCGACATAGATGAGGCCGATCAGCAGCGTGGTGCCGACGACCGGGTTCATGTCCGCATTCATAAGCGATACGGTCAGATACTGGCCGATACCCGGCCACGAGAACACGGTCTCGGTGACGACGGCGCCTTCGAGAAGGCCGGCATAGGTCAGCGCCATGACGGTGACGAGCTGCACTGCAACCGTCGGGAAGGCGTGGCCCCAGATGACCTTGGTCAACGACAGGCCCTTTGCGCGGGCGGTGATGACGTATTCGCCCTTCAATGCGTCGATCATGAAGGCGCGCGTCATGCGGGCGATATAGGCCATCGAGAAATAGGCGAGGATGATGACCGGCTGGGCCATATGCGCAAGCGCATCCTTGAACGCATCGAAATCGCCGGCGATCAGGGTGTCGATCGTCAGGATGCCGGTGACCGTATCGATCATGCCGTCAAAAATGATGTCCTGGCGGCCGGGACCCGGGGCGAGGTCGAGCCAGGAATAGAAGATCAGAAGCGAGATCAGCGACAGCATGAACACAGGCACAGAATGGCCGGCGAGGCAGACGACGCGGATCGCCTGGTCGGTGAACGTGCCCTGGCGCACAGCGGCCCAGACACCGAGCGGAATGCCGATCAGCGCTGCGAGAAGCAGGGCTGCGGTGGCAAGCTCGAAAGTGGCCGGGAAGAAGCGGACGATATCGGTTGCGACCGGGTTCTTGGTCAGAACCGACATGCCGAAATCGCCGTGGGCCAGCTGGTAGAGATAATGCAGGAACTGCACCGGAATGGGCTGATCAAGGCCCATTTCGGCGCGTACGCGAAGAATGACATCCTCGGGCGCATTGTCGCCAACGGCGGCAATGACCGGATCGACCGGCATGACCCGGCCGATGAGGAAAGTCAGCACAGTCAAACCGAACAGCGTCAGGAGGACGCTGCTCAGTGTTGCTGCAAGGCTTTTAAAACGTCTGTTCACGCCTTGTTGGTCCCGAGGTAGGAGTTGCCTTCAGACAGAACGCCGATCTGGAAACCGGTAACGCCCTTGCGGCAAGCTGCGGTCTTGGTGTTCTGGAACATGACCGCGAACGGGCTGTTGTGCATGAATTCGCGCTGCAGGGCTTCGTAGAGTTCCAGACGCTTTGCCGGATCCTTCTCGTCACGAGCGGCTTCCGCCTTGGCGGTCAGTTCGTCGTTCTTGAAGCTGGAGCGCCATGCGAAAGGCTTCTTCTTGGCGTCGTCCGAATTGTCCTTGTTGATGCAGAAGACTTCGGCATTGGAGTTCGGGTCGAAGTAGTCGGTGCCCCATGCGGACAGCGCCATTTCATGCTGGCGGGCGCGCATCTTGGTGAGAACCTGACGGTTTTCGGCCGACTGCAGTTTTACGCGGATGCCGATTTCAGCAAGGTTCGACTGGATCGCCTGGGCGATATCCGGAGCCGGCTGTGCCGAGTAGTGATCAAGGGTGATGTCGAAACCGTCTGCGAGACCGGCTTCCGCCATCAGCGCCTTGGCCTTGGCGACATCCTTCTGGAACGGCGTATCCATGACCGTGCCCGGGAAGCCTGCCGGTTCCATGCTCTGGTGAACGGCGTGCGTCAGCGGGATGATGTTCTTCTGGATGCCTTCGTAGTCGAGCGCCCACTTGACGGCTTCCCAGACCTGCGGCTTGGCAAGGTTCGGGTTTGTCTGGTTCATCGAGATCAGCATCAGGGATGCGATCTGCTTGCGCACCAGAACGACGTTCTCGTCGGACTGCAGAACCTTCAGCTGCTCGGAGGTCAGGTCGCGTGCGATATCGACGTCACCCTTCTGCAGCATGAGCATCTGCGAGGACGGATCGACGACGTGGCGGATGATGACGCGCTTGAGGTTGCCCTTGTAGGGGCCATGCTCGTTGAGCGTCAGCGCGATGCTTTCGGAAGCCTTCCAGGACTGAAGCTTGAACGAACCGGAGCCGGCGCTGTTCTTCTGCAGCCAGGCATTGCCGAGGTCGCCGTTCACTTCGTTTTCGAGAACCGTCTTCTTCTCGACGATGGCGCCGATGTTTGCCGAGAGGCAGAACAGCAGGAAGGAGATTGCGGTCGGCTTTTCGGTCGTCAGCGTGACGGTCTTTTCGTCCTTGGCAACGATCATGGCTTCGACATTTTCTGCCGTGAAGCCGAACTGGTTGATGATGAAGGCCGGGCTCTTGTTCATCTTGATGGCGCGCTGCAGCGAGAACGCAACGTCGTCCGCGGTAACGGCTGCGCCTGAGGCGAAGGTGGAGTTGCCGAGCTTGAAGGTGAAGACCTTGTTGTCGGCATCGGCTTCCCAGGAAGCGGCGATGACCGGGAGGACTTCATTGGGGTTGTCGCTGTTGGCGCGAACCAGCTTTTCGTACATGTTGCTGATCATCTCGCCACCGACGGCCTCAAAACCCTCATGCGGGTCAAGGCTGGTCATGTTGTCGAGCTGCTGGGCAACAACCAAGATGTCCTTCGGCGTGGCCGCGAAAACGGTGTCGGCCAGGTTGATGTAGGACAGGAAGGGCAGTGCTGCGCCGCCGATCAGGAAGTTACGTCTGGATACCATTGCTATATTCCCCATTGAACAACTGAACCCCCACAATTTGAAGGGTCAGCAAGATTTTGCCGCAATTTGTCGCGCGTCTTAACAGTGCGTTTACGGGCCGACCAATTCCATTTTTCGAATAGGTTATGCGCGGTTTGCATTTGCGACCGCGGCCCCACCTACTTACGGATAGCCACAACTGATAGGTTCCGGCAGGACGATTTTGAAAATGTTGAACAATCCTCTCCCGATTTTCGATGGCCACAACGACGTGCTTCTCCGCTTGCGACGTGGTGGCGGCAACGACCCGGTAAAGCGTTTTATTGAAGGCGAAGAAACAGGACATATCGACCTGCCTCGCGCCAGGGCCGGCGGCCTGGCCGGCGGTCTATGCGCTATTTACGTGCCCTCGCCAAGCATGACGAAGGACGCGAACGGGGATTATCCAACACCTTTGCAGCCCGATGCGCTGAATGAGACGCTGGCGATGGCGCGGCTTCTTTTCGATATCGAAGCCCGCTCGCAGGGCGCAGTGACCGTATGCCGCACGGCCGACGATATTCGCCGGTCGATCGAAACCGGCAGTTTTGCCGCGGTCTTTCATATCGAGGGAGCGGAAGCGGTCGCCGCCGATCTGGATGCACTTCACGTGCTGCATCAGGCGGGCCTGCGCACGCTCGGCCCGGTCTGGAGCCGGCCGAATGTCTTTGCTTACGGTGTGCCGTTCCGCTACCCGTCATCGCCGGATATCGGTCCGGGCCTGACGGATGCCGGTCGCGACCTGATCCGTGCCTGCAACGAGCTGAAGATCATGATCGACCTGTCGCATATGAACGAGGCAGGTTTCTGGGAGATCGCCAAGCTTTCCAAGGCGCCGCTGGTCGCCTCGCATTCCAACGTGCATGCGCTTTGCAACCACAGCCGCAATCTCACCGACCGCCAGCTCGACGCAATCCGCGATACGGGCGGGCTTGCCGGCATCAATTTCGGTGTGCTGTTCCTGCGTGACGACGGGGTGAAGGACCCGAATACCAGCATTGATCTTCTGGTGCGCCATGTTGCCTATATCGCGGAGCGGATCGGCATCGAGCATGTGGCGCTCGGTTCTGATTTCGACGGCACGACCATTCCGGCGGAAATGAAGGATGCGGCCGGGCTGCCCCTGTTGGTCGAGGCTCTGCGCAAGCATGGTTTCAACGATGCCGAGCTGAAGAAGATCGGTCATGAGAACTGGATTTCGGTTCTGGAGCGCAGCTGGGCTGCTTGATCTCTAAGCGAACTGGCGGCACGAGCATGCCGCCAGGTTGTTCCGATTAATGGTCAGGCAGCCTTTGCCCTGATCGCCAGAGTGGCTTCCGCATAGGCCATCATGAAGGGGCCTACCCCCTTGGCGTCATCGGCCACGACTTCCTCGACCAGATAATAGGCCGGGGAGCCGTCGCGATAGCGGCCATTGAACGGGCCAAGGCCTGCCACCTGGCAGATGCCGACAAGGCTGGCTTCGCCGTTTTCTTCGACAAGCCGCGTGTCGACCAAAGCGTCTGCCGCCTTCTGGCCGGAGGCGCGGATTTTCGACGCTTCTTCCGGGGATGTCAGATCCAGGCGCTCGGCCCGCAGCAGGGCATAGGCGAACATGGCCGAGGCAGAGGTCTCGTCGTAATTGCCGGCAAGATCCGGAGCATCCAGCACCTGCGGCCAGAGGCCGGATGGCTGCTGTCTTTCGGCAAGTGCCAGAAGAACCGCGCGTGTCTGTTTTCTCAGCGTTGCTGTTGCCTGATCCGCGGGAAGAACCGCGAGGATATCGACCAGCGCCATGATCAGCCATCCGACGGCGCGCGACCAGACAGCCGGGGATTTGCCGGTGAGTTGATCAGCCCATTTTTCGGCGTGGCTGTCGTCATAGCCGTGGACATAAAGTCCGTTGCCGACCTGGGTCAGCGCAAGCGCGGTTGCCAATTGCTGCAGGGCATCGGTGATCCGCGGCGTCTCACCGACTTTAAGCGCATATTCGACCTGGAAGGGCAGGCCCATATAGAGCCCGTCCAGCCAGACCTGGGAGGGATAGCGCTTCTTGTGCCAGTAGTTGCCGGCTGGAATGCGCGGATGCGCATCCAGCTGTGCGATCAGGCGGCGTGCTGCCGCCATGTAGCGGGGATCGCCGGTTTGCCGGTCGAGGAAGATCAGCGCCCGTCCCGGCAGGACGTTGTCGATATTGAACTCTTCCTGAGTATAGCCGGCAAGGCTTCCGTCCGGGCCGACCTGGGGATCGATCAGCCGCAGGATATGGTCGAGCCAGCGTTGCTCGCCGGTCGCCTCAAAGAGCAGTTCAAGGCCGCGATAGATGCAGCCGTCCTCATAGCACCAGTTGCCGTTCTTGTAGGCCTGGTAGCGGGTGCAGAATTGGTCGAAATAGTCGGTGGGTTTCATCGGGGTGCCAGTAGGTTCGGGAGGGAGATCGGGTCGGGGGAGAGCAGGCTCGCGTCATCGATGTCGATTTCGGCGTGTTCGCAGAGGATCTGTTCGTGACACATGGCCCGCACGCCATCGGCCATGATGGGAGGTGCCGCTATTGCGGCCGGGTCGGTGGAATGGATGCGCAAGCCGCGGATGCGGATGTTGCGGACCGGCATTTCCGGCAGTCCGAGGAAGACGCCTGCGGCAAGCGCCAGGCCATAGACATCGACGTCCTCGACCAAAATGCCGTCGACATAGGGCGTTCCTTCGACGACCGGTGCGGGCTCACGTGACTGAACCCAGTCGTCATGGCCATCGGCATCGCAGAAATAATGAACGTTGGCCGAAAGCGTCACCAGCACGCCGTCCATCTTCACCCGACGCATGATGATATTGCTGATACCGCCGCCACGACCGCGGCGGGTCTTGATCCGCAGGCCGCGGTCGGTGCCGACCATGTCGCAATCCTCGACGGTTACATCGTGAACGCCGCCGGACATTTCCGAGCCGATGACCACGCCGCCATGGCCGCGTTCCATCAGGCAATGACGGATTTCGACGCCGCGGGTTTCGCTCAGGTGGTCCGCCTCGCCGTTGTTACCGCGCTTGCCGGCCTTGATGGCGATGCAATCGTCGCCGACGGAAAAGCGTACGCCTTCGACCGTCACATTGCGGCAGCCTTCGGGATCGAAACCGTCGGTATTGGGGCTGTCATGGGGTGCCTGGATGTGCAGTGCGACCGCCGCCAGTCCGTCACAGCCCTGCGGGTGGACGGTCCATGAGGGAGCATTGCGAATGGTGAAGCCGAGAAGAAGGGTTTGCTTGCAGTCGACCAGGTGAAGGCCGCGCGGACGGCGTGCGCCGTCGCGGGTTTCCTTCGGCCATGTCCACCAGTCGCCGGCGTTGCCGGAGCCGTCGAGGACGCCTTTGCCTTCGATCGTCAGACGTTCCGCACCGATGGCATGTACCGGGGCTGCAAAGCAGGCATCGGGAAGTCCTTCCCAGCTGCCCAGCATGCGGCCGTCGTCAGCGCGTGCCGGGAGGATCGGCCAGCCTTCGCGGGCGCTCGGGGCGCGGAGTACCGCACCTTCCGCGAGATGCAGGGTCAGGTCGCTTCGCAGCTTTAAGGGGAAGGCTGTCCATGTGCCGGGGGCAATATAGAGCGTGCCGCCCAGGGGGGTGTCCGCTAAGGCCTTTGCGAGGGCTTCGGCATTGGTGCGCGCTGCGGCAAGGTCGGACAGATCGGTATTCTGAACAAGCCCGTAATCGGCTGCCCGGACAAGGCCTGCGCAATCGCGGGTCCGGAATGAAAGAGGTTCGAAGCCTTCCGCCTCGAAACGGTAATCCGTGGCGGGATAAAGGGCATCAAGGAGGGTCACCACGGTAGTTGCCGTTCCCTGCTGTACGGGGTCGCTTTCCCCATTGCGCAACAAGCGCCAGGCTAACGGCTGCGGCAGGGCATGACGTGCGCCAGGCACAGCCAGCCTTATGGCCGCGATCCGTGCGGAGATCGCAACTGAAATGGCTTTGTTCATCGTTTCTCTCTTGATTTATGCACCACCCGGCCTGCGATCAGGCCGGGTGGAGAGTTCCGTTCGCGCTTAGTCGAACTTCTTCAGGGCGTCGTTCACGCCATCGATGATCTGCTCGGCGGCGTCCTTGGAGTCGATTTGCTCGTAGGCATATTCTTCGAGCGTATCGATGATGATGCCGCGGATGACCGGGTTTTCGTCGAAGGGCGAAATCGTCGGGCCTTCGGAGGCCATGACGATTGCGTTGGCGGCGCGGACTTCCGGTTCGCCGGCATTGGTCAGTCTTGCCATGGCGGCCTTGGAGGCCGGAATGCCACGCGACGTGCCGAGAATGTCGATGCCTTCCGGTTCATTCAGCAAGCAATTGGTGATCTGTGCTGCTGCTTCCGGGTTCTTCGAGTTCTTCGAGATGGAGAAGACCATCGACGGCTTGCGGAAGACGCCTTCGCTCTTGCCATTGGTCATCTTCAGCATCGGTACCGGCTTCAGGACCTGGCCGTCTTTCAGCGGATCGGCATATTTCGAATAGGTCGAATCCCATTCGTAGGAACCTGCGATCTTGCCTTCCGACCAAGCCGGCTTTTCGAAGAGGTTGACGTTACCATCGGCTGCTTCTTGCTTCTGCGAGCGGATCGCGCCGGTTTCTACCAGCTTGCCGAGGAAGTCGATGCCGGCTGCCAGTTCTTCAGGTGTCCAGGCTACACGGTTGGTCTTCGGATCAACCATGCCCTTGCCGGTGGCCTGGGTTACGGCCAGTGTCATCAGAAGATGCGCCGTCTCCTTGACCGCGTTGAAGGTGTAGTAATCCGGACCGAGCTTTTCCTTGACCGTCTTGGTCATGGCGAAGAATTCGTCCCAGGTGGTCGGAACGGCTACGCCGGCTTTCTCGAGCGTCGTCGTGTTGAAGAAGAAGACGCGGCCGCTGGTGGAGACCGAAAGGCCCTGCAGCACACCGTTCGTGGAACCCGACGCCAGATCGGCTTCGGTCCAGTTCGAAAGGTCGAGACCCTTCAGAGTGCGCAGATCGGCAAAGCCCTTGCCGTCCTTGGAGAACAGCGGCAGCCACGGCCAATTGACCTGGATGATGTCGGCTTCCGTCTTGCCTGCCATCTGGGTCGTCAGCTTTTCCAGATAACCGTCGAAACCGGTGAACTCGCCCTTCACGGTGTGTCCATATTTAGCGCCGCAGGCGGCAATCGCCTTCTGCGTTGCGACGTGGCGGCTTTCACCACCCCACCACGACATGCGCAGTTCCGCAGCACTCGCCGAAGGTGCCATTGCGATGACCGCAAGGGCTGCTCCTGCAAGAAAGACGGATGATTTCAGTATGCTTTTCATGTGTGCCTCCTCAAATTGGCTTTAAATTGTTACGCCGCAATGCTGCCTCCATGCAGCGAAACGTTGCGGCCATCTGACTTGTCGAAAACGTGCAATGTCTTCGGGTCGGGGCGCAGGCGGATCACGTCGGATTGTCCCCTTGCCTCGAATTCTGCAGCACCCACCACGCTCACCAGCCTGCGGCCTTCGCAATCCGCATGCATGTAGACTTCGTGGCCCATGAACTCGGCATTCACGAGTTTTGCCTGCAGCGCCGGTCCTTCCGAGACCAGTGAGAACTGCTGCGGGCGGATGCCGAGAACGGCGTTGCCGGGCTGACTGGAAAGCCGGCCTGCGAGATCGCTGCCGAGCGCCAGGCGCTGGCTGCCCATGATGAACTCTCCGCCTTCCATCGCACCTTCGACGAGGTTCATTTCCGGCGTACCGATGAAGCCTGCGACGAAAAGATTGGCCGGAGCGTTATAGAGTTCCTTCGGGGTGGCGACCTGCATGATGTGACCGGCCTGCATGACGCAGATGCGGTCGCCCATGGTCATTGCCTCCGTCTGGTCGTGGGTGACGTAGATGACGGTCGGCGAGCTGCCTTCCGCCTTCAGTTGGCGGTGCAGGTCGGTAATGCGGACGCGCATAGAGGCGCGCAGCTTGGCGTCGAGGTTCGACAACGGTTCGTCGAAGAGGAAGACGCCGGGGTTCTTGATCAATGCGCGGCCGAGCGCGACGCGCTGGGCCTGGCCGCCCGAAAGCTGTTTCGGCAGGCGATCGAGCAACGGTTCGATTTCAAGGATTTCCGCGACCTTATCGACTGCGGCGGCGATTTCCGCCTTCGGACGACCGGCGATGCGCAGGCCGAAGGAGAGATTGCCGCGCACCTTCATATGCGGATAGAGCGCATAGTTCTGGAACACCATGGCGATCTGCCGTTTGCTTGGCGAGAGATCATTGACGCGCTCTCCGCCGATGATGACGTCACCAGCAGTAATGTCTTCGAGGCCGGCGACCATGCGCAGTGTCGTCGATTTGGCGCAGCCTGACGGGCCGACCAGGACCATGAACTCGCCGTCCTTGATATCGAGATCGATGCCGTGAACGACCTTGTTGGTCTTGTTGTAGACTTTCTCGAGGTTTTTCAGTTGTACCTGTGCCATGTCAGCCCTTTCTGCCTCCCGCAGAGATTCCTTCGATGAAGTACCGTTGCGCCGCGAAGAACACGACAAGCGCCGGGGTGATGGTGAGTACCGACATCGCCAGGATGCGGTTCCATTCGAAGGCTTCGGTTGTATCGATTGAGAGTTTGAGCGCGAGGCTCACCGGATATTTGTCGACGGACGAGATGTAGATCAGCGGTCCGAGGAAGTCGTTCATCGTCCACATGAACTGGAACAGGCAGACCGAGACCAGCGCGGGCCCGAGCATGGGAACGACGATGAAGATCAGCGTCTGCAGGCTGTTTGCGCCATCGACACGGGCGGCTTCCTCCATGTCCGTCGGCAGCGAGCGCAGGAACTGCACCAGCATGAAGACGAAGAAGGCATCACCGGCGAGTGCGGACGGTACCCAGAGCGGCAGGAAGCTATCCAGCCAGCCGAGATCCCTGAAGAGGATGTATTGCGGAATGCGGGTGACGACGTTCGGCAGAAGCAGGACGGCGATGACCGATCCGAACAGGATCTTCTTCAGCGGGAACTCGAAGCGGGCAAAGGCGTAGGCCACCATCGTGCAGGAGATGGCCGTGCCGATGACCTTTGGCAGGATGATCAGGAACGAATTCCAGAAGAACCGGCCGAATGTATAGGGCGTCGAGGTCTGCCAGCCTTGGACATAACCTTCGACTGTCGGGCTTTCCGGCAGGAAACCGGCGCCGGCAAAGATCTCCGAATTGGTCTTGAAGCTTGCACCGACCAGCCAGATCAGCGGGTAGAGCATCAGGAAGCCGACACCGAAGAGCAGCGAGTAACGGACGACCGCAGAGATCAGGTCCATGCGGGCGCGTTTTGCTGCTGCTGCTTCATCCGAGATGCGGGCCGCAGTTTTGGGCATAGTAATATCGGCCATGGCTCAGCTCCTCTTGTCGCCGGCGTAGTAGACCCACTTCTTCGAGGACCAGAAGGCCACGATGGTGAGGATCATGATGATGGCGAAGAGCACCCAGGCGATCGCCGAGGCGTAGCCCATGTTGAACTTCTTGAAGGCCTCCTCGTAGATGTAGAGGGGCAGGAGATAGGTGGATTTCAGCGGGCCGCCTTGCGTGATGATGTAAGGGCCGTTGAACTCCTGGAATGCCTGGACCATCTGCATGACGAGGTTGAAGAAAATGACCGGTGTCAGCAGCGGCAGTGTTACGAAGAAGAAGGTCGTGACCTTGCCGGCGCCATCTATCGAGGCCGCTTCATAAAGCGACTTGTCGATCGACTGGAGGGCGGCAAGGAAGATCACCATGGCCGAACCGAACTGCCAGCAGCGCAGAAGCGTGATGGTGAAAAGTGCATTTGTCGGATCGCCGAACCAGTCTACCGGCGCAAAGCCGACAGCGCCGATCGCCATGTTGACGAGGCCTTCGGCCGAGAAGAGGTAACGCCACAGAACGGCGATGGCGATCGATCCGCCGAGGATGGACGGGACATAAAAAGCCGTCCGGAAGAAATTAATGAATTTAAGCTTGTAGTTGAGTATGGCGGCGATGAAGAGCGCGAAGGCAAGCTTCAGCGGCACGGTGGAAAATACGTAAATAAGCGTGACAGTCAGCGACTTGTCGAAAGTCCGGTCGCGGGTGAAAAGGCGCTCATAGTTCGACAGCCCGGTCCATTGCGGGCTGCTCATCAGGTCGTAGCTGGTGAAGCTCAGATAAAGCGAAGTCAAAAAAGGGATGGCCGTGAATATGACGAGGCCAATCAAATATGGGGTCAGATAGGCATATCCCAGGAAGCGCTGAGACCTCATGAGGCGCCTCCAACGGGCAAATCACACCCGGTTATGAGAAATACATTTTTGTGCAAATCAAATTCCTCCTCCAGCCAATAGGTGCAAGGCTGTTATGCGTCAGTGGCTTAGCTGAAAGACTGAACATTCATCAATTCTGTTCCCCCTCCAGTATTTAGCGTGACATAATTTCATTTTCAGTCGAGAATGAATGAACAAACACGGAAAAAAAGATGGACGAAATCGAAGGTGGAATTCTCTCCAGCATCGCGCCCTCTGCGCTGTCGTTGAAACTCACTCGAGCGACGATCAAGATGGAGCATTCCAAGACGTGGCGCATTGACAAGACAAACCCCGTCGAAGATTTCGTCATCTGCCTGGAAGGCTGCGGCCACTATGTCATCGAGGGGGAACGCCGGGTGATGGAGCCTGGTGACGCAATGCTTATCCGGCGTGGGCAGCGCTTTCGCGGCTGGAACCGCGGAACGACAATCTATAGGGGAATTGCCCAGCATTTCTCCTTGGACATCTACGGCAAGCATGACCTGATTGCGCAGATGCAACTGCGACCTCATGTCCGGCTTAAGAAGTGGCCGCTACTGGAGCCGCTGGTGCGACAATATCGCCAGACGGCGCCGCCTTCTTCCCTGACGCTCAGCCAGCATCATCTCTTCATGTATCTGCTGATCGCCTATATCGAGGACGCGTTCATCGGCTGGAACGACAGTGCGACATATCAGACCGAAGGAACCGACGCCCTTGATCTGGCGGTAATGAAGGCTGCGGCGATGATCTCGGCCAATCCTCTCGATCCGGATATCGCGGAACAGGCAGTCGATGCCTCGCCCTTCAATGCTGACTATTTTCTGCGCGAGTTCAAGAAGCGGGTAGGCCACACGCCGCGCAAATACCAGGAGCAGAAGCGCATGGAGCGCGCCATGCATCTGCTGGAGGCGGGGATGCCGGTTGCCAATGCGGCGGCGGACGTCGGTTACGGCGATCCCTATTATTTCTCACGCATGTTCAAGCGTGTCTTCGGGGTCAGCCCGCGTGCGCATGTCGAACGGGTGAAGCGCAACCGGAATGGCGGCTTGCTCCGTTTCGACGAGGCCGAACAGATCAGATTGATGAGCATCGATCCTGGCTGATGCGTGTCAGGGGTTATGCGGCGATATCGTCCGTCTTGGGCTCGCGCGGCTCCATGCCGCGCGGCTTGCCATAGAGGCCGATATTGGCGTCGCCCCAGAGCTTTAGCGCAAGCAGGATCGGTTCCATGCTGCGGCCGAGTTCGGACAGGCTGTATTCCACCTTCGGGGGCACCTGGGCATAGACCTTGCGCTCGATCAGGCCATCGTCTTCCAACTCGCGCAACTGGTTTGTCAGCATGCGCGGGGTTACATTGACGATATGCCTGCGGATTTCGTTGAAGCGCAGGGTTCCCGACAGAAGATGGTACAGCACGACGGACTTCCACTTGCCATCGATGAGACCAATTGCCGCTTCCACCGAGCAGCCGGGAGAGCAATCGAAACGGGAGTGGCGAGCCTTGGCCATAACAGTATCCTTTTTGATACTACGTGCTTTTTTTGTGCGTATTGCACGCTTTTGAATATAGCCCATTTTGGTGACACATCAATCGACACCGCATTCGTCATCAAAAGGAGCAGATCATGAAGGCCATCGGTTACAGAGAAGCGGGCGCAATCGAGCGCGACGAGGCGTTAAAGGACATCGAGCTTCCCCGGCCGGTGCCGAAGGGCCGGGATATTCTCGTCGAGGTCGAAGCGATTTCCGTCAATCCGGTCGATACTAAGGTTCGCAAAGGCGTTTCTCCGGAAGCGGGTGAGTGGAAAATTCTCGGTTGGGATGCGGTCGGCAAGGTGGTGGAGGCCGGACCCGATGCGACGAATTTCAAGATCGGCGACGAGGTGTTTTATGCCGGTTCGCTGATCCGCCCCGGGGCCAACAGCCAGTTTCATCTGGTCGATGAGCGCATCGTGGGGCGGAAGCCGAAGACCCTTTCCAATGCCGAGGCCGCGGCCCTTCCGCTGACGGCGATCACGGCCTGGGAAATGCTGTTCGACCGGCTGGATATCGGCAAGCCGGTGCCGGGTGCGGCCAATGCGATCGTCATCATCGGCGGTGCCGGCGGTGTCGGCTCGATCGCCATCCAGCTCGTACGGGCGCTGAGCGATGTGACGGTGATCGCCACCGCATCGCGGCCGGAAACACAGGAATGGGTGAAGGCGCTCGGCGCTCATCATGTGATCGACCATTCGAAGCCGATCGCAGAGCAGGTCGAAGCGCTTGGGATCGGTGCGCCCGCCTTCGTGTTTTCCACGACAGAAACCCATCGGCACCTGAAGGAGGTGATCGAGCTGATCGCGCCGCAGGGGCGGTTCGGGTTGATCGACGATCCCGAAAGCCTCGATGTGCTCGGCTTCAAGCGCAAGGCCGTTTCCATTCACTGGGAGCTGATGTTTACCCGCTCGATTTTCGAGACCGCCGACATTGCCGAACAGGGCAAGCTGCTCAACGAAGTCTCGCAACTGGTCGATGAGGGCAAGATCCGCACGACGGTGACCGAGACGCTTTCACCGATCAATGCCGCCAATCTGAAGAAGGCGCATGCGGCAATCGAAAGCGGAAAGACCAGAGGCAAGGTCGTGCTTGAAGGTTTCTAAGTTTGTTGGATGGCGTGCCGGTTTTCTGCTGGTACGCCAGCCTCCTTTCGGCTTTTCCTGAATGCCGGATCGCGACCGATCCTTCCGTGCTTTTCCTTCACGCGATCTCACCCGCGAAACCGGGTTTTGACTGGTTAAAAATTCTCCATTGACGACTGACATGTTAGTGCGTTAGCGTTGAGAAATCAGTGGAGGATGACTAATGACACGCTTCGGACTTTCCGTCGCTTTGACTACGCCGTTTGGTGAGGACGGCGAGATACTTATCGACATCATGATCGCGCAGGCCAAGCGCAGCCTCGATGCCGGCTGTGCAAGCTGCACGCTGTTCGGCACGACCGGCGAAGGTTCGTCGATCGGCACGCAGGAGCGCGAACGCGTGCTTGCGGCCTTTATCGATGCGGGTATCGCGCCCGAGCAGATCGTTGTCGGCGTTCTGGTGGATGCTGCCGAAGACGCGGCGCTTCAATCGTCGCAGGCGCTCTCGCGAGGCGTTCGCAACATCCTTCTGGCGCCGCCGTCCTACTTCAAGAATGTCAGCGATGACGGGCTTTTCGGCTGGTATGCCAAAGTCTTCAAGGATCTCGGCAAGCTGGCGCGCGATATCATCGTCTACAACATTCCGTCTGTCACAATGGTGCCGCTCAGCGTTTCGCTTGTCGGCCGATTGAAGCAGGCTTTCCCGGGCATCGTGACGGGCGTCAAGGATTCTTCCGGCGACTGGCCTTACACGCAGGAACTGCTCAAGGCGCATTCGGACCTGATCATCCTGATCGGCGACGAGCGTCATCTGGCAGAGGGTGTCCGCTTGGGTGGGCAGGGTGCAATCTCCGGCATGGCGAATTTCGCCCCGCAAGAGGTCGGCGCGATGGCCAATGAAGGTCGCGACGATGTCCGCGTGGTGGATTTCGTTGCCGAGCTTTTGAAATACCCGGTCACGCCGGCGGTGAAGGCCATGGTGGCGCGTCAGCTTGGTGACGAAAACTGGCTTGCGGTTCGCGCTCCGCTGCTTTCTATATCGAAGGACGGACAGAAGCAGCTCGGCCTTGTCTTCGACGGCCTGTTCCGGACGAAAGCGGCCTGAGGCCGTATGGGCAAATGCCAGGAACAGGACGATGATAGACCAGCGCCACGACCAGCAGACGGAAGAGCCGACGCTCAGGGAAAAGGCTTATGAGAGCTTTACCCGGCACCTTCTGGCGCGCGACGTGCGCCCGGGGCAGTTCGTTTCCCAACGTCATCTGGTCGAGCTGACCGGGCTGACACTCGGCGCCATCCGCGAACTTATACCGCGGCTGGAGGCAGAGGGGCTGATCAAGACCGTGCCCCAGCGCGGTCTGCAGATTGCCCATATCGACCTGAACCTGATCCGCGAAGCCTTTCAGCTGCGTCTTTTCCTCGAGAAGGAAGCGGTTGCGCTGTTCGTCCAGACGGCTTCGGATGACGCGGTGGAAAAACTTATCCGGCAACACCGGGAAATCTCGGATGCCATCGCTGCGGGCAATGAAACGCCCGAACTCGATGCTCATGCGCAGGCTGTCGACTGGGGCATGCATGATGCCTTCGTCGCTGCACTCGACAATGCCATCATCTGGAACGTCTATCGGGTCAACTCGATCAAGATGCGCCTGATCAATCAGGAACGTTTCCGTATCAACGGCCGTGTCGCACCCGTCATGGGCGAGCATATGGCCGTGCTCGAAGCAATCAAGTGTCGTTCTGCCGACGGTGCCGTCGAGGCGCTCGTCAAGCATATCGGCCATGCAAGGGATCGTGCCTTGAGACTTTAAATACACGCGAAGCCGGGGTGAGGAGACCCCGGCGAAACCTGGAGGAGGAATATATGACATCTTCGTTCTTTACACCGACACGCCGGAGTTTTCTGGCGGGATCGGCAGCCCTTGGCGCCGCCGGGCTGATCGGATCGCGGCCGGCATCCGCCGCCGTCGACTGGAAGCGCTTTGCCGGCACCACGCTGGAAGTGAACCTGGTCAAGAGCCCGCGCGGCGAGACCATCCTGAAATATATCAGCGAGTTCGAGGCCCTGACCGGTATCAAGGTCAATGCCGAGGCGACGCCTGAACAGCAGCAGCGCCAGAAGACGACGATCGAACTGTCTTCCGGTCGCCCGAGCTTCGACGTCGTGCACCTGAGCTATCACGTGCAGAAGCGGCAGTTCGAAAAGGGCGGCTGGCTGGCTGACCTTTCCGGTTACTTCAAGGACCCGTCGCTCACCGATCCGTCGCTGGTCGAGGGCGATTTCGCCGAAGCTGCGCTGAAATTCGCCAAGGATGCCGATGGCAAGCTGCGCACGCTGCCATTCTCGGTGGATTACTGGATCGTCTACTGGAACAAGGAACTCTTCGAAAAGAAGGGCCTGAAATATCCGACGACCTTTGATGAAATGGTGACCGCTGCCGAAGCGCTGACCGACAAGTCCGAAGGCACCTACGGTTTTGTTGCCCGCGGCCTGAAGAATGCCAATACGCCGGTCTGGACCTCGTTCATGCTGGGTTACGGTGCAACTCCGATTGATGCCAGCGGCAAGCTCAATACGACATCGGAAGGTGCTGTCGAGGCGGCCAAGCTCTATCAGCGGCTGATGTCCAAGTCGGCGCCGGTCGGTGTTTCGGGCTTCAACTGGGCCGAAGCACAGTCTGCATTCCTGCAGGGCAAGATCGGCATGTGGTTCGATGGCGTCGGTTTCGCACCGCCGATCGAAGATCCGCAGAAGTCGCGTGTCGTCGGCAAGGTCGGTTACGGCGTGATGCCGGCAGGCCCGAAGGCTCAGGCTGCAGCGACGACCGGTGACGGTATCGGTGTGACCGCTGCCAGCAAGAACAAGGAAGCCGCCTACCTCTTCTGCCAGTGGGCGATTTCCCATGAAATGGGTGCCCGCCTGTTGCAGGCCGGTGCCGGCGTGCCGTTCCGTCAGTCGATCCTCGAGGACGCAAAGGTACGTGAAGGCGTGAAGATGCCGGCAGCATGGGTGGATGCGGTCGTTGCCTCCGGCAAGATCTCGCAGCTCGCGCTCCCGGTCATCATCCCGGTCACGGAATTCCGCGACATTTACGGGGTGGGCCTCACCAACATGATCGGCGGTGCCGATCCCGCGAAGGAACTGGAATCGGCAACCGCTCAATTCGAGCCGGTGCTTGCCCGAAGCGAGGGATAATGGCGTCCGTGACCATAGAACCCACCGCGGCCAGGGATCTGGCCGCAAAGGGGGGCAAGCCGCAAAGGCTTGCTCCCAACTACTGGCCCTTTGTGGTGCCCGCCCTGGTGGTCATCGGCGCGGTCATCGTTTTCCCCTGGGTGTTTACCCTCTGGATGAGCGTCAATTCATGGACGCTCGGGCAGGAGCAGACATTTGCAGGCCTGGACAACTACATCCGGCTTGCCGGCGACATGCGGTTCTGGGAATCCATGTGGCATACGTTGGTCTATACGGCGCTGTCGGTTATCGCGCCGCTGATCCTCGGAACGCTCGCAGCCCTGATCTTCGACGGTGAATTCCCGTTGCGCGGCTTCCTGCGCGGGGTCTTCGTCATGCCGATGATGGCGACGCCGGTGGCTATCGCGCTTGTCTGGACGATGATGTTCCACCCGCAGCTCGGTGTGCTCAACTATCTTCTGTCGCTGGTCGGCATCGGCGCGCAGGAATGGATCTACAACCAGTCGACCGTCATTCCGGCACTGGTTCTGGTGGAGACCTGGCAATGGACGCCGCTGATCATGCTGATCGTTCTCGGCGGTCTGGCTGCCGTTCCGCGCGAACCCTATGAGAGCGCCGAGATCGACGGCGCCAATGCCTGGCAGAAGTTCCGCTACCTGACGCTGCCGATGATCGCGCCCTTCCTGATGATTGGTGTCATTATCCGTAGTATCGATGCGGTCAAAAGCTTTGACATCATCTATGCGATGACGCAGGGCGGGCCGGGTACGGCTTCGGAGACGATCAACATCTATCTCTACAACACCGCCTTCTCCTACTATGACATCGGTTACGGCTCGGCCATGGCGGTTGTCTTCTTCTTCGTCATCATCGCGCTCTCCTTCGTTCTGATGATGGTTCGTGCGCGCACCAACTGGTCGGACATGGAGGAACGCTGATGATCCCCAAAATGACACATAGGATGTGGAACCGTCTCGGCCTGTTCTTCGTGGCCCTGGTGATGATTTCGCCGGTCATCCTGTTCTTCGTCTGGATGATCTCGCTGTCGCTCAAGTATGAGATCGACAACGGCGCCTATCCGCCGATCCTGATCCCGGAAAACATCGCCTGGTCCAACTATGCGAAAGTGTTCGAGGAGAACAATTTCCTCCTCTATTTCTGGAACTCGATCCTTGTGACCGGCGCTGCAACCATTCTTGCCCTCGTGATCGGCGTTCCCGCCGGTTACGGGATCGCGCGGCTGAAGGCTGAAAAGGCGGCGATGGTGATCATGATCGCCCGCATGACGCCCGGCCTGTCATTCCTGATCCCGCTCTTCCTGCTGTTCCAATGGATGAACCTGCTTGGAACCTTGTGGCCGCAGATCATCATCCATCTGGTCGTCACCGTGCCGATCGTCGTGTGGATCATGATCGGGTATTTCGAGACGACCCCCAAGGAGCTCGAGGAGGCTGCAAGCATCGATGGTGCGACATCCTGGCAGGTGTTTCGCCTGGTGGCGCTGCCGATTGCCAAGCCCGGCATCGTCGTCGCCTTCATCCTGGCGGTGATCTTCTCCTGGAACAACTTTGTCTTCGGCATCGTGCTCGCCAGCCGCGAAACGCGAACCCTGCCGGTGGCCGTCTACAACATGCTCTCCTTCGAGCAGGTCAGCTGGGGGCCGCTGGCCGCTGCCGCCCTGATCGTCACCCTGCCGGTTCTGGTGCTGACCATGTTTGCCCAGAAGCAGATCGTCGCGGGCCTGACCGCCGGTGCGGTCAAGGGCGGCTGAGAGCAATAGATAACGACCCGAAAATCGGGAGGATTTTCAAATGGCAACAGTCAATATCCAGAACATCCAGAAACGCTACGGAGCAGTCGAGATCATTCGCGACCTGAGCGTCGATATTGCCGACGGCGAGTTCGTCGTGCTGGTCGGCCCGTCCGGCTGCGGCAAATCCACGCTTTTGCGCATGGTGGCGGGTCTCGAAGACGTTACCGGCGGCGCGATCCGCATCGGGCCGCGGGAGGTTTCTCATCTTCCGGCGCGCGACCGCGACATCGCCATGGTGTTCCAGAACTACGCGCTTTATCCGCATATGACGGTGGCGGAAAACATGGCCTTCGCGCTGAAGCTCAAGAAGGCCGATGTCAACGAGACGCGCAGGAAGGTCGAGAATGCCGCCGGCATTCTCGGGCTGGGCAAGCTGCTTGACCGGTATCCGCGCCAGCTTTCCGGCGGCCAGCGCCAGCGTGTCGCCATGGGCCGTGCGCTGGTGCGCGATCCGCAGGTGTTTCTGTTCGACGAGCCGCTTTCCAACCTCGATGCCAAGCTCCGTGTGCAGATGCGCGCCGAGATCAAGGCGCTGCACCAGCGGATCGGCACGACGATCATCTATGTCACCCACGACCAGATCGAAGCCATGACCATGGCCGACAAGATCGTCGTGCTGCAGGAAGGCAATATCGAGCAGGTCGGTGCGCCGCTCGATCTCTACGATCGTCCCGCAAACCTGTTCGTCGCCGGTTTCATCGGCTCGCCGGCGATGAACTTCGTCGAAGGCAAAATAGAAGAAGGCGTGTTCCGTAGCGACAAGGGTCTCGTCCTGCCGCTGCCGGCCGGCGCCGATCCGGCAAAGCTCGGCGGCAAATCGCTGGTCTACGGCATTCGCCCCGAACATATCCGCGCCGACAATGCCGGCGGTGTGCAGGGACGTGTCGAGATCGTCGAAGGGACGGGTTCGGAAATTTTTGCCCGTGTGGCCGGCCATGGCGAGCAGATCTCCTGCCTATTCCGTGAACGCCTGAGCATCCATTTCGGCGACGAGATCGGATTGGCTGTCGATCCGAGCAAGGCGCATCTGTTCGACAAGGTGAGCGGCCAGCGGCTCTGAGACAAATGAGGGGCGGTGTGATTGCCGCCCCTTACATCTTTCAGGAACTCTTTTCAAAGAGATGGACTGCAGAGCGCGCCATGCGCTTTCTGGTCCTGCCATTGCGGATAACTGACATGACCTCATTCATCGGAATTGACGTCGGCACCGGAAGCGCCCGTGCCGGGATTTTTGATGCGCAAGGGACTTTGCTCGCGGCGCATTCGCAGGCGATCGCGACCGAAAAGCCGAAGCAGGATTTCGTCAATCAATCCTCGCGCGACATCTGGGCGGCGATATGCACCTGCGTGAAGAAGGCGATGGCGGATGCCGGGCTTGCCGCCTCCGATATCGCTGGCATCGGGTTCGACGCCACCTGCTCGCTGGTCGTGCTGGACGGCAACGGCGAGCCGGTGACCGTCAGCCCCGGCGGTGATGACGACTGGAACATCATCGTGTGGATGGACCACCGCGCGATCGGCGATGCAGAGCAGATCAACGCGCTGAAAAGCCCGGTTCTCGATTATGTCGGCGGTGTCATCTCGCCCGAGATGGAGACGCCGAAACTGCGCTGGCTGAAACGCGAGATGCCGCAGAGTTTTGCCCGCGCGCATGCGTTTTTCGACCTGCCCGACTGGCTGGTCCACAAGGCGACAGGTGAAGATATCCGTTCGCTGTGCAGCACCGTGTGCAAGTGGACCTATCTCGGCCAGAACGGTTTGGCCGGCGAGGGCTGGGACAAGGCCTATTTCGAAAGCGCCGGGATTGCCGAACTTGCGGCCGACAATTTTCGCGCGATCGGCAACCGGTTTGCCGCACCCGGCAACAAGGTCGGATCGCTTTCGGATGCAGCAGCCGCAGACCTCGGGCTTGCGCCGGGAACGGCGGTTGCCGCCAGCCTGATCGATGCCTATTCCGGTGCGCTCGGCACGATGGGTGTGGATCTTGGCGACGGCGCGCTCGATGACCGGTTAGCGCTGATCGCCGGCACGTCTTCCTGCCACATCACCGTCAGCGAAAAGCCGGCCTTCGTGCCGGGTGTCTGGGGGCCTTATTTCTCCGTCCTGCTGCCGGGTCTCTGGGCTAACGAGGCGGGACAATCGGCTGCCGGCGCGCTGATCGACCGGGTGATCGATGGCCATGCGGCGATCCATGAAGCGCGGGAGATGGCGAAGGCGGAAGGCATTTCGGTGTTTGCCCTGTTCGATCGCCGGCTCGAGGCGATGGCCGAAGACGGCGAGACGGCGACACTGACGAAATCGCGGCATGTGCAGCCGGATTTCCACGGCAACCGTTCGCCGCTTGCGGACCCGTTGCGCAAGGGCGGGATTACCGGCCTGTCGCTTGACCGCGGGCTGGACGATCTGGCGCTCGATTATCTGGCGACGCTGCAGGCGCTGGCTTACGGCACACGCCATATCATCGCGGAGATGCGCGCCAATGGCGTCACCGTCGATACGCTGGTCGTCAGCGGCGGTCTGGCCCAGAACAGGCTTTTCCTACGCGAGCATGCGGATGCGACGGGCTGCGCGATCGTGGTGCCGGACCAGCGCGAGCCGGTTCTGGTCGGCAGCGCCATGCTGGGCGCTGTGGCGAGCGGCCATTATGCCGACCTGCCTGCCGCCATGCGTGCCATGAGTGGCCCCGGCAGCCGAATTTCTCCGCGTGGGGGCGAGATCGCCACCTATCACGACCGCAAATATCACGTCTTCCGCCGCATGCAGGAGGACTTTGTTGCCTATGCCGAGCTGATGGCCGGCGCTGATCATTGATTTAAGGGATGAGGAACATGACCAAGGAAATTGCACTTTTCGCCAGCGGCGACCTTCGCCTGTCCGCCAACCAGCAATGCTGGGCGACGCAGGATGCGATGGAGAAGAAACTCGGAGAAGTGCTTGCCAGCCTCGGCTATACGGTGAAGCGCGCTCACGCCTACAAGCCGGAAGAAGGCCACGGTTTTCTCGCCTCGCAGCGCGAAGGCATGGATGCGTTTGCGAAGATAGATCCCAATGTGCCGGTGATCGTGGCGGAATCCGTCTGGCAATATTCGCACCATGTGCTTGCCGGTCTCACCAGCCACAAGGGACCGATCCTGACGGTCGCCAACTGGTCCGGCCAATGGCCGGGTCTGGTCGGCTTGCTCAATCTCAACGGCTCGCTGACCAAGGCGGGTGTTATCTATTCCTCGCTATGGAGCGAGACCTTTGACGATTATTTCTTCCGTAGCGGTCTTTCCCAATGGCTGTCGGAAGGCACGGTTGACCATGACACGAGCCATGTGACTCCGTTCAAGGCCGGCAACGTGCCGCAGGATCTCAAGGATCTGGCGAAGGAGATCGCGCAAGATTTCCGCGCCAACAAGGTCATCCTCGGCATTTTCGACGAGGGCTGCATGGGCATGTATAATGCCATAGTGCCGGATGAACTCCTGATGCCGCTTGGCATCTTCAAGGAGCGCCTGTCGCAGTCGGCGCTTTATTTCGCCACCAATCAGGTTCCGGTAGAGGAAGGCCGCGCCGTCTATCAGGACCTGCTCACCAAGGGCATGACGTTCCATCTCGGGACCGATCCGAAGCAGGAACTGACCGAGGATCAGGTGATCGACCAGTGCCGGATGTATATCGCGGCCGTGCGCATTGCCGAGGATTTCGGCTGCGAGGCGATCGGCATCCAGTATCAGCAGGGCCTCAAGGATCTGCTGCCGGCATCCGATCTGGTGGAGGGCATTCTCAACGATGACGGGCGTCCGGATGTCAAAGGCCGGGACGGCAAGGTCATCCGGCAGGGCAAGGCGATCGTGCATTTCAACGAGGTGGATGAGTGCGCCGGTCTCGACGGGCTGATGACCAACCGGCTGCATCGGGCGCTCGGTCAGCCGGTGGAAAACACCCTGCATGATCTGCGCTGGGGCGGCGTCGACCCGACCGGTACGGTCGATGGGTTTGTCTGGGTGTTCGAGATTTCCGGTGCGGCCCCGCCTGCCCATCACGAAGGCGGCTGGGCCGGATCGGACAGTATGCGCCAGCCGCCGATGTTCTTCCCCGCAGGCGGCGGGACCTTGCGTGGCATTGCAAAACCCGGCGAGATCGTGTGGTCGCGCATTTTCGTCGAGGATAACCGGCTGAAGATGGATATCGGCCGCGGCCAGGCCGTGTCCTTGCCGAAGGAAGAGACCGAGCGCCGGTGGAAGTCCACCAACGAGCAGTGGCCGATGATGCATGCGGTGCTGACGGGTGTTTCCCGCGACCAGATGATGGCACGTCACAAGGCCAATCATATCCAGGTTGTCTACGCGAATTCGACGGCGGAAGCGGATCGGGCCGCACTTGCCAAGGCCGCACTTGCGGCCGAGCTCGGGCTTGAAGTGAATTTCTGCGGCATCGATCTGGGCTGAGCGATTTGCTGGCGATCGAATTTCGGGGGAGGGCGATGCATTCGCCCTCCTTTCTGTTGAGGTTAAAATGCCTGCGTTTGCCGCAGCATGCGGATGATGGCTGAAAAGTCCTCCGTGCCGTGGCCGTAGCGGTCGAATTCCGCGTAAATCTCGGCGGCATGTGCGCCGAGCGGGGTTCTGGCACCGGAATGACTGGCTGCTTCCTGTGACAGCATCAGGTCCTTGAGCATCAATGCGGCAGCAAATCCCGGTTTGTAATCGTTGTTTGCCGGTGAGGTCGGCACCGGGCCGGGGACGGGGCAATAGGTCGTCAGCGACCAGCATTGGCCGGACGAGGTGGAGGCCACGTCGAACAAGGCCTGATGCGACAGGCCGAGCTTTTCGGCCAGAACGAAGGCTTCTGCGACGCCGATCATCGAAATGCCGAGGATCATGTTGTTGCAGATCTTTGCTGCCTGGCCGGAGCCGTTGCCGCCGCAATGGACAATTTTTTTGCCCATGGCTTCGAGGATCGGTTTCCCCGAGGCAAAGGCGTCATCCGAACCGCCGACCATGAAGGTGAGCGTGCCCGCCGCAGCACCCGTCGTGCCACCGGAGACGGGAGCGTCGAGCGAGGGGCAGTTCATGGCGCCGGCGAGACCGTGAGCTTGCCTTGCGCTGTCCACATCCACGGTCGAGCAATCGATGAGAAGGGTGCCTTCCTCCACCAGCGTGGCGAGATCGGTCCAGACGGAGACGACGTGCTGGCCCTTGGGCAGCATGGTGATAACGCATTCGGCGTCCCTTACCGCCTCAGTGAGCGATACGGCCGGATAGACACCGGCTTCGGCGGCAGCTTTCACTGAAGCTTCGGAGAGATCGAAGCCGGAGACCGCATGCCCTGATTTCACCAGGTTTGCGGCCATCGGGCCGCCCATGTTTCCGAGGCCGATGAATGCGATCCGGGTCATGTCTTCTCTCCCTTTTATCTTGCGCCGATTGTCGTCAGCGATTGTCCGCGAGGATCATCTCGGCTGCCTTTTCGGCGATCATGATCGTCGGCGAATTGGTGTTGCCGGAGGTGATATTCGGCATGATCGAGGCATCGGCGATGCGCAGCCGCCCGAGTGCGCGAAGTTTCAGCCGCGGATCGACGACGCTGTCGGGATCAGCGCCCATGCGGGCGGTGCCGACCGGGTGAAAGATCGTCGTGCTGATCTCGCCGGCGGCGCGCTCCAGATCCGCATCGGTCTCGTATGCCGGGCCGGGCCTGTATTCCTGGGGGGCGTAGCGGGCAAAGGCCGGTTTTTTGACGATCTCGCGGGTGAGGCGGATCGACCTTACCGCGACATTACGGTCGGCTGCCGTCGAGAGATAGTTGGGGCGGATGGCCGGTGCAGCAGAAAAATCCGGGCCTTTCAGATGTACCGAGCCGCGGCTTTCGGGCCTCAGATTGCAGACACTCGCCGTCATCGCCGGGAAGGCGTGGACGGGTTCTCCGAACCGGTCGAGCGAGACCGGCTGGACGTGATATTCGAGATCGGCGGTTTCCTTGTCCGGCCCGGACTTGGTGAAGATGCCGAGCTGGCTCGGGGCCATTGACATCGGGCCGGAGCGTTTAAGCGCATATTCCAGCCCGATTGCCGCCTTTCCGAGCAGCCGGGATGCCTTTTCGTTCAGCGTCGGGACACCGGTGACCTTGTAGACGAGGCGAAGCTGAAGGTGGTCCTGCAGGTTTTCTCCGACGCCTTTGACCTCTTTCACCGTCTCGATGCCGGCCTCGGAGAGTATGTCGCCGCGGCCAATGCCGGAGAGCTCCAGCACATGCGGCGTGCCGATCGCACCGGCGGAGAGGATGGTCTCGCGACGGGCATGTGCGGTCTTTGTGATGCCGTCATGCTGGAATTCAACGCCCTTCACTTCGCCGGTCTCGACGATCAGTTTTCGCACATGCGCCTTGGTCAGGACGTTGAGGTTCGGGCGTTTCATCGCCGGGCGCAAAAAGGCTTTCGATGTGTTCCAGCGGATGCCTGAGCGCTGGTTGACGTCGAAATAGCTGGAGCCTTCGTTATCGCCGCGGTTGAAATCGTCGATGGCGGGGATGCCGGCTTCTTCGGCCGCTTTCTGGAAGGCGTCGAGCACGGCCCAGCGGACCCGTGCCTTTTCCACCCGCCATTCGCCGCCGGCACCATGCATCTGATCGGCGCCCTTGTAGAAATCCTGGCTCTTCTTGAAGAGCGGCAGAACATCATCCCAGCCCCAGCCGGTACAGCCCATTTGTCGCCAGAGATCATAGTCGCGTGCCTGGCCGCGCATATAGATCATGCCGTTGATCGACGAGCATCCGCCGAGCAGTTTTCCGCGCGGATAAGAGAGTGAGCGGCCGTTCAGGCCATCTTCCTTCTCGGTCGCAAAACACCAGTCGGTGCGCGGGTTGTTGATGCAGTAGAGGTAACCGACCGGGATATGGACCCAGTGGTAATTGTCATTGCCACCGGCTTCCAGCAGCAGGACGCGATTGCGGCTGTCATCCGACAGACGGTTGGCGAGCACGCAGCCGGCGCTGCCTGCACCGATAATGATGTAATCGTAGGTTTCCATGTTGCTCGCCGATCAGCGCCTGTGCTCGAAGCCGAGTTTCCGTCCCAGCCTCGAGGCATAGAATTCGCCGATAATGCCGCGGCGGAAGAGGAGGACGCAGACCATGAAGACGACGCCGGTGATGATGGTGACCGGGAATTGCGAGGTGGCCAGATAGTTCTGCAATGTCACGACGAGGCCTGCGCCGAAGATCGGGCCGATCAGGGTGCCGATACCGCCGAGAAGCGTCATGAGGATAACTTCGCCGGACATCTGCCAGCCGACATCGGTGAGCGTGGCGAACTGGAAGACCAGCGCCTTGGTGCCGCCGGCCATCCCCGCCAGCGCTGCCGACATGACGAAGGCGCCGAGCTTGTAGCGGGCCACCGAATAACCGAGCGAAATGGCGCGCTGTTCATTTTCGCGGATCGATTTGAGGATCATGCCGAAGGGCGAGTTGATGAAGCGCCAGATGACGATCATGCCGATCAGGAATACGGCAAGCACGAAGTAATACATGCTGGTCGTGTTGTTGAGATCGATAAATCCGAAGAGATGGCCGCGCGGCACGGACTGGATGCCGTCTTCTCCATGGGTGAAGGATGCCTGCAGGCAGAAAAAGAAGAACATCTGCGACAGTGCCAGCGTGATCATGGCGAAATAGATTCCCTGCCGGCGGATGGCGAAAAAGCCCATGACCAGGCCGAGCATTGCTGCACCCGCAACGCCGATAAGGATGCCGATCTCCGGCGTGACGCCCCATTCCTTCACCACATGGGCTGTGAAATAGGCGGCCCCCCCGAAGAAGGTCGCGTGGCCGAAGGAGAGAAGCCCGGTGTAACCGAGCAGAAGATTGAAGGCGCAGGCAAAAAGCGCGAAGCACAGGAGCTTCATCAGAAAGATCGGGTAGAAAAACAGAGGGGCCACGATCAAGAGGACAAGGCCGATGCCGAGAAAGGCCGCATAGGCTTTCGAGGCGGTTGCCGAACGCTCCGTGCGGGCGGCCTTTGCGGTGGTGGTCGAATGGACGACATGGCTCATGGGTTCGCCTCGCTCAGGCATCGCGGCCGAAAAGGCCGGCAGGGCGGATGAGAAGCACGATCGCCATGATCACGAAGATCACGATATTCGAGGCTTCCGGATAAAAGACCTTGGTCAGGCCCTCGGCGATACCGAGCATGTAGCCGGTGACGATGGCGCCCATGATCGAGCCCATGCCGCCGACCACGACCACGGCAAAAACGACGATGATGATGTTGGATCCCATCAGCGGCGAGACCTGGTAGATGGGAGCGGCCAGCACGCCGGCAAAGGCTGCAAGGCCGGCACCGAGCGCATAGGTCAGCGTCAAAAGCATCGGCACGTTGACGCCAAAAGCCTGGACCAGTGTCGGGTTTTCGGTGGCGGCCCGCAGATAGGCTCCGAGCTTGGTCTTCTCGATCAGCAGCCACGTGCCGATACAGGCGATCAGCGACACGACGACCACCCAGCCGCGATAGTTGGGCAGGAACATGAAGCCGAGATTGGTGGCGCCGGTGAGTGCCGGCGGCGGGGCGTAGGGCTGGCCGGACGAGCCGTAGAGATAACGGAACGTGCCCTCGATCGTCAGCGCTAGGCCGAAGGTGAAGAGCAGGCCATAGAGATGATCGAGCTTGTAGAGCCGCGACAGGAGCAGCCGCTCGATGACTGCGCCGAACAGGCCGACGACGATCGGCGCCAGCAGAAGCGCGAACCAGTAGTTGATACCGAAATATTGCAGCATCAGCATCGCGACGAAGGCGCCGAGCATATATTGCGCGCCATGGGCGAAGTTGATGACGCGCAGCAGGCCGAAGATGACCGCGAGGCCGAGGCTCAGGAGCGCGTAGAAGGAGCCGTTGATCAGGCCGATAAGGAGCTGGCCCATGAAGGCTTGGAGAGGGATGCCGAAGATCATGGTCATGATTTTACCTCCTCATTCCTGTGCTCGTCACAGGAATCCAGCCACGCGAAGTCTTTCGCGTGAAAGGTCTCCCCCGCGCCGCAGACGCGGCGCTGCTGGATCCCTGTGACGAGCACAGGGATGAGTGAGGGTGAGGATAGGCCTCGTCTAGCATCACACGCTGCCGCTGAAGTTGAGAGACTGCCCCTCACCCTAGCCCTCTCCCCGCGAGCGGGGAGAGGGGACGTGCCCCGCACAATGCTGGAGAGGGGCGGAAACGTCGCGGCTCGTGTCCTTCTCCCCGTGATAACGGGGAGAAGGTGCCGGCAGGCGGATGACGGGCGGCTTGTTTTCGTATGTGGAGCCGCAGTCACATGTTTAAGAAACCCAACCATCCCTCACACCCCCAAAACCTTGTGCAGCGTATCCATGCGCTGCGGCAGTTCCCCGACCGGAAAATCAGCCACCATCTTGCCGTGGTCCATCAGGTAGAAGCGATCCGCCACGCGGCTGGCGAAGCGGAAGTTCTGTTCGACCATCAACACCGTCATGCCGCGCTGCTTTAGCGTCTTCAGAACCTCACCGATGCGCTGGACGATGACCGGGGCCAGCCCTTCCGTCGGTTCGTCGAGGATCAGGAGTTTGACGCCGGTGCGCAGGATGCGGGCGATGGCGAGCATCTGCTGTTCGCCGCCGGAAAGCTTGGTGCCGGGGCTGGATCGCCGTTCGTGGAGGTTCGGAAAGAGCGCGTAAATCTCGTCGAGCGGCATGCCGCCTTCGGCGACGACCGGCGGCAGCATCAGGTTCTCGTCCACGGTCAGCGTCGAGAAGATGCCGCGCTCCTCGGGCACGAAACCAAGGCCCGCATGGGCGGTCCGGTGCAAGGGCACGCCGAGCATATCCTTGCCGGCAAAGCGGATTTCGCCCTTGCGCTCGCGGATGATGCCCATGATGGTTCGAAGCGTCGTCGTCTTGCCGACGCCGTTGCGGCCCAAAATGGTGATCGTTTCGCCTTCGCCGACAGTCATGTTGACGCCGTGCAGGATGTGGCTTTCGCCATACCAGGCATTGAGGTTGGAGACTTCGAGAAGCGGTTTTGCCATCACGCGTCCTCCGTGCCCATATAGGCGAGCCTTACGCGTTCATCCTGCGAGACCGCAGCATAGTCGCCTTCCGCAAGGATTTCGCCGCGCTGCAGAACCGTGACGTGGTGACAGATGTCGGCCACGACCGAGAGATTGTGTTCCACCATCAGCACGGCGCGGGTCTTTGCCACCTCGCGGATGATGTTGGAGACGGTGCCGATATCCTCTTGGCCCATGCCGGCCATCGGTTCGTCGAGCAGCAGCACTTTCGGGTCGAGCGCCAGCGTGGTGGCGATTTCGAGCACACGTTTGCGACCGTAGGAAAGATCGGCGGCGATCGCATTGCGTTCGCGTTTCAGCCCGACGGTTTCGATCAGTTCGTCTGCCCGGTCGTTCAGCCGGTCGAGCGCGGAGGTCGGCAGCCAGAACTGGGTGGAAAGGCCGTTCGGACGCTGCAGCGCCACGCGGATATTGTCGAGGACGGTCAGATGCGGAAAAACCGCGGAAATCTGGAACGAGCGGACCAGACCCATGCGGGCCACCTTGTCCGGCGGGGTTTTGGTGATGTCGGTTCCCAGAAGCGTGATCGAGCCTGCGGTCGGCTGCAGGAATTTGGTGAGTAGATTGAACACAGTCGTCTTGCCCGCACCATTCGGGCCGATCAGCGCGTGGACGCGGGCGTCGTGGATATCGAGATCGACATCCCTTACCGCCGCAAAAGCGCCAAAACTCTTGGAGAGACCGCGGGCGGACAAGACCACCCGCGGCTCCTCGTGCAGTTCCTGAACAGGCACTGCCATTATTTCACCAGCTCGCAACCGGCCTTGGCAGGATCGAGATAGGCATCCTTGCCGGGGATCGTGGCGAGCACGTTGTAATAGTCGAAGGGTTCCTTGCTGTCGGCCGGTTTCTTGACCTGCAGAAGATACATGTCGTGGATCATGCGGCCATTGGCTGCGACTGTGCCGCCGCGGCCGAAAAAGTCGTCGACGGGCATGTCGCGCATGGCCTTGGCCACCGCATCCGCATCGTCGGAACCGGCTTTTTCAACCGCTTTCAGATAATGGGTCACCGCCGAATAGGTGCCGGCATGAACCATGTTCGGCATTCTCTGTGTCTTGGCGAAGAATTTCTTGCCGAATTCGCGGCTCTTGTCGTCGAGGTTCCAGTAGTAGCCCTCGGTCAGCGTCAGGCCCTGCGCGGCTTCAAGGCCGAGGCCATGCACTTCTGCGAGGGTGAAGAGCAGTGCCGCGAGGTTCTGGCCGCCCTGTGTGATGCCGAATTCGGCGGCCTGCTTGATTGAGTTGGCGGTGTCGAGGCCGGCATTGGCAAGGCCAACCACCTTTGCACCGGAAGACTGTGCCTGCAGCAGGAAGGACGAGAAATCCTGGCTGGAGAGCGGATGGCGCACCGAGCCGAGCACCTTGCCGCCATTGGCCTTCACGTAATCGCTCGTCTGCTGCTCCAGCGAATAGCCGAAGGCATAGTCGGCGGTCAGGAAGAACCAGCTGTCGCCGCCCTGTTTGACCATCGCACCACCTGTGCCGACCGCGAGCGCATGGGTGTCATAGGCCCAGTGGAAACCGTAGGGGGTGCAGGCCTTGCCTGTGAGATCGACGGTGGCTGCACCGGTATTGATGGTGATCTTTTTCTTTTCCTTGGACAACGCCTGAACGGCAAGACCGACCGACGAGGTAGTCAGGTCCATGATCGCATCGACCTGCTCGGTGTCATACCACTGGCGAGCAATGTTGGAGGCGACGTCCGGCTTGTTCTGGTGGTCGGCGTTTACGAGTTCGACCGGGACACCCAGCACCTTCCCGCCGTAATCCTCGATCGCCATCTTGGCAGCCTCGACCGACGATTTTCCGCCGAAATCGGCATAGACGCCCGATTGGTCGTTCAGGATGCCGATCTTAACCTTGCCGTCGGATGCGGATTGAGCAAATGCAGTGCCGCTCGCCAGCAGCACGGCTAGCGACGTCAGGAACGTCTTACGCATAAGGTCTCCTCCCAAGAGATTGCAGAGCGCTATCTGTTCAAAATTGGCAGGCCGCCCTCCTCAAAGCAGCACTTCCATAAGCACATGGTTGAGGAAAACAGCCGTTGACGCAAGAAGCTCGCCACTATTAATTGCAAACAGCATCTGTGCATTTTTGAACAGATCGGCTCGGACCGGGGAGGGTTTATGAGCGGCAATCCCATTTTCACCTGGGATGACCTGCAGTATTTTCTGGCGGTTGCCCGCACGGGACAATTGTCAACGGCGGCGCGCCACCTGCGCACCAGCCATGCCACCGTCTCGCGCCGGATCGACCGGCTGGAATTTGCCCTCAAGGTCAAGCTTTTCGAGCGCAATCCGCGTGGTTACGTGCTGACAGCGGTTGGGCAACGGTTCGTCGAGACGGCGGAGCGGATGGAGGGGGAGGCCGACCGGTTGCAGGCGGAGATCACGTCAGGCAATGCGGCCCATCAGGGTGTCGTGCGGTTAAGTGCGCCGGAAGGTTTTTCGAACTTCTTTCTCGCCCATCATCTCGGAGATTTTACCACGCGGCATCCGAGCCTTTCGCTGGAACTGGTGACGATCCAGCAGATCATGTCGCTGTCACGCAAGGAGGCGGATATCGCGGTGGCGCTCGATCCGCCGAAGGCCGGGCCTTACCTGATCGAGAAGATCACCGACTACAAGCTCAACATCTATGGATCCAAGCGCTATCTGGCAGGTGCAGCCCCGCTAAAGCGGCGGGAGGATCTGCTCGACCATCCGTTCATCGGTTATATCGAAGACATGATCTTCGCGCCGGGGCTGGATTATCTCGGCGACGTGCATCCCGGCATCAAGCCGAAATTCCAGAGCTCCAGCATTTTCGCGCAATTGACCGCAACGTTGAATGGGCTGGGGCTCTGCATCCTGCCGCATTTCATCGCCAGCCGGCAGCCCGAACTGGAGATCGTTTTGCCGCGCGAGGTGCAACTGACGCGGCATTACTACATCGTGCGCCATCGTGACATGAGCCGGGTTCCGCGGGTGCGGGCGGTTGCTGATTATCTGACGGCGCTGGTGCAGGACAATCAGGATGCGTTTGTGGGAGGCTGATGTCTCGGCCTCCCTGCCAATTGCATTTTTTTGTTTTACGCAATTCCGGATGCAAAACCGATTGCCACTTCTGCTGGAATTGCTCGAGCTTCAGAAGCTGGTGATGACGGCGATGCCGGGCGTCTCGGCCTTGTCGAGATTGACCAGCTCGGACACGCCTTCGGTGAGGCTTATACGCTTCGAGATCAGCTGCTGCGGTTTCATTCTGCCCGCAGTCAGCATCGAGAGCATTGCGTCGTAGCGCCAGGCCTGCATGCCGTGGCTGCCGTAAATTTCCAGCTCGTGGCCGATGACCTGCGCCATCGGGATCTGCGGGGTCGAATGCGCGCCGAGCATCAGGCCGACCTGAACGTGGCGGCCACGGCGGCGCAGGTTCTTGATCGAGTTGAAGCAGGTTGTCGGGTGGCCGAGCGCATCGATCGAGACATGCGCGCCACCCTTGGTGATTTCCCGCACGGCCTCGACAACGTCCGGCACCGAACTGCCATTGATGGTGGCGACGGCGCCGCATTGGCGCGCCATCGCCAGCTTGTCTTCGGTCAGGTCGATGCCGATGACGTTTGCACCGAGGGCCGTCGCGATCATGATTGCCGAAAGGCCAACGCCGCCGCAGCCGTGAACGGCCACCCAGTCGCCGGGGCCGGTGCGCGCCTGATCGGCAACGGCGCGGAAGGAGGTGGCGAAACGGCAGCCGAGGCTTGCGGCCGTCGCGTCATCGATTTCCTCCGGCAGATGCACGAGGTTGGTGTCGGCATAATCGATCGCGACATATTCGGCGAAGGAACCCCAATGGGTGAAGCCGGGCTGGAACTGGTCGGGGCAGACCTGCTGGTTGCCGGAATGGCACTCAGAGCAATGGCCACAGCCGGAGACGAAGGGCACGGTTACGCGATCGCCGACCTTGAAGCGCATCACGCCCTTGCCGGTCGCCACTACCTTCCCGGCCAGTTCGTGGCCGGGAACATGGGGCAGCCTGATATCCGGGTCGTGACCTTTCCAGCCGTGCCAGTCGCTGCGGCAAAGGCCGGTCGCGCCGACCTTGATCACGACACCGCCGAATGTCGGCTCGGGATCGGGAAGTGTCCTGATCTCGGGCATCTGTTCGAACGCTTCGTAATACATGGCCTTCATGACGCATCCTCGCCTGTTCAATATGGAAAAGTCCCCGATCCGCTTTCGGACCGGGGACAATGATTTTGTGTTACCGTAGCGCGGTATCCTGCGTTTACGAAGCCTGTTTCTGCTGGTCTTTCATGAAGGCGATGTCGCCTACGACGCGCACGCGCACGCGGCGGGCATCACCCGGCAGATAGGCGATCGGAATGTCTTCCGTATCCAGCGTGGTGATCGACTTCGGATCGGCACCGGCCTCAATCGCGCGTTCGCGGGCGATACGGTCGGCTTCGGCAATTGCCTTGTCGCGCGACATGTCGGAGAATACCTGGTCGACTTCGCCGGAAACCTGCGCCATCGCCGCACCGAGTGCGTTGGCAACGCCGGCATGTTCGACGCGGAGCACTTCGCTGGCGCCCTTCAGCTTTTCCGGGATGAGGAAGGCACCGCCGCCGACGGCGATCAGGCTCACACCTTCGGCCGAGGTCTTCATCCGGTCCACGCCGTCTTCGACCATGGCTTCGATGCGCTTCAGGAGATCGGCAACCATCGCTTTGTCGAGATGTTTTACGCGGTCACGGTCGCCGATTTCGACGAGGCCGGCAGCGACGGCAACGTCAGTGGTGGTCAGCGTATCGCCGCCGAAGACGAGCGCCTTTTCGGTGATGCGGTAACCGACCGAGCGCGGGCCGATTTTGCGGGTTTCCGGATCGATGATCGTGCCGCCGCCGAGTGCCATCGGCAGAAGGTCGGGCATGCGGAACAGGGTGCGCACACCGCCGACTTCGACGACGTTGTTGGCTTCGCGCGGGAAACCGCCGACGAGGCAGCCGACATCCGACGTGGTGCCGCCGACATCGATGACCATGGCTTCCTTCAGGCCGGTGAGGAAGGCCGCGCCGCGCATGGAGTTGGTCGGGCCGGAGGCAAAGCTGTAGACCGGGTTTGCCGCTGCAACATCCGCCAGAACCACGGTGCCGTCATTCTGGGTGAGGTAGAAGGGCGCGTTGACGCCAGCCTTGACGAGCGCGTCCTTGAAGGCATCGATCGTCTTGCGGCCGAGACCCTGAAGGGCGGCGTTCAGCAGCGTGACGTTTTCGCGTTCCAGAAGACCGATACGGCCCAGAGTATGGGAGAGCGTGATGCGCGCATCCGGGATGACCGAACGAACGATCTCGGCTGCTTCCAGCTCGCATTCGGCAGTCAGCGGCGAAAAGAGCGCGGTGATGCCGACGGAGGTGATGCCGGCGTCGCGGATCTTCATTGCCGCGTCGCGGATTTCGTCGCGGGCAAGCGGTACCAGCGGACGGCCGTCATATTCGTGGCCGCCATGGACCATGAAGGACAGAGGATCGACGCTTTCGCGCAGGTCATCCGGCCAGTCGATCATCGGCGGCAGCGAAGCGCCGGCCGGCATGGCGATGCGGATCGCGGCGATGCGCTCAAGGCGGGCACGCTCGACGACGGCATTGGTGAAATGCGTCGTGCCGATCATCACGGCGTCGATCGGCGAGGCGCCCGGCGCCTGCGAGGATACGACGTGGCCAATAGCGTTGACGACGCCCTGCATCACATCCGCGGTTGTGGGAAACTTGATGGCAGAGACGACTTTCTCGCCATCGATGAGCACGGCATCCGTATTTGTGCCGCCGACGTCAATTCCGATCCGCTTCATGCTGCAAACACCGATTTGAAATCAAGATCATACCCGAAGGCGCGGGGGCCTACATGTTCCAGGCCCTTGGGGCTGGTCAGAACATCCGGCGCCGGCAGGGCGACAACCGTGACGCGCTGGCCGTAACGCACGGTTTCCGTGCCGATCGCTTCGCCCGAAACGGTGTCGAGCAGGCAGATCAGATCCGGCGTCATGGCGATCGGCTGGCCGTCGCGGAAGGCGACTGCCCATTCGTTCTGGAAGGCGAGTTCGACACGTGCGCCGCGATCGTCGTCAAGGCCGTCGATCATGGCTGCACCGCGCAGGAAGCCGCCGGTCGTGGTGCGATCCACGTCTGCAACCTTGCCCTTGAACAGAACCTTGCCGCCTTCGTGAGCGAGAACTGCTGCGATCGGATCTGTATGGGCGGCGCGGGCTTCAAGAACCGCACGGCCGAGGCTGACGGCCTTGGTGACCGTGTGGAGCACGCCCCATTCCTTGACTTCCTTGCCGGTGCGCGGGGCCTTGCAGGTGGCAGAGGTCGAGCCGACCTCGGTGCAGATCTTGCGCGAGATGCGCTCCATCCATTTCCACGACGCGGCCTTGGCAACGATCGCCTCGTTGTCGCGGCAATCGACCAGCGTCAGCGGGTACATCGGCAGGTCGCCGATAGCGAAGCTGGTCATCTGCGCTTCCGGATAGGCACGGCCCATCGCATCGGCGTCAACGACCGGGATATCCAGCATGGCGGCTGCGAGGAAGGGCGATAGCGCATTACCGCCGCCGATCTCAACGCTCATCACGGCGCGGAACTTGCGGCCGGTATATTCTTCCATCAGCTGCATGGCGCGGGCAAGATGAGCCGGGTCGACCAGACGTTCCTGGCCCACCAAAGGGGCGCCCATCTTCGACACGACTGCGACGGCATCGCCATCGTCCAGAGCGTTCGGATCGATAAGCTTGACGCGCTTTCCGTCCTTGTAGAGCTTTTTCAGGTTGAGCTGCGCCAGATAAGGACTGCCACCACCGCCGGTCCCGAGAATCCAGGCACCAACGGCAAGCGGGTCGATCTCACTTGCTTCGAAATCACGGATCATGTTTGCCTCCGAATAATGTGCTAGAACCTAGCCATGTGCGACGAAGAATGCCTATAGGGGACTGCCCCTAGAATGGGCTTGCCTTTAATTTGTGCATGTCTAGAACGGCTATAGCGATACGATCAGAAGGACCGATTCCCTGCCCGTGACGAAGCATCCTCAAACTCCGTCTTCGACCATCGCGGAAGCAGCGGAACCACCCCATCGCGTGATGTTCCTAAGCGTTGGCCAGTCGCCGCGTTCGGACATTATCGACGACATGCTGGAGAACCTCGATCTGCCGATAGAAGCGCTGGAAATCGGCGCTCTGGACGGCCTGTCGCCTGCCGAGATCAACGACCTCAAGGTGCGGCCGGGTGAGACCAGTATCGTCACCCGGTTGGCCGATGGCAGCAGTATCGTCGTGTCCAAGCCGCGGATTGCCGAGCGGATGGCAAAGATCGCAGCCGCCTTTCAGCCGAACGAATTCGATCTGGTGGTGATCCTGTCGACCGGATTGTTCCGGGATTTCGAGAGTACATGTCCGACCGTAAATGCCCAGCGCGCCATGGAATCGACGGTGATTTCGCTTGCTGCGCACGGGTCTGCCGTCGGCCTGATCCAGCCGCTGGAACAGCAGATCGACGAGCTCGATATTCCTGCACTTTCGCCCTACAAGATCACTGCAAGCTATGCCGCGGACGGCGACAAGCGGTTGCTGGCGGGCGCGCTGCTCGATCTCGCCGATGCGGAGATCATCGTGCTGAATTCGGTGAGTTTTACCGAGGCCGACAGGCAGACCGTCGCCAAGGCGAGCGGCAAGCCGGTGGTGCTGGCCCGCCGCATCGTCGTCAGTGCCATACGCCTTCTTTTGCACGGCACGCATCCGGTGGCTTTGCCGGGCGTTCCGGCGGAGTTTTCGGAAAAGCTGCAGCGTCTGACGCCGCGCGAGCGGCAGGTGCTTTCGCTGGTGGCGGAAGGTCTGTCGAACAAGGCGATTGCGCGCCAGCTCGGCATCAGCCCGAAAACGGTCGAGATTCACCGCTCCAACGTGATGGCGAAAATGGAAGTGACGTCCTCTAATGCGCTTATCCGCATGGTCGTCGCTGCGGGCCATCCATAACAAAAATAATCTCAAATGCGTAAGAAAATTGCGTGAAAATGGCGATTTGCCTAAAAAATGATCGTAAAAGATCTTTCCGAATTGTTACCCACTAGGGGCATTACCCTATAGTGAAGTCGCGCATTCGAGCGCTAGGCTCCCTGCCAACAAGATAAAGCAGGGAATGAACGAGAGCATGCCTTCCACATCCAAGATTGCCTTCGTGACTATCGGTCAGACGCCTCGCGTCGACCTGGTACCTGAAATGATGGTCGAGATTACCGTCGGTCTTCCGGAAGGCCGTATCGTACATGAAGAGTTCGGTGTGCTGGATGGCATGAGCCCGGCGGAACTGGATGCGATGCGCGCCAGGGATGGCGAACATTCGTTTGCGACCCGTCTTGCGAGCGGCGAGGAGATAGTCTCTTCCAAGGCTCTGACGGAAGAGAAGCTGAATGTGCTTCTACGGAAGATCGATGGCGAAGGTTTCGATCTGATCGTTCTTCTCTGCACCGGCACGAAGATCGAGCCTTTGAAGAATACGCTCGTGGTCGAAGCGCAGCGGATCGTCGATTCCACTGTCGAGGCGCTTGCCGCATCCGCCCGCAAGCTCGGTGTCATCGTGCCGCTTGAACGGCAGATCCAGGATTTCGAAGAGCGCCATGTGCTGCCTGGCAATCCGAGCCTCGTTTCCGCGTCGCCTTATGCCGGTGACGAGATGGGAGAGCGGGCGAAGCTGCTCGCAGGCTGCGATCTCATCGTCATGCATTGCATGGGCTATTCGGCCGAGATGCATGAGGAAGTGCGTAAATCCATCGATGCGCCGGTGCTTCTGTCGCGCCGTTTGGTGGCGGGCGTCGTTCGCCAGATGCTTTAAGGGTTGAAAGTCAGTCTGATCTAAAAGCCGTCTAATAAGAGAGGGAACTACATGTTCGGCAAAATCATCAGGAATATCGCAATCGCGGGGCTTCTCGCCTCGTCGGTTCTTGCCACCCCTGCCAGCGCTTTCGAGCGCACCGACAAGGGCAATGTCATTGTGTTCGGCGGCCGTCAGGCCATTCCGGTTCTCGATCCGCATATCCGCTACGACTGGTCGACCCGCATGATGCAGCAGGCCGTTTATGACGGTCTCGTCAAGTATGAAGGCGATCCGGCCGTCATCAAGCCTTGGCTCGCCGAAAAGTGGGAAACCAGCGAAGACGGCAAGACCTGGACCTTCCACCTGGTCAAGAACGCAAAATTCCACAATGGCGATCCGGTCACTGCCGAAGCCATCCGATATTCCTTCGAGCGCGGCCTGAAGCTCAACAAGGGCGTCGCCTGGATGCTCAAGGATTTTCTGGCGCCGGAAGGTATCAGCGTCGTTGACGATTATACCGTCAAGTTCGAGCTGAAGGCTCCCTACACGCCTTTCCTCTCCTTCCTGCCCTGGTGGTACATCGTCAACCCGGCTCAGGTTAAGGCCAACGAAGTTGACGGCGACTATGGCCAGAAGTGGCTGACCGATCACGAAGCCGGTTCCGGCCCGTTCAAGCTCGGCCGCTGGGAACCGAATGTTCTTTATGAAGCCGAAGCCGTTGCCGATTACTGGAAGGGCTGGCCGCAGGGCGATGCAAACCGTCCGGCCGGCGTGATCTACAAGATCATCCGCGAGCCTGCCGCCCAGAAGGCTGCTCTGCAGCGCGGCGAAGCCGATATCGTCGAAGGCCTGACGCCGGACGACTATGTCCAGATCGCGCGTGCCAAGGGCATCGCGATTGAAGACCACAAGGGCATGACCACCTTCGGCATCAAGTTCAACACCCAGCAGGGGCCGACCGCCGACATCAACCTGCGCAAGGCAATCGCCTATGCGATGGACTATGATGCGCTGATCCAGGTCTATAACGGTGCTGCGTCTCTCGAAACGAGCCCGATCCCGGATGCGATGAAGGGCCATATCGATGTGCCCGGCATTCCGCGTCAGGACCTTGCCAAGGCCAAGGAATATCTGGCGAAGTCCGGTTATCCGAACGGCGGCATCACCCTGCCTTATGTTCACGTTGCCGGCCTCGAAGAAGCCCGCCGCATCGGTCTTGTGCTACTCGACAGCCTGAAGCCGCTCAACATCAATGTCGAGATCAAGCCGGAACAGTGGCCGAACATGGTCGCCAACGGTTCCAAGGTCGAGACGTCGCCGTCGATGACCTCGGTCTACACGACGCCGGTTTCGACCGATCCGGACGCTGTCGCCTACCAGTATCACAAGAACAGCTGGGGCCAGTATTTCGCGATGATGTTCTACGACAATCCGAAGGTCACCGAGATGATCGACAAGGCCCGGTCCTCGTCGAACTGGGATGAGCGTGCCAAGCTCTATGCCGACATCCAGACCCAGATCGTCGCAGACCAGCCTGAAGTGTTCGGCATGCTGCAGAACCGTCGCTGGGCACGCCGTGACTACCTGCAGGGCTTCCAGTTCAGCCCGGTCCGTTTCACCGGCGAAGTCGACATCTACCCGCTGTGGGTGAAGTCCGAATAAACACTGGCTGAAGTCCCCTCAAGTAAGCCAGAATGGTGCGCATGGTCCGCTTCCCCAACCGCGGGCCATGCGCAAATCATAACAAACGGAGAAGACGATGCTGACATTCGCCTTCCGCAAGTTGCTGACGCTGGTCGGCACGATGATCGGCATAGCCGCGCTGACATTCCTCATCACCAATGTCGCGCCCGGCGATCCGGCCCGTCTCGTGGCCGGTCCCAATGCGACTGAGGACATGGTCGCGACGATCCGCACGGAATATGGTCTCGACAAGTCACTGCCGGAACAGTTCATCGTCTATATGGGTGAGCTTGTTCGCGGTGATCTCGGCACCTCGATCGTTACCACACGGCCGGTGCTTGAAGAAGTGATGCGCTATGCGCCGGCGACGCTGGAACTCGTCTTCGTCGCGATGTTCCTCGGCATTGTCATCGGCGTTCCGCTCGGCATGCTGTCGGCCGTGTACAAGGATGGGCCACTCGACCAGGTGACGCGCATCTTCTCGATTTCCGGCGTGGCGATCCCGGCCTTCTGGTTCGGTATCCTGCTGCAGCTGGTGTTTTCCGTCGATCTGGAATGGTTGCCTGTCTCCGGGCGCCTGCCGCTCGTCACCCGCCCGCCGGAATTCGTCACCGGCCTGCTTCTGGTCGACAGCCTGATTGCCGGCAATTTCGCAACCTTCTGGACCTCGCTGCAACATATCATCCTGCCGGCGATCGTGCTCTCCTTCCCCTGTCTCGCCTCGATCCTGCGCGTCAACCGCGCAGAAATGATCGAAGTGCTGCAGTCGGATTATATCGTGGCTGCCCGCGCCCACGGCATCTCGTCCTTCCGCATCGTCGCGCTTTATGCGCTGAAGAATGCCATGCTGCCGACGCTTGCGATGATCGGCCTGCGTTTCGGCTGGATGCTCGGTTCGACCGTTCTCGTCGAAACCGTGTTCGACTGGCCGGGCATCGGGCTCTATGCGGTTTCGTCTGCGCTGTCGTCGGACTTCAAGCCCGTTGTCGGCGTGACGCTGATGATCGGTTTCTTCTTTATCGTCGCCAACACCCTCGTTGATCTGGCCTATGCCTGGATCGACCCGCGTCTCAGGAAAGCGTGATGACGGCTCATCCCATGACCCCTATCGATACTTCCGTGGAAGACACACGTCCGCTGACCTTCCGCGAACGCCACGCGAGCCAGATCCGCCAGTGGCGGCTCTATGCGCACATGTTCCGCAAGAGCTTTTCATCGATGCTCGGCCTCTCGCTCGTCGTGCTGTTTCTCGTGCTTGCCGCCATCGGACCGCTGATCGTGCCTTACCCGGAAGCGGCAAGCGGTGCGATCAACATGTCGGCCAAGCTGCAGCCGCCGAGCAGCACCTACTGGTTCGGCACGGATGAAATGGGCGCGGATATCTTTTCGCGCGTCATCATCGGCGCGCGGACGTCGCTGTGGATCGGTGTCGTCATCACCGGCATCGCGGCGATAATCGGCATCACGCTCGGCATCATTGCCGGTTATCGCGGCGGCTGGGTTCGTGCTGTCATCATGCGCGTCACCGAACTGTTTCTGGCCGTTCCCGGTCTGGCGCTGGCGCTTGCAATCGTTGCCGCGCTCGGTCCCGGCATCACCAATTGCGTACTGGCGCTCGCGATCGTCTGGTGGCCCGGTTATGTGCGCCTGGTCGAGGCAAAAACGCTGTCGATCAAGGAAGAGCTGTTCATCGAATCCGCCCGTTCGATCGGGGCGAAGACACCGTGGATCCTCTGGCACCATATCCTGCCGAACTGCATGTCGCCGATCATCGTCAAGATGAGCATGGACATGGGCATGGCAATTCTCTCTGCCGCCAGTCTCGGCTTCATCGGGCTTGGTGCCCAGCCGCCGTCGCCGGAATGGGGTTCGATGATCTCGGTCGCCCGCACCTATATGCCCGACTGGTGGTGGTATTCGCTCTTTCCGGGCGCCGCGATCTTCCTCACCGTGCTCGGTTTCAATCTTCTGGGCGACGGCCTGCGTGACATTCTCGATCCAAGGAGCCGCGACCGATGACAGCTCTGCTCGACATCAAAAATTATCGGCTCGATATCGGCACGTTCGACGGTCCGGTGCATGTGCTGAAAGGCATCAATCTAACCGTCAACCGCGGAGACACCGTCGGTATCGTCGGCGAGAGCGGTTCGGGCAAGACCGTCCTGGTTCGCTCGGTACTCGGCATCGGTCCGCGCAACTCGAAGGTCGTTGAGGGCTCGATCTCGTTTGACGGGCAGGACATAACCAACCTGCCGGAGAAGGACTGGACGAAGATCCGCGGTATCCGCATCTCGATGATCTTCCAGGACCCGATGACCTATCTCAACCCGCTGTTTACGATCGGGCGACAGATTTCCGATGTCATCGCGGCACATGAGAAGGCGGCGGGGCAGGGCGTCTCTTCCAAAGCGGCACGGCGTGCCCGCACCGAGGAACTGCTCGATCAGGTCGGCCTGCCGAACCCGTCGATGCTGTTCTCTCAATATCCGCACCAGCTCTCCGGTGGCATGCGCCAGCGCATCCTGATCGCCATGGCGCTGGCTGGCAAGCCGGACATCCTGATCGCCGACGAACCGACGACGGCGCTCGACGTCACTGTTCAGGCGCAGGTGCTCGACCTGATCAATTCGCTGGTCGAAAAGCTCAACCTCACCGTGATCATGATCAGCCACGATATCGGCGCGATCGCCACCGTCGCGAAGCGCTGTGCCGTGATGTACAAGGGCGAAATCGTCGAGCAGGGGATGACGCAGGACATCCTCAACCGTCCGCAGCACGAATATACGCAGCGCCTGCTTGCCGCCGTGCCGGATATCGATGTCGCGCCGGAACGGGTTGCAGCCGAAGTCTCGGAAGCAAAGCCGGGCAAGCGCGGCAATCTTCTCGAAGCCATCGATCTGAAGAAGGTCTATCGCAGCCAGTCCGGCACCGATTTCACGGCGGTCAACTCGATCAGTCTTGCGGTGAAGACCGGCGAGATTTTTGGCGTGGTGGGCGAAAGCGGATCGGGCAAGTCGACGCTCGCACGCATGCTGATGCGGCTGATCGAACCGACATCCGGCGATATCATCTTCGATGGGCAGAACATTTCCGGCCTGTCTGGCGAGCCGCTGCGGCAGATGCGCCGGCACATGCAGTTCGTCTTCCAAAACCCGCATTCGGCACTCAACGGTCGTCACACGATCGGCGATGCGATCGGGGAACCGTTGCGCATCCAGACGGACATGAGCCGTCGGGATATCGAGGCACGCGCGGAAGCGTTGCTCGACATCGTGCAACTGCCTACAATGTTCAAGTATCGCTACCCGCACGAGCTTTCCGGCGGCCAGAAGCAGCGTGTCTGCATTGCCCGTGCGATTGCGCTCAACCCGCGTCTCCTGATCCTCGACGAGCCGACTTCGGCTCTCGACATCTCGGTTCAGGCGCAGGTGCTCGACTTCCTGCAGGAACTGCGCTCCGAGCTGAACCTCACTTACGTGTTCATCTCGCACAATCTCGCCGTCATCCGGCAGATCTGCGACCATACGATCGTGATGAAACGCGGCGAGATCGTTGAACAGGGCGATACCGAGCAGATCTTCCTCGCGCCGCGCGAGGAATACACCAAGTCTCTGATCGAGAGCGGTCGGAAGACGTCGCAAGCGGCGAATCTTCAGGTGTAGGCCGATTGCTGAAGCGGACGGATAAGAAACCCTGTGCAACATATGGCGCAGGGTTTTGTCTTTTCCGGATAGTGGAGGCACGGCTGGCGCCAGATGAAGGGCGGTGTCTTTCAGCTCAGGTGTCGGCCAGGGCCTTCAGCTTCTCGTAGTTCTCGGCGGACAGGGGAATGCCGTCCTTCTCCGCCTTGGCGCGAGTGACGTGTCGGCGGTCGCCGGGCAGGCGTTCCTGGCCGGCTTCCAGCACGAGATCGCAGATGCCGGCGACACGTTCTGCAAAGACGTCGTTGCCGCCGCGGGCGGGATCGATGACGATGAAGAACTGGCCGGTGAACGGCGTCTGCGCCCCCTTGTGACCGCTCCAGTCGAACTCGCCCGAGAAATAACCGCCGGTCAGCGCGGCACTGAGGATCTCGACCATCAGGGCGATGGAATTGCCCTTATGGCCGCCGAAGGGCAGGAGCGCGCCGCCATCGAGGATGGCTTTCGGATCATTGGTCGGCTGGCCATCGCGATCGACCCCCATGCCCGGTTTCAGCTCATGGCCGGCGCGGGCGGCGATCTGCACATCACCATGGGCAACCGCGCTTGAGGCCTGGTCGAAGACGAAGGGGGCAGCCCCTGCACGCGGTGATGCGAAGGCGACCGGGTTGGTGCCGAACACCGCCTTCTTGCCGCCATGCGGCACGACGCAGGCCATGCTGTTGACCACGCTCAAGGCCACCAATCCCTCGTCGGCAAAGGGTTCGACATCCGGCCAGAGTGCGCTGAAATGATGCGAGCGGCGGATGGCGAGAACAGCGACGCCGTTCTCCTTCACCTTCTCGATCAGCAGAGGGCGCGCGGCGAGCATGGCCGGCTGGGTGAAGCCGCCTTTGGCATCGACACGAACGAAGGCTGGCCCGACATCGTCGACTTCCGGCACCGCCTTGCCATCGACCCAGCCGCTGTTTAGCGACGAAACATAACCGGCCATGCGGAAAATGCCGTGGCTGATCGAGCCGTCGCGTTCGCAGGACGCGCAGTTTTCCGCCAGAATCTTCGCGTTGTTTTCGGACACACCATTCTTGACGAAGATCTTCTGCAACAGCGCCACGAGATCGGCATAGGAGAGATGGATGTCGGTGGCTTTGCTCATGTCATTCTCCTTGCGTCGCCGGTAAGGCGCTGATTTGCGGCCGCACGAAGATACAAACAAAGAGGCCGTGTTCAACCAACTTTGCAGCGCATTTTTGCGGCGAGTTTGGCTCAGGTGAGGACCTTCTCGTAGGTGACCCTGCCGTCGCAGATGGTGAACACCGGCCGGATAGCATCGAGATCTTCCGCCGCCGTTGCTTCGACATCACCAGAGAGAACGACGACATCGGCGAGGTAACCGGGTTTCAGCCTGCCTTTGCGGTCTTCCATGAACTCCACGTGCGCGCCGGTGCTGGTATAGGCGGCGAGTGTCTCTGTGAGTGTCAGCCGCTGGTCCGGCAGGTCGTCGGCCCAGCGTTTTCTCGTCATGGCATCGTGGATGCAACCCATCGGGTCGAGTGGCGAGACCGGCCAGTCGGTGGCGAAGACAATCTCTGCTCCGGCATCGGCGAGCGTTCTCCAGGCAAAGGCGAGCGGCCAGCGATCGCGGCCGATGAAGGAGAGATAGGGTTCTAGCGGCAGGCCGGCATTACCGGGTGGATGGGTCGGCTGCATCGAGGCTATGACGCCAAGCTCTTTGAAACGCGGAATGTCATCTTCGTGGATGACCTCGATATGTTCGATACGGTTGCGCGCATCGCGCTTGCCGTTCGCCTCCGATGCGGCCTCGTAGGCGTCGAGCACCATGCGCACCGCGCCGTCGCCGATCGCATGGACGGCGACCGGAAGTTTCAGCCGGTCTGCTTCGGTGACGATGTCGTTGAGATGTTGCTGGCTGAACAGTGGATCGCCCTTCCAGCCGGGACGGTGGGCGTAGTCGTCGAGGAAAACGGCACTTTCGCCTTCGGTCACGCCATCGATGAACATTTTGACGAAATCGCAGCGCAGCCGGTCGGTGTCGAAACGGTCGTGCCATGCGGCGGCCTTTTCTTTAAGGTCCGAGAGCGGCATGAAATTCTTCATGTGATAGGGCATGCGCACCCGCACCGGCAGGCCGGAGGTCTTCTCTATCTCGTCCAGAATTTCCAGCTGATAGAAATTGCCGTCCATGTTCTGAATCGAGGTTATGCCCAGCGAGGCGCAATAGGCGAGGCCATTCCTGATGATATTGAGGTCGATCGCGCGCTCCTGCGGCGTCAGGCTGTCCGGTTCGCCACCGGTGCCAATGCCCAGGCCCTCGCGACCGCCGGTTTCGCTCAGGTCGAAGACCGGCTGCATGGCATCGGCCTCGCGCAACTCGCCGGAGGCAAGGCCATCCTCACCCATGACAACCTCGTTGCCGACGCCGACTTGCCTGCCGTGCAGAAGGCCGGCGAGTTCGAGCGCCCTGGTATTGGCCCAGGCGGTGTGGTGGTCCGGAGAAATCATCGCGAAAGGCCGGTCGGATATAACCCGGTCGAGATCATGGCGGGTGGTGCGTTCGGTTTCCGACAGGATCGTGTAGTCGGCGGAACGGGCGAGAAGCAGCTTCAGGTCGAGGTTCCTCGCCGCATAGTCCTCGACCTTGGCCTTCAACTCGTCAAAGCCTTTGACCTTGTAGAGCGACAGCTGACGCAGGCCGACCGAGCCCATGAAGATATGCATATGGGCTTCATTGAAGCCCGGCAGGACCGTGCCTTGCGCCGCATCGATCACCCGCGTCGCCGGTCCTTTGAGGGGCTCTATCTCGGCTGTAGAGCCGACCGCCACGATCCTGTTGCCGGAGATCGCAAGGGCTTCGGCTTTCGGTGCAGTATCGTCCATTGTCAGCACACGGGCGTTGACGATGATGATGTCGGCGAAAGTCTGCATCTTGCGTCCTCACAGTGCCAGGCGACTAAGGGTTCGGAAGAAGGCGAGATTGTCCTGTTTTAGCTCGTCGTCGAGCGGGTTTGGCTGGGACGAGAGTTTGACGATTACGGCCTCGTTTTCGGGATCGACGTAAAGCCACTGGCCGTGGATGCCGATGGCGCAATAGGCGCCGTCCGGCTCGCCGGTCTGGTACCACTGGCTGCGGTAACGGCCGTTCGGCATGGTGGTGCTGTTGGATGCCTTCCATGCCTCGGGATCGCCGTTGGTCAGCATGTCCGCGATCCAACTTTTCGGGAGAACTTGCCGTCCGTCCGTTGCGCCACCAATGCGGATCAGTTCGCCGACGCGGGCCAAATCGCGTGCCGTCAGGCAGACGCCGCCGGCGGTGCGGGCTGTGCCGATACTATCGACCGTGACATAGGCATGGTTTCTGGCACACATCGGTTTCCACAAAAGCTCCGACAGCAGTTCACCATAGCGGCGGCCGGTAACGCGCTCGATGACGACGCCAAGAAGATCGGCATTGGGCGAGAGATAGGCATGTCCGCCGCCATGCGGGCGGGCGGCCTTTTTCAACGTCATCAGGAAGGAGGCGAGTGTCTCGACCTCGAAGTTCGGTTCGACCGGGTTCCACAACATGGCGCGGCGATAGCGCGCGAAGGGGCCGTTCCTGTCGAGATAGGTTTCCTCGAAATCGAGACTGACGCGCATGTCCAGCACATCCCGATAACGGCAGTCCTCATAGGCGCTGCCCCTGGCTTCCGGCAGATAGATTGAGACCGTTTTTTCCGGATCGATCAGTCCCTGTTGTTCGAGAATGCCGGAAAGGATGGCGGTGAGCGACTTGCTGATCGAGAAGACGAGATGTTTGGCGTTCACATCTGCATGCGGCGCGTAATATTCGCCGATGATCTTGCCGCGCTTCATCAGCAGGAAGGCATCGGTATGGGCGTATTTCAGAAAGCCTTCGATGGTCGAGATGCCATCCAGTCCGGTTTCGATTTCGCGGGCGACGAATTGCGGTGAGGGGAGGGCCTCTTCCGGCTGTTCGGTGCCGCAGGAAATTTCCGAGGTCGGCACCAGTTCGCGGACATTCTGGAAACTCCAGCGGCTGAAGGGTGTCTCGCGCCAATTGGCAAGCGTCACCGATGCCCGGTCAACGGTGGTCATGTCTTTGATGCTGTCCATATCCTTGTGGTCGCGACAGCGCAGGAAGTGCCTACGCTGCCGGCCTCCCTTGTTCGGCTTACTTCTGCAACTCGGTCCAGATCTTGGTGTAGAGTTCCTGCACTTCTGGTGGGCAAGCGAGGTTGAATTTGCCGGCCGCTTTCGAGGCTTCCGGGATGTTCACCTCGGGTGCCGTCTTCATGTCTTCCGGCATGAAGGCTTCAGAGCCCTTGATGCCATTCGAATAGCGGGCAAAGGCGGAGATCAGGGCCGCGTTTTCCGGCACCATGATGAAGTTGATGAAGAGTTTTGCGTTCTCAACATTCTTTGCATCGGCAAGGATGGCGGCATTGTCCATCCAGACCGGATATCCCTCTTTCGGATAGCCGTAGACGATGTTCTTGTTGGCGAGTCTTCCCCGGAAGGCGGCGCCGTTCCAGTCGACGCTGGCTGCAAGATCGCCCTTGGTGTATTTTTCCACCGTGCCGTAATCCATCGAGATCCATTTCGGTTTGGCGGCGACGAGGATGTCGCGAGCTTTTTTCAGGATCGTCAGATCGCCCGTGCAGGGCTCGCCGCCGGCATAGGTGACGACCATGTGCATGACGTCCGACATTTCCGGTACTACATTGACTTTGCCGACCAGCTCCGGCGGCGGGTCGAGGAAGATCGCGGACGTGTTCGGATCGCCGGAATAGATGGACTTGTCGACGGTCACGCCGGTCGTGCCCCACTGCCACGGAACCGAATAATGGCGGCCCGGATCATAGGCGACATCCACCCATTGCGGGTCCATGTTCTTGAAGTTCTCCATCTGGTCAGGGCGCGATTCCATGAGCAGCCCTTCCTTGATGAAGACCGGCATGGCGCTGGCGGACGGCACGACGATATCGAAGCCGTGGCCGCCCTGACGGATTTTGGCGAGCGCGGTGTCGTTGCTATCGTAGTCGGTCAGCGTAACCTTGACCTTGTAGGCTTCCTCGAACTTCTTGATCAGTTCGGGATTGGTGTAATTGCCCCAGTTGAAGATGTTGAGTTCGCCCTCTGCATGGGCAAGCGTGGTCGAGGCAAAGAGCGCTGCCAGACCGGCGGTAAGTTTCAAGACATTCTTCATTGTTCCCACTCCTGTTTAATCGGATTTTTCGTTGGATCTGCTGAGGAAGAAGAAGATCGTCACTATCGCCAGCGACAGCAGCAGAAACACTGTCGAGATGGCGTTCATTTCGGGTGTGATGGCGCGGCGCAGCTGGCCGAGCATGTAGGTCGGAAGAGTCTCCTGGCCGGCTGACTTGACGAATTCGGTGATGACGATGTCATCCAGGGAGATGACGAAGGCGAGCATCAGGCCGGCAAGGATGCCGGGCCAGAGAAGCGGCAAGGTGATGTAGCGGAACACCTTGAAGGGCGTGGCGTAGAGATCGGCCGCCGCCCGTTCCAGCGCCAGATCCATGTTCTCCAGCCGTGCTCTTATCGGCAGATAGGCAAACGGGATGCAGAAGGCGGTATGCGCCAGGATGAGGTAGCCGAGGCCGGAATAACCAGTCCAGACCTTTATGCGCGAGAAGAGGATGAGCAGGGCTACGGCGGTGACGATTTCCGGCACCATCAGCGGCATGTTGATGAAGGAATATTTGAAGGTGAGGCCGCGATAACCGGCCGTTCGCGTGGTGGCGATGGCGGCAAGCGTGGCGACGGCCGTGGCGATGATGGCGGCGATGGCTGCTATCTGGACCGAGCGGATAGCCGCCTCGATGACGAGGTTGTTGTTCCAGGCGGCGACGAACCAGCGGAACGAAAAACCTTCCCAGCGGGCGATCGAGATGCCCGAGTTGAAGGCATAGACGACCAGCGTGAAGATCGGCACGTAAAGCAGGAAAAAGCAGAACATCGCGATCATCGCAAAGCCGGGCTGGACGCGGATGTCGAAGCGTTTACGCATGGCCGCCTCCGGTCTTTCCGGCATTCTTCACGTAATACAGCATGGCGAAGAGGACGATGATGACGAGGGTGATGGAGAGTGCTGCTCCAAGCGGCCAGTTGCGGCCCTGCCCGAACTGCAGCTCGATCAGATTGCCGACCATCAGGTTCTTGCCGCCGCCGAGAATGCGCGGAATGACATAAGATGACAGAGCCGGAATGAAGACGAGAATGGAGCCGGCGATGATGCCGGGTTTGACCAGCGGGATGATGATCCGCCACAGGACTTTCAGCCGCGTCGCATAGAGATCGTAACCCGCCTCGACGAGGCGGAAGTCGAGTTTTTCGAGGCTGGCATAAAGCGGCAGCACCATCAGCGGCAGGTGTACGTAGACCATGCCGAGCAGGATGGCGAAATCGGTGTAGAGCATCTGGATCGGGGTCGAGATGATGCCGAGCTTCATCAGGATCGTATTGGCCAGACCTTCGTTGCGGATCATCTCCTGGATAGCAAAGCCTCGGATCAGCATGTTGGTCCAGAAGGGGATGGTGATCAGGAAGAGCCAGATCGATCGGTTATGCGGTGCGCGGCTGGCGATGAAATAGGCCGTCGGAAAGCCGACGATCAGGCAAAGCACCGTGGTGATGACAGCGAGCTTGGCGCTGCGCCAGAGGATCATCACATGGGCATCTGCCAATGAGATCGTGTCATCGAATATGTCACGCGAAAGAAAGACATTGAACCAGCCCTGGCCTGAAAGCTCCCATTTCACGTCGCCATAGGAGCCGGACGCCAGCACCGAATAAAGCAGCACGATCAGGAGAGGGCCGACGGAGGCGACGGCAATTAAGACAAGGGCCGGAGCGCTGAGCAGCCAGCGATTGGTAATCTCCTTCTTCTGCGCCGCCGAAGCGGCCTGTCTCGCCCGCTCGGTCATCGTCTCAATCCTTCAGGATCTGTGCTGCGCCTTCGCTGATATTCAGGGACACGGGGTCGCCGGCGGAAAAGCCGATCGGCCCGACCCGATTGTTCTGCTGTCTTATGGTGAAGAGCGATGTGTCGGGCAGCCTGACGCGGATATGGGTGTCGGTGCCGAGATAGGTGAGATCTTCGATTTGGCCATTGAGCATTGCCGTGCTGGACGGTGTGTCGAGCTGCGCATGTTCGGGCCGAATGACGATCGTCACCTTACCTTCCGGCATGAGGTCCACGGGGTAGGTGGCGTCCAGCAGGGTGCCATTGAACAGGCGAACTCTGGTCCTGGGGCCATCGATGGAAATCACGTCGGCGGCGAGGAAGTTGGTCTCTCCGATGAAGTCGGCGACGAAGCGTTCTGCCGGGCGATCATAGATTTCCCAGGGCGCCCCGACCTGCCGGACTTCGCCATGGGACATGACGGCAATCCGGTCGGACATGGCGAGCGCTTCTTCCTGATCGTGAGTGACGAAGATGAAGGTGATGCCGGTTTCTGCCTGTACCCGCTTCAGTTCGACCTGCATTTCCTTGCGCAGCTTGTAGTCGAGTGCCGACAATGGCTCGTCGAGAAGCAGGACCTTCGGTTTGGGGGCGAGCGCGCGGGCAAGCGCCACGCGCTGCTGCTGGCCACCGGAGATTTGCATGACCTTGCGGTTGCGCATCGCTTCCATGTGAACCAGCGCCAGCATTTCTTCGACGCGAGCGGCGATCTCGTGCTTTGGCTTGCCCAGCATTTCCAGCCCGAACCCGATATTCTGTGCAACCGTCATATGCGGAAAGAGGGCGTAGTTCTGGAAAACCGTGTTGACTGGGCGCTTGAAGGGCGGCAGCGGGGCTATATCCTCACCATAAAGCAGGATTTCGCCGTCTGTCGGAAAGTCGAAACCGGCGATCAGCCGCAGAAGCGTTGTCTTGCCGCAGCCCGATGGTCCCAGAAGGGTGAAAAACTCGTTTTGCCTTATATTCAGGAAAATGTTGCTGAGGGCGGTGACCTGACCGGCGCCGTCACCATAAACACGGCCCACGCCTCTGACTTCGATTGCAAGTTCCTGCTGTTTTCTCAAGCACGCCTCACATTTCGTTGCTCGTCATTGCAACTCCAGACAGCATTTCATGTCAAATTGTCGCGGGCAAGCCGCGTTTGCGACACTCGGGAAAGAATCAAGCAAACCACATGCCAGCGGTCGGACGCGAGTTGGAAATCGGCCGATCTTTCTGTGCGATAGAAATGAGAGAGGTCTGCGGGAGATGGCTTGAAAGACGCGCGAGAGCGATCGATGGAAACGGATATAGCCATATTAAAACAATGGCTTGTGTTTCGTCATTTCTAGTCGGGGCAGCGGTTGTTGTAGGCTCTGCGACATGTATTATCGCAAGGCAAAAGTGCATTTTCAGGTGAGGACAATAATGGTAGCGAGCGATTTTTTTGTTTCGGCGGACAAAGCCGATTGGGTAAACCCGGAGCCCGGCGTTAGGCGCCGTATCATGACCTATCTGCCGGAGATGATGATGGTGGAGGTTGTGTTCGAGAAGGGGGCGATCGGCTCGAAACATTCTCATCCGCATATCCAGGCAAGCTATGTCGCAGAGGGCAGTTTCGAAGTCACGATCGATGGTCGGACGGAAGTGCTGAACAAGGGCGGCAGCTTCATCGTGCCGCCGGATTTGGTCCATGGCGTCAAGGCGCTGGAGGCCGGTCGTTTGATCGATGTTTTCAACCCGCATCGTGCCGAATTTCTGAAGTAATGTTTCTCGGTCGCGGTTGCGGTTGAAGCCAATAAAAGCCGGTCGCATCGTCGCGGCCGGCTTTTGTTTGGCGGTGATGTCTGAGCCTTCACGAGCGTTCCGGTCGGGACCAGATTGAACGAAAAAGCGCCCGGTGGAAGCCGGGCGCTGGATTTTCGAACTGCGGGCTGTTGCTTTTAGTGCATCAGCAGGCGTGGCAGCCACATGGAGAACATCGGCACATAGGTGACCAATGCCATGGCGAGGAAGAGTGCGCTGTAGAAGGGCAGAATGGACTTCATCACCTCGCCGACCGAAATTTCACCGATGGCGCAGCCGATGAACTGCGTGGTGCCGACCGGCGGCGTGTTGAGACCAAGTGCGCAGTTGAGCAGCATCACCATGCCGAACTGCACCGGGTCCATGCCATACTGCATGGCAATCGGCAGGAAGATCGGCGTGCAGATCAGGATGGTCGAGGCCATGTCCATGAACGTGCCGAGCAGGAACAGGATGATGTTGATCATCAGGAAGATGACGATCGGGTTGGTCGAAATGTGGCTCATCAGCTCACCGGTCATATCGGCAACGCCGTAAAGACCCATGAGATACTGGAACATTGTCGACACGCCGATCAGCAGCAGAACGATACCGGTCGTCTTGACCGTTTTGGCTGCTGCCGCAAGGAATGCTTCCCAGGTCATCGTCCTATAGATGAAGAAGGTCAGAAGCATCGTGTAGATCACGGCGATGGAAGCGGATTCCGTTGCGGTAAAGATGCCCGAGATGATACCGCCGAGGATGATCACCACGATCAACATGCCGGGTGCCGCTGCTGCAAGCGAGCGCATGACGATGTGCCAGCCGGGGAAAGTGCCTGCCGGGTAACCGCGTTTTCTTGCGACGTAATAGGCTGCACCGAGGTTACAGACCATCAGAAGCAGTGCAGGCATGATGCCGGCTGCGATCAGGGCGCCGATCGATGCCTTGCCGCTGGCGGCCAGTGCATAGATGATCATGTTATGGCTGGTCGGCATCAGTGCGCCAACCAGAGCGGCGTGCGTCGTGACGTTGACCGCGTAGTCGGCGTCATAACCTTCCTTCTTCATCATCGGGATCATGACGGCGCCCATGGCCGACACGTCGGCAACGGGGGAGCCGGCGACACCGCCGAAGAGGGTGCAGGCAACGACGTTCGACATGCCGAGGCCGCCGCGAACATGGCCGACCATGGCCTTGGCTGCATTGACGATCTTGTCGGCAACGCCGCCATGCAGCATCAATTCACCGGAGAAAATGAAGAAAGGAATGGCGAGAAACGAAAATACGTTCATGCCCGCCATCATCTGCTGGAAGCCGACGGCGATCGGAAGACCTTCGTAAAGAATGGTGCAAAGCGCCGACAGGCCGATCGCAAAAGCAACCGGGATCCCCGCAATGAGGAAGCCGACAAAAGTGATACAAAGAATGGTTAGTGCCATGACGGTACGACCTCCGCCTTACGGAAAATGGCCAGGATATGTTCGATTGAAAACATGATGATCAGGACGCCCGAGACCGCGAGCGGAATGTAGCGCACGGCTTCCGTCACATGGAGATTGGGCATCAGGTAGGGAGCGACCGACCAGCCGAGGATCCAGCCATTATAAGCCATGGCGGCACCGAACAGGCAGATGGCGATGTAGATGACCAGTTCCACGTAGCGCTGCATATATTGCGGCAGAAGGACGGTCAGCGAGTCGAGAGCAATGTGACCGGCATCGCGAACGCCAACGGCGGCCCCGATCATGGTGACATAGAGTATGAGTACGATTGCGAGGTTTTCCGTCCAGCTGGGCGAGTCGTTCAGCACGTAACGGCCGAAGACCTGGTAAAAAACGACGGCCACAAGCGTCAGCAGACCGGAAATGGCCAGGATCATGCCGATCTTGGCAAGCGGTGCGTTGATGCTCGTCAGCCAGCCAGTCATCGCAGGTGGATGAGCGGCTTCAGATTTGCTGTGAGTGTTCATATTATCCCCCGGGCGCACCCGCCCGAATACCTGGCTCGGTCTTCGGAATGTACGATGCGCGGTGTCTTGAGGTTTGTAGTGCCCGGCGCCTCTTATCCGGCGTGCAGGCTTTGGAGGAGGAAGCAGCTCCGGTCTGAAGCTGCTTCCTTCATGGTTTACTTGGTTGCCTGGATCCGCTTGACGAGGTCCTGAAGTTCAGGCGTCTTGGCGAACTGGTCGTAGACAGGCTTCATAGCATCGACGAATTCCTGCTTATCATTGACGTCCTCGATAATGCTGCCGGCCTTTTCGACGATTTCCTTCGAAGTGGCTTCGCGTGCATCCCAGAGACGGCGCTGTTCAACCACCGAGTCCTTGGCTGCCTGACGGATCAGAGCCTGGTCTTCCGGCGGCAGCTTGTCCCAAATCGGCTTGGAGAAGAGCAGCAGTTCCGGCACCATGGCATGTTCGGTACGGGTGTAATACTTGGCTGCTTCGTAATGGTGGGACGATTCATAGGACGGGTAGTTGTTCTCGGCGGCATCGATGATGCCGGTCTTCAGGCCGGTATAGACTTCGCCCATCGGCATCGGCGTTGCGTTGGCACCGAGAGCCTGAACCATTGCGACGAACATGTCGGACTGCTGGACGCGGATCTTCATGTTGTGAAGGTCGGCAAGCGTTTTGATCGGCTTTTTGGTGTACATCGAGCGTGCGCCGCTGTCATAGAAGGCAAGGCCGACCATGCCCTGCTTCTCGAGTGCCTTCAGGACTTGTTCACCGATCGGGCCATCAAGCACGGCGCGTTCATGGGCCGTCGAGCGGAAGATGAAAGGCATCGAGATGACGATGGTTTCCGGCACCATGTTGTTGACCACGGCGGCGCTGATGCGCAGCATGTCGAGGCCGCCGATGCGCAGCTGTTCGATGGTGCCGCGTTCGTCACCCAGTGCGCCGTTCGGGAAAACCTTGACGCCGAGGCGACCGTTGGTGCGCTCGGACAGGATCTTGCCCATATACATGGCGCCCTGAACTGTCGGATAGTCATTCGGGTGAATGTCGGCCGACCTGAAGTCGCGAGACATAGCCGGAGACGCAAGAAGGACACCTGCTGCCCCGGCAGCCAGGAGCATCGTGCGGATCGCCTTGAAAGTTGGTTTCATTCGTATTTCCTCCATTAATAAATGATTTAATCAGAAATCTGGCCAGCCGGATCCGGTGCCGGAAATGGATGCGTTGCTCCATTCCCGGCTTTCCGGAAGCCAGTTTTGATAGTCTCCTCAAGCCGACGCCTTTAAGCGTCGGTCAGAGCCGATACGCCTTTTTCGCAAGCGTATAGGCAAGCTCCGTGGCAAGCTCGAAAGCTTCTTCTTCCCGGAGCCTGTGTTCGCTGACGAGTCGCGCCAGGAAAGCGCAATCCACCCGTCGAGCAACGTCGTGGCGCGCCGGTATGGACGGGAAGGCGCGCGTATCGTCATTGAAGCCGACGGTGTTGTAGAAACCGGCGGTTTCGGTGGTCATCTCGCGGAAGCGCCGCATGCCTTCCGGACTGTCGTGGAACCACCATGCGGGGCCAAGCCTCAGTGCCGGATAGGCGCCTGCAAGCGGAGCCAGTTCGCGGGCATAGGACGTTTCGTCGAGCGTGAAGAGCACGACGGTCAGGTCGCGCTCCGCGCCGACGGCATCGAGCAACGGCTTCAGGGCGCTGACATAGTCGGTGCGGCCCGGAATATCGAAGCCCATGTCGCGGCCATGGTTGGCGAACACGGTCGGCGAATGATTGCGCCTGGAACCCGGATGGATTTGCAGCACAAGCCCGTCGTCCAGGCTCATCTTGGCCATTTCCGTCAGCATCTGGCCGCGGAACAGCTTGTGATCCTCCGCATCGGATTTGCCCGCGCGGATCCGGTTGAACAGCGCTGCAGCTTCCTGGTCCGACAGGTTGGCGGTATCGGCTGTAGCGTGACCATGGTCCGACGACGTAGCGCCGAAAGACTTGAAATAGGCCCGGCGTTTGCGGTGTGCGGCGAGATAACCCGTCCACGAGCCGGTGTCTTCGCCCGTCATGTCGCCCAGCTGGTCGAGATTGGCGGAGAAGCCCTCGAAGTCCGGGTCGACCACGGCATCAGGCCGATAGGCGGTAACCACACGCCCGTCCCAGCCGCTGTCGCGGATCGCCTTGTGCCAGCGGAGGTCGTCGAGAGCGCCTTCGGTGGTTGCGATGACTTCGATGTTGAACCGCTTGAAGAGTGCACGAGGCCGATATTCCGGCAGGGCGAGTTTCTCGGCGATCTGGTCGTAGCTCTTGTCGGCAGTCTTTGCCGTGAGCGGTTCATCGATGCCAAACAGGTTGGAAAGGACGAAGTCCATCCACTGACGCGTCGGCGTACCGCGGAAAAGATAATAGTTTTCAGCGAAAAGCCGCCAGATCCGGCGACCATCGGTTTCCACGGTCGCGCCGTCGAGGCGGCGTACGCCAAGATCCTCAAGGCGGATACCCTGGCTGAAGAGCATCCGGAAAATGTAATGATCCGGAACGATCAGAAGCTGAGCCGGATCCGGAAATGGTTCATCCAGTGCATACCATTTGGGATCGGTATGGCCATGAGGGCTTATGATCGGAAGATCCGAGACAGTTTTGTAAAGTGCTTGAGCAATAGAGCGAATACTGTTTTCGGCCGGAAATAAAACGTCAGAATGTATAAGTGATTTCATTGGGGAGCCGACCTCCTTTCGACAACATCAACGCTAGATTGCTGTGAATTGGGATGTCAATGATCTCGTTGCAGCAATGTAGAGGCCGCATTTCTTGATTTTCGTCAATTCTTGCGAACGTCTTTTTTGCGGGAAATCCGCATTGAATCATGGTCATAAAATCACTATCGGCGGTGTCTAAAAAATCGCGAAAATCGGTTTCATGCCAGATTGGGTGTGCGAAATTGTCGCAGGTACTTGCCGTGTCCAGTCGAAGGTGTCGCAGCTTTTCCCTGGGGCCGGAGATTGGTTTTCCTGCGTTCGGAAATTCGAGTTGAGGGGATTTTTTCACAGCTGGTTCGCGGAAACATCATTTGGCGAATTGGACAGGTGTTGAGGTGGCTCTCGCGTCGGTCCCATGAAAAATCAGGCGGCAGCGAACGGCGATTTTATTCATCTAATTGATATTTATAATTAAATCTCACTGGCCGTGACAAACGTCAATTTCTGGGTGCATTCAAAATGTCGCACGCTCGTTATGAATTTTGCTATTCAAGTTCACCCATATGGTAGTATACGTATATGGTAGTGAGGATCGAGGATGAGGAAAACGCGGCTGGTGTGACTACGGCAGTGCATGGATTTCGAGGTCAGAAAATATAGAAGCTGCTGGTTTTGAGGCCTGGTCCACCGGCATATGCGTCGGCTGACCATCGACATGATCAGCGAGAAGATAGTGGTTGCTGCCGTGCTTCGTTCGGTAAGGTGTCAGGTCACGATGGCTCTTTATCCATTGGTTCATTTTGAGTGAAGGTCGAAGCTTGCAGGGGCGTCGTGCCGTGTAGTCGGGCGATTTGTCTGCTAGATGAAATACACGTAAAAAGTGCAATTTTGATGCGGAAAACCCGAGGCTTTATTGTGTCTGCAAGGACTGCCGAAAGACATTGAGTTACGTTTGACGCCCCGTATCTCCTCCTGAGATATTCGAGGATTTTTCATGACTAGCGATTTGAGGAATGATGTTGTCCCGAAACGTCTGGGCAATGCCGCGCTGGCCGGCCTTCCGGATGCAGTCGAGCGTCCGACCTATGACCGCGAGGCGGTCTCCCCCGGCATCGTGCATATCGGTCTTGGAGCTTTCTGCCGTGCCCATGCCATGGTCTACACGGATGACGTTCTGCAGGCCGGGGCGACGGACTGGGGTATTGTCGGAGTGTGCCTCATGTCGCCCGCCATGCGGGACGCCCTGAAACCACAGGATGGACTTTACACGCTGCTAAGCCGTGACAATGACACGGATGTGCTGCGCATCATCGGGTCCGTCCTTGATGTCATGGTGACGGCGGAGCAGAAGTCCGAAGTTTTCGAGCTGCTCTGCAGGCCGGAGATTCGTATCGTGACGCTGACGGTCACGGAAAAGGGATATTGCCTGGACGGTGCGACCGGCGGCCTTGATGAAACACATCCGGCAGTCGTTGCGGATCTCGCCAATCCCACAAATCCGCGAAGTGTTCCCGGCTTCCTGACTGAAGCGCTTCGCCTGCGGCGTGCGGCAGGGCAGGCGCCTTTTACGGTTCTGGTTTGTGATAATCTGGCGCAGAATGGAATCAAAGTTCGCAACGCGGTAACCCGCTTTGCCTCGCTCCGCGATGAAGAGCTGGGGCAGTTCATCTCGCAGAACGTTGCCTTTCCTTGCACGATGGTTGACCGGATCACGCCCGCTACGCAGGACGCCGATCGGCAGAAGGTCGCGAATGGTCTTGGGATCGTGGATGCTTGGCCGGTTGTTACCGAGCCTTTCCGCCAGTGGGTCGTGGAGGATCATTTTCCGCTGGGAAGACCGGATTGGGAAAGAGCCGGTGCAATCATGGCCGAGGATGTTCTGCCCTATGAGTTGATGAAGCTGCGCTGCCTCAACGGGTCTCATTCGACGCTTGCCTATCTCTCGGTGATCGCCGGTATCGAAGCGATCGCTGACGCCATGATAGACGAGGATCTGCCCAAGGTGATCCGCCGATTGTGGGACGAGGATCTGATCCGCACCCTGCCGCCGGTTCCGGGGACCGATGTCGTGGCTTACACCCATGACCTTGAAGCACGGTTCCGTAATACGGGCGTACGCCATCTAACCCTGCAGATTTCCTGGGATGGATCGCAAAAGCTTCCGCCGCGACTGCTGGAAGCCGCCGTCGAACTTTATTCTTCCGGTCGAGAGCCGAAGGTCATTCCGCTGACCGTTGCGGCGTGGATGAAGTTTCTGTCGGGCAGGAATGAGCTTGGACTGGATTATGTCGTCACCGATCCGCATGCGGCGCGGTTGACAAGCATTGCCAAGGATGCCGGCGCTGATGCCGTCAAGCTGGCCAATGCCCTTTTCGACATTCGCGAAATCTTCGGAGACGTGCTGCCCGCCAATGCGCATTTCCGAGCCGAAGTCACCAAACATTTATCGAGCCTGATGAGCCGTGGGGTCCGCAAAACCCTGAGAGCTTTCCTGGGCGAAGCTGAAGCCTGAAGCGTGCAGCTTAGGGCGATACATAATTAGGGTAGGAGAATACCAAATGGAACAGACATGGCGTTGGTTCGGCCCGGATGATCCGGTGAGCCTGGAAAAGATTCGCCAGGCGGGTGCAACCGGCATCGTCACTGCTCTTCATCACATGAACCAGGGTGGCGTCTGGCCGTCTGACGAAATCGCCAAGCGCAAGGCCGAAGTCGAGGCCGCGGGCCTGACGTGGTCGGTAGTGGAAAGCATCGGGGTCGGTGAAGAGATCAAGACCCGCAGCGGCAATTACCGGGAGAAGATCGACAACTACAAGCAATCGATCCGCAATGTCGCCCGTTCCGGCGTGAAGGTGATCTGCTACAATTTCATGGTGATCACCGACTGGAGCCGTACCAATCTGATGTACCGGCTGCCGAATGGCGGTTATGCGCTTCGTTACGACAGCGTCGATTTTGCCGCCTATGATCTCTTCGTTCTTGGCCGAACCGGGGCCGAGGCATCCTATTCGGCTGAACAATTCGCTGCCGCCAAGGCTCGGTTCGAGGCCATGGACGAGGCGAAGATTTCGGAACTGGAACGTAACCTTATCGACTGGCTGCCGGCGCGCGACTTTGCCTATACGCGCTCGACGTTCAAGGAGATGCTCGAACTCTATCAGCAGATCGGGGTCGAGGATCTTCGCGCCAATCTGATCGAATTCCTGCGTGAGATCACGCCGGTGGCGGAAGAGGAAGGCGCACGGCTGTGCATCCATCCCGACGATCCGGCTTTCCCGATTTTCGGTCTTCCGCGTGTTCTGTCCACTGCGGATGATGTGCGCGCGTTATTCAGAGGCGTTCCCCAGGATGCTTGCGGCCTGACTTTGTGCACCGGCTCTTTCGGGTCCAACCCGAAGAATGATCTGGTGGCCATGACGAAGGAATTCGCGCCGCGCATCCATTTTGCTCATTTGCGCAATACGACCCGCGAGCCGGATGGATCATTCTACGAGGCGGATCATCTCGGTGGCGATACGGATCTCGTTGCAGTGACGGCGGCTCTGATGGCGGAAGAAGACCGTCGTGCTTCGATTGGTCATCCGGTGCCGCAGATTCCGATGCGCCCTGATCACGGACATCTTCTGGGTGACGATATCGGCCAGAAATCCAATCCCGGTTACTCTTTTGTCGGCCGTCTCAAGGGATTGGCGGAGCTTCGGGGCGTCATGCAGACCGTGCAGGCTTTCAGGGAGGGACGCGTGGCATAACAGACAGAGTATAGTTTCGCAGCATGCAACCGCATCAATGTTGCCGATACGTCGGAAATCTCGCAAAAGAGGATAACTCGCCCTGACTGCAACAAAGAAGATGAGTGACTGAATGGTGGATCGCAGCCGTTCCCGTTTGACGAGCCAGGTGTTCGACAAGATCCGGGAAGATATCGTATGCGGCCGTCTTGCTCCGGACGCCCCCTTGTCCGAGGCAGACCTTTGCCAGCAGCTGGAAGTGAGCCGGACGCCTGTGCGCGAGGCACTTATCAAGCTTGCCGAAGAAGAGCTGGTCGTTATCTATCCGCATTTCGGGACGTTCGTTGCGCCGATTTCGCTCGAAGCCGTCACTGTTGGGCAGTATATTCGCGAGAAGCTGGAATGCGCACTTGTCGAGGATGCGATCAAACGCATGGATGACGATGGGCGCGAACGCATTCGTGCCAACTTGCGAGAGCAGGCTGCAGTGGTCGGAAACGGTGACGCGTTCTACAGGCTCGACAACGTCTTCCATTCCCTCATCGCCGAACTCAGCGGCTATGCGGGTGCGTGGAATGCGATCTTGCGGGCCAAGACACAGCTTGATCGCGTGCGATATCTGACGACGCAGGACAGCGACCGGATGGCCGTCACCCTGATCGAACACCAGATGATCGCAGACGCGATGATTGCAGGTGATGTCGATGTTACGGTGGCCCACATGCGTTCTCACCTTAGAACCGTTTTCGGGCATCTCGACGGCCTCGGGCTGGACGATCCCCGGCCTCGCCTGCCGTCCCGCAAGCGCGGTGGCAGAGGCAATTCGGCAGCACAGGACGCCTGATGCAATCTCAGCCTGAAGGCTGAGGCAGGCGACAATTCAAAGACTTCGATGCATGGCCTGGAGACCGGCCGGCAATGCACCCGGCATGGAAGCCGGATCAGGAGAAAGATAGCTATGATCAAGAACAGCATTTGCCTTCATCCCGCCGACAATATCGAGATCGCATTGCGCGATCTCAAAGCTGGCGACATCCTGACGACAAGCGGTGTCGCGACCGGCCAGGCCATTGCGCGCGGACACAAGATTGCGACCGCTGCAATTCCCGCCGGCGGCAATGTATTGCGCTACGGACAGATCATCGGCCAGGCCAAGGTCGACATCGCCGCCGGCGATCATATTCATGTCCACAATCTGGGTATGGGCGAGCATGCGCAGGATTACGCGTTCGCCAGCGCCAACACGCCTTTGCCGGCTGCCACCGAAGCGCGGACGTTTATGGGTTACAAGCGGGCGGACGGCAAGGTTGGTACCCGCAACTATATCGGTATCCTGACCACGGTTAACTGTTCCGGTTCGGTCGCCCGTTTCATCACGGAAGCGGCCGAGAAATCGGGTTTTCTCGATGCGTTTCCGAATGTCGACGGTATCGTGCCGATCTCGCATGGTACCGGTTGCGGCATGTCGACCGATGGCGAAGGCTATGCCACGCTGTTTCGCACGCTTTCCGGTTATGCGCAGAACCCCAATTTCGGCGGCATCCTTCTCGTCGGTCTCGGCTGTGAAGTGATGCAGATCCCGGATCTGGTCGGTGGCCGTCGCATCCGCCAGGACGGTATGCTGCGCTACATGACGATCCAGCAGGAAGGCGGTACGCGCAAGACGATCGAAAGAGGTTTGGAAGAATTGCGCGGTGTTGCCGAGTTCGCCAATCGCACGACGCGCACGCCTGCTCCGGTTTCGGAAATCACCATCGGCATGCAGTGCGGCGGCTCGGACGGGTATTCCGGCATCACCGCCAACCCGGCGCTCGGTTATGCCTCGGATCTTCTGGTCCGGCATGGCGGTACGACCATTCTTTCCGAGACGTCCGAAGTCTATGGCGCCGAACATCTTCTTACGCGCCGAGCCGAAACGGCGGAGATCGGCAACAAGCTGATCGAGCGGCTGAAGTGGTGGGAAGACTATTGCGCCCGCAACGGCGGTGAGATGGACAACAATCCATCCCCCGGCAACAAGAAGGGCGGGTTGACGACGATCCTTGAAAAATCGCTCGGTGCTGTCGCCAAGGGCGGTACGGCGCCGTTGCTCGGTGTCTACAAGTTCGGCGAGAAGATCGACCGCAAGGGCTTCGTGTTCATGGACAGCCCCGGTTTCGATCCGTGCTCGGTGACCGGACAGGTCGCATCGGGTGCCAACCTGATCGTCTTCACCACCGGTCGCGGTTCGGTTTCCGGCTACAAGCCTACACCCTGCATCAAGATCTCGACCAATTCCGAGATGTATGAGCGGATGAAGGACGACATGGACCTCAACTGCGGCGATATCGTCACGCAGGGGGTGACGATCGAGGAAAAGGGCAAGGAGCTTTTCGAGCTGATCATCCGGGTTGCATCGGGCGAACAGACCAAGAGCGAGGAGCTGGGTTATGGCGGTGCGGAATTCGTGCCGTGGCAGATCGGCGCCGTGATGTAACGGTTTTATCAGGCCGGCAGAGGTGGTGGTTCTCAAAAACAACGCCGCCCGTTGCTACTGGTGAATTGAATGGCTCGGTGTTCATTTCATCGGGCCATTTTCCGTTCCTGCCGACAAGCGGAGGCATGGTGGTTTTTGGACAGGCTTTGGCGGATCGCCGGTCGTTGATCTGCCGCAAGGTTGACATGCTTGCGGCCGATTACGACTTTGCTGCGACATTCCGTACACCGGCGGTGTCAGTTAAGAGCATGTTCTTTCCCGCTGGATGATTTGAGCGCATGAGAGTTCTGATCGTAGACGACGAAACCCTGGCACGCGACGAGCTGAAATCGCTCATCGCGGAAGAGAGCGATATCGAAATCGTCGGCGAATGCGCCAATGCGATCGAAGGGATTGCGGCGATCAACCGGCTGTCGCCGGAGATCATGTTTCTCGACATTCACATGCCGCAGGTCACCGGGCTGGAAATGCTCAGGATGATCGATCCCGAAAGGATGCCGCGTGTCGTGTTTCTCACCGCCTATGAGGAATATGCGGTGCGGGCCTTCGAGGAGAATGCCTTCGATTACCTGTTGAAGCCGATCCAGGAGGAGCGGCTGCAGAAGACGCTGGCGCGTCTTCGCAAGACCACTTCGGACCAGCGGGAAAAGCTGCTCGATGTTGCGCCGCCGCTGCGCCATATCCCGTGCACCGGCCTTAACCGGATACGGCTGATGAAGCTCGAAGAGGTCGAGGCGATTTTCTCAAAGCCCGGCGGTATCTATGTGCTTGGCAATGACGGGCATGAGCATTTCACCGAATTGACCCTTCGGACGCTGGAGGAGCGGACGCGGCTTATCCGCTGTCATCGCCAGTACATGGTCAATCCGGAGCATATCAAGGATATCGCGCTTGGCGAAAACGGCGTTGCCAATATCCTGACCCTTGGTGGGCGCTCCATTCCTGTCAGCCGGCGTTTTCTCGGGCCGCTGAAGGAACAGCTCGGCATCCTCTGACGCTGACGATCCCGATACTTTATATTCTGCACGTCCTAAAAATTCGAACCGGGCGCATGTGGGTCTCACATGCGCCCGGTTCCGGCTCGGGAGGAATTTTGGAGAGCCGTTTATTCGGCCGGTGTACCGAGATATTTCTCGGTTCCACCCGCTCTGTTGGTGCGAAGCATGTCCTTCCACTTGAAGATCGCGGTGACGAGGATGATGACACCCAGCGCCATCATGATCATCGAAAGGACGGCGTTGATGGGGTTGTAGCCCTTGGCTGCTTCGTTGAGATAGACATTGGCGATCATCCAATAGCCTGCATAGTTCACTGTCACGAACAGGTAGGCGAGCGGGATGAGGCAGGTCAGCACATAGATCCGCTTGGCCGAGAGCCGCAGGATGATGGTTGCGCCGATGGTGAGACCCAGCGAGGCCATCATCTGGTTCGACACGCCAAACAGAGCCCATACCGAGTTGATGTCGCCCGAATTGAGGAGATAACCCCAGAGAAGGCAGGCGACGACGCTGGCGAAGATCGAGCCGGGCAACCAGTTGATCTGCTTCATCGGAGCCCAGAGGTCACCGAGAATGTCCTGGATCAGATAGCGGGCAACACGGGTTCCCGAGTCGATCGCGGTCAGGATGAAGACGGCTTCGAACATGATGACGAACTGGAAGAAGTAGGCAGCCAGTGTCTTGAACCAGGGAATGCTGGTGAAAATCTCCGTCATGCCGACGGCGAGCGTCACGGCGCCACCGGTACGGCCGGCGAGGTCCATGCCGATCGACTGTTCGAGGCGAGGCAAGTCCTGAACGGTCATGCCGAGCTTGGCGAAGACTTCCGGCGAGGCATTGATGGCGAAGTAGTCGGCCATCGGAAGTGCTGTTGCGGCGATCAGGGCGAGCACGGCAACCAGGCATTCGACCAGCATCATGCCGAAGGCGACGGGGCGGATGTCGCTCCACTTGTCAACCAGCTTGGGCGTGGTGCCCGAGCCGATGAAGGCGTGGAAGCCCGAGATCGCGCCACATGCAATGGTGATCGAGATGAAGGGCCATACCGGGCCGGCCAGAACCGGGCCGCCGCCATGGATGAATTCGGTCAGGGCCGGCATCTTGATTTCAGGGTTGATGATGACAACACCGACGACGAGAGCGGCGAAGACGCCGATCTTGAGGAAGCTCGAGAGATAACCGCGCGGGGTCAGGAGCAGCCAGACCGGCAGGGCGCTGGCGAGGAAGGCATAGATCGGCAGCATGATGCCGAGCGTATCGTAGTGGAAGGTGAACCACTGGCCGAGTGCCGATTCCTGGACATAGGGGCCGGCGAAGACCGAGGCGAGAATGGCGGCAAGGCCGACATAGGTTGCGATCTTGCCGTTGCCGCCCATCTTCTCATAAAGGCCGACGATCATGGCGATCGGGATGGTCATGAAGACGGCGAACGTGCCCCAGGGGTTCCGTTCCAGCGCATGGACCACGACCATCGAAAGGCCTGCCATGGTGATGGTGATGATGAACAGCATCGCAAGACCGGTGCACCAGCCGGCGACCGGGCCAAGTTCCGCCTTGGCGACTTCCGACAGCGACGAGCCCTTGTGCTTCATCGAGGCGAAAAGCACGACCGTGTCATGCACCGCGCCACCGATGACGCAGCCGACGAGAAGCCAGATCAGGCCGGGCAGGTAACCGTATTGGGCGGCGAGAACCGGGCCGACAAGCGGGCCGGCGGCGGCGATGGCCGCAAAGTGCTGGCCGGCATTCACCCACTTCTTGGTGGGCACGTAATTGCGTCCATCCGCCAGCGAGTGTGATGGAGTGGTTTCGGCGTCGTTGATGCCAAGCACCTTGCGGACAAAGAAGATACCGTAGAAGCGGTAGCAGATGGCAAGGATGCAGGCCGACCCGATGACAATCGATAAAGCATTGCTCATGGTACGTCCTCCGTAAGAATGACGTCACGCTTACACGCGCGTGTAAGAAGCGGGAGTGGGCGTTTCGGCCAGCGGCGCCATCGCGGCGCGAGCGGCGGAGAATGAACCTTAAGCGGTGGAGAGGTTTTTGCTTTTTGAAGGCCGCGGCGCGGGAGACCGTTTCCTGAAGGTCGGCTACTTTGCTGCCGACCACAGGCGAGCGACCTTCAGGCGGCCGCGAAGAGGTGTGCGTGCGGGTATAACGTCATCATGTGAATGATCGTGATGATGGTCATGCCGGCCATCATGGTGGTGGCTATGGTCGTGTACGGGCTCACCCATCGGCACGCGCAGGTTTACGGTAGTGAACACTTCCGGTTCCCATTTCACATCAATGCCATAGGCGTCACCGAAATGCCCCTTGGTGCGGCGGTCGACGATATTCATGCCAAGCCCGCCATCGACGGACGGTTTGCGGACAAACAGGCCGGCATTGTCGGTCACCGAGATCAGCAGATCATCGCCATCCGGATTTGCCGATATCGTGATCCGACCTTCTCCGATCAGCTGTGACGTGCCGTGCTTGATGGCATTTTCCACCAGCGGCTGGAGCGAAAAAGCCGGGAGACGGACCTCTGCCAGGTCGTCCGGAACATCGATCTCGATCTGCAGATGTTCGCGGAAACGCGCCTTTTCGATCTGCAGATAGGCATTCACATGTTCGATCTCGTCAGACAGTGTAACGATGTCGTTCGTCCGCTTCAGGTTCTTGCGGAAGAAGGTTGAAAGGTTCTGCACGAGATTGCGCGCTTCGCCCGGATCGATCCGGATGATGGCCGATAGCGTGTTGAGCGTGTTGAACAGAAAGTGCGGATTGACCTGCGCGTGCAAGAGCTTGATTTCGGATTCGACCAGCATCTGCTTCTGGCGTTCGTAGCGCCCGGCGAGGATCTGGGCAGAGAGCAGGCGCGCGACACCTTCGCCGAGTGAGCGGTTGAAGGTCGAAAACAGTTTGGTCTTCGGTTCATAAAGCTTGATCGTGCCGATGACCGCGTTGTCTTCGCCTTTCAGCGGAATGACGAGTGACGATCCGAGCGGACAATTCGGGTGGATCGAGCACTGATAGCTGACCTCGTCGCCATCGGCATACATGACCTTGTTTTCGGCAATCGCTTCCATGGTTTGGGCGGACGTAATGGCGCGGCCGGGCAGATGGTGATCGGCGCCAATGCCGATGAAGGCCAGGATCTTTTCGCGGTCGGTGATCGCAACCGCGCCGACATTGGCTTCCTCGTAAAGGATGCGGGCGACCTTGGTGCTGTTTTCGGCATTGAAGCCGTTGCGCAAAACGCCTTCGGCGCGTTCTGCGATCTTCAGCGCCTTGCCGGAGAAGACCGTCGAGTGAGTTTCGAAAAGTTTGCGCCGGTCGCCAAGGATGTTCATGAACATCGCGGCACCGATGGTATTTGCCACCGTCATCGGCAAAACGATCGTCTCGACGACATGGGCTGAATCGACAAAGGGTCTGGCGACGATCAGGATGATCGACATCTGGACGATTTCGGCAACAAGCGTGACGCCGGCGATCAGGGGAGGCCAGAAGAGGAGATCGGTCCTTTTGCGGCGCATGAGATAGCTGTGAACCAGCCCGCCAATCAGGCCTTCGGCCGTCGTCGCAATCGCGCAGGCAAGTGCTGTGAAACCGCCGAGCGAATAGCGGTGCATGCCGCCGGTGAGGCCGACTGCAAGACCGACCAACGGGCCGCCTAAAATGCCGCCGAGCACGGCGCCGATCGCGCGCGTATTGGCAATCGCCTCGTCGATATGCAGGCCGAAATAGGTGCCCATGATGCAGAACATCGAGAAGATGACGTAGCAGGCGATCTTGCGCGATGGCCGGACGGTAACCTGCATCAGCGGCAGAAACAGGGGCGTCTTGCTGAACAGGTAGGCGATGACGAGATAGACGCAGGTCTGCTGCAAAAGGCCGATGACAAGGTTCGTCCAGCCGAACATGAAATGTCCTTCGTTCTATCTTCGCCAGTGGATGAGGCGTTCGATCACCGCACCGAGACGATCCATTCCATAAATCGCGACTGCCGCAATAGAAGGCGGCGCGCAACAGCTGCCACGCGCTTCACATTGACGTTTTACACGTTCAAGCGAAGCCGAACCGTCGGTTTCGGTCGAGGCAGTATCATCGGTCGGGGTCAAGCGTAAGCGCATGTGTCCATCACGGCAAGCGGATCGTTTTGATCTGATCCGCCATCAAGGTCACCCGCTGATGGGCCCTGCATTGACCTGTCGCAATACCGGGCTGGCGCATGTTCCCGGTTCTGAATGTTTTGGTCCGGGATCGTCTGTGCGACCCCGAACCTGTTCGGTTGTATTACTTGATCATCGGCAGGAGTTCGGAGACGGATTTCTTCGCGTCGCCATAGAACATCCGTGTGTTCTCCTTGTAGAAGAGCGGGTTCTCGATGCCGGAATAACCGGTGCCCTGGCCACGCTTGGAAACGAAGACCTGCTTGGCCTTCCAGACTTCGAGCACCGGCATGCCGGCGATCGGCGAGTTCGGGTCTTCCTGCGCGGCCGGATTGACGATGTCGTTGGAGCCGATGACGATGACGACATCGGTATTGGGGAAATCGTCGTTGATCTCGTCCATTTCCATGACGATGTCGTAAGGCACCTTGGCTTCTGCGAGCAGCACGTTCATGTGGCCCGGCAGACGACCGGCGACCGGATGGATGGCGAAGCGCACTTCCTTGCCGGCAGCGCGCAGCTTGCGGGTCAGTTCCGAGACTGCCTGCTGTGCCTGCGCCACGGCCATGCCGTAACCGGGAACGATGATGACACTGTCGGCATCGTTCAAGGCATTGGCGACACCTTCGGCATCGATGGCGATCTGCTCGCCCTCGATTTCCATCGCAGGTCCCGTCGTGCCGCCGAAGCCGCCGAGGATGACCGAAACGAAGGAGCGGTTCATCGCCTTGCACATGATGTAGGAGAGGATCGCGCCCGAGGAGCCTACCAGCGCGCCGGTGACGATCAGGAGATCGTTGCCGAGCGTGAAGCCGATGGCGGCAGCCGCCCAGCCGGAATAGCTGTTCAGCATCGAGACGACGACTGGCATATCGGCGCCGCCGATGCCCATGATCAGGTGGTAACCGATGAAGAAGGCGAGAAGCGTCATCAGGATCAGCGTCCAGACGCCCGCGCCGTTGCAATAGGCAAGCAGCAGCAGGAGTGAGAGCGCTGCCGCACCGGCATTGAGGAAATGCCCGCCGGGCAGTTTCTTCGCCTTGCCGTCGACCTTGCCGGCCAGCTTGCCGAAGGCGACGACCGAGCCGGTGAAGGTGACCGCACCGATGAAGACGCCGAGGAAGACCTCGACCTTCATGATGGCCAGTTCAACCGGATCCTTGTGCGCAAGAATGGCGGAAAAGCCTTCGAGCGTTGCACGGGCAGCCTCATCCAGACCACCGACGCGCCATGCCTCGATATGAGCATTGTAGCCGATGAAGACCGCGGCAAGGCCGACGAAGGAGTGAAGCGCTGCGACGAGCTGCGGCATTTCCGTCATCTGCACGCGGCTTGCCACGTAGTAACCGGCGATAGAGCCGGCGGCGACCATGATCACAATGATCAGGCCGATGCCGAAACTGGTGGCGACACCAGGGCCGAAGAAGGTGGCGATGACGGCGAGCGCCATGCCGATGATGCCGTACCAGACGGCGCGTTTGGCGCTTTCCTGGCCGGAAAGGCCGCCAAGCGACAGGATGAAGAGAACCGCAGCAGAGATGTAGGCGGCCGAAACGATACCGATCGTCATGATAATAACCCCCTACGCACGCAAGACTTCTGGAACATGGCGAGCATTCGCCGTGTCACGAGAAAACCGCCGACGATGTTGATCGTCGCGACCAGAACCGACAGGGCGCCGAGGACGACGACCAGCCAGTTGCCCGAGCCGATCTGCAACAGTGCACCCAGGATGACGATGCCGGAAATGGCGTTGGTGACGGCCATCAGCGGCGTATGCAGCGAATGCGAGACGTTCCAGATGACCTGGAAGCCGATGAAGCAGGAGAGCACGAAAACGACGAAATGGCTCATGAAGCTTGCCGGCGCATAGGCACCGACGATCAGCAGCAGCACGGTGGCAACGCCCAGAAGAATGGCCTGGTTCTTGGTCTGCGCCTTGAAGGCTGCGACTTCCTTCGCCCGCTTTTCCTCCGGCGTCAGTTCCTTGGCCTTTTCCTTCGGCTTCTGGGCGGCAATCGCCTGGATCTTCGGCGGTGGCGGCGGGAAGGTGATCTCGCCATCCTTGGTCACTGTCGCGCCGCGGATGACGTCGTCTTCCATGTTGTGAACGACAATACCGTCCTTGGCCGGTGTGAGGTCCGTCATCATGTGGCGGATATTGGTGGAATAGAGCGTCGAGGACTGGGCGGCCATGCGGCTCGGGAAGTCGGTGTAGCCGATCACGGTGACGCCGTTGTCCGAGACGATCTTCTGGTCGGCGACGGTGAGGTCGCAGTTGCCGCCGCGTTCGGCCGCAAGGTCGATGATGACCGAACCCGGCTTCATCAAGGCCACCATGTCGGCAGTCCAGAGCTTCGGCGCATCACGGCCGGGGATCAGCGCCGTGGTGATGACGATGTCGATCTCAGGCGCCAGTTCGCGGAATTTTTCCAGCTGCTTTTCGCGAAATTCCGGAGACGAAGGAGCGGCATAACCGCCGGTGGCGGCACCATCCTGCTGGCTTTCCTTGAAGTCGAGGAAGACGAACTGCGCGCCCATGGATTCGATCTGCTCGGCGACTTCCGGGCGAACATCGAAGGCATAAGTGATGGCGCCGAGCGAGGTGGCGGTACCGATGGCGGCCAGACCTGCAACACCTGCACCGATAACCAGAACCTTGGCCGGCGGCACCTTGCCTGCAGCCGTGACCTGGCCGGTGAAGAAGCGGCCGAAATTGTTGCCGGCTTCGATGACGGCGCGATAACCGGCGATGTTTGCCATCGACGAGAGAGCATCCATCTTCTGGGCGCGCGAGATGCGCGGCACCATATCCATGGCGATGACGTTTGCGCCCTTGGCCTTGGCCTGTTCGAGCAGGTCCTTGTTCTGGGCCGGGTAGAAGAAGGAGATCAGCGTCTTTTCCGGGCCAAGCTTGTCGACTTCAGCGATTTCCGGCGGACGCACCTTGGCGATCACGTCGGAGGCTTCGATCAGCGCGTCCGGCGTATCGACCACCGTCACGCCGGCGGCGCGATAAGCTTCGTCCGAAAAGCCTGCAGCCTTGCCTGCACCGGTTTCGATCACGCAGTCATAGCCAAGCTTCTGCAAGGCCAGCGCACTGTCCGGCGTCATCGCCACACGCGCCTCGCGGTCCGCGCGCTCTTTAAGAACCCCTATCTTCAATAGTCCCGTCCCCAATTCGTTTTCATCGTGGCCAAGCCGGCAAGTGACCGGCATTCCTGCCGTAAACTGTTACGACAAGGATTTCCGAGCGGAAAGGCAGGGAATGGTACTTGGCGGTACGGTAAGCGCAAGTGGAATACTGCGGGAAGTCGTCTTTTTCTCCCGCATTCCTTGTTTAGTCTTCTGTTTAGCCGCGGCATTACGCGGTTTGATGGCACAATCGGCCTGTCGCCAGCGACGATAGGTCGCTAGCCGGTATTGAATGAGCAATCTCCTTTCGCAGCCTCGCCGGCAAGGCATTTCGCGCTCGCGTTGAGCAAGCCGATCAGGCTAACGCGGTTACGTGAACTTTGGGCAAGTCGCCAAGATTCCACTTTCCCTCAATCGCGCGTTCGATCTGGGCCGCAAGCTGCAGCAGCAGACCATCGCGGCCAAGGCCGGTCTGGATCTGCATGCCGAGCGGCAGGCCATTGGCGTGGCGGGCAAGCGGCAGGCTAAGGCCTGGCGTGCCGCAAAGATTGCTGAACGGGGTATAGGCGAAGAAGCCCCAGAGATTGAAAAACCAGTCGAGGGCAGAGGGATTGTCAGTCATCGTCAGATATTGGGTCGTGCCGATCGGCGGTGTTTCCCGCGCCGTGATCGGCGTCAGCACGATGTCCCATTTCTCGTAGAATTCACCGAAGGCGCGGGCGGTTTCGTTGAAGGCGAGCTGCATGTCTGCGCGCTCCGTATAGGTCGCGTCCTTGCCCTGTTCCCAGATGCGGATGTTCATCGGTTCGATGAGATCGCCGGGTGGTCGTTCTAGGCCTCGCATGCGCAGAAGATTGTTCACCGTCTGGGCAAAGTTGGTGATGTAGCAAGCCGTCTGTGCCGTATAGGCTTTCTCGAAGTCTATCGAGGGTTTGACCCATTCGACATGATGGCCGAGGCTTTCGAGGAAACGGGCCACACGCTCCAGTTCCGAGACGATATGCGGCGATGAATTATACGGCCCCCATTCATGGGAGACTGCGATGCGCAGCGGCTTTGGATCACGCTCGATCAGGCTGAGAAAGGATACTTCGGGAGACCAGTAGGGCATGAATTCGCCCGGTGCACCGCCGCGGCAATTGTCGACAAAGGCGGCTGTGTCGCGCACCGTTCGCGTGATGCAGCCCTGTGTCGAGACGACCGAGGTGAAGTCTGAAGCCGCAGGAGCGATGGAAAAGGTGCCGCGGGAGGATTTCAGCCCGATGCCGCCGTTAACGCCTGCCGGAATGCGGATCGAGCCCCCGCCGTCTGTCGCATGGGCAAGCGGCACAACACCGGCGCCGACCATGACGGCGGAGCCGGCCGAAGAGCCGCAACTGGTGAAATCCGTATTCCAGGGGTTGCGGGTAACATAAAGCGCCGGATTTTCCGCCGAGCTGCAGCAGCCGAATTCAGGTGTTGTGGTGCGGCCGATGATGTTGAGACCCGCGGCCTTCATTTTCGTGGTGAGGAAAGTGTCGGAAGTCGGGCGATTGCCCTTCATGTATAGCGAACCCTGCTCCTGCAGCCGGCCGGCAAGTGTCGGGCCTAGATCTTTCAGGAGGAAGGGCAGGCCTGCAAATGCACCTTCGGGATTTGCGCCGTTGACCGTGGCGTCGGAAACAGCATCCTCGAAGATCTCGACCACGCCGCAGATCTGCGGATTGACCGCCTTGATCGCCGTTGCTGCCTGTGTTGCGAGTTCGGATGCGGTGACCTCTCCATGTCTTACCAGTTCCGCAAGGCCAAGCCCGTCTTTGCCGAACCATTCAGCCCAGCTCATCACCATCGTCATCTGCATTCCCCAATGTTTTCGTTCTAGCGAAATTCTGTTTTGAAAAAGCCAAGGCGGAGCGGCCCGGTCACGTAGTGCAGGGGCTCAGATAATCACGCCTGATGCGGAGTGTCTCAGGAAATCTGCTGCGGTGCGCGAAAAGGGTAAGCGCTAACGCTCGCTTCTGCCGGAGACGTTTTGGGACGCGTCTTCCCGCAATTCCTGCTCATGCAGGTAGCGGAGATAGGCGATATATCCCGACAGATAATGCTCGACATCGTCGATCCGCACCCGGAATGCGTGGTGGCGGATGAAGAAGGATCCGAGAACCTTTCTCGGGTTGCGCATGAACATTGCCATCTCGGGCCAGAAATGCCCGTTGAGCATGTAATGCGCCCGTTTTTCCAGCGCGCGTTCGAAGCGGCCGGGATCTATGCGGTTCAGGAGATCAGGAAAACGCCCGTCGATTTTCAACCGTGTCAAAACTTGCCGCGTCGCCATCATCAATTCGAGCAATGTCGGGAATGTCGTGATCCTGTTAGCGACGAAATCGAGATGATCGGCAATGTTGTCTATGGCGAAGCGGTAATAGTCCTCTTCCGGGCGATGTCGTGTCAGCTCATTGGCGCAGTAGGCGAGCCAGTGGTCGTGATGGCGTGCATGGTTGTTGCGAATGAAATGCCCGAAGGCGAGTTCGACAGTCCTTAGCCAGCGATCATCGCGAAGCTGGTCGTAGAGCCGCATCAGGGCGAAGACGGCCTCTCCTTCGTAATAGATGGTGCGGAATTCCTGCCGGGTTTCGAGGCTGGGAAAAGTCAGGACGTGGCGGAAAGCGCCGGTTTTTTCGTCCTGCATGAAGCAGATGCCGGAGGCAAGTCTCTCCATCAGTTCGTCATGACGGTCGTCGTTAAAGACGCTGGCATATTTGGCAAGCGCCAGGATCGCGACGGCATTGCCGCCGAGCTTGATCTCGTTGTCGGCTTCGACGAGGAAGGCGGCGATCCGGCCGTTGGGCAAAAGCGCATGGACGATGAGATCGCGCGTCATGCAGGAAATCGACTGGCTGATCGCCTCGCGCAGGAGCGGCGTGCAGGTCAGTTCGTACGCTTCGATCATTGCATAAGTCGTGCTGGCATGGCGAAGCGTGTTGTAGGTGCCGATCTCCCTGTCGAAACAGGGGTGATAACCGTAAACGAAACGGCCGTCGGGGCTGACCTGGCGGGCGAGGAATTCTGAGGCGTCGTAGATCAGCGATGTGACCTGTCCGACGTCCAGCTTGTCGATGATCCTGCGTCCGGCATTGAGTCCAGAGGGATGAAGCGGGTAGACCGTCGTTCCGTCGAAAAACGCGCCTGTGCTGGCGAAGGGATAGATCACTCGATCATCTGCAAAGTCCGGCGGTAGGTGATCAGGGAAACGAGAGCTGAAATAAAGAAGAAAGTTCTTTTCGTTCAGGTCGGCTGAGACATTGCGGTTGCCGCCATAGAGCATCGCGTTGGCGTTCAGTTCCTGTTCCTGAAAGGCGGTCTCGAACCGGTCGTCCAGTGAAATGCCGAGGCGGAAGTAATTGCGTTTTGTGTCGCTCAGCACGTCACGGAGTTCGGCCCAAGTAGAGGCTTCCAGGGCGGTTGGCCAATCGACCCGCAACCACCGATGCCGGCCGGATTGGCGGCGTTGAATGGTTAGAACGGCCTCCATGCCCGTCTGCCAGGCCTGATCAAAAGACGAACCGCGTGCAATGCTGACGCTCGCCCTTTCCTCACCGTCGGAACAGGAAAAGAACAGCACATAGGCCGGATAGGGCGCGGGCAAGGGATGGCATGCGGATCGTACATGGTCCTGCAGCAGGGTCATATCCGGTGGCGTCGTCATGCAGTCCTCCTTGCACCAGCGCCGTTTTCCTAGCGTTCGCGCATCGCCTCTTTGGCCTTGTTGAAGGGCTTAAGCAGATAATCCATCACGCTCTTCTGGCCGGTATGGATGTCGACTGTGGCGACCATGCCCGGAGAGATAGGGAATATTTTCCCGGCATGATTTTCCAGCGCGTCCTTTTCCGTCTTCACGAAGACGCGGTAATAATAGACCTCAGGATCCACTTCGTCCTGGATCGTGTCGGGCGAGATGGTGACGACCTTGCCGTCGAGTCCGCCATAGATGGCGTAGTCATAGGCGGTGATCTTCACCGTGGCGCGTTGATCGGGATGGATGAAGGCGATGTCGCGCGGCAGGATGCGTGCCTCGATCATCAGCTGGTCGCCAAGCGGGATGATATCCATCAGCTTGCCGTTCGGGGGCACGACGCCGCCGATGGTGGAGACCTCGATATTCTTGACGATGCCGCGCACCGGTGAGCGAAGAGTGAGGCGGGCGAGGCTGTCCGAACGGCCCTTGATGATGGAAAAGAGCGAGTTGACTTCGGCATTTGCCTTGGCCAGTTGCTCGCGAGCTTCGACGACATACTGGGTGCTGGTCTCGACCTTTTTCAGCTCCAGTTCCGCCCGTTCGCGTTTCAGGCGGATGATCTCGACGCTGCTGGCTGCACCGATCTTCGACAGGTCTTCATTGACCGCGAGTTCCTGACGGGAGAGCGCCAGCGATTCATCGATCCATTGCAGCGTCTCTTTGAGATTGTGCTGGCGGGCTTCATAGAGCCTGGTCTCCGAGGTGACCAGCTCGGGATAACCGGTAAGTTCATCCGGAAAGGTGAGGGGGGTCTGGTTGACTTCCGCCGTCAGCCTGGCCGAACTCGCCAATGCAGCCCGGTATGTGGCAGCGGATTCTCCGACGCCGGATTCGGTGATGGTCGGATCGAACTGGGCAATCAGCTGTCCGCGTTCGACGACCTGGTTTTCCTGAACCATCAGTTTCGAGACGATACCGCCTTCCAGCGACTGAATGACCTGTTCTTTGCTGATCGGTACGACCTTGCCGTCACCGGTCGAGACCTCGTCGAGAATGGCGAAGTGCGCCCATATGAGAACGACGACGATAAGGAGGGCCATGACCTTGATGACGGTCTTTGCTCCGGACAGCCGTACCTCGTCCTCGCCGCCATATTGCCAGCTCTCTTCGACGAGGCGGGGGAATGACATGGCCATGGCTAGTTCGCTCCCTTGACGCTGCGCAACTGCTGGGCCGGCTTTTCGCCTTTGAGGACCCGCAGGGCTTCTTCCTTATCGGCATCGAGCACGATGCGGCCACCGTCTAGCGCGACAACGCGCTCGACCAGATCCAGCACACGCATCCGGTGGGTGGCGATAATCACCGTCTTGTTTTTCGCCCAGGCGGAGAAACGCTGGATGAACAGCTTTTCGGTAGCCTCATCCATGGATGCCGTCGGTTCGTCGAGCAGCACGACAGACGGGTTGCGGATCAGCAGCCGCGACAGAAGCAGGGCCTGCTGCTGGCCGCCGGAAAGACCGCGCCCACCTTCGTCGATCAGGTGATCGATGCCCTTCGGAAGCATGCGGATGAACTCATCTGCGCCGGTCATCTGCAGCGCCTCCAGCATCGCCTGTTGTGAGGCGTTCTGGGCGCCCATCAGCACGTTTTCGCGGATCGAGCCATGGAACAGGCGGGAATTCTGGGTGATCAGGCCGACTTCCCGGCGCAGGTCGGACGGGTCGATCTGGTCGATCGCCAAGGTATCGATCAGCGCCTCGCCTGTATGGGGTTGCAGCTGGCCGGAAAGCGCCTGCAGCAGGGTGGATTTTCCCGCGCCGTTCTTGCCGAGAAGGGCGATCGTGTCACCGGCCTCGGTCGAGAAATCCGCAAGTGACAGCGCCGGCCGGCCAGCCGGTTCGCCGTAATAATAGACGGCGCCGCGGAAGCGATATTCGCCTAGCAGCGAACCGACCGAAAGCCTTGATTCCGCCGGCGGATGGTCGACCGGCATTTTCATGATCGTATTCAGGCTCGACAGGCCGATCTTGGCATGCTGCAGGCGCCCCAGAACCTGGGTCAGCTGCGCCATCGGCGCCATCATGCGCGAACCGAGAATGGAGCAGGCGACAAGCGATCCGGTGCTCAGGTCGCCCGCCATGACCATCGGCGCGCCGCAGAAGACAATTACGGCAAAGACGCTGGTCTGGACACCATGGCCCCAGCTCGTCAGCGTGCTGGTGATGGAACGCAGTTTGACCTGCGCATCGGCGCTTGCGGAATTGAAGGTGTTCCATTTCTGCTGGAACACGCTTTCGGCCTGTAGCGCCTTGATATCCTCGATGCCCTGAATGGATTCGACCAGCATGGCATTGCGCAGCGACGATTCCCGCATCGCGAGGCTGGCGTTCCGCTTCAGCTTGCCCTGCGCCAGAAGGCCGGGGGCAACCATGATGAGCAGCGCTGCCGCCGGAATGACGGCAAGCCAGCCGCCGATATAGGCGAACAGACCGAGGAAGAGGAGAAAGAAGGGCAGGTCGGCGATGGCGGAGACCGTCGTCGAGGTCAGCATCTCGCGGACCTGTTCGAGTTCCCGTAACTGGGCGATGAAGGTGCCGGTCGCCTTGGGCCGGTTCTGGTTTTTTACCCGCAGCGCATGGCCGAAAACGACGTCGGAAATGCGGATATCCGCGCGCTTGCCGACGATGTCGATGATGGCCGTCCTGACCTTGCGCATGATGAAGTCGAAGACGACTGCCACGCCGACACCGATGAACAGGACGACGAGTGTGCTCATGGAATTGGCGGGCACGACCCGGTCATAGACCTGCATCGAGAAAATGACGCCTGCGACCGAGAGGGCATTGGCGACGAAGGATGCCAGGAGAACGTAGCTGTAGGGGCGAAGATCGCTGAGCGCGAGCTTGCGGAACCAGCCATGCGTGTCGGGCGCGATATAGGCATCAATGCGCTCGTCGGGTCGGTTCCGCGCATCGCGGGCGATCAGAAGATGGGTGATGTGGCCATCGATCTCGGAAAGCGGGATCCAGGTCCAGTGACCGTTATCGCCGGCAAAGGTGATCTTCACCTCGTCCCGGTTGATCTCGGTTATCAGCCCGATATCGCCGTAGCTGAGTTCGATCAGCATTGGCAGGCGGCGAGCCGTAATGCCTTTGGCCAGCGGCTCGACCGGCTTTGCATCAAGACCGAAACGCCGTGCCAGCTTGCCTATCCGATGAACGGGGGGCGCTGCCTCCTGCATGATTGAAATGTAGTTCGTGGCAAATTTGGAATGGGCGATGCCATAGTGCTGCGCCAGCAGCCCCATGATTTCGATCCAGTCCTTTGCATGGCTCAGCGAGGCTGCATTTGCCTCGGTCTTTTTCTGATCATTCGTTTCGGGGTTAGGTGGGGGAAGGGCAGCTGCCCTTTCCCCTGTCGTTGCCTGCATCCTTTCGGAAGGAGCCTGTCTGGCATCCATCAGCTCATCTCCTCCGCGCTAGACCACCGGCAGCCTTGGTGTCGCAAGATCATCGTCCTGGTTGAGCGGTTCGAACGGATCGAGTGGTGGGGTCTCCACCAGATCCAGAACAGCATCGACTGTATTCGATAGATCGACATTGGCCGACACGTCGACGCCCGAACCGTCGCCTGTATCGACTGAGACCGAGGTGTTGCCGGTCAGGCTGTCGAGCGCACTCAGATCGACTTCCTCGCCGCCCTGAACAAGCAGGCTCAGGCCATCATCCGTATTCAGGGATGCTTCGACCGGCTGCGGCTCATCGGCGGTGGACGGATCGGTATCTTGCGCATCGGAGCTATCGGATGAGGTGTCGCCGTCCGCCGCCATTCTGGCGTTGGTGTCGGGGCTGTCAGCCACATCACCGCCGCTGCCATCGTCGGCAAGGGCGAAGCCCGTCATGTCATCCGATGCCGATGCAGATGCCGATGCCATGGTGATGGCGCTGCTATCCTGAACCTCGACATCTATGGTGAGATCGGAAGACAGTTCGTTTCCGGTCACCGGATCGACGACGACAACGGTGAAGTTATCGGTTCCGCCGGCCGTGGCATTGGTGTGAGGGGTGTAGATATAACTGCCGTCGGCGCTGAACACGAGGGTGCCGAACGCCCCTTCCACCGTCACCGTACCGTTGACCAGAGCATGGGTTACGCCGTTGAACTCGACCTCACCGATGCGAAGATCATCCGTATTGCCAGTGGCCGCGGCGTCGATGAAGTTACCGTCCGCCCTTTCTCCCACGGTAATCTGGACATTCTCGACCTGATCGGTTGCGGTGACGGAGATTTCGCGGAGCGTTCCAATGCCGAGCGTGATGCCGGGATTGGGGACGAGCGTGGCGCGATACTGACCGGCATCGAGGTCGGTCAGGGTGATCTCGCCGGTGGGCGCCCCAAGCAGGTTCAGCTGCAGAATGCCATTATTGACATCGTCGGTGCCATAGGCTCCCCGCACCCATGCGGTACCGTTCCAGCGCTCGATGATCACCGAATAGTTGCTGAGCACACCGACATTGACGAGCCCGCCGATCCGCAGATCGAGATCCACCGAATTTGTGCTGCCCGAGAGATTGAAGTTGACGACCGGGTTAGTGGCCGAACCCAGGTTGACGTTCAGCAGGCTGGTGAGGGTAAGCGAAAGCAGCGCCGTGACAGTGGAACTGGCCGTGGATGGCGCTGCTTCGTTCTGGCGGGTGATCGTCTGGTCGAGAATGGCGGTGTCGGCCGCGTTGGTCAGTGCGAAATCCACGCCGGGGGCTGTGGTCGTGGCCGAACCGGAGAGATTGCCTGCCGTATCCCGTTGCACGACCTCGAGTTCCTGGCCGTTTACCTGCGCGGGCGAGAGGCCGACGCTGAACGTGCCGTTGGCGGCGACCGTTCCTGTGCCGATAACCGCACCGCCGGTGTTGGTAACCGTGATGGTGGCGCCCGGTTCGCCGGTGCCGGTCAACTCGTTGCCGGCCGGGCTGACAGCCAGATCTTCCGGCGGGTCAGGGGGGAGCAGGTCTGGTGTGTCGGTGACGACCGACGGTGACACGTTTCCGGCCGTGTCAGTCAGAACGACGGTCAGGTCCCGGCCATCGGCCTGTGTCGGGTTAAGCGTTATGCTGAATGTACCGCCCGGGAGCACGGTTCCGGTCCCGACGACGATACCATCGGCATTGGTAACCCGAACCGCTGCCCCGGCTTCGCCATTGCCGGTCAGAATGGTGCCGGTGCCGTTGACATCGACATTGGTCGGAGCAGCCGGCGCAAGCAGGTCGGGAGAATTGACCGAGGCCACATCGGACGGGTTTCCGGCGCTATCCGTCAATACGACATCAAGTTCACCGCCATTCACCTGCGAGGGCGAAAGGCCGATGCTGAACGTGCCGTCCGGTGCGACCGTGCCGGTGCCGACGACCTGGCCTGCGGCATTGGTGACGGTGACCGTGGAGCCCGGTTCACCGCCACCGCCGATCAGCGTGCCCGAACTGTTGACGACGAGGCTGGTCGGTGGTTCGGGTCCAGTCAGGTCCGGCGAAGCGACGGTGCCCGGATCGGACTCGTTGCCGGCATCGTCGGTCAGGGTGACGTTCAGGTCACCACCATCGGCCTGAGCCGGGTTGAGCGTAATGCTGAAAGTGCCGTCCGGATCGACTGTTCCCGTGCCGACGACAGTACCCGCGGCATTGGTGACCGAGATATCCGCGCCGGGTTCGCCTTCACCCGTCAGCACGATGCCATCATCGTCGAGAACAAGGTTGGTTGGAGCATCCGGCGCTGTCGTGTCCGTCGTCGAAGCGGTTCCGGGGACAGAGACATTGCCGGCGGCATCCCTCAGAACGACATCCAGTTCGGCACCGTCCGCCTGGGGCGGGTTGAGCGTAATCGTGAACGTGCCGCCTGCGCCAACGGTGCCGGTGCCGACGACAACGCCTTCTGCCGTTGTCACGGTGACGGCCGCACCCACTTCACCATTACCCGTGAGTTGGGCACCGTTTGGAGTGACGACCAGATTGGTCGGTGCGTCGGGCGGTGTGAGGTCCGGCGTTGTGGCCGTGCCCGGATCGGAGTCATTGCCGGCAGTGTCGGTCAGGACGACGCCGAGTGATCCACCGTCGGTCTGCGGTGAGGTCAGGGTGACGGAGAAATTGCCGTTGGTACCGACAGTGCCGGTTCCGACAATGTTATCATCCGCATCTCTGATGGTTACCGCTGCACCCGGCTCGCCCTTGCCGCTGACGATCGTGCCGGTGGCGTTGACGTTGAGATTGGTCGGGGTCTCCGGCGCATCGAGATCAGGCGTGAGGACGGTCCCCGGTTGAGAGATGCCTCCGGTGCCGGTCAAGGTGACCTGCAGATTGCCGCCATCTGTCTGGGGTGGGTCGAGGTCGACACTGAATGTACCGCCGACGACCGTACCCGTGCCGACGATCTCGCCTGCAGCGTTGCGGACCGTGACAGTCGTACCAGTTAGGCCGGAACCCGTAAGGGTCTCTCCGAGAGCATCGACAGCCAGTCCGGTCGGCGCGGGTGGTGCATCGGGATCGGGGGCCTGTACGGCTGCGGGATCCGATATGTTGCCGGCGGTATCTTCAAGAACCACCTGCAGGGCTTCACCATTGATCTGAGCAGGTGCAAGCGGAACGCTGAATGTTCCGTCCGGATCGACTGTGCCGGTGCCGATGATTGTGCCGCCGGCATTCCGGACGGTCACTTCGGTGTTCGGCTCGCCAACACCCGTCAAGGTCAGTCCGTTGTCGCTGACAACCAGTTCGGTCGCGGGCGCAGGAGGCTGAATGTCGGTGATCGGCAGGGTCGTCGTGGGCGATGTGTTTCCGGCATCGTCGGTCAAGGTGACGTTCAATTCGCCCGCGTCGGTCTGGGGTGGGTCGAGGTCGATCAGGAACGTACCACCGCTCCCCACAACGCCGCTCCCGACGACAATGCCTTCTGCATCGGTCACCCTGACTATGGCGCCGGGCTCACCCTCGCCGAAAAGCTCGGTTCTGTCGGGGCTTGCCTCCAGTCCGGTCGGGGCGCCGGGGGGCGTCAGGTCCGGTGTGGCGACGGGGACGGGATCGGTCTCGTTGTTGAAACCATCCGTCAGCGTGACCTCAAGTCCGGAACCGTCATTCTGCGCCGGTGAAAGCGGAATGGAGAAGGTGCCGTTGGCACCGACCGTACCAGTCCACTCATTCGTTCCGTTGGTCACCGTCACTGTCGATCCGACCTCGCCGCGGCCGGTGATCTGTGTTCCGTCCGCGCTGACGCTGAGATTGGTCGGCAAGGCGGGTGGTGTCTCATCGACGGAGGCGATGACGCCCGGGGCCGATGAATTGCCTTCATCATCGGTCAGGACGACCTGCAGATTGCCGCCGTCGATCTGCGCCGGGCTGAGGGGCACGCTGAAGGAACCGTCCGTGCCGACCTCTGCCGAGCCGACCTGCTGGCCGGCGGCATTGGTGACGATCACGGTGGCGCCGGGTTCGCCGGTGCCGTTCAGGACCGTACCGCCTGCCTCGACGTTGAGGCCGCTCGGTGCCGCAGGCGGCGTCGCATCGGTGGTCGGGACGGTACCCGGATCGGAGATGTTACCGCTTCCGTCAGTCAGGACCACGGTCAGGTCTCCGCCATCGATCTGGGCGGGGCTGAGACCGATCGTGAACGTTCCATCAGGACCGATCGTGCCGGTGCCGACCGTATCGCCGGCTGCGTTGGTTACCGTTACCGTCGTGCCGATTTCACCTGAACCGGTCAGGACCGTACCTGCGCCATTCACGGCGAGATTTCCGGGCTGGTCTGGTTCGGTGATGTCCGGTGCGGTCACGGTGACGGGATCCGATGCATTTCCGTCGCCGTCGGTCAGGACCACAGTCAGGTCCCCGCCATCCGATTGTGCAGGATTGAGTGGGATGCTTATCGCGCCTGTTGGCCCGACTATGCCCGTACCGACCACATCTCCGGCTTCATTGGTAACTGTGACGGTGGCGCCGGCTTCGCCCTGGCCCGTCAGTGTCGTGCCGCCATTGCCGACAGTAATGCCGGTCGGCGCATCGGGGCCAACGAGATCGGGTGATGGTGCAAGGCTCGGGTCGGACGTGTTGCCCTGAGCATCCGTCAATATGACCTCAAGATTGCCGCCATCCGTCTGCGGCGGGGTCAGCCCGATACTGAACGTGCCATTCGGCCCGACCGTGCCTGTTCCAACCGGATCTCCGGCCTCGTTGGTGATGGTAACGGTAGCGCCCGGTTCTCCGCGGCCGGTTATGACTGTACCGGCGGCATTGACGTCGAGGTCCGAGGCGGGATCCGGTCCGGTCGTATCCGGCGAGGTTGCCGTCACTATCGGCGACGTATTGCCGGCAGCATCCTGCTGCACAACCGTTACCAGACCGCCATTGTCCTGGGTGGGGGTTAGGTCGATGGTGAAGCTGCCATCGCTGCCCGCCGCGCCTGTGCCGATGATAATTCCATTGGCATCTCTCACGGTTACTGTCGCTCCCGTTTCACCCTGACCGGAAAGCTGGCTGCCATCGCCGCTGACTGTCACACCGGTCGGTGCCTCCGGAGCAACGAGGTCGGGAGTGGTCACCGTTGCTGGTGGTGACAGGTTTTCACCGCGATCTTCGAGAATGACGGTCAGATCGCCGCCATCGGTCTGTGCCGGGGCGAGCGTGATGGTGAATGTGCCGTTGCCGTTCACCGTTCCGGTGCCTACTTGCTGCCCGGCCACGTTGGTTACGGTGACGGTCGTGCCAGGTTCGCCGCGGCCGGTCAGCGTGGTTCCGGCGTCGTTGACAGCAAGGTTGGTCGCGGCCGCGGGATCGATCAGATCGGGGGAAAGCGTCAGCGCCGGCTGCGAGGTGCCGTTGGCATCCGTCTGCGTCACTCTCACTTCGCTGCCATCGATCTGTGCGGGGGTGAGGGTAATGGAGAAGCTGCCATCCCCCTGAACGGTTCCGGTGCCGATCGTCGTGCCGGCGGCGTTGGTAACCCTCACCGTTGCACCGGGTTGCCCCTCGCCGGTGAGTATCGTGCCGGTACCATTGATGTCCACGTCGGTCGGTGCTGGTGGTGCATCGGGATCCGGTGCCAGCACGGTGCCGGGCGCGGAAGCGTTTCCTGCCGCATCCGTCAAAACGACATCCAGCTCGCCGCCGTCCAGCTGGGCCGGATCGAGATCGACACTGAACGTGCCGTCTGGGTCGACGGTATCTTCGCCAATCACATCGCCAGCCGCATTGGTGACCGTGACCTTGGTTCCGGGCTCGCCTCGGCCTGTCAGAACCATTCCGCTGTCGCTCACTGCCAGATTGGCGGGTGATGCCGGGGATTGGTCATCCTCCAGCGTTACCGTTGCTGGATCCGAGACGTTGCCTGCGGCATCCTGCTGCACGACCTTCAGTTCGCCACCATTATTCTGGGTGGGATCAAGATTGATCGTAAAGCTGCCGTTGCCGGCAACTGTGCCGGTTCCAACGATCACGCCGCTTGCATCGCGAACTGTCACTGTCGCTCCCGGCTCGCCGCGGCCGGTGAGGATTGTTCCGGCGTCATTGACGTCGAGAGATGTCGGTGCGTCGGGTGCGACAAGATCCGGGGAGGCTATGATAGCTGGCGCTGAGTCATTTCCTGAAGTGTCTTCGGCAACGACCTGCAGGTCGCGACCGTCTGTCTGGGCCGGGTTCAGCGGAATACTGAAATTGCCGGTCGCGCCGACAGTTACAGTGCCGACCACGACACCATCCGCATCCGTCACAGTTATCTTCGCACCCGGCTCTCCGCGTCCCGTCAGCACCGTGCCGTCATCGTTGATACTCAAATTGCTCGGGGCGGAAGGGCCGGCCAAATCCGGTGCGTCGGTCGTTCCCGGCAGGGATGTGTTGCCGGCCGTATCCGTCAGTGTGACTTCGAGCGTGCCACCATCTGTCTGTGCCGGGGCAAGCGTGACGGTGAACGTGCCATTCGGGCGCACCGTCCCAGTGCCGATCTCGTCGCCTGCTGCATTGGTGACGGTGACCGTCGTTCCGGGTTCGCCGCGGCCGGTGAGCGTAGTGCCTGCGTCGTTTACATCCAGATTGGTGGGGGCAGCCGGGTCGATCAGGTCGGGAGCCGACGTTAGGCTGGGCTGCGACGTACCGTTGGCATCGCTCTGGATCACACGCAGCTCGCCGCCATCGATCTGGGCCGGCGCAAGCGTGACTGAGAAGGTTCCGTCATTTGCAACGATCGCTGTGCCGACGACCTGGCCGGCGGCATTGGTAACCCTGATCTGAGCCCCCGCCTGTCCGTCACCGGTAAGCACTGTTCCCGAGGCGTTTACATCCAGATCCGTCGGGGCAGGGGGTGCGTCGGGATCCGGCGCAAGCACCGTGCCCGGGGTGGACGCATTGCCTGCGCCATCTGTTAACACGACCTCCAGCTCGCCACCGTCGAACTGGGCCGGGTCTAGGTCGATTGCAAATGTGCCGTCGGCGGCGACCGTGCCGGTGCCGACGTCTTCACCGGCCGCGTTGGTCACGGTTACCGTCGCGCCCGGTTCGCCGCGCCCGGAGAGCACCGTGCCGTCGTCATTTACACCGAGATTGGTCGGCGGCGGCGGTGCCTGGATATCGTCGACGTCGACCGTGCCGGGTTCCGAGGCATTGCCGGCTGCATCCTTGAGAACAACCTCAAGCTCTCCTCCATTGTCCTGTGCCGGATCGAGGCCTATCGTGAAAGTGCCGTTTGCTCCCACGGTTCCAGTACCAACGGTTACGCCATTGGCATCTCTGACCGTTACGGTCGCTCCCGGCTCTCCGCGCCCTGTGAGGACTGCACCACCGTCGCCTATCGCAAGGTTGGTCGGCGCGTCGGGTGCAATCAAATCCGGGGACAATGCGGTTCCGGGATCGGAGACGTTTCCGCTCGCATCTTCCAGCACGACGCTCAACTCGCCGCCATCGATCTGGGCGGGATCAAGAGTGATGCTGAACGAGCCGTTTGCGCCGACGATGCCGGTGCCGACAACAACACCAGCCGCATTCGTCACGGTTACTTCCGCCCCCGGTTCCCCGCGACCGGTCAGGGTCGTGCCGGCATCGTTGACGGAAAGATTGGTCGGAGGTTCTGGTGCCTCGGTATCTGCATCGGAGTCCGAGTCGGCATCCGCATCGGCGTCAGCATCTGCATCTGCATCGGCGTCGGCATCAGCGTCGGCATCCGCATCTGCGTCCGAATCGCTATCATCGGAGTTCCCGCCGCCAGAGCTGGCGCCGACGCCAATTGCTGCAGCTCCGAGCCCGAGTGCTGCTGCAAGGCCAAGCACCGAAGCCCCGCCGCCGCCAGTACCGGCCGCTGCACCCGCCAGCTGGTCGATCGGGGCACCTTCAACAAACTCGAAATTGGCGAGTTCGTCGGTATATTCGCCCTGCCAGACATTGCCGGCGGAATCTTCGAGCACGAGTTCGCTACGTTCGGCGCCGTCGCCCGTATAGAAATTCTCGATACGGATATCGGCTCCATTCCGGACGTCGATGATAAGATCGTTGCCGGAGCGTGTGGTGGCCGTGATCTGATCGGGAGATAAGGAGAGTTTGACTGTGCTTGGCTTGGAAAGGACGATATTGTTCTCGTTTACAGTGGTTGTTTGCCCACTTGCCTTATCCAGTATTACAGCGACCATCTGACTCTCCCTGTGAGGTGCCGGGCATCATGCCCTTTCCAGTGCGCCGCCCCCCGCCTTCTAGGCGAGTTCTCCCGTTCCTCGTCACCGTTCAGGCAGACGCGGCTCGTTGGATGTCGTTAGCAGCACACCAGAATGAAGTTGCTGTAATTCATGCAATCTTCAATTAGATATCGCTTATGTTTGTCTTTGTGGCTTAAGGAAGGGTAAACGGGCGACCTGAAATGAAGCGAGGCTGTGCCGTGACGCGACAGACAGCGCTTGGGGACGCATCATCTCGGTATGCATTTGTCACGCAGTTGTGAAAAATGTGAGATTCAAGTCAGGTTCGAGGTGCGCGCAGCGGTACTTTCTGAGCGTCTGCCGAGATTTGTTCCGGGGAGGGCGAGGATAGTCCAAAAGCGTCGCGAAGCCTGCCAGCCGCATAGGCACATTCGACGTTCAGCTTGTAGAGATCGAACCGGGTGTTGATCTCGTCGAAACGGGCGGCATGCAGTTCCTGATCGGCGTTAAGCACATCGAGCAGTGTTCGAGTTCCGAGATCGAGAAACTGTTTCTGGTACAGATCTCGCGTTTCACGCATCATTGTCTGCCGCGATCCGAGCGACTTCAACAATGTGCTGAGGCTGCCTACCTGAGAGGCCGATTGGATCCATGATCTCTGGGCGTCGTATTTTCCAACCGCAATGGCTGCTTCTGTTGCCTGTGCACCGTATCGGGCGGCGTTCTGACGGGCCCTGAAAGAGCTGCCGTTATAGAGATCGCTCTTGATAGTCACGCCGACCATGTAATCAGTGTCGCCGCCACCCCAAGTCTTCATCCGGGTCGTACCTTCCAATGCTATCGTCGGAAGCATGTCGGCGCGTGCAAGCTTGACGCGCGCATCAGCTTCGCGCTTGCGGGATTTGGCGGCGATGACGGTCGGAACGGTTTCCCAGGCCGGTTCGGGACCGGCGCAGGCCTTGTTGAGGGTGGAGGGGAAAGACGGGCGCAGGCGCACATCGTTTATCTGGCCGAGAAGCGAGTTCAGGGAGCCTTCCCAGCGCTGCTTTTCTGCGTTGATCTCAAGCGCCGTGGACTGTGCAGCCTGGATGCGGGCCTGTGCCTGAAGCTTGTCCGATCGCGTGCTGGCGCCACGATCGGTTCTGGCGGTTACCAATTCAGCGATGGCAGAAACGTCCTGGACCTGTTCTCTGGCGATCGCGGCCAGCCTGGCGTTGCGCATGACCTCCACGGAAGCAAGTACGGTTTCCCTGATCATATCGTCGACAGTGGCCAGAAATTCTGCCCGGCGGACACCGGATATGGCGGATTCCGCTTCGACTCGGCCTGACACCTTTCCGAAGTCATAGATCATCTGGCTGGCGGTGGCATTGAACCTCGGCGACCAGTCTCCGCTGTCGCCTTTCTGTGCGGCGAGGTCGATCCCTCCTCCTATGGACGGCAGATATCCCGATCTTGCGTCCGCGATCAGCTCGTTTTGTTGCCTGATACGTCCGGCCGCCTCCTGGATCGAGGGATGCCAGCTGACAACCCGGCGCACGGCAGTCTCGATATCGGTGACCGGTACCGGCTTGGCTATCGATCCAGTCACTTCGGGCGAGGGGGGAAGCGTTGATCCTGCAAGCATCTGCGTTTTTGCGGCCTGCTGTCTCTGGGCGGCAGTCTTGTCAGGTGTCTGGCTGCAGGCCGTCTGGATGACGGCCGCAGTTATCACGAGGCCAAGTTTGATGGTGCGACCTGAACGCATCTAGTCTCCATAGACCGACAATCGAAAGCTGAACCGGCCTACGCGACACCATTGGCTGGAGAAACTCTCCCAAGCACTTAGATTCGCTAGATATATAAGTGATTCGTGAGGTACTGCAAACCAGGGTTGAGCGTCGTGGTCGTAACCTGAGATCGTATCCCCTCAGGGTAGCCTGTCCCGCGAGTTGTGATCAGGCGGATGAACGCAATTAGGATCGCAGGAGCTGGTTTAATCCGTCCTTATTATGAATGATACAATTTGAATAAAATTCACTTAAGTATTAAATGGATATCTGGAAATATATCGTAACCATTTCCTTCATTTGTATTTGAATGGCACGCCGGTGTTGTGTTCTATGGGGTGGAAGACAGGACGTCTTTACAACGCAGCGGATGTTTTGCTTTGCTCTCTATGGCCCTTGAAGCGCACGACATAAATGTCTCTAGGATGGCTGACTGGCCCCAGGTGATGCTGGGCGGGCTGCCTATCGTGCGTTCGACTATGGAGCAGGCTGCGACCGGCTTCATAGAACAAGCGCTTCGCGCGCGAGGCCAGAATAATCTTCCCTTCTATTCGACCTCAGCAAACGGCCAGGTGCTGGCCATGTGCGTTCGTGACCGCGAATTCATGCAGCTTATGCTGGAGGCAGACCAGATCCATGCTGACGGCATGCCGATGGTTCATTGCTCGAAACTTCTCTGCGAGACACCGCTGCCTGAACGGGTAGCGACGACCGACCTTGTACATGCGGTGGCCGAACGGGCGCAGGATGAGAGCGTTAGCTTTTATTTTCTAGGCGCAAGTGAAGAGGTCAATTCCAAGGCTGTCGCCGCGATGCGGAAGCTCTATCCGCGCCTTCGCTTCGTCGGGCGCCGCAATGGCTATTTTAGCCCGGAAGAAGAGGAAGACGTCGTTGCGGATATCCGCGCCAAGCGCCCAGATATCCTCTGGATCGGCCTTGGTTTTCCATTCGAACAGAAATTCGTCAGCCGTAATCTGGAAAAGCTGCGTGGCGTCGGTGTGATCAAGACATCTGGCGGGTTATTCGATTTTCTCTCGGGCAAAAATCCGCGCGCGCCGATGTGGATGCAACGCCGGGGACTGGAATGGGCCTATCGGATGTATAACGAGCCGAGGCGTCTGACGCTTCGATACATGCTGACAAATCCCGTCGCGGTTTATGCGTTGCTGCGTTATTCGCGATAGTATTCGCTGACGGTTTGACATGGTCTACGCGATTTGAGACGGCGCCCTCTGGGCGCCTTTTTCATTTCTGCTTCAGGTGTGCGGTGTATCGGCTGCTGACTGCGTCGCTCTCATCGACCCCGTCGAGCGCCTGGCCGACGAACCGGCTCAGGCCCGGCGCTCTTCCCCGGATTGCCTGAATATCAGCATCGCCAGGCCGAGGATCATGGCAGCCATGCAACCCAGCACAAACCCGCCAAACATGCCGCCCGCAGTCAGATAAAGCGTGCGGGGCGGATAGCTGCGGGTTTTTGGTATGGTCGGAGGCGAGATCACCCTGACATTCGTGGTATTGATCTGCTGGCGTTCGGCAATCTCCTTGGCACGCGCCATGAAGGCCTGATAAATCGTTGACTTGGATTCCGCCTCGCGCTCGAGTTGACGAAGCTGAACGAGAGCGTCATTGTCACCGAAGACAACCGACTTCATCGTATTCGCCTGATTTTGCTGTGCCATCAGGGCGGCTTCAGCCTGAGCCAGTTCCGATCTGGCTGCCGTGAGGATGCGGTTCTGCTCGGCGGTTATCTGAGCCTGGATGGCATCCAACTGTGGCCGCATTGCCGAGATTCTCGGATGCCTCGCTCCAAAGACTGCAGATTGCGCGTCGAGTTCCCGCTTGGCCGCTGCATATTGTGTGCGCAGCGCGGTCATCGTCTGCGACTCGATCGATGCGCTGTCCAAGCGATTGTCCGGACTTCCTGTTGAAAGCTCCTGATAGCGGCTGCGAGCGCGAATGACCCGGGCCTGGGCGTCAACGAGCTGGGTGTTGGTCTGGTTGGCGACGATGCTGCTCACGAGCTCGCCGGAGCTTGAAAGGATATTGTGTTCGCGCTTGAACTGCTGGACTGCTTCATCCGCTTTGGAGACCTCACTCTTCAGGGCATCGAGACGGCCGGTTAGCTCAGTCGCGGCCCTGCCTGCGCCGTCTGCCTGCGCTTTGACCAACTCGTCCTGGAAGTTGGTAATGATCGAATTTGCGATTTCCAGCGCCTTGGGTGCCGATTGGCTCCAGACATCGAGATTAACGACGAAAGAGTTTTCTTCGCGCTTTGCCAGGACATGCTTTTCAAGCGAACGCAGCGCGTCCAGCCGGCCGGATTGCGCATCAGGGGATTTCGTATCGCCGAATTCCGGATCCTGATCGAGATGAAGTGCATCGATGACGCTGTTGAGCACGTTTGCCGAAGTCAGTATCCGCAGCTTGCTTTCGACATCATAGATCTGCATGTCGAGCTGGTTGTTGGAAGCGTAGATATCATCGTTCATGACCCTGAGATTGGTCGGATCGATGAAGATCTGCGAGCCGACGGTGAATTTGGCTTTGGAGAAATTGCCAAAGCCATATCCCGCCAGAGCGCCGAGGATGATGCACAGGAGAACGAGCCATTTTCCGGCCCAGAGCCAGCCGATAACCATTCCGGTGCTGATTTCCGGCCATGTTATCGATGGCGACATCGGCTGTGGCGTGGGCATTGCCGGCGATGAGACGGCCTGCGGTTCTTCGTTCGGTCCAAGATAGGAAAGCAAGGAACGCGGGCCAGGCGCAGGCACATGGTAAGCCTCGTCATCGCGAGCCTTGTTCGAAGCTGCGTCGCGCCGAAGAAACTTGGGTGGTCTTAACATGGCATACATGGGGCCGGACCTTCCTTTCGCGGCCAATGAAACTCTATCTACGCTAATAAGCGGTAAACCATGCCTCAGAAGAACGCACTACGGACCGGTTATTGGTACATAGTTCCTCACACTAGGCGTAAAAGTTTAAGATTTATCGGTTCTGGTTGGAGCAATTTCCCGATTTGGATGGATCGCCGACATTGACGCGCTATCTCGTGCTTAGATCCGATGCAACGACCGTGTGCGGGGTGGAGGCATTTACCCGAAACCTGGCCATCCAGCTTGGTTCACGCGCTTCCAGCGATGTTATGGACGGGAATTTTCGCCGTTTGTCGGAGCGTCTGGCGGAAGCTGATGCAATCGTTTTCAACTTTCCGATCGTTGCCTGGAAAAGGCGGCTGGTGGAGCCATTCGCCACGGCAGCACTGGCAAAACTGAAGCGCAAGCGGGTGATCGTCATTTTGCATGAGTGGGCGAGCCTCGACTGGAAACGACGGCTGATCCTCTGGCCGGTTATCCTGCTCGCCGACGCCATTCTCTTTTCGGCTCCAGAGGTCTGGCGGGAATGGCTGGAGAGCCGTTATCCCGTCGGTAAAAAAGCGATCGCCGTTATCCCGATCCCCCCCAATCTTTTGCCGAGCGGGCATGAGAAAGCCGGTCCGGCGGCACTTGCCATTCGTGCGCTGCGTGCCGGCGGACGGACGATCATCGGCCAGTTCGGTTCGATCTATCCCAAAAAGAACTGCGCGGAACTTCTCGCAATCGCTCGGGCGCTTGTGGACGACGGGCAGGATGTTGGGGTTGCCTTTGTCGGCTCCTTCATCAAGGGCATGGACAATGTCGAGGAGGATTTCCGCGCCCGTGTCGAGGCGCTGAATCTCGGTGACCGGGTAATGGTGACGGGCTATATTTCGACCGACGAAGAGGTTTTTGCGGCGTGCCGCGAAGTCGACATCTTCTGCTATAGGTTTACGGAAGGCTTGACCGCGCGGCGCGGCAGCGTTTTGGCGGCAGCATTGGGCGGTCGTATCGTCGTCACCAACGCGCCCGTCGATCCGGCGGGGCTGGAGCACCATACCCTGTTTCAATCCCTGATCCGAAACGGAAACATCGTCATCTGCCAGCATGATGCAGATGCCGGTGCGATGGCAAATGCCATTCGTGATGCGATCGGACGCGTGCCGCCTCCGCTGGATATCGATGTCGAGATCGCATCGCTTTGGAATGCGATCATCGGCAAACTTGAGGGTGTCGAGGGCGCTGGTCAGGCAAAGACACGGCCGGTGGAAATCTCCGGCTAACTCCACAGATTACGCGTCAGGGCGACACGACGGATCAGGGATGGCTCGGTTCGTGTGTGGGACTGGATGGCGATGGCGTATTGATCCTTGGCCATTGCGTCGATCAGTTTTCCGATGCCTGCTTCGTCCAGCGCCGGCCCGCTCCAATAGGTGGCGCAGAGGCTCTGTTCGACGATCCGATGACGCCCCATCAGTGACGGATTGCCGGCAACGCCGACGCCATAGAGGATGTATTCGGAAAAGTCCCTGGCCTTGCAGAGCGCCTTCCACCAGGGGAGGCCGGTCACGGCCTCTATCCTGTCGACGATCGTGTTCAGACTTTCCCGATCCCAGACGATCATCTGGCCGATATAGTCGTCACCCGGCAGGGGCGGTTCCTGTGTGTCCATCAGTCGGTAGGCATTCTTCTGCCAGAGGACGTGGCTTGGGCGCGTTTCGTTCACCCCGCCCAGATCGGCATAAAGGGGCGAAAGCAGATCGCCGGCAAATCTCCCCACGTCGAAGGGACGTACGAAGCAGTTGTCGGAATCGATACACATGACCCGTTCGCAGGATTGCAGAAGCGCCATCGCGAGTTTGCGCAATTGCTGCACGTGCCAGCCATAAACCGGCAGTCCGATACCGGGCGCCCAGTAATATTGGCGCCCTTTCCATTTCAGAAAACCCGGAAGCGCATGCAGCGTGCCCGGCAGAAGAACGGAATCGGGAAGCACCAGCCGCTTTTCGTTGCCGAGTTGGGAGAAGAGTTCGAGGTCGCTATCGGCGACAAGCAGATAGTGCCGATCGTAGCCGGTAACGAAAGCATCGATTGAATCACACAGGAGACGGCATGACTCGAAATCCCGAAAATAGCTTGGTGTCACGAGACTGACAGTGGCGGTCATTCGATGATCATGGCTCCGGAGGCAGATGAGCCCAGACTGCCAAGGTTCGACCTAAGGCTCCGTTAATCCCGTTCATGCATAGTGCTGACCGGTGCGATTATCCGTGGATAGACAGCCGCACCGGCATGCAGGCCCTGGCGAAATCAGGGCCGCCGGTTGGAGATAACGAGTGGGATTGAGGTCCAGGCACGAATTCCGGCAGTTCGCCCGTCATCTCGGATCCTATGTCGGATCGAGCGGGGCACTGCTTGCGTCGAGCGTCACCATGCTTTTGACCTTCGCGCTGTTGGCCCGCCATCTCGGTCATGAACAGTTCGCGCTCAATGCGACGATCACCGCGCTGACCAATCTCGGCATTCAGGTTTGCGGGCTGGGATCGCAGGAATCGCTGGTGCGTCGTGTCGCGCAGGAACCGGGCTTCTATCCCGACATGCTCGGGCATGTGCATATTCTCAATCTTGTTTCGGGCGCGGTGCTGGTGATCGCCGGGATGATCGCGATCCCGCTGATGTTTCCCGTCTCGGATCACCTGCTGACGACGCTTGTCGCCACGGCGCTGATACTCTTCACCAATATCATCCTGTTGAAGATTATCTGGCTCGCAACCAACAGCTACATCGCGCATTCGCGCTTTTCGGTCGCCAACAGGATCGAATTTCTGTTTGCCGTGCTGCGCATGGCCGCCGCTGTCGTCAGCTGCCTCGTGTTCAATATCACGACGGTGGCGGAATGGGCGGTCTGGAATTTTGGCGCGCATGCGGTTGTCGCGGTCATTGCGCTGATAGCCATACGCCGATTGGGCCGGCCGAAGTTCAGGATCGTTCGCGAAGAGGTGCCGATCGGCATCATGTTCGCCAGCCAGTTCTTCTTCAAGGCCGGACGCAGCAATGCCGACATTCTCGTCCTGAGCGCGGTGGCCGGGTCTGAAATCGTCGGCAGCTATTCGATCGCGCGTCGATTGACCGAAGCATCCTATATGGCGGTCGAAGCTCTGAACCGGATCGTATACCCCAGTTATGCGGCTGCAGCCCTGAGCGGCATCGGCGCAGTTCTGGGGCGCGCCAAGCAGATGCTGGTTCTGACGACCGGAATCGGGATCAGCGCCGGTCTCTTCGTCTGGATCATCACGCCGTGGCTACCGGTTCTGTTCGGCCACGAATATGTTTCGCTAACCTGGATGACGCACGCCCTGTGCTGGGCAGTGATCCCGATCGCAATCAGCGCTACCGCATTTGAAGCGCTCGGCGCATCAAGCCTGCAGAATGTGCGGGCGCGAATTCTCAATGTCTCTAACATTGTAGGTGCCGGACTTGTGGCGCTGGCGGCGTATTACGCCAGTGTAAGTGGTGTGATAGCGACTACCTACATGCTGGAAATCGTGATCGCTATTCTGGCCTGGCGGGCGCTTTTAACGGCGCAGAACGCCATCGAAAATCCAGAGCGGTCCTCCGAGACCGAGGCCGACCCGGTAAAACAACGCACGGCATGACCTGAACTGAACTGAACTGAACTGGAGATCAGTTTTCAGCGATGTGATTGCCGGCCTTCAGGTTCGGGTGCCGTTCGACGGCCTTTATTTCACTGGCCTTGTAGGGTACCGGGAGGAAGCCGAAGCTTGCTGTGATCCGTCCGATCGACATCAGCACCGGATGGCTGGCAGGAAGAAGGCGCCTTGTCCGGATCAGAAGCCCCATCGCCTTGAAAAAGCTGAGGCCAAGCGAAATGAAATTCTTGGCCTGAAGCCTGGCGGTAACGGCATGTTTTGCCATCTGCTTGCCGTCAATAACGTAGTTGATGCTTCCGGTGCGGATGGAACGGCGCATCAGCCATTTGGGGGTCGTCCGTTCGGCTGCGACGGTCTCGTGAATGACCGCTTCCTCACACCACCAGAAAGTGAAGCCAGCGGCGCGGCAGCGGGCGAAGAATTCCATGTCGCCGCCGCCGAGGAAGTTGAATGCGACGTCGAACAGGTTCGGCTCCATCCGCGCGAAGACCTCGCGGTGGATAAGGCAATTGCCTGTGCCATGGATGGCCGGCACCTGCCGGGTCGGCCCGTCGATGAAGCCGTAAAGGGGATGCTGGCTGACGGATTGCGGTACCGGTATGTCGAATTGCCGGATGACCGGGCCACCAACGATCCTGGCGCCGGTCGTGCGAGCCGTCGACACCATATGTGCCAGCCAGTCGGGACTTGCGATCTCGTCATCATCGATCATCAGGAAGTAATCGGCGGCGGGGAAGCGCTCGCGTGCTTCTGCGAATGCGCGGTTGATCGCATGGCAATTGCCCTGGCGCGGTTCAATAATGACGGCAGACGGAATGTCGGAACCGCTGAGCGTTTCGCGCGCAGCCGCGGCGCCTGAAGGTTTTTCGGCGTCATTTTCGATAACGACGATTGCGAAACTCAGGTCGCCCTTTTGTGCCAGCAGCGATTGAAGCGTGCGTGCCACGCCGTCCGGCCGGCGAAAGGTCGGAATGCAAATGACGGCTTCTACCGAAGCTTTGCTTTCGTCCTGCACGCTTTTGTCTCCGGGGCGTTGTCGCGCTTGTAAGGGCGTCCGTAGGCTGATCACCAGATGGTTCAATACGAAAGGAAATCAGCGAATACAAATGTATGTTGGGCTTTCAGTTAATATCACGTGGCGCTAACGGGCGCGGCCCACATCACTGCCGGGACTGGAGGCTTGCGCCGGCCTGTAATCTCAGTCCGAACACGGCGATGAGCATCGTGAACCACAAAGGGCCGTTGTTGACGAAGAAGAGATTTTCGAGGCCTGCCAGCAGGATCGAAAAGATCCAGATACGCAGGAACAGCCGCGTCAGGCCCACATCGTTCTGCGTGGCAAAGGCCTTACCCGCATCCCTGAGCGGCAGGATGAGAAGCCAGAGGATCATCAGGATGAGAGCCGGAAAGCCGCCATTCAGAAGTGTTTCAAGGAATGAGTTATGGGAATGCGCGGCGAGGTAGGCCCAGGATTCCGTCGTGATGTCGCGCAGGAATTCGCTTCCCCACAAAAGCTGGAAACCATAACCCATGATCGGGGCATCGGAGATGCGGGCAAGAGCGAAAGCCCAGATCGAGCTTCTACCCGTGAAGGTCGCGTCGATCCCGAGGCTTGCCAGTATGGAACTTGTCGCAGGCGAGCTTGAAAGCCCGATGAGGATGACGTTCATCGTGATGACGAGGCCGATCGTGAGCAAAGCTCGCAGCGGTCTGCAATGCTCGAATAACCAGCCCAGCAAAAGAACTGCGGGAAGCATCGCAGTCGATGTCTTTCCTCCGGCGAAAAGAAGAAAAATAACAGCCAGGATCGCAATAATCGATCCCAGCCGCGGATATGAGGCTTTGCGCAGATAGAGACCAAACAGAACCAGATAGACCATGCCGGCCGCTGCTGCGTTCTTGTGGCCGAAAATTCCGCGCCAATCTCCGGCCAGCGCCGCCTCGACTTCATTCGATCCGTGGATGCCGACGGTAGGCATGGCTATCACGGCGAAATAATTGAGCAACAGGATCGCTATCGTGCAGGTGGCAAGCACTCTTGCAAAGTCACGGCTGTCACGCGGCAGTAGAAGAGCCGCATTCGCGCAGCCGCAGACGAGCAACGCATAAACGATCCTTCGAAACGCCGTTGCGGGATCGAAGGACAATAGCGAGACGAAGCAGAACCAGAGAAGTATCAAGGCCAGCAGCGCATGCGGGCCGAAGAGCGCGCTCCGGCCCGGATTGCGCCACAGGTTTGCAATCGCCATGGTGAACAGGACTATGATCACCATCTGGTTCAGGAGGTTGCCGGTGGAAGGCAGGCCGCCCTTGCCATCCGAATGGGCAAATGGCGTGAGGCCGATCCAGAAATAGCAAAGGAGCAAAAGCAGGATCACGGAGCCAGCGCTCCATGTCGCGCGGCCGGCATTCATGGCCGGCAACGCTCTCCCTTGTGAAATTGCTCCTGCTTGCCGCAAAATGACGGGTCCTGTCGTGCTGCGAGACATCATGGTTCATCTCAACAGGAGACCGATATACGTTAACCGGCCGTGAAGAACCTTCGTCGGGCAAGGTAATATTATCATAACGCCTGGCAGCTAGCTTCCCATGACGTGCCGGTGGCCGCGCTATGGCGGCTTACCCTCCGATCAAGGCGAGAAAGTCCATGCGCAGACGGGATTTCGTTCAGGCAAGTCTTGCTGTTGCGGCACATACGGCACTTCAGGCGCCTGTCGCCCATGCTTCGCCACCGCCCAGGATAGCCTACGGTTCGGCGGTGCGTGGCGATGCTCTCGTGGACGACTTCGCGTACCGAACCGCGCTCGTGGATCATTGCCAGCTTGTGGTGCCTGAAGGCGGGCTGAAATGGGAGGCAGTGAGGCCTTCAGAGGATCGGTTCGATTTTTATGAAGGTGACAAGCTCCTCGCCTTTGCCGACCAGAATGGCTTGAAGATGCGTGGGCACACGCTGATCTGGTATGCAGCGATGCCCGAATGGACGTCCTCCATTCGCGGCGGAAAGGCTGCCGAAAAAGCGCTGAGCAAACATGTTCGAACCGTTGTCGGAAAATATAAGGGGCGGATTCCCAGCTGGGACGTCATCAATGAGGCGATCGCCGAGGACCCGCGTGGTTCCGATTATCTGCGGCCCAATCTTTGGCTGGAAAACATGGGTAAGGGATATATCGAAACCGCGTTTCGCCGGGCTCAGGAAGCCGATCCGAAGGTTCAGCTCGTGATCAACGAGTACGATATCGAATGTGTCGGTGAGCAGTTCACGAACCGGCGGAATGCACTTTTGCGCGTTGTTCGCGATCTTCGTGATCGCGACGCGCCGATCCACGCCGTCGGTTTCCAGGGGCATCTGAAAGGGCAATACGAGATCGACAAGGAAGGCGTTTCCTCCTTCGTGGCCGAACTCAAGGCGATGGATGTCGATGTGCTGGTCACGGAACTCGATGTTATCGACAATCTCCTGCCTGCTGATGAAAAACAGCGCGACGAGGTTATCGCCGGCCGTGCCAGCGATCTTCTCCAGGCAATTCTTGATGCAAACCGGCCAACCGCGATCCTGACCTGGGGTATTACCGATCGCTATACCTGGGTGCCTATGTGGTTTACACGCGATGACGGAAGCCCGAACCGTCCCCTTCCGCTGGACCGCGATTACAAGGCCAAGCCACTGATGGACGTGATCGGGCGCTTTGTCAGTCGCGCTTAGGTCAATACAAAGCCGCGTTCAAGCTGGATCGCGGGAATCGTAAACCATGCTTCAACCTACGACAATTCTGTCCGTGAATGGCCCGGTTGTTGTAAAACGGGCCAAAGTTACGCAAGGCCGATAATGTAACCGCGTTTTTCCGAACAATTGTCGGGAACGAGGTAACGCTTCATTAGCAACGCCTTCCAGTGAATTCTAAACCCTAATCGGAATTGACTGAGAAAACGCGCTCCAAAGCGAAGCAAGGCTGCATGTTATTAACTGCTGATTCTTGGTTGCGGCATATTTTCCGGTCAGCTACAGCGCAATGTTTGGTTGTGGCGGATGTCATGTGCCAACGGAAAGCTGCCTGCCTCAACGAGGCGCCAAGCTATTTCATCCCTGTTGCGGTGACGTTCCTACTATCGGCAAAGGGACCATTTTGACAATGAATGTGCGTCTACAGAACATCGTTGACATACCTTTGGCGGTTGATCTGGACGGAACGCTGATTTCGACAGATTTGTTGTGGGAAAGCGTTTTCCAGCTTTTAAGAGCAAACCCCCTATACCTGTTTCTCCTGCCGATCTGGCTGCTTTCGGGCAAGGCACGTCTCAAGACCGAAATCGCGCGTCGCGTGACGCTTGATGCCAGCCATTTGCCTTACCGCGAAGATTTCGTTTCCTATTTGCGCGCAGAGCGGGTGCGAGGGCGCGAACTTATCCTGGTGACGGCAGCTGCGGAGCCTTTTGCCAAAGCCGTTGCGGCTCATCTCGGCCTGTTCAGTGCTGTCTATCACACGGACGAAACGACCAACCTTGCTGCGCATAACAAAGCTGCGTTGCTGTCGAAACTCTATGGATCGCAAGGTTTCGATTATGCCGGAAACGATCGTGCAGATATCGCTGTATTCCAGAGCGCGAGAAATGCAATCGTCGTTGCTCCCGATGCTGCCGCGGATCGGTATCAGAGAGCCCATGCCTCGATGCGTTTCGATGCCAAGTACGTGGGTATCAAGACCTACATCAAGATGCTGCGGGTGCATCAGTGGCTGAAGAACTTTCTCGTTTTTGCCTCTCCGGTTCTTGCGCACACCGTCGTCGAGCCGCAGACCTTCATTGCGACAACGCTGGCCATGGTGGCATTTTCCTTTTCGGCCTCCGCCATCTACATCATCAACGACATCCTCGACCTTCCGCTTGATAGGCAGCATCCGACGAAGCGCAACCGGCCTTTCGCAAGCGGTGCGATCTCCATTCCCTATGGCCTTACGGTTTCCGCGCTGCTGCTGGTCGCGACGGCTGCCATCTGCTCGCTGCTGCCATTGCAGTTCGCGGCAGTCATCGTTCTCTATCTGGTGGTGACGACCGCCTATTCGCTGGCCTTGAAGCGGATGTTGCTGATCGACGTGCTTTGCCTTGCAGGGCTCTACGCCCTGCGGATACTCGGTGGCAAGGCGGCGACCGACCTGCCGCTTTCCTTCTGGCTGATCGCTTTCGGCCTGTTCTTCTTCCTGTCGCTGGCTCTGGTCAAACGCTATGTCGAGCTACGCTACACGACGGTCGATGTGGGAGACCGTATCGCCGGTCGCGGTTATCGTCCGGAAGACATTCACATCGTTGCACAGAGCGGCGTGGCGTCGGCATTCGCTGCTGCGCTGGTTCTCGCCCTCTATATCCAGTCCCCGGACATCCGAGCGCTCTATAGCGAACCCTGGGTTATCTGGCCGTTGGTGCCGATGGTGCTCTATATCAACATCCGCATCTGGATCCTTGCCCACCGCAAGGAGCTGGACGACGATCCGGTCGTCTTCATCGCAACCGATTGGCGCAGCCAATTGATCATTGCGGCCGGTGCCGTACTCTTCATCGCGGCAAGTGTGTTGTGATGCAGGCAAGCCTCGACAGTTTCGGCCGTATCAATCGCCATTCCCGGCAGGCAATTGCCTTTGAACAGGCGGTTGGCCTCTTGCGCGGCGGCGCAGCCGGAAGGTCCAACCTTTTGGCGTTTGGAAACGGCAAGTCCTACGGCGACAGCTGCCATAACGACGCCGGCTCGCTTGTGCCGATGCGGCAACAGAAGTCGGTACTCAATCTTGATGCCGAGGCAGGCGTGGTCGAAGCGGAAGCGGGCATTTCGCTGGAAGAGCTCATTGCCCATATCGCTCCTCACGGATTTTTCCTGCCGGTGACGCCGGGCACCCGTTTCGTCACGCTCGGCGGTTCAATCGCCAATGACGTTCACGGCAAGAACCATCACCGTCGCGGTACGTTCGGTTGCCATGTGGAAAGTTTTCGACTGCTGCGTTCCGACGGTCATACCTATCAATGCAGCGCCGCGGAAAATACCGACCTGTTTTCGGCAACGATCGGCGGGCTTGGCCTTACGGGTCTTATCCTGTCTGCACGGCTGAAGCTGATGAAGGTCGGCTCGCTCGACATCAACGAAAAGATCACCGCGTTTTCCAGCCTCGACAGCTATTTCGATCTCGCGGCAGATGCCGACGAGGAAAACGAATATTCCGTCGCCTGGCTGGATCAGCTGGCATCCGGCACATCGGCCGGCCGTGGCGTGCTGATTACCGGCAACCATGCCGATAACGGCAATTTTCGCACCGAAGGTGTGAAGGCGAAGGTCAGCGTTCCGTTCGAGCTGCCTTTCTCGGCACTCAACAGAGTAAGCCTCGGACTGTTCAACACAGCTTATTTTACCGTCAACAGGCTCAAGTCTGCCCCGCATCTGGCCGGTTACGGCAAGTTCTTCTATCCGCTCGACGGTGTTGGAGACTGGAACCGGCTTTATGGGCCGAGTGGTCTCTACCAGCACCAGAGCGTGATTCCGTTTGAAGCCGGGCGCACGGTCATTCCGGCGATGCTTGAGGCAAGCCGCAAGGCCGGATTTTCGTCCTTCCTCACCGTCTTGAAGCGTTTTGGCGATGTTGCATCACCGGGTTTCATGTCGTTTCCGCGCCCCGGCTATACGCTGACGATGGATTTTCCCAATCACGGCGACAAGACGCTGGCGCTACTGACGCTTCTCGACCGCATGACGCTTGAGGCCGGCGGGCGGGTCAATCCCTACAAGGACAGCCGCATGAGCGCCGAGGTGTTCAAGGCCGGTTTTCCAGAATGGCTGCAACTGGAAAAGCTTCGGGACGAAAGCTTCTGCTCGGATTTCTGGCGCCGCACGGCGCTTGCCACGGATCACCCACGAGGACGCCCATGAAATATATCCCGTTCATCCTCTTCACTGTGATGACCAATGCGGCTGCGCAACTGCTTTTGAAACAGGGCATGCTGTCGCTGGGCCCGATCAGCTTTTCGGCGGACACGATGATCCAGCGGATCTTCCAGATCGTCTTCAATCCGTGGGTCTTTTTTGGTCTTGCCACCTTCGTCATCTCGATGGCGTCGCATCTCTACGTGCTCTCCAAGGTTGATCTATCCTTCGCCTATCCCTTCCTCAGCCTTGCCTATGTCGCTGTCGCGGTTCTGGCATGGCTGCTGTTCAAGGAAGAACTTGGCGCGATGAAGATCGCCGGCATCGCCTTCATCTGCGTCGGCACGGTGCTGATCGCGCAGAGCGGGCACAGGGAAGTACCGGACCAGACGGCATCCATCGAACGCGCCAATTCCTGACCAACCCAATTTAGAACCGACAGAACGACGGGGATTTAAACCATGAGACATATCATTTTCGGCGGTGACGGTTTCGTAGGGCGTCATCTCGCGCCGAGGCTGCAGGCTGAAGGCCACGAGGTCATCGTCGCGGATATCGCCAAGAGTGATCTGGCGCATTATGGGGAGATCCGCTTCGAAAACGTCGACGTGACCGATCCGGCCTCGATCGCCCGGGTCGGCATCAAGGCCGACGACATGGTCTACAATCTTTCCGCAAAAATGCTGTCGCCCCTGCAGGTGCGCGCCAAGCGGCATGATTTCTTCTTCCCGGTCAACTATTATGGCACCGAGAACATCATCAAGGCGATGGACCAGGCGGGTGCGAAATCGCTCGTCCATTTCACCACCGACATGGTCTACGGCCACACCTTTGTTTGGCCGCAGACGGAAGAGCACCCGGTCGCGCCGCTCGGTGAATACGGGCTTTCCAAGCTGAAGACCGAAGAACTGGCGGTCGAATGGCGCAAGCGCGGCATGAACATCTCGCTGTTCCGCCCGCGCCTGATCATCGGTCCCGGTCGGCTCGGTATCCTCTCCAAGCTGTTCAAGCTGATCGACAACAATCTGCCGGTGCCGATGATCGGTTCGGGCAAGAACCCTTACCAGTTCATTTCGGTCTTCGACTGCGCTTCTGCGGCCCATGCGGCCTTTACCGCCGGCGTGCCGAACGAGGTCTACAATCTCGGTTCGCTCAATCCGCCGCCGGTAAGGAAACTGCTGGGCGATCTCGTCAAGCATGCCGGTTCGAAGTCGATCCTTTTGCCCACGCCCGCCTGGGCGGTGAAGCGGACACTTGATCTGTTCGACCTGATCAACATGCCGATCATGGATCCGGAACAGTATCTGATCGCCGACGAGATGTGCGTTCTCGACGTATCCAAGGGCGAGCGCGAGCTCGGCTGGGTGCCGCAATATCGCGACGAGGACATGCTGATCGCCGCCTATTCCGAATATCGCAGGGGACTTGCCGGCGGTTCGCAGGACAATGTCGCCCACGCCAAGGCAGCTTGAGAGGAAATTACGATGGCCAATGCAATCAGCCTCAACAACCACGATGACGAAGTGATGATCGACATTTCCGCCAATCCTGCTCGCGAACCGGTCGCCAAGCCTGCGCTTCTGTCGGTCGAGGAGGCCAAGGCGCTCGACGTGGCGAAGATGACCGATCTCTTCACCCGCCATCTCAACCCCGGCCAGCTTCATTTCATGAAGCTTCTCGGCTTTCACAAGGTGAAGATCGAGCGCGCCGAGGGCATGTATTATTACGACCAGAACGGTCGCAAGATTCTCGATTTCTTCGGTGGTTTCGGCTCACTGGCGCTGGGTCACAACCATCCCCGCATCCTCGATGCGCGGCGGAAGTTCCAGGACGAGAACCGCCAGGAAATCGCCATTGCCTTCATGTCGCAATATGCAACCGCGCTGGCGCATAATCTTGCCGCCTGCTCGCCGGGCGAGCTGGACATGGTGTTCCTCGGCTCCTCCGGTTCCGAAGCGATGGAGGCGGCGATCAAGGTGGCAGAGCGCGCCGCCGGCCCGAAGCGTCCGAAGATCGTCTATGCGGAAAATTCCTTCCACGGAAAGACCAAGGGCGTTTTGTCGATCACCGACGGTTCGCTCTATCGCGGTGAATTCAAGCTGGTCGACAATACTGTGAAGGTGCCGTTCGGCGATATCAACGCGATCGAGAACGCCTTCAGATCGGATCCGGAAATCGGCGTGATCGTGCTGGAAACGGTGCAGGGCGGCGGCGGCATCATTCAGGCCGAAACGGCCTTCTGGCAGCGTCTGCGCGAGCTTTGCGACAAGTATGGTGTACTCTGGGTTGCCGATGAAGTGCAGTGTGGTTTCGGCCGCACAGGAAAGTTCTATGCGTTCGAGCACCATGGCGTCGTGCCGGACGTGACTGCGCTCGCCAAATCACTCGGTGGCGGCAAGTCCGCCATGGGTGCGATGATTGCCAAGCGCGATGTCTACATGAAGGCCTACGGCACGCCGAAGACGGCGATGATCCATGCCATGGCAACTTTCGGCGGTATCGGTGAAGCCTGCGTCACCTCCATCGAGGCGATGAACGTGCTTTACGACGAGCACCTGATCGACAATTCGGCGAATACGGGCGACTACCTTCTTTCCCGCCTGAAGGAATTGCAGGTCCGCTACCCGTCGCTGCTGAAAGACGTGCGCGGTCAGGGCATGATGATCGGAATCGAATTCCACGACCTGTCGAAAACCATGCCGCTGGTGCTGCGCCCGGTCGTCGCCATGCTGGACGACAAGCTGAAGGGCTCGCTGCCGGGCTTTATCGGAAGCCATCTCTTGCGCGATCACGGCGTGCTCGTCGCGTTCACGGAATACAATCGCAATGTCATCCGTCTGGAACCGCCGCTCATCTGCAAGAAGAGCCATGTGGACGATTTCATCACGGCGCTCGACGAGGTCATGTCGCGCGGCATCGTGCGCATCGTCAAGGATTTCGTCGCCGCCCAGGTGAAGTAAGCTGTTCATACAGGGAACAGTAAAGGCCGGGCTTGCGCCCGGCCTTTACTGTTTTACAGCCACGATATCGGGGCGGAGCAGGAGATCCCAGCAGGGATGAATTTCGACGACCTGCCGGTCTTTCAGGGCTTCTTCGTAATGGTCGAAAAGCATGCGGCGCCCGGTCGTCAGCGGGCATTTCGGGCGCAAGACCGCTGCCGTTTGCCGGATCGACTGGATGGCCTTATCCGTCAGTGGCGGAACGGTGCGGTGGGGATCTGCGCCGATCTGGATGTTTCTGGTCGCATCGCGATCCAGAAGCCAGGGGAAGGGGTTGGTGAAGTCTAGGTTCATCAGGCTTTCCAGCCGGATATTGTTCTTCGCCTCGAAGGCCTTGAGGGAGTTAACCAGGCTGTTGGCCGAAATGATCCAGTAGAGCTGGAAGTCGAGTTCGGAATAATATTGCCAGCTCGGCAACTGCCCGTGGGCGGAGAGATCCGCGTAGGCCGAGGCAAAATTCTCGTAGTGAGGTTCCAGATATTCGGCCCGATCGATGATCTCCCGCCGTTGGGAGACCTGCGCCATGTTTTTCACGTCCGGCAGGTGCAGCCGTTCATAGGTCGGCGCAACGACCACGGCGCGCAGCGTCTTGTGCGCCACCTTGGTGAACGTGGGGATGACACAGAACGCGGCCAGCGCAAGGAAAGCCATTTTCGGTCCCTGCTCAAGCAGCCTGATGCGTTCGAAGATCATCAGCAGAACCGGCCATATGAAGATGAATTCCTGGCTGCCGGTATTCTGCGTCTCATAGATTGAGCCGCCTGCGATGACGACCGAAAGCCACCAGAAATTATGATCGAAGAAGCGGATCGTTTTGTCGGCGCGGGTCCAGTCCAGCCATATCAACAGCAGCGCCAGAAGCCCCGCGGGAAGAAGTACGTCAAGCTTCAGCGATGCGACGGTCAGGAACCGGGGGAGCAGGGAATCTTCATTCATCCCGGCAAGCTCGATGATATCGCGTATATAGGCAGATACGAAACCGCTCATGAGTTCGGCGATGCCAAGCGGGATCAGAAAGAGCAGGACGGCCAGAATGCAGTAACGCAGCGAGATGCGGCCGGCCAAAAGCGCCAGGAGGCAGAAAAGTCCACCAACCAGAAAACCCGTCACCTTGGTCAGAAACAAGGCCAGCATGGCTGCGGCGATCAAGACCGCCATGCGGCGACCGTCTTTCAGGAAAACGAGGCCGCTGGTCAGCACATAGAGAAAGATCACGCCGTGGCGGTTGTAGATGCCGAAACCGTCCAGTGTCGGAAGCGGATGATAGGCGGCCACATTCGACGGGAAGGTGGCAAAGACGAGGAAGGGAACAAGCAGCGCGAAAGCTTGAGCCACGTTACGGCTGGAAAGCCTGGCAAGTACCAGTGCGAGAAGCGGCGCCGCCACCGGCAATATGCACCATTGAGCCAGAAGCAGCGGCTGCGCATTCGCAAGCAGCTTCAATCCACCGGCGAAGAGATAGTAGGGGAGCGGGCCGACCGGGGTCGAGAAGTCGACGCTCGGGATCTGTCCCATCCAGATCCGTTGTGCGGCATCGAGATAAAGATAGGTATCCCAGTACATCGGACCGATAGGTGCAGCGATTGGCAGGATGAGGAGCAGTATCAGTGGGACAAAAGCCGCGAAAAGCCAGAAGACGGGTCGCGAAAAAATGCCTCGCAGATCAGGTGCACCAGTCATTTTTGTCCCTTGTATTGTCGCGATCGACAATGCCCCATGCTGCATGAGCAGCCGACACGCCGTGTGTACGGAAGCCCTGCTGAAAGGGCTAAAGGATTACCGTCCCGATACTTAGGTCGGAAAGATAATTAATTCATTATCAGCGGGGGCTAGAACCCGTGCGCTGTCAGGCCCCGAGTCCTCATGGATTGCGCGAGCCGCCTGCAGGCAATTTATTTGAAGCTTGTAATTTCTCGATTGTTGGTGTTGGCTGTGACTTCTGCATCATGGGAGCTGCGCTATGCCTGACGCCTTCATCTGCGATTATATCCGCACTCCGATCGGCCGTTTCGGCGGCACGCTTGCGTCGGTGAGAACCGATGATCTGGCGGCCATCCCGATCAGGGCGTTGATCGAGCGCAATGCTGCAGTGGACTGGAATGCCGTCGATGACGTGATCTATGGCTGCGCCAATCAGGCAGGTGAGGACAATCGCAATGTCGCCCGCATGGCTTCGCTGCTCGCAGGCCTGCCGGCTGTCGTCCCAGGCACGACGATGAACCGGCTTTGCGGTTCGGGCATGGATGCGGTCATCGCCGCTGCCCGTGCGATCAAGGCGGGAGAGGCAGAATTGATGATAGCAGGCGGCGTCGAGAGCATGAGCCGCGCGCCGTTCGTTCTGCCCAAGGCCGAGAGCGCCTTTTCCCGCAATGCCGAAATCCACGACACAACGATCGGCTGGCGGTTCGTCAACCCGTTGATGAAAAGGCAATACGGCATCGATTCTATGCCGGAGACGGCCGAGCATGTTGCGGAAGACTATGGCGTTTCCCGCAAGGACCAGGATGCGTTTGCGCTTCGCAGTCAGTCGAAAACTGCAGCCGCTCAGGAAAATGGTCACCTTGCCGCGGAGATCACGCCGGTCGTCATTCCGCAGCGCAAGGGTGATGTAGTGGTCGTCTCGAAGGATGAACATCCACGGGCGACGACAATTGAGGCGCTGGCCAAACTGGCAACTCCGTTCAAACAGGATGGTGGCACGGTGACGGCGGGTAATGCCTCGGGGGTCAATGACGGCGCGGCGGCGTTGATCATTGCTTCGGAAGCTGCGGCGAAGAAACATGGCCTGACCCCGATTGCCCGCATCATGGGCGGGGCCGCCTCGGGCGTCGCGCCGCGTGTCATGGGCATAGGGCCGGTTCCGGCAACGCAGAAGCTCTGCGTGATGCTGAAGCTTTCACCGGAGGATTTCGACGTGATCGAGTTGAACGAGGCCTTTGCCTCACAGGGCATTGCGGTGCTGCGCGAGCTTGGGCTTGCGGAAGATGCCGGGCATATCAATCCGAATGGCGGTGCTATTGCGCTCGGCCATCCGCTCGGCATGTCGGGAGCAAGGATTTCAGGAACTGCGGCGCTTGAGCTTGCCAGACGTCAGGGGCGTTATGCGCTTGCGACCATGTGTGTCGGGGTCGGGCAGGGAATCGCCGTGGCGCTGGAACGGGTGTAACAGCGCCACGGGTATCGGTGATCAGTGGTGAGGCTTGCCCGGACGACGGTAGATGAACCAGTAGACGCCACCAACGAGCAGAGCGCCGCCGACCCAGTTACCAGCCGTTACGACGGCCAGATTGGTAAGGACGCCACTCAGCGGGATTTCGGCGGGCGCGTGGCCGATGGCGGTCCAGAAGCTTTCCGGTGCACCGTAACGGATCATCAGACCGAGGCCGAGATAATACATGTTGGCGACGCAGTGTTCGAACCCTGCTGCAACGAAGGCCGTCACCGGGAAGACGATCGCAAGGATCCTGTCGGCAACCGTGCGTCCGGCCAGTGACAGCCATACGGCCAGGCAGACCAGTATGTTGCAGAGAATACCGAGCGAGAAGGCTTCGACGACCGGAAGGGCTGACTTGGCTTCTGCGTAATGCAGTGCCGCTACACCGATTGCGTTGCCGCCGAATGTGTACTGGCCAGACAAGAAGACGAGGCCGGCGATGACGAGGGCGCCTATCAGATTGCCGAACCAGACGAAGACCCAGATGTGGACCATGCGCGTGGTTGCAATGCGGCGGCTTGCCCAGGCCATGACCATCAGCATGTCGCCGGTGAACAGCTGCGCGCCGCCGATCAGGACGAGGATCAGCCCGAGCGAGAAGCTCAGCCCGGCCAGAAGCCGGGTGAGACCGTAGGACAGCATTCCGTCGGCACCGGCGACCGTCGTCGTCGCAAACATGGCCCCGAGCCCGATGAAGGCGCCGGCGAGAACCGCCAGACCCAGGAGGGTCAGCGTGTCATAGCTGGCTTTCTTGACGCCCATTTCTTCTGCCGCGACGGCAATTGCGTCGGGTGTCAGCGAGCCTCCAGCCTCCGGCCCTCTGAAGAAGGCCGAAGTCATCTTGTCCCGACTCTCCGGGTCCTGTTGTGCAATGTTCATGCGTTCACCGCATCTTTCCGTGCCGGCTCGGAAGCAGCTTCACCCGCCGTCTGCTGGTCCGCCTGGATGGCAGTGAGCGCGATGGTGAAGACGATATCGTCGACGAGGGCGCCGCGCGACAGGTCGTTGACGGGCTTGCGCAGGCCCTGCAGCATCGGGCCGACGGAAACGACATCGGCGGAGCGCTGAACGGCCTTGTAGGTGGTGTTGCCGGTGTTGAGATCCGGGAAGACGAAGACATTGGCGCGGCCGGCGACCGGGCTGTCGGGGGCCTTGGAACGGCCGACGCTTTCGACGCTTGCCGCATCGTACTGGATCGGACCGTCGATCAGCAGATCAGGCTTGCGCTGTTTTGCCAGCTCGGTTGCCTCGCGCACCTTGTCGACATCGCCGCCGGTACCCGACGTGCCGGTCGAATAGGAGATCATCGCCACCCGCGGATCGATGCCGAAGGCCTTGGCCGTATCGGAGGACTGGACGGCGATTTCGGCCAGCTGGTCGGCCGTCGGGTTCGGGTTGATGGCGCAGTCACCATAGACCAGAACCTGATCGGGCATCAGCATGAAGAAGACCGAGGAGACGATGCTCTGGCCCGGCTCCGTCTTGATCAGCTGCAGGGCAGGGCGCACCGTGCTGGCGGTGGTATGGACCGCACCGGAGACCAGACCGTCGACTTCACCGACGGCGAGCATCATCGTGCCGAGAACGACCGTGTCTTCCAGCTGGGCAATTGCCTGGGGAGGCGTCATGCCCTTGGACTTGCGCAGTTCGACCATGGCATCGACATAGTTGGCGCGCACGGCGGCCGGGTCGAGGATTTCGAGATCGGCGGGCAGTTCGATGTCCTTGGCCCTGGCGATCATCTGGATGGCATCGGGGCGACCGAGCAACACGCAACGGGCAATGCCCTTCTGGTGGCAGATGACGGCAGCCTGCAGCGTGCGGGGTTCTTCACCCTCGGGGAGCACGATACGCTTGTTGGCGCGGCGTGCACCTTCGATCAGGTGGTTGCGGAAGCGCGGCGGCGAAAGCCGGGCTTCGGTCGAGGTGCCGATCCGGTCACGCAGCGATGTCGTGTCGATATGTTCGGCGACGAAATCGATGACCTTTTCCATGTGCTGGCTGTCATCCTGGCTGACATGGTAGCTCAGATGGGCAAGGCGCGAGGCGGTGGCATAGGTGTCGTCGGGGGTGGACAGGATCGGCAGGATGTTTGAGCCGACCGAGGCCATCAGGTCTGCGACCGGGGTTGCGAGCGGTGCGCCGCAGGTGAGCAACAGGCCGGCAAGCGGTACGCCGCGGCTGTGAGCAAGCGCCGAGGCAAGCGCGATATCGCTGCGGTCACCGGGCATGACGACCAGGGTTTCGGGGCGCAGGCGGTCGATCATCTTCTCGACCGAACGGGCACCGACGACGATCTCGCGGACACGCACGGCATCGAGCTTGGAACCCTGCACGACGCTCAGATCAAGCGACGAGACGAGGTCGGACAGGCGTGGCGTGTTCAGATTCGGCTCGTAGGGGATCGCGCCGAGGATGGTCGACGAGGCGAGACCGAAGGGAGCGAGAGCGTCCTTCAGTTTTTCGCGATCCGCAGCTACCTTCATCTTGTTGATCATCAGGCCAAGAAGCGGCGAATTTCCCTCACGCGCATACTGGCGATGAATCAAGGCGACCGTTTCGGCGATGAACTTCGGCTCGTAATCGACGCCGCTCAGGACCGGAATGACGTCAGCGCCAAGGCTGCGGACGATTTCGACGTTGAGGCGAAGCGCGATCTGTGCGCTGGCGAGCGGAATCAGGCCCTCGACGACAACCACGTCATGATCGGCGCGCAGGGCTTCCGTCATCGTTGCTACGTCTTCAAGCAGAGCCGCGAGGTCACCCTTGCGAATCTGTTCTTCCGCCTTCTCGAACGGGATCGGTTCCGGAGAGTTGGTCATGCACAGGGTGCGGGCGAAGTGGCTCGACGTATCGATGCCCTTCTTCTGGACGCGGCTTTCAGACCGTGGCTGAGCGATCGGCTTGACGAAGGCGACCTTCATGCCGTCTCGCTGCAGTGCCCGCACCAAGCCAAGCGAGAGCGAGGTCAGGCCGACGTCCTGTGCTGCCGCAGCAAGGAAAATTATACGTGCGCACATTGAGAATTATCCTTCTGTATGTTCGCGGTGATTATGAATTGGTTGAAATAATGCGATCTGCAAAAACTGTTACGCAGCGGTGGACGCTGCGACGGCCTCCAGCGTATCGTGGGAAATCATCCATTCCTCATTGGTGGCGATGACGGCAGCGGTTGCCTTGCTGTCCTTCGCGGTGATGACGCCGCAACGTCCGCCGAACATCTGGCCATTGGCGTCCGCATCAAGCTTGAGACCGAAAACTGACAGGCGTTCGATCGTCCGCTGGCGCATGGTTGCCGAGTTTTCGCCGATGCCACCGGTGAAAATGACGGCATCCAGACGGTTGAGCGAGGTTGCGAGGCCACCGATGTAACGGGCCAGGCGATGGACGAAGACGTCGAGAGCCAGCTTGGCGCCCTCATGGCCTTCCTTCTCTGCATTCTCCAGCGTGCGGCAATCGTTGGACAGGCCGGAGAGGCCGAGCAGACCGCTCTTGCGGTTGAGCAGCGTGTCGAGTTCGTCGATCGTCAGGCCGTCCTCGCGGGCGATGTGGAAGAGTGCGCCCGGATCGATGTCGCCGGAGCGGGTGCCCATGACAAGGCCTTCAAGCGGAGTGAAACCCATCGACGTGTCGACGCTCTTGCCGTTCAGAACAGCGGTTGCCGAAGCGCCATTGCCGAGATGGGCGATAACCAGGCCGTGATCGTTGGGGTCGAGGCCGAGAAGCTCGATTGCTTCCGCTGCAACAAAGCGGTGGCTGGTTCCATGGAAACCGTAACGGCGAACGCCGAGGTTACGGTAGCAATCCTGCGGGACGGCATAGGTGAAGGCAGCCTGTGGCATAGTGGTGTGGAAGGCGGTGTCGAAGACTGCTGCATGCGGGACGTTGGGCAGCGCTGCCATGGCGGTCCTGATGCCGAGGATGTTTGCCGGGTTGTGCAATGGAGCGAGATTGGATAGCGCATCCATCTCGCGCAGGATTTCGTCGGTAATGAGCGTGGATGCGGAGAAGCGCTCGCCGCCGTGGACCGTGCGGTGACCGACTGCCACAATCGAGCTCAGCCAGCCCTTCTGCTCAAGAATGCCGAGGAGTTTCTGCAAGGCGACGTCGTGGCTGCCGCTGTCGAGCGACATTTCGGTCTTCTCGCCCTTTTCCTTGACAACAAGCCGGCTTTCCGGCTGTCCGAGGTTTTCTGCCAGAGCCGAAAGAAGCGGCTCGCGGTTGGTACCCGAGAAGACGCCGAATTTAACGGAAGAACTGCCGCAGTTCACAACGAGAACGAGCGAGCGAATATCGATCATATTGGTATTCCTTGTCATTTATGTAATTGGGAACGCTTTCCCGATGCTTGCGTGTCCTAAAAGACCGTCAGCCCGCGTTCCGCGAATATTGATCTTGCTTCAGCTGTGGATTCCGGCGTTGGCGTCGGAGCTCCTGCGAGCGGATAATCCATTCCCAGCTGCGCCCATTTCTGCGTACCCATCTGGTGGAAGGGTAGAACTTCGACGCGCTCTATAATCGAGCCGAGGTCCGCAACGAAATCGGCGAGCCTTGCTATGTCGTCATGTCCGTCGGTCCAGCCGGGAACCAGCACATATCGCAGCCACATCTTCTTCTGCAGCCGCTGCAGGCGGTGGGCGAAGTCGAGCGTCGGCTGCAGTGGTTGTGCAGTGAGGCGCTGATAGACCTCGGGGTCACTGTGCTTGATATCGAGAAGGACGAGGTCGACATTATCAAACCACTCGTCGTCTACCGAGGCATGAAGATAGCCTTGTGTATCGAGTGCTGTATGAAGGCCGAGTTCGCTCTTGAAGTGCTTGAACATCTCGCCGACGAACGGCGCCTGCATCAGCGGTTCGCCGCCCGATATGGTCACGCCACCTGCCATCCGCAGGAAGCCCGCGTAAGGCTTTACTTCGGCCAGGGCGTCATCGAGAGTGATCTTGCGACCGTTATGCAGCTTCCAGGTATCGGGATTGTGGCAATAAACACACCGGAACAGGCAGCCGGCCATGAAGAAGACGAAACGCATTCCCGGCCCATCAACGGCCGCACCACTTTCCACGGAATGCAGGTAGCCAAAGTCCGTCGAAGAGTGGGTGCCTGCGGGGGCATGCGCCTTCGGCGGGCGGGTGATCGCTCGTTGAATGTCCATGGGGCAACTCGTATCTGTAGATAGATTTCGGGTTAACAGCGTGGGCGCATATGGGTTCCATATGCGCCCAGCCTAACGCCTAAACGTTACATCTTTGAATGGAACGTGCGCGAGATGACGTCGAGCTGCTGTTCACGGGTCAGCTTGACGAAATTGACCGCATATCCCGACACGCGAACCGTCAACTGCGGATACAGTTCCGGATGTTCCATTGCATGGACAAGCGTGTCACGATTGAAGACGTTGACGTTGACATGGAAGCCACCTGCTGCCGTGTAGGCATCAAGGCAATTTGCCAGGTTCTTTGCACGTTCCTCGCTGGTGCGACCGAGCGAGTCCGGTGTTGCCGAAGCCGTCCAGGAAATACCGTCGAGGGCGGCGTCGTAGGGGATCTTGGCAACCGATGCGCCGGCAGCGACGAAGCCCTTGGTATCACGACCGTTCATCGGGTTTGCACCCGGTGCGAAGGGCTCGCCTGCGCGACGTCCGTCCGGCGTGTTGCCCGTCTTCTTGCCGTAGACCACGTTGGAGGTGATCGTCAGCACCGACTGGGTCGGCATCGAGTTACGATAGAAGTAGGGCTGTGCCGCAATCTTCTTCATGAAGGTTTCGGTCAACCAGACTGCGATGGAGTCAACGCTGTCATCGTTGTTGCCGTAAGCAGGGTAGGTGCCTTCGATCTTGTAATCGACGGCCAGACCTGCCTCGTTGCGGATGACCTTGACCTTGGCATGCTTGATTGCCGACAGCGAGTCCGCTGCGACCGAAAGGCCGGCGATGCCGCAAGCCATGGTGCGCAGAATGTCGCGGTCGTGCAGCGCCATTTCGATACGCTCGTAAGCGTATTTGTCGTGCATGTAGTGAACGGTGTTGAGTGCCTTGACGTAGGTCTTGGCCAGCCAGTCCATCATCTTGTCGAACTTTGCCATGACTTCGTCATAGTCGAGCACGTCAGCCGTGATCGGCTCGAAGCCCTTGGCAACGACTGCACCGCTCTTTTCGTCGACGCCGCCGTTGATCGCATAGAGCAGGGCCTTTGCGAGGTTGGAGCGGGCACCGAAGAACTGCATCTGCTTGCCGATGCGCATGGCCGAGACGCAGCATGCAATGCCGTAGTCGTCGCCCCATTTCGGACGCATCAGGTCGTCGTTTTCGTACTGGATGGCACTGGTATCGGCAGACACCTTGGCGCAGAAGTTCTTGAAGCCTTCCGGCAGCTTGGTGCTCCACAGTACGGTCAGGTTCGGTTCAGGAGCCGGGCCGAGGTTGTAGAGCGTGTGCAGGAAGCGGAAGCTCGACTTGGTGACCAGCGGACGGCCATCTTCGCCAACGCCACCGATCGATTCCGTAACCCAGGTCGGGTCGCCCGAGAACAGCTGGTCATACTCTGGCGTACGCAGGAAGCGGACGATCCGAAGCTTGATGATCATGTCGTCGATCAGTTCCTGAGCCTGTTCTTCGGTCAGGACGCCTGCGTCGATATCGCGCTGGATGTAGATGTCGAGGAAGGTCGAGACACGGCCGAGCGACATTGCCGCACCGTTCTGTTCCTTCACGGCTGCGAGGTATGCGAAGTAGGTCCACTGGATGGCTTCGCGGGCATTGGTGGCCGGCTTGGAAATGTCGTAGCCATACTTGGCGGCCATTTCCTTCAGTTCGTCGAGAGCGCGGTACTGTTCCGACATTTCTTCACGCAGACGCATGACGTCGTCGTTGAAGACTTCGTTCTCGATTGCGCGGAAGTCCTTCAGGCGGAAGGCGCGCAGTGCGTCAGTGCCGTAAAGGGCAACGCGGCGATAGTCGCCGATGATGCGGCCGCGGCCGTAGGCGTCCGGCAGGCCGGTGATGACGCCGGACTTGCGGGCGGCGAGGATTTCCGGGCTGTAGACGTCGAAGATGCCCTGGTTATGGCTCTTGCGATATTTCGTCCAGACTTCGTGAACCGACGGATCGAGCTTGAAACCAAAGGCCTCGAGGCCGTTTTCGACCATACGCAGGCCGCCGTTCGGCATGATGGCGCGCTTCAGCGGCGCGTCGGTCTGCAGGCCGACGATCAGCTCGATGTCCTTGGCGATATAACCTGCATCATGTGCGGTGATCGTCGAGGCACGGTCGGCAGATACGTCCAGAACACCCTTCTTGCGTTCCTCAGCGAGGAGCACTCCGAGTGTTTCCCAGACCTTCAAGGTGCGTGGCGTTGGGCCGGCAAGAAATGCGCCGTCTGCCTCGTAGGGCTTGTAGTTGTTCTGGATGAAGTCGCGGACGTCAACGGCGTCGCGCCACTTGTCGCCCTTAAAACCGGCCCAAGCGTCGGCGGGGACGATTGTTTGGGAAAGGATGCCCATTAGTCTTCTTCCTCTTTCTTTGCCTTTCGGCATTTGGTGAAGCGCCCTCCCAACCGTGGTCCCATTAAGACAGAGCCTGAGAGGACCGCGGCTTCCATCTGCAACTTACCAATGTAGTGGACATCAAAGTTTGATCCCGATCAACGTAGGAATTGATGAGTGTGAATATGGTCCGGCCCAGCGCTGGACGAAATCTTAATCCACGCCCCAGTTTTACAGGACAGCGTCACGCCTTGGGGGCGGAAGGGAGGCAAAATGCCACTGGAAATACGCGTAGCTTCGATCGGCGAATGCATGGTCGAATTGCAACGCAAGCCGGACGGCTCGATTACGCAAGCTTTCGGAGGTGATACTTTCAACACCGCTGCCTACATGGCACGGTTGGGTGCTGGTTTGGGATCATTCGTCTCATACATAACCGCCATCGGTGATGATCCTTTCAGCGAAGACATGGCGGCGTTCTGGAATTCCCAGGGTGTCGACGATCATCTTGTGTTGCGCAGAAAAGGCCAGCGGCCCGGTCTTTATTTTATCAAGACGGACCCAACCGGTGAACGTCGCTTCTTCTACTGGCGCGGCGAGGCTGCCGCCCGTGAAACTTTCCAGGGTGAAGGTTCTGATGAGCTTCTTGCCGCACTCGAAGGATTTACGAGCGTCTACATCTCCGGCATCAGTCTGGCCGTGTTGAAACCGGAAAGCCGCGAGCGTCTGCTCGTAAAGCTGGAAGAACTTGCACGTGCCGGTGTCGCCGTCGATTTCGATGGCAACTATCGTCCGCTGCTTTGGGGCGGTATCGAAAATGCACGTGCGGCCTATGAACGCGTCATCGCATTTTCGACCCGCGTTCTCGTCACCATCGAGGAGCTCGAAGTGTTTGGGCTTGCCCAGACCATGGAAGCAGGCATTGAATATTTTGCAAAAATGCCGCAGCTGGAAGTAGTGATCAAGGACGGGCCGGGCGTTGCAACGCTCATCCATGGCGGTAAGGTCGAAACCGTACCAGCCACCAAAGTCGAGAAAGTTGTCGACACAACTGCTGCCGGCGACAGTTTTTCAGCAACCTATATTCTAGGCCGCAACCTTGGTATTGAACCCGCGGAGGCAGCACGTCGTGCCCACGTCGTCGCAGGCGCGGTCGTACAGCACCATGGTGCAATCATACCGAAAGACGCCACACCCGACGTCTTCAAAACTGAGATCGCCAGCCGCGGCAATTTAATCACCGCGGCGGAATAGCGAACTCATTATTAAGGAGGAATACAAAAATGAATATTAAAAAGGCAATTGATAAAGTCCCCGGCGGACTAATGCTCGTGCCGCTCATTCTGGGCGCACTTTGCAAGACCTTCTTCCCCTGGGCCGGTAGCTATTTCGGTTCGTTTACCAATGGTTTGATCGCCGGCACCGTGCCGATCCTGGCCGTCTGGTTCTTCTGCATGGGTACCTCTATCGACCTTCGCGCAACCGGTACGGTTCTGCGCAAGTCGGGTAACCTCGTCGTCGTCAAGACGCTCGTTGCCTGGGGCGCCACCTACATCGCCGCTCAGTTCCTGCCGCTCGAAGGTGTGCAGTCGGGCCTGTTCATGGGCTTTTCGGCTCTGGCCATCTGCGCCGCAATGGACATGACCAACGGTGGTCTCTACGCCGCGATCATGCAGCAATACGGCACCAAGGAAGAATCGGGCGCCTTCGTCCTGATGTCGATCGAATCAGGCCCGCTGGTCTCGATGCTGATCCTCGGCGCAGCAGGCGTTGCAACCTTCGAACCGCATCTGTTCGTCGGCGCAGTCCTGCCCTTCCTGATCGGCTTCATCCTCGGCAACCTCGATAAGGATCTGCGCGCCTTCTTCAAGGGCGGCGTCACCACCCTGATCCCGTTCTTCGGTTTTGCTCTGGGTAACGGCATCGACCTGCACGTCATCGCTCAGACCGGTCTTGGCGGTATCCTGCTCGGCGTCATCATCATCGTCGTCACTGGTATCCCGCTGATGCTTGCCGACAAGTTCATCGGTGGCGGTAATGGTACTGCCGGTCTCGCAGCTTCGTCGGCCGCCGGCGCTGCTGTCGCCAACCCGATGATCATCGCCGAAATGGCTCCGCAGTTTAAGCCTGCCGCAGCCGCCGCTACTTCGCTGGTCGCCGCAGCATGCCTGACTACCGCTATCCTGGTTCCGATCCTGACCGGTATGTACGCCAAGTACATGAAGAAGCGGGGCGGTGTTGTCGAAACCGTCGCGGCCGATGCGCCGGAGGCTGGTGACGAGCTAAAGGTTGCCCATTAAGCTCTGAGCGGGGCCAGTGCTTTGCCACTGGCCCCATCCAGTTCATTTAAGGAATAACGTCATGTATCTCAGCAATCTCGCCACGCTCGACCGAGACGCCGCAACTCTTCCGGCAAACATCCAGAAAGGCCTCAAGTTCCTGGCCGAAACGGATATCGCTGCATTGCCCGCCGGACGTGTCGATATCGAAGGCGATACCATCTTCGCCCTGATCCAGGACTACGACACTGCCCCCAAGGCCGAGAAGCGTCCGGAATCCCACGCCCGCTACATCGACATCCAGTTCGTATTCAGTGGTCGCGAAGTCATCGGTTATGCACCACTTGCTGCCGATTACACAGTCGAGGAAGACCTCTTCGAGAGCAAGGACGTCAAGTTCTACTCCAAGGTCACCGACGAAACCGATCTTCTTCTCGGAGCCGGCGCATATGCCGTGTTCTATCCCACCGACATTCATCGTCCCGGCTGTGCCGCCGAGGCGCCCGGTAAGGTGCGCAAGGTCGTCATCAAGCTTCTGGCCTGATAGACCTGCACCGTACATATCCCATCATACTTAGAGGAGTAATATCATGGACATCCGCTATTCGGCCAACCAGAAGGACTTCAAGCGCTACACGACCGAGGAAACGCGCGCTGAATTCCTGATCGAAAAGGTTTTCGCCGATGACGAGATCGTCGCCACTTACAGCCACGTCGATCGCATGGTCGTGTTCGGCTGCAAGCCGGTCAATGAAGCCGTTCCGCTCGACAAGGGCATCGATTGCATGAAGAATTTCGGCACGAATTACGTGCTGGAACGCCGCGAACTCGGCATCTTCAACCTTGGCGGCGAAGGTTCTGTCGAGGTCGATGGCGAAGTCTACAATCTCGCCTTCAAGGATTGCCTCTACGTCACCAAGGGCCACAAGTCGGTTGTCTTCAAGAGCAAGGACAAGGCCAACCCAGCCAAGTTCTACATGATCTCCGCTCCGGCCCATAAGGTCTGCAAGACGACTTTCCTGTCGATTGCCGACGCCCAGAAGAAGCCGGTTGGCGACAATTCGACGGCCAACAAGCGCGTCATCAACCAGTTCATCCACCCGGACGTTCTGGAAACCTGCCAGCTTTCGATGGGCCTGACCGAACTCGATCCGGGCAATGTCTGGAACACGATGCCAGCTCATACCCACGAGCGCCGTTCGGAAATCTACTACTACTTCAACATTGCTGAAAATCAGGCCGTCTTCCACATGATGGGTGAAGGCGATCAGACCCGCCATATCCTCGTGCAGAACGACCAGGCCGTCATCTCGCCGTCGTGGTCGATCCACGCCGGTTGCGGCACCGCCAACTACACGTTCATCTGGGCAATGTGCGGCGAAAACCTGACCTTCGACGACATGGACCATATCGCCATCAGCGACCTGCGCTAAGTCGGTCTACGTCGGAGCGGCAATCATATGCCGCTCCGGTTTCTTTCAATATAGGCAAGGATTTAAGATATTGAGTTACGCAGATAGCTTTTCGCTCAAGGGCAAGGTCGCGCTGGTTACCGGTGCTTCCTACGGTATCGGTTTCGCACTGGCCAGCGCGCTCGCTGAAGCCGGCGCCACGATCGCCTTCAACGACATCAACGAAGATTTCCTCGCCAAGGGCCTCGAAGCCTACAAGGCTGCCGGCATCGACGCCAAGGGCTACATCTGCGACGTGACCGATGAGCCGGGCGTGCAGAAGATGATCGCCGAAATCGAGAAGGATCTCGGTTCGGTCGACATCCTCGTCAACAATGCCGGCATCATCAAGCGCGTTCCGATGCATGAGATGGACGTCAAGGACTTCCGTCAGGTCATCGACATCGACCTGACCGCCCCGTTCATTCTCGCCAAGGCCGTCATTCCGGGCATGATCAAGCGCGGTGGCGGCAAGATCATCAACATCTGCTCGATGATGAGCGAACTCGGCCGCGAGACCGTTTCGGCTTACGCAGCTGCCAAGGGCGGCCTGAAGATGCTGACGCGCAACATCGCTTCCGAATACGGTTCGCAGAACATTCAGTGCAACGGTATCGGCCCGGGCTATATCGAAACCCCGCAGACCGCGCCGCTGCGCGAACCGGGTCATCCGTTCAACTCCTTCATCCTCGCCAAGACGCCGGCAAACCGTTGGGGCACGACGCAGGACCTGAAGGGACCGGCCGTCTTCCTCGCCTCCTCGGCATCGGACTTCGTCAACGGTCACGTGCTTTATGTCGACGGCGGTATCCTCGCCTATATCGGCAAGCAGCCCTGATTGGTCTGGTGCTTTTAGCGCCATCAGGTTGATAATCGAAACGCCGTCCGTGTCCTGCACGGGCGGCGTTTTCGCGTTCGGGTAGGGATTACCGGCTTTTCCGGCTTCGGGTCATCAGGACGTTGCGGATCGAAAAGCTTGAATGGATGCGCAGCACGCCCGGAAGTGCCGACAGGATTTCCTTGTGGATGCGCTCGAATTCTCCGGCATTGGCAACTTCGACGCGCAACAGATAGTCGGAGCCTCCGGTCATCAGAAAACATTCCCGTATTTCCGGATATTTGCGAACGGCCGCCTCGAAGCGGTTGAGATACTCTTCCGTCTGCCTTTCCAGCGTGATGTTGATGATAACGGCGATGCCGTTCTGATCGTTATCGACAAGCGCCGTATATCCGCGAATGACGCCGGCCTCCTCAAGCAGCCTGATGCGGCGAAGACAGGCGGAGGGCGAAAGGCCCACTTCCGCGGCTAGGGCCGCGTTGCTCATACGGGCATTGAGCCGCAGCAGGCGCAAAAGGTTACGGTCGATCTGGTCCATGGTTGCCATGAATATTATTCCAAAATGTCGTATATAATTTCAAGGGATTTGCATCTGAGAAATTTTCTGCCATGGATTGGCAGGAAATTCAACGATCATTTCATTATGCTCATCTTAAAAAGAGGGGCGTGAATGAACGAGCGAATGACCATGCCGGCGGCGCAGGAAATTGCTGCTGCGGCCTGCGGATATCTGACGATCGATCTTGGTGCGATCTGCCGCAATTATCTGAAACTTGCCGAGGCGCTTGCGCCGGCGAAAGCGGCTGCCATGGTCAAGGCCGACGCCTACGGGCTTGGCGCCCGTCCGGTTGCGGAAGCGCTTTACAAGGCCGGCTGCCGAGACTTTTTCGTTGCCCATTTTATGGAAGTCGCAGCCGTGAGGCCCGTGCTTCCCGATAACGCCGTTCTTTACGTCCTCAATGGCCTGCAGCCGGGCAATGAGCTGGCCTGTGCTGCAGCGGGTGTTGTTCCGGTGCTGAACTCACTTGAACAGTTGCGGCGCTGGTCTGCCGCCGCGCATGGGCTGGGCAAGCGTCTGCCCGCCGCCCTGCAATTCGACACCGGCATGTCGCGGCTGGGGTTTTCGCCGGCAGAGCAGGTACAACTGAAATCGGAACTTGCCGATCACGAGCTGCTCGATATCCGCTTCATCATGAGCCATCTCGCCTCGGCCGATGAGGTGGAGAGTGAGCAGAACGATCAGCAGCTGGCGGAGATGCAGCGGATCGCCAAGGAATTTCCCGACCTGCCTGTCTGCTTTGCCAACTCCAACGGCATCTTTCTCGGCCAAAGCTATCACGGCTACATGGCGCGTCCCGGCATTGCGCTTTATGGCGGCAATCCGACGGGGGCCGCTGCCAATCCTATGGAACCCGTCGTCGGCCTGAAGATTGCAGTGATCCAGACGCGAACCATACCCGCCGGAACAAAGGTTGGTTACGGGGCTACGTTCGTGGCGCCACGCGAAATGCGGCTTGCGACGATTGCAGCCGGTTACGCCGACGGTTTGCCGCGCAGCCTCAGTGATCGGGGTGCCGTCTATTTCGGCGACCACCGCCTGCCGATCGTCGGCCGCGTTTCGATGGACAGCATGACCGTTGACATAAGCGCCCTGCCAGTCGGTGCCGTAACGCTCGGCAGCCTTGTCGAGATGATCGGGCCGCACCAGACGCTGGACGATCTTGCGCAGGCGGCCGGAACGATTTCCTATGAGGTGCTGACCAGCCTCGGTCAGCGCTACGAGCGCCAATATCTTTAGCCATTTATCAGATAAAAAACGGGGAATTCCATGAAAGTCATCGTTCTCGGAGCCGGCGTTGTCGGCGTTACATCCGCCTATCAACTGGCCAAGGCCGGCCATGAGGTAACCGTCATCGACCGGCAGGAAGGTCCGGCGCTGGAAACCAGCTTTGCCAATGCCGGTGAGGTTTCCTTCGGTTACTGCTCCCCCTGGGCAGCACCCGGCATTCCGCTGAAGGCGATGAAGTGGCTTTTCATGAACCACGCACCGCTGATCCTGCGTCCGAAGATGGATGCCGCCATGCTGTCGTGGATGGCCCAGATGCTGCGCAACTGCACCTCGGAACGTTATGCGATCAACAAGAGCCGCATGCTTCGGATCGCCGATTATGCGCGTATCTCGCTTGCCGAAGTCCGTGATGAAACCGGCATCGCTTATGACGAACGCATGCAGGGCACCCTTCAGCTGTTCCGCACTCAGCAGCAGCTCGACGCATCGGCCAAGGACGTCAAGGCGCTGGCAGCGGACGGTGTTCCCTTCGAAGTGCTCGATCCGGAAGGCTGCATCCGCGTCGAGCCCGCGCTGAAACATGTGCGACAGAAGATCGTCGGCGGCCTTCTGACGCCGAAGGACGAGACGGGCGACTGCTTCAAGTTCACCAATGCGCTGGCGCTGAAAGCGGCTGCGATGGGGGTGAAATTCCTTTACGGCACCAATATCAAGGCGCTCGATGTCGAGGGCGGAGCCATCAAGGGCGTTGTAACCGATCGCGAGACATTGCGTGGTGATGCCGTCGTCGTGGCGCTCGGCAGCTACTCGCCGATGCTGGTCAAGCAGTTCGGCATCAAGCTGCCGGTCTATCCGGTCAAGGGCTATTCCCTGACAATCCCGATCGTCGATGCCTCGCGCGCGCCGGAATCAACCGTGATGGACGAGACCTACAAGATCGCCATCACGCGCCTCGGTGACCGTATCCGCGTCGGCGGCATGGCGGAGATTTCCGGTTATACCAACGATCTCGGCCAGAAACGGCGCGCGACGCTCGAACATTCCGTCACCGATCTTTTCCCGGGGGGCGATGTTTCCAAGGCGGATTTCTGGTCCGGCCTGCGCCCGATGACGCCGGACGGCACGCCGGTGATCGGGGCGACCAAGGTGAAGGGTCTGTTCCTCAATACCGGCCATGGCACGCTCGGCTGGACGATGAGCTGCGGCTCGGCCAAGGTCATCAGCTCCATCGTTAGCGGCAAGAAACCGGAAATCGACGCGACCGATCTCGCCGTCTCGCGCTACGCCTAACTTTCCGATTTGCCCGCCGCGCCGGTTCCATCCGGTCGCGGCGGCTTTATGACTTCCCTATTTCTTGGTGTCTCCACACCAATCGAATGCCTATGAGGCAGTCGCTACCTTTCGATCAGGCATCGCATTCGATGTCCGTTCCGTGAGCCTTTGGCGCGGAACTTCGATCGACAAGGAGTGACCCATGTATGGTCGTCTGGGCGTTATTAATCTTCTCCACCTTACCGAAGCCGAGGCACAGCGCCGCCGCCTGGCACAGGCCCGTCCTGTAACCGGTGACACTGCTGCCGGCATGAGCCTTGCGATGGCCCTGTGCCTTATCGGCGTCCTGGGCGTCGGTTTCTGCGCCATTGCGGCGCTCGCGGTGATGGTCGGTTGAGGAGAATGATATGGGCAAGTTTGCGATGAACGACCGGGAGCCTCCCGCGACAGGTATCCGTTTCACTGTCGGTCGTGACAGGAGTGGCCGCTGGATCGTCAATGACGCGCAGGGCAAGGTCGGCGGGCTTTTCACCGATCGCGCCTCGGCAGTGCATTTCGCCATGTTCGAAAGTGACCACATCCCGGGGGCAGTCTGGTGCCTGCCAGAGCATGTGACGCTGACATTGGACGCGGCTTTCGAGCCGCGCCGGCTGTCTGCGGCAAGCCGTGTTGCGGGCAGGGCGTGAGGGCATGTTTCTTCCGCTCCGGTATCTGCGGGGATGTGTTTACCCCCGTGGCCGTATGCAGCGCCTGATCGGTTCCGGACAATTGCGTGGCTCGGATGCAATCCTTGGCATGATGGCAGTGATGCTGGCTGTTGTCGGGGTCGCCTTTGCGCTCGATATGGCGCTGTTCTGAGCAGGCGCCATTTCGCGAAGATGCCTTTCATCCGCCTGCCGGCACCAACCGGGGACGGGTCGCTTGCCCCGTCCCGTCCTCTGGACCCCCGCAGGCGGGGCGAAGGACAGACTCCGTGCCGTCTCTGCTTTCCTCAAGCGTGCCAATGGGGCACGTCCCTCTCCCCGTTTACGGGGAGAGGGTTAGGGTGAGGGGCAAGTCGTCGGACGCATTCGAAAATTCCTATAAAATTCCTATATCTTTGCTCTCCCGTCCGTCTCGAACCCCTATGCGCTCCGGCGCCATATTCGGGCCCTGAGAGATCAAAAGATCCTCTCCCTGCCAGACACTCATGAGGTGCCGTCTTTCCGGACGGCGCCATTCGGCTTGTCTGGTGTCGATCAGTTCAAAGGAACCCGGATCATGCTGGACCTTATCTTAATCGGCACGGCGATCATCTTCTTCGCCCTGTGCTTCGCCTACACCCGCGCCTGCGACAGGCTTTAGAAGGAGGGAGCGATGATACTCGACTATGTGCTCGGCGGTGCCGTTACCGTCTTTCTCACATTCTACCTCACCTACGCTCTCATCCGCCCCGAACGCTTCTGATGGCGTTTTCGGGAACTGAAAGTTTATCTCCATGACCCTCAACGGATGGCTTCAGATCCTCGTCTTCTGCGGGATCGTCCTCGTGCTCGTCAAACCGCTCGGCGCCTATATGACGCGGGTGTTTTCCGGCGAGCGTACGCCTCTTTCCCCCGTCCTCGTTCCGCTTGAACGGGGACTTTACGCCTTAGCCGGCACCAGCGAGCGTGAGGAGCAGCACTGGACGACTTACGCCTTCGCCATGCTGATGTTCAATCTCCTCGGCGTGCTGGTTCTCTATGGCCTGTTCCGCCTGCAGGATATGCTGCCGCTCAACCCGGCCGGCATGGCCGCGGTCGGGCCGGAACTCTCCTTCGACACCGCCGTCAGCTTCGTCACCAATACCAACTGGCAGAACTATGGCGGCGAAAGCACCATGTCGTATCTGACCCAGATGGCGGGGCTCGGTGTGCAGAATTTCCTGTCGGCTGCGACCGGCATCGCTATTGCGATTGCTCTGATCCGCGGTTTTTCCCGCGCCTCGGGCAAATCGGTCGGTAATTTCTGGGTCGATATGACCCGCGCCACGCTTTACCTGCTTTTGCCGCTCTGCATCCTGCTGACGCTGGCCTTCGTCTTTCTCGGCGTGCCGCAGACCTTTGGCGCTTACGTGGAAGCCACGACGCTGGAAGGTGCGAAACAGACGATCGCGCTCGGCCCGGTCGCCTCGCAGCTTGCGATCAAGATGCTCGGCACCAATGGTGGCGGTTTCTTCAACGCCAATTCCGCGCATCCGTTCGAAAATCCGGATGCGATCTCCAACCTGATCCAGATGGTGGCGATCTTTGCGATCGGTGCGGCGCTGACCAACGTCTTCGGCCGCATGGTCGGCAACCAGCGTCAGGGCTGGGCGATCCTCGGCGCAATGGGTGTGCTGTTCCTCGCTGGCGTCGTTTTCGTCTATTGGGCTGAAGCTGCGGGTAACCCGATCATGCACGCGATGGGCCTGTCGGGCGGTAACATGGAAGGCAAGGAAGTCCGCTTCGGCGTCGTGCTCTCGTCGCTGTTCGCGGTCATCACCACGGCCGCATCCTGCGGTGCGGTCAATGCCATGCATGGTTCGTTCACCGCACTTGGCGGGCTGATCCCGATCATCAACATGCAGCTCGGCGAAGTCATCGTCGGCGGCGTCGGTGCCGGTTTCTACGGCATCATGATGTTCATCATCGTCGCCGTCTTCGTCGCCGGCCTGATGGTCGGCCGCACGCCGGAATATCTCGGCAAGAAGATCGAGGCGAAGGAGATGAAGATGGCGCTGCTCGCCGTTCTCTGCCTGCCGCTCGCCATGCTCGTCTTTGCCGCGATCGCCGCCGTGCTTCCTTCAGCCGTCGCCTCGATCGGCACCGGTGGACCGCACGGGTTCTCGGAAATCCTCTATGCCTATACGTCGGCTGCCGCCAATAACGGCTCTGCTTTCGGCGGGCTTACCGGCAATACGCCCTGGTACAATGTGACGCTCGGCATCGCCATGCTGATGGGGCGCTTCCTGGTCATCATCCCGGCACTTGCGATTGCCGGCTCGCTGATCGGCAAGAAGACGGTTCCGGCCTCGGCCGGCACATTCCCCACCGATGGCGGCCTGTTCGTCGGTCTTCTCGTCGGCACGATCCTGATCGTCGGCGGCCTGACTTTCTTCCCGGCACTCGCACTCGGCCCGATCGTCGAGCATCTGGCGATGATCGCCGGACAGACGTTCTAAGGAGATCCGACATGAGCATTCGTCACGCCCTTCGCAGACAATCAGACCTTGCCTCGCCGATGCGGGGCAAGGGGAACGTCCGGGGCAATTCCCGGGAGCGCCAGAGATGGTGCGGTTCCAATGCCATTCTCGCGATGATGGCGGGCATACTCGCCATCGTCTGCGTCATCGAAATCCTGCACGGCTGACTGTGTGGCCCTGATCTGTCAGGGCCATCGGTCGCCTCATCCAAGCTGGAGCCTCTTCATGAGCCAGGCAAAATCCGCGTCTATCCTCGATAGCCGCATTCTCATTCCCGCGATCGGCGCAGCTTTCACCAAGCTCAATCCGCGCACGCTCGCCAAGAACCCGGTCATGTTCGTCGTGGCCACGGTGTCGGTCCTGACGACCGTTCTCTTCCTGCGCGATCTTATCGTCGGCGGCGACAATCTCGGTTTCTCCTTCCAGCTCAACCTCTGGCTCTGGTTTACCGTACTGTTCGCCAATTTCGCCGAGGCGGTGGCGGAAGGTCGTGGCAAGGCGCAGGCGGACAGTCTGCGCAAGGCGCGGACCGAAACCCAGGCCAAGCTCCTCACCAGCGCCAACGACAGCGACTACAAGATGGTCGCCGGTACCTCGCTCAAGGTGGGCGATATCGTGCTGGTCGAGGCCGGCGATATCATCCCCTCCGATGGCGAGGTGATCGAAGGCGTTGCTTCCGTCAACGAGGCAGCCATTACCGGCGAAAGCGCCCCGGTCATCCGTGAATCGGGCGGCGACCGTTCGGCCGTCACCGGCGGCACGCAGGTTCTCTCCGACGTCATACGGGTGCGGATTACGGCGGCTGCCGGTTCGACCTTCATCGACCGGATGATCTCGCTTGTCGAAGGTGCCGAGCGCCAGAAGACGCCGAACGAGATCGCGCTCAACATCCTGCTTGCCGGGATGACGCTGATCTTCGTGCTGGCAACGGCGACGATCCCGAGCTTTGCCGCCTATGCCGGCGGCTCGATCCCGGTCATCGTGCTGGTCGCGCTGTTCGTGACGCTGATCCCGACAACCATAGGCGCGCTGCTTTCGGCCATCGGCATTGCCGGCATGGACCGTCTGGTGCGCTTCAACGTGCTCGCCATGTCCGGCCGCGCGGTGGAGGCCGCCGGCGATGTCGATACGCTGCTCCTCGACAAGACCGGCACGATCACGCTGGGTAACCGCCAGGCAACCCAGTTCCGTCCGGTGCGCGGAGTTTCCGAACAGGAACTCGCCGATGCGGCGCAGCTTGCCTCGCTTGCCGACGAGACGCCGGAAGGCCGTTCGATCGTCGTGCTTGCCAAAGAGAAATACGCGATCCGCGGCCGCGATATGGCGAGCCTGAAAGCCTCGTTCGTGCCCTTTACCGCCCAGACGCGGATGAGCGGCGTCGATCTCGACGGCAGCCAGATCCGCAAGGGCGCGGTCGATGCGGTGCTCGCCTATGTCAATGGTGGCACGTTGCCTGTGGCCGGCAATACGGCTATTGCCGCCAGCCCGCAGTCGGACACCGTGCGAGAATTGCAGGCGATCGCGGAAGAGATCGCCAAGGCCGGTGGCACGCCGCTCGGCGTTGCCCGCGACGGAAAACTGCTTGGCGTCATCCACCTCAAGGATATCGTCAAGGGTGGCATCCGCGAGCGTTTTGCCGAACTCCGCAAGATGGGCATCCGCACGGTGATGATTACCGGCGACAACCCGATGACGGCGGCGGCGATCGCTGCCGAAGCGGGCGTCGATGATTTTCTTGCCCAGGCGACGCCGGAGAACAAGCTGTCGCTCATTCGTGAGGAGCAGGCCAAGGGCAAGCTTGTCGCCATGTGCGGTGACGGCACTAATGATGCTCCGGCATTGGCGCAGGCGGATGTCGGTGTGGCGATGAATACCGGCACGGTTGCGGCCCGCGAGGCCGGCAACATGGTCGACCTCGACAGTGACCCGACGAAGCTCATTGAGATCGTCGAGATCGGCAAGCAGTTGCTGATGACCCGCGGGGCGCTGACGACGTTTTCGATTGCCAACGACATTGCCAAATATTTCGCCATCATCCCGGCGATGTTTCTCGCCTTCTATCCGCAGCTCGGCGTGCTGAACGTCATGGGCCTTGCGACACCGCAAAGCGCCATCCTGTCGGCGATCATCTTCAATGCGCTGATCATTATCGCGCTGATCCCGTTGTCGCTAAAAGGCGTCACCTATCGCGCCGTCGGCGCCGGTGCGCTTCTCTCCCGCAATCTTCTGATCTACGGCCTCGGCGGCATCGTCGTCCCGTTCATCGGCATCAAGGCGATCGACGTGGTCATCACCACGCTCGGCCTCGCTTAAGGAGTATTCTCGATGTTGAAACAACTTCGTCCGGCCATCGTCATGATCGTCGCCACCACGGCCATTACCGGCCTGATCTATCCATTCGCCATGACAGGCATTGCGCAGGCTGTGTTTCCGGCGCAGGCGAATGGCAGCCTGATCGAAAGGGATGGTCAGGTGATCGGCTCGTCACTGATCGGCCAGAGCTTCGCCGGCGAGCAATATTTCCACGGCCGTCCCTCGGCTGCCGGTGACGGTTACAACGCTGCCTCGTCCTCCGGCTCCAATCTCGGCCCGACCAGCCAGAAACTGATCGACCGGGTGAGGGCGGATTACGAGACTGCCAAGGCTTCCAACCCGAATGCGGAGGTGCCTATCGATCTTGTGACCGCCTCGGGCAGTGGCCTTGATCCGCATATCTCGCCGGAGGCCGCCTATTTCCAGGTGGCGCGTGTGGCCAAGGCGCGCCAGATGGACGAGGCGAGCGTAAAGGCGCTGGTCGAAGCGCATGTCGAAGGCCGAGAGCTGGGCTTCCTCGGCGAGCCGGTGGTCAACGTGCTGGCGTTGAACATGGCGCTGGATGGCTCTAAGACGTAAGGAATGCAGGCGTTTGCCCCTCATCCGCCTGCCGGCACCTTCTCCCCGCAAGCGGGGAGAAGGACCAAGCCGCAAGCTCTCCGTTCCTCCTCGCCCCGCTTGCGGGGAGAGGGTGGTCGAGCGGAGCGGAGGCCGGGTGAGGGGCAGCACCATCCTGAGAGACCGCATTTCATGCCCGACGCCCCCCGCGAGAACGGCCGAGACACAGATACCAGACCCTCGCCGGATGCTCTCCTGCGTGAGGCGGAGCGGGAGAACCGTGGGCGGCTGAAGATCTTTTTTGGCGCCGCGCCCGGCGTCGGCAAGACCTATGAAATGCTGATGTCCGGCAGGGCGCGGCAAGCCGATGGTGTCGATGTCGTCATCGGCGTGGTGGAGACGCATGGCCGGCGCGAAACCGAGGCCCTTATCGACGGGTTCGAGATCATCGCCCGCCGACAAATCGATTATCGCGGCCAGAGTCTCGAGGAGATGGATCTCGATGCCATCCTCGCCCGCCGTCCGGCTCTCGTTCTGGTGGATGAACTGGCGCATACGAATGCCAGCGGCAGCCGCCATCCGAAACGTTACATGGATGTGCAGGAACTGCTGGCGCAGGGCATCGACGTCTATTCCACTCTCAATATCCAGCATGTCGAGAGCCTCAATGATGTCGTGGCGCAGATCACTCGCATCCGGGTGCGCGAGACGGTGCCGGACCTGATCATCGACCGTGCCGATGATGTCGAGATCATCGACATCACCCCCGACGACCTGATCAAACGTCTCAACGACGGCAAGGTCTATATGCCGAAGACGGCGCGCCGGGCGATCGAGAACTATTTTTCGCCGGGCAATCTGACGGCTTTGCGCGAACTGGCTTTGCGGCGTACCGCCCAGCGCGTCGACGAACAACTGCTCAACCACATGCAGGCCAATGCGATTTCCGGTCCGTGGGCGGCGGGCGACAGGCTGCTCGTCTGCCTGGATCACGGGCGCAACGGAGCAAGCCTGGTGCGTTATGCCCGCAGGCAGGCGGATCGGCTCAGGGCGCCCTGGGCAGTATTGCATCTGGACACCCCGCAGGATGCCGCGCTTTCGGAGGAGGACAAGGACCGGCTGGCGACAAACATGCGGCTGGCGCAGCAGCTTGGCGCCGAGGCTGTCACGTTGCCGGGGCTTTCGCCGTCACGCGAAATCATTGCCTATGCCAATGCCAACAATTTCACCCATATCGTTGTCGGCCGGCCCGCAAAACCGCGCTGGCTGCAGTTCTGGCAAACTTCCGTCACCCATGACCTGATCCGGCATGCCGGTCATATCAGCGTCCACGTGATTTCCGGTGATCAGAAGGATGGTGAGGCAGACCGCGGTGTGAAGGTTGCGCAGGCGCCAAGACCTTTCCGGGTAAAACACTATCTGCAAAGCACGGTCTTCGTTGCGCTGGCAATCGCGGCGGGCGTTGCGCTCGACCAGACATTCGTCGTGCGTAATCTGGCGCTGGTCTTCCTGATGGCGGTTCTTGCTTCGGCGGTCCGGGGCGGACTGGGGCCGGGGCTGTTTGCCTCGTTGCTCGGGGCCGTCGCCTTCAACTTCTTTTTCCTCGAACCGCGCTACACATTCACGATCCGCGATCCGGAAAGCGTGATCGCGCTGCTCTTCTATCTCGGTGTTGCGCTCGTCGCCTCCAACCTGACGGCGGCGGTTCAGCGGCAGGCGGTTGCCGCCAGAGCAAGGGCGCGCACGACGGAAGATCTCTATCTCTTCTCCAAAAAGCTTGCGAGCACCGGGACGCTGGACGATGTGCTGTGGGTTACCGCCTTCCAGATCGCCTCGATGTTGAAGGTGAGGGTTGTCATCCTCTTGCCGGAGAGTGGAACGATCGCGGTGAAAGCGGGCTATCCGCCGGACGATACGCTGGTCGATGCCGATATCGCGGCCGCCAGATGGGCCTGGGAGCACAATCGCCCCGCCGGCCGCGCAGCCGACACACTGCCCGGCGCCAAACGGCTCTACCTGCCGCTTCGCACCGGTCGTGAGGCGGTCGGCGTCATCGGTCTCGACAACGATCGTCAGGGACCGCTTCTGACGCCCGAACAGCAGCGGCTGTTCGATGCGCTGGCGGATCAGGCAGCTCTCGCAATCGAGCGGGTGCAACTGGTGTCGGATGTCGACAAGGCAAGGCTTGCGGCAGAAACCGACCGGCTGCGCACCGCGCTTCTCACCTCGATCAGCCATGACCTGAAGACCCCGCTTGCGGCGATCATGGGTTCGGCCGACATGCTGAAGGATCTGGGACCGCAATTGCAGGAAGAAACGCGGGCGGAGCTTCTGTCGACCGTCATCGACGAGTCCGAGCGGCTCAACCGCTTCATCGTTAACCTGCTCGACATGACGCGGCTCGGTTCCGGCGCAATGCAGCCGAACTACGCCCTGCATTTCGCCGGTGACATGGTGGGCACGGCGCTTGGCCGGGCGGCGAAGATCACATCGGGCCACACGGTGGAGGTTGGCATCCCGGCAGATCTGCCGATGCTGAAGGTCGATCCCGTGCTGTTCGAGCAGGTCCTGTTCAATCTGATCGATAACGCCGCCAAATATGCGCCGGAGGGCACGGTCATCGACATAAGGGGACAGAGGGATGGAAATGCCGTCCTTCTCTCCGTCATGGACGAGGGGCCCGGCATACCGCCAGAAGACCTGGAGCGGATCTTCGACAGTTTCTACCGGGTACGCAAAAGCGATCAGGTAAGGGCGGGTACCGGGCTCGGGCTTGCCATCTGCCGCGGTTTCGTCGAAGCGATGGGCGGCACGATCCGGGCGCATAACCGGTCTGACCGTTCGGGGGCGATCTTTACCATCAGGATGCCGGTTCCCATGGACGTGCCGATCTTGGGGGATGAAAATGACTGAAAACGCCGTACGTATCCTGATCGTCGATGACGAGCCGCCGATCCGCAAGCTGTTGCGCGTGGGCCTGAGCGCGCAGGCCTATGCCGTCAGCGAGGCGATGAATGCGAAGGTGGCCATGGAGCTGGCGGTCAGCGACAAGCCGGATCTTATCATTCTGGATCTCGGCCTTCCGGATATGTCCGGCCACGATCTGCTCGCCAAATGGCGCGGCGAGGGAATGACTCTGCCGATCGTCATCCTGTCGAGCCGCACCGACGAGGCGGGCATCGTCAAGGCGCTGGAACTTGGCGCCGACGACTATGTGACGAAACCCTTCGGGATGAGCGAACTGGGTGCGCGCATCCGCGTGGCACTGCGCCACCGGTTGCAGGCGCAGGGCGAAAAGCCGGTTTTCCAGACCGGTGAGCTGTCGGTCGATCTGGTCAAGCGGATCGTCAAGGTGGCAGGCCGCGACGTGAAGCTGTCGCCGAAGGAATACGACATCCTGCGCATTCTCGTGCAGCATGCCGGCAAGGTGCTGACCCACCGGTTCCTGCTGGAACATGTCTGGGACGGGCTGACCGATGTTCAGTATCTGCGCGTCTATGTGCGCCAGCTCAGGCAGAAGATCGAGGCGACGCCCGACCAACCGCGATTTATCCTGACGGAGACCGGCGTCGGCTATCGTCTGGCCGCGCCGGATTGATCCGGAGCTAAAGCCAGCCGACCTTCTTGAAGCGATGATAGAGCACGCCGCAGACGAGGACGATTGCGGCAAGCACGACGTAATAACCGTATTCGGTCTTCAACTCCGGCATGTTCTCGAAATTCATGCCGTAAATGCCGGCGACAGCTGTCGGCACGGCCAGGATCGCGGCCCAGGAGGCAAGCTGCCTGGTGATGACGCCCTGACGCTGCTGTTCCAGAAGGTTAGAGGCCTCGAAGACTGAGGTGATGACTTCCCGAAGGCCGCCGACCATGCTTTCCACCCGTCGGCAGTGGTCCAGAACGTCGCGGAAATAGGGTTTGGCGTGCTTGTCCAGGCAGGGCAGGTCCAGATTGACGAGTTTGCCCGCCACTTCCGTCATCGGTCCGAGAATGCGCCCGAACAGGATCAATTGCCGTCTCAGCCGGAACAGGCGGCGGATCTGCTCGCGTTCGAGGAAATTGGCGAGCATCTTCTGCTCCATCTCCAGAACGCGATCCTCGATCGTCTGAACCGTTGGCAGATAACCATCAACGATGAAATCGATAATGCCGTGCAGCACATAGTCGGGGCCTTGCGACAGCAGTTTCGGCGAGGCTTCGAGCTGGGAGCGCACTTCGCTGTGGCTGCGCATCGAGCCGTGCCGGACGGTGATGATATGGCGCTGTCCGACGAAGATTGCAGTCTCGCCGTATTTGATCTTGTCGCCGTCGAGATGGGCGGTCTTGGCGACGACAAAAAGCTGGTCGCCATAGGCCTCGACCTTGGGGATCTGATGTGCGTTGAGCGCATCTTCAACAGCAAGTTCATGCAGGCTATAGGTCTTTGCGAGCGTTTTCAGCTCGTCGGCTGTCGGCTCGTGCAGGCCGATCCAGGCGAATTCGTCACCAGTCAGCGCTGGACAGGGTTCGTCTATCGGGAGAGGGCGCCCGCGCTTTCCGTTCGTGTATACATAGGAGGCGACGACAGTCATGGCGCTCTATCTCTTTGTTTAAACGCAATTCCGGCCGCAAAACCGGTGTCCACTTTTGCTGGAATTGCTTTAAATCGCGACCTGCTCACCCAGTTCCACCACGCGGTTCGGCGGCAGCTTGAAATAGGCTGAAGGATCGATGCCGAAATCGGCGAGGATGATGTAGAGCTTTTCCTGCCAGCGCGGCAGGCCGGTATTGGGCGTTTCGATCAGGTTGCGGCGACCGAGATAGAAAGAGGTCTGCATGATTTCGAACTTGAAGCCCTTTTTCTTGCAAACGGTCAGAGCCTTGGCGACGTTGGGTTCATCCATGTAGCCGAAGGTGATGTCGAGGCGGATGAAGCGCTTCGACAATCTCGTCATCTCGACACGTTCCTGCTGAGGCACATAGGGCTTGTCCTGGGTCCAGATGGTCAGGATGACGTTCTGTTCGTGCAGGACGTGGTTGTGCTTCAGATTGTGCAACAGAACGGCGGGGGTGCGATCCGGCACGCTGGTCAGGAAGACCGCGGTTCCGGGTACGGTCACGGGTGCGCTGGCGGTTTCCCGTTCGATGGAGCTTTCGATCGAGGTGATGAAGGTTTCCAGCGGAATGTCGTTCTTGGCCGTCTTTTCCTTCAGGTATTTCGATCCCTTCGTCCATGTCCACATGGTCAGCATGATGACCAGCGCGAGCATGACCGGCACCCAGCCGCCGTCATGGACCTTGAGAAGGTTGGCGGCGAGGAAGATCGTCTCAATGACGAAAAGCGGTCCCAGAATGATCGCAGCCGTTATGGCCTTGTAACCCCATACGGCGCGCAGGAACTGGAAGGACATCAGCGTCGTGACCACCATCGCGCCGGTGACCGAGATACCGTAGGCGGTGGCAAGCGATTCCGAATCCCCGAAGGAGAAGATGAGTACGATGACGCCGATGAACAGGACCATGTTGACGGCCGGTACATAGATCTGCCCGGTATTGGTCTCGGAGGTGAACTTGATCGCAAGACGCGGCAGGAAGCCCAGGTGCACTGCCTGGCGGGCCAGCGAAAAGGCCCCGGTGATGACGGCCTGGCTGGCGATGATTGTCGCCATGGTAGCAAGGATCACCATCGGCAACAGCGCCCAATCGGGATAAAGCAGATAGAACGGGTTGGAAATCTTTGTCGGATCGGCAAGCACGAGCGCGCCCTGGCCGAGATAGTTCAGGGCAAGCGCCGGGAAGACGAGGATGAACCAGGCGACACTGATCGGCTTCCTGCCGAAATGCCCCAGGTCCGCATAAAGCGCTTCGGCACCGGTGACGGTGAGGAAGACGGCGCCGAGCACGATCAGCCCGGCCCAGCCAGCATGGGTGATGAACCAGAGAGCGTTGATCGGGTTGAGGGCCTGCAGGATCGTCAAGTCGTCGCCGATATGGATGAGGCCGCCCCAGGCCATGGCAAGGAACCACACGACGGTGATCGGCCCGAAGAATTTCATTACGGCCGCGGTGCCCTTGGACTGGACCATGAACAGACAGATCATGATGGCAGCGGAGAGCGGCAGAACGTAACCGGAGAAAGCAGGCGTGATAAGCTTCATGCCTTCGAGCGCCGACATGACCGATAGCGCCGGGGTAATCATCGCGTCGCCGATGAACAGCGCCGAACCGATCAGGCCTGCAAAGAAAAGCACCGGCATGTAGCTTCCGGTCTTCTTCATCAGAAGCGCCAGAAGCGAAAGCGTGCCGCCTTCACCGTCATTGTCTGCACGCAGAAGAAACAGAACGTATTTGAAGGTTACGATGATGGTCAGTGTCCAGACCATCAGCGAGATCAGGCCTATCACGTGCTCGTCACGAATGCCGTTGGCTGCAAACGGACGCAACGCCTCGCGGAACGCATAGAGAGGGCTGGTGCCGATGTCGCCATATACGACCCCGATCGACCCTAGCAGCAGCACAAGAAATTTGCGGGTTTCCGAAGTGGTATCGGAAGCGGCGGCATGCGATGCGGTCATAAAGTCTCCAGGCGCAGGGCCAAGGTGTCGTTCGATGTATATGTCTGGCGCGGAATATGGTGCATCGCCGCGGTCAAGGCAAATGGATGCATATAAGACTTTGATGTCATAGTCTCGCCCCACATATCGAAATCCTATGCGGTGAGAGCAATGTTGGTTTCTGTAAAACAGGAGCCAAATCATGACACCCTTCCTTCGCGCAAGGCGTCAAACTTACACACCCCTTTTGAGCCCCTTCAACGATGGCCGGATCGATCTTTCGGAATTCGAGGCAACGATCGATCGGCAGATCATCGCCGGAGTGGATGGAATTGTGGTTTGCGACGTTGTCGGCGAGGGTCCGGTGCTCGGCTCGGATGAATACCAGAGCCTGCTGAAAACCGCTGTTTCGCGGGGCCGACCACATCTGAGCGTGATAGCTGCGACCGGCACAAACTGCACTGTAAAGACCGCGGAGCGATGCCGCCGCGCCGAAGAGCTCGGTGCCGATGCCTTGCTGGTGACGGTGCCGTATTATTCGAAACCGACGCTCAAGGGAGTGATCAATCACTTTCGCGAAATCACTGCTGCCGTCGATATCCCGGTTGTTGTGGATGATGATCCGGGGCGCACGGCAAAGGACTATGGCCCGGCGCTAATGGATGCGCTTGCCGAAATCGATCCTATCGCCGGCATATGTCATGGCGCCGGGCGTCTCGAACATTTCGCGGCCTTGCCGGCATCGCTCAGAGATCGGTTCATGCATCTTTCGAGAGATGACAGGAAGCTGATGGAATTCCTGGATCTGGGTGGGCACGGCGCCTTGTCGGCGTTGGCCAATATCATCCCATCTCCGGTGCAGACCATGGTGGCGATGGCGGAGCGTGGCAGTGGCTGCGATTCTCTGCTGCAGGCCATGTCCGTTGCTGCGGCGGCTGTTTGTGGGGATGACGTTGCCGCGCTGAAGGAGGCGCAGTTCTTCCTGCACCAGTCACCGGCTGATGTCCGCTTGCCACTGGTGGCTGCCGAACCGGAAACGATCCTGCGCGTGCGGCATGCCTTCGCGCCTTTTGCCAGATGCGAGCCGTCGACGCGAGAGGCTGCGTGATCGGCCGCATCTAGGCCGCGTGTGGTATTTCGATAAATAGTTCGTGGGGCCGCCTGCTTGACGATTGCAAAGCGCCGGCTTTTTAGCGAAACTTGATGCAAGAATTGGCCCGGGAGGAGCCCATGCATCCCGTTTCCCTGCATGCGGACGAGGTCTACGCCTCGGCCCAGTCCGCTGCCGCAAGCTCACCTGTTGTCGCTTCGTGGCGGCGCTGCATGGTTATGCACCATCTTGCGCCCGAGCAGGAACGCGCACCCGAACGCTTGACGGACAGCGAATTTCGCCAGACGCGGCAGGCCTCGGAGCGCCTGATTGTCGAGGCGCGCGAGGAAATGGACAAGCTCTTTTCGACCGTCGGCAGGTCGGGCTGCTGCCTGCTGCTGACCGACCGAAACGGTGTTGCGCTGGAACGGCGCGGCACGGCGGGGGATGACCGGGCCTTTCACGATCTTGGCCTTTGGACGGCGGCCATCTGGACCGAGGCGAGTATCGGAACCAACGGTATCGGTACGGCACTGGCGGACGAACGAGCGGTTTCGATCTTTCGCGACCAGCATTTCTTTTCGTCCAATACGGGATTGAGCTGCACTACCGCCCCTATCCGCGATCATCGCGGCGAAGTGGCGGCGGCGCTCGATATTTCCACGTGTCGGGACGACGTCAATGAAATGATGCTCTCGATTCTTTCCCAGACGGTGCGCGATGCGGCGCTCAGGATTGAGCTCAACCTGTTCCGATCCGCCTTTCCAGGCGCCCGTTTCCTGATGGTGCCGCAGGCCGCACATGCGGCGGCGGCACTTCTTGCGGTCGATCGCAACGATCTGGTCATCGGCGCGACGCGTGCGGCGCGCCTGGCTCTTGCGCTGGACGACAGCCGTATCGCCGCCGGCATTCCGGCTGCGGATGCTCTCGACGAGAACCGGGCGGGCGATCGTCAGGATCTGGTCGAAGCGGAACGGGCGGCGTTGATGCGCGCCCTGTCGCGCGCCAACGGCAATGTCTCGCAGGCGGCTATTGCGCTCGGCATGAGCCGGGCAACGCTTCACCGCAAGATGAACCGTTTCGGTCTCCATTGACGTAAATCGAATTCTGTTGCGGTGCCGCATGGTTTGCGGCGCACACTGTCGCAAGGGTGCGACAGTGTGCGCCGCCATATGGTCACACCCTGCTTTTCGTCAAGAACGGGACGACGCAGATTTCCTTCCAGCCCGGTCCCGAACCGGGAAGCCAGCTCATCATGGGAGGATGACATGCTGCACCAGAAAATCGTCGAATCGCCGTTCAAGCTGAAATACGGCAATTACATCGGCGGCGAGTGGAGGGAGCCGATCGGCGGCAAGTATTTCGACAACATCACGCCGGTCACCGGCGGCAAGTTGTGTGAAATTCCGCGTTCGGACGAGAAGGATATCAACGCCGCGCTCGATGCTGCGCATGCCGCAAAGGACAAGTGGGGCCGCACCGCGCCGGCCGAGCGCTCCAACATTCTGATGAAGATCGCCCAGCGGATGGAGGACAAGCTGGAAGTGCTGGCCCAGGCCGAAACTTGGGACAATGGCAAGCCTATCCGCGAAACCATGGCAGCCGACATTCCGCTCGCCATCGACCATTTCCGCTATTTTGCGTCCTGCATCCGCGCCCAGGAAGGATCGATCGGCCAGATCGACAACGACACCGTCGCCTATCATTTTCATGAGCCGCTCGGCGTCGTTGGCCAGATTATTCCGTGGAACTTCCCGATCCTGATGGCTGCCTGGAAGCTGGCGCCCGCGCTTGCCGCCGGCAATTGCGTTGTCATCAAGCCGGCCGAACAGACGCCCGCCTCGCTGCTTGTCTGGGCTGAAATCATCGGCGATCTTTTGCCGCCCGGCGTCTTGAACATCGTCAACGGTTTCGGTCTCGAGGCCGGCAAGCCCCTGGCATCGTCGAACCGGATCGCCAAGATTGCCTTTACCGGCGAAACGACGACAGGCCGGCTGATCATGCAATATGCGAGCCAGAACCTCATTCCCGTGACGCTGGAACTTGGCGGCAAGTCGCCGAACATCTTCTTTGCCGACGTGGCCAATGAAGACGATGACTTCTTTGACAAGGCGCTGGAAGGGTTCGCGATGTTCGCGCTCAACCAGGGCGAGGTGTGCACATGCCCGAGCCGCGCGCTGGTGCATGAGTCGATCTACGACCGGTTCATGGAGCGGGCGGTGAAGCGTGTGGAAGCGATCGTGCAGGGCAACCCGCTCGATAGCGCCACGATGATCGGTGCGCAGGCATCCAGCGAGCAGATGGAGAAGATCCTCTCCTATCTCGATATCGGCAAGCAGGAAGGTGCTGAAGTGTTGACCGGCGGCGATCGCAACGATCTCGGCGGAGAGCTGGCGAACGGCTATTACATCAAGCCGACGATCTTCAAGGGACACAACAAGATGCGTGTGTTCCAGGAGGAAATCTTCGGCCCGGTGGTTTCGGTCACCACGTTCAAGGATGATGACGAGGCGCTCTCGATCGCCAACGACACGCTTTACGGTCTTGGTGCCGGGGTATGGACGCGTGACGGCAACCGCGCCTATCGCTTCGGCCGCGAAATCCAGGCAGGCCGCGTGTGGACCAATTGCTATCACGCCTATCCGGCGCATGCGGCCTTCGGCGGCTACAAGCAGTCCGGCATCGGTCGTGAGACGCACAAGATGATGCTCGACCACTACCAGCAGACCAAGAACATGCTGGTGAGCTACAGCCCGAAGAAGCTCGGTTTCTTCTGATCCAAGCCGGAGCCGGGCAGGGGAATCCCTGTCCGGCTCTCGCGCCTATCAACCGGCCTTGAAATTCTCGCGAAAGGACTATTCGATAGGCAGTCATAATCCGGCAGCCGAGATATTCCGCGATGTCGAATGAAAATGAACCGCTGGTCGAAATGCTTTTCCGCAATGGCACGCTGACCGTTGTGGGGATCATTCTCTCGTTCTCTCTGACATTTCTCAGCCAATGGGCTCAAAACCCGATCCCATGGACCCTTATCGACCTGCCGACGATGCTTCTGCTCTCCGCCGGGATCATCACGCAGGGGAGCTCTCTCGTGATCTTTCTGCGGCACGATTCACTGCAGCGGCGGGTATATGACAAGGCAAGCAAAGTGTTTCTCTGCGGCCTGGCGATGACTGTCTCGGGTGTTTTCATGGCGATCGTGATAGACTTCGTTCAGCTCATCACCTGAGCATCAAAAGCTCTTTGGGAGGAGAGATCATGAATACTCATGTCAACGGGGAGCCGCGCGTCACCGCCACCGATGCGGCACTCGATCTCATCGCCGAGATAAGGCAGGACTACCCGGAAATCCTTTTCCACCAGTCCGGCGGCTGCTGCGACGGGTCATCGCCGATGTGTTACCCGGCTGATGATTTCATTATCGGTGACCATGACGTGAAGCTGGGCGAGATCGGCGGCGTGCCGGTCTATATCAGCGGCAGCCAGTTCGAGGCGTGGAAGCACACGCAGCTGATCATCGATGTCGTGCCGGGCAGGGGGGGAATGTTCTCGCTCGATAACGGCAGGGAAAAGCGGTTTCTCAGCCGCTCGCGCATTTTCGGTGGTGGAGAGGCCTGTACCATTCCACGGGTGCGGTAACAACCAAAGTTGATAGGTTTTGTCTATCGAGCCATACGAACAGTCAGCTTGAAGCGCTTTTGATGATCGTCAATAGCATCTGTCATGAATGGATCATTTATTGGCAAGAAGTCCGCGGCCGCCGGCGGTTGGGGTGCGTTGAAGAGCTGCGGCAAGCGGCTGCTTGAAAGTGGATCGCCGCTCGCTGGCGCCCGCACCATGTTGAAGGCAAACCAGCCGGATGGCTTCGATTGTCCGGGTTGCGCCTGGGGTGATCCCGAACATGGATCGTCATTCGAATTTTGCGAAAACGGGGTGAAGGCCGTTTCCTGGGAGGCGACGGAAAAGCGCGCGACGCCTGCTTTTTTCGCAGCCAATACTGTCTCTGAACTGCGCAAGCTGAGCGATTACGAGCTGGAGCTCAACGGTCGCCTGACCCATCCCATGCGGTATGACGCGGCGAGCGACCGATATTTGCCAGTTGCCTGGGAAGACGCCTTTGCCGAGATCGGCGGCATCCTCAAGGGCCTCGATAGTCCCGACCGGGCCGAATTCTACACGTCCGGCCGCGCCAGCAATGAGGCGGCCTATCTCTACCAGCTGTTCGTGCGCGTTTACGGCACCAACAATTTTCCCGATTGCTCGAACATGTGCCACGAGGCGAGTGGTGTCGCGCTGAAACAGGCGATCGGCGTCGGCAAGGGGACGGTTCTGCTTGAGGATTTCGAAAAGGCGGATGCGATTTTCGTCATCGGCCAGAACCCCGGCACCAATCATCCGCGCATGCTGGGCGACCTGCGCCGTGCCGCCATGCGTGGCGCCGATTTGGTCGTGTTCAATCCGATCCGCGAAAAGGGGCTGGAGCGTTTTTCCGATCCGCAGGACAAGATCGAGATGCTGCGCGGCGGCTCTACCGAGATTGCCAGCCAATATTACCAGCCGCGTCTCGGCGGCGACATGGCGGCGGTGCGCGGCATGGCCAAGGCCGTGTTTGCAGCAGAAGATGCAGCGATTGCCGCAGGTGAGCCTTCGGTCCTCGACCATGCCTTCATCGCCGAACATTGCGCCGGGTTTGCTGAATACCGCGCCGCGGTCGATGCTACCGGCTGGGCCGAGATCAAGGATCAGTCGGGGCTTTCCCGCGCCGAGATCGAGCGTGCCGCTGCCGTCTACATGAAGGCCGGTAAGGTGATCTGTACCTGGGCGATGGGCGTGACCCAGCATGCCCATTCGGTGGCGACGATCCGCGAGATTTCCAATTTCATGTTCCTGCGCGGCAATGTCGGCAGGCAAGGCGCGGGGCTATGCCCGGTGCGTGGCCATTCCAATGTGCAGGGAGACCGCACGGTCGGCATCAACGAAAAGCCGCCTGCCGCTTTCCTCGATGCGCTGGAAAGACATTTCGGCTTCTCCGCGCCGCGTGCCGACGGGCATAATGTGCTGGCCGCGATCGGCGCGATGCTGGATGGCTCGGCGCAGGCCTTTATCGGGCTCGGCGGCAATTTTGCTCGCGCAACGCCCGATAGTGCGCTGGTCGAGACGGCGATGCGGCGGATGAAGCTCACGGTCAACATCGCCACGAAGCCGAACCATTCGCATCTGATGCCCGGCGAAGTCTCCTATATCCTGCCCTGTCTGGGGCGCACCGAGATGGACCTGAATTCGCTCGGCAATTCCCAGCTCGTCACCGTCGAGGATTCGATGAGCATGGTGCATGGCTCGGCCGGTATCAATCGTCCCGCCTCGCCTCATCTTCTGTCCGAAGTCGGGATCATTGCCGGCATTGCCGAAGCCACGGTCGGCACGGATGTCGTGAGCTGGGCAGCGCTAGCGGACGATTACGATCTCATCCGCGATCATATCGAAGCGACCATTCCGGGCTTTGAGAATTTCAACGCTCGTGTCCGCAAGCCGCGCGGCTTCCATCTGCGTAATACCGCGTCCCATCGCGAATGGACCACGTCGGCGGGCAAGGCGTGCTTTTCCGCCGTCACGCTGCCGCAGGAGACGGTGCACCAGCGTGCCCGCAAGGGCGTCGGACGTTTCGCCTTGCAGACCTTCCGATCGCATGACCAGTACAATACCACCGTCTACGGTCTCGATGACCGTTATCGCGGTGTCTATGGCGAGCGCCAGGTGATCTTCATCCATCCCGAAGACCTGAAGGATATCGGCGCTGAAGCCGGTGACCGGATGGATGTCGTGACCGATTACGATGACGGGATCTCCCGCGTGGCCCAGGATTTCCGCTTCGTGCCCTATGACATCCCGCGTGGCAGTATTGCCGGTTATTATCCGGAGCTGAATGTACTCGTGCCCTTGGGTAGTGCGGGCGAGGAAAGCGACACGCCGACCTCCAAGTCGATCATGGTGTCGTTCCGCAAGCGCGAGGCGGCGTGAACGAGGATCGCGATCAATCCGAGCGGTTTCTCGCCCTTGTCGCGGAGCATCAGGCGAAGGATCTGCGGCTGACATCGCTGCAAGCGGCGCTCATCGTTGCTGCCGAACAAGGTATTGCCGTTGACAGTCGTTCTTTTGCCCGGCTTCTCGGGGTTGCCCATGCTCTGGCGCTGAGAGAGCTGAATGCGCTTGTCGAAATGGGCGGGCCGTTGCGCATCGTGAAGCGGGAAGCGCGGACACTGCGCAGCTTTTACGTCGTGGAACATCCTTAGATGATACCGGGATGGCCGGATATCTACCGGCTTTCGATCGTGACGCTCATCCTTAATCGTGCTCGAAATTCAGGTTTATCAATAGCTTGAGGACCGTTCAAAATCGTCGAACAGATTATGTACGGAATAGTACATACATTTTCTTGCCATTTTGCCGCAGGCGGCGTTATACCGCAGATGCGGGCATGCATGCCTGCCGCTGGCGCGCGGGGAGGGCGTGGCAAGCGACCTCGAAGTCCTCGAAAGGGACGCCTCCGACCAGCCGATTGCATATCGTTCGGCCTGCCGTTTGCGTTTCTTCGACAGAAGCACGGTACTGCATTTGATCCTGTTCCCCGCTCCTGACGGCACCGCTGTGGCCTTTGACTGTCGACACTGTCGAATCCACAACTGGAGCTAGAGACACAAATGGAAACCTCAAAGGGCGCCCTGTCCGCGATAGCCAAGACCTGGCTTTTCGTGCTCGGTGCCGTTCTCGCCCTCGCGGGCCTGTTTTTCGCCGTTGCCGGCGGCAAGCTCGTCATGCTCGGCGGCAGCTGGTACTTCCTGCTTGCCGGCATTGCGATCGTTATCGCCGGTGCGCTTGTCATTCTTCGCAAGCCCGCAGGTGCGCTGCTGTTCGGCCTCGTTAACATCGCCACCGTCGTCTGGGCGATTTGGGATGCGGGTCTCGATTTCTGGCCGCTGATCTCGCGCCTGCTCGCCTTCGGCGTCGGTGCAACGGTGATCGCGCTGAGCTTCCCGCTGCTGCGCAAGGCCGCCGGCAGGACGCCGGCCTATCTGCCGTCCTTCCTGGTTGCCGCTATTCTTGCTGTTGCTTCCGTCGCCGGTTTTGCCGGCATGATGGTGCCGCATCCGACCGTCGCCTTTTCCGGCACGCCTGCCCCGCTCACTCCGGTCGATCCGGCCAAGGAGCAGAAAAACTGGGAAGCCTACGGCAATACGGCCGGCGGTTCGCGCTTTGCCGCGCTCGACCAGATCACCCGCGACAACGTCAAGGACCTGACGGTTGCCTGGACCTACCACACCGGCGACACTCCGATCAGCCCCGGCGGAAACGGCGCGGAGGATCAGCTGACTCCGCTTCAGGTCGGTGATCGGGTGTTCCTGTGCACGCCACACAACAACGTCATCGCAATCGATGCCGATACCGGCAAGGAGATCTGGAAGAACGAGATCAACGCCAAGTCGTCCGTATGGATGCGTTGCCGTGGTCTTGCTTATTTCGATGCTACGCAGCCGCTCGTTCAGCCGACCGCTGACGGTTCAACGCCGGTGACGGCTGTCTCGGTTGCCGAAGGCGCGCTTTGCCAGCGCCGTATTCTGATGAACACGATCCAGGCCGAACTGATCGCGCTCGATGCCGACACCGGTGCATTTTGCCCGGATTTCGGCACCAATGGCCGTGTCGACCTGAAGGTCGGCCTCGGTGATGCGCCGGATCCGAGCTATGTGCTGACGTCAGCCCCGACGCTTGCCGGCACCACCGTCGTTGTTGGCGGTCGTATCGCCGACAACGTTCAGGTCGATATGCCGGGCGGCGTCATGCGTGGTTTCGACGTCATAACCGGCCAGATGCGCTGGGCCTTCGATCCGGGCAACCCTGAGGATCATTCGGCCCCGGCCGATGGCAAGACCTATGCGCGTTCGACCCCGAACGTCTGGGCTGCCATGTCCTACGACCCGGCATCCAACACCGTGTTCCTGCCGGTCGGCAGCCCCTCGGTCGACCTTTACGGCGTGACCCGAACCGACCTGCAGCGCAAATATGGCGCGTCCATGCTCGCTCTCGACGCCACCACGGGCGCGGAGAAATGGGTCTACCAGACGGTCTTCAACGATCTGTGGGACTTCGACGTCCCGATGCAGCCGTCGTTGATCGATTTCCCCAAGGCCGACGGCACGACCGTTCCGGCGCTCGTGTTCGGCACCAAGGCCGGCCAGCTCTGGGTGCTCGACCGCGCCACGGGTGAACCGCTCACCAAGGTGGAAGATGTCCCGGTCAAGGCGGGCAATATCCCCAAGGAAACCTACCCTGCCACTCAGAAGCTTTCCGTTGGCATGCCGCAGATCGGCGCACAGACGCTGACCGAAAGCGACATGTGGGGTGCCACCCCGTTCGACCAGCTGCTGTGCCGCATTTCCTTCAAGAGCATGCGCTATGACGGTGTCTACACGGTTCCGGGAACGGATCTGGCCCTCAACTTCCCGGGTTCGCTCGGTGGCATGAACTGGGGCGGTCTTTCGACCGATCCGGTGACGAACACGATCTTCGTTAACGACATGCGTCTCGGCCTGTGGATCCAGATGAAGGAAGCCGCTCCGACCAATGCCGTTTCCAACGGTGGTGAAGCGGTCAATACCGGCATGGGTGTCGTCCCGATGAAGGGCACGCCTTACGCGGTGGACAAGAACCGCTTCCTGTCGGCGCTGGGCATTCCCTGCCAGGAGCCGCCTTTCGGTTCGCTGACGGCGATTGACATGAATACCCAGCAGATCAAGTGGCAGGTGCCACTCGGTACCGTAGAAGATACCGGCCCGTTCGGCATCAAGATGGGCGTTCCGATCCCGATCGGCATGCCGACGATCGGCGGCTCGCTCGCCACCCAGGGCGGTCTCGTCTTCTTCGCAGCCACCCAAGACTACTATCTGCGCGCCTTCGATTCGGCGACCGGCAAGGAAGTCTGGAAGGCCCGCATGCCGGTTGGCAGCCAGGGTACGCCGATGACCTACAAGTCGCCGAAGACCGGCAAGCAATATATCGTCATTTCGGCCGGTGGTGCCCGCCAGTCGCCGGATCGCGGCGACGACGTGATCGCCTACGCTCTGCCGAACTGATCGATCCAAAATCAACCGGAATTGGAGCCGCGGCATGGAAACATGTCGCGGCTTTTTCGTCTATGCTGCCGGGCATCACCTGTGGCTGACATAAACGAAGGCTTTACAGACGTTCAATCCCGACTAGGTTGGTAGTGATATCGGACGCCGTGGGGACGGCGACCGGCTTTCCGAAATAGAGCAGGAGTTGGCCCTTGATCTATGACGTCGCTGTTGTCGGTTCCGGTTTTTCAGCCATTGCGCTGACTATCAATCTTCTGCGCCAGCTTGGGCCGGAGCGGTCGATTGCCATTATCGGCGATGATCCGGGGTTCGGCCGCGGCACTGCCTATCGCAGCGAATTCTATCTCCACCGGCTCAATGTACCGGCGGCACGGATGAGTGCGTTTCCGGATGAGCCGAACGATTTCCTCGATTGGCTGAAGGAAAAGGGACGCAAACCGGTCGGTGATTATTTTGCCGCGCGTGGAGATTACGGGCTTTATCTCAGGGACAGGCTGGCCTCGCTGTTGCGCCGCCGGGATGACCGCGTTGCCGTCGATTTCATCAAGGCCAAGGCGACAGCCTGCATGATGCCCGGTGATACGGATGTCGAATTCCATCTCGACAATGACACGGTGCTGCGGGCACGAAATGTTGCGCTCTGCCTTGGTGTCGGTAATGCAGAAATGCCGATCGCGTCTGATCTTGTTCCGGAAAAGATGCAGCGCCGTGTCGTTCAGAACCCCTGGCGGCTCGGCTGGCTCTCGTCCGTCAAACCAGATGACGATATCTGTATTCTGGGTTCCGGCCTGACGATGGTCGATCAGGTCCTGTCGCTACGCTCGCACGGACATCGTGGCAAAATCCATGTGATTTCGCGTCGGGGCCTCGTTCCGCACCCCCACAGCACGATCAAGCCGGAGCCGGTCGAACCTCGCCTGCCTGCGACAGGCCGCGAGATCAGCGACATTCTCGCCGGCTTTCGGTTGCAGGTGCGCGAGGGAGCCGACTGGCGCGGGCTGATGGATGGATTGAGGCATCGCACGCAGCAGCTCTGGCAGGAACTCAATGACGCACAGAGATCCCGTTTCATGCGGCATGCGCTTGCCTGGTGGAATATTCACCGGCACCGACTTGCCCCGCCGGTCTGGTCGCGCTTCAAGCCGTTGACCGATGCAGGCACGGTGACGGTTCATGCCGGTTTCATTCGCGAGATCAGGGAAGCCGATGGCCGGATCGGCATCCGTTTCCGCAGGCGGGGCACATCGGAGATGCAGGAGATCGCGGTCGACTGGATCGTCAACTGTACCGGCATGGAGCGCGCCGGCATCGCCCATTCGCCGCTGTTGCAGCAGATGTGCGAAGCATCCGTGATCGGCATGGACCGGCTGGGGCTCGGCGTCAGCGTCGATGCCCGCTCGCGTATCTGTTGCCCGGATGGGACCGTGCGGCAGAGGCTCTATGCCGTCGGTGCACTGACTGCCGGCCAGTTCTGGGAAATCACTGCCGTTCCGGATATCCGCAATCAGGCGAAAAAGGTGGCGGAAGAGATTGCGGGGGAATTGGCGGGTGATGCCGAGATGGAGCGTCGACAGAGCGCTTGAGGTTGTTTGATGAGCGGGCACCGCTCTCTTCCCTCATCTCTGTGACAATCCTCGGGTTAAACCCGAGGATTGTCACAGAGATCCAGCCAGCCCAAGTCCTTGGGCTGAAAAGACTCTTCTCGACGCGCAGACGCGCGTCGGCTGGATTCCTGTCACAAGTACAGGAATGAGGGAACTGGGGCCGTTTACGTCCGCGGCTTCAAATTGTCCGGATCATAAAGCGGCTTGTAACCCACCGCTGCCACCTCGACCGGGAAATCCTCGTTGAAATAGTTCACCGTCAGCTTGCGGCCGACCTGGCAGTAGTCCCAGGGCAGATAGGCGAGCGCGATGTTCCTGCCGATCGTCGGGCCGTAGGCGACCGAGGTCGTATAGGAGATGCGGCCCAACTCGTCGACCAGCGTCTTGCCGATCTCCGGGTCGATCACCGGCATGGAACCGACCGGGTAGCGCTTCACGCCGCTCGCGTCGGTGTTGTCGGTCATCACCAGCGTGCAGAGCATGGCTGGCTGATGCTGCCTAGCCTTGTATTCCAGATGTTTCGTCTTGCCGCGGAAATCGGCTTCCTTGACCTTGGGACGGGCCAGATCGGCCTCGATCAGATTGTACTGGGTCAGAAGATCGCCGTTCTGCAGGCGCAGCGATTTTTCCATGCGGCGGGAATTGGCATAGGTCTCGACGCCGAAGGCCATGACGCCGGTTGCGCGCAGGGCGTCCCAGACGGCGAGGCCGTCCTCGTATTTCATATGCAGTTCCCAACCCTGTTCGCCGACATAGGAAATGCGGAAGGCGGTTACTGGCTTGCCGGCGATCTCGATCGGCTTGATGGCGGCGAAGGCGAAGTTTTCGATCGCGAGACCGACCGGGTCGGCGACCACCTTTTTCAACGTGTCGCGGGCGTTCGGACCCCAGATGCCGATGGTGATGAATTTTTCGGAGACGTCGGTGATCGTCACGTCCAGGCCGCGGTCTTCGGCGATGCGCTTCATGTAGTGAAAATCGCGCGGGCCAGCATCGGCGCCGTTGACGAGGCGGCAGCGGTCTTCCATTCGGAAAACGGTGAAGTCGGCGCGCACCATGCCCTCGTCATCGAGGAAGTGGGTATAGACGCCCTTGCCGATATTGGCATCCCCGCCGATCTTTGCGGCGCAGAGCCATTCCAGCAGCTCGACATGGTCCGGGCCTTCGATGTCGACCATATGGAAATGGGAAAGATTGACGATGCCGCAATCCTCGCTCATCGCCAGATGTTCAGCGTTCGACACGCGCCAGAAATGGCGGTTGTCCCATTCGTTCTCGCGTACCGGCACCCGGTTGCCGTATTTCTCCAGAAGATGCTCGTTGGCGGCATAGCCGTGGGCGCGTTCCCATCCGCCGAGTTCCATGAAGTAACCGCCGAGTTCCTTCTCGCGCTCATGGAAAGGCGACTTCTTGGCACTTCTGCCGGTCGCGTAGGGTTCGCGTGGGTGGACGGCGGGGAAATAGATCTTTTGCGCGGCCTCGCGGGTGCGGCCCTCGATGAACTCTTCGGTCAGTTGATGCGGGTAGAAGCGGGAATAGTCGATCGAGTTGTGGTCGACTTCCGTACGACCATCGGTCAGCCAGTCGGCGATCAGCTTGCCGTAGCCGGGGCCGTCCTTGACCCAGATGGCGACGCAATACCAGAGGCCGCGCACCTTCTGGCTTTCGCCGCAGGAGGGGCCGCCGGCGGCGGAAACCTGAAGCAAGCCGTTGAAGGAATGGCCTTCGTTGTAACCGAGTTCGCCGAGGATCGGCGTCAGTTCCATCGCGCGCTCTAGCGGCGTCAGGATCTGTTCCATGTCGAGATCGCGCTGCGAGGGCGACAGGCGGGCCTCATGCTTTTCGAGAATGTCGCGCGGGTGGCAGAGGCGCGGATTGTCAGTCTCGTAATACCCCCATTCGATCTGGCCGCCCTCGGTCGTGTTCGGATCGCCTGTGTCGCGCATATAGGCGGAATTGCCCTGGTCGCGCAGCAGCGGATAACCGATCTCCTTACCTGTGCCGGCAAACTCGTTGAACGGGCCGAAGAAAGTCAGCGGATGGTCGACCGGCATCACCGGCAGGTCTTCGCCGACCATTTCGGCGATCAGCCGGCCCCATATGCCGGCGCAAACGATGACGTGGTCGGCGATGATCGTGCCGCGATGGGTGACGACGCCCTTGATGCGGCCATTCTCGACGATCAGCGAGGTTGCCGGCGTATTGCCGAAAACTTTCAGCTTGCCGGCCTTTTCGGCGGCATCGACCAGCTTGCCGGCAACGGTTTGGCTGCGCGGGATGACGAGGCCGGCATCGGGATCGAACATGCCGCCCTGGACCTGATCCTCCTCGATCAGCGGAAACTTTTCCTTGATCTCGGCCGGCGAGACGTAATGGGCGCGGGTGCCGAAAGCCTTTGCAGAGGTCAGCTTGCGCTTGATCTCCTCCATCCAGAGGTCATCGCCGGTGCGGGCCACTTCAAGGCCGCCGATACGGGCGTAGTGGCCCATCTTTTCGTAGAAATCGATCGAATACTGAGTGGTCCAGACCGAGAGATAATCGTGGCTGGTCGTGTAGCAGAAATCCGAGGCATGGGCGGTCGAGCCGATATCGGTGGGGATGCCGGACTTGTCGATGCCGACGATGTCGTCCCAGCCGCGTTCCACCAGATGGTGGGCGATCGAGGCGCCGACGATGCCGCCCAGACCGATGATGACCACTTTTGCCTTTGATGGAAATTCTGCCATTGCCGTCTCCTGACTCTGCGGGGGAGATTAACGACAGTTTGCGGCCCGGCCCAGTCGATATACGACACGGAAGGATGATCATCACGCCATCGGATCAAACCGCGTCATTCCATCAATCGCCATCGTCAGGAATGTTCAGGAGGTGACCACAGGCCTTGCAATGTACGGCGTCGGTATCATGTCGCTGCAGCCCGCATTCGGGGCAGGGGAAGCGCACCTTGGGCGGCCGGATGATCGCCTGCGCCAGCCGCACGAACAGCGAAATGCCGATGATCATGGTGAAGACGGAGGTCAGCTTGCCGAGCGTGCCGGGAAGCGTGATGTCGCCGAAGCCGGTGGTGGTGATAGTGGCGACGGTGAAATAGAGCGCGTCGACGAAACCCTCTCCGCTGGGGCGGTCGTAGAAGAAGGTCGTGTAGACGAAGCCCGTCACCACAAAGAGGAAGACGACGAAGTTCAGGCAGGCGCGCGTCACGTCTTCCAGATGCTGGCAACCGAACCGGCGCATGACTTCCTTTAAGAGCGGGCTTCTGCCGATCGCCCAGATGCGCATGACGCGCAGGAAGGCGAAGTTGAAGAGCGTATCGGGAAACAGCAGGGTCGCCAGAATGAAGAGGTCGACCCAGGTCATCGGCATTTTCAGGAAGCGGCCAAAGGATGGGGCGGCAAGCGAACGGGCCGCCAGCTCGAAAGCGACCCAGACGGCGATCATGTAGTCGATAATCAGATATGACGGCCCGTCACGCAGGTATGGTCCAAGTAGAAAGAATGCGAGAATACAGATATCGATGAAGGCAAGCAAAGCCTGCCAGCGCAAGGCCCAGGTATCGCGGCCCCTGGCTATGCGGCGGATGGTTTCCCGCAGCGAATTGATATCGAAACGGGACGTGGCGGTCGTGTCTTGAGAATCCATGCGGCGTAGATATTGGACCGCGCCTAGAGGTCAAGCAGGCCTTCGTTGCAACAGCTCAAGTTTGACCTTGAAATGCGAAGTGTTTGTCGTGCTTAATCGGGCCGGAGGGTAGCGCGTTGGAGGAAGCAATATTTTCCAAGGGAGGCCGACTGCACGCTTTTTCAATGGGTTGATCATTCATGGCCTACAAGACGACGATCGAGCAGACTGTCTTCCGCTTCGATGACCTGAAGACGCTGCTGGCGAAGGCGACGCCGGAACGTTCCGGTGACCAGCTGGCCGGCATAGCAGCCGAAGGCCCGGTCGAGCGGCTGGCGGCGCAGATGGCGCTTGCCGATCTGCCGCTCAAGTCGTTTCTCGGCGAGGAACTGATTTCTTCCGACGATGACGAGGTTTCCCGGCTGATTGCCGAGCGGCATGATCCGGCGGCATTTTCCGCGGTCTCCTCGCTTACCGTCGGCGAGTTCCGCGAATGGCTGCTGAAGCCCGAGACGACTCATGACCGGCTCGAGGCTGTCACCTGGGGGCTGACGCCGGAAATGGTCGCTGCCGTATCGAAGATCATGCGGCTGCAGGACATGATCGCGGTTTCCGCAAAACGCCGTGTCGTCACCCGCTTCCGCAACACGATTGGTCTGGCGGGAAGGCTTTCCACCCGCAACCAACCGAACCATCCGACCGACGACAGCCGCGGCATCATCGCATCCGCCATCGACGGGCTGCTGATGGGATCGGGCGATGCCGTGATCGGCGTCAATCCGGCGACCGATGCGACAGATGACTATATCCGCATCGTCTCGCTTCTCGACGAGTTGCGCGAGAAACTGGCGATCCCGACCCAGACCTGCTGTCTCGGCCATGTGACGACCGCGATCCATGCGATCGAACGAGGAGCGCCCGTCGATCTGGTCTTCCAGTCGGTGGCGGGATCGGAAAAGGCCAATCGCGGTTTCGGCGTCGATCTGGCGCTCTTGAAGGAAGCGCATGAGGCCGGACGTTCGCTGAACCGCGGCATGCCGGGCGCAAACGTGATGTATTTCGAGACGGGGCAGGGTGCCGCCCTTTCCGCCGATGCGCATTTCGGTGTCGACCAGCAGACGATGGAAGTGCGTGCCTATGCGGTCGCCCGCGAGTTCGATCCGCTGCTCGTCAACACGGTCGTCGGCTTCATCGGGCCGGAATATCTGTTCAACGGCAAGCAGATCATCCGCGCAGGTATCGAAGATCATTTCTGCGGCAAGCTGCTCGGCCTGCCGATGGGCGTCGACGTCTGCTACACCAACCATGCCGATGCCGATCAGGAAGACATGGATACGCTGCTGACGCTGCTCTGCGCCGCCAATGTCAATTTCGTCATCACCGTTCCCGGTGCCGACGATATCATGCTGAACTACCAGTCGCTGTCGCATCACGATGCCGTCTATTGCCGCGAGACGTTGAAACGGCCGCCGGCGCCAGAGTTTGAACAGTGGCTTTCCGAGATCGGGCTGACGGATCGCGATGGTGCCTTGATCGGCGAGCCGGCAGCACTTTCCAACTATGTCCGCAGCAGCGCATTGATCGGAGCCTGACATGGCCAAGGTGATCGAACCCTCCGCTGCCGAAAAGACGCTGGATCTCAGGGAGATGACCGATGCGCGCGTTTCGCTCGGCCGCCATGGTGCGGGTCTTCCGACGCAGGCGCAGCTTTCCTTTCTGCTCGATCATGCGCGAGCACGCGAAGCGGTCTGGACGAGTGTCGACCGGGCCTCGCTCACCGACCGGCTGAACCGCATCGGCTTGTCTGTGATCGGGGTCGACAGCATGGCTCCTGATCGCAGCATCTATGTTCGGCGACCGGATCTTGGCCGGTTGCTCGCGCCGGAATCGACTGAGCGACTGAAACAGGCGGGGACGGGCAAGGGCTACCACGTGGCGATTGTCGTTGCGGACGGCCTGTCGTCCAGCGCGGTCGATCTCAATGCCGTGCCGCTGATCGAGGCGCTCTCTCCGAAACTCACCACGCTCAACCTTTCGGCCGCGCCGATCGTGATGGCCAATCAGTCAAGGGTGGCGCTCGGCGATCCCGCAGGTGAAGCGCTTGGCGCAAAACTGACGATTGTGCTTGTCGGGGAACGTCCGGGCCTTTCCGCCGCAGACAGTCTCGGAGCCTACATTACCTATGGTCCGAAGTCGGGGAACCCGGATTCCGGCCGCAATTGCGTTTCCAATATCCGCGATGGCGGTCTGCCGATCCGTGAAGCCGCCGAGGTCATTGCCGCGCTGGTCAAGGATATGATGAAGACCCGCGTCAGCGGCGTGGCGTTGAAAGCGGCCGTGGCAAAGCTGCCGCCTTCGAACGTCTAGCATTTTTGTCAGGCGGTCAGCGTCACCGCTTCTTCCTCGTCCACCGCGAGCGGCAGCCTGACCTCGACGACCGCGCCTTGTCCGTCCATCCGGTCGCGGATCGAGATCGTGCCGCTATGCGCCATCATGATCGAGCGGCACATGGCAAGACCGAGGCCCATGCCATTCGGCTTGGTCGTGTTGAACGGCTTGAATAGGGTTTCCGGCGCCATCGAACCCAGCCCAGCACCGCTGTCGGTAAAGCGGATTGCGATACCTTCGTCGGTGAGGCTGCTCTGGATCGTGAGTGCGCGCGTGTACGCCGTCTCCATCGCATGCATGGCGTTGGATATGATGTTGAGGAAAACCTGCTGCAGCAGAACCCGGTCGCCACGAACCGTCCCCCCTTGGGCCATCAGCGACAGGCTCACCTGAACGCCGTCGACCGCAAGTTCTTTCTGCTTCAGCTGCACCGCATCGGCGATTGCGGCATCGACCGTGACTTCCGCATTTTCCGATTTCGACTTGCCGAGCAGCATCCGCACGCGCTTGACGACCTGCGCTGCATGTTCAGTCGCTGCAACGGCGTCCTGCAGGGCTAGCTTCGCCTCATCGATATCCGGCGGCTGCCGGTTCAGCCAGCGCGTTCCCGCCTGCACGAAAGTCATGATAGCCGAAAGCGGCTGGTTGACTTCATGGGCAATCGAGGCCGAGATTTCGCCGATCATCGCGGCGCGAGACGCCTGTTCCAGTTCCTGCCGCGACGTTTCCAGCGCTTCCTGGAACTGGTGCCGCTCGGTCATGTCGACGATGCTGGCCTGTATGCGGTCGAGACCGGAACCGTCCTTCGGAAAGCTGAGGGCGACGAGGATAGGGATCAGTCTGCCATCCTGGCTGCGCACGGTGGTTTCCGACTGAAATTCGGTCTGGCCTTCGAAAATCCCTGCGAGGAAATGGGCGAAACCGCCATCGTTGTCAGGAAGAAAATCGTCGAGCGTGCGGAAGAACTCATCCTTGGAGGGAACGCCCATCAGCTTCAGCGCGGTCTGGTTGACGTCGGTGATCCGAACGGCCTTGCGCATTCTGACGACAAAATCGTGATTGTCTGCGAGATACGGTCGTATATCGACGATGCCACGTTGGCGCAGCTTGTCGAGTTCGGCCTTCACGAAGCGGAAATCGTTCTCCCAGATTGCAATGGCAAGCGTCTCGAAAATCGTCCGGTAGCGGTGCTCGCTCTCCTTAAGGGCTGCCTCGTCTCCAACGCGGCGTAGAAGGAGAAGCGTCGTCACGATGTTCGCGGCGAGGCTGAAGAGAAGCCGCAATGTCGCCTGGGATTCCAGATTATGTGCATGTGAAGTTGCGAAGCTGATGAGGGTGAGAATTGCGCAGATTGCGGAAGTCCTGCGAATAGCTTTTTTGCTGCCAAGGTCACCCGCCAGCACGATCACCAGCACGTAGAGCACGGCAACCGCGCTTGCCAGCGTCGTGAACGTGTCTATGGCGAAGATGGCGAGCCCGGAAGCAATACCGAAAGCTACGCGATATCTGTTGCTGGCTGCCATACCCGGCCGGTTTCCGGATAGCCGCATCCAATTCGTCATGTCGCCCTGCAAGACCAGTCCCCTCGATCGACAATTCGTGCCTGATCGCTGTTGCCCCATTCTTGCGACAGACTATCGGAGAATTGCGTGATATGCTTCTCTGAAATAATCCTGAATTGTCCAAAATTACGCAACCGGCTCGTTTGGGTTGCTGTCGAAATGCAGGCTGCACTGCTCGCGCAGATGGATTTGTCCAAGTCGTGCGCAGGGCAGGGCGATATTGTCTCATCCGTGGAACACAAACATCGTAACCTCATTTGTCAGAGTGGCGGCGTGGGTGTTCGCAGCAAAATTGGAGGCATGACATGACGAACAAGCGTCAAGACGCGGAAGACGTTCTGCGTGACGGTCTCGAAAGCCTGCCCGAACCGCTCGATCTCGTCGTTGCGAGAGCGCCCGCGGCCCATGTCGAGACCGATGAGGATGTCGACGAGGCGTTGCGCGAGACGTTTCCCGCAAGCGATCCGCCGGCGTCGTTCAGAACCGCGTAATTCAAGTCTCAATGAAGGATATGATCATGGAACAGACCGCCAAATCTCGCCGCTCGGCAGATCTCAAGACCCCGACAGGTCTTGGCGCTGAGGCAACCAAGGACATTTCCGGCGGCGCCAATGCGCTGCTCGCCGATGTCTTTGCGCTTTATCTCAAGACCAAGAATTTCCACTGGCATATGTCCGGTGTGCATTTCCGCGATTTCCATCTGATGCTGGACGATCACGGCGACGAGCTGCTGGCGATGACCGATCCGCTGGCCGAACGCGTCCGCAAGATCGGCGGCAACACGCTGCGCTCGATCGGGGACATTTCCCGCAAGCAGCGCATCGAGGATAACGACGCCGACTTCGTTCATCCGCATGAAATGCTGGCGGAATTGCGTGAAGACAATGCGGCTCTCATCGCCAGCATGCGTGAACTGCACGATGTTTGTGACGAACATAACGATGTCGGCACAGCCAGCCTGCTCGAAAACTGGATCGACGAGTCTGAAAAGCGCGCCTGGTTCCTGTTCGAGATCCTGCGCGACACCAACAAGTAATATGTGCTTCGCCGGCATCCGTATTGCGGATGCCGGCTTTTCGTTGATAAAATCCGCGATTATTGGTTGATGTCGTGACGGGAGCTTTGCATGCTTGATCTTCCTGTCGATCCCACCGATCCGTGGATACGCCCGGCGCAGACCTTTCCCGCACTGACAGACGAGATGATCGAACGCATCCGCCCATACGGGACGGAGGAGCAGATCGAGGAGGACACTTTTGTCTTCCGTCGAGGCGATCATTCGATCGATTTCCTTCTGGTTCTGGACGGCGAGCTGCAGATGTTCGCCGACGATCCCATCCAGGGCCGGCATTATCTCTACAGCTACAAGCGGGGTCAGTTCAGTGGTGAGCAGAACATGTTCACTCACCGCAGCATTCTGCTGTCCGGCCTCTGCCTTGCTGGCTCGCGGGTGATCCGTGTCTGCCATGAAAAATTCCGTGCGTTGATCACGGGAGAGCCGGATATCGGCGAGACGATCATCCGATCCTACATCCTTCGCCGCGCCGGCTTCGTGCGCCACGCGACCGGTGGCGGCATTCTCATCGGCCATAGGGAAAGCGGCGATCTGTTGGGCATCCAGCGGTTTCTCATCCGCAATCTCTATCCCGTCACGATCATGGGCGTGAACGATACGGATGCGCCTGCTGTGATGCAGAGGTTCGGGATCGGTGCGGATGATCTTCCGGCCCTGATTACGCCGGATCATGGCGTTCTCAAACAACCGACGAATGAGATACTGGCCGACGAACTGGGGCTTTTCGAACCGCCGGAAGACGATGCGCTTTATGACGTCGTGGTGCTTGGTGCGGGACCGGCCGGGCTTGCATCGGCGGTCTATGCCGCCTCGGAAGGGCTGAAGACACTGGTCATCGAAACCATGGCGCCGGGCGGCCAGGCCGGCACGTCGTCGAAGATCGAGAATTATCTCGGGTTCCCGACCGGTATTTCCGGGCTGGCGCTTGCGGGGCGCGCCCATATCCAGGCACAGAAATTTGGCGCACGGCTTTGCGTGTCACGAAGTGCCGCATCACTCGATTGCTCAAACTCGCCTTATGCGGTGGGCCTGAGCGATGGCCGTTCGGTCAGCACGAAGACTGTCGTGGTTGCGACCGGCGCGCGTTATCGCAAGCTCGATATTCCCGATTATGCAAGGTTTGAAGGTCGCGGCATCCAGTATGCGGCAACCGCGATGGAAGGCCAGATCTGTTCGGGTCAGGAAGTCGTCATTGTCGGTGGCGGCAATTCGGCAGGGCAGGCAGCGGTGTTTCTTTCCCGGACCGCGCGTCACGTGCATATGCTGGTGCGCAGCAAGATTTCCGCGACCATGTCCGACTATCTTGTCCAGCGTATCAAGAGCTCGCCGCATATCACCCTTTGCGAGGGATGCGAGATTACCGAGCTTGGCGGAGAACACGGGCTGGAAACCGTGACCTGGATCGATCGCACGAGCGGGGAGACGTTGCGCTGCAATGCCTCCAACCTGTTCGTTATGATCGGTGCGGACCCCAATACCGACTGGCTCGACGGATGCCTGGAACTCGACCGGCAAGGCTTCGTCTGTACCGGCCTTTCCTCCGACGATATGACACGGCATCCCTATGCCGCCAGCAAGCCGGGCATCTTTGCCGTAGGCGACGTGCGGGCCGGATCCGTCAAGCGGGTGGCATCAGCCGTGGGTGAGGGATCGGTTGTCGTCGCCGCGATCCATCAGTACCTCGCAGCGGCTCATTGAACCGCTGCCATTTCTCTTGAACTTTTACACGTAACGAGGGATCGGGCCGACCTGCGGTGTCTGGTCGGGCAAGTCGACGATCTCTTCGTCGATATAGCACCATCCCCAGCCTTCCGGCGGATCGTAGCCTTCGATGATCGGGTGGCGCGTGTGCTTGAAATGGGCTGTCGCATGCTTGCCTTCCGATTGGTCACAGCAGCCCACATGACCGCATTCGCGGCATAGCCTCAGATGAACCCAGGTCATGCCAAGCTCCAGACATTCCTCGCAACCGCGGGTCTTCGGCGTCACTTTTCTGATGAAATTATGATGCGTGCACATGCGCTGCTTCCTTGAGTGTTCAGGTTGCCGGCTGCGTTGCCTTTTCGATGCAGTCGATGAGAATATCGACCTTGAAAGGTTTTGGCAGGACGCAAGTGTCCTTGCCCAGACTAAGCCGCCCGACCTCTTCGGCAAAGGCGGTGACGAAAATGAACGGAACCTCGCTTCCGCGCGCTGAAAGCGTCTGGAAGAGGTCGATGCCGCTCATGCCATCCATATGCACATCGGAGACGATGCACGAACAGTCGCCTGCTGCAGTGGTGGCGAGGAACGCTTCTGCGGATTCAAAGCTGCGCGCTTCGTAACCGAGTGATCGCAAAAGGCCGCTCATCCCGCGACGGATGTTCTCTTCGTCGTCGATGATGGCAATGATGACAGGCGCTTTCAACGGGTATGAACCAATCTCCGGGAAACCCGGTCTTTCTCTTTCCCTGTAATATGCGCCTCTGAGCCAAGGGTTTAAATTATACGGGGGTTTATTCGGCTCATTCCAAAGCGTGTCGCTATCTTTCGGGTATGTTCCAAACGCTTTGATGTTTGCTTCATCGCATTTCTTTGACGCAAAATCGCTTCGCACTTTTGCGCGAAATGCTTAACGGTGCGACAGGCCGAGCAACTCTGCCATCTTCACAAGATCAGCGAAGGTTTTCGCGCTCATCTTGCGACTTACTTTGCCGCGATGGATCTTCACGGTGATCTCGCTTAGGCCCAGTTCGCCGGCGATCTGCTTATTCATCAGGCCGGCCGTTGCCATGGCCATGATCTGCTGTTCGCGCGGAGAAAGCTGGGTATAGCGGGATTTCAGGTCAGCCTCGGTTTTGCTGGAGCCCAGGAATTCCTGATGCTTCAGCACAGCCGAGGCGACGGAATCGAGAATGTCCTGATCTCGGAACGGCTTGGAAAGAAAGTCTGCGGCTCCAGCCTTCATGGCGCGCACCGTCATCGGGATATCGCCATGTGCGGTAACGAATATGATCGGAACGACGATGCCGCGATCGGTGAGTTTCTGCTGGAAATCCAGTCCGCTGGTGAAGGGAAGCCGGATATCGAGGATCAGGCAGCTGGCCTCGGGAAGGCAATCGTCCTCGTAGAGGTCGAGCGCGGTCGCAAATGTCCGCACGCGGTAACCGACGGAGCGAAGCAGAGTGTCGAGTGCCTGCCGGATCAGCGGCTCGTCATCGACAACCAGAATGATTGGGCTTTCCGTCATATCCTCAATTCATTGAAATTGCCGTGTTTCAAGCTCTAACCGACCCTACGCGGCAGCTTCCGCCAAGGGCAATCATACCCGAGTATATGAGGCTAAAACCCATGTGTGCGAAAACTGACTGACTGTAGAATATCCGATTGGCGGCGGTCATCTCAATATGGACTGGTGAAAATTCAACAGACCCACAGGAGAGCGCAGATGTCCGCCACCGCAGCTGTTGTCGCCCGTCAGATCAACCCGCTCGATATGAGCACCATCTATGCCGATCTCACAGGCCTATATCCAGAAAATCCCTTGTCCATCGACGCCAAAATCACCGAACGCCAGCCTGCCCAATTGCGGCTTGTGGAGCCGGTTGCATCTGTCAGGCCTGAAAAGCAGGGCACGACCGGTGGCCTTGCTCCCTGGCAGGTCAAGAAGGTGAAGCTATATATCGAAGCGCGTATCGGACATGGCATTCCGCTCGATGAACTGGCGCAGCAGGTTCGCCTTAGCACAAGTTATTTTTCCGCGGCATTCAAAGCAACCTTCGGCGTTCCTCCGCACAGCTATGTCGTGTCTTGCCGGGTGGAGTATGCCAAGCAGCGTATGTTGACCACCAATGCGCCGCTCTGCGAGATCGCCCTCGATTGCGGACTGGCCGACCAGTCTCATCTATCCCGCGTGTTCCGGCGCGTCACCGGCACCACGCCCAGCGCCTGGCGTCGTTATTTCTCCCGTCCGGACCGTGCCGTCGCGCTGCAATAGGCGACTGCATGCGTGCCGTGTCGAGGCGCTGCAGGCGGCCCCCTCAGGCCTGCAGCGTCTCGATCTGAAGCGACCGATGATGCAAGGATATCACGGTGGCTTAGCATTTTCGAAGATTGTATCAGAATGGGGAACTACTTGCCCTTGATCGCGTTAGGCGGCCGGACGGGATGGTGACGACGGTGAAGTCGGAACCTGAAACTGGGATGCGGGCTTCTTGTCTTACCGCTGCATCCGATAGGACGGACCATGGCGGATGACGCATCAATTCAATTGCTTCTGGTCGAAGACGACCATCTTCTGCGGCTCGATGCCGAGGAGTTGTTGATCGAAAACGGCTTCGAGGTTGCGTCCTTCGCTTCCGCAGAAGAGGCAATTGCCGCGCTGGATGCGGATGCCGCCCAGTTTTCGGGCGTTATCACCGATATCCGCCTTGGCAAAGGTGCGAACGGCTGGCAGGTCGGCCGCCATGCGCGGCAGTGTCAGTCAAACATTCCCGTCGTCTATGTGACGGCTGATAGCGCGGCTGAATGGACGTCGCATGGCGTACCAAACAGCGTGCTGATCCAGAAACCCTTCGTGCCGGCACAGTTGATCTCCGCTATCAGCGGGCTTCTCAACGATGCCGCCATGGCGAATGCGGTGTGATCGGCGCTAGTTGGTGCCGCGACGCCTGCCAATGATTTCGGCCATGACGCAGAGCAATTCGAACATCACGGTTATGCCGAGGAAGGCGGTAGCACCGCTCGTGTCGAATGGCGGTGAGACCTCCACCATGTCGGCGCCGACGATATTGAGCCCGCGCAAGGCCCGCACGACCTGAAGTGCCTGAAAACTGTTCGGGCCACCGATCTCCGGTGTGCCGGTTCCGGGCGCGAATGCCGGATCGATGAAGTCGATGTCATAGCTGACATAGGTCTCGCCCGAACCGGCAATTTCCCTTGCCTCAACCATGACGTCCTCGACACCGCGGGCATGAAATTCCTCGATCGGGATGACGCGAATACCGACCGCATCGGCGAAGTCACGGTCCTCGAAATCATAGGCCGGGCCGCGGATGCCGATCATGCAGACGCGCTTGGGATCGAGCAATTCTTCCTCTACGGCGCGGCGGAAGGGCGTGCCGTGGGTATATTTGAAGCCGCCGAAATAGGAGTGGAAGAGATCGGTGTGGCTGTCGAAATGGATCATACCGAGCGGCCTGTCGCGGCCGAGCGAGCGCAGGATAGGCAATGACGAAAGATGATCGCCGCCGGCGGTTAACGGCATGATGCCGGCCGCTTTTACCCGATCATAGAAGGCGGTGATCCGCCGCATCGAATCCTCGACATCGGCCGGGTTCGGCCCGACATCGCCCAGATCGGCGCAGTTTGCGAGATCATAAGGCCTGATCCGCGTTGCACCATTCTCGTGCCGGACCATGCTGGAGAGATCACGTAACTGGCGTGGCGCATGGCGGGGGCCGGGCCGGTTTGTCGTGCCGCCATCCCAAGGGACGCCGATCAGGCCGATGTCGACCTGGCTCAACCGTGCGTCATCCAGCGCAATATGCGGCAGGCGCATGAAGGTTGCGATACCGGCAAAGCGCGGCAGATCAACGCCCGAGATCGGGCGGAATTCGGAATTGGTCATGCAGGTTCCCACGCGGCATTGCCGCTCATATCGTGCGAAATGATGCGGGCCGCGTCTCGAAACTCCGGCCCGCTTTTCGTGGCAGTCAGCCGAATACCTTGGTCAGGGCCTTGTCGATGGCACCGGTGATCTGGTCGATTTCGCTGGCATTAATGATCAGCGGCGGGCTCATGCACAGCGTGTTGTTGAGGCCGGGGACCGAGCGGTTGGTGGCGCCGATTATGACGCCCTGCGCCAGGCAGTCGGCCGTGACGGCCTGGACCATCTTTTCCGGTGCCGGTTCCTTGGTTGCGCGATCCATCACAAGCTCCGCGCCGCAGAACAGGCCGAGGCCACGGACATCGCCGATCACCTGATGGCGGCTCTGCAATTCGCGCAGGTTGTTCATCAGCCGTTCGCCCATTTTCAGCGTGTTTTCGAGTAGGCCTTCGTCCTCGATGATCCGCATGTTTTCAAGCGCTGCGGCCGGTCCGGACGTGCAGCCGCCGAAGGTGGAGATGTCGCGGAAATAGGACATCGGGTCGGTTGGATCGTCCTTGAACAGTTCGAAGACCTTTTCGGTCGTCACCGTGCAGGAGATCGCTGCATAACCGGAGGCGACGCCCTTCGCCATGGTGACGAAATCGGGCTCGATACCGTAGTGCTGGTAACCGAACCATTTGCCGGTTCGGCCCATGCCGCAGACGACTTCGTCGATATGCAGCAGGACATCGTATTTGCGGCAGATTTCCTGCACGCGTTCCCAATAGCCCTTCGGCGGGGTGATGACGCCGCCGCCGGCAGTGACCGGTTCTAGGCACAGAAGACCAACGGTTTCCGGGCCTTCGCGCAGGATGACTTCCTCGATCGCGTTGGCGGCGCGGATGCCGTAATCGTCCACGTCACCCCACTGGCTGCGATATTCGAGGCAGTGTGGCACCTCGACAAAACCTTCCGGCATCGGGCCGTATTGCTCGCGGCGCTCCTTCTGGCCGGCGGCGGCCAGCGTGCCGAGCGTCGTGCCGTGATAATCGCGGTCGCGGTAGAGGATCTTGTACTTGCCGCCATTGTGTTTGCGATGCGCGATCTGGCGCACCATCTTGAACACCTTCTCGTTCGCTTCCGAACCGGAATTCGAATAATAGACGCGGGTCATGCCCGGCATCTTTTCGATCAGTTTTTCGGCAAACAGCGCTGCCGGGACGTTGCCGGCGGCGCCCGCGAAATAGTTGAGTTTTATCAATTGGTCGCGCACCGCATCGGCAATCGAGGTGCGTCCATAACCGACATTGACGGTCCACACTGCCCCCGCCACCGCATCGAGATATTCCTTGCCGGTCGCATCCCAGACACGCGTGCCCTTGCCCTCGACATAGATCTTCGGGTCGACGCTCTCATATTGCTTGTGCTGCGAGAGATGATGCCAGACATGGGCGCGATCGGCCTCGATGACGGCCTGGATGTCGTTCGGACGGGAAGCGACGTTCATGATGTTCCTCTTTCTTGCTTTATATGCCGTCCAGCCCTTTCCTCGGAGCATGGCGACGTTTGTTGTTGCCCATGAAAGAGCCCTTCTCGCCTCATGTCAAAGGATTTGCGCGGTAATTTTACGAAAGCGGTGGTGGCGTTTGAAAGCGGAGCAACGGAGGCGTGAGATACGCGTTAATTTTATTAGCGCAGCGTACTTTAGAGGCCGCAAACGGCTTTCGATCCCGGTGCAATTCCCTTAGGATTACAGGCTCTTGGGAAATTCTGGGAGGAAACATGAAGATCACCAAGCTGGAGACGGTGCGTGTCGCCGAGCGGAGCAACCTGCTCTGGGTTCGGGTTCACACCGATGAGGGCATTACCGGATTGGGGGAGACCTTTTTCGGGGCCGAAACGGTGGAAAGCTATATCCACGAATATGTCGCCCCGCGTGTCATCGGCCGCGATCCGCTGGCGATCGATCTTCTGGCGCAGGAACTGGTCGGTTATGTCGGCTTCCGTTCGTCGGGTGCCGAAGTGCGCGGCAATTCCGCCTTCGACATCGCGCTGTGGGACATTTTCGGCAAAGTGACCGGCCAGCCGATCGCGCAGCTGCTCGGCGGTTTTTCGCGCAAGGAAATCCGCACCTACAATACCTGCGCGGGCACTGAATATATCAAGAAGGCGACGGGGCAGACGACGGCCAATTACGGGCTTTCGACCGGCAAGGACTATGACGACCTGAACGGCTTCCTGCACCGCGCCGACGAACTGGCGGAATCGCTGCTTTCCGAAGGCATCACGGCGATGAAGATCTGGCCATTCGACCAAGCGGCGGAAAAGACCAAGGGTCAGTATATCTCGTCTGCCGATCTGAAGGCGGCGCTCGAACCCTTCGAGAAGATCCGCAAGGCCGTTGGCGACAAAATCGATATCATGGTCGAGTTCCATTCGATGTGGCAGCTGTTGCCGGCGATGCAGATCGCCAAGGCTTTGAAGCCCTACAACACGTTCTGGCACGAAGACCCGATCAAGATGGACAGCCTGTCCAGCCTGAAACGCTATGCTGAAGTCTCGCCCGCGCCGATCTCGGCGTCCGAGACGCTCGCCACGCGCTGGGGCTTTCGCGATTATCTGGAAACCGGGGCTGCCGGCATCGTCATGCTCGATATTTCCTGGTGTGGCGGGCTTTCGGAATCGCGCAAGATCGCCTCGATGGCGGAAGCCTGGCATCTGCCGGTCGCCCCGCATGATTGCACCGGCCCAGTCGTGCTCTGCGCCTCGACGCATCTGTCGCTCAACGCGCCGAATGCACTGGTGCAGGAAAGCGTGCGCGCCTTCTACAATACTTGGTATCGCGATCTGGTGACGGCGTTGCCTGAGGTGAATAACGGCATGATCACTGTGCCGCCCGGTCCGGGTCTTGGCATGGAGCTCAACCCGGAACTCGACAAGGCCTTCACCGTTAGCCGTCGGTTCTCCGACGCTTCGTCCATCTGAGGAGACCAGCCATGCAAATCTCCTCGACGGCAGCCTTGCGCGGCGCATCTGTGGCCGGTCCCGCGATCATGTTGCTTGGCATGCTGATGTTCGCGCTGAATGACACAATGGGCAAATGGCTGGTCGCCAGCTACGGGCTCGGGCAGGTCGTGCTTCTTCGAAGTCTTGCCGCCCTCGTCATCCTTGTGCCGATGGTCTGGATGGCCGGGTTGCCGGCACTTACCAAAGCCGAGCGACCATGGATGCAGCTTGCCCGCGTGGTCTGCTCGACGGCGGAAGTGTTCTGCTTCTATTACGCCGTGATGTACCTGCCGCTTGCCGACGTGATGACCTATTGGCTGGCAGCGCCGATCTATGTCGCGGCGCTTTCGCCGCTTCTTCTGGGCGATCATGTCGGATGGCGGCGCTGGACGGCGATCGCCATCGGTTTTGTCGGGGTCATCATCACGCTGGAACCGTCTGCTGCGATGTTCACCGCGCCTGCGGTAATCTCGATCATCGGCAGTGCCGCCTTCGCCTTCATGATGATTTCCGGACGCTTTCTGCGCGGAACGCCGGACACAACGCTGGTCTTCTTTCAAGTGATGGGGGCGGGGCTCGCGGGGCTGGCGTTTGCCCCCTTCGACTGGTCGCCGATCCAGTCCGGTTTCGATCTCGGCCTTTTAGGCCTGCTCGGCATCGTAGCGATGGCGGCGCATATGCTGGTCAATCGGGCGCTGAAAATCTCGGATGCGGCAACGGTCGCGCCACTTCAATATACGCTTTTGCTCTGGGCGGTGATCTTCGGCTTTCTGTTCTTCGGCGACGTGCCGCGGTTGACCATGCTTGTCGGTGCAGCCCTCATCGTCGCTTCCGGCCTGTTCATCTTCATCCGCGAACAGATGCTGAAGAAGCGGGACAGCGTGCTTCCGGCTGTGCCCGAATAAAAAGAAGCCCGCACCGGCGGGGTGCGGGCTTCACTCACGACAGCTTTTCCGGGGAGTGTATCCGGATCAGTTGCCGCGGATGGTTTTCAGCTCGGCGAGAATGCCGTCGACAACGTCGGCGCCGATCTGGGCCTTGTGCTTTTCATAAACGATCATGGACTTTTCGCGGATGCGGGTCTGCTCTTCCGGCGAAAGCTGGTTCACTTCGAGACCTGCCGCCTTGATCTTTTCCAGCGACTTCTTGTTCAGGTCGGCGATGACCTGCCGCTCGACATCACGGCCGACGACCGCACATTCGCGCAGCGCTGCCTGTTCTTCCGGCGTGTAGGTGTTGAAAATCGCCTTGGAGAAGAGGAAGAGGAACGGCGTGTAGGCGTGGTTCGTCTCGGTGATGTATTTCTGCACTTCGAAGAACTTCGATGTGTCGATCGTCACATAGGGGTTTTCTTGCGCGTCGATCGCCTTGGTTTCCAGCGCCGAATAGACTTCACCGAAGGCCATCGGAGTGGCGTTGGCGCCGAGGTTCTGGAACGTGTCGAGGAAGATGTTGTTCTGCATGACGCGGACCTTGAGGCCCGAGAAGTCTTCCCACTTGGTTACCGGATGCTGGGAGTTGGACAGGTTGCGGAAACCGTTTTCCCAGTAGGCGAGGTTGACGAGGCCAGCTGCGTCGAGCTTCTGGTTCATCGAGTCGCCGAACTTGCCATCGAGAACCTTGTAGGCTTCTGCAGGGCTCGCAAACAGGAACGGCAGGTCGAACACGCCGAGCGCCGGGATGATGCCGACGAGCGGCGAGGACGAGGTGACGACGGCTTCCTGGACGCCTGAACGCAGCGCCTGAGTTGCCTGAAGGTCACCGCCAAGCGCGCCGCCCCAAAACGCGGTGAGCTTCAGCTTGCCGCCCGACTTCTGGTCAAGGCATTCCTGCATGGCCTTGATACCGTTGCCGACCGGGTGATCGGCATTGATGCCGTTCGAGACGCGGATGTTGCGGCTGTTGAACTCGGCAAATGCCGGAGCCGAACCCGTAATCGCCATCGCCAGTGCGGTTGTTGCGAAAAGAAGTTTCTTCATGGTTAGTCCTCCCAGTTGAACTTTGAATAGAAAAGGTTGTTTGTCAGGCCGTCAATGCAACCATCGTGCAGGTACCATCACGAGATCGGGAAACAGCACGAGCAGGAAGAGCACGATCGTCTGTGCCAGCAGGAACGGCCAAACCCCGGCCGTCACCTTGCCAAGCGGTATCCTCCCGACACCGCTGACAACGTTGAGAACAATCCCGACTGGCGGCGTAATCAGGCCGATCGAGTTGTTGATGATGAATAGCACGCCGAAATAGACCGGATCGATGCCCGCCTGCTTGATGATCGGCATCAGGACAGGGGTCAGGATCAGGATGGTCGGCGTCAGGTCGAGGGCGGTGCCGACGACGAGCACGAGGATCATGATGACGAACATCAGCAGCATCGGCCGGTCGATCAGCGGCTCGATATAGCCGGCGATTTCGGCCGGAATATTGGCAGCGGTAATCAGCCATGCCGATACGAGTGCGGCGCAGACCAAGAACATGATGACCGCGGTGGTCTTGGCTGCCTGCAGGATGACGCGGGGCAGGTCGCTCGGTTTCAGTTCGCGGTAGATCACCATGCCGACAAACATCGCATAGGCCGCAGCCACGACTGCGGCTTCCGTCGGGGTCACCACGCCGGCCTTGATGCCGCCGAGAATGATCACCGGCATGCCGAGCGCCCAGAGTGCGCGCCCCGTCGCGTTGAGGCGTTCCTTGTAGGTGGTCTTGGGCAGCGCCTGCACGTTGTCCTTGCGGGCAACGATGAGCCAGGTGATGACCAGCGACAGGCCCATCAGGATGCCGGGGAAAATACCGGCCATGAAGAGCTGGGTGATCGAGACGTTTGCGGCGACGCCGAAGACGATGAAGGCCATGGATGGCGGGATGACCGGGGCGATGATGCCGCCGGCGGCGATCAGGCCGCCCGAGCGCGGAATGTTGTAGCCGGCCTTCGCCATCATCGGGATGAGGATCGCGGCAAGCGCCGCGGTATCGGCCGCTGCCGAGCCGGAGATCGAGGCCATGATAAGGGCTGCGACGATCGCCACGATGCCGAGGCCGCCGCGGATATGGCCGACGCAGGCGATGGCGAAATCGATGATGCGCTTCGACAGGCCGCCGGAGTTCATCAGCTCGCCGGCGAGAATGAAGAAGGGAATGGCGAGCAGGGTGAAGGTGTCCGCACCCGCGATCATGTTCTGGGCGATGATCTGGCTGTTGAACATGTCCATGTGCCACATGAGCACGACGCCGCAGAACATCAGCGAGAAGGCGACGGGTACACCGATCGCCATGGCTCCAAGCAGGGAGCCGACAAATACGAATAGTGTCATATCAGGTGCGCTCCGCCATCTGCTCGATCGTCAGGTTTTCGCCGGTAAAGGCGGCGATCTCTTCCTCGGTGACGCGGCCGGTCAGGAGGCGGAAAAGGCGGTCCAGTGAAATCAGGATACAGCCAGCGCCGGTAAAGAAGCCGACACCATAGACCCAGCCCATCGAAAGGCCGGTGACGGGAGCCGCCATGCTGGTGTTGATCGGCAACTGGACCCAGGTGCCCCAGAAGAATATGGCGGAACAGCCGATGATCACGAGGTTGCTGAGGATCATGCAGGCGATGCGGCCCTTGCGGCCAAGCATCGCCACCAGGGATTCAACGCCCAGATGGGCGTGTTCGCGAAATGCGACGACGGCGCCGATAAAGGTAAGCCAGACGAAGAAGTAACGCGACAGTTCGTCGGAGACGTTGAGGCCCGAATTGAAGCCGTAGCGCAGCACGACATTGCCGAACACCATCAGGGCCATGCCCGCCAGAAGCAGGATCAGCAGGATCTCAAGGGACTTGTAGAATAGGTCGATAATCTTTTGCATTTGCTCCTCCCTGATGCCCTTACAAAAGACCGCGCTTGGCCAGATTTTTCATCAGCGCGGTTATCCCGAATGTCCATTCGGGGCAGGTGTCGCTGTGCTCCACCCGGTTGACCAGCCGCCCGAGTTTGGGGCTCGAGATCTCGACGATGTCGCCGATCTCGTGGGTGAAGCCGAGGCCCTTGCCGCGGCGATCCTTGACCGGGGCGAACATGGTGCCGAGGAAGAACAGCGCGCCATCAGGATATTGATGGTTGCGGTTCAAAAGCTGTGACGTCAGATTTTCCGGTGTACGGCTGATCGCCTTCAACGGGCTGACGCCGGTCATCTCGAAACCGTCTTCGCCCTTCACGGACAGGCTGATCTCGGCCGACTTGACGTCGTCGATGGTGAACTTTCCGTCGAACAGGCGAATGAACGGGCCAATCGAGCAGGAGGCGTTGTTGTCCTTCGCCTTGCTCAGGAGCAGCGCCGAGCGGCCTTCGAAATCGCGCAGGTTGACGTCGTTGCCGAGTGTTGCACCGATGATCTCACCCTTCGAGGTGATGGCGAGCACGACTTCCGGCTCAGGATTGTTCCAGTCGGATTTCGGATGGATGCCGACATCGGCGCCACAGCCGACGGATGACATGGGCTGGGCCTTGGTGAAGATTTCCGCGTCCGGGCCGATGCCGACTTCGAGATATTGCGACCAGAGGCCCATATCCTGCAGCAGTTTCTTGACTTCGGCAGCCTTTTCCGATCCCGCAACGAGGCCCTTGAGGTTGTCGCCGAGAACCGGGGCCAGGCGGCCGCGAATTTCCTGGGCGCGCAGAGGATCGCCTTTGGCCTGTTCCTCTATCACCCGCTCCAGCATGCTGTCTGCGAAGGTGACGCCGGCGGCCTTGATCGCCTGAAGGTCGGCCGGCGCAAGAAGCGTTCCTGCCTTGCCGTTCAGGAAGTCATCGAGGCTTCCAAGATCGGTGAATGATGAGGTTGCGGACAGCCTCGCAACAAGATCCTCAATCTCCAGCAGCGCAGACAGGGTCGGCGCCAGTGAAGAGAGGTCTAGAAGATGTCCGTTCGAGAAAAGTACCGGGCTAGGGCCGGCTGCTGCGTTCGACCATACACGTCCAACCAGAAGCGCATGTCGCGCATCCACCGGCAAGACGATATCCGACGACAGGGCATGCAGATATGCCAAGAAAATCCTCCCATGTTCAGGAAAAGGCCTCCACCTTTCCCGACGTTGTCAGATGTCCGACAACGTTAGAGCCGTTTTAATATGACTTTTGCGTTTTGTCTATAACGGCAGGAGGACGTGGGGGTGGAAAACCAACCCTGACCTGCCGTCAGCTCATTTCCAGCTCAAGGTTCAGGCGCCGGGCAGCGCCATTCAGGTGCCGCTTCATTGCGGTCTTTGCGGCAGCCGGCTCGCCGGTTGCAATCGCATCACGAATGGCGACATGTTCGGCGATGGTCACTTCGACGATTTCCTCCAAAATCGCTGCGGCGCGAGCCGCGTTGATCGCGACATGGGTTCGCTCGGTGATGAAGCCGACGAATTGCTGGAAATATTCATTGTGAGTGGCGGCAGCGACGGCACGATGGAAGGCGAGATCGGCGACGACGCCGTGTTCACCCCATTTTTCCGCGCCGGTCATCTGCGCTAAAATCTCGTCGAGCCTGGCAAGATCCTCGCGTGAATGGTGGAGGGCTGCCAGGCCAGCAGCTTCCGTCTCCAATGCGAAGCGCACCTGGAACAGGTCGCGGAAAGCTTCCTTATCTTCCGGTGGTCCGGCCTCGATCCGGAGCGACTGGCGCTGCGCGAGTTCGGTCGCGAAGGCACCGACACCCTGGCGGGTTTCGACCAGGCCCTCGTTGCGCAGATGGGCGATCGCCTCGCGTACGACCGAGCGGCTGACGCCAAACGTCTGGGCCAGAAGATGTTCGGTCGGCAGTTTCTGGCCAGGAGCGATGCTGCCATCGGAAATCTCCCGGCCGATTTCAGCGGCGATGCGCGTCGGCAGATGCTCACTTCGTCTGATCTGGGTGAAATCGGCCATGGCGGATGTTGCTCCTTGTGATGGCTAGCGAATATCCGCGCCGAGATCGATTTGGCAATGGGGGTTCAGTAGCAGATCCGGATCGATCGCCTTCTTGATAGCTATCAGAAGGCCGCGCTTGGTGTCGGACAGGCGCTCCTCGAAATCTTCGCGCTTCAGGCGGCCGATGCCGTGCTCGGCGCTGATGCTGCCGTTGTATTTGTCGACCACGACATTGACGACCTTCTTGGCCTTGTAGATTTTTTCGTGGCGTTCCTCGATGGTCGAGCCGTTCGGCGGCAGCACGTTGAGGTGTACGTTGCCGTCGCCGACATGGCCGTAGGACACGCTGATGCAGTCGGGCAGTGCTTGCGCAACTGCCGCTTCGGCATCGACGACGAAAGCGGCAAGCTGCGACAGCGATACCGAGATGTCGGTGCGCATATGGGCGCCACGCTTGGCCTGGCCCTCGTTCATGCCTTCACGGATGAGCCAGAGATTGCGAGCCTGCGCCTGAGATGTGGCGATCGTGCCGTCGACCACCAGTTCGTCGTCCATCACACCCTCGAGAAAACGGTGCATCAGATCGTCGATATCGACGAGGCCGGAGCCGGAAATCTCCATCAATACATAGGCGGGATAGTCGCCCGACAACGGGATCGGCAGGTCGGGCATGGCTTCGCGCGCAAGCGTGAAGGCGAGCGGCGGCATGAATTCGAAGGCCGACATCAGGTCGCAGCAATCGCGCCTTGCACGACGGTAGAGCGTGATCGCGTCGTCCAGCGAATTCAGCGCCAGAAGTGCGGTTGCGACATTGTCGGGGTAGGGCGTCAGCTTCACTGAGACTGCGGTGATGATGCCGAGCGTGCCTTCGGCGCCGATGAAAAGCTGCTTCAGGTCGAGACCGCGATTGTCCTTGCGCAGCGTCGACAGGCCGTCGAAAACGCTGCCATCGGGAAGCACGACTTCCAACCCGAGAACCAGTTCGCGGGTCATGCCGTAACGCAGCACGTTGATGCCGCCGGCATTGGTGGAGACATTGCCGCCGATGCGGCAGCTGCCCTGAGCACCGAGAGCAAGTGGGAAGAACATGCCCTTCTCGGCAATCGTATCCTTGAGTTCGGCCAGCACGCATCCGGCGTCGACCACGGCGGAGAAATCGTCGCTGTCGATGTTGCGGATCTTGTTCATGCGCTCCAGCGTCAGCACGACCTGGCGTTCGGGCTCATCCGGTATGCCGCCGAGAACGAGGCCGGTATTTCCGCCCTGCGGCACGATCTTGAGGCCGAGATCGCGGCAGGCCTTCACTGCTGTCTGCACATCCGCAGTCGAGCGGGGACGTATGACGGCAATCGCACCGCTGGTCACGTCGCCGTGCCAGTCGCGGCAATATTGCAGCATGTCAGCCGAGTTGGTGAGGACAAGATCTTCGCCAAGAATTGCGCATAGCGAAAGACGCTGCTCGGCGATCGAGCCCGAAAGGTCCGTCATATAGTCTCTCCTCCCCAGGAGTGCCCGGATCTTTCTCCGGCAGTCCAAAGCCTCACGTCAGTTTTCACCGGCTGCTTTTTTGCCTGATGACGAACTCTTCTATTTCCAAACAGAGCATACAGGGTTATCAGACAACCTTACAAGAGGAAATTCGTGGGGCATCCACGGGTGTATGGGAGGAAACATGCATATTCTTGTTATCGGTGCTGCCGGCATGGTCGGTCGCAAGCTCACCCAGCGTCTCGTTTCGGAAGGGGTGTTGCACGGCAAGCCTGTTGATGCGTTGACATTGGTCGATGTGATTGAGCCGGAAGCGCCTGCCGGTTTTGCCGGCAAGATCACGACACTTTCTTCGGATTTCAGCCTGCCCGGCGAGGCGGAGAAGCTGATCGCAACGCGACCCGACGTGATTTTCCATCTGGCGGCGATCGTTTCGGGCGAAGCGGAACTCGATTTCGACAAGGGCTATCGTATCAACCTCGACGGTACACGCTATCTGTTCGATGCCATCCGGCTTGAAAACCAGAAGGACGGTTATTTTCCGCGCGTCGTCTTCACCTCGTCGATCGCGGTCGTCGGTGCGCCACTGACCTATCCGATCCCCGACGACTTCCATCTGACGCCGCTCACCAGCTACGGCACGCAGAAGGCGATGAGCGAGCTGCTGCTGGCCGATTACAGCCGTCGCGGTTTCTTCGATGGTATCGGCATCCGCCTGCCGACAGTCTGCATCCGCCCGGGAAAGCCGAACAAGGCTGCCTCCGGCTTCTTCTCCGGCATTCTCCGCGAGCCGCTTGTCGGACAGGAAGCAATCCTGCCTGTCTCCGAGGACGTGCGTCATTGGCATACATCTCCGCGCTCGGCCGTCGGTTTCCTCATTCATGGCGCCGGTCTCGACCTTTCGAAACTCGGCTGGCGCCGCAGCCTTTCCATGCCGGGCGTGAGCGCCACGGTGGGTGAGCAGATCGAGGCCCTGCGGCGGGCGGCGGGTGAAGACGCGGTGAAACTGATCCGTCGTCAGCCGGACGAGATGATCATGAATATGGTCGCCGGCTGGGCGCCGGGTTTTGAGGCCAAGCGCGCCACCGAACTCGGCTTCACGTCTGAGAAGAATTTCGACGAGATCATCCAGGTCCATATCGAAGATGAGCTGGGAGGCAAGCTGTGACCGGCGAGACGCAAAAGAAGAAGATAGCCTTTCTCGGGCTTGGCCTGATGGGGCTGCCCATGGCGCGCCGGCTTGCCCGCGCCGGTTATCCTCTGACGGTATGGAACCGTGACGCTGCAAAGGCGAAGCCGCTTGAAGCCGAGGGGGCAGTGGTCGCCGCTTCGGCCACGGACGCGGTTCGCGATGCCGATATCGTCTTCACCATGATGACCAATGGCGATGTCGTCGGTACGGTCCTGTTCGATAGCGGGGTTGCTGCTGCGATGAAGAAGGATGCCGTGCTGATCGACACCAGTTCGATTGCGCCGTCGATTGCCCGCGATCATTTCGCCAGACTTGCTGCTATCGGCATCAGGCATCTCGATGCCCCGGTTTCCGGTGGTGTCGTCGGTGCCGATGCGGGCACGCTGGCAATCATGGCCGGTGGTGATGTCGATGTGGTTGCGGATCTTGCCGATGTCTTCGCCGTTCTCGGTCGCGTCACGCATGTGGGGCCGAGCGGGGCAGGGCAGGTGTGCAAGCTCGCCAACCAGCAGATCGTGGCGGTCACCATCGGTGCCGTCGCTGAGGCGATGATCCTTGTTAAGGCCGGCGGCGCATCGCGTGAAGCCTTCCGCAATGCGATCCGCGGCGGCTTTGCGGAGAGCCGTATTCTGGAGCTGCACGGCGCGCGCATGGTGGAACGGAATTTCGATCCCGGTGGTTCGTCGAACAACCAGCTGAAGGACCTGAATACGGTCATGGCGCTCGCCAAGGAACTTTCGCTGCAGCTGCCGTTGACGCAAACGGTGACCGGTGAATTTTCCGACTTCGTTTTCGAAGGCGGCGGAGAAAAGGATCATAGCGGCCTTCTGCTTCACTTCGAAAACATCAACCCCAAGTCCTGACGGCAAACAGGCAGGTGAGATCGGGAATGGCGGCGTTGCTGCCATTCGCTCGCGAAAAAATGCTGCACTGCGATAATATGTCTTATTGACGGGTCGATTAGGGCTGGCCTCGACGGGCTTTCGGGCGTAACACGGTCGGACACCCCAAGTCCTTTCAGGACACCCCAACCCGGCGCGGCCCGCGATTGCGATGCGTGGCACCCCCTGGCACCCTTACGTCGCCGCGCTGTTCAGAAATGGATCTGCGCTCTTGGATAACACCTTGGCAAAAGACGTGGCCTCGTCGCCTATCGACGAAAAGGTCAGGCTGAAATCTATCATTGGCGGCTCTGCCGGCAATCTGGTCGAATGGTACGACTGGTATGTCTATTCCGCCTTCACCCTCTATTTTGCTCCCATCTTCTTTCCCTCGGGCGACCAGACGGCGGAACTGCTGAGTGCTGCGGCCGTCTTTGCCGTGGGCTTCCTGATGCGGCCGATCGGCGCCTGGTTCATGGGCATCTATGCCGACCGCAAGGGCCGCAAGGCCGGCCTGACGCTTTCCGTCACGCTGATGTGTCTCGGTTCCTTCCTGATCGCGATTGCACCAGGTTACGAGTCTATCGGCCTTGCTGCGCCAGCGATCCTCGTGTTTGCGCGTTTGCTGCAGGGTATCAGTGTCGGCGGCGAATATGGCGCCAGCGCCACCTATCTCAGCGAAATGGCCGGTCGCAACCGTCGTGGTTTCTTCTCCAGCTTCCAGTATGTGACGCTAATTTCCGGTCAGCTTGTAGCCCTTGCGGTGCTGCTCGTGCTGCAGGCCTTGCTCACTGCGGAACAGCTGCAGTCCTGGGGTTGGCGCATTCCGTTCTTCATCGGCGGATTGCTGGCGATCGTGGTGTTCTATATCCGCCGCGGCCTCGTCGAGACGCAGTCGTTCAAGAATGCCGACAAGGATGCGAAAAAGGCTTCTGGCGGCTGGGCGCTGTTTAGGCATTACCCGAAGGAAGCCTTCCTCGTCATCGCGCTGACGTCGGGCGGTACGCTCGCCTTCTACGCCTATACGACCTACCTGCAGAAGTTCCTGGTCAACACGTCGGGCTTCAGCAAGGAGACGGCGACGGAGATCACCACGGCAGCCCTGTTCGTCTTTATGCTCTGCCAGCCGATAGCCGGCGCGCTTTCCGACAAGATCGGTCGCAAACCGCTGATGGTTGGCTTCGGCGTTCTCGGCACGCTGTTCACCTACCTGATCTTCACCTCGCTTGCGGCCACAACGAACGCGTTCACTGCGTTCCTGCTATCGCTGGTCGGCCTGCTGATCGTGACCGGTTACACCTCGATCAACGCGGTGGTGAAGGCCGAGCTTTTCCCGGCGCATATCCGTGCGCTCGGCGTCGCTCTGCCTTACGCGCTCGCCAACACGATCTTCGGCGGCACGGCTGAATTCGTGGCGCTGAAGTTCAAGCAGATCGGCCATGAAGAGTGGTTTTTCTGGTATGTGACGATCATGATCGCCATCTCGCTTATGGTCTATGTGAAGATGCGCGACACCAAGCATCACAGCCATATCAAGGAAGACTGATTCTCGCCGGCTTGGCCGTTTAAGCTCAAGAACGATGATTTACCGGAGGCGGGCCCATGGCTCGCCTCTTTTCGTTTCTCCTCGCGCCACTTTTTTCTATGCGGAAACAAGGCGTGCCCGGCTCGTCGCTTGCAAAAGAAAACTCGCATAAGCCTCGATCAAGGCTGCAGGTTCAGGGTCTTCCGTATCACCTATCGCGACCCTGTTTCACCCGAGTTGGTTACCGCTTCTTAAGATTTGGGCGGGTCGCGTTAATCATTTGTTAACCACGTCAGCGGTAGACATTGGGCAACGATTTATTAACGTAGATGACCAAAGTGCTAACAGACGCTCGCTCCATTCGCATCAAGGGCCGTTCGTTCCTGGCGGTCGTTCTTTCACCGGATCTTCCGCTGGATCAATGGCTTGAACGCCTCGACGATCTGGCTGCCCGATCTGCCGGTTTCTTTCTCGACAGGCCCGTCGTCCTCGACGTCTCGGAGCTTTCGATCAAGAAGGCCGAACTGAAACAACTGATCGACGACCTTGCCGCGCGCAAGGTCCGGATCATGGGCATCGAGGGCGCGCGCCCGTCGCAGCTCACGCCCGAAATGCCACCTGCGATGAAGGGCGGCAAGCCCGCTTCCGACGTCGAGGTAACGGCACAGGAGCCGGAAACCGAGGCCGAAGCCGATGTCGCCGCGACTGTCTCACCGGCGCCGCAGCGCCAGGAAGCGCCGCAGGTTCGGGCGATCCCGCAGTCGCTTACAATCGACGAGCCGGTCCGTTCCGGCCAGTCGATCATCTTTCCGGAAGGCGACATCACCATTGTCGGCTCCGTTGCATCGGGTGCCGAGGTTATCGCCGGCGGTTCGATCCACATCTACGGCACGCTGCGCGGCCGGGCGATGGCAGGGTCGATCGGCAATAGCAACGCACGCATTTTCTGCCGCCGCCTAGAGGCGGAACTGATCGCCATCGACGGTATCTACAAGATGGCGGAAGACATGGATTCAAGCCTTCGCGGGCACGCCGTGCAGCTTTCGCTTGAGGGCGAAACGATCATGGCAGACGTACTTTTCTGAACCGGAACAAGGTTCAATACAGGAGATCAAGATGGGGAAAGTCATAGTCGTGACGTCCGGCAAGGGCGGGGTTGGCAAGACAACATCGACGGCCGCACTCGGAGCAGCGCTGGCACAGCGCAATGAAAAGGTCGCCGTCGTCGATTTCGATGTCGGGCTTCGCAACCTCGACCTCGTGATGGGTGCCGAGCGCCGCGTGGTCTACGACCTCGTCAACGTCATCAACGGCGACGCAAAGCTGCCGCAGGCGCTGATCCGCGACAAGCGGCTCGACACGCTGTTCCTGCTGCCCGCTTCCCAGACGCGCGACAAGGACGCGCTGACGGAAGAGGGTGTCGAGCGCGTCATCGGCGAATTGAAGAAGTATTTCGACTGGGTCATCTGCGACAGCCCGGCCGGCATCGAAAAGGGCGCGACGCTTGCCATGCGCCATGCCGACGTTGCCGTCGTCGTCACCAACCCGGAAGTCTCCTCGGTCCGCGATTCGGATCGCATCATCGGCATGCTCGATTCCAAGACGCTGAAGGCCGAGAACGGCGAGCGGATGGAAAAGCATCTTCTGCTGACCCGTTATGATTCCGTTCGTGCGGAACGCGGCGACATGCTGAAGGTCGACGACGTTCTGGAAATCCTCTCCATCCCGCTTCTCGGCATCATCCCGGAAAGCACGGATGTCCTGAAGGCATCGAACCTCGGTGCCCCGGTCACGCTGTCGGATGCACGCAGTGCGCCGGCACAGGCCTATTTTGAAGCTGCCCGCCGTCTGGCCGGCGAAATCGTACCTGTGACGGTGCCGGGCGAAAAGCGCGGCATCTTCGGAAAACTCTTCGGAAGGAAGGCCGCATGAGCATACTGCGTCTTTTCACCCGTTCGCCTCGGCGCTCGGCGCCTGCTGCGCGGGAACGCCTGCAGGTTCTTCTGGCTCACGAGCGGGCATCCACCGGCTCCGACCTGACCGCGATCCTGCGCGAGGAAATCCTTGCCGTCATCGCCAAGCACGTCCAGCTCGACGCTGACCGTGTCACGGTGAAGGTCGATCGCGACGAGAATGTCTCGATCCTTGAGATCGATGTCGAGATTCCGCTCGATGCCGCAAGGGCAGCCTAAGTCTCCCAAGACTTGAAATGAAAACGGCCCGGGGCTTTCTGCTCCGGGCCGTTTGCTTTTTGGTGGGTCAGGCCGCGATCGGGTGGTGCCTGTATCGCTGCTGCGGAAGCTGGGGCACGGGCCGCCGGAGGGTCAGTTTTCCAGCGGCATAGAACATCAGGAAAGAACCGATCTGATAGGGGAAGATCACGTCGATCTCGACGAAGGATCGCATCAGCAGCAACAGGCTGACGGCGAACAGGACGATGGATGACGGATCATTGTGCCGGTTCAGCATGGCGCTCAGATGGCCGAAAACGTTTCGCAGCAACATGAAGACAAGCAGCGCAAGGCCGACCAAGCCGTTCTCCACGGCCACCTCGATATAGGTGTTGTGGAAGTGGAAGCCTGTGCGGGTGGCGATGAAAAACTCGTCCCAAAGCTGTTCCGGCTTGGCAAAACCCTGGACCCAGAAACCCTGATAACCCATGCCGAGAACCGGGTTGAGATGTGCTGCCTCGATACCCTGTTGCCAGAGATAGGTTCTGCCCGTCAGCGTCGAATCCTTGCCGAACAGGCCGAGGATCGCATCGACTGCGCCCATTTGCAGGCCGGCCACGACGATCGCCAGGCCGATCACGAGAATGCCGACGAACAGCAGCTTTCGGCTTCCTGGCGCCAGAAGACCGAATGGCAGATAGGCGATACAGGCGGCAATCAGCCCCGCCGTGGTGATAACGGACGTTGCCGATTGGGACGCCATCAGGCAGTAGGCGCAGAGAAGTGCCGCGGCACCGGCGCCAGCCAGCCATATATCCCGGCGGCGGAAGACGATGGCGTAGAGAACCGAGAAAACAATGCCGAGGGAGGCGTAAAGCCCGAGCTGGTTCTTGGAAGCGAAGGATCCGACGAAGCTGTAGCTGCCATCCATCGCATCATAGCTGTAGTGACCGAAGACGATCGAATAGAGCATGACCACGACCGTGCCGACGATCGAACCGCGTGTCAGCGTCAGCACGCTGATCGTGCGCATTGCTATCAGGGCGCAGATCAGATGGGTAAGCAGCTGGATTGCCGTCCTCAACGACACCGATGGCGCCGGCGACCAGAAGGCTGACAGGAAACAGAGAAGCGGGAAGGCGATTATCCAGAAATATCTGAAATAGTTGCCCAGCACCCGTTTGTAATCAACCAGGATCAGCGGAAACCAGAGCCCGTAATAGACCAGGATCGACACCTGCCCGAAAAGGCTGGAATAGGCGAAGACGAAGAAGGATAGCGCCACTGCCGCTATCCCATAGACCTGGTTCCTGTCAGGGTCGACCAACATCGACCGAGCGATTTTCATTCGCCACCTATCACTGCATCAGAAGGTCTGATGATACCTTGATCACGTCACCGGGGCGAAGCATGGCGTTTTCATCGACGGTGATCTGTTTCGGACCGTCGCCATTATCCCGGACGATGACATATTTGATCGTCGCGTCCTTGTTCGACGGGTCGAATTTCAGGGCTTCGGCCGACTGCGCCAGGGCTTCCTGCATCAGCTCGCGGCTGGTCGAGAGTTCAAGGCCGAGCTTCTCCAGCTGCGCCTCGGTGTCCTGCAGTTCCTGGGCGCGCTGGGCATCCCAGTCGTTGCGAAGGTTGATCTCGTCCTGGTTTGCCTTGTTGATATCCTGCTTGGCGCGCAGCGAAGCCGTATCCGTATCGAGCATGTTGGATTCGAGATCCGCTGCACGTTCTTCCGCCGAGAGACGGCGGCTGGATGTGGCAAGACCCTGTTCGCTGAGCTTGGCCATACGATCGCGGTCGTCGTTATAGAGCGCGAGCTGCCGCTGCTGTGTTCCCGATTTCTGCGCCAGAGACTGGACTTCGGTATCAAGCAGGGTTTTGAGGTCGGCCAACGCCTTCAATTGAAGCTCGTAACGTTCGCGACGCGACTTCATAAGCGAGGCCTCGCTCGCCATCAGTTCCTTGGCGTTCGGCACATCCTTCAGTTCCGGCGGCATGGCCAGTTCCTTGGCATTGGCGATTTCGGCCATGAGGCGCGCTCTGCGAGCGATCAGGCGCCCGCGTTCCGAATCACTGACCTGGGCATCGCCGCGCGCCCGGATGAAATCGCGGGCAAAGCGCTGGCCGGCGTCGGAACGCTTGAGGCCACCGGCGAGGCTGACGGCTTTCAGAACGGTCAGATTGGGGGAATAGGGATATTCGCCCGGCTTATCGACATCGCCCGCCAAGAAGAGCGGCCGGAATTCCGCGATTTCCACGGAAGCCGAGGGGAGATTGCGCAGGGCGAATTCGCTCTGCAACCTCTCGCCGATCGCCTTGCCGACCTCTGCCGTCGTCTTGCCGGCGGCATCGAGATCACCGATGAAGGGCAGCGATAGTGCTCCGGACGGGCCGACCGCATAGTCGCCGCTGACGGCATCCCAGGTGCGGACGCTGCCGTCTGCCGGCTGCCATTCCGCAACGCGAATGCGAAGCTTGTCCATTACGCCAAGGCGATAGGCACCCTCCTGGCTCTTTGCGCTGACCGTTGCCGTCGCTTGCGCCGGTTTGCTGGTCTTTGTCGCAGGCTGGGCCGCAGCTGCTGCCTGAGGTTGGGCTTGGGACTGGGGTGTCTGGGACTGAGGCTGGGCAGAAGTCTGCGCGCCTGCTGATGTGGTCAGCGACAAAACAAATGTTCCCGCCGCTATTGCCAGCGTCGGGATGCGTCGCGGAAAGACCATTCGGATACCCATCAGATCTCCTTGGTTTATTGCATTTCGTATTTCGTGGTGATTTCCGCACCGGCGGATAACGCGCGGTGCGGCTATGATGCCCGTCAGTAGCTACCGCGGGCCATGCAGACGGCAGGGATCGTCTTCAAGATGATCGAGACGTCCTTTATCAGCGACCAGTTCTGCACATACTGCGTATCGAATGCGATGCGGGTCTCGTAAGACACGTCATTGCGTCCGCTGATCTGCCATAGGCCGGTCAGGCCGGGGCGGGTCTGCAGGTAATAGACGGCAGAGCTGTCATAAACCTTCAGCTCGTCGTCGACGACCGGACGCGGACCGACGACACTCATCTCACCGCGGACGATGTTGAGGAGCTGCGGCAGTTCGTCAAGGCTGAGCTTACGCAGGACACGACCAACGGCCGTGACGCGCGGGTCGTCCTTGAGTTTGCGGGTCTGGCGCCATTCTTCCGCAGCCTCGGGGTTTTCCCGAAGATGCTTCCGAAGCAGTTCATCGCCATTCACCGCCATGGTGCGGAACTTCAGGCATTTGAACACACGGCCCCTGTGGCCGATGCGGCTGTGTCCGTAAAAGGCGGGGCCTTTGTCGGTCAGCTTTACCAAAGCCATGATCATCAAAAACAGCGGGCTGAAAACGATCAGAGCCATGCCTGCTGCGGTTACGTCAAACGTTCTTTTGGCCAGGCCGCCGATCGGGAGTGTCATGGCGGCATGGTCCAGGTCTGATAGCGGCGTATCTGCCGAACGTGTCGCTGACTTCATAGAGGGGGCTCCATTTAGGTTTGGCGATAGTCGGTGCCTTAAGCGGCGCTTCATTGAGCTGGTATGTGATAATAAGTCTGTGTTCGTAATTTGATGCCAGACAAAAATTTCTGCGATGTGACGGGAAGGGCCGGTGGGAGGCCAAAAGGCGAGAGATTGTCACAGCTGCAGGTCGTGATCGTAAATATAAAGGCTTACACAAATACTACCGCAAGCCTGTAAAATTGAATCGATGTCGACTATTAATCGTAATCGAAACTTGATCCGGATGTATTACCAGTGATTTTACGCGGTCTGATCATTCACCGCTTCTTGAGGTTCAGGCCCTAAGTAGCTTGCCCTTAGGACCAAAGGCCTAGGCCTGCTGCACTGCAATACAATGGTGCGGCGCAAAAAGGCGCATGATGGCGCCTTGTGACCTTTGTAACAATAAGTGAACGGATATCGCGGGCGCTCGGCACCCGGCGGCGTCTATTTGTTCCAAGAGGCGCCAAATCAGGCTTAATTGTGGCGAAAGTGTGGTGGAGATATGTGGTAACAGGGTGTTGAACCGTTTGAAAGGCACCTAGCGGGCGATGACGGAACCTTACGAAAGATTCACTGGCCAAAATTTATGAGCCGGCGAAAATCTTGAAAACTCTCTCACTGCACAGTAATGTAAAGGGCGTGTGAGAGGACTGATGAAATTTAAAAATTCATAAGAAAAGTCCCTCGGGAGGAATGATGATGTACGCACCGCGTGTATTCGTGAGCATGTTGGGCACACTCGCCGTGTTTGCTATTGCCGCTTACGTCATGTCAGGTTCCTTCTGGACGGCGCTCATCGAGACTATCTTCTGCGCGCTAATACTTCAGATCGGTTATTTCATCGGAATCGTTTACATGGTGCGTCGGGAGAAGGCGCAGATGGATGCCGACCGGTCGAGTGATGGCCTCAAGGCAAAGTCGAGAGCAGAGGCAGGCGTCCGCGACAGCCTGACAGCCGAAGCGCCAGCTCGGGTTCACATTCAGGATCATTGAGCCTTTGACGGGCATTTCTGGCCCCTAAAATTAGCCCTTTCACATCGCTGCCATTTTCCTAAGTTCATAAGTCTGCACCAATGAGCGGTGAAACGGACGATGGAGAAGCTTATGGCGCAAGCCGTTGACGAAACGATCTGTGTAATCATCGCAGCCAAGAACGCATCCGATACGATCGGTCTGGCAGTGGCTTCTGCGCTTCGCGAGGCCGCCGTATCCGAAGTCGTCGTCGTCGATGATGGCTCCAGCGACGGAACGGATCAGGCGGCACTTGCGGCGAATGATGGAAGTGGTCGCCTGAAGATCATTTCCTTCGAGAAGAACCAAGGACCTTCGGCGGCCAGAAATGCGGCGATCGCGCAGTCGAGCGCGCCGCTGATCGCAATTCTTGACGCAGACGATTTTTTCTTTCCAGGCCGGTTCGCTCCGATGCTTGAAGAGAGCGGATGGGATTTTATCGCCGACAACATCGCCTTCGTCGCCGATCCGGCTGCCCTTTCTGCACCAGCGCAGTTTCAGTCGCGGGCGCGAGAGCTTTCGCTCGTACAGTTTGTCGAGGGCAATATTTCGCAGCGTGGCAAACCGCGCGGCGAGACCGGTTTCCTGAAGCCGGTCATGCGCCGATCCTTTATCGTTGCGAACGGCTTAACCTACGACGAGGGGCTGCGGCTCGGAGAGGATTACGATTTCTATGTGCGGGCGCTTGCGCTCGGCGCCCGTTACAAGGTGATCGAACATTGCGGGTACGGTGCCGTGGTGCGCGGCGATTCTCTCAGCAGCCGTCATCGCACCGAGGACCTGAGGCGGCTTTATGAGGCCGATAACGCCGTGCTTGCCGCCATGCAACTGTCTCCTGATGCGCGTTCGGTGATTATCCATCACCGCGACCACATCAAGGCGCGGTATGAATTGCGCGAGTTTCTCGATGTGAAACGGCAATCGGGCAAGGGCGGTGCGATCAGGCATATCCTGTCGCGTCCGGATGCCCTTGTGCCTGTGGTCACCGGCATTTTCTTCGATAAGTACGATGCGCTTCGGCGCAACAACACGTCGGCGGCGTCATTGCCGACGACTCCGCGCTATCTGCTGGCCGGCGTGCCGGTAGCAGGGCAGGGCTGATACCAAAAGGACATAAGGCGGATGGAGTTGTCATCCGCCCTGTCGTTTTCTCTCGAAACAGTATCCGTTGTCTCAGGCCGGATTATCTGCGCCCGCGATCGAACTTGCCTGCGCCGAGCTTGACGGCTGCGCCAAGAATGGCCGGATCGCGCATGACCCAGCGTGCCAGCATTCCGAAATCGGGCGACTGACGGCGCTTCAGCCGTCCAGCCTGGCTCCAGAGCGCCTGTCGTCTTGCGATGTTTTTGTAGGAGGTGATCGACGCGACGTCCTCCGGCCTGTCCTCGAAACGCGTTTCGAGCGTATCGAGCGCCACCAGCGTGTTGAACTGCTGCTGCAGAAATTCCGGCGACTGGTTGTCGATGCCATGGAAGATGTTGACGCCCATGCCACGGGCAGCGCCGGGCGCGTCGCACACGACGGTTCGCTTGGAATTCAGGATGCAATCGGCGAAGAACAGCACGTCCTCGGCGGCGAGCCGCAGCGCCGGATCGAACCTTATCGCCTCGAACAGCGGTCGGGCGATGACCATGCAGCTCAAATGCAGGAAGGCCCAGTCCTTCAGCATGACGCTGGCCAGATTGGGGATTTCCAGCACGAGCGGATCTTCGACCAGCGTCTTGCCTTCCTCGGTCTCGGCGAGCTTTGCCATGCCGAAATGGTAATAGAATTCCTCGCTCTCCTGCATCGAGGCGAAATAGCATTCGGCCTCGAAGCGGGTCATGAAGTCATGGGCGTTCTTCAGGTGGTCGGTGCGCCATATGTCGTCGGAATCGAGCAGGGCGACGAAGCGGGTTTCTGCCGGAACATTGTCGAGGCCGGTATTGCGGGCCGCACCCGGCCCGCCGTTTTCCTGGCGGATGACGCGGATTTTCGCCTTCCATTCGGCAGGTGCGTCGCGCAATTCGGTTTCTGCGGAGAGGGGTGACTGGTCATCGACGATGACGATGTCGAAATCCTTGAAACTTTGCGCGAATATGGATTTCAGCGCGCGGGACAAAATTCCTTTTTTCCGTTGGTAGAACGGAATGACAACGGTAAAACTAGCCATGTTTTGAATTCCTTAGCAGTTCTGGAACGTGAGCTGGGGTGGCTGTCCATCTTTCTTGGAGAGAGGAGAGGGCGCGTATCGCAAGGCCGGGCCCGGGCTGTTGCCCGTTGCGGAACACAAGGATCGCGGCGATGAGCATCTGCGCCCTTCTGGACGCAGCCTATCTGTCGAAGCTGATAGCCGATGCGACTGCAGCGGGTGGCTTGCGAGTGGTTGAGCAGGCCTGAACAGACACAGTTTTACGATCAGCGGACCTTTCCAAATGATGAGGGCGCGGACCCAATTCTTGCAGTCCGACGCGATTCTCGGCTTGGCGATTCGCGCTTCCGTCAATGCGACAGATGTCGCAAACGCCATGTTGGTGTCGTGGTTGCGCAAGCGCAGAGACGCGATCCTAATCTTGGGCACTGCACCAATTTTAGAAGGGTGAATACGGCGAAAGGGTGAATTTCGTGCTGTTTTCGCGTGACGGCGCAGCAGGCTCAGATGAGCAAAATCGGCTGTTTTTACCTGAAAACAGGGGATTGAAGCGACCGATTATCATTTTTCCGACAAGAAAGACGGGTATGCAAAATATCTGGCGCTGGCAATGTTCCGGCACGAAAGCTGCCCTATCTGTGAGCAGCAATCATGAAAATACCCCAATTGCACTCCTGATTGCTTTCGTGGTTTGTTGCAGTGCAAAAAGTCTCTTGGTGACGAAGTGGCGGCAAGCCGCTTTATTCGCTTAACGGTTGAAGGGAACAGGATGACGTTCGAGGTTGTCGATATTAGCCTCATTATTTCTTCGCGTAATCGCGCCTTCGGGCTCGATAGCTGCCTGCAGGCCATCTCCCATGCCGCGCTGCAAGCGCGCGACCTCAAGCTCGAGTTCATCTTCGTCGACAATGGTTCGACCGATGCAACTTCCGAGGTCGTCGCCAGGTGGAGCGAGACCGCTCCGATCAAAACGACGCTAATCTTCGAAAGCCGTCCGGGCTTGTCGCATGCCCGCAACACCGGGATCGAGAACGCTCAGGGCCGCATCCTTGCCTTTACCGATGACGACTGCGAAGTCTCGCCGGATTATTTCACCACCATCGCCGCTCTGTTCGCCAATGACACCGCCCCCGTCATGCGTGGCGGCCGCATCGACCTGGGCGACGAGCGCGATCTGCCGATCACGATCAAGACGGACACGGAACACGCGGTCCTCAACATCTACAATCATCCGGGCGGCTTTATCCACGGCTGCAACATGGCTTTTCCGAAGGCGCTGGCGGACAAGGTCGGTGTATTCGACGTGCGCTTCGGCGCTGGCGCCACGTTCCGCTCCGGCGAGGATACGGATTACATCCACCGGGCTTTCCGTGAAGGTTTTAGCGTGGAATATGTTCCGACCCTCGTGGTCAAGCATTTCCATGGCCGACGCAGCATGGACCAGGTTCAGCGGCTGTTCGACGGTTATTCCTATGGCAATGGCGCGCTTTACGCCAAATACATGTTCGTGCGGGATTCCAACATGCGCGGCATGTTCCGCTGGGACGTGCGCCAGGCGCTGAAGGAATATTTCGGCGGCAAGAACCTCGATAGCGCGCTGGGGCTGACCTATCGGAACACGGTGAAGCAGAATTTTGCCGGACTCTGGGCCTATTGGCGCAGCGGCCGGGCGGGCCAGACCTCTTAAAACATCCGGACATTTTCGGAAACGGTCCACGCCATGCGGGCCAAGACGCATATGGGGCGGTTTGCGCCGCCTTCTAATCGATTGGAATGTTCATGGATGCTCAAGCCGTCGACAGTGGCGACCTGAAAAAGAAAACCGCGACATCGATTCTGTGGTCGATCGTGCGCGTCGGGTGGAGCACGGTCGCGACCTTCATCATCTTCGTTATCCTGGCCCGTATTCTCGGGCCTGCGGATTTCGGCACGTTTGCGCTTGCCAGCCTGTTCGTCGAAATCGGCCGGGTGCTTGCCTATGCCGGGCTTGGCGATGCCGTGACCCGTCAGCTCGAACTGGACGAAGAGTTGGCCGATACCGCCTTCTGGGCCTCGGTTGCTTTCAGCGTCTCGGTCGGAGTTGTCATCTTTTTTGCGGCACCCGCCTATGGTGAATTCGTCCGCGATCCGAATGTCGCGGCAATCCTCAAATGGCTGGCGCTTTTCCTGCCTCTGTCATCGCTCGCCGTCATCCATAATGCCCGACTGGCGCGCGATTTCGGCCACAAAAGCCTTGCCGCCCAGAGCATTGCCGCGAGCCTTCTGTCTGGTCTTACGGCGGTGGCCGCGGCCTTTCTCGGTTGGGGCGTCTGGTCGCTGGTGGCGCAGACCGCGGTCAATGGCATCGTGCTCGTCGTTCTGGGCTGGTTGTCCTATCGGTGGATCCCGAAGCTGCGCTTCAACTTCGCTATCTTCCGCTCGATCTTCCTGTTCAGCGTCAGCCTCGTGGTCAGCCAAATTCTCTGGATGATGCTTGCCCGCGTGCAGGATATCTTCATTTCGCGATGGTTCGGACCGACGGAAGTCGGGCGTTACAGGATCGCCTGGCGGCTGATCGAGCTGATCTCGCAGGCCGTGCTGTCGCCGATCGGCAGTGTCGCGCTGGTGACGCTGTCGAAGCTGCAGAACGATCCGGTCAGCTTCCGCAACGCCTATAACCGTATCGTCGGTCTGGCAGCGCTTGGAACCTTCCCGTTGCTACTCGGCTTTGGTGCGCTGTCGGATCAGCTGATCCTCTTCCTGTTCGGCGACAAGTGGGGCAATGCCGGCGATGTCGCGACCGTGCTCGTCATGATGGCCGTGCCCTTCGTGATGAACGTGTTTGCCTCCTCGGCGCTTGCGGCCGTCAACAAGGCACAGAGCATCTTGTCAGTGGCGGCGCTGCAGCTTGCGATGACGGTCATTCTGACGTGGCTGCTGGTACCTTACGGCATTATCGCGGTTGCTGCCGGATATGCGCTGCGGGCGTGGCTGACCATGCCTTACCAGCAATATGTGCTGAAGCGCTTTGCCCATATCGATTCACTGGGAACGCTGAAGGCGATTTCGATGCCATTCATCGGTTCGCTCGTTATGGCCGTCTGCGTCTGGTTCGCCAAGCCGTTCATCCTTGCGGCGGTAACACCCGCATGGCTTGGCACCGGGCTTTGCATTGCGCTGGGCGGCGCCATCTATGCCGCATTCATGCTGATTTTCGCCTTTAAGATGATCCGGCCCTATCTCGCCATGATCATGTCGATGCTGCCGGCACGCTTCCGCCTGCTGACGCAAAAGTAGACCCAATTGGAAATGAGACTGTACGTCCAAGGAGATCCCATGCAGGAAACAAGTGCTGCCACCATCAAGAGGCTTCAGGGTGTAATTCACGACAACCTTGCCGATCTGGTCGATCTGTCCGGGCGTTACGCGCTTCTGGATTTTCCGAACCATTACAATATCGGTGACAGCGCCATCTGGCTCGGGGAACTGGCCTATTTTGACCGGGTAAAGTCGAAGCCGAGCTTTGTCAGCGAAATCCCGACCCATAGCGACGAGCGGATGCTGGCTGCGATCGGCGACGGCCAGATCCTGCTGCATGGCGGCGGCAATTTCGGCGATATCTGGCCGGGTTTCCGCGAGTTTCGCGAACATATCCTGGGCAAATACCAGGGCCGTCCGGTCATCCAGATGCCGCAGACGATCCATTTCAAGAACCAGGAAAACGTCGACAGCACGGCACGCGCGATCGAGAAGCACGGCAATTACAAGCTCCTGGTGCGCGACAAGAAGAGCTTCGAGTTCGCCAAGAAGTGGTTCCAGTGCGAAGTCCGGCTTTGCCCGGACATGGCCTTCTGGATCGGTCCCGTGAAGCGCCTTGCGCCGAGCCATGATCTGCTCCTTAACCTTCGGGCGGACCAGGAAGTCGGCGCGGCACATGATACGTCCCGCGCCATCGCACGCCCAAATGTGATCGTGGCGGATTGGCCGGAACACGAGGAGGCCGATTTCCAGAAGCGCACCAAGCGTGCTGCCATCATCAAGGGCCTGTTGCGCGGCGATGTCGGCGGGCGGGCGAAGATGACGGAACTCGCCTATCGCGAGCGGGCGCAGCAGCGTTTTGACCGCGGCGTGCGGCTGTTGAGTTCCGCACGGCAGGTCATTACCGACCGAATGCACGGTCATATCATGAGCCTGCTTCTCGATGCCGATCATTGCGTGCTCGACAACAGCTACGGCAAGACCAGCACCTTCATCGACGCCTGGCAGACCGCCAATGGCGACCGGGCGGCGCTGGTGGCGAATATCGACGAGGCGCTGGACGTTCTGGATAAGCGCACGGCTCTCAGCCGCGCGACAACCATCTGACAAGGTGTCTCGCCCGCAAGGGTAAATGAAATCCTAAAAATCCAGCCAAGGCGGCCGGGCGATAAAACGTCCGGCCGCTTTTTTTGTCGCAATCGGCGCCCGATAGCGGGTGTTGAGCCATCCTGGATACCTGCCGGCAAACGGTTTCCGGCGATTCGGGCAAATCACCGATTTCGCCTCATGTTTGCCATATTTTTGCCTCAATTCGCCATTGTTGACGTGGTCTTCTCACGTGCAATGCACGATCGCGCGAGAAAACGTGATTGTTTTTTTAATTTTGAGTCTCGCTGCACTGCAGCATTCTTATATTAGTTTGGCCTGCAAAGCCCCTATGTACCAGTGCTTCCGGCCTGACAAAAGCCAATGACTGAGCGCCGAATAGTTACCACTGCTAGATTTCGCACCTGCCAAATTTGCTGCGCTGCCACATTTTACCCGAAACTTCACGTGATGCTTCTCACTCACGCGGGCTCAAGTCTGCTCTGATTGAAATGGCGGTGACGGGAGGCACTGCTCAAAAGGGGTGACTGGTTTGACTGTTGATCAGAACATATCCTTGCGTATCAATTTGATGCGTATCCTGCTGATCTGCGGCATTGTCTTCGTGCATGTGCCTCACGATCCGGCATCCGATGTGGTGATTGCCCAGACCGGTTGGTTCAACTGGCTGAGTGTTTTCCTTGGCGACAGCCTGTTCCGCATCGGTGTCCCGTGCCTCAGCATGATTTCGGGTTATCTTCTGCTGCGCAAAGGCGCGGCATCCTTCGACTACGGCAAGGTGGTTCGTTCCAAGACGATGACGGTGCTTCTGCCGTTCCTGATCTGGAACCTCTGCCTGTTCGTCGCGATCGTCGGCCTGCAGCGCGCCGGCATCGGCGTCGGCTATTTTCCCGATATCACGGCATCGGTGCGTGAGATGCTGACCTATGCGTTTGCGCTCGAAGGCATGCCGGCCAATGTGCCGCTGTATTTCCTGCGCGATCTGTTCGTCTGCATCCTGTTGTCGCCGATCCTGCTGTTCCTGCTGCGTCACGCGGCAATCCCGGTGCTTGCAGTGCTTTTCGTTCTTGCCGTCATTCCGGACCTGAGCTTTGCCATCGTCGTCAAGCGCTCGATCCTGTTCAGCTTCGCGCTCGGCATGTATCTGGGCTTGCGTGGCGCCGATCTCAAGGCGCTGGACCGTTTCGCATGGCCGGGTTCGATCGCAACGCTCGCCGCGGCCTTCGTCCTGTCACTGGCGATCTATCTGAGCCAGCCCGCTTATCCCTGGGGCGTCGATCTTGCGCGCAACGTGCTGTCGATCGTCGGCGCCTTTGGTTTCTGGATGATCTCGGCGATTGCGATCGAGACACGGCTGGGCAGGCGGCTGGCTTCGACCGGCAGCCTCAGCTTCTGGGTGTTCTGCGCCCATTATCCGGTTCTCGTGGCTTTGTGGATGGTGTGGAACCGCGTCGGAACGGCGGAAGCCTATCCGCTTTTCTATTTCGGCTCGGTTGTCGTCTCGCTTGTCATCTTGGTGATCAGCAACGCCGTCATGATGCGGATTGCGTCGCCCGTTTATCAGATCCTGACCGGCAGCCGCGGGCGCAGGGAAAAGCTCGCGAAAGCGACTTCGAACCGTCCTGTCGGGTCTTCGCACCCGATGGAACCGAAACTGTCACAGCAGCGCAGGTGAAACCATGACGACCATCGCACACAAAATCGCGGCCGCCATCTCCACTCTGGGCCTTTCCTTTCTGTCCGCCGCCATGCCGGCTGCGGCGCAGGGCACGTTGAACAACAAGTCCTTTGTCGAGAATTTCGACAGCTTCGACCGGTCCTTCTGGTATGTCGCAGACGGCTGGGCGAATGGCTCGCACCAGAACTGCACCTGGTCGAAGAAGCAGATCGATACGGCAGGCGGAACGCTGACGCTGAATTTTTCCGAAGGCCAGTCGAAGGACCGTAAATTTCTCTGCGGCGAAGTGCAGACCAAGTCGCGTTACCTTTACGGCACCTATGAGGTGCGGATGAAGGCGGCGACCGGTTCGGGCCTCAACTCGGCCTTCTTCACCTATATCGGCCCGACCGACAAGAAGCCCTGGGACGAGATCGACTTCGAGGTGCTCGGCAAGAACACCAATCAGGTTCAGGTCAACCAGTATATCAACGGCAAGGGCGGTAACGAGAAGCTCATTCCGGTTGCCGGCGGCGCCGATCAGGGTTTCAACGACTACGCCTTCGTCTGGGAAAAGGACCGGTTGCGTTACTTCGTCAACGGCAAGCTCGTTCACGAGGTGACGGATCCTTCGAAAATACCGACCAATGACCAGAAGATCATGCTCAGCCTGTGGGGTACCGACACGCTGAAGGACTGGATGGGCCGCTTCTCCTATCAGGGGCAGTCCTCCATGGTGATCGACCGGGTTTCCTTCACCGCCCAGGGAGACGCGTGCCAGTTCCCTGAATCCGTCGCCTGCAATCTCGATTGAGCCTGACCGCAGCCATTTCTTCGCTTGTCATATTGCGTTGAGTTTTTCAGCACAGGAGCATGCCCGTTTGAGCATAAACGTTCTCTATCTCGCCCATGATCTGGCCGATGCGGCCATCAGGCGGCGTGTGCTCACCCTGAAGGCCGGGGGAGCTGACGTGACGGTTGCGGGCTTTACCAGAGGACGCAACCTGCTCGAGGGTGAGCCGGGCGTGCGCACCATCGTGCTGGGCGAGACCTCCGACGGAAAGTTTGCGCAGCGGATTGGTGCGATCGTCAAGGCGAGCGCCGGGCTGAAGGGCAGGCTTGCCGCTATCGACCGCCCCGACGTGATCATTGCCCGCAATCTCGAGACGCTGGCGCTGGCGGGCCAGGCAGCGCGTCTGTTCGATCGCAATCTGCCGATTGTCTACGAATGCCTCGATATCCATCGCCTGCTGCTCGACGACGGCTGGAAGGGAAGTCTGGTGCGGGCATTCCAGCGTCATTTCGGCCGCCGCGCGCAGCTTTTGATCACCAGCTCGCCTGCGTTTGTCGAAAACTTCTTCCAGCCGCGCTCCGGGCTTTCGCTGCCGGTTCTGCTGCTGGAAAACAAGGTTCTCGCGCTCGACCCGGATAGTCTGCCGCTTCAGCCGGTGCCACGCGCGCCGAAAGCCGGCGAGCCATGGCGGATCGGCTGGTTCGGCGCGATCCGCTGCGCCAAGTCGCTTGCGATCCTCACCGATTTCGCCCGCCGCATGGATGGCAAGGTCGAGATCGTGCTGCGCGGCCGCCCGGCCTATAGCGAATTTGCCGATTTCGACCGGATCGTCGCTGACGCCCCACATGTCACCTTCCACGGTTCCTACCGGAACCCTGAGGATCTCGCCCGCATCTATGACGAGGTGCAATTCAACTGGGCGATTGATTTCTTCGAAGAGGGCCAAAATTCCGAATGGCTGCTGCCGAACCGCCTTTACGAAGGTGGCCTCTATGGCGCGGTGCCGATTGCACTCAAGTCGACCGAGACGGGCCGTTTTCTGGCCCGCCGCGAGATCGGCGTGACGATCGATGCCGCCACGCCTGATGCACTGGAAGCGATGTTCTCTCAGATGACACCCGAAATTTACGCCGAACAGTTCGCCCGCATCGCCGCAGTCGAGCGCGGACAATGGATCACCGGCCCGGCCGATTGCCGGGCGCTGGTTGCAAAACTGGCATCGTTAAAACCCGATTTACGCTCTCCTGCTGAAATGCAGGCTGCGTCAACCATGCAGTCGTGAGGTGGAATATGGTAGTGAGTAGCGTTTCCGGTTCCGACATGTCGAACCAACCTTCTGAAATCCCGGCCAATCCGCGTGTTCTTCTCGTCATCCCATGCCTTAACGAGGCCAAGACGATCGAGGCGCTGTTGCGCAAGTTCTCGCTTCAGCGGGGCGATACCGACATGCTGATTGTCGTTGCCGATGGCGGCAGCCGCGACGGCACGCCGGATATCGTTCGTCGTATGATCGGGGAAATCCCGGATCTCGTGCTTCTCGACAATCCCAAGCGCATCCAGAGCGCTGCGATGAACCTCGCGGTCAAGACCTATGGTGACGGGCGCGATTATCTCATCCGCATCGATGCGCATGGGGATTATCCGGACAACTACTGCCAGGCGCTGATCGAGGACGCCGTTACTCACCAGGCCGATTCGGTTGTGGTCGGCATGGAAACGGTCGGTTTCGGCGCCTTCCAGCAGGCAGCGGCCATCGCGCAGAATTCCAAGCTCGGCAATGGCGGCTCCAAGCATCGCGCCGGCGGCGGCGGCGAGTGGGTCGATCATGGTCACCACGCGCTGATGCGGATTGCTGCTTACCGTCAGGTCGGCGGTTATGACGAGAGTTTCAGCCATAACGAGGATGCCGAGCTGGACTTCCGGCTCCGGAATGCCGGTTTCCGCATCTGGATGACGGGCGAGACCTTCATGACCTATTACCCGCGTTCGAGCGCTTCTGCACTCTTCCGCCAGTATCTCGGTTATGGCCGGGGCCGGGCGAAGAACCTCTTGAAGCATCGCTCCATCCCGAAAATCCGCCAGGCGATCCCGCTTGCGGTCGCGCCCGTGGTTGCCGGTGCGGTTCTCGCCTTGCTTTACTGGTGGGCTGCCGTTCCGGTCGCCGTCTGGATGATCGCCTGCATCGCTTACGGTGCCTACATGGCGATCGGTCAGCGAAACTCGATCGCACTCCTGGCCACCATTCCCGCAATGATCATGCACCTCGCCTGGTCGGCCGGGTTCTGGATGGAACTGCTTCGTATTCGACGAAAGAAGGTCGCATGACGGCTGATCTCACCGTGACAAAAATCGACATCGGCATCTGCACCTATCGGCGCCCGGCACTGAGGGAGACGCTGGAATCGCTGTTCAAGCTGACCGTTCCGGAAGGCGTTGCTATACGTCTGATCGTGGCGGACAATGATGCGGTGCCGAGTGCGGCTGATCTGGTGGAAAGCCTGCGTGAGCGCTCTCCGTTCCCGATCGCCTATGTCCATTGCCCGAAGTCGAATATCTCGGTTGCCCGCAATGCCTGCCTCACCTCGGCCGATGCGGATTTTCTCGCCTTCATCGACGACGACGAGACCGCGACGCCGGAATGGCTGGCAGCCCTTTATGAAAAGGCACGCCAGACTGGCGCGGAAGCAGTGCTCGGCCCTGTACGCGCGCTTTATGGCGACGACAGTGCCGCCTGGATGCGCAATGGCGATTTCCACTCGACCATGCCGGTCTGGGTCGATGGGCGGATCATCACCGGTTACACCTGCAATACGCTGCTCGACATGCGTTCGCCGCTCGTCATTGGCCGTCGTTTCGCGCTGGCGCTCGGACAGAGCGGGGGCGAGGATACGCATTTCTTCTCGCAGCTGACGGAAAGCGGCGGACGGATCGAATTCGCCGAGGATGCCTTGGTGCTGGAGCCGGTGCCGGCAAGTCGCGCCAGCTTCCTGTGGCTTGCAAAGCGTCGTTTCCGTTCCGGCCAGACCCATGGCAGGATCGTTGCGGCGAAGAGCGGTGGTGTGAAGCGTTTTCCCAAGGCTCTCATCGCTGCCACAAAGGCCGGTTATTGTGGTGCCATCGCCGCCGCCTTCACGCTTATGCCAGTGAGGCGCAACCGTTATGCGCTACGTGGCGCGCTGCATGTCGGCGCCGTGATGGGCATGCTCGGCGTTCGTGAAATCCGCCAATACGGCGCCCCGGAGGCTGCGTGAACATGGATAGCGGGATACCCGATATCAGCTTCATCATTGCCGCCTATAATGCGGAAGAGACGCTCGCGCGTGCAATCGACAGCGCTCTGGCTCAGCTCGGCGTTACCGTCGAGGTGATCGTCGTTGACGACTGTTCGACCGACGGAACTGTGGCTCTCGCGGAAACCTACACCGATCCGCGCGTGCGGCTGATCCGCCAGCCGCAAAATGGTGGGCCGGGCAGGGCGCGCAATACCGGTATCGCGGCTGCGACCGGCCGCTTCGTTGCAACGCTCGATTCCGACGATGCCGTTTATCCGGAACGTTCGCTTTCGATGCTGCAACGGGCAAGGACGCTCGACGCGCAGATCGTGGTCGACAATGTCGACGTCGTGCCGATGGAGGGCGGGCCTGCGAAGACGATGTTCGACAAGCGTTTTCTGCAGGAGAAGCGCGAGATCGCGCTTGCGGAATTCATCGATTCCAACCTGATCTTCAAGACGACCTTCAACTACGGCTACATGAAGCCGGTTTTCGACCGAGAATTCCTGGCGAAGAATGATCTTTGGTTCGACGATGCCCTGAAGATCGGCGAGGATTACATCCTGTTCGCCTCGGTTCTGGCAAGCGGCGCGCGCTGCGCGGTCGATCCCAATCCGGGTTATGTCTATTATCTGCGGGAAGGTTCGATTTCCCGCGTGCTGAAACACAAGCATCTCGATGACATGCTGGAGGGCGACAGCCGTTTCATGGCGCGCTTTTCTCTTGGTCCGGCCGAGATGGCGGCGCAGCGCCGCCGCACGAACAGCATCATCGAAGCCCGCTCTTTTCTCACCCTCGTCGACGAGGTCAAGGCCAAGTCGCTCAGTGGGTTCCTCAAAACCGCGTTGAAAGCCCCGGGAGCGTTAAAACACTTCCGTATGCCTATCGCTGTTCGCATGCGCCGGTTCGCCAAGGCGGCCGGTGTCAACTGAAATCCGATCAATCGGGCGTGTATGCCCCCTGGAAAGGACTAGGAATGAACTTGAAAAGACCAGTTCGTAAGGCAGTTATCCCTGTCGCAGGCAACGGAACCCGCTTCCTGCCCGCGACGAAGGCCATGCCGAAGGAAATGCTGACGATCGTCGATCGTCCGGTCGTGCAATATGCCGTTGATGAAGCCATGCAGGCAGGCATCGAAAACATCATTTTCGTCACCAGCCGCAACAAGACTGCCATTGAAGACTATTTCGACAGCAATCCCGAACTGATCGCCAGCCTCACCCGCTCAGGCAAGACCGTGCAGGTCGCGCAGTTGGAAAAGATGCTGCCGCTCGCCGGTACCGTCAGCTATACGCGCCAGCAGGTGCCGCTCGGTCTCGGCCACGCGGTCTGGTGCGCCCGTGAGTTGGTCGGCGACGAACCGTTCGCGCTGCTTCTGCCCGACATGGTTTCCTATGGTGCTCGTGGCTGCATGTCCGGCCTGATGGACCTTTACGAGGAAGTCGGCGGTAACGTGTTTGCGGTTGAGCAGTGCGCGCCGGAAGAGACGTCGAGCTATGGCGTGGTGGCCATCGGTCAGGACGTTCGCCATGGTTTCCAGGTCACCGGCATGGTGGAAAAGCCGAAGCCGGCCGATGCGCCGTCGAACTATTACCTCAATGGTCGTTATATTCTGCAGCCGCAGATCTTCGAGCTTCTCGAAAGCCAAGAGCGCGGCGCCGGCAACGAGATCCAGCTGACCGACAGCATGCAGAAACTGTTGAAGGTTCAGCCGTTCCATGCGCATCCTTACCAGGGACGTACATTCGACTGCGGATCCAAGCGCGGCTTCATCGAGGCAAACGTCGCTTTCGCGATGATGCGTGCGGACATGAGCGGCGATCTGGCAGTAACGATCCAGGAACTGCTCGATGCTCATGCGACCAAGGTACGCGCGGCTTGACGCATAATGATTATGGGAAAGGCGAGACATTCGCCTTTCCTGCACTATTTTCCCCAGAGCGGATGACACAATGGATCAGGTAAACTTTCGACCGATGACGATATTTCCCCCGGAACCGAAAGACCACGACACGTTCATCGACCTCGACAAGCTGTGGTCTGCGGCCATGCGCCGGTTGGGTGTGATCGGTGCCTGCGTTGCTGCAATGGTTGTTCTGGCCGGGCTTTATCTGGTTTTTGCCCAGCCGATGTATACGTCTATGACGAATATTCTCATGGACGACAATCTGTCCCGTTACGCGGAAGAAAACGCGTCGGACAATCAGTCCGCGCAGATGCTCGACAACCGCATGTCCAGTGCTGTGGAAATCCTGAAGTCGAAGGAACTGGCACTCAGCGTCGTTGACAAGGCGAAGCTCGACCAGAATGCCTTGATCGTCGACCCGCCAAAGTCGCCTGTCGATCTTGTGAAGGGCATGTTGCGCGGTGTCACATCGATTTTTTCCGCAGATACGCCGGCCTTGACCGAAGAGCAGATCGCAGCAGGTCGCCGTGAAAAGGCCGCCGCGATCATCCAGCAGTGGCTGACCGTCGAACGCGTCGGTCGCAGCTCGGTCATCGCTGTTTCCGTGCGCTCGCCGGACAAGCTTCTCTCGGCGCAGATCACCAGAACTTATGCCGAATCCTATCTGACGGAACAGCTCAACGCCAATTTCGACGCAACCGAACGCGCCAGCATCTGGCTGCAGGAACGTCTGAACGATCTGAATACCCGTTCGCAGCAGGCGTCGCTCGCCGTCGAACAGTTCAAGCGCGACAAAGGGCTGATTTCCCCGCGCGGCGAACTTCTGTCAGCGCAGCAGCTCTCCGATTTGAACAGCCAGTTGATCGTGGCTCAAGCTGATGCGGCAACCGCCGCCGCCCGCTACAACCAGTACAAGGCAATCATCGAAAAGGGGCCGGAAGCGGCCGTGCATAATGCGGTCGTCTCCAACCGCGACACCGACAACACGGTGATGCAGGATCTGCGCAAGCGCTATATCGGCATCAACGATCGCGAACAGGCGATCATCCAGCAGTTCGGCGCCGATCATCCGCAGGCGATTGCGATGAAGGCCGAAAAGCAGGACGTGACCAACCAGATGTTCCGCGAATTGCAGCAGCTGACGGGCAGCTTCAAGAACGAGCTGGACGTGTCCCAGTCGCGCGTGGAATCGATGCGGGAAAATATCCAGCGCGTCGCAGGCAACAATTCCGATGCCAATGTGAACATGGTTCAGCTGCAGGAGCTGGAACAGAAGGCCTCGGCCCTCAGAACGCTTTACGAGTCCTACCTGCAGCGTTTCGAACAGGCCTCGCAACAGCAGTCCCTGCCGATCGCCAAGGCGCGCGTGATTTCCGATGCCGGTGTGCCGGTATCACCGTCCAGTCCACGCAAGACGCTGACCATAGCGCTGTCGGTCATTCTCGGTCTTTTGATCGGCTGTGCCGCCGCCGCCGTTCTGGAACTGCGTGAACGCTTCTTCCGCACCGGCGAAGACGTGCAGCAGAAACTCGGCATGCGCTTCCTCGGCTACCTGCCGCGCATTGCCGGTGCCGCGCGTGAAGACGCGCCGAAGCCGAGCGCCGTGCCGGAACAGGGCGAAGCCGCCAACCAGCCGGTTGGCGATCCGATCTCCTTCCGCCGCATGATGCGTGTTGCGGTCGAGGCTCCGCGTTCGCAGTTTGCCGAAACGCTGCGCAATACCAAGCTTGCCTGCGATATCGTGCTTCAGGGCAAGAAATGCGCCGTCATCGGCGTCGTTTCCTGCCTGCCGGGCGAGGGTAAGTCGACAGTTGCCGCAAACTTTGCTGGCCTGATCGCATCGAGCGGCGCTCGTACACTGGTCATCGACGCCGACCTTCGCAATCCGGGTCTTTCGAAGATGCTGGCAAGCGAGCCGGAAGTCGGTCTCGTCGACGTCATCCTCAACAAGACGTCGTGGACCAGCGTTGCCCGTGTCGACCGCCGTTCGCGCCTCACCATCCTGCCGATGACGACGCGTGGCCGTCAGGTTACCCATACGAGCGAGCTTCTGGCTTCCAGCGGCATGAGCCAGTTCCTGGAAAGCATCAAGGACACGTTTGACGTTATTGTCGTCGACCTTGCGCCGCTTATCCCGGTTATCGATGCCAAGGCGTTCGAGCCTTACGCGGATGCCTTCGTGTTCGTCACCGAATGGGGCGCGACGCCGGCGAAGGCGGTGCAGAGCGTGCTGCAGTCGGAACCGCAGATCGCGGCGAAGACGATCGGCGTCATCCTCAACAAGACGGATCTTTCCGAACTGCACAAATATGCAGATCCGGGTGCGCCGGAGCGTCTGCGCAGCAACTACCTGTCCTATTACCGGGACTACAAGGAAGTCGCCGCCGAATAACGGCGCGACGTTCTCCATCAAAGAGAAGCGGCCCGGTTTTCCGGGCCGTTTTTGTATCTCGATTATGGTTCAGCGCTGAACGCGCAATCCGTCCATCAGGAGGCCGATTAGGCGATTGGCGCTGTCGCGCCATTCGGGCGTGTCGGGGATGGAATAGATGCTGGACATGGCGTGCATCAGGTCCGACTGCCCTATATCCTTGCGAATGAGGTTCTGTTCCTGCGCGGCCGTCAAAAGCTTGTCGAAGGATGAGCGGATCCGCCCGAAACCTTCGGCGAACATGGTGGAGTTGGAGCTGGCGATGATCTTCAGGCTGCTCGCCATGCCGCGCTTGGTCGCCATGTAATTGACGAAGCGGCGCATCCATTGTTCGAGCGCGATGTCGGCGGATTCGGTGCGCGACAGTTCGTCAGCCGCATCCGCCAGATTCTGCAGCTCTCGCCGATAAACGACCTCGACCAGATGTTCGCGTGTCGGAAAATGCCTGTAAAGCGTGCCGATGCCGACGCCGGCCTTGCGGGCGATATGTTCCAGCGAGGTCTCTACGCCATTGTCGGCAAAGGCCTGAGCGGCGATTTCAATCAGCTTGTCGCGATTGCGGCGTGCATCCGCACGCAGTTTCGGCGGTGTCTGATCTGCATTTTCCGGCGTGGCCGAGGCCAAAGTCATGCTCCTGCGCGATCGTCACCTGACGCTTGGCATCAAGTCACTGGTTTGAATGGAGGAGCCTCCGAATTGGAAGTCCTCTTCGTTTTAAACCGGAAGCAGGGTGAATGTCATGCGTGAAATGCGATATGTCGAGCGAGCAGGAAATAAGGGCTTGTTCACGCGACTTAAGGCGGAAAAACCAGTCCGTAGATGGCAGCATAGATTTCCGCGGTTCTCATCTCCCTAGCTGGCGCCAGGCAATGACATTTCCCGAAGTGACGCTGGGATCTCCGTGGACTGGGTAGGTGTATCCCGTATTGGGTTTGGCATTCGGCATCCGAGAAGGAAATGTCGTTCGCGCATACTGCATGTACCGTGCATCGGCTTTGGGATTGCCCGTTGAATCCCGCATGGATACGGATGCCATTTTGCCATTCGCGTCGGTTCTGACCAGTACGGTTCCTATACGTTTGGACAGGGGACTGCAGCCCGCGACAAACAGGCTCAGGAGGAAAACCACAATCAGGCGCATAAATAGCTTTCTGGAAATAGACTGAATTATCTATGGTGTTGATCTGTAATTACTCTCGTGAAAATTGCAATCTGCTGAGACGTCGCGACTGCATCCTCTGATGCCATAACGCGACCGGCTTTCAATCCTCCGAATACCGCTCTTCCGCCCACGGATCACCGCGCATGTGATAGCCGTTTTTCTCCCAGAAGCCGGCATGATCCATGCCGTTGAAATCGATCCTTTTCAGCCATTTGGCGCTTTTCCAGAAATAGAGATGCGGCACGACGAGGCGCACGGGGCCGCCGTGTTCTTCCGTCAGCGGCGCGCCTTCCCAGTCGGTGACGATGATCGCATCGGGCGAGGAAAAGTCCGAAAGCAGAAGGTTCGTCGTGTAGCCGTCGTAGCTCGTCAGCATCACCGAATGAGCCTCCTCCCTCGGATCGACGAGATCGAGGAAATCGCGGGTGGAGACACCCTTCCAGTTGTTGTCGTAGCGCGACCATGTGGTCACGCAGTGGATATCGGAGAGCATGTCCGACTGCGGCAGGGCCCGGAATGCGGCCCAGTCGAGCGTCACAGGATTGTTGACGAAGCCGTGGACCTCAAGTTTCCATTGAGCCGTGGAAATGCTTGGCTGCTGGCCGAGATCAAGCACCGGCCAGTTTTTCACCAGATGCTGGCCGGGCGGCAGCCTGTCGGTTTCCGGCCGGGCATGGTGGCCGGTGAGGAATTTTCCTTCATCGGCCCATTTGCGCTTGGTGATGGTCAGCTTGGAATCTTGCCGTGCCGGGGTGTCGTCGGCCATTTGCGGTTCTCTCGTGGGTGCCGGAGGCGATGTTCAATGCGGTTCCGCTTGCGTCATCGGATAATCTGATGAAGAAAAGGAGCAATTCAATTGCCTGTCTTTTAAAATCTTCTCCGGAACATCATGCTCGCCTCAAATTCCCGCTTCAATCCGCTCGTCGACAAGCTTTCGCTTCCGCCCGTTCCTTCGGTTGCCGCATGGGGCCGCGCCTATGATGGCGCGAAAGGGCCGCTGATCGATCTTTCGCAGGCCGTGCCCGGTTATCCGGCGCATCCCGAGATGCTGCGGCTGCTCGGCGAGACGGCTTCGTCCATCACCTATACCGGTTATGGTCCGATCGAAGGCGACCAATCGCTGCGTGACGCCTATGGTGCGCATGTCGCCGATGTCTATGGGGCTCCGCTCGCGGCTGCCAATACGCATGTCACTTCCGGCTGTAACCAGGCCTTTGTCTGCGCCGCGATGACGGTGGCGGGTCCCGGCAACACGGTGCTGATGACCGAACCCTTCTATTTCAACCACGAAACCACTTTGGCGATGATGGGCATCAAGACCGCCTTCGTGCCCTGCAAGGCGGAAGACGGTTTCCTGCCCGAGCTTTCCGCGATCGAGGCGGCGATCACGTCCGAGGTGAAGGCGCTCGCGCTCGTTTCGCCCAACAATCCGACCGGTGCGATCTATCCGCCGGCGCTGCTCGAGACGATCTTCAAGCTCTGCCAGCAGAAAGGCATCTGGCTGATCCTCGACGAAACCTATCGCGATTTCCTTCCCGAGGCGGGCCAGAAGCCGCACGGCCTGTTCAATCTCGCAGGCTGGGAAGAGACGCTGATCAGCCTCTACAGTTTCTCGAAATCCTTCTGCATTCCCGGCCACCGCCTCGGTGCGATCACGGCGAGCGAAGCGGTGATCGGGCAGGTCGCCAAGATCATGGACAACCTGCAGATCTGCGCGCCGCGTGCTGCCCAGGGTGCCGTTGCCGCAGCATTGCCGCTGCTCGCCGGATGGCGTGAGGAAAACCGGCAGGAAATCGGCCGCCGCGCCGAGGCTTTGAAGGCCGTCATGGAGCAGCTTCCCGATTGGAAGCTCGATGCAATCGGCGCCTATTTCGCCTTCGTGCGGCATCCGTTTGCCGGTGTCGGTTCGGCGGAAGTCGCGGAAAAGCTTGCCAAACGTGCCGGCATCACCTGCATTCCGGGCGTCTATTTCGGCGAGGGCCAGCAGAATTATCTGCGCTTTGCCTTTGCCAATGCGGATGCCGAGACGATCGGTCGACTGACGGAACGTTTGAAGAACTTTTCGCTGTCGTAATCGGCACGGCGCGCCTATAACGGGGCATGGCTCAACGTTCAGGCAGCGCCGATCTTCCGCTTCACAGCGGCCGGGTTCCCCGGTGGCTCGGCGAACGCATGACCCGGCTCGGTGCGGTGATCACCGAAGCGATCATCATCCACTACGGCCGTGACGAATTGCTGGCGCGGATGGCGCATCCCTTCTGGTTCCAGTCTTTCGGGGCGGTGATGGGTATGGACTGGCATTCGTCGGGCATTACCACCAGCGTCATCGGCGCGTTGAAGCGCGGGCTGACGCCTTTATCCGGCGAACTCGGCATCCATGTATGCGGCGGTCGCGGCAGGAACTCGCGCCAGACGCCGGAGGAACTGATCGCCATCGGCAATCGCGTCGGCATCGACGGCGGGGCCCTCGCCCAGACCAGCAAGCTCGTCGCCAAGGTGGACAGTGCCGCCGTGCAGGACGGGTTCGATCTTTATCTGCACGGTTTCATCGTCACCGATGACGGCAAATGGGTGGTTGTGCAGCAGGGCATGAACGATGCGCGGCGACAGGCGCGGCGCTATCACTGGCATTCGGAGGGGTTGAAGAGCTTTCTCGATTCACCCCATGCGGCCATCGAAGGCAGAGGGCAGGGCGAGATCGTCAATCTGGCGGATCACCGGGCGCTTGCCTCGCGCAGCGGCCAGCTCGATCTGCTTGCCTCGCTCGGGCCGGACAGAATAGTCCGCGAAGTCATTTCGCTCGATCCCTCGCGGATGAGGAAACCCTCAGCGCAGCCGATGTTGCCGCATCTGATCATGCCGGAGCATCACGATGTCCGCGAAGAGGATGTCAACATGCGACGCCTTCACGGCACTCTCGCCGCCGCTGCCGATCGTGGGCCAAAGGATTTCGAGGATCTGCTGATGACGCCCGGTGTCGGCGCCCGCACCGTTTCGGCGCTCGCCATGGTGGCGGAAGTCGTGCATGGTGCGCCCTGCCGTTTTTCCGATCCTGCGCGTTTCTCACTCGCCCATGGCGGCAAGGACCGGCATCCGTTTCCGGTGCCGCTTAAAGTCTATGACGAGACGATCAGGGTTATGAAATCCGCCGTTGGCAAGGCAAGGCTCGGCCGCGAAGAGGAGCTGCAGGCTTTGCGTCGCCTAGACGACCAGGCGCGGAGCCTCGAACGCTACGTCACCGGTCCGGATTTCAAGGAAATCATCGCCGGCGAGTTTCGCCATTCGCATGAATGGGGCGGCCGCAGCGTTTTTGGCTGGGAGCCGCCGGAGGAGGAAAGCGACAGGCCGGAGCAGGGCGGAAAGCTCGCCCCTTAAGACCTTTCCCGATATTTGACAGCAATCACTTTGGCCTCCGACACAGTGTCGCGGCATGGGCTCTACTGCGGCCCTGCGGCATGTCGGCCGCTTGTCACAATCCGGCTACTCCCTAGGCTGCACATCAGGAGTCATATGAAAGGGAGTAATCATGATCATGCCAGCCTTATTGGATCGCCGTCAGCTTCTCACCGCCGTCGCAGCCTCTGCGCTTTTGCCGGTCGCCGCACTTGCACAGAATTCCGGCACGACGCCGGTTGCCGTTGCGGGAAAGCCGGGTGAGATACCGCAGGGGATGAAGCTTCCGCTTCTGCCGCAGCTCGAAAGTTTTCCGATCTGGCCTGAGGGCAAGGTTCCGGGCAGCGCGGGAGTGGCGGCGAAGGAGGAGTGGATCCTGCGCAATCCGAAGGATGGTGATCCGAACGATACGGCCGCCATGCATGTCACCAATCCGATCCTGATGGTACAGCGGCCAGCCAAGCCGGATGGCTCGGCCATCCTGATGATTCCCGGCGGCAGCTATACGCGTGTCGCGGTGACCCGTTCCGGCAGCAGTATCGACAAGACCTTTGCCAGCCTGGGCTCGACGGTCTTCATCATGACCTACCGCCTGCCGCATGACGGCTGGGCTGCCGGCCCGGAAGCGCCGCTGCAGGATGCCCAGCGCGCAATCCGGCTGATCCGCCACCGCGCCAAGGAATTCGGCATCGATCCCGCCCGCGTCGGCGTTGCCGGTTTCTCTGCAGGCGGTCATCTGGCCGGCTGGCTGACGGAAAGCTTCGGCCGCGAAACCTATGCGCCGGTCGATGAGGCCGACAAGCTCCCGACCAAGCCGCTTGTCACCGGCATGTTCTTCCCCGTGATGACCATGATGGCGCCCTATGCGCATGAGACCTCGGTCAAGAACATGTTCCCCAAGGGCGGTACGGATGAGGAGAAGCGCAAGATCTCGCTGGAATTCAACCTTCCCGCCGACATGCCGCCAACCTTCCTGGCCCATGCGGGTGACGACCCGGCCGTTGCGCCGGAAAACAGCCTGATCCTGTTCAATGCCCTGCGCGCCCAAAAGACGCCGACCGAACTGCATCTCTTCGAAGTCGGTGGGCATGGGCTGATCGAAAATGGCAAGGATCTTCCGCATCTGGCGCTGTTCGAGACTTTCGCGAAACGCCATGGCTTGTGGAAGTAAGACAAGCCGCAGCCGCCCGACAGTCTGCAAAAACTCCCGCGGGGCATCCGCGGGAGTGTTGGCACATCCCGTGCGGCCGACATTGGAACCCTCTGCCGGCCTGCGGTGTTATCGCATTAGCCTGGAGGAGGACATGATGACCCGTGGAAGCACATCGGAAGAAGCCACCCGCTTCGGCAGCAGCCAGCCAAGTGTCGCCAGCAGTTGCGGCACCGGCGAGGCCATGTTCAAGACAAGACCGAGCGCAGAGAGTATCGAACTCAACAAGGCCCGCAAGGCATGCGGCGTCGGGGCTGATGCTGTCGAGCGCGACGAGCGTGTCGCCGATGCCGGTGATGCGGGCTGACACGGTTTGACGTGATGGCCGGAGCAGGCGTTAGGTTGGCGCTTCAGTTGGAAATGTGCGCCTCACTGCGCTAACCTTGCCGCATGACGAATCCGGTTTTCATTGGTGCTGCATCGCCACTTTTTGCAGTGGCGGGCATTTATCTGCTCGTTCGCTGTATTTCGAGACTGTGGAAGATCATTTCTCCGAAGGTGAAATACCGCTTCCCGGCAGGAAGCACGCCATACCGCATGAACCTGCCGATCGCGGGGCGGTATGTGGTCAGCGTCGTCATTCCGGCAATGACGTTCATCACCGGGGTTTCCTATTTTTCGGCCCGCTTTTCTATCACGCAGCAGCCATCAGGTGTCGAGCTTGACTATCGCTCCTATGGCCGTTCGCTGTTTCGAACCGAGCGCACGGATATGAGCGGTCGCAAATCGTTTCCGCTGGGAGCATTCGAATGCCCCACGCCCGGTGATTTCGAGATCACCTGCGTCAATCCGGAGACGATACGGGAGAGCTTCCAGTTGGAAGTCTCGCCGCATGTGCCGGGGCTTTATCTCGTCGCCCTTATCCTTGCGACGATCCTGTCGTCCTTCATGGCGATCGGCGGATTTGTCTTCTGTATTCTGTGGCTGGCGGGAAAACTGTAAGAAGCCTTCGCCAGGTTCCGATCAGCGGATATGCAGCGGCGCTTCCTTATGTGCAACGATGCGTCCGGCCAGTTCGCCGATCCGCTGCATCGCGGTTTCCAGCACGTCCTCCGGCACGGTCAGCGAGATGCGCAGAAAACCTGCAGCCTGATCGCCGAAGGAAGTGCCCGGCATAACCGCGACCTTTTCCTCGCGCAGCAGTTCCCAGGCGAATTCCTCGCCGTTGAGGCCCGTTGCCGTCACGTCGAGCAGGATAAACATGCCACCTTCGGGAGGCATGGGTTTTACCAGATTGCTGCCGGCAAACGCCTTTTCGACGATTGCGGCGCGGCGGGCGTAATTCTCGCGCATCACGTCGGCGGTGTCGAAATGCTTAGAAAGCGCCAGCGCCGTCATGTCGGAGATGAAGGGCTGCACGCCGAAGAGCATGGTTTCGGAGACCGGCAGAAGCCGTTCGCAGAATTCTTCCGGACCGGCGGCCCAGCCGGAGCGGAAACCGGGTGCCGCATGGGATTTCGAGATGGAGGAGACGGCAATCGTCCGCTCGGCCAGTTCCGGCATATCGAAGGGCGAGGCGAACTCGGTGCCGTCGAAGATCAGCTGTTCATACACTTCGTCGGAGATGATCCAGAGATCTCGGCTGCGGCAGACTTCACCGATAGCGGCGATCTCGGCTTTGGTCAGCACGGCGCCGGTCGGGTTATGCGGTGTGTTCAGAAGCAGCACGCGCGCTTCCGGCGTGATGGCGCGCTCCAGATCCTCGGCCTGAAGATGGAATTTCTTCTCCGGCCTGAGCGGTACCGGGATCATGTGGGCGCCGGTCGAGGCGATCACGCCTTCATAGGTCGCATAAAGCGGATCGCCGACCAGCACGCCGTCGCCCGCTTCCACAAGGCCGGTCATCACGCCGTAAAGCGCTGTCTGGGTACCGGGGAAGCAGAGGAAATTCTTTTCAGTTACGCCGTTGCGGCGCTTCGAATATTTTTCGACCAGTGCTTTCAGGACTGCGGGTTCGCCACGGCCGTTGGAATAGCGCGTGCGACCGGCATACATGGCACGCGAAGCCTCATCCAGCAGAGCCTTGTCGGGCGCCACATCCGGCTCGCCGATCGTCAGTTCGATGATCTCCTCGCCTTCCGCCTTCATCCGTCGGGCGGTGAGATGCAGGGCCCAGCGGCCGGAGCCGAGATGGGCAAGGCGGTCGGTGATCGAGGCATAACGCATGCGTGGTTTCCTTACTTTTCCAAGGCCAGTTCGCCCGGGGTCAATCTCAACAGCGCCTCAACGGAGGCAAGCGCCGCATCGGCGAGTTCGTGTTCGTCAAACAGATCGGCGGCAAGCGTGCCTTCCAGCCACAATCCGTCGATCAGCGCGTTTAGCGAGATCGCAAAGCTGCGGCATTGTTTTGGCGAAAGCGCGGTGCCGCGCTCATCGAAGAATGTCGACAGAAGTGTTTCGACTTCCCGCAAAAACGCGAGATAGTTGTCACGGTGAATGGCGGCAAAACTCGGGTCTATCTGGATGTGGCTGATGAAGGCGGCCCAGAGCGATAATGTTCGGCTGTCGGTTACAGGCGGCGTCAGGTTGGCGATGATGAAACGGCGAAGCCGTGCCCTTGGCGCCTCGTCCTCGCGGGCGGCCTCGATCGCGGTCTGTGTCATGCCGTTCATCACGGCGCGGTATGCCGCCTCCAGCATCTGGTCCTTGCCGGTGAAGTAATGCCGGATGAGGCCAGCCGTCACACCGGCGCGGTTGGCGATCTGGCGCACCGTGGCACCCTGAATGCCGACTTCCGCTATGCAGTCGAGCGTCGCCAGGATCAGGTCTTCGCGGCGCTCAGCCTCGCTGGCGCGGGTATAGGAGCGGCGGGCTGGTGCCATATCGTCCTCACGCTCTTTTTCTTGCTGCCGATCCTGCCGTTATTATACGACTGAATAAGTTCCGTATAGCAGCAACTCGGTGGTCTTGTCCTTTCGTTGTGGAAGTCGCTTGTCTCCTATATGAACTGAAGTCTACTATCTGAGACGGTTCAGGTGCATGGAGCGTTGTTGAAATGGAGCGTGATCCTGCGGACGCGATAGCTTTCATGCTTAAGCAGGAGAGGGAGGCGCGGAAATGGTCGCTTGCCGATCTCGCCCAGCGATCAGGCGTATCCAAGGCAATGATCAGCAAGATCGAGCGCCGGGAGGCAAGCCCGACTGCGACAGTGCTCGGCAGGCTTTCCGGTGCTTTCGGCGTGCCCCTGTCGGTTCTGATCGCATCGGCCGAAAAGGCTGCCGAAAGGTTGAGCCTTTCGGAAAGGCAATCGATCTGGACGGATCCCGAGACGGGTTATCTCAGAAGAGCGATTTCGCCCGCCGGTGCGCCGGCAGAGCTGATAGAAGTCCAGTTACCTGCAGGTGCCCGCATCACCTATCCCGCCTCAGCCTTCGCCTTTCAGCAGCAACAGATCTGGATACTCGAAGGGTGTCTCGATTTTTCCGAAGGCGCTGTGGAACATGAGCTGAAAGCGGGCGATTGCCTTCTGCTCGGCCCTCCCAGCGATTGCGCTTTCTCGAACCGTGGCCCGTTGCCAGCACGATATCTGGTCGTCCTTTCTCGCAGCTAAATCCCGTTTTCGTGTTATGCTGTCGGAACAATCGGCTGATGTTACCGCTTTGTCCTTGAGAATACGAATAACTCTGGGAGGAGGAATTTCATGCAGGCTGAGCCCCATCCATCCGGTGTCACCGGGCGTAACCTGGCGGGACGCGAGCTGGCTGACCAGCTTTCGGCGCTTTCTCTGGAGCGTATCGTGCTTGTGGCACTTTCTCCCGAAAGCGTCGATCTTGCCTTTGATGCCGCGCAGCGTCTCGGTTGCGAGCTGGACCTTCTGCTTGTCGGGCGAATTCCTGCGCCGGGTCACCCCGAAAAGACGATCGGCGCGGTTCTCGATTTCGAAGTGCCGCAGGTCGTGATCGATGAGGATTTGGCGCGCGCGTCGCATGTGCCTCCGGGTTATCTCAATACCGAGCGCCAACGACAGCTGTGGGATCTCGAACGCCGCCACGTCATGTATCTCGGCGATAATGATGGCCCCTGCCACGATCATGCCGGAAAACACGTGGTGATCGTCGATCATGGGGTTGAGGCATCCATTCTCCAGCTGGTGCTGCAGCGGCTCGGCGAGATCGGTGCACATTCCGTCCGTGTCGCCCGGGTTTCTTCAACCAGCGAGCCGCCGGACGATCGGGCAGTTACGCAGTTCCTGAAACAGGCGCGACGGCTTCAGAAGCTGCTGCACTAGATTTCGATTGTCGCCAGAAGCGGCAGATGGTCCGAAGCGAGCCTTGCGAGAGGGTTGGCAATGACCTCTACCCCTGTCACCGAAACTTCCTTCGATGCAAATATGTGGTCGAGCCTTAGCAGCGGAAAGCGTGATGGGAAGGTCGGGCGCAATTGCCCGGCCATATGGGTGCGCACATCCGTCAAGGCACCGGCAAGCCGCTTATAGGGCGGGCTGGAGGGGATCGAGTTGAAATCGCCGAGCATAACGACCGGCTGGTCGGACATATGGTCACTACCCAGCCATTCCGGACCGAGCAGGATTTCCGCCTGACGCATCCGGTCGATGCGTCTCAGGCCCAGATGGGTATTGATGACCTGCAGGCGCGTTTCACCGACCTCGACTTCGATCCAGATTGCGCCACGCTGTTCCCCCACCGAAGGCAGAGGACCTGCCTTGACCAGTTCCGCCGGCAGGGCAGTCAGGATCGCATCGCCGTAGCGTTCTTCCTCGACATCGAGGGCAGCGTGGAAATGATGCTTCATCTTGAGGGTTTCGGCGATCGTGTGGGCCTGATCGATACCGCCGGTTCGTCTCCGTCCGACATCGAGTTCCTGCAGGCCGATGATATCCGGTTGCGCCGCGGCGATTACTTCGGCAACGCGCTCCGGCGCAAGCCGGCGATCGGTGCCGATACAACTGTGCACATTATAGGTCAGAAGTTTCAGGCGACGGGAAGCCGGCGATCTGGCGGGTGGTGATTGCATAGGGCTGGGAACACCTGTCGCGCGTTTTCGTTCCCCACCTGTAAGAAGGCAGGAGGCATGATGATCGGCAGGAAGCATATTTTACAACTGGGTGTCCTTGCTGCTGTCTGCATTGCTGCGTTTCTCGTCTATCGCAGCCTTGGTCGCTATACGTTCGATGAAGTGGCGGATGCGGCGCAAGCGATCCCTCTCGACAGGCTCGGCGCCGCGCTGATCTTCGTCGCGGCATCCTATCTATGCCTCACCGGCTTCGACACGCTTGCGGTCCGTTATGTCAAAAGGCCACTTGTCTGGAGGCAGGCGGCGCTTGCATCCTTCTGTGCTCTGTCGATCGGCCATAATGTCGGCATGGCGGCGCTCAGCAGCGGTGCGGTGCGTTACCGGTTCTATTCTCGCTGGGGGCTGACGGGTGGGGAGATCGCCAAGGTCATCGGCTTTTGCGGAATTACCGTGGGGCTGGGGCTTTCGAGCCTTGCCGCGATCGTACTGCTTCTCGATCTCGGACCGGATACGGATCTTTTCGGTATCGGTCAGGAGACGAGGGTGGCCGCAGGTCTTGCCTGCCTCGCCGGTCCGGTTGCATATCTGCTTGTCTGCCTCTTCAGGATCCCGGTGCGGTTCCGCAAATGGCGTCTCGATCCGCCGTCGCCCGGTCTGGCGATGGCGCAGATCGGCATCGGCACGCTGAATTTTGCCTGTGTCGCGGCAGCCATCCATCAGCTCATGGCGGTGTTTGGCGAGATCACCTATTTCGAGGTCGCCGGCGCCTATGTCACGGCCAATGTCGCTTCACTCATCAGCCATGTTCCGGGCGGGCTCGGCGTGCTGGAGGCGACGATGCTCGGCATTATTCCCGGCGCCAAGATCATCGGTGCGCTCGTCGCCTTCCGGGTACTCTATTTCTTCTTGCCACTGATGATCGGCCTGCCGACATTTCTTGCCAGCGAGGCTTATTATCGACGCCGCCCGGACAGCTTTTCAAAACATTCGATGGGGTGAGAAGCGCGAGACGAGGCGGCGGAAACCGGCCTGAATCTGCGGGACCGGCCAGAAAGGCTGTTTCGGATCGATGATGCTGGTGCCGGGGATGGATTCGGTCTCGCCCTTTTCGACATCCACGTCGAAGGGCTTCAGATGCCGGCCATTGACGTTCAGCATCTCGATCGTGCGGATCAGCGATCCGGTCTCTTCGAAATGCTGGCGCACCAGCGCGGGATCGGCCGCCAGGTGTTCGGCAAGCAGATCGATCCGCAGTTCCGCAATGGCGGCGCGGCCGGCGGCATCCTGCGGTTCCATCGCCAGATCGCTCTCTGTATCGAGGCCTTCCGAGCGGTTGTTGAGGTTGGAAGAGCCGACACGGACGAAATGGTCGTCGGCGATGATCAGCTTGGAATGGACGATAATCTCCCGCTCGCCACCCCTTTCGTCCGGCGTCACCGCATAAAAGACCCTGAGCCGGTCATATCGGTCGGCGCGTTTCAGCCGGCGGATCAGCCGTGTGCGGTTATGGCCCATCATCAGCTTTTCGAGAAAGCCGTGGGATTCGCGGGTGACGAGCACGACGATCTCGGGGCCGTTCTGTTTACGCAGGCGCCGTGCCAGCGTTCGCGCCACGCCGAAGGAGGCGAGATATTGTGTCTCGATGTAGAGATGCCTTTCGGCTGCCTTCAGCGCATCGTGGGTCAGGCGGATAGCCTCGCGATGACCGCGGCGGCCTTTCCACTTCCATGGCTCGGTCAGCGCCAGGCCGGTCAGGCAATAGGTGAGTGCTGGCTTGAGATCGGACGGCCAGGGCGCGGGGCCGGGTACGTCAACGGGTGCAAGTTCCTCGCCATGAGTCTTCCTCCACCGGCGGCGCGCGACATCGCCGATCAGCTTTGCCATGTCACCCGTGACGATGGTTTGCATGTCGTGGACAGGGCCATAGGAGGTGCCATCCGGCGAGACGCGATCAGGATTGACGATCATGTGCTCTCTGTCGTCCCAGCGTCGGGCCGTCAGGTCAATGCCGCCGAGAAAGGCGGTCTTGTCGTCTATCGCGACGATCTTCTGGTGGTGGCTTGCCCTTAAAGGGTGGCGGAAGTCGAAGCGCAGATCGATGCGCGGATGATCCGCCCAGTCAATCTTGCCGAACATCCGAAAACTCTTGCCGGAATAGATCGGTCCCATGCCCCAGACGAGAATGCGGATTTCGAGTTCCGGCTTCTCCTCGACCATGCGGCGCAGCAGCGTGCCGATCGTTTCCGAACCCTCATCCCGCGGGCGCAAGCGGATGTCAGGATTGAAGTCCCAGCCGACGATGAAGATCGATCTTTTCGCCTGACGCAGCACGTCGTCGAGACGGAGGAAATAGTCTTCGCCGTCTATCAGGAACGCAACGCGTTCCGCTTTCGCCGAGCGCCAGACGTTTCTGCCGGGCTTTATGACCCGCGTGCGATGAAGCACCGGATCAATCAGATCAGAATTGGAAAAATTGCTCACGTCCACCTTGCGCCACCTCGTCATTTCTGACGGATGAACGCCACGATTTCGGTTTTTGTTCCCGCTCCGGCTTCCTAAGCGGTCTTCAAAAGGCTTAGCCGGCCTTCTGGGTCTGCTGCGTGGAGACCTTGGTATCGAACGAACCGACATAGGTGTCGTCGACCATCTGCATGGCAACGAATACGGAGGCCAGGATACCGGCGGTCACTACCAGCAGCTTCCAAAGGCACGGTTTGAACTCGGATGGCTGCTGGGACCGAGCTGCAACGCTGCTCGGCATGCTCTTACTCGATACTGTCATGTCGTTCTCTTCTATGCCGCCGGTTACACCGCATTTCCTGGCGGCATGTACACGGGCGGTCTGTTTGTCTCATCCGGATTGGGGACTGGCGCCTCATCGGGCAGCCTGTCGGGTTCCGGCTCGTTGATCGGTGGATCTGGAGCCCATCCTGGCGCCGGCATGGGCGGCTGCTCTGTTGGCTCTCTTGGATCTTCGATCATCGGCGCCTCCATTAATGCATCGGTAACCCCGGGCGCAAGTGATGGTTCCCATCTTTTTAACAAGTGCTGATATGCCGCAGATGCATCCCTTGAGGGCATCTCGAGGCAATTTCGCGTTCAATGTCAGGGAACTTCCCGTTATGGTTCGGGGTTGCCATTGGCGATCACGAGCCCGTGTATTATCTGTGGATGAGACGAGGGAGGAGCTGCATGACCCATGCGAAGGACAATTTCATTGCCTGGCTGAAAAGCGCCCATGCGATGGAGGAGCAGGCGATCACCTCTTTGACCGCGCAGACGCGGCGACTGGAAAACTACCCGGACCTCAAGGCACGCATGCTCGAACATCTTGAGGAAACGCGCAGCCAGGCGGACGCGCTGCAGAGCCTTCTCAACGATTTTTCCGGTGCGCCGTCCGCACTCAAGGATATTGCCGGGCGCATCGCCGCGACCGTGCACGGAATTCCCGCGCTGGTGATGAATGACGAGGTGGTGAAGTTCACTGCTCAGGCCTATGCGTTCGAACATCTGGAGATCGCGACCTATCGCATGCTGATCGCGGCTGCCGACGAGCTGGGAGAAACCGAAGCCCAGGCCGTGTTCGAACGCATCCTTGCGGAAGAGATGTCGATGGCAAGCTGGCTGGAAGACAATCTCGACCCCATCACCCGGGTTTTCCTGATGCGCGATGAACGGGATTTGCAGGCGAAGCGTTAGCCTTGTTCAACCATAGAAGCTGTGCCCATCGAAGTGACGATGAAGGCTCTTTTCGTCCTTCACGCCGCGCTGATAAAGCTGAATCATCTCAACCGCCACATTGCTTGCCGCAGCGCTGCTGCCGGGCAGGCCGTGTTCCATGCAAACGTCATCGAACACGCGCTTCAGGAACGCAAGCTCGTTAGGGTCGAACGTATGTGTTGCTACTGCGGGTATCATGTCTTGCCTCCATCATGGGGGCGAAAGAACTTCAGTGACGACCTGTCGTCTTTCAGTCGCCGGCGCCCTACACATCAGCCAGCGATGGGGTGAGATTACTACCTTCTGTGGCCGTTTCAAGCGGGGTCAGGTTAAATCGAAGTAATGATTCGGTGACCGGATTTTATCTGCTGTTCACGGCTCTGCAGGCTGGCTTGCAGCAAGTCGGATTACGGGTTCCGGTTGCACAATCGGGCTTAAATCAGGGCTCAGCGGGCGCTCTTTGCCATGGCGGTATCATAAGCATCCGTGGCTTGATCGGCATCGCGGCTCACTTCCGCATCGGGTTCGCCGAGAAGCCGGCTTTCGATCCAGGAACGCGGGTTGCGGCGCGGCGTGATGTAGCCGACCGGCAGGGCGATCGCCTGAAGAAAGCGGATGATCACCGTATAAAGACCCGTCTTCAGCCGTCCGGTGCGCAAGGACGTTACGGCCACGACAAGGCCAAGGCCTGCGGCGATGATCAGGGCGGGCATGGTGACGCCGGGCAGTGTTGCGACAAGCAGCATTGAGCCGAACATGAAGCTCCAGACAAGCGCCAGGATGCCAAGCTCGGGCAGTGCACGCAGCAGCCGATAGAAATAGGGCTTGCCGGTTGCTGCCCGCAAGAGCTCGCCGATGCCGAAAGGCTCCTTGGTTTTTACCTGTTGCAGAAGCAGGTCACGAGAGCGAGCATCATGGCCGTGATGGCGGGCAAAACGGCGATCCAGCCGATGCAGTTTCCAGCCGGCACTGCGCAGGCGAATGCCGAGGTTCAATTCCTCGTAGCCATGCAGGTTGCGGTCGGCCATATAGTCGATCTCTTCGATCGCGCGGCGGCGATAAAGCCCGCCTCCGGCCAACTGGTCCACGGCGCCGATACGCCGATCGGGCAGGAAGCCGCTGCCGGATGCCGCTCCGGTTTCGATATGGCCTGTCACGCCGCCGGTACGCGTATGGCGCTCCAGAAAAGCAATCGCTTCCGGCAGAAATGCCGGATCGAGTTCCATGTCGGCGTCGATCAGGCAGATGAAGTCGTGGCGGGCATATTGATAACCGAGCTGCGAGCCGGCGCCGCTGCGAAAACGCGCGGGACGAGCAATCTGGGTCAGCCGCACAGGATAGGCCGATGCGATCTCGATCGTGCGGTCGCGGGAGCCTAGGTCGGTGACGATGATCTCGCCCTCGCCATCCGGCAGAGCTTTCAGCGCGCACTCGATCGTGCGGGCAATGCGCTTTTCGTCATCCAGTGTCTTGATGATGATCGATACGGTCATGGTGGTGAAACTCCCTGACTTGGTCGCGATTTGTGCCCACGGGTCCCGATCGTGGCGCGGCGTGCTGGAAGGCTTAAAGGCAGGCTCTTCCGATCCTCATAAAGACAATACTAAAATTTTATCGATCACGCGAGCGTGAGAGGCAAAAACGCGTATTTTCGGCCTTAAAGCGAGCTTTTGGATAGTGCCGATATTTTTGTAACCAATTGTTTTTCGGCAAAATTCTTGGCCCATAACTGGGTTGAAAGAATTCCGACAAACGCGGCATTATCGCGAAAACCGGCGACAGTTTGCTTGCGGCATTTTCCGTGAAGCCTTGAGACCGCCACCGGATCGAACAGTCCGGTTGCCGAGACGGCACGTTCGGACAGCATCTCGGAGACGTAAGCCTGCTCATCGGTGCCCGGGCCGGTAAAGGAACTGCTGTCAGGTGCGCGGTATGGCTGTTTCTGACGCTCGATGACGCTGTCCGGCAACAGACCTTTCGCCGCTTCACGCAGGATATGTTTTTCACGCAGGCCCTTGAGCTTCGCATCAGGCGAAAGTTTTGTGGCAAACTCCACCAGCCGGTGATCGAGGAAGGGGAAACGGCCTTCTATGCCATGCGCCATCGCCATCCGCTCGCCCTGGCTGGAGAGGATGTAGCCCGGCAGAAGAAGACGGGTTTCGAGATATTGTGCCTGATGCAGTGGATGCCAGCGGCGGAAACGCTCCGGTAGCCGCGTGCTCAGCTCTTCGGCGGCATCGTAGTGGCCGAGCGTTTCTCGCAGGTCTGCGGAATAGAAGATTTTCGTCGCCGCCGTGCTTTTCATCCGCGGTCGGTGCGAGAAAAGCGGATCGGACGGATCGGTGCCGGAGACGTTGAAGAAGGCCGAAAGATATTCCGCCGACTGCTGCTTCAGCCCGGGAAGATAGGGATAGAGCTTGCGGAAGAGATGCGGCCTGATCTTAGAGCCGGGCTGGCGGGCGCAGAAACGGCGGACTTTCGCTTCCCGAAAAATGTCATAACCGGCAAATACTTCGTCCGCGCCTTCGCCGGTCAGCACCACCTTCATGCCGGTTTCTCGAACGAGACCGGCCAAAGTGTAAAGCGGGGCAGGGGCGGTGCGCAGGATCGGGCGTTCGGTAAACCGGATGATGTCAGGGAAGGCGGTCGCGATCGTTTCAGGCGATGAGGCGATCGAGTTATGACGGGTGCCGAGCGCCGAGGCTACCTGCTGCTGAAAGCTGCTTTCGTCGTGTTCCGCGCTGTCGAAGGTCACGGAGAAGGTGTTCAGTCCGCTCGGCGCCATCGGAGCGGCGAGCGCCGAGATCAGCGACGAGTCGAGCCCGCCGGAAAGATAGGAGCCGACCGGCACGTCGGCGCGCATCCTCAATCTGACGGCATCGCTCAGCAGGGCGCGCAATTCCTCTGTGTGATCTTCATCTGTCGCCCCATGCTCGCCGACATCGGGGAAGTCGAGCGTCCAATAGGGTTTCAACCGGTTCGCTCCGTTCTCGCGAACCAGCATCTGGCCGGGTTCCAGCTCGAAAATGTTGCGAAAGGCTGTGCGCGGCGCGATCGGCGCCCATAGGGTGAATATCTGGTCCAGCGCGACAGCATCGAGTTCGGCCTCGATGCCGGGCACGGTCAAAAGCGCCTTCACTTCCGAGGCGAAATAAAACGTGCCCCTGTGCTCGGTATAAAACAGCGGCCGCACGCCCATGCGGTCTCGCGCCAGCAGCAATTTTCGCTCCGTCGCGTCCCAGATGGCGAAGGCGAAATCGCCGTTGAGCTTTTGCAGGCAGGCCTCGCCGTCATAGGCATAAAGCTGCAATAACACTTCCGTATCCGAGCCGGTACGGAATGTGGCGCCGCGGGCCTTCAGTTCATCGCGCAGTTCGACATAGTTGAAGATCTCGCCGTTGAAGGCGATCGTGTAGCGCCCGTCGGCGCTCGTCATCGGCTGCTGGCCGTCGGAGAGACCGACGATCGATAGGCGTACATGCGAGAGGCCAATGCCGGAGCCGATCCAGATGCCGTGCCCATCCGGGCCGCGATGGGCGATCGCCTGTCCCATGGCCGATAGAAGCGATGGCGCGCGCTCCGCCCCAAACCCTTCTCCCACGTAACCTGCAAATCCGCACATCTCTTCCATCCCGAACCGGATCGTTGATCCGTTCATAAGCGGAAAAGCTTGCCGATCCCCTTATGCGGGCTTCATAGATAGGACGACTGTCGGCCAGAGTTCGGAAACTGTCGGGTGGATCGGCACCGCCCAGCGCAGATCGTCGTAAGTCGCACCGACATTCATCAGGTCCAGCACGCCGTGGATCGCCTCGTCACCGCCGGTGCCGAGCAGGGCCGCGCCGAGGATCTGTTTCGTCTTCGCGTCGGCGACGATCTTCATGAAACCCTTGGTTTCGCCCTTTTCGACCGCACGTCCGACATTCGTCATCGGCCGTGTGCCGACCAGAACATCATGGCCCGCCTTGCGTGCCTCTTCCTCGCCCATACCGACCCGGCCAAGCGGCGGATCGATGAACAGCGCATAGCCCAGCAGTCGTTGCGAAACCTTGCGGTCCTCGCCGTCGAACAGGTTGGCGGCGACGATCTCGAAGTCGTTATAGGCGGTGTGGGTGAAAGCGCCTTTCCCGTTGCAGTCGCCCATTGCCCAGATGCCGTCGACATTGGTGGCAAGCCGCTCGTCCACCTTGATGAAGCCGCGCGCATCGAGCTCTACGCCAGCCTTATCGAGGCCAAGATCGTCGGTATTGGGCCGCCGGCCGACTGCCAGAAGCACATCCGAGCCGATCACTTCGGGTTCGCCTTCGTCGCAATTCACGCCGACTGCTATGCCGTCTTCATGCTTGCGGAAACGGATACATTCGGCATTGGTGCGGATATGGATGCCTTCCGCCTCAAGGGTCTCGCGAACCGCTGCGGAAATGTCCTCGTCCTCGCGGCCGATCAACCGCGTGCCTTTTTCGACGACCGTTACCTCTGCACCGAAGCGGCGATAGATCTGCGCGTATTCCAGCCCGATATAACTGCCGCCGACAATCACCAGATGTTTCGGCAGCCGGTCGAGCATGACGATATCGGTATTGGTCATATAGTGGATGTCGCTCACACCGGCGAAATCCGGGATTGTTGCGCGCGAACCGACATTCAGAAAAATCTGCGGCGCGCTCAGCAATTCATCGCCGACGCGAATGACATCCTTGCTTTCAAAACGGGCGTGGCCGCGGATCAGGCTGCAGTTCGGCATGCCCTCCAGCCAGTTCTCGTTGCCGTGGCGGCTGTCGAGCGTGACCTTGTGAGAGCGGCGCATCACCGCCTGCATGTCGATTGAGATATCGCCGTCAATGCCGACACCATAATCGGCGGCACGGCGGGCAAGGTGGGCGGCATAGGCGCTGGCGACGAGCGTCTTGGTCGGTTTGCAGCCGGTGTTGACACAGGTGCCGCCGACATGTTTGCGCTCGATGATCGCGACCGCCTTTCCCGCATCATTGAACCGGCCGGCAAGCGAGGGGCCTGCCTGGCCGGCACCGATGATGATCGCGTCGAAACGCTTCATATCGTTGCGGCCGCGGGGAGAGACAAAATGATGATAAAGGCCACGACGAAGGCCACGCCATCCTCGATGAAGGCGGCCGGTGCATCCTTGCCGAAAATCTCGGCCAGCTTGGCGCGTGCCCAGGCCCCGCCATAGGTGCCGGCCACGGCGCCGAGGACGCCGGAAACGAGGCCGGCCAGCCAAAGGTCGTAGGGAATGCCGATCGCGGCGCCGGCCACGCCGCCGGTTATCAGCCGGGTGATGAATTGCTGCGGCACCTTGCGGCTCGGCGTGTTGGGTAACTGGTCGGTCACCAGTTCGAACACGGCGAGAATTGTGAAGATCAGCACCGCCCATTTGGAGGCGAGGAAGGACAGCCATGAGCCGGATAGATCAAGCCAACCGAGCGCTGCCGCCCAGGTGACGAGGGCCGGGGCCATCATCGCCCTGAGGCCGGCGACGCCGCCCATGAATAGCGCAAGCAAGGAAACCATCTGAACCCCTATTTCCGCCCGAAGCGGTCTGCCCTCATTGATTGCACAACCACGTGATATCCTACCGCAAGTCAAGCGTCTTGCACGGGATTGCTGCCTGTGACGGTGCTACATAGCAGCCTTCGCTTTCGCCAAAATATCCAAACGCACCCGTCATACGAGAAGCCATTGGAAAATTCTGCGGCGCTCCGTAAGATATGCGCGTTATGGTCGAGGGAGGAGGAGCCCTTCGGACGTGAAATATCGTATCGCGGCAGTGTCTGTCCTGTGTCTTGTGCTCGGCCTTGTGCTGACATGGAAGGTGCATGGGTTCGTGGCGCGCAGCGCCATGGACGAGGCGGAACTGCAGGCGGGGACGACGCTGAGGCTGGCGGTTTCGGCGCTTGACGGGCATCTGAAGCGCTATGAGGCGCTGCCGGCGCTGACTGCCGATGACGAGATCATCGAGGTGCTCATAGAAGACCCCGGCAACGAGGCGCTGCGGCTTGCCGCCAACCGGTATCTGAAATCCGTCAATGCGCTTCTAAAATCCTCCGACATCTACATCATGACCATGGACGGCACGACGATTGCCGCGAGCAATTACGATTCTCCCGTTAGTTTCGTCGGCGAGAATTTCAGCTATCGGCCCTATTTCCAGGAGGCGGCGCGGGGCGAGAGGTCGCGTTTCTTCGCGGTCGGCACGACATCGGCCAAGCGCGGTTATTATTTCAGTTCGCCGATCGTGATGGATGGAAAAATCCTTGGCGTCATTGTCTTCAAGGTCGATCTCGATACGATCGAGGCCTCCTGGGCCGGCGGCGACGACCGGATCTTCGTCTCCGATCCGGAAGGCATCATCTTCATGACCGGCAGCGACGAATGGCGATTTGCCGCTATCCTGCCGCTGACGCCGGATCGGATTGCCCGGACGGAAACTTCCCGCCGATATGCGGATGTGAAGCTGCATCAGCTGCCGCTCGCCTATGGCAGTTTCGCAGGCCATGAAACCATGCTGATCCGGAACGGCAATACGGAGCGGGAATATCTCTACGTCTCGCAATCCATGCCGGAGGCCGGATGGACGGTGAATGTGCTGATGGATACGGCCTCGGTGCGCTGGCAGGCGCAGACGATGATGGCGGCCGTGTTTCTGGCGTTCTGCCTTGCCGGACTTGTCTCGGCGATCGTCTTCCAGCGCCGGGCGCGGTTGACTGAGCGCATGCAGCTGCAGGCCGAAGCGCAGAACGAGCTGGAGCGGCGGGTGGACGAGCGAACCGCGGCCCTTGCCCGCGTCAACAGCCGGATCGAGAAGGAAATTGCCGAGCGCCGCCTGACCGAGCGCCGGTTGCGCAAGACACAGGCCGATCTGGTGCAGGCCGGAAAACTCGCAGGCCTCGGCCAGATGTCGGCAGCGCTCTCCCACGAACTCAACCAGCCGCTTGCCGCAGCGAAGACTTATGCCGAGACGACCGGCCTCCTGATCGAGCGCGGGCGGGTGGAGGACGCAAGCGACAATCTCAAGCGCATCTCGGCGCTGATCGACCGAATGGCGTCGATCAGCCGGCACCTGCGCAATTTCGCCCGCAAGCCGAATGAAAAACTCGGCGCGGTCAGCGTCGAGGATGTCATCCGCGATACGATCGAGATCGTTTCGGCGCGGCTCAAGGCGGCGGATGCGGAGCTTTCCATCACGATCGAACCGGGCCTGCCGCGGGTGATGGCAGGCGCCGTGCGTCTGCAGCAGGTGCTGGTCAATATCGTTACCAATGCCGCCGATGCGGTGGAGGGACTGGAGGACAGGCGTATCGATGTGTCTGCCTCCGGTGCGGCCGAGAAGGTGATGATCATCGTGCGCGATCGCGGGCCGGGTGTTCCGGCCGCCATTCGCGAGCGTATCTTCGACCCGTTCTTCACCACCAAAGGCGTCGGCAAAGGGCTGGGGCTTGGCCTGTCGATCTCCTACAATATCGTCAAGGATTTCGGCGGCAGCCTTTCGGTCACCGACCATCCGGAAGGCGGAGCGGTGTTTGACATCGAACTCGATGTCGCCGATGCAAGCGTGATGGAGGCGGCCGAATGACGCTTGCGCAACGAGTTCTGCTTGTCGATGACGAGGAGGAGCTTCGCCGCTCCACCGCCCAGGCGCTGGAACTGTTCGACCTTACCGTCGACACGTTCCCGAATGCGGAAAACGTGCTGGAGCTTTCCGGTTTCGGCTTTGATGGCGTGATCGTCAGCGATATCCGTATGCCGGGGCTGGACGGGATGACGCTTCTGCACCGGGTGCGCGAGCTCGATGCGGAAATCCCGGTCATTCTCGTCACCGGCCATGGCGATGTGCAGCTTGCCGTGAAGGCAATGCGCGAGGGCGCCTACGATTTTCTCGAAAAGCCGTTCACCCCGCAGCATCTGGCCGGCGTCATCCGCCGTGCGCTGGAGCGGCGCGCGCTGATCCTTGAAAACCGGCGGCTTCGGGCCGTTGCGGGAAAACGTGACGATGTGGAAGCCCGCATGCCGGGCCGCACGCAGGTGATGGTCGATCTGCGCTACCGCATTCGTGCGATCGGCGCGACGGATGCCGATACGCTGGTCATCGGCGATACCGGCGTCGGCAAGGAAGTGGTGGCTCGCGCCCTGCACGATATCAGCCCGCGCGCCAACCGGCCGCTGATCGCCATCAATTGCGCCGCTCTTCCCGAAACGCTGATCGAAAGCGAGCTTTTCGGCCACGAAGCCGGTGCCTTTCCCGGCGCGCTTCGGCCGCGATACGGCAAGTTCGAGCATGCGCGGGGAGGGACGATCCTGCTCGACGAAATCAGCTCCATGCCCTTCGACCTTCAGGCGAAATTCCTGCGGGTGCTGCAGGAACGGGTCATTACCCGGCTCGGATCCAACGAGACCGTGCCGCTTGATGTGCGTTTCATCGCCACCAGCAAGGTGGATCTGGAGGCGGAAGTGGCGGCCGGTCGCTTCCGCGCCGATCTTCTCTACCGGCTGAATGTCGCGACGGTGCATGTCCCGGCGCTTTCGCAAAGACGGGCGGATATTCCGCTGCTCTTCCTGCAGCTCGTGCGCGAGGCGGCGGCGCGTTACGGCCGGGAGGATATCGTCGTGCCTCCGGATATCCTTTCGCTGATCGCCCAGCGGGACTGGCCGGGAAATGTGCGCGAGCTGCGCAATGCCGCTGACCGGCTGGTGCTGGGTCTCGATCCGGGTTCAGGGGAGCCGGGTGGGGCTGCAAAGGAAAACGGCGGCCGGCTGGCGGAAAAGGTTGCCGCCTTCGAGCGCAATCTCATCGCCACCGAGATTGCTGCCCATGGCGGGGCGCTGAAGCCGGTCTATGAAACGCTCGGTATTTCGCGCAAGACGCTCTACGAGAAGATGCAGAAATACGGTCTCGACAAGAAGATGCTGAAGTCCTCCCAAGTTGGCGATGAAGACGAGTCGGGAGCGTTCGCCGACTTTTCCTGAGTTGAATTGGCGGATATTTTGCCGCTGCGTCACTATTACTCAAGGCAGTTGGGTGGATTTCCACCCATGCCGGACGCCCGTTGTTCCCAAATCCACCCATGCTGCGCTGCGGTTGAGGAAATATCCTGCCTTCGCTTGCCGTTAGCCAATTGCCAGCGTTTCCGCGCCGCCCGCTAATGGATCCCAAGCAGGTGCCGGAGGAGATGTGCATCTGCAGCTACAGGCTGGATATTGTCCTTGGAGGAGGAAATTCATGAAACTGTTTAACGCCGTTCTCGGCGCAACGGCGCTTGCCGCCATCTCGATGTTTTCCGCACAGGCGAGTGCTCAGGGCTATCCCGAGCGCCAGATCACCATGGTCGTGCCGTTTGCCGCCGGTGGCCCGACCGATACGGTTGCCCGTCTCGTTGCCGAATCCATGTCGAAGGATCTCGGCCAGCAGATCGTCGTCGAAAATGTCGGCGGTGCCGGCGGAACACTCGGTGCCGGCCGCGTCGCTGCAGCCGAAGCCGATGGTTACACGGTTCTGCTCCACCATATCGGCATGGCGACCAGCGCCACGCTTTACCGCAAGCTCGCCTATGACACGCTGAACGCCTTCGAATATGTCGGTCTCGTCACCGACGTGCCGATGACGATCGTCGCCCGCAAGGATATGGAAGCGACCGATCTCAAGGGGCTCGTCGAATACGCCAATGCGAATGCCGACAAGGTGACCGTCGCCAATGCCGGCATCGGGGCTGCCTCGCATCTTTGCGGCATGCTGTTCATGAGCGCCATCCAGACCCCGCTCGTCACCGTTCCCTACAAGGGCACGGGACCTGCGATGACCGATCTTCTCGGCGGCCAGGTCGATATCATGTGCGACCAGACCACCAACACGACGAAGCAGATCCAGGGCGGCACGATCAAGGCTTACGCCGTCACTTCGCCCGAGCGTCTCGACATCTTCAAAGACTTGCCGACCGTCAAGGAAGCTGGGCTTGAAAGCATGACCGTCGGCATCTGGCACGGCATCTACACGCCGAAGGGCACACCCGCCGAGATCAACGAGCGCCTGTCGAAGTCGCTCCAGGGCGCGCTGAAGGACGAGAATATCGTCAAGCGTTTTGCCGAACTGGGCACCAAGCCCTCCCCGGAAGCCGATGCAACGCCGGCTGCGCTGAAAACCAAGCTGGAGACCGAGATCGCCCGCTGGAAGCCGATCATCGAGTCTGCCGGGCAGTACGCGGACTGAGTGCTTGCGCTGGATGGGGTGCGGTATTCAGCGACGACTTAGAGTAAGCGCGCCCTCTCTGACCTATCGGTGATCTCCCCACAAGGGGGAGATCACGTGCCTCATGATCACCGTGTCCAGCGGACCTTGAGTGACCAGACAAAGCGCAGAACGCAAACGCCGAGGTTGATTGGTGAGCTTCTTCCCAGCTGATCTCCCCACCTGTGGGGGAGATGCCCGGCAGGGCAGAGGGGGTGAGCTTGCTCCAGCCATCAACGCTAGACCATCTCCCACTCAAACGGAGACACCATGAATTCCAAGTCATTCGACAAAGCCAATCTGATCTGCGGCATCCTGCTGATCCTGACCGGCATCTTCTTCGCCTATCAGTCGATCGAGCTTGAGCTCGGTACGGCGTTTCGCATGGGGCCGGGGTATTTCCCGTTCATCCTGGCGCTGGCGCTCATCCTGTTCGGCGCCATCATCCTGTTTCAGGCATTTCGCGTGGAGGGAGAGCCGATCGGGCCTATTGCCTGGCGCGGTATCATCTTCATTCTTGCCGCCCCGATCTTCTTCGGCATCACGGTGCGCGGCCTCGGTTTCGTGCCGTCGCTGTTCTTCGCCGCGCTGATCGCCTCTTTCGCCTCCCACAAGATGAAGCCGCTGACGGCCGTTATTCTCGCTGTGCTGCTGACCGCCTTTTCCGTGCTGGTTTTCAGCTATGGCCTCGGGCTGCCCTTCCAGCGCTTCGGACCCTGGGTTCGCTTCTAGGATTTGACTGATGGATCTTTTCAATAATCTTCTTCTCGGCTTCCAGACCGCAGGATCGATCGAGAACCTGTTCTTCTGCCTGATCGGGGTGCTGCTCGGCACGCTGATCGGCGTGCTTCCCGGCATCGGCGCCACCGCGACGATCGCCATGCTGTTGCCGATCACCTTCCAGCTCGAACCGGTCTCGTCGCTGATCATGCTCGCGGGCATCTATTACGGGGCGCAATATGGCGGCTCGACCACGGCGATCCTGATCAACATGCCGGGCGAATCCTCGTCGGCCGTCACCGCCATCGACGGTTACCAGATGGCCCGCAAGGGCAAGGCCGGGGCGGCGCTTGCGATCGCCGCGATCGGCTCGTTCTTCGCCGGCACGGTCTCCACCTTCCTCGTCGCCATCTTCGCGCCGCCGCTCACGGCCATCGCGCTGCAATTCGGCGCCGCCGAATACTTTTCGCTGATGGTCGTCGGTCTGGTCTCGTCGATCGCGCTGGCGCATGGCTCGGTCATCAAGGCGCTGGCCATGGTGGCGCTAGGACTGCTGCTCGGACTTGTCGGAACCGATATCTATACAGGCGCGCCGCGCTTCACGCTCGGCATCCGCGAATATGCCGATGGTCTGAATTTCGTCGCGGTTGCGGTCGGCGTGTTCGGCATCGCGGAAATCCTGCGCAATCTCGAAAACGAGAGAACGCGGGAAGTGCTGATGGCCAAGGTTTCCGGCCTTCTGCCGAGCCGCGAGGATTTTCGGGCGATGATCGCGCCTGTGCTGCGCGGCACGGCGATCGGCTCGGTGCTCGGCATCCTGCCGGGCGGCGGGGCGATCCTTGCTTCCTTCGCCTCCTATACGGTCGAAAAGAAGGTGTCGAAGAACCCGCAGGAATTCGGCCATGGCGCGGTTGCCGGCGTCGCCGGTCCGGAATCGGCGAACAATGCCGGTGCGCAAACCTCGTTCATTCCGCTTCTGACGCTTGGCATCCCGGCCAACCCGGTCATGGCGTTGATGGTCGGGGCGATGATCATCCAGGGCATCGTGCCCGGTCCGAACGTGGCAGCCGAACAGCCGGCCCTCTTCTGGGGCATCATCGCCTCGATGTGGATCGGCAACCTGATGCTCGTCATCCTCAACCTGCCGCTGATCGGGCTGTGGGTCAAACTCCTGACCATCCCTTACTACCTGCTATTCCCGATCATCATGGCCTTCTGCTCGATCGGCGTCTACAGCGTCAACTCGAACGTCTACGACCTCTATGCCGTCGCCTTCTTCGGCCTGCTTGGCTACCTGCTCTTGAAACTGCGCTGCGAGCCGGCACCGCTTCTACTTGGCTTTGTGCTGGGGCCATTGCTGGAGGAAAATCTGCGACGGGCGATGATTTTGTCGCGCGGGGATCCGAGCACGTTCGTCACGCGGCCGATCAGCGCCACGCTGCTGTTCATCGCCGTCATCGTGCTGATTGTCGTGTTCCTGCCGAGTGTGCGGAAGAAGCGTGACGAGGTGTTTGTCGAGGAGGATTAAGTATCGGGAAGGGCCGCCGTTTGGGTGGCCTTTCGCATGTTGGTCAGCGTCTCGGTCGCCCGCTGTGGGTTCTCTTCTGGATAGGATGTTGCTTGTGTTTGGATCCTCGGGTCAAGCCCGAGGATGACGGCAGAGGCAAATCGGATTGACATACGAGACGTTTCGGCAGGATTGTTAGGTTCAATGGGGTCGAAGACATACCCCACAAACTCGTCATCCTCGGGCTTGACCCGAGGATCCAAACGCAAGCCAAAGCCGATCCGCTGTTTTATCCAAAGGCTACACCTCCAGCACCGCCTGCAACTCACCTACCGGCGTTGCCCCGGCCATCCGCTTCAACAGCAGCCCCGCCATCAGCCTTCCTGCTTCCGACAGGTCCTCGTAGATCGTCTCGATCCGCGGCCTGACCTGATCGAACAGGCCGGATGTCTGTTTTGCCACCAAGCTCACATCGCGGCCGATCTCAAGCCCGAGATCGTGGGTGGCCGACATCACCGCCATGGCCGATACCTCGCCGCCGCAGATGAAACCGTCCGGCGGGTCGGCTTTCGCCAGCCGCGCCGCCACATGATCGCGCACCGCATCCGCCTTGCTGTCCAGCGTAATGCCGCTCGCGATCTCGAAACCGACACCTTCCTCCCGCACTGCCGTCATGAAGCCGTGGCGCATGTGGTGATGGAAGGTGAAGCGTTCGGGCGGCAGGATGATGAACAGCCGCCGACAGCCCGAGGCGATCAGCTTCTTCGCCGCCTGATAGGTGAAGCGGTAATTGTCGTAATCGACATAAGGATGCGGCGTCGCAAGCTCCGTCCTGCCGTGACAGACGAAGGGAAAGCCCGCTTCCAGCAGGAATTTCACCCGCTCGTCGGAAGGTTCGGTGCGACTGAACAGGATGCCGTCTGCCATGCGGTTGCGGACGATATGGCGGACCGGATCGATCTGCGGCGTATCGGAAAAATGCGGGGTGATGACGAGGTGATAGGGCGTGCCGCGCAATGTCGCCGTCATGCCCCTGATCATCGATGTGCCGTAGCCGAGGATTTCCTCATGCGGATCCAGAACGAGGCTGATGACGTTGGTGCGGCCGGTGCGCAGGCGCTGAGCGGCCCGATCGGGCAGGTAACCGACCTGGGCTGCCGCTGCCTGAACACGCTGGCGGGTTTCTCGGGCAATCAGCGGATCGTCGCCCAGAGCGCGCGACACGGTGGTCACCGCAAGCCCGGTCAATTCGGCGATCGTCTTCAGCGTCGGCTTTCGGTGGGGGCCGGGAGTTGAAGTCGAAGAGCCAGCCGTGTTCGGTTGGCGTCCGTCCTCTGCATCGTCCAGCGGCATGTCTCATCCTCCATCCGGCGGCTTAACCGCTGCCGGAGCTCCATATATATCGTTGCAAATTCCGTGACGATTTCCAGAATTTTCTTTCAAGTGGACGAACATTCCTCTGAAAATCGATATTTGTCGAGCCGGATCAATACTTTAAAAAATTGATCACGAGCAATTCGAAAACCTTCATCCATGGGTTGACACTTGCTCGGGTTATAACGTTATAAATTGCCTATCCGGAGAGGAGCCCGGATTTGGAGGAGATCATCAATGAATATTCGTGCCATTACAAAACTGGCCGCCGGTGCCGCGTTGATCGCGATGACAGCCGGTGCCGCCAAGGCCGCTGAAGTCGAAGTCCTGCACTGGTGGACGTCGGGCGGTGAAGCTGCAGCACTCAACGTGCTGAAGGAAAACCTCGCCAAGGAAGGCGTCACCTGGAAGGATATGCCGGTTGCTGGTGGTGCCGGTTCCGCCGCCATGACCGCACTTCGCGCCCGCGTCACTGCAGGCGATCCGCCGACTGCGGTTCAGCTGCTCGGCTTCGACCTGCGCGACTGGTCGGAAATGGGCGTTGCCGCCAACCTTGACGATCTCGCCGCCAAGGAAGGCTGGGACAAGGTCATTCCGCCGGCTCTGCAGGAATTCTCCAAATATGACGGTCACTGGGTGGCCGCACCGGTCAACATTCACTCGACCAACTGGCTGTGGCTGAACAAGGCCGCACTCGACAAGGCGGGCGGCAAGGTTCCGACCAATATCGACGAGCTGTTCGCGCTGCTCGACAAATTCAAGGCTAACGGCATCGTCCCGCTCGCCCATGGCGGCGTTCCGTGGCAGGATGGCACGCTCTGGGAAGCCGTGGTTCTTTCCCGCGGTGGCCCGGATTTCTACAAGAAGGCGGTGCTCGAAGCCGATCCGGAAGCACTTTCCAGCGACACGATGAAGAAGGTCTTCGACGACATGTCGAAACTTCGCACCTATTTCGACCCGAACTTCTCCGGCCGCGAATGGAACCTGTCGACGGCGCTCGTCATCGAAGGCAAGGCTGGCGCGCAGGAAATGGGCGACTGGTCTAAGGGCGAATGGCTGCGCGCCAAGAAGGAGCCGGGCAAAGATTTCGTCTGCATCCGCTTCCCCGGCACGCAAGGCTCGGTTCTGTTCAACGCCGACCAGTTCATGATGTTCGATGTGGGCGGTGATGCCGCCGACGCGCAGATGAAGATGGCGTCCGCCGTCGAAAACCCGGCCTTCCAGATCGCCTTCAACAAGGTGAAGGGTTCGGTTCCGGCCCGTACCGACATTCCGGATACGGAATTCGACGATTGCGCCAAGAAGGGCATGAAGGATCTGGCTGAAGCCTCATCCAAGGGCACGCTGATGGGCTCGCTGGCTCACGGCTACGCCCAGCCGGCCGCCATCAAGGAAGCCATGCTCGACGTCATCACCCAGCATCTCAATGGTCAGCTCACGACCGATGCCGCGCTAAAGCGTCTGCCGGAAGCGGTTGCTGCGGCGAAGTAGCAGACAGTACCCCGGCCCAAACCCCTCCCCACAACGGGGAGGGGCTTAACCCGGCTGCACCCTCTACGCCTCAATCGAGCGATGCGGGTGTCACAGGTCTTCTCCCCCCTTGTGGGGGAGATGGCTGGCAGGCCAGAGGGGGTATCCCGCCGGATGCCTTCAATGTTTCTCTCCCCATTGGAGACCCCCATGACGACAATCGAACCGATGCCGGTGGTTACCCCCGAACGGCCGCGGAAATCTTTAGGCGACACGCTGCGCAACGGCCTGCCGAAACTCGTTCTGGCGCCGTCCTTCGCCGTCATACTGATTTTCGTCTACGGCTTCATCCTCTGGACGATCACGCTCTCCTTCACCACATCGCGCATCCTGCCGGTCTATAAATGGGGCGGGTTCGATGCCTATTTCCGGCTCTGGTCGCAGCCGAACTGGTATGTGGCGATGCAGAACCTCGCTATTTTCGGCATTCTCTACATCGCGCTTTGCACCGCAATCGGGCTGTTCATCGCGATCCTGATGGACCAGCGCATCCGCGCCGAGGGCGTGCTCAGACCGATCTTCCTTTATCCGATGGCGCTCTCCTTCGTCGTCACCGGGACGGCGTGGAAATGGTTCCTCAATCCCGGCCTCGGGCTGGAACACACGATGCGCAATCTCGGCTGGGAGAGCTTTACCTTCGACTGGCTGGTCAACCCGAACATGGCGATCTACACCGTCGTCATCGCCGGTGTGTGGCAGGCGTCCGGCTTCATCATGGCGATGTTCCTGGCCGGCCTTCGCGGCATAGACGGCGAGATCATCAAGGCGGCACAGATCGACGGCGCATCGACTGTTTCCATCTATCGCCGCATCATCATCCCGCTGCTGCGGCCGATATTCCTCTCGGCTTTCATCGTGCTCGCACATATGGCGATCAAGTCCTACGACCTCGTCATCGCGCTCACCGGCGGCGGGCCGGGCAATGCCACCGAGCTGCCGTCCACCTTCATGTATTCCTACACGTTCAACCGAAACCAGATGAATGTCGGCTCGGCCAGCGCCGTGATGATGCTGATGGGCATTACCGCGATCATCGTTCCATATCTCTATTCGGAACTGCGGGAGAAGAAGCAATGAGCGCCGCACCCGAAACGATCAGCGCCGGCTCGGCGCGTTTCACACGCTATTTCATCTATGCCGCGCTGATCATCCTTGCGATCGTCTATCTGCTGCCGCTCTATGTGATGTTGTCGACTTCGCTCAAATCGCTCGACGAAATCCGCGGCGGCGACATGCTGGCGCTGCCGACCGATCCTTCGATCGCCGCCTGGACCAAAGCCTGGGGTGAGGCCTGCATCGGGGTCTCCTGCGTCGGCATCAAGGGCTATTTCTGGAATTCGATCAAGATGGTCGTTCCGGCCGTCATCATCTCGACGCTGCTCGGCGCGCTCAACGGTTACGTGCTGACCAAATGGCGGTTTCCGGGCCACAAGATCGTTTTCGGCATGATGCTGTTTGCCTGCTTCATCCCCTTCCAGGCGGTGCTGATCCCGATGGCGCGGCTGCTCGGCCTGATGGGCCTGTCGAACTCGACGACCGGGCTCGTCATGGTCCACGTGATCTACGGTCTCGGCTTCACCACGCTGTTTTTCCGCAATTATTACGAAGCCTTTCCGGACGAACTGGTGAAGGCCGCGATGATCGACGGTGCGGGTTTCTTCAAGATCTTCTGGCGCATTCTTTTGCCCAGTTCGGGGCCGATCATCGTCGTCACGGTCATCTACCAGTTCACCAATATCTGGAACGACTTCCTGTTCGGCGTCTCCTTCTCGTCCGGCGAAGCCTCGCCGATGACAGTGGCGCTCAACAACCTCGTTTCGTCTTCCACCGGCGTGAAGGAATACAATGTCGACATGGCCGCGGCCGTCTTTGCCGCGCTGCCGACATTGTTCGTTTATGTCGTCGCCGGACGCTATTTCGTGCGCGGCCTGATGGCCGGCGCCGTCAAGGGATAAATCTTCATGAGCTTTCTTCAGATCAAGAACATCCGCAAGAAGATCGGCAGCGTCGAGATCCTCAAGGGTATCGATATCGAGCTGGAAAAGGGCGGCTTCCTCGTGCTGGTCGGCCCGTCCGGCTGCGGCAAGTCCACGTTGCTCAATGCCATCGCCGGCCTCTTGCCGCCGTCCTCGGGTGACATCGTTATCGATGGGCAAGTGGTGACCGACCTGCACCCATCGAAGCGCGATATCGCAATGGTCTTCCAGTCCTATGCGCTTTATCCGAACATGACTGTCGAAGAGAACATCGCCTTTGCGCTGGAAATGCGCGGCGTCGACAAGGCCGAGCGTGCAAAGGCTGTGGCGCAGGTGGCGAAAACCCTGCAGATCGAGCATCTCCTGACCCGTCGCCCGAGCCAGCTTTCCGGCGGCCAGCGCCAGCGTGTCGCGATGGGGCGTGCCTTGGTGCGCAAGCCGCGCGTCTTCCTGTTCGACGAGCCGCTTTCGAACCTCGATGCAAAGCTGCGCGTCGAAGTGCGTGCCGAGATCAAGGCGCTGCACCAGAATACCCATGCGACGATCGTTTACGTCACCCACGATCAGATCGAGGCGATGACGCTCGCCACCAAGATCGTCGTGCTGAAGGAAGGCATCGTCCAGCAGGTCGGCACGCCGGCAGAAATCTACAACCGTCCGGCCAATCTCTTCGTCGCGGATTTCATGGGATCGCCGGCGATGAACATGCTGAAGGGCAGGGCGGTTTCAGGCGGTATCCAGCTGTTCGGCGCCGGTGGCCAGGGCGTGACCGTCAGGGTTCCGCCTTCGGTCACGACACCGCTCGCCGAGGGGAAGGAGGTCATCGTCGGTCTACGCCCTGAGGCGATTTCCGACGAAGGCTCTGCCGATGCCGCTGCCTTGGCCAGTGCGCAGATCGATGCGGAGGTCACCATCGTCGAACCGACCGGATCGGATACGTTCGTCACCGGCAAACTCGACGGCACGACGTTTACCGGTCGCGCCCGCGCGGAAACCGTTGTCGAACCCGGCCAGGCATTCCGCTTCGTCTTCAATCTCGACAAGGCAGTGGTTTTCGATCCCCAAAGCGGGCAGCGGATCGGCTGATCTTCGTCGGGCAGGCTAAGTTCCACACATTTGTCGATTGTCCCGAAACGATACGGCAGACACGTTTTCGCAACATTGTGGGGCAACGCACAGCTCAGTTGTTCCAAACACATGTTGGCGCGATCTGCAAAAGCAGTTAGAACCGTTTTGGCTAAGATGTATTAGCGTAGGGCGGGACGACTGATGATCAGTGACAGCGGGCGGGCTTCTGCCTGCAGCTTTATTATTGGCTTAAGATAGCGGAATGTTTAAGTTTTCGCGTCTTTTCCCCACAGCCTCGATCGGCGCCTATCTGATGGCGCTGGTGATTGTCGTCGCCTTGCCGTTGCTGGCTTTTGTCGGTTTTCTTGTCCTGCAACTCGAGGGGCAGGAACGCGAAGGACTGGCCAACGAGACCGCCGAGGATGCGCAGCTGATTGCACGCTCCGTCGATCGGGAATTGCAGGACATGGCGACGACGCTTCGCCTTCTGATTACCTCGCCGGAGCTTGAAGCCGGTGACCTGAGAGCCTTCCACGACCGCACCCAGCGCAGCCTGCGCTCCAATTCGCTTTATGTCATCGTCGTCGACAAGGATGGCCAGCAGCGGCTCAACACCCGTTCGCCCTTCGGCGATCCGCTGCCCAGCATGTCGAACATGCCGGCACTGGAATCGGTGCTGAAATCCGGCATTACCGAAGTCTCCAGCGTGTTTTACGGCAAGACGAGCAACAAGTGGGTGTTCAACGTTGCAATGCCGCTGCCTGATGCGCTTTCGCATTCCGGTTCTGCGATCATCATGACGCAGAATGCCGAAGACATGGAAAAACTGATTTCCATCGAGGGACTTCCTGCAGGCTGGTCGGCTGCGGTCATCGACGGACAGGGGCAGGTCGTGGCTTCTGGTGGGGCCGCCAGAATAGCATCCGGCAAGCCGTTCGATCCCGATACGCTGAGGTTGATGACCGGCTTCAAGGGCACGATCGAAGATGTCGAAGGTGATGAGAGGCAGATGTACGGCTATGCCCAGATCACCGGCTGGACATGGAAGGCCGTCGTCTGGGGGCCGATCGCCTCGGCGCAGGAAGGCATCATCACCACCTTCAAGCAACTGGTCGCGGGGGGCGTGATCTTTCTCACGCTGGCGGTTCTGTTTGCCTATACGATTGCCCGTCAGCTTCGCACGCCGATCCGGCAGATCGCCGACATGGCGGACAGGATCGGCAAGGGTGAGATCGTCTCGCCGGTCGAGACGCGTATCACCGAGGCCAATCAGGTGGCGGTCGCGCTGTCGAATGCGTCCTTCGACCGTAGCGAGGCCGAAGACCGTATCCATCTCATCCTGCATGAACTGGTGCATCGCACGAAGAATATCCTGACGCTGGTGCAGGCGATGATGCGCCAGCTCGGCCGTCAGGACACGACCATGCCGGAATTCCAGAAGGCGATCAGCACACGCCTGCACGGGCTTGGAAAATCCATCGAGGCGCTGGCCAAGGAGCAATGGGCCGGTGTGCGGCTGATGCGCGTCATCGAGATTCATCTTTCGACCTTCGAGGCCGGGGACCGGCTTCTGGTGTCGGGCGAGGATTTCATGCTCAAGGCCGAGGCGGTCCAGAATCTCGGCCTCGTGCTGCACGAGCTGGCGACCAATTCGGTCAAATATGGCGCACTGTCGGTGCCGCATGGGCGTGTACGGATTTCGTGGGACGATGTCGCTCCCGACGATGACGGCGAGCCGAAGATCAGGCTTGTCTGGGAAGAAAGCGGTGGGCCGCTGGTTAGCGAGCCTTCCCGCAAGGGGTTTGGAACGACCATCATCCAGCGCCACGCAGTTGCTGCCTTTGGCGGTCAGGTGGATGTCGAATTCCGCCCGGAAGGCCTTGTCTGGAGACTTGTGGCGCCGCGCGCCAATCTGGAGCGCGACGATGCCGTCGACGAGCGGCGCAGTCTGGCAATGTAGTTCGACGTGATTTGATCGGTTCGCGCAGGAACGAAGCGTGGTTCGCGTCGTTTTAGCGCTCATGGATCTGTCGCTCAAAACAATCGAAATCGACGCCGCTTCGCTCAAAGCCATCGGGCTTACCTATGTCAGCGATACGGAGCCGGGCATTCGCCGATTAAAGCGTGGCAAGGGCTTTTGCTACAAGCTGCCGGACGGATTGCTTCTGACTGATGAAGACGACCGGCTCCGTATCTCGGCGCTGGGGCTTCCTCCGGCCTATGACAATGTCTGGATCTGCATGGATCCGCAGGGACATCTGCAGGCGACGGGTTACGATTCCCGGGGGCGAAAGCAGTATCGGTATCATGCCGACTGGCAGAGCTTTCGCAGCGAGCAGAAGTTCGATCAGTTGGCCCGGTTCGGTGAGGCTTTGCCGCGCATTCGCCGCAAGGTGAAGCGCGATCTTGCGCTCGGTCTCGACAAGTCCGATTGCGTGCTGGCCGCCCTCGTGGCGCTGATGGATGTGACGCATCTGCGCGTCGGCAACAAAGCCTATGCCAAGGAAAACCGTACCTATGGGGCAACGACGCTTCTGAAACGTCACATGATCCTGTCCGGCGACGGTGTGCTTTTGAAATTCACGGCCAAGGGCGGCAAGCGCGTGCAGCACACGCTCAAACATCCACGACTGCAGCGTATTCTTGAAGAGATCGCCGACCTTCCCGGTCGCCAGCTGTTTTCATTTCCAGACGAGCACGGCACCGCCCGCCCGGTCGATTCCGGCAGGCTCAATGCCTATCTCGCCAAGGCTGCCGGCTTTCCGGTTTCGGCCAAGACCTTTCGCACCTGGGGTGGCAGCTTGGCTGCCTTCATGACGGCATGGACGATCGTGGAGGAAGAGGGCAAGCGGCCGAAGATAAAGGCGTTGACCAAAGCCGCTTCGGATGCGCTGCAGAACACGCCCGCCGTCTGCCGCTCAAGCTATATCCATCCGAGCATTCTCGATCTTGCCGAGGATGATGCGCCATTGCGTCGGATCATGGAGACGGGGAAAACATCCAAGTCTCCGCGCGGATTGCGGATGAACGAGGCGCGTTTACTGGCATTTTTGAAGGAAGGGTAAGGCCGGGTGGTGCTGGATTGCAGTGAAGCTCTTGCGCTCGTCCAGTTGCCCCTCGCTCTCTCCCCGCGCGTGGCGAAATGACGTTCCTGATATCGGCGGTAGGGAGAGCCGGCGCCGGTGCGGCATGTTCCTTCCCCCCGCAAGCGGGGAGAAGGTGGCAGCAGCCGGATGAGGGGCCTCCACCAGATCGAAGTAGGGCAATCAGGCAGCGCGGCGCTGGTGCAGGCCTTCTTCCACTTCCTCGACGATCTTGTCGACGAAGGCTGCGAGGTCTTTTGGCGAGCGCGATGTGATGATGCCGCTGTCGACCACGACGGCTTCATCCTTCCAGTTGGCGCCGGCATTGCGCAGGTCGGTGCGGATAGAGGCATAGGAGGTTGCCTTGCGTCCGCGCAGGGCATCGGCCTCGACCAGCAGCCATGGACCATGGCAGATAGCGGCTACCGGTTTGCCGCGGCTGATGAAATCGCGAACCAGCTGTACGGCGTCCTCGTTCTTGCGCAGGACATCCGGGTTGATCTGGCCACCGGGCAGAACGAGCGCGTCAAAATCCTCCACCTTCGCTTCCTTGACATCGAGATCGACGGTCACACTGTCGCCCCAGTCTTTCTCGTCCCAGCTCCTGATCTCGCCGGATTTGATCGAGGCGATTTTCACTTTGGCTCCGCGCTTTTTCAGCTCGTCGTAAGGCACGCGCAGTTCCGAACGTTCGTAGCCATCGGTGGCCAAGATGAGGATATTGGCGGAATCGATATTCGCCATGATAAGCTCCTTTTGGGATTGTTCTTCTTGAGATGAGCGGTGGCTCGTCAGTCTCTAGAGCCTGCCGGTCGACAGGTCGCGTCCGTTGATTGATGCGGGCACGCTGATTTCTTCACGCGGTGTCTTGGGAAGCGGAAGCGCAACGGCTTCCGGAACCACGACCTGAAGATCTTGCGGGCGGGCGACATGGAATGTCGACTGTTCCCGCCGGGTCAGAAAACGGTTCCTGAGCATTCTGAATAAGTGCAGCATGGCAGTCTCCCGTATCAGTCGCTCGCGATAACAACTGGCGACCTGTCACGTGGGCTAACAAGCCCGGGCGGAGAAACGTTCCCACAATTTTACATCCGGCAATGGATCGCGAGGCTGTTCTGGATGGCCTTTCGCCTCAAGCATAATGCTCCCGCGGCCACTAGGCCACGAGAGCTTGGGGCCTCTTTTGTCGAAGCCTCATTCCCCTCCTCGGGAAACTTCAAACCGGAATAACGAACATGTAGCAGGCAGCAATGACCAGCGCGAAACCTGCAACTTCAAACCATTCCCTGACCATGGTCGCCTCCATCGAACTCTGGACCAAGAACGTGCTGTTGCCATTCTAGTTCCATGAAATTGCCATAAAGATGGCAGGACGGCCACAAATATTAAAATGTGCTGAAACACGATGCCGACATGGTATCTAGCTCGCGGAAGCCCGCGCCCGCGCGGCTTCCAGTATGGCGCGAATTTCACGGGCGGAGGCGTTTTCGATCGCGAAAGCGCTGTCCGGCATCACGCCTGGATCTTCCTCGTTATCCTTGAAGGTCGCGTCATCGCGCAGCTTCTTGAGGAATGTCGTGATTGTCACTTCGCCACCGATCATGGCTGCCAGCATTTCGATCATCAGTTCTCGATGAGCGTTGAGCCGACCTTCGAGTTCCTGTGGTGTCAGAGATGTCATATTTTTACCCTCCTGTCGCAGCGTGAAAGATAGACGGGACGCGAAGCGGAGAACGATCCTGGCGCCGATCTCGTTCCGCGCAAACGAAGGCGGAACCAAATGCCGCGCTGCACGATTGTAGGGCAGATTTTCTCGATGGCGATCTTACCACAAAGGGGCGTTGCATGGACATGAAGAGCAATCAGTTCACGATCGAATCCGGCGACTGGACACGGCTCGGCGCCAATTTCGATGGTGAGGGCGTCAATTTTGCAATCTTCTCGGCCCATGCGACACGGGTGGAGCTGTGCATGTATGATCCGAGCGGAAAGATCGAAATCGCCAAGCTCGACCTGCCGGAATATACGCACGAAATCTGGCACGGTTATGTGCCTGGGCTGAAGCCTGGTGCGCTATACGGGTTTCGCGTCCATGGTCCGTTCGAGCCGGAGGCCGGCCATCGTTTCAACCCGAGCAAGCTTCTGATCGACCCATACGCTCGCGAGCTTGTCGGCGATATCGAGTGGAACGAGGCGCATTTCGCCTATGATCTCCTTCACGAGGACAAGGACCTCACCTTCGATACGCGCGACAGCGCGCCATTCACGCCGAAGGCCAAGGTGATCGATCCTTATGCATTCGACTGGCAGGACCAGAACCGTCCCAATGTCCCCTGGCCGAAGGCCGTTGTCTACGAGACCCATGTGAAAGGTTTTACCCAGCTCAATTCGGCGTTGCCGAAGGAGTTGCGCGGCACGTTCGAGGGTATGGGCCACAAGGCTTCCGTCGATTATATCAAGAGCCTTGGCATTACCTCGGTCGAGCTTCTGCCGGTCCACTGGTTCCCCGACGACCAGCACCTGCTCGACAAGGGGCTGAAGAACTTCTGGGGCTATAATTCGCTCGGTTTTTTCGCGCCGGCGTCACGTTATTACGGTCCGCGCGGTATCCAGGGGTTCCGCGATATGGTGCGGTCCTTCCACGATGCCGGCATCGAGGTCATTCTCGACGTGGTCTACAACCACACGGCGGAAGGCAACGAGCTTGGACCGACGCTGTCGTTCAAGGGTATCGACAACTTCTCCTATTATCGCACGCTGCCGGATAATCACCGTTATTACATCAACGACACCGGCACCGGGAACACGGTGAACACCTCCCATCCGCGCGTGCTGCAGATGGTGATGGACAGCCTGCGCTACTGGGCCGAACACATGCATGTCGATGGTTTCCGCTTCGATCTCGGCACCATTCTGGGCCGCGAGCCGGAAGGGTTCGACCAGCGCGGCGGCTTTTTCGACGCGATGACGCAGGATCCGGTTCTCTCCAAGCTGAAGCTGATCGGCGAGCCATGGGACATCGGTCCGGGCGGTTATCAGGTCGGCGGCTTTCCGCCCGGCTGGGCCGAATGGAACGACAAATATCGCGACACGGTGCGCGAATACTGGAAGGGCGACAATGTCTCGACAGATTTCGCCGCACGCCTGCTCGGCTCGGGCGATCTATACGACCAGCGCGGCCGCCGGCCGTGGGCGAGCGTCAACTTCATCACGGCTCATGACGGGTTCACGCTGAACGACCTCGTCTCCTATAACGAGAAGCACAACGAGGCCAACGGCGAGGACAATAACGACGGCCATAACGACAACCGGTCCTACAATTACGGCGCCGAGGGGCCGACCGAGGACGAAGGCATCAATGCCGTGCGCGACCGGCAGAAGCGCAATTTTCTCGCCACGCTGTTCTTCTCCCACGGCACGCCGATGCTGCTTGCAGGTGACGAGTTCGGCCGCAGCCAGATGGGCAACAACAATGGTTATGCGCAGGACAGCGAGATTTCCTGGGTCCATTGGGACGACCTGCCGGAAACCTGCGAGGAACTGCGCGAGTTCACCCGCCAGGTGATCAAGCTCAGGGCCGAGCAGCCGCTCCTGCGCCGCGAGAACTGGCGCGACGGCATGGATATCAAGTGGTTCAATGCCGGCGGCGGTTTCCAGCAGCCGGACCAATGGGACGAGGGAACAACGCTCGGGGTCTATATCGGCCGCGGCGACCTGCAGGAAGAAGAAGGCGTCTGGCACGACGTACTTCTCTTGTGCAATCCGTTCGAAGGCAACGTCCCCTTCCGTATCCCCCAGTTCGGGGAGGGCGGCTGGGTGCTGGAACTGACCACATCCGACAGCGCCAAACGCGGGCTTACGATCACCAAGGAAAAGGATTTCGAACTGGAAGGTCGAAGCCTGGCCCTGTTCAGGCGGCCTTGAAGCCTTGCGCACGGGTTGAGCCCTTGTCCGGTTGACAAGGGCTTCCTGCTTTCCTAGCAGTCGAACACCCTACCGCGCCATTTCCTTTTTCCGCTCCATGGAGCGTAACCCCTCCCGGATCTGGCCTCTCAACAAGGATCAGGCCAGATGTCCCAGGTGACGCGTATCGTCCATCGGCGCGCCAATGTCGGTTACGAGACGCAGTATGAAGAGCTTGCGCGTGGCATGCTGGAAGCTTCGTCGAAGTCGAAGGGTTACAGATTTTCGACATTGATCCCGCCGCGGGTCGAAGGCGAGGAATTCCATATCGTCCAGGTTTTCGCCACACAGGCGGATCTTGATGAATGGCGCCAGTCCGACGTTTCGCATGAATGGCACGAGCGGCTGAAACAGGTTTCAGACCATCAGCCGGAATACCGCATCTTCAATACCGAGGATCTGTGGTTTTCGGCAACGGGTCTCGCCCTTCCGCCCAAGCCGCCGACACGCTGGCGCATGGCCTTCGTCATCTGGATGGGGATCTTTCCCACCGCATCATTCTATGTCTATTTCCTCTTCCCGTGGCTCGCCGACATCCCGTTCCTGTTGAAGATGTTCATCGCCACCGTCTTGATCGTTCCGACCATGTATTTCGGTATCCTGCCGCATCTTTTGCGGTGGATGGGCTGGTTTCTGAAGCGGTAAGCTTTTCCGCCCGGCCCGATCTCACCAGAATTTCAGGCGTCGCAGGCCTGTGTTCGGCGAGGCTTTCTGGACGAGGCTGCGGTAGACGGCGGCATATTGCTGGCCGCTGCGCTCCCAGGAGAATTTCGTCTTCATGCCCTGGTTCTGCAGCCGCGCCCACATCTTTGGCTGCTCGTAAGCATGGAGTGCACGCCTGAGCGCCAGCCGCAGGCCGTTGGTCGTTACCGGATGGAACTGGAAGCCGGTTGCCACGCGCGCGGACATGGCCGCGTCATTGGCATCGATGATGGTTTCCGAAAGTCCGCCGGTGCGCGAGACGACGGGTACGCAGCCGTAACGCAGGGCGTATAGCTGGGTCAGGCCGCAAGGTTCGAAACGCGAGGGCTGAACGATCGCGTCCGCGCCGCCCTGGACGAGATGCGCGGTCGGTTCGTCATAACCGATATGGACTGCCATGCGACCGGGATAACGTGCTGCCGTTTCCAGCAGTGCCTGTTCGATGTCGTGGTCACCCTCACCAACGATAATGACCCTGCCGCCGTTGTGGATCACCTCGTCCGCCGTCTCGGCCAGCATGTCGATGCCCTTCTGCCACGTCATACGGCTGATCGCGGCAAAGATCGGTCCCCTGTCGTCAGGATCGAGGCCGAAACGGTTGAGAAGCGGCTGCCTGTTGTCACGCTTGCGGCGCAGGGTGGCTATGTCGAAGGTCTGAGGCAGGAATTCGTCGGTAGCCGGATCCCAGACATCAAGATCGATGCCGTTGACGATGCCGCGCAACACTTCCACTCGTTCGTTGAGCACGCCGTTGAGGCCCATGCCGAAACGCGGTGTCAGGATTTCGCGGGCATAGGTCGGGCTGACTGTGGTGATCACATCGGCCGTCTGCAGCCCACCTTTCAGGAAGCTGATATCACCGAAATATTCCAGCTGGTCGATGGAATAGGCTTCCGGCGGCAGTCCAAGCCAAGGTAGCAGATCGGCGGAATATTGCCCCTGAAAGGCGATGTTGTGAATGGTGATGACAACCGGGGTGCTGCAGCCGTTCTGGCGCATGTAAACCGAAGTCATTGCCGACTGCCAGTCATGGGTATGGACGAGGTCGGGAACCCAGCCGGGCAATGCGCCTGCGGCGATCTCGGCTGCGGCGAGTGAAAGGACGGCAAACCGCTTCCAGTTGTCCGCGTGATCCTTGCCGAATTGATCGACATAGGGGCCGCCGGGGCGGTCGTAGAGGGCAGGGGCATCGAGCACCAGAAGATCGAGACCTTCGACCGAGCCGTGTCTAAGCGTTGCCTTCTCGCCGAGAAGGTCTTCGAATTCCATCAGCGTGGTCGATTGGCCAAGCTGTTTCATCACCTTTGGATAACCGGGAATGAGCGATGTGGTTTCGATCCCGAGCGGTGCAAGCGCCTTGGGAAGCGAACCGGTTACGTCTGCCAGTCCGCCGGTCTTGATCAGCGGATAGATCTCCGACGTGACCGACAATATCTTCATCTTGGCACTTTCCCCCTGGGCCGCGACAGAATCAAAGCCTACTCGATTTCGCCGCCGGGGATAGAGGGTATTATGTGTGTCGATCGAAACATAAGCACTCATCGGCTCGTGTCCTGCAAGATCGCGTGATCGCGTTGCGATTTGTCAAAATGTGCCGGTTTTCGCATTTGAGACCGGATAGTTCCGGCGAACGGTCCCAGGCTCTGGCGAACAAACCGGTTGCTTGGCCGGTTGCATGAATGTCGGGGAGTTGCATTCGTGCCGGTTTTCGAGCCCATATCCTCATCCCATAAAAATACAAAAAGAATTGCCCGGCGACAGGGTCGCCGGTTACTGCATCATTCCGGTGTTTAAAATTGGCTCTGACGTTAGAGCCTATTCGGCGTCCGCTTTCTTGGGACGCTTCTTGGTTTGCTCCGGTTTTACCGCAGCAGCGGCAGCCGGAACCTTAGCTTTGGCGTCGGCCTTAGCGGCCGTCGTAGGCTTGTCCGTCTTCTTTTCCGCTTTGGGGGCGGCAGTCTTGGTCGTTTTCGTGGCTGTCGTCTTTGCCGGGCCTGCCTTGGCCGGTTTAGCTTCTGCTGCCTTCGGAGCCTTTACCGCGGCGCCATTCTTCGGCGCGTCAGTCTCCCCTGCCGTGGGCTTGAGCGTTGCATATTCCAGCTTTGCCCGCTCCCAGTGCTCCATGTCCTTGCCGGAAGGATACCCCTCCTGCTCCCACAATTGATACGCTCTGTGCTTGATCCAGTTTTCCTGAGAAGCCGCCATCATCGTCTCCATTGCCCAAATCGAAAAACTCATGCACTGCAAAAAAGTTCCGAGGAAATGTTAAAAACTGCAATGTCGCGTGAAGACATTGCAATCCATCAGTCGAATTCTTCCCGAAATGCTGGAACCTTTGCGCTGTTGCTCGGTTCCGTTATCGGGAAGGAGATGATCGTCATGCACAACTACTGCGATATAATGCCTCATGCGACCGGATGGGTCTATGTCATCGATGGCGTTCAATCCGCGTCATTCTATCACAGTTACGAATTAGCGCTTGATGCGGCCCGAACTCACCTCGCAACGCGTGGCAGACGCGATGGCCGTATCTTCAGATGCCAGGCCCTTAACGGGAATATGCTGCCAATCGACATTGCCGCCGTGATGCAGCCCCCCGGTACCGGGATAGGACCGGTTGCTTATCGTTGAACCAAGCAAAGCCCGGAGTGATCCGGGCTTTGCTTTTTCAAGCATTTGTCTCGTCACGCGGCTTTCTTCGCTGCTGCGTTGACGGCGCCTTCGGCGAGATTGGTCAGCAGTTCGTCAGTGCTGGATTCTTCCTGCAGCGTTTCATCGAGCAGCTTTGCAACATCCTTCATGCCCAACTGCAGAGCCCACGCACGAAGTGTGCCATATCGGCTGATCTCGTAGTGTTCGACCGCCTGGGCGGCGGCAAGAAGGCCGGCATCGAGAGCGGGCGTGCCCTTGAATTCGTCCAGAATTTCCTCGCCTTCCGACAATATGCCTTCGATCGCATCGCAGGTCTTGCCCTGGGCGCGTTTGCCGAGGGTTTCGAAAATCTGTTTCAGCCGCTCGATCTGACCCTCGGTTTCTTCCCTGTGGGTCTGGAAAGCAGCCTTCAGTTTAGGGTCCTGAGCGCCACGCGCCATTTTCGGCAGCGCCTTCACGATCTGCCGCTCAGCGTAATAAATGTCCTTGAGGGTTTCGTAGAAAAGGTCGTCCAGCGTCTTTGACGTCGCCATCTTGGTTCTCCCTATCGATTGTCCGATTGACATTGCGGCGATCTAACTGCGGGAAGACGGCGTTAGTTCCGCGTCTGTACGGTTGCGGACAAAGAGGGAGGTGGTCTGTCCGAAAAGGCTTATCGTGCGAGCTTGTCGTTAAGCGCAGTCTGCAGCTGTCGGGCGAGGTCAAGCAGTCGATCGGGAATGTCTTCCTTCTCGATCTCCGTCAAAAGGCTTGAGACCTTGCCATTGACGCGGCGTCCCATTCTTGCCTCGCGCTCATCGACCTGAGCATTTTCCTTCGCCATTCCGACCCCTAGGTTCAGAGGCGCCGCACGCAGACCCGGCAACCGATATCCAGATGTGAAGTTTATAGCAGACTTCCATACAGCAAGACCGGTCGTCCCAAAATCCCGAAAATGTCACAGATGAATACAAACGAAAATAATGGGCGGCTTGCGGTGCCGCCCGCCCGTTCAGGGCATGCCCTGTCTCAATGTTTCGGCGGCTTTGGCGTGCCGGCCGGAATGGACGTCGTACTGGTGGCAACCGGATCGCTTGCCGGGAAGGTGTCTTCCAGCCCTTCGTTCAGCTGCTCCTCCAGATCCTGCTTATTTCCTTTCTCGCGTGCGGATTTCTCGACCCGCTTCTGGCTATCGTCGCGCGATGTCGTGTTCGGTGAGCCGTTGTTCATGCCCATGATCTCGTCTCCTGTGCTTGAATGGTCCCGAAGATAAAAACGGGCGGCGGGTGGGCTTTGTTCCGCCACGGCAAAACAGGTCCCGAGTTTTCGGAACCAAAAGGCGAATGCATGCGTTTGCCACCCGTCAATTCAGCCCTGATGAGTAAGGAGAGGTAGGCAACGGTGTCTGACTCACAGTTGAACGGTGACCCTGCTCGTCAAGATATTGTCAGGCTTATACCGGCTCTTCGCGCATTTGCCCGCACCTTCTGCCGCAACCCCTCGGATGCGGATGATCTGGTGCAGGAAACCCTGATGAAGGCGCTCGCCAATCTCGACAAGTTCGAGCGTGGTACCAGGCTCAAGTCGTGGCTTTTCACGATCATGCGCAACACCTTCTATACACGATCCAAAATTCTCGGGCGCGAGGCGCCGGGGATCGAGGAGAATGTGTCGGGCGACACGCCGATCGCGGCTTCACAGGAAATGGCGGCGCGGGCGCGTGAAGTGCAGCGTGCGTTGCAGAAGCTTCCACCGCATTACCGCGAAGTGCTGACGCTGGTGGCGATCCTGGGAGAAAGCTACGAAGCGACGGCAGTAATCTGCGACTGCGCGGTCGGTACCGTCAAGAGCCGGCTCAATCGCGCTCGCCACCAGATCCTGCAGGAACTGGGGGAAGAGACGGGCTGACGGCCCGCCGCATAAAACCAGGAGGAAACCATGAAATATCTGCTGACTGCAGCTTTCGCAGCTGCCGCCATCACCCTGCCGAGCATGGCAATGAGCCAGGATGCTTCGAAGGCAACGGCCAGATTTATCGGCGCAGATGGCAAGGAGATCGGCAAAGCGGACCTTACCGGTACGAAAGCCGGCGTAATGATCGCTGCCGAAATCAGCGGATTGCCGGCAGGTCAGTGGGTTGCCTTCCACGTGCATCAGACAGGGACCTGCGATCATACGACCGGCCATGAATCGGCAGGCGGTCATTTCAACCCCACGAATAAGGAACACGGCTATCTTGCCGCAAACGGCCAGCATGCCGGCGACATGCCGAACCAGTATGTGCCGGCCGACGGCACGCTCAGGGCGCATGTGTTCAATACGGGTGTTACGCTGGAAGATGGTGACAGTGCCATCAAGGGCAGGGCGCTGATGATCCATGCCGGACCCGACGATTATTCCGGCCAACCTTCCGGCAACGCCGGCAAGCGCCTTGCCTGCGCGGTCATCGAATAGAATCAGCTCGTCAGGTCGAGTTCGGGATAATGACGGAAAATTCCGGACTCGCTGAAGGGAAGGCGACGTTCGGATTTCAAATAGGCCGCAATGGACGGACGTTCGGCGACCCGGTCACGAAGAGCAGATAGGTGCGGATAGTCGTTCTCCGCAGCCCCCATCGCCTTTGGAAATGCGTAGTGCAGGCCTTCCATTACCTGAAACAGTGACAGGTCGACATAGGTGAGGCCATGTCCGACGATGAAGCCTTTGCCTGCCGGATTGGTGGGAAGCATCCGTTCGAAATAGCCGAGGAATTTCGGGATGCGATCCCTGATGAAGGCGGTTGAACGGGCCTTGGCTTCCGCCTTCTGGTCCTCGTAATAGTCGCCGGTGCTGATCGGATGGTGCGTATCATGGATTTCTGCAATGAAATCCGTGATCGTCAGCTGCAGCCCGTTCGTGATCAGGCGGCTCTTTTCGTCGTCAGCAACAAGCCCGAGCTTCGGGCCGAGATATAACAGGATATTGGCGACATGCGAGATGACCAATTCGCCATCCTTCAGGAAGGGTGGGGCGAAAGGCGTCTGGTCATGGCCGTGGCTTCCCTTGAGAAACTCCATCATCGCCTGCGTGCCGGTCGAGCTGCGGCACTTGTCGATATATTTGGCGCCGGCCTCCTCGAGGGCCAGACGGACAAATTCTCCTCGTCCCTGAATGCCGTCCCAATAATAAAGTTCATAGGGCATGCTGTCTGAAAACTCCCTCACTTCAAGAAAAGACATAGGGGGGCCATGAGGTTTTCAAGGCGGCAGTTCCGATCTGTTCGCGATGATTGGTACAATCCTCTCGCATTGAGTGTTCCAACCTCTGTCCTTTCCAACTGTTCCTCCTAATTTACCTTTTGCGCGGGGCCGGTTCGGATATTCACCGGAGGGTCAGGTCCAGGGCGCGGGCGGACAGAGGGCCTTCTGCCGCTTTATCGAGACATGACGAGGGTGCTCATGGCTATTCGGATCACGGCAATCATCATCGCGCTGATGGGGATCGCGCTTGCAGGCGGCGGGGCATACCTGCTTTCACTCGGCGGAAGCGCCTATTATCTTCTCTGCGGACTTGGCTTCCTCATCGTCGCGGTGCTTCTCATCGCCCGCAAGCTTCTGGCGCTGCATGTCTATGCAGTGATCGTCGTTGCCTCGCTCGTCTGGGCGATATGGGAGGTCGGCTTCGACTGGTGGCAGCTCGGCCCGCGCGGCGGAGTGATCATTCTGCTGGGCATGTGGCTGCTCACGCCGTGGATCCGCCGTCCGCTCGGCTTCATCAGCCCGACGGGCGCACGTTATGGCGCAAGCGCCAAGCCGCTTGCTCTTGCGGTATTGGCTGCTGTCGTCATTGCAGTCGTCTCGATGTTCTTCGATCCACTCGGCCAGAGCGGCGATCTGCCGGAAGAAAAGGTTGCGGCAGCGCCTGTGCTCGGCGGCAATGTGCCGGATGGCGAATGGCATCAATATGGCCGCACGCCCTATGGTCAGCGTTATTCGCCGCTCGACCAGATCAATGTCGACAATGTCGGCTCACTGCAGGAGGTCTGGCGTTACCAGACCGGCGACGTGAAACGGCCAGACGATGTCGGTGAGACGACCTATCAGGTGACGCCGCTGAAAATCGGCAACGCCCTTTATCTTTGCACGCCGCACAATCTGGCGATCGCGCTCGATGCGGCGACCGGCAAACAGATCTGGAAATACGACGCCAATTCGGGGATGAATCCCGACCGGCAGCATCAGACCTGCCGTGGCGTCAGCTATTACCGGGATCAGGCCGCGCAAGCTGGGGCGCCATGCGCCGAGCGTGTTTACCTGCCGACTGCGGATGCACGGCTGATCGCTCTCGATGCGAAGAACGGGGAGGTCTGCGCATCCTTTGCAGAGGGCGGCACGTTGCATCTCGAAAAGGGCATGAAATACAATCCCGCCGGCTACTATTATTCCACATCGCCGCCGGCGATCGTTGGCAACAAGATCATCATCGGCGGGGCGGTCAACGACAATTATTCGACTGAGGAGCAGTCGGGCGTCATCCGCGCCTTCGACGTCAATTCCGGGCAACTGATATGGAACTGGGATTCGGGCAATCCGGGCCAGACCCAGCCGCTGCCGGAAGGGCAGACCTATACGACCAACTCGCCGAACAGCTGGTCGGTCTTCTCGGTCGATGAGGAACTCGGTCTCGTCTACATCCCGCTCGGCAACCAGGTGCCGGACCAGCTCGGCATGGGCCGTTCGGAAAACGTCGAGAAATACTCGTCGTCGATCGTGGCGCTGGACATCAATACCGGTGCAGACAAGTGGGTGCGCCAGACGGTGCATCACGATTTGTGGGACATGGACGTGCCGGCCCAGCCGGTGCTGATCAATATCACCAAGCCGGACAATACCGTCGTTCCGGCGCTGGTCGGCCCCACCAAGCAGGGTGATATTTATGTGCTCGACCGTCGCAGCGGCGAGCCGATCATTCCCGTCACCGAGCAGCCGGCGCCGGGCGGCACGATCCTCGAGGATCACGCTTCGCCGACACAGCCGATCTCGGCGCTGAATTTCCGGCCGCGCACGCTGGAAGGCCGGGACATGTGGGGCGTCACCATGTTCGACCAGATGGTGTGCCGCATCCGGCTGGAGCAGATGAACTATGAGGGACAGTACACTCCGCCGTCGCTCAACGGCACGATCGTCTATCCCGGTAATTTCGGAACGTTCAACTGGGGTTCGGTCGCGGTCGATCCCGAGCGGATGGTGATGTTCGGCATGCCGACCTACCTCGCTTTTACTTCGAAACTGGTGCCGCGTGCCGACATTCCGCCGAAGGGGCAGGACGAAAAGGGATCGGAGCAGGGGCTGAATCGCAATGACGGCGCACCCTATGGCGTGTTCATGGGGCCGTTCCTCGGACCGCTGAAAATCCCCTGCCAGGCGCCGCCATGGGGTTATGTTGCCGGTGCCGACCTGCGCACCGGAGAGATCGCCTACAAGCATCGCAACGGCACCGTCATGGACATGACGCCTCTGCCCCTGCCGTTCAAGGTGGGCGTGCCGGGGATCGGCGGGCCGATGATCACCAAGGGCGGCGTCGCTTTCCTCGGTGCAGCTGTGGATGATTACCTGCGAGCCTATAACCTGACCAATGGCCGGCAGCTTTGGGAAGCCCGGTTGCCGGCGGGCGGGCAGGCGACGCCGATGACATATGCGGTGGAGGACGGTCGCCAGTTCGTCGTCATCGTTGCCGGTGGTCATGGGTCGGTCGGGACGACACCGGGCGATTACGTGATCGCCTATGCGCTGCCGAGATAAGCCAATGTGGCTGCGGCGAGATTTGTCGCAGCCATCGCCCTTTTCATGCACGCTAACTTAGGCGTTGTTCACGCTTTGAAATGTACAGTCACTTAATATGACTTCCTATTCCGTGCCATTCCGGTCATGAGACTGTCGACACCCTTTCCGAGTGACGACTCGAAGACCAATTTGACTAAAGAGCTGACAGCATGAAGAACCCAGTCGCAGTAAATCGCCTCGCAGAGAACACCGTCTTTCGTAAGGGCGACGTTTTCGTTCTCTTCGGCGAATTGTTCGGTCGCGGATATGCAACCGGCCTTCTCGACGAAGCAAAGCGGGCCGGCATGACGATCGTCGGTGTGACGGTCGGACGGCGCGACGAGAACAACGCGCTTCGCCCGCTCAACGCCGAAGAACTTAGCGAAGCCGAAGCGCGTCTGGGCGGCAAGATCATCAACATCCCGGTCATGGCCGGCTTCGACCTCGATGCGCCCGAGGGCGGCCCGACGCCGACCGAGCTGCTGGCCAAGCTGACGCTGGAAAACTGGCAGACCGAGACGCTCGACTGGGATTATATCCAGAAGTGCCGTGACGCAGGCACCGCGCGGTTCAAGAATGCTGTTTCCGAAGTCATGACCGTTCTCGACGGCATGATCGGCGAAGGCCGCAACGTCTTCTTCGCCCACACGATGGCCGGCGGCATTCCGAAGGCGAAGGTTTTCCTCGTCATCGCCAACCGCATCTACAAGGGCACAGCTGCTCGTCACATGTCTTCACAGGCGCTGATCGAAAGCGATCTGGGCAAGCTCATCCTGCAGAATTTTGACGAAGTTTCCGCCATCACCTTCCAGCATCTGATCGATGCCAGCGCCGCGATCCGTGCGCGCGTCGAGGCTGCCGGCAACCAGGTTCGTTACACGGCCTATGGTTACCATGGCACTGCAGTGCTGATCGACGGCGATTATCGCTGGCAGACCTACACGAACTACACCCAGGGCTATGCCAAGATGCGTCTCGAAGGCATCGCGGAAAAGGCTTGGGGTGCAGGCATCAAGGCCAGCGTCTACAATTGTCCTGAAATCCGCACCAATTCTTCCGACGTCTTCACCGGTATCGAGCTTCCGCTGATCCCGCTGCTTCTGGCGCTGAAGAAGGAAAATGGCGGTGCCTGGGCTGAAAGCCAGTGGCAGGCCTGCGAGAAGCTTCTGAAGGACGAGTTCTCGATGAAGGATGTTCTGCAGAAGATCACCGACATGCAGGGCAGCGCCGTGATGCGTCCATTCTACGATTTCTCGGCATGGCCGATGGCCAACAGCCAGGAACAGGCTGACCTCACCATCTCGACGTCGAACGAGATTTCCCAGATGCACCGCGACGGCAAGGCTCTGATCAGCGATCTGCTGAGCGTCTTCGTGGTGGAAGCCACCGGCAAGCTCATCTTTGCCGAATCCTCCGAGCCGACAGGCCCGGTCCAGTGGCTCAACCACGACATCGTCGCCCGCCGCCTCAATGCATCGCATGCCGAGGCTGCCGCGGAAGTTGCTGCCTGAGGCATTTTCAGCCCTGCCTGAAAGCAGGGCTGTTGGATTTCGATATTGGATCAAGGGTGCGGCGGTTTTCGTCGCACCCTTTTTTGCTGGGCTTTTATCAGTCCCAGGCAGGGACGGTCAGATCGCCAAAATGCTTCTTGAGGATGGCGCGGACCTCAGGCGAGTTCTGGTATGTCCTGACGAATTCCTGAACGCTTTTGTTGGCCTCATCTTCCTTTCGAACGAAGAAACGCAGGGCGTAGCGGGTCTGCACGCCGTCGAAGACGAGAGCCGAATTCGGATCGACACCGAACAGTCCCATGCCGGACGGATATCCCTGGCCGAGATCGACATCATCGAGCGCACGCGGGATCTGCTGGTTCGGCAGTTCGATAATGTCCAGCTTCTTCGGGTTCTCGACGATATCGGCCGGAATGGCTGCCGATGTCAGGCCATCCTTGAGCTTGATCAGGCCGATCGACTGCAGCAGTTCGAGTGCCCGGCCGCCGTTGACCGGATCGTCGGAGATCGCCACTTTCACGCCTTCCGGCAGTTCTTTGATCGACTTGTATTTCTTTGAATAGAGGCCGAGCTTGGTCAGTGTGCCGACGCCCACCGAGACGAAATCGTAACCGGCCTTCTTGGCGTTCTGGTCGAGAAACGGCTGGTGCTGGAAATAGTTGACGTCGATCTCCTTCGATTTCAGCGCCTCGTTGGGAACGACCCAATCGGTGAACTCGATGACCTCAACCTTCAATCCTTTTTCGGCGGCTTCCTTGGCGGCCTGATTGACCGCATCTGCCGAAAGCCCGGCATTTATGCCGATCCTGATCGGGGCAAATTCTTCAGCCTGGGCAAATGTGGGGGAGGAAATGCCGGCCAGCAGGGTGAGGCCAAGCACGGACAGGATCGCGCTGCGGCGTCCGAAAGGGAGTTTCATGATCAAATTCTTTCCTGTTTTTGAAATGTCGTTCAGCCGGTGACGAGCAGACGATCAGGGTCCGAGGACCAGTCCAGCAGCGAGCCGTCGTAGACAACGGAGCGCGCGCCTGCGCCGCTCAGCGTGCGGGCAAAAACGACGTTGCTGGCTGCGACGCCCGCGCCGCAATAGGCGATCAGCGGCGCATCTGGTTTCACACCTGCATCGGCAAATATCTTTTCGATCTGTTGTTGAGAGAGGTAGAGGCCGGCGTCGGGGTCGACGAGAGAAGATGTCGGGACATTGACGCTGCCGGGAATGCGCCCCGGTCGACCATAGGCAATCGGTGCCTCGCCGCGGAAGGAGTCGGCGCCAAGGGCGTTGACCAGAGCCTCGTCTTCCGTGCGGGCGACCACCTCGTCGCTTGTGACGAAGAAACCGGGTCGATAGGTCCAGTCGAATGGCTTTGAAGCCGCGGAACGAGGCTTTGCCGTGCCGATTTCAATCGGCAGGCCGGCATTGGTCCATGCCTTCCAGCCACCATTCAGCACGGCGGCGTTTTCGAAACCGAAGGCGCGGAGCAGGAGCCAGACGCGTGCCGCCCAGCCGGGCTGGCCGGTGGAATAGAGGATGACGCGGCTTTCTGCTCCAACCCCGAGCCTGTTCAAGGCATTGCCGAATTGTTCGGTCGAGGGGAGGGTGAAAAGCAGGTGGTCGGACGGCGTGGAAAGGTCGCGCTCAAGATCGACGAATTGTGCGCCGGGGATATGGCCCGCTTCGAATGCCCCGCGGCCATCGGCGACCGCAAAGCCGCTACCTCCATCCGTCGGGATGACTGTTGAGGTGCAATCAAGGATGACAACGTTCGGATCATCCAGTTGCGTGCTGATTTCCTCGACCGAAGCGAGGTTTCTTGGATTTTGATAAGTCATGACAATTCTTAGGTTTTTGCTGAAATCGTCATGAGTCTTACACAGCCGTTACGCGGCTGGCGGCAATGCGTGTTCCAAAAATCCGGGCGATCTTAGAAAAAGCGTTACAGTCCCTCTCGATCAGATTGATGCGGAGTGTCGAGAGGGCCTGTTGGCGATATCAGATGCCGCGCTGAACCTGATCGAGGCCGGTCACTGCGATGTCATTCCTGACCTCGGTGACACCCTCGATACTACGAGCGATTTCCTCCGCGCGGGCAAGCTCTTCCTGTCTGAGGACGGAGCCTGAAAGCGTGATGGCCGTGCCGCTTGCGGTTACCATGACATCGCTTGCATCGATGCCGCCGGATGAGGCGAGGGCGTCGGAAACGGTTGCTTCCAGCGTTGCCCGGCCGGGAAACTCAACCTCGATTTCCGGCGGCGCCTCGTAGAATTGCTGATGCTTAAAGACCATGTCGATGCCTCCCGTGTTGGAACGGGGAGACAACGCATGGCGTGGTGAATGGTTCAGCGTTGATTTGTCAGGCGCCGGTGCCTGTCACCGTGCCGATCATTTCGCTCAACTGCTGTTGCGAGAAAGGTTTGGGCAGTCGGGGCAGGTGGCTGCCACTGCCGTCGGGCAGTTCGGCATAACCGGTGGCAAGCACGACGGGCAGGCCCGGCCATTCTGTGGCGATCTCGGCGGCGAGTTGCGCGCCAGTCATTTTCGGCATGGAATGGTCGGTAATGACGAGATCGATGCGATTGTCTTCCTGCCTCAATGCCGACAGCGCCTCCGGGCCGCTATAGGCCTCGATCACCTGGTGGCCGAGATCTTCCAGCATCAGGGTCGTGTTCATCAGCACGAGCGCATCGTCGTCGACGGCAAGCACGATAAGCGGGCGATCGCCGAGCTTTTCGCCGTTGCCCGGGGCTTGCGCCTTTTCCTTGGGGCAATCCTCTTCATCAATCGTCGGCAGGAAGAGCGACACGGCGGTGCCTTCATGCCTGACGCTTTCGATCGAGAGCATGCCGCCCGATTGTTCCGTCAGTCCCTGAACCATCGACAATCCCAATCCTGTTCCCTTGCCGACACCCTTTGTCGTGAAGAAGGGGGTCGTCGCGCGCGCGACCGTCTCGGGATCCATGCCCTCGCCGGTATCGCGGACGCATATACGCAGATAGTCACCGCTGCGGAGTTTTCCACCCTCTTCGCCAATTTGGTGACGTTCTGCGCTGATCGTCACTGTTCCGCCTTCGCCCATCGCATCGCGGGCATTGACCACGAGATTGAGCAGGGCGGTTTCGAGCTGCACGCCGTCGGTGAGGACATGTGGCAGGTTCGGTGGGAAGCGGGTTTCGATACGCATCGATGAACGCAGCGAGCGTTCGAGAAAGTCCATCATGCCGGCGACCAGCGACTGTACGTCGACCGGGCGCATGTTCAATTCCTGCCGGCGGGAAAAGGCGAGCATGCGCTGCGTCAGGGCCGCGCCGCGTTCCGCACCCTGAAGCGCATTGTCTATCAGCGGGCGAAGGGTCGGGTCGTCGGGCATGCGCTTGCGCAGGATTTCGAGACTGCCCATGATCGCCATCAGCAGGTTGTTGAAATCGTGGGCGATACCGCCGGTCAGCTGGCCGATCGCCTCCATCTTCTGCGCCTGAAACAGGTCTTCACGGGTCTTGGTCAGCGCCTTTTGCGCCTCGACCTTTTCCGTCACGTCGCGGGTGATCTTGGCAAAGCCGATCAGATTTCCGCTTTCATCACGGATGGCATCAATGACGACATGGGCCCAGAAAGTGGTACCGTCATTGCGTTGGCGCAGCCCCTCCCGCTCGACCCTGCCGACACGGCGGGCGATATCAAGATTGCGCTCGGGCTCACCCTTCCCCTGGTCCTCGTCGGTATAGAAGTGGGAAAAATGCCTGCCGATCGCTTCGTCAGCGGTATATCCCTTGATGCGCGCGGCGCCGGCATTCCAGTTGGTGACGAAGCCATCGGGATCGAGCATGTAAAGTGCATAGTCGCTGACGCCGTTGACAAGCAGCTGGAATTTTTCCTCGCTGAGCCGCAGCTCCGCTTCCGCTTTCTTTCGCTCCGTCAGGTCACGCGTCACCTTGGCGAAACCCAGAAGGTGGCCATTACGGTCCCAGATCGGATCGATGATGGCATGAGCCCAGAAGCGGGTGCCGTCCTTGCGAATGCGCCAGCCTTCGCTTTCGTAATGACCGTGGGCTACCGCGGCTTCAATGGCTTGCTCCGGCAGACGGTCGAGGCGGTCCTCATTGGTGTAGAAGCGGGAGAAATGGTGGCCGAGGATTTCGGCCGCCTCATAACCCTTGAAACGCTGTGCGCCGGCATTCCAGCTTACGACATGGCCGGATGGATCGAGCATGTAGATGGCATAGTCCGAGATTGCATCCACCAGCAGCCGATAGCGCTCCTGGTCGAGCAGTGAAACGTCGTGACTTTCCATCATTGCATGCATGTACCCCCCCGAAGCCGCACTCTCTCGCGGCTGGGCGCTATCCAACGCACAAACCGAAATTTCGTTCCCGCGGATTTTCTCAATTTACGCTGTATCTTGCTGATACCACTTTATCCGATAGCCTGCCAGAAAAACGGCCATTAACTTGAACAACTCATTACTAAACGTTTCTTTGTACTGGCGGCGTCAATTCCCGTATCAGTTGCTGAAGGCTGCGCTGATCTGAAGCGCCCGTCTTATCGTAGACCGCGCCCAACTGGGATTTGACCGTTCCATCGGAGATGCCCTGCGCTTCGGCAATCTGGTTGCGTGTCAGGCCTTCGGCGACATAGCCCACGACACGACGTTCGGCCGGGGTTAGTGCAAAAAGTGCCGCGACGGCTTCCAGTGCTGTCTGTGTCACGGTTCCGGCGGCAGCTACGAAAATTGCGGCGGCGGCATTGCGCTCGTATCCACCGCCCTCTCGTCGGCGCTGGAGAGGCAGGACATGCGCAACTGCCGGCCTGTCGCTCGAGCCAAGCGGAACATCGATGCCGGCGGCACCGAGCCTGATCTCATCGCGCGCACCAAGCAAGACAGCGGTCGATAATGCGTTGCAGGCATACTCATTCAGGCAGGTCAATTTGCCGGCATGGGCGCGCAGGACATGTTGTTCGCGCAGTCTTGCTTCAGCAGTCTCGTTGGCGAAAACGATCGACATGTCATCGGCAACGATGAAGACCGCATGGTCGAGCGCGTTGATCACTTGGCGAAGAACGGCGCTCTTATCCCGCTCGATCTCCAACATGTCATGGATCGTTACCGCCCGCCTGATATGCGGGCCGAGCAAGCCCAGGAGGTTGAAGATTTCCGGATCCTTCGGTTGATATTTGACCGAAATGTTGATCGTGCCGACGCGTTGCGGGCGTTTCAGGATCGCCATGTCGATCGAGTTCAAAACGCCGTAGCGGGAATGGAAATTGCGATAGAGATCGCCGCGCTGCCAGACGTCTTCGCCGTCCGGGCCATAAAGTGCAAACATCCGCTCCAGCGTATCCGGTTCGTCGAGTTCCATCCGGTGCAGCAGATGGAAGAAGGGCACATCCTTCGCATATCGAATGAGGGTGCGTATGGCTTCCTCGTCATCGCAGGCGATTTGCGCAAGGCTTGCGGATCGGGTCTGCGTGTCAAAGACTGCAATGGTCGTCAGAAAGCCGTCAATCCTTTCGTTGATCAGGCGCATGGCATTGGGCCACGACGCCTCGCTGGCAACGCAGTCGTAAATCGCGCCGATGATTTCAGACAGTTTCTGGTCCATGCAATGATCCTGCGCCTGCCGTGCCATGGCGGTCAATCTTGACAATCTGCAATTGTGATAATGTTTCGGAAAATATTGTTCATCCCCCGCACGGGAGATGCGTGGAGCGCCGTCTTTCCTAGAAATTGCGCCGGCCGGACGGGAGTTCCGGCATCAAGCACATTTTTTGGAGATGACACGCATGACGCGAATAAAAACGTTGTTGGCAATGTTTCTCGTATCTGCCGCCTTGCCGGCGGTGGCTGTTGCGGGCGGCGGCCTGCCCGACAAGGTGCGGGAGGCAAATGCCCGGTTCAAGGATGTGAAACAGGCGGTGAAGGAAGGCTATTCGCCCATTCCCTGCACGAGTGGCGTGGATGGCGGGGCGATGGGCATTCATTATGTCAATGCGGACCTGATCAAGGACGAGGCTATCGATCTCTCCAGGCCCGAGGCCGTGATGTACGAGCCGGACACGCATGGCCGTATGGAATTGGTGGCGGTGGAATATATCACGACCAAAGGTCCGGCCAATCTGGAGGGGCAGTTGTTCAGCCTGACCGGAGCGCCCAATCGATACGGACTGCCGGCTTTCTACGAGCTGCATGTCTGGGCCTGGCGCAAAAACCCCAAGGGCACGTTTGCCGACTTCAATCCGAATGTCAGCTGCGAGCACGCTCATGCCCAGGCAGAGACGCCCGGGCCGGCAAAAAGGCAGGCACTGCTGTCGACCGCTGCCGGTCACGTCCAGTAATTGCGCCAGACAGGCGTCTCATTATTCCATCAAGGAGAATTCCTATGCCTCAGTTCGTTATCGAGCGAAACATTCCTGGTCTTGGAGACATGGACCAGCAGACACTGAAGGAAATTTCGGCCAAGTCGAACGCGGTCGTCGATGGGCTGGGTGAGCCCTATACCTGGATCACCAGCTATGTGACGGGCGACAAGATGTATTGCGTCCACGAGGCCGAAAGCGCCGAGGCGATCTATCGTCACGCCAGAGAGGGCGGGTTCCCTGCGGACCGCGTGACGGAGATCACCGGCCTCATCGGACCGCATTCGGGCCGGTGAGCGCGGTGGAGGGCGGCCGGCGAGGGGCCGCCCTCCACTTGTTCAACCCGACTTTCTCCTGCAGCCAGAGGTTTTGCCGCCTGCGCCAATGTTGACAGTTTTCCTTTTATGAATTACGACTGACGAAAATTAAAATTCGTCAGTCGTAATTTGTGAGGGCTTATGGATAGTGCCGACATGCAGGCCGAAGCCGTGCGTCAGGAAAACATCACCCGGATTCTCGATGCGGCCGAGCGGCTGTTCAAGCACTACGGTTATTCGAAGACGAATGTTGCCGACATCGCCAAGGATCTGGGGATGTCGCCGGCAAACATCTATCGGTTCTTCTCGTCCAAGTCTGAAATTCACCGGGCGCTGGCTGACAGGCTGTTGAATTCCGGCCGTGCGGTCGCGCTTGAAAATGCCGCGCGGCCTGTGAGTGCCGCAGAGCGAATACGCGACCATTTCCTGCAGCAGCACGCCATCACGGTGGAGACCCTGCTGCATGAGAACAAGGTGCACGAGATGGTAATCGTCGCCATTCAGGAGCAGTGGTCGGTGATCGAGGACCACATCATGCAGATGCGCGCGATCGTTGCCGGCATCATCCGCGAGGGTATTGTCGCCGGTGAGTTTCGCGCTCAAGATGCAGACGCTGCCGCGGAATGTCTTTGTGATAGTACGGTGACCCTCTGTCACCCGCAAATCATCGCCGAATGCCTGATCGAGAACCGTCGCACGACGCCGGCCGATCTGGTCGATTTCGCCATCAGGGCGCTGAAATAGAAGCACCTCGAAATCAATAGCCGGTGTCTTGAGGGCACCTTCTTCAATCGCCACCGGGAGTGGGGGCCATGTCCGTGATCCAAATTCGACGTTCTTGCGTTTTTGCAAAAGGGCTGCTTGTCGCAGTCGCTCTCAGCGCCCTTACGGCCTGCTCGGAAGAGAAAAAGGTTGAGGCACCTGATCCCGTCCGGCCGGTGAAGGTCGTCGAGATCGGTGGACCGGAGATCGGCCGCAGCCTCGTCTATTCCGGTTCCGTACGTGCCCGCACCGAGATGAACCTCGGCTTTCGCGTTGCCGGCAAGATCACCGAGCGCCTTGTCGATGTGGGTGACAGGGTTGAGCCCGGCACCATTCTCGCAAGGCTTGATGCTGTCGATTACCAGCTTTCGGTCCGTCGCGCAGATGCCGATCTTACCTCGGCGCAGAAGCAGGTTGAGATTACCGGGCTTGCCCGCAAGCGCGCCGAAACGCTGGCGGAAAAGAGCGTGACCTCGCAATCGCAGCTCGAACAGGCGCAACTTGCCGCCGATCAGGCGCAATCACAGCTGCAATCGGCTGAATCGGCGCTCGAAGAAGCGCAGAACCAGGTTGCCTATACCGAGCTGAAGGCAACGCAGAACGGCATCGTGACGACTGTCAGCGCTGATGTCGGCCAGGTTGTCAGCGCCGGAACGACGGTGGTTGCCGTTGCCGTCGATGGCGAGAAGGAAGTGCAGATTGCGGTGCCGGAAACGGATATCGTGCATTTCAAGCCGGGCAAGGCGGTCAAGGCCAGCTTCTGGTCGGCAAGGGATCTGGTGCTTGAGGGCAAGGTTCGCGAAGTTGCCGGCAGCGCCGATGCACAGTCCCGTACCTTTGCCGTCCGCGTCAGCCTTCCCGCCGACGACCGCGTGCTGATCGGCATGACGGCAACGATCGATGCGGTCGAGGACAATGTGGTGCCGACATTCGGCGTGCCGTTGGCCGCTCTTGCCCAGAAGGACGGCAAGCCGGTTGTCTGGATCGTCGAGCGCGACAAGGGAGAGGTCAGTTCACGGGCGGTCAAGGTCGCCGGCTATGGCGACAGTGTCGCCCGCATCTCGGAAGGGCTTGCCAAGGGTGACCTCGTGGTTTCGGCCGGTACGCAGTTCATGCGGGACGGGTTGAAGGTCAAGCTGCCGGAGACGGTTGCGTCACGCTTCGGCAGCGTCTCCAGCCAGTCCACTGCTTCGATACAGCCTTAATCGCCCTGCGCTGAAAAGGACAACCCCAATGAGTTCCTCCAATCAGGCACATCCGCAGCAAAAGGGCGGTTTCAACCTGTCGCGCTGGGCGATCGGCCATCCGAGCATCGCGCGCTTCCTGTTCGGCCTAATCATCGTCATGGGTGCACTCGGCATCATGAACATGGGGCAGAAGGAAGATCCCGACTTCACCTTCCGCGTCATGGTGGTGCAGAGCGCCTGGCCGGGCGCCTCGGTCGACGAGATGCAGAACCAGGTGGTCAACAAGATCGAGCGCAAGCTGCAGGAAACCCCGCATCTTGACTGGATCAAGTCCGACACGCGCGCCGGTTTTTCGATCTCGACCATCCAGGTCAAGGGCGATACGAATGCGCAGGACGTGGCAGACGCCTTCTACCAGGTGCGCAAGAAGATCAGCGACATCAAGCAGGACCTGCCGACCGGGCTGCGCGGCCCCTATTTCAACGACGAATTCGGTGACACCTATATCACCCTGCATGCAATTACTGGCGACGGTTACGGTTATCCGGAGCTGAAGAAGTTCGCCATCCAAGCGCGTGACATGCTGCTTACCGTGCCGGGTGTCGAAAAGGCGACCATTCTCGGCGACCAGCCGCAGAAGATCTTCATCGACGTTTCCTCGAAGGCGCTTGCCGAGCGTGGCCTGACCGTCACCGACATCCAGACGGCACTCGCCGGCCAGAACGATATCGATGCATCCGGCAGCGTCCAGACCGCCGACCGTTCGGTGCGCATCTCTGTCGAGGGCGGCGTGACGACGCCGGAGGATATTCGCGAGCTGAGGATCAAGACCGGCAACCAGGTCATCCGGCTTGGCGATATCGCCACCGTCAAGGACGGGCTGGTCGATCCCTATGAGCGCAAGTTCCGCTTCAATGGACATGACAGCGTGCAGCTGGGCATCGTCATGGCGAACGGCTTCAAGGTGACCGATGTCGGCCACAACGTCGAGGCAATGTACGAGCGTTTTGCCGAAACGCTACCGATCGGTGCCGAAGTGCACCAGATTTCCAACCAGCCGGAAGTCGTGACCGAAGCGGTCGGCGAGTTTACCCAGGCGCTGATGGAGGCGCTGGCGATCGTGCTCGTCGTCTCGCTGATCTCGATCGGCTGGCGCTCGGGCATCGTGATCGCGATCGCCATTCCGCTGGTACTCGCAGCAACGCTCGCCATCATGTATTATCTCGGCATCGAGCTGCAGCGTATCTCGCTCGGCGCGCTGATCATTGCTCTCGGCTTGCTGGTCGACGACGCGATGATCGTGGTCGAGATGATGGAGCGGAAGCTGGAAGAGGGGCTTCCGCGGCTCGAGGCTGCGACCTTCGCCTATTCCTCCACCGCCTTCCCGATGCTGACCGGCACGCTGATTACCACTGCGGGCTTCATTCCGGTAGGCTTCGCGGATTCGACCGCTGGTGAATATGTCCGCTCGCTGTTCTACGTGGTCGGCATCGCGCTGGTCGTGTCGTGGTTCGTGGCGGTCTATTTCACGCCTTGGCTCGGCTACATGTTGTTGAAGCAGCGCGCCCATGCGGGGACAGGCCATCATCACGACGCCTATGATACGCGGATGTATCGCGGCGTGCGGCATGCGGTGACCTGGGCCGTCCGCCACAAGGCGATTATCCTTCTCTCCACGCTGGGCATCTTTGCCGGCAGCCTGTGGTCGTTCCAGTTCATTCCGCAGAGCTTCTTCCCGCAATCGTCGCGGCCGGAAATCCTGGTCGACATGTGGCTGCCGGAAGGGACCGCGATCGAGGAAGTGGAACGTCAGGCCAAGGCGCTCGAAGACAAGATCATGCTCGATCAGGACAAGACCTTCATCGCCACCTTTATCGGTGAAGGCGCACCGCGCTTCTTCCTGCCGCTCGACCAGCAGCTTCGCAACCCGAACTATGCCCAGCTGTTGATCATGTCCAAGGGGCTGGAAGAGCGCGAGCGGATGATCGTCAAGTTGCGGCAGATACTGGCCGACGACTTCCCGACCGTGCGCAGCAAGGTCGACCGCCTGTTCCTCGGCCCGCCGACCGGCTGGCCTGTGCAGATGCGCGTCATCGGTCCGGACAAGGCGGAAGTGCGCCGTATCGCCGATCAGGTGAAGGAGCGTTACCACCAGAACCCGCTTTTCGGTTCGATCCACGACGACTGGATGGAGCCGGTGCCGGGCATGAAGCTGGTCATCGATCAGGACCGCGCCCGTGCGCTCGGCGTCTCGTCTCAGCGCGTGCGGCAAATGCTGCAGGCTGCAACCGCCGGTGCTCCACTTGCCGATTTCCGCGATGGCGAGGAAACAGTCTCGATCGTCCTGCGCGAACCGGATGCGACCCGCGACCTGCTCTCTGCCGTGCAGTCGGTCTATGTGCCGACCGATTTCGGTGGCTTCGTGCCGGTGTCGCAGATCGCCGAAGTCGTGCCCGTCATGGAGCAGGGGATCGAATGGCGGCGCGACCGCCTGCCGACGATCACCGTCAAGGCAACGCTGCCTGATGGTATCGAGTCGACCCAGGCATCGCTCAACTTCTACAATTCCATCTCCGACCTGAGATCCGCACTTCCGGCCGGTTACAAGATCGAGATTCAGGGTGGCGCGGAGGATGCTGCCGAAAGTCAGGCATCGATTGCCGCCAAGGCGCCGATCATGCTGCTCGTCATCATGTTGCTCCTGATGATGCAGCTGAGGCATTTCGGCAAGGCGATGCTGGTGCTGGCCACCGGTCCGCTCGGCATCATCGGCGCTGCAATGGCGCTGTTGATCACCGGCGCACCCTTCGGCTTCGTGGCGATCCTCGGTGTCATCGCGTTGCTCGGCATCATCATCCGCAACTCGATCATCCTGATCGACCAGATCGACCAGGATATTGCGGCGGGCATGCATCGTCAGGAGGCGATCATCGGCGCTGCCGTGCGCCGTTTCCGGCCGATCATGCTGACCGCGATGACGGCGGTGCTGGCGCTGATCCCCATCTCCTGGGGTCTGTTCTGGGGACCGCTCGCCTATGCGATGATGGGCGGTATCATGGTCGCCACCGTGCTGACCATCCTGGTCCTGCCTGCGGGTTACGCCCTGTTCTTCGGCCGCGAGCCGAAGGTGAAGGAGGGCGAAAACGAGAAGCCGCCTGCCAATCAGGGTGATCTGTTCGAAGGTCGTCGGGATCTACCGATGGCTGCGGAATAAGAGCTTGGGCGCCGGCCTGTTCAGGCAGGCGCCCTCGCTCCGTCTATATCGCCGATGCGGCAATCCGGTCCGATATTTTGTCTGGCCTCACCGCTTTGCCGCCCGTTATGATCGGGAACCGTCAATGACATCCTGAGGCAGGCATGAGCGACAGCGCAGTTCAGACCGACGAAATCCTTTTCGACCGCATCGGGTCGGCGGCGATCATCAGGCTCAACAGGCCGAAGGCGCTGAACAGCCTCAACCTTGCTATGGTGCATGCGATGAAGCCGGCGATGGAGCGCTTCGCCGGGAGCCCTGAGATTTCCTGCGTTATCTTGATGGGTGAGGGCGAGCGTGGGCTTTGCGCCGGCGGTGATATCAGGGCCATCTATCAGCTCGGCAAGGCGCATGATCCGGAAGTTACCCGGTTCTGGCGCGAGGAATTTCCGATCAACTACACGATCGCGCGTTATCCCAAACCCTATGTGGCAGTGATGGACGGCATCGTCATGGGTGGCGGCGTCGGCGTCGCGTCGCATGGAAAGCACCGGATCGTTACCGAACGGACGAAGCTTGCGATGCCGGAAACCGGGATCGGTTACGTGCCCGATGTCGGTGCGACTTGGCTTTTGCCACGTGCGCCGGGTGAGGCAGGGACGTGGATGGGCCTGACCGGCGAGATCGTCGGTGCCGCGGACGCGATCTATGCAGGTTTCGCGGATTACCATGTGCCTTCGGAACAGCTCGGTGCGATGACAGAAGCGCTGAGCGCACTCCGTGCCGGTGCGTCGGACGCGGATGTGGCTGCGGTGATCGGCAGGTTTTCGACTGCACCGGGAGAGAGCAGGCTTGAAGGGCAGCGGGCGCTGATCGACCGAGTATTTTCCTTCGATACTATCGAAGAGATCCTTGCGGCATTGGATAGGGAAGAAGGCAATTTCGCCGAGTCCACGCGGGGCGTGATTGTCAAGCGTTCGCCGACAAGCCTCAAACTGACGCTGAGATTGCTGCGTGCCGGGCGGAAAAGCTCAAGCCTGGTGGAATGCCTGGAGCGGGAATTCACCGTCGCTTCGGAGCTTCTACGCAACCGCGATTTCTATGAGGGCGTGCGTGCTGCGGTGATCGACAAAGATCGCAATCCGCAATGGCAGCCTGCGACGCTTTCCGAGGTGACGGAGGCGGAGCTGGATCGGTATTTCGTCGGCGGGCATGCGCCGTTGTTTCCCGATCACCGGCTTTAGTCTTCGTGAGCCGAGCGAGACGATACGGCCGCAAACACCTATACCCACGCAGGCTTGCGCCGGCGTGGTTGAAGCGGGAATGGGGCAGGCAGTGGGTATGGGGTATAAGGTAGATCTTGGTCTGCCTGCCCCGGCCGGTTCATTTGGTCTTTTCGGGACTGGTCAGTTCCCGTTTGACCGCATTCACGACCATCACCGGAAACCGAGTTGCGGCCCGTTGTGAAGGAGGCCGGTTCGCGAACCCGGTTCCCATCCGATGACGGGGATATTGTCGCGCTATCGCCCGGCGTGAGGATGAAACGGACCCGGCATTCGGGCCAAGTCCTTTCGGCGCCACGGGAATAATTTCGGTGCCGGGTGATATCATCCCCGCCAAACGCAGGCATTGTATCATGTCGCGCCGTGTGCAAACGGCGTGTCAGGCCGATTGCGGAATGCGGGCGATGACCTTGATTTCGAAATCGAAGCCCGAGAGCCATGTGGTGCCGATGGCCGTCCAGTTGGGATAGGGGGCAGAAGGGAAGATCCGGCTCTTCACCTCCATGATCGTGCCGAACTGGTTTTCGGGGTCGGTGTGGAAAGTCGTGACGTCGATGATGTCGTCGAGCCCCGCGCCGGCCGCCTTCAGGACGGATTTGAGATTGTCGAAGGCCAGTTCTACCTGCGCCTTGAAATCCGGTTCCGGCGTGCCGTCCTCGCGGCTGCCGACCTGGCCCGAGACGAACAGGAGATCGCCGGAACGAATGGCGGCGGAATAGCCGTGCTGCTCATAAAGAGCGTGGCGGTTCGGTGGGAAAATGGTTTCACGCTTTGTCATGATCTGACCTTTCCTTGCAATTTCTGGAATCGCGCATCCGATGGAATGCGACTTCACAAGCCGGGGTCGAATTTGATATACGGCTCGTATGTAAATTGGTCGCATACGTCTCGTATGTCAAGTTCATATACGTAGCGTATCTGAAATCCGGAGTCCGTCATGGCTGGAAAACGTCTGGAAAAGATGGAGGAGAACCGCGCGAAGCTGATCGCGGCGGCGCGTAAGGCCTTTGCGGAAAAGGGTTATGCGAATGCCCCGATGGACGATTTGACGGCGGAGGCCGGGCTGACGCGCGGGGCGCTCTATCATAATTTTGGCGACAAGCGTGGCCTGCTGGCGGCGGTTGTAGATCAGCTCGACGGCGAAATGGCGGCCCGTGCCCGAGAGATTGCAGAGAAGAAGGCAGGCGGCGACGAGGGAGATATCTGGCAGGCGCTGCTCGCCGAAGGAGCGGCCTATATCGAGATGGCGCTCGACCCGGAAATCCAGCGGATCGTGCTGCTCGACGGGCCGGCGGTGCTTGGCGATCCGTCGCAGTGGCCGAGCCAGAACAGCTGCCTTGCCGAGACGCGCAAGGGGGTGCGGTCCCTGGTCGAAAACGGGATCATGAAGCCCGTCGATATCGAGGCCGCGTCGCGGTTGCTAAACGGTGCGGCGCTCAACGCCGCGCTCTGGGTCGCAGCAAGCGACAACCCGGCGGAGGTGCTGCCCAAGGCGGTGGAAGCTTTTGCGATGATGGCGGGCGGATTGAAGGCGTAGTCGCGATATTTGTTGGCTAGCAACCGATTTCCTTGTTTCGGCGTTATGGTATTCACGTCCATCGCCGTTAAGAGGATCTGTCCTTGAGTTCTGACGAAATGCTTCATTTTCCGGATGACGATGCCCTTTTCCGGAGCGAAGCGCGATATCGCGCGCTTTTCGAGGCGATCGACGAAGGTTTCTGCATCATCGAATTCATCGACGGTCCGCATGGGCCGCTAAGCGACTATGTTCATATCGAAGCCAATACCGGTTATGAACGGCAGACAGGGATTGCCGATATCGTCGGGAAAAGGCTGCGGGAGATCGAGCCCGATGCAGCGGACAAGTGGATTGCTCTTTACGGCGATGTGCTGAAGACCGGCAAGACGGTTCGCTTCGAGCAGAAATTCGAGGCGATCGGCCGGCACATAGAGGTGTCGAGTTCACGGGTGGAGCCTGCGAGCCTAAGGCAGGTCTCGGTCATGTTCCGCGACATCACCGCTCGCAAGCAGGCCGAGGAAGCATTGCGTGCCAGCGAGGCGGTGGCTCGTCGAAACGTTCAGCGGGTACAGCTCGCACTCGCCGCAGGTGCTATCATCGGCACCTGGTTCTGGGACGTGCAGGCCGACCGCTTCACCGGAGACGACGCTCTGGCGACCGCCTTCGGACTGGATCCGGGACTCGGCCACAGCAATCTAACGCTCGACCAGGTTACAGAAACGGTCCATCCTGACGACAGGGCAGGGCTGTTGGAGGCGATTGCCGATGCCTTGAAGCGCGGTGGCCCGTATATCCATCAATATCGCACGAGGCGACACGACGGGAACTACTACTGGCTCGAAGCAAATGGTCGAGTAGAACTGGGACCGGACGGGAAAGCCCTGAATTTTCCCGGCGTGCTGATCGACATAGAACAGCGACGTTCGGTCGAGGCAGAGCGCGACAAGGCGACTTCTGACCTCAAGGCGCTGAACGAGACGCTGGAACAGCGTGTGGCCGAGCGCACAGCCGAGCTGATGCGTGCCGAAGAACAGTTGCGCCACTCCCATAAAATGGAGGCGGTTGGCCAGCTGACCGGCGGACTGGCGCATGATTTCAACAATCTGCTGGCCGGTATTTCCGGCTCGCTTGAGCTGATGCAGACGCGGCTGGCGCAGGGTCGGATCAGTGACCTTGATCGTTATCTTACTGGTGCGCAGGGGGCTGCCAAACGCGCCGCTGGCCTGACGCAGCGATTGCTTGCCTTTTCACGCCGGCAGACGCTCGATCCGAAGCCGGTGCTTCTCAACCGCCTTGTTTCTGGCATGCAGGACCTGATTACCCGCAGCGTCGGGCCGACAATCCATGTGGAGACTGCTTTTGCAGGTGGGCTCTGGACCACATTCGTGGATGTTGGACAGCTCGAAAATGCTTTGCTCAACCTGTGTATCAATGCACGCGATGCGATGCCCGACGGTGGCAAGCTGACGATCGAGACATCCAATCGCTGGTTCGACGAGCGGGCTGGCCGCCAGCGCGGTCTTCCGCCCGGACAATATGTGTCGCTCTGCGTCAGCGACACCGGGACGGGCATGTCGCCGGAAATCGTCGAACGCGCCTTCGATCCGTTCTACACGACCAAACCGATCGGGCAGGGTACGGGTCTTGGCCTTTCCATGGTGCATGGTTTTGCCGGTCAATCCGGTGGTACGGCGCGGATTTATTCGGAACCTGGCAAGGGAACGATGATCTGCATCCATCTACCGCGCCACCTTGCGGATGACGTGGGTGAGGAGGATGTGGTCGATGTGACCGCAACACCGCACTCCGCCGAGCACGAAACTATCCTGGTGGTCGATGACGAGCCGCTGGTGCGCATGGTGGCCGTCGAGATACTCGAAGAGCTTGGCTATCACGTACTTGAGGCCGGTGATGCGCCGACGGCGCTGAAGATCATCAATTCAGGCCAGCCGATCGATCTCCTGGTAACCGATGTCGGTCTGCCTGGCGGCATGAACGGGAGGCAGCTGGCGGATGCGGTGCGTGCGGAGCGGCCCGACTTCAAGGTGCTGTTCGTCACCGGTTATGCCGAAAACGCTGTGCTGAACCACGGCCACCTGGAGCATGGCATGCATGTGATGACCAAGCCGTTCCTCAGCGATGCTTTTGCGCGGCGGGTGAAGGATCTGCTGTCGGAATAGGCCGGCGGTCATTGTCGTTACTGGCTCGGATGCTCGATGCGGTAGAGGCTTGCAAAACCTTCGTCGGCGACCAGATGAACGGTTTCGATTGCCGGCATCGGATGGTTTGGGCTGGCCATATCCGCATTCAGGACCAGCACATAGTCGAAGCGGCTTTTCCAGTCAGCCATATAGGGTGCATAGTCCGGTGCCGGTTCGTTGAGCATATCGGTGGGGATTGGAATGCCTTCCGGCACGGCAATCTCCTGCCAGGGTTCTCTGACGCGCAGGGGCTGTTTGCCGGCCGCGGTGAACAGATATGGCATGAAGGCATCCCGCTCGAAACTTACCAGCGCGGGGTAATGGATATAGCTCGGAAACATGCTGCCGACGATACGCCCGACCGGCATGTTCACCAGATCTTCGGGAGCCGTTTGCGCATGGGCCGGCAGAACTGCACTGCCGGGCTCGACCTGTTGCAGCGCCCGTTCCACGGCTGCGATATCCGCATTACGCTGCAGCCACACATATTCGATGTAGACCGTGCGGGAGACGACAAGAATAAGGACCAAAGGCAATGCCAGGGATGACAATCGCCCCTTCACCTGCGGCCTTAACCCTGCTGCTACAGCAAGGGTCATCATGCATGGCAGGCGGACGTCCATGCCTCCGGTCGACAAGACACTCGTCGGCATGAACATCGACAGAATGCCGGTGACGATCGCAACCAGTACGAGACCCCAATGCACGGTGATGGTCCTGTACCGGATGGTTTCCCTGACAAGCACGATAAAAAGCGCCAGGTAGATCACATCGATGCGCGCATCATAGGTTCTGAAATAGAGGAGCAGAACCTGCAGCGAGCGTATGGCTGACGGATTGTCCCAGTGCATGCTGTCGAGCAGAGATGTATCTGCCTGACCTGGCAATGAAGGGCCGAACAGAAGAAAGATGACCAGCGGCAGGAAAACGGGGATGATCGCGAGCATCATCCGGCCCGTGGCGGCAGCAAACGTTTTGGCTTGCCGCAGAGGGGCGGCCGATGGCCCGAAAGCCAGCGCTGCCAGCAGCGCGGTGTAGAACAGAAGGCCGAATGGATGTGCAGTTAGAAGGATCGCTGCGCAGATTGCTCGCAGTGCAAGGACTGTGGCAAGACCGCGATGCTTCAGGCATTCATCGAGATAGGCAAAGACCAGAGCAAGCCCAAGGCTGATCGAAAAGCTCAGAAAGCCGAAGAGAAGGACGGCATTCCAGGCCAGTGCGAAGCAGAGCAATTGCCACCAGTGAAAGCCGCCGAAGAGCTTGCGATTGAGCAGGGTGACACCGATCGGCGGCAGGAGGAGGGCCAGCCCGAGGACGAAGGGAGCGATGAAATCCATCGTTGCGATCTTGCCGAGTAAGAAGGCGAGAAGGTCGATAGCAATATTGGTCCAGGCAACGTTCCAGTCGATCTGGTAGAATTGCGACATCATCGGGCGCTCGATGCCGCCGGCGAGAAGCCAGAGCCGTACATAGTGGTTGGCATAATCGGTCATCGGCGGAAAGCGTACCGAAAGGACCGGGATCAGTGAAACGAGCGCGACGAGAATGATGAGAGCCACGATCCGTCGATCGGAAACGCGGGCGGCTTTCCTTTCGCCAGCCGTCGTTGTCGCGATGTCATCCGTTTCCGGTGTCATCGTCATACTTGCTCCCTAGCGAGAAATGCGGTTTTCCGATCGCGGATATTCGGCCACGGCGTTCCTGAGGCTCTGGATGTCACCTGGGGTTTCCGCCATCGCGTCCTTGCGGCAGATCTTGCCGATGGTGAACAGGGGGCGGCCCTTGACCTCTTGAACGACACGGCCGAGATATTCGCCGAACACGCCCATTACGAAGAGCTGCGTGCCGGAAAAGAAGGAAATCGCGACGACGGAGCTGGCCCAGCCCGGTACGACATTGCCGACCGACCACTGGAACACGGCGTAGAACAGGATGGCGAAGGCGAACAGCGACGACATGAGGCCAAGCCAGACGGCGGCGCGCAGCGGCTTGGTGGAGAAGCTGGTCAGGGCGTCGATGGCAAGCGAGATCATCTTGCGCAGCGGATATTTGGTTTCGCCGGCAAAACGCGCATCCCGTGCATAAGGAAAGGCGGCCTGTCGCCCGCCGATCCAGCTGACCATGCCGCGGATGAAGCGGTGCCTCTCGGGCATATTGTTTAGGATATCGACGACCGGGCGCGACATCAGCCTGAAATCACCCGTATCTTCCGGAATGGCAACCGACGAGAGCCTATTCAGCAAACGATAAAAGACAGTTGCTGTCAGTCGCTTGAATGTGGTCTCTCCGGCGCGGGCAATGCGTTTCCCATAAACGACGTCGTAACCTTCATCCATAAGCCTAGCCATTAAAGGCAGCAATTCGGGAGGGTCCTGCAGGTCGGCGTCGATCAGGAGAACGCGATTTCCCGCCGCAATGGAAAGTCCGGCTGTGGCTGCCAGCTGGTGTCCGTGATTGCGGAAAAGCTGGACGCCGACGATGCGGGGATCATTTTGAGAAAGCGTTTCTATCATCGGCCATGTGCGGTCGGACGATCCGTCATCGACAAAGACGATCTCATAGTCCCGGGTGACCGCGGCGCAGGCTCGCGACATCCTGCCGGAAAACTCTTCCAGGACAGCCTCTTCGTTGAAGCAGGGGACGACGACGGACAGCTCGGCTCTGGTCATGCAACCAGAATAGTTTTTGCCGCTTAAGATAGAATTACTTTGCTATGTCCGGTTGCCGCCGACATATGCTGTCGATGTTATTTGATCCCGAGCCTGTGCTCCCGAAAGACGGTGAACAAACCGGCCGCAACGACGATAATGGCGCCGACAATCATATTGATCGTGATCGTTTCGCCGAAGAAGATGGTTGCGACAGCGACGCTGAGCACGATCTGCAGATAGGTGAGTGGCTGGACTTCGACGGCGGTCAGCGTCGAATAGGCCTTTATCAGGAAGAAATGGCTGGTCGCGCCGCAGACGCAGAGCGCAAACAGGGCCGGCCAGTGTTCCGGCGCGATAGGAACCCAGTAGAACGGGCCGATCGCAGTCGCGACGATCGCGCCGAAGACGCCGGTATAAAGCACGCTGGTGACGGCTGAATCCTCGCGGCCGACAGCGCGGGTGGAGATGCCGTAGAGACCGAAGGCCAGTGCGCCTGCCAGTGGCCAGAGCAGCTGGAGATCGAACCGGACGCCGACCGGATTGAGGATGATCAGCACGCCGAAAAGGCCGACCACGATCGCGGTTCCACGCCGCCAGCCGACTTTTTCCCCCAGGAGCGGCACAGAGAGGATGGTAATGATAAGTGGCGTCGCCTGAAGGATTGCCTGGGTCATGGCCAAGCCTGCCCCGGTATAGGCATAAACGACGATAAAGATTTCGAGCACCAGCAGCGGCCCACGCAGCATCTGCAGGAAAGGTCTGCGGCTGACGAACGCCTTGCGTAACCCGCCGGGTGAGAACGCAGCGAAGACGATGACAAAGGCCGCAAAAGCCCAGAAGCGGATCATCGTGAAGCCGATGACCGGATATTTGTCGGCAAGGTATTTGGAGCATCCGTCCTGAATGGCGAAAATGGTTATGGCCAGCAGGACGTAGAAATAGCCAATGCTCTTGTTCTTCATGTGGGTGACGACTTCGGCAAGGAATGCGGACAAGGGAAACGAGCCGGGCTGTCGAAAAGGGCAGGAGGGCTGCATCCCGGTCCTATACGGTTGTGCATCGCTTCGCCAGACCGGCCTGTCCAGCCGGAACCGATTTCTTGTCGCGGGCAAGAAAATATCGAGCGCAGGCACAACCGTTGCCGAATGTGGCGAAAAATGGACGGAATTTCTAAGACGGGCGCGGGCAGAGGAGGGCGATTTCTCGCGCTTGCCCATGCCTGCCGATAGTTTCCCCACACCCTCATTCTCGGCCAAATTCCGGAGACACCTGATGAAACGCCTCCTTATTCTCGGCACCGCGATTGCCGCACTCTTCGTCCAGCCGGGCTTCGCGCAGGAGCAGAAGCTTCTCAACGCCTCCTATGACGTTGCCCGCGAACTGTTCGTTGCCGTCAACGAAGCCTTCGTGAAGGGCCACCCGGGCGTGACCATCGACCAGTCGCATGCCGGCACATCGAAGCAGGCGCGGTCGATCGTCGAAGGTCTTGAGGCCGACGTGGTGACCTTCAACCAGTCGACCGATATCGATTTCCTTGCCAAGCAGGGCTTTGTTTCGACCGAGTGGACCAAGGCATTCCCGAACAATGCTTCGCCTTTCTATTCCTTCCCGGCCTTCCTGGTGCGGGCAGGAAACCCGAAGAACATCAAGGGCTGGGCTGATCTTGCCCGTGACGACGTGCATGCCGTCTTCCCGAACCCGAAGACATCGGGCAATGCGCGCTACACCTATCTCGCTGCCACCGCATGGGCGAAGGAAGAGTACAAGGACGACCAGGAAAAGATCGAGGCCTATATCACCAAGATCTTCGACAACGTTCCGGTCTTCGATACCGGTGGTCGTGCGGCAACGACGACCTTTGTCGAGCGTGGCCAGGGCGATGTGCTGATCACCTTCGAAGCCGAAACCCGCGGTATCGAGAAGCAGTTCGGCAAGGACAAGGTCGAAAGCGTCATTCCGTCGGTCAGCCTGCTTGCTGAATTCCCGGTCGCCGTTGTCGACAAGGTTGCCAAGAAGCACGGCACCGAAGCGCTCGCCAAGAGCTATCTCGACTTCCTCTATACGGAAGAAGGCCAGAAGATCGCCGCCGAATTCGGCCATCGCGTCCATAACGAAAAGGTCGCTTCCGATTTCAAGAGCGAGTTCCCCGAGGTCCGCCTGGTCAAGGTCGACGACGTGTTCGGCGGCTGGAGCAAGATCCAGTCCGAGCATTTTGCTTCCGGCGGCACGCTCGACAAGCTCTACGGCAGCCGCTGATTGCTCGGCAGCAGCTTTTCGCGCTAGGCTGCCACCTCCACTTCCTCATTCCTGTGCTCGTCACAGGAATCCTTCCAGCCCAAGTCCTTGGGCTGGAAGGAGTCTTTCGCCGCGCAGACGCGCGTCGGCTGGATCCCTGTGACATACCGTGGGGGCACAGGGATGAGGGATGCCACGAATTGCTGTATCCACCCGGCGGATTTCCATCCACCGGGTTTTGTCATGTAATAAGGAAACGACCGCGTGAGACGACGCAATGTCCTGCCCGGCCTGCCGCTATCGCTGGGCGTGACCCTGTTTTATGTCGGCCTGATCGTCGTGCTGCCTTTGGCTGCACTTGCGTTCAAGGCCGCGAGCCTGGGGTTTGAAGATTACTGGCGGATCGTTTCGTCGTCACGCTCGGTGGCGAGCTATCGCGTCACGGTGCTTTCGGCGCTTGGCGCCACGACCTTCAACCTGTTTTTCGGTCTGGCGCTTGCCTGGGTGATCACACGTTACCGGTTTCCCGGCCGTCGCATCATTGATGCCGTGGTGGATCTGCCGTTTGCGCTGCCGACCGCCGTTGCCGGCATTGCTTTGACGGCGCTATTTGCCAATAGCGGCTGGTTCGGCTCGGTGCTCGAAGGGTTCGGCATCAAGGTCGCCTATACGCCGATCGGCATCATGATCGCCATGTGTTTTACCTCGCTGCCGTTTATCGTGCGCACCGTGCAGCCGGTGCTGGAGGATCTCGATCCGGCGCTGGAAGAGGCGGCGCAATCGCTCGGCGGATCGGACTGGACGATCTTTCGCAAGGTCATCCTGCCGCTTCTGGCTCCGGCGCTTCTCGCCGGCGTATCGCTGTCCTTTGCCCGCTGCCTCGGTGAATTCGGGGCGATCATCTTCATTGCCGGCAACCAGCCGATGTCGACGGAAATCACGGCATTGCTGATTTTCATCCGGCTGGAGGAATATGATTACCAGGCTGCTGCCGCGATCGCCTCGGTGCTTTTGCTTGCCGCCTTTTTCATGCTTGCCGTCACCAACTGGCTGCAGGCGCGGGCGCTGCGTTATACGGTGAAGGGGTAGGTCATGAGCATTTTTTCCACTCGCCGCAAGCCGCCGCGTGTCGGTGATGCCCTGCTGTTTCGCCGCTCGCTGATCGGCATCGTTTTCGTGCTCGTCGCCTTCGTCATCATCGCGCCGCTGGTCATTATCGGCGTCGAGGCCTTTTCGAAGGGCTGGCAGCTTTATCGGGATACGGTCATCCATCCCGATACGCTGCATGCGGTGATGCTGACCGTGCTTGCGGCGCTGATCGCCGTGCCGGTCAATACCGTCTTCGGCATTGCCGCCGCATGGGCGATCACCAAATTCGACTTTTGGGGCAAGCGGTTTCTGCTCGTTGTGATCGAGATCCCGTTCTCCGTATCGCCCATCGTTGCCGGTGTCGCCTACCTGTTCGTCTACGGGCTGCAGGGCCTGTTCGGGCCGTGGCTGGATGCACATGACATAAAAATCCTGTTTGCCGTTCCGGGCATCATCATCGCCTCGATGTTCGTCACCGCGCCCTTCGTGGCGCGCGAACTGATCCCGCTGATGCAGGCGCAGGGGCGGGATCTGGAGGAGGCGTCGACCTCGCTTGGCGCTTCGGGTTGGCGCACCTTTTTTTCGGTGACGCTGCCGAACGTGAAGTGGGCGCTGCTTTACGGCGTGATCCTGTGCAATGCCCGCGTCATGGGTGAGTTCGGTGCCGTCTCGGTCGTCTCAGGCAATATACGCGGCCGGACCAATACGCTGCCGCTGCATATCGAACTGCTCTATCACGACTATAACGCGACCGGTGCATTTGCCGCCGCCTCCATCCTGGCGTTGATCGCCGTCTTCACCATCATCGCCAAGGTGGCGCTCGAGCGCCAGGGTGCGGGCCGTGTCCGCAAACAGACAAATCCGGCAGAGAAAACATCATGAAGATCCATCTCGAAAACGTCGTCAAAACCTTCGAGAGCTTTCAGGCCGTCAAGGGCGTGTCGCTCGATATCGAAAGCGGCGAGCTGGTTGCGCTCTTGGGGCCATCCGGTTCGGGCAAGACCACGATCCTGCGCATGGTGGCGGGGTTGGAATATGCCGATGGCGGCGCGATCCATTTCGGTGATCAGGATGCGACCGACATTCCGGTGCGCGATCGAGGCGTCGGTTTCGTCTTCCAGCATTATGCGCTGTTTCCGCATATGACGGTGGCCGACAATATCGCTTTCGGCATGAAGGTGTCGAAGGTGAAGCGTGATCGGGCGGCGATCGACAGGCGTGTGGCTGATCTTCTTCGTCTGGTGCGGCTGGAGGGGCTCGGGGACCGGTTCCCGGCACAGATTTCCGGCGGCCAGAGGCAGCGCGTGGCCCTTGCCCGTGCGCTTTCGGTCGATCCCAAGGTGCTGCTGCTCGACGAGCCGTTCGGGGCGCTCGACGCCAATGTGCGGCGCGACCTTCGCCGCTGGCTGCGCGAGATCCATTCGGAACTCGGGATCACCACGCTGTTCGTCACCCACGATCAGGAAGAGGCACTCGATCTCGCCGATCGGGTGGTGATCCTGAAGGATGGGCAGATCGTTCAGCAGGGCACGCCGCAGGAGGTGTGCCGCGACCCGAAGTCGGCCTTCGTGATGAAGTTTTTAGGCGATGCGAATGTGATTGCTGCCGAGGTGAAGGATGGCCGCGCCCATGTTGGCGGGCTTTCCGTCGAGGCTGCCGGAGTGGCCGACGGCAGGGGCGAGCTTTACGCGCGGCCGAGCGATATCGACTGGTCTGAGGAAGGGCCGGGGATTACGGCGGAGATCACCCGCGTGCTTGACCGTGCAGATGGCAGGCGGGTGCTGGCGACGACGGATGCTGGCGAGGCGCTGGAATTCGATGTGGAGCCGGAGCGGGTGGTGAAGGCTGGGGATGCGGGGTTCGTGACGCTGCGGCGGGCGAAGGTGTTTGCTGCGGGCTGACAGGCGTTACAACTCTGCTCCAGCGAGCCGCCCTTTGCGTTTCCCAAGTAGTTGGGTTATTCTTGGCGATGGTCACCGTCCTGAAGCAGCACGGAATGCGATTTGTCATCTATACGGCTGACCACGAGCCGGCGCATGCGCATGTCTTCGGCGATGGCGAAGCACGGATCGATATCGTCAATCTGTCTGTCATCACCCAGGGAGGAATGTCCGACAGGGATGTGAGGCGGGCGGTGGATGTCATCGAGGCCAACCGGCAACTGTTTCTCGACACATGGAGAAAGTATCATGGCTGAGATTAGTGACGAAGAACTCGCGCAGGCAAAACTGAACTGGCAGGCGGAGCGTCAGGCACGCCCGTCGCCGTCATCCGTTCGTTTCGATGTAGCTTCCGAGCGGATTGTCGTCGATTTTCTCAATGGCGCTTCCTTCATCTTCCCGGCTCGCTCGATCGAGGGGCTGGAAAAGGCGACCGCCGAGGAATTGTCCGATGTCGTCTTGCTCGGCGAGACCGGTTTGCATTGGGAGGCACTCGATCTTGACTATTCGATCGCAGGTCTGATGAGCGGAATATTCGGCAGCAAGTCCTTTATGGATGCGCGCAGGCGCGGTGGCCAGTCCCGTTCTGAGGCGAAGGTTGCAGCAAGCCGGACGAATGGCGCGAAAGGTGGGCGACCGAGGAAATCAAGCACCGGAATGTAACGGTTGTGATCGGTATTGTCTGATCGGCGGCCTGCATCCTCTACCGCGCAAACCACCCATGCTTTGACTTTTTGCAGCTTACCCTATAGGGACGGCGCAAACGTTCGGCTGCGATCGTTGCAGCCAAGGCGCCAGCAGGCGCGGTACATTCCGAAAGACAACATTGATGACCGATATCAACGGCGCCGTTCCGGCGATCGCGAAGGCTTTGCAGAAGCGTGGTTACGAGACGCTGACCCCCGTGCAGCTGGCAATGCTGGACCCGGCGCTCGCCACGTCCGACGCGCTGGTTTCCGCCCAGACGGGGTCCGGCAAGACGGTGGCCTTCGGCATCGCCATGGCGCCCACCCTGCTTGAAGATCGCGACAGTTTTGGCCGCGCCGCGGCGCCGCTCGCACTCGTCATTGCGCCGACCCGCGAGCTTGCCATGCAGGTGAAGCGCGAACTGGATTGGCTTTACGCCGAAGCCGGTGCCGTGATCACCTCCTGCGTCGGCGGCATGGATATCCGCAACGAGCGCCGGGCGCTGGAACGTGGCGCGCATATCGTCGTCGGCACGCCGGGCCGTATCTGCGACCATATCCGCCGCAATGCGCTCGACATGTCCGAGGTTCGGGTTGCCGTACTCGACGAAGCCGACGAGATGCTCGATCTCGGTTTCCGCGAAGACCTGGAATTCATCCTTGAATCCGCTCCGGACGAACGTCGTACGCTGATGTTCTCGGCCACGGTTCCCGCCGCGATCGCGAAGCTTGCCAAGAGCTACCAGCGTGATGCCGTACGCATCGCGACGGCTGCCGAACAGAAGCAGCATGTCGATATCGAGTATCGCGCCCTGCTGGTCACGCCGTCCGATCGTGAAAACGCCATCGTCAACGTGCTGCGCTATTACGAAGCGCCGAATGCGATCGTGTTCTGCTCGACGCGTGCGGCCGTCAATCATCTGCATGCGCGGCTTTCCAACCGCAATTTCTCCGTCGTGGCGCTGTCGGGTGAATTGACCCAGAACGAGCGCACCCATGCGCTGCAGGCTATGCGCGATGGCCGCGCCCGCGTCTGCATCGCGACCGACGTTGCTGCCCGCGGCATCGACCTGCCGGGTCTCGAACTCGTCATCCATGCGGATCTTCCGACCAATTCCGAAACACTGCTGCACCGCTCTGGCCGTACCGGCCGTGCGGGCCGCAAGGGCGTCAGCGCGTTGATCGTTCCGGTCACCCAGCGCCGCAAGGCCGAGCGCCTGCTGTTCGGCGCCAAGGTGGAGCCGACATGGGCGAACCCGCCGTCTGCCGACGAGGTGACGGTACGTGACGAGGAGCGGCTGTTTGCCGATCCGATCTTCACCGAAGTGACGACCAATGAAGACGAGCAGGCTCTGATCGCCAAGCTCATCGAGCGTTTCGACGCCGAAAAGCTCGCGACCGCTTTCGTCTCGCTTTATCGCGGCAAGAATTCCGCGCCGGAAGATGTCAGCGTCGTGTCTCTCGAAGCACGCAAGCCGCGCGAAGGCGGGCAGGGTGATCCGGCCTCGCGACCGCTCACCCCGCGCGGTGATTTCGGCCCGGCCGTATGGTTTTCGCTGTCTGTCGGCCGCAAGCAGCGCGCCGAACCTCGCTGGCTGATCCCCACCATCTGCAAGAGCGGTGATCTGAGCAAGAACGAGATCGGCGCGATCAAGATGCAGGCCGACGAGACCTTTGTCGAGATTGCCGAGGCGCATGCCGACAAGTTCATGGCCAAGCTCGGCAAGGACCGGCTTATGGATCGCGGCATCCGCGTGACGCGTCTGGATGGCGCTCCGGACTTTTCGAAATTCTCTCGCGGCACGGATGACGAGGGCTTTACCAAGCGCGAAGGCCCACGCATGGACAAGCCGTGGAAGGATGGCCCGAAGAAGGAAGGTTTCCGCAAGGACAAGCCTTTCGCCAAGGACGGCCCGCGTGGCGATAAGGCCTTTGGCGACAAGCCTTTCCGTGAAAAGAAGCCTTTCAAGGATGGCGACAAGCCGTTCGGTGATGCGCCGCGCAAGGACTGGAAACCCAAGGGCGAAAAGGCCAGCGCCGAACGCCGCATGGACGACGATGTCTGGGGTGAAAAGCCGAAGGGCGACTTTGCCAAGAAGAGCGGCGACAAGCCTTTCGGTGATAAGCCGTTCAAGAAGAAGGCCTTTGGCGACAAGCCGTTTGCCAAGGGTGATGGCGACAAGCCGTTCAAGAAGAAGCCTGCCGGTAAAGGTGGGTTTGAGAAGCGGAAGTAAGGATCAGAGCATCGCCCCGGCGGTGCTCTTTCTTTTTGTTCAGGCGTCGAGCTCAAACGCGGTCTCGCCCAGCACCTCGCCATTCACGACAAGTTCCACCACATGCCGCCCTTGATAATGAACGCGGGTGGTGAAGTTGCGAATGGGGCGGGTGATGGTGAGATCAGCGCCCGCATGGGGTGCGAGTGTCAGTTCCTTCCACTTGAACACTTTTTTCGATGTGCCGCCGGTCTTCTTGACGTAATGGACGGCGTAGTCGATCACCAGTTTCTGTGGGGCGGAGCTGTTCGAGGTAAGTTTTGCCGTGATCTGGACTGCGCCGCCGAGGCTGAGTGATGACGGGGTGACGGTGAACGTATCTACCTTCACCTCGGCCTTGTGGCCTGCGCCGAAGAGATGAAGGGCGCGAGTGTCGCCCTTCTTGATCAGCGTGCGAAGCGCCTGTTTCATGATCCACGCCGTGCGGGCATCCGTCCTGTCCCAACGGGCGAGCTTTTCGAGAACCCAGTCGGGGTGATCCTTGGTGATGTCGTTCAGGTGGTTGGCGACGGATTTTCGAACATAGAGACTGGGGTCGCTTTTCAGGTTTTCGAGGATGCGTGCGACCGGCGAGGGGTCGGCGATCAGCTGTTTCAGCTGGAAGGACCAGGGCAGGCGCGGGCGGCAGCCTTCCGAGGAGAGGCGGCGGACATGCTCGTTTTCGTCCATCGACCAGTTCTGCATCATCGCGAGCGTGCGCGGCATGTCTTTCAAGAGGAAATGCCGGATGGCGAATTCGGATGAGCCGAAGCGGGTGAAAAAAGCGATGGCTCTCATCGACAGGTCAAAGTGGTCCTGACCGTAAAGCGCCACATATTCCGGCAGGGTGATCGAGGCGAAGCCGTGGTTGATGCGTGGCGCGAGGTCCCAGAGGATCTCTATGTTCTTTTCGTAGGGGCCGGGTAATGTCGCATGGAAGGATACAGCGACCTGCCGCAGACGCTGCATGATACTCAGATCGTCCAATCCTTCGGATGCGAGTTGGAGAAAGCGCTCGCCATCGAAAGCCGGATGGATCGTGGAGATCTCGCGGGCGAAATGGCTCAGCCGGTCATGGTTGAAGATTTCCTTCAGGAGAGGGGCGGTTTCCATTTCCGGCTCGGCCATCATTGTATCCGTATGTTCACTATTTGTTTTCGTATTCCACTCCGTTGATGCAGGCAAGGCCCAAAAAGAAAACCGGCCGGAGCGGTGGCTCCGGCCGGTTCTTTAGATGCGATCGCAGATGGATCGATCAGTTCATCTGGGTGACGTATTTGGTTTCAAGATAGGCGGCGACGGCTTCCGAGCCGCCTTCGGTGCCGTAGCCGGAATCCTTAATGCCGCCGAACGGGACTTCTGGAAGCGCCAGACCGTTGTGGTTGATCGTCAGCATGCCTGCTTCGACTTCGCGGCCGAGTGCATGGGCGGTCTTGACCGAGCCGGTGAAGGCGTAGGATGCAAGGCCGAAGGGCAGGCGGTTGGCCTCGTTGATCGCGTCTTCATAGGAGGAGAAGCGGTTGATGATGGCGATCGGGCCAAAAGGCTCATCGTTCATGATCTTGGCCGAGGTCGGGACGTTGGCAAGAACCGTCGGTTCGAAGAAATTGCCCTTGTTGCCGATGCGCTTGCCGCCGGTCTTCAGTTCGCCGCCGTTCGAGACTGCGTCCTGGATCAGTGCTTCCATGGCCGGGATGCGGCGCTCATTGGCAAGCGGGCCCATGACGGTATCTGCTTCCAGGCCATTGCCGACCTTGATGGCTTCGGCAGCCTTGACGAAACCGTCAAGGAACTTGTCGGCGATACCATCCTGAACCAGGAAGCGGGTCGGGGAGACGCAGACCTGACCGGCATTGCGGAACTTCGACATGGCGCTGATTTCGATCGCCTTGTCGAGGTCGGCGTCGTTGAAGACCATGACCGGTGCGTGGCCGCCGAGTTCCATCGTGGCGCGCTTCATGTGCTTGCCGGCAAGTGCTGCGAGATGCTTGCCGACCGGGGTGGAGCCGGTAAACGAGATCTTGCGGATGACCGGATGCGGGATCAGGTATTCGGATACTTCAGCCGGGATGCCGTAGACCAGGCCGATGACGCCAGCCGGGATGCCGGCATCGGCAAAGGCGCGGATCAGTTCGGCAGGCGAAGCCGGAGTCTCCTCCGGGGCCTTGACGATGATCGAGCAGCCGGTTGCGACGGCAGCGGAAAGCTTGCGGACGATCTGGTTGATCGGGAAGTTCCACGGGGTGAAGGCTGCGACCGGGCCGACCGGCTGCTTGATGGTCATCTGGGCGACGCCGGAGAAGCGGGCCGGGATGATCTGGCCGTAGGTGCGGCGTGCCTCTTCGGCGAACCAATCGATCGTGTCGGCGGCCCCCATGATTTCCATCTTGGACTGTGCCAGCGGCTTGCCCTGTTCGCGGGTCATCAGGAAGGCAATCGCATCAGCGCGCTCACGCAGGATATCGGCTGCCTTGCGCATGATCTTCGAGCGGTCGAAGGGAGCCGTGTCACGCCAGATCTTGAAACCCTTGTCAGCGGCTTGAAGCGCGAGATCAAGGTCCGCCTTGCGGGCATGGGCGATCTTGCCGATTACTTCGTCGGTGGCCGGATCGGTCACTTCGATCGTTTCGCCGCCGATGGCATCGCGCCATTCGCCGTTGATGAAAAGCTTTACGTCGGGATAGGTCTGCATGGGGGTCCACTTTCGTTTTGAAACGTCAGGTCGCGCGGCGGGGTGCCGCGGGCAGAAGGGGCGGATGGGTTCCGGTGCCTGAGTTAAGACAATCACTGCCGACAATCAACCGGCGGTGCGGTCAAAAAAGTCATACTAATTGGATTAACGATTGGCGGTCTGCCGATTAGAGATAGGGCGGCGTAACGGCGCTGACGACTTCGCAGCGTTCCGTGCCGATATTTCGGTAACGATGCGGCAGGCGGCTGTTGAACAAATAGGCATCACCGCGTTTCAGGATGCGGGTCTGGCTGCCGACAGTCACTTCCAGTTCTCCGGCGACGACAACCCCGCCTTCCTCCGCCTCGTGGGCCAGCATGGTTTCGCCGGTATCGGCGCCTGGCTCGTAGAATTCGTGAAAGATCTGGACGCTATGGGATTTCGCATCGCCGACCTGAAGCAGCGTCAGCGGGCCTTTCGACAAGGGTGTCAGTTCGTCGGCGCGAAAGAAAATCTGGTCGACGGGCGGCAGGGCAAGCGCAAAGAAATCCGTCAGCGGATAGTTGATCGCCTCAAGAATCTTCTTCAACGACGCGACGGAAGGGCTGACCTTGTTCTTTTCGATCAGCGATACGAGCGAATGGGTAACGCCGGCCTTTACCGCCAATGCCCGCTGCGACAGACCGTAGCTCTGCCGCACGAGGCGCAGGCGATCGCCGACATCGAATTGGTTCTCGGTATCGTTCTGAGCGACGGCTTTTCCCGCGTCATCCGTTGCGTGCATGCTTTGCGAGGTCTTTCCTGTGCGTGTTTATCGCTTTCTTCGAGCTGCATCTCGTTGATACACCCGGCGCATCGCCTTGGCCAATGACGAATAGCGGCGCGAACTGAGAGTTTCCATGCCTTGAGACCGGTTGTCGTCTTCTTCTCCAATTATTTGAGGAAATCTCGCTCTCAGCTCGTAAGTTGTCCTTTATTCCAGTTTTATGAATGTAAATCACGAAAGTGTATTTGTGATGTGTCTAAATATGCTTTGTTTATTTGGTGTTTGTTTGTTATCGATTAAATCAAGATGGGTTTTTATTTAGGCCCACGGTGAATCCGAAGGGGAGGTCGGATGTTGCGCTCTGTTTTAGTCGACGGCGTGGAGGCTTTCGTTCAACTTGAAGATGAGTGGAACGCCCTCGCGCGATCAGTCGTGACGTGCCACTACACGCAGACCTTTGAGTGGGCAAAACTCGGGTGGGAGACGAGGGACGCTTCTGCAGGTGACCGGTTGATATGCGCGACTATCTGGTCTGATAGTCGGCTGGTTGCGGTCTGGCCGTTCCAGCGAAACAGGCTAGGCCCTGCGACCCGTCTCGAGCCGCTGGGGTGCGGCATGCATGAGGAATATGGTGATCCGCTGATAGCGCCCGATATGAATGCGGCCGAAATCTGCAGGGAGTTGATGGCGCTCCTGCGTCCGATGGCTGATATCATCGAGGTGCCGTTTGTTGAACAGGATGGCGCCGTGCGGCAGGTGCTGGAAAGAACGGGCGCTTTTCAAATTCCCAATCCGTTGGATAGTTACATGATCGAACGGCGTGGCGTGGAAAACCTCGATGATCTGCTCCCGTCCTATTCTTCCAAATTCCGCACCAACCTGAAGCAGGGGCGCAAGAGACTTCAAAAACTTGGTGAGCTGCGGTTCGAACTTCCGGAAGATTATGCCAGTTCCGTCGAGACGATCGATTGGGTGATCGAGGAGAAGCGACGCTGGCTCCGTCGCATGGACAAGTCATGCCCATGGCTTGGAAAGGGCGAGGCGCGTGCGTTTTTTCTGGCGGCTTCGATGAAGCGCGGCGAGCTGGGGCGCGTGGGGCTCTTTCGCCTTACGCTGGACGGCAAGCCGATAGCAGCGTTCCTGACCATGATTGACCGCATGCGCGTCGAGCTTTTGACCACCAGTTTTGACCCCGATTATTCGCGTTATTCACCAGGCATGCTGATCATCGAGGATACGGTGCGCTGGTGTTTCGAGCATGGCCTGGATTTCGACATGCGGATACTGCGCATGGACTACAAGGAACGGTGGTCGAACGCGCAGACAGTCCGGATTCAATATCGCGTGCCTCTGACAGCGAAGGGTGCAGCGGTTCTGCTGCCTGCCTATCTCGTCTATTCCTTCTACTGGACGGTTCACGCAATTTCTAATGCGGAGCAGAGGGCGGCAATCCGGCGGATGATGAAATGGCGGCCCGTGCTGAATGGCCGGAACCGGCCGCCAACGGGCCAGATCGAGCCGAGCGCATAAAGCCCGGCTCGCATGGCGGCCGGGCTTCAGTGTGACATTACCTGCGTCGTTGGTGTCGATCAGAAAAACGCCTGAATGCCCGTTTGAGCGCGGCCCAGGATGAGGGCGTGGACGTCGTGGGTGCCTTCATAAGTGTTGACCGTTTCCAGATTCTGCGAATGGCGCATGACGTGATATTCGACCTGGATGCCGTTGCCGCCATGCATGTCGCGGGCTTGGCGGGCGATATCCAGCGCCTTGCCGCAGTTGTTGCGCTTGACGATGGAGATCATTTCCGGCGCCATGCGGTGCTGGTCCATCAGCTGGCCGACGCGTAAGCTGGCCTGAAGGCCAAGCGTGATTTCGGTCTGCATGTCGGCAAGCTTCTTCTGGTAGAGCTGCATGCCGGCGAGCGGCTTGCCGAACTGCTTGCGATCCAGCCCGTATTGGCGGGCGCGGAACCAGCAATCTTCGGCTGCGCCCATGACGCCCCAGGAGATGCCGTAGCGGGCGCGGTTGAGGCAGCCGAACGGACCTTTGAGGCCTGATACGTTTGGAAGAAGCGCGTCTTCGCCGACTTCGACGCTATCCATGACGATTTCGCCGGTGATCGAGGCGCGCAGCGACAGTTTTCCGCCGATCTTGGGGGCAGAGAGGCCCTTCATGCCCTTTTCCAGAACGAAGCCGCGGATCTCGTTGTTGTGAGCTTCCGATTTTGCCCAGACGACGAAGACATCGGCGATCGGTGCGTTGGAAATCCACATTTTCGAGCCGCGCAGGCGATAGCCGCCCTCGATCTTTTCGGCGCGGGTCTTCATGCCGCCGGGGTCGGAGCCGGCATCCGGCTCGGTCAGGCCGAAACAGCCGATCAGTTCGCCCGAGACGAGGCCGGGCAGATATTTCTTTTTCTGCTCGTCGGAGCCGTAGGCGAAGATCGGGTAGATGACCAGCGAGGACTGGACGCTCATCATTGAGCGGTAGCCAGAATCGATCCGTTCGATCTCGCGGGCGACGAGGCCATAGGCGACGTAGGAGGCATTGGCTGCGCCATATTCTTCCGGAAGCGTGACGCCGAGGAGGCCGGTCTGGCCCATCAGCTTGAACAGGCCGACATCGGTCTTTTCCTCAAGATAGGCTTCCTCGACCCGCGGCAGGAGTTCGGACTTGGCAAATGCGGCCGCCGCGTCGCGGATCATGCGCTCTTCTTCGGTCAGCTGATCTTCGATGAGGAAGGGGTCGTTCCAGATAAAGGCCAAGGGGGTCTCCGATGTTTTTGGACGGGACGGGTGTCTCAATCGCCAAGCAATTTCCCGTGCAGATTATCGTCCTGTGGTCGTTTGTCGCAAGGCCCGTTTACTCAATCGGCCATGAGGGTTAGTAATAGGCCATGAAAGAGCTGTCGCGAAAACTCCTGCCTTCCACCTCGGCGCTTGCCGCCTTCGATTCCGTTGCTCGGCTGGGCAGCTTCTCGCTGGCGGCAGACGAGCTGTCGCTGACGCAAGGGGCGATAAGTCGGCAGGTTTCCGGGCTGGAAGAGCAGTTGGGCGTGCTGCTTTTCGACCGAACCAGCCGTGGCGTCGTGTTGACATCGGCGGGTGCGGAATTTGCGAAAGCGATTGCAGGCGCCCTCTCGCAGATCCGCTCGGCATCGCTCCATGCCATGACCAAACGACATAGCGACCAGCTCAACCTGGCGATCCTGCCGACATTCGGTACGCGCTGGCTGATGCCACGAATTCCGGGCTTCGTTGCCCGTCATCCAGAGATTACGCTCAACTTCGCAACCCGTATCGGCGTGTTCGATTTCGACCGGGACGGTATCGATATGGCGATCCATGTCGGTCAACCCGAATGGCCGGGTGCCGAATGCACCTTCCTGATGGATGAGATGGTGGCGCCGGTCTGCTCGGCTGCATTTCTCAGTTCTCATCCGGTTGTGCAGGCGCAAGATCTGTTGCGGCTGCCGCTTCTGCATATGGCGTCACGGCCGGGCGGGTGGAAGCATTGGTTCGAGAGCCTTCGGATTGCCGGCAGCATGAGCGAGGGCATGCGCTTCGAACAATTCGGCAGCGTGACGCAGGCTTGTATTGCCGGCCTGGGTGTCGGGCTGATGCCGCTTTTTCTGATCGATACGGAACTGGCGAGCGGGCAGCTGGTGGAAGCATTTCCGCATCAGGTGGTCAGTCCCAGCGCCTATTACGTGGTCGCGCCGCAGGCAAAGGCCGGTTTTCCGCCGGTTGTCGCGTTTCGGGCATGGCTGATGGAAGAAGTGGCGCGCTATCGACAGGAAATCGTGGCCTGGTAGCAACGGCTGTGCATTACTCTATATGAAAGGTTGTGTTTCGCTCGACATTTGGCATGTGTGCGGGTATAGTTGGTTAAACGATTAATCATCTTGGAACGCAGCAGGACGATGAGTGTCGGTCGGACGCCAGCGACGATGACGGAAATTGCCGCCGCCCTTGGTGTGTCCTCGGCAACCGTGTCCAATGCGCTTTCCGGCAAGGGGCGGGTCTCCGCCGAGCTTTCAGCGAAAATCCGGCAGGCGGCGGAAGAGCTTGGTTATGTGCCGAGCCATGCGGCGCGGGCGCTCAGAACAGGGCGGACAGGCGTTATCGGGCTGGTGCTGCCGGATATCTCCAATCCACTGTTTCCGCAGATCGCGCAGGCAATCGAGCAGGCGGCGGCTTCTGCCGGGTTCGGCGTGTTGATTGCCGACAGTCGCGGAGAGATTGCCCAGCAGACGGCGGCAATCGGCCGCCTGATCGAACGCGGTGTCGACGGGATGATCGTCGTTCCCCGTCGTGGATCGCGGATCGCGGATATAGGCACGCCCGTGGCGATCATCGATAGCCCCTCGACGCCGGGCAACACCGTGTCGTCCGACCATTGGGAGGGCGGCGTGCAGATGGGGCGTCATCTTGCGTCTCTCGGGCACCGGAAGGTGTTGCTGATCGCCCATAGCCGGGAATCGAATGTGCAGAATGACCGGATCGGCGGCCTGAAGGCCGGTCTCGGCAAGGATGTTTGCTGCGAGACCCTGTGGGTGGGAGATCTTGAGGCTTCGCAGGGAGTGGGTTGCGCGCTCGGTCTCTCTGCCCGGGTGGCCGATGGGTTTACCGGCTTCGCCGCCGTTTATGATCTTCTGGCGCTACGTGCGCTCACCGAATTGCAGCGTGACGGTATCGACGTTCCGCTTCAGGCCAGTGTCAGCGGTTTCGATGATCTTGTCTGGTCATCTGTCGTTATGCCGCCGATCACGACCTTGCGGCAGGACCTTGCGACGATTGCCGAATGTGCGGTCGAGGCTCTTGGTCACGCGATTGGAAACGGTGAGGCCGCAGCCGGCAGCATGATCGCCGCGAGGCCGGATTGTGATGGTGTGCCGATGAAGCTGGTGATCCGGCAATCGACGGGTCCGACGATGCATTCGGTTGTAGCTGCTGCCGCGCATGCTCGGAAGGATGGTAGGTGAAAACCCTTATCCTTTCTCCTCAATCTCTCGTGTATATGGACGCCCCAATGGATCGTCCGGTTGTATTTTTGGAGTGTGCTTGAAATGGGTGTTTGGATCGATACCGATATGGGATTCGATGATCTGGCCGCCATCATGGTTGTCGCCCATGGCGGGCTTGCCATCGACGGGATTTCGCTTGTCCTGGGTAATGCGCCGCTGGATCAGGTGCGCCGCAATGCGGCCGGCGCCGCCGCTGCCTTCGTCTGGCCGTTTCCCATTCACGCCGGACGGGCAAAGCCGGTGCTCGGCAAGCTGGAAACTGCGGTTTCCATATTGAGCGATGCTGGCATGCCGACTGCGGGCGAAGCCTTGCCGGCCGCGCCGGATGCGTTCGTCGAGGATGCATTCGAGGCGCTTTGTTCATGGTTGGAGCGCAGCGAAGGCGAGCGACGCATTCTGGCGCTTGGGCCTCTCACCAATATTGCCGCCGTGGCGCTGGCGCGACCGGACCTCGCCGTCAAGATCACCGACCTGACATGGATGGGCGGCGGACTGACGGCCGGCAATCACACGGCCTCCGCCGAGTTCAACGCCTTTGCCGATCCGGAAGCGGTGGCGATCGTTCTTGCGCACGGCATTCCGTTCCGGATGGTCGATCTCGATCTATGCCGCAAGGTGCTTTGCGCGCCGGAAGATGTCGAGCCGGTGCGCTCTGCCGGTGGCCGAAATGCGACGCTCTTGGCCGATCTGCTTGCTGGTTTCGTTTCGATCGCTACCAGCCGCGGGCGCAAGGCGATGTCGCTTTATGACGCTGTTGCGGCGGTGGCCTTCGTGCAGCCGGATCTTGCGACATGGCAGGATGCACGGATCGACATGGAACTGACGGGCAGCCATACGCGCGGTCGCACCGTGGTCGAGACACGAGCGGGCAGGGCCGAATTCAATGCTCAGTTCGCGGCGGATATCGATGCCGCAAAGGCCAAGCAATCCATTCTCGACGCATTAAAGGCGGAGGCAAGCTGGTGAAGGACATTATCGCAACCGTTGGCGAATTTACCGAACCGTGCTTTCGCGACAATGCCGTGAAGGTCGCACGCGGAGATGCGCCCTTCGACATTTTGATTTCCGGCGGCACACTGGTGGATGTGGTGACCGGCGAGCTGCGCCCGGCCGATATCGGCATTGTCGGGCCACTGATCGTCAGCGTCCACGAGCGCGGTGCGCGCTCGGATGCGGCTCAGGTGATCGATGCGACTGGCGCGTTCGTCTCTCCCGGCCTGATCGATACGCATATGCATATCGAAAGCTCTATGGTGACGCCGGCGACCTATGCGGAGACTGTGGTGCCGCGCGGCGTGACGACGGTGGTGTGGGATCCGCATGAGTTCGGTAATGTCTGCGGTGTCGATGGCGTGGCATGGTCAGTGGAAGCTGTCCGCTCCTTGCCGCTAAGGGCCGTCGTCATGGCACCGTCCTGCGTTCCTTCCGCCCCCGGCTACGAGGTTGCCGGCGCGGATTTCGATGCCGATGTGATCGATGAAATGCTGCTGTGGCCGAAGATTGCCGGTCTTGCGGAAGTGATGAACATGCGCGGCGTGATTGATCGCGAACCACGCATCAGCAATATCGTGCAGAATGCACTCGTTTCGGAAAAGCTTGTCAGCGGCCATGCCCGGGGACTGGCCGGCGGTGATCTTGCAGCTTTCATGACGGCTGGCGTCACGTCCGATCACGAGCTGACTTCCGCCGAAGACCTGATGCAGAAGCTGCGTGCCGGTCTGACGATCGAGATGCGTGGCTCGCATGACCACCTTCTGCCGGAATTCGTCGAAGCGCTGAATAAGCTTGGGCATCTGCCGCAGACGCTGACGATCTGCACCGACGACGTGTTCCCCGACGATCTTGTCGATGGCGGCGGTCTCGATGACGTGGTGCGCCGATTGGTGCGCTACGGTATGAAGCCGGAATGGGCGCTGCAGGCGGCGACGCTGAACGGATCGGTCAGGATCGGCCGCGCAGATCTCGGGTTGATCGCGGCCGGTCGCCGGGCAGATATCGTTCTCTTCGAAGATCTCAAGGATTTTCGCACACGTGCGGTCGTGGCGAGCGGCCACATCGTCTCGCGCGATGGAAAGATGACGGGCGATGTGTGCCGGATGAACCCCAATCCGCTGCGCCGTTCGGTAAAGCTGCAGAATTTGCAGGAAGATGATTTCAAACTTCGCTCTGAAGGTACCAGGGTGAGGGTCGCGACCATTGATCGGCCGCGGTTCACACGCTGGGGGCAGGCGGATGCGGTTGTCGAAAACGGGTTCGTGGTACCCCCGCAGGAATCGGTGTTGATCGCCGTGACTCATCGCCATGGCCGTGTCGACAGCCGCACCCGGTTGGGTTTCCTCACCGGATGGGGTAAGTGGAAGGGCGCTTTCGCGACGACCGTGGCACATGACAGCCATAACCTCACCGTTTTCGGTTCTGATCCGCGCGACATGGCGGCTGCCGCCAATGCGGTGATCGCGTCGGGCGGCGGCATGGCGGTTGCAATCGGCGGCAAGGTGGTGAGCTTGCTTCCGCTGCCGCTGGCGGGCCTCGTGTCCGAAGAGCCGGTCGAGGTGGTGGCCGATCAGTTCCGGGCTATCCGTGCGGCAATGGACAAGGTCGTCGACTGGGAGCCGCCCTATCTGGTGTTCAAGGCCTGTTTCGGCGCGACGCTGGCCTGCAATGCAGGGCCACATCAGACCGACCGGGGCATTGCCGACGTGACCACCGGCACGCTAATGGAGAGCCCGATACTGGAAATTCTGGCATAATATAGGGTTAGGAAAAGCGATGCAGCCGCATGAATTCTGGCAGGAGCTGCACGCTCCCGGTTCTTTCGACGAGGCCGGGCCTTTTTCCGGTTTCTTTCCGGCGAGGCTCGACAGCGGCGACCAGATCAGGCTGCCGATCCGGCCGCTTTCAGACGGACAACATGCGCTGGCATCGCTGATCATCAATCAGGCGAGTTTCGATGTGCAGGATGCGCTCGCCGCCGATCTGGCGCCGAAGATCGCGGCACTTCGGCCCGAAGTGATTGTCGGCCTGCCGACACTGGGCCTGACGCTTGCCGCTGCGGTGGCGCGGATGCTGGGTTTTGCCCGTTACGTACCGCTCGGAACATCGAAGAAGTTCTGGTATGACGAGGAGCTTTCGGTGCCGCTTTCGTCGATCACCACACCCGAACAACAGAAACGGCTTTATGTCGACCCACGGATGATGCCGCTGATCGAAGGCAAGCGCGTGGCGCTGATCGATGACGTGATTTCCTCCGGCACCTCGATCATTTCGGGGCTGACGCTAATGACCTCTCTCGGGATCGAGCCGGTGGTGATCGGCGCTGCCATGCTGCAATCGGATCGCTGGGAAAAGAAGCTCGACGACTTTGGCCCGGATTGGAAGGGCCGCGTGGTTTCGTGTTTCCGTACGCCGATATTGAACAAGGCCGGCGAGGGGCTTTGGTCGGCTTGACGGCTGTTGCTCAGATTGTCTGATATGGAAAGTTCTTTCACGCGAAGGACTTCGCGTGGCTGGATTCCTGTGACAAGCACAGGAATGAGGGAATTTGTGGTACGCTTGGCAACCCTCTCTAGCGCTATGCTCCCTGTCTCGACTGGCAAAAGCGCTGTTTCCTTTGGCGTGGCACCGTTTCGATAGGAGGTTGGCGGAAACCTTCCCATCCTCATTCCTGAGCTTGTCACAGGAATCCAGCCGACGCGCGTCTGCGCGGCGAAAAGACTCTTGTTCGCACACGACGAGGCAGTTCCATTTTCGGCTTGCGGACATGAGATTGCTGGCTAGGATCGCCACATCCTACCTCAAGACCCAAGCGAAATTTTCAGGAAGACTTTGATGGAACTGGTGTTCGACGGCCATAACGATGTGTTGTTGCGGCTCTGGCGGAACATGAAGGCGGGAGCTGATCCCGTTGTGGAATTCTCCAAAGGTACCCCCGAAGGCCATATCGATGCGCCGCGGGCGCGAGCGGGTGGTCTCGCGGGTGGTCTTTGCGCGATCTACATTCCCTCCGGCGATCTGGTGCTCAAGGATCCCGAACCGGACGGGAGTTATGTGACGCCGCTTGCCGCACCGCTCGAATACGCACCTTCACTGGATATAGGGCTGGAAAAGGCGGCAATCGCGCTGCGGCTGGACCGGGCAGGGGCTTGGAAACTCTGCCGGTCCACCGCCGATGTCCGGCAGGCGATGAAGGACGGCGTATTTGCCGCCGTGCTGCACATGGAAGGCTGCGAACCGATCGACGCGGACCTCGCCAATCTCGACGTCTTCCATGCGGCCGGTCTTCGCTCGCTCGGGCCGGTCTGGAGCCGCCACAACATTTTTGGCCATGGCGTGCCGTTCGCCTTTCCGATGACGACGGATACCGGGCCGGGCCTGACCGATCTCGGCTTCGAACTGGTCAAGGCCTGCAACCGGCTCGGCATCCTGATCGACCTGTCGCATATTACCGAGAAGGGGTTCTGGGATGTGGCAAAAACTTCCGACCAGCCGCTGATCGCAAGCCATTCCAATGCACATGCTCTGACGCCAGTCGCGCGCAACCTGACCGACAGGCAGATGGACGCGATCAAGGAGAGCGGCGGGCTCGTGGGCCTGAACTATGCGGTCACCATGCTGCGCGACGACGGGCTGGACATTGCGGCCACGCCGATCTCCGAGATGATACGCCATGTGGACTACATGGTTGAGCGGATGGGGATCGACCATGTAGCGATCGGATCGGACTTCGACGGCTGCACCGTACCGGTCGAAATTCGTGATGCTGCGGGCAATCAAAATCTGGTTGCAGCTTTAAAAACAGCGGGATACGCTGGCGAGGATTTGGCCAAGCTGGCCCGCGAGAACTGGTTGAGGGTTCTCGGCAAAGCCTGGCACGAATAACGGCCCGAAGCGGGCCGGACATGAGCAAATGACAACAGGGGAACTGATCATGCTCCACTCTTTCCGCACTTCCGTCCGAATGCTTTCCACGAGCGCAGCGTTGTCGCTGCTGTTGGTCGCAGCACCGCAGGCATTCGCCGCGACGCCGGCCGATACGCTGGTCGAAGGCTTTGCGATCGACGACATTATCACCATTGATCCGGGCGAAGCCTTCGAGCTTTCCACTGCCGAAGTGACTGCCAATACCTATAGCAAGCTGGTCATGCTGGATCCGGCCGACACATCCAAGGTCATAGGTGATCTGGCGGCCAGCTGGACGGTTTCCGACGATGGCATGACCTATACGTTCAAGCTGAAGCCGGACCTGAAATTTGCTTCAGGCAACCCGCTGACCGCCGAAGACGTTGCCTTCTCGTTCGAACGCGCCGTCAAGCTCGACAAGTCGCCGGCCTTTCTGCTGACCCAGTTCGGGCTGAGCGGCGACAATGTTGCCGAGAAAGCCAAGGCGACCGCGCCCGACACGTTCACCTTCACGGTCGACAAGGCCTATGCGCCGAGCTTCGTCCTGAACGTTCTGACCGCCACCGTCGCTTCCGTTGTCGACAAGAAGGTGGTGATGGAACATGCCAAGGCGATGACGCCTTCGGCCGATTACAAATATGACAGTGATTTCGGCAATGAATGGATGAAGACCGGTTTTGCCGGTTCCGGCCCGTACAAGGTGCTGGCATGGCGCGCCAATGAGGCCGTCATCATGGAAGCCAACCCGAATTACTACGGCGAGAAGCCGAAGCTGAAGCGCGTCATCTATCGCCACATGAAGGAAAGCTCCGGCCAGCGTCTGGCGCTGGAAAACGGCGATATCGATATCGCCCGTAACCTCGAGCCGAACGATGTGGAGGCTGTTTCCAAGAAGGAAGGCCTGTCGATCACGTCTGCGCCGAAGGGCACGATCTACTATTTCAGCCTCAACCAGAAAAACGAGAAGCTGGCAAAGCCCGAAGTGGCGGAAGCGTTCAAGTATCTGGTCGACTATGACGCGATCGGCGCGACGCTGATCAAGGGCATCGGCGAAATCCACCAGACCTTCCTGCCGAAGGGCCAGCTCGGTGCGCTGAACGACAACCCTTACAAGCTGGATGTCGCCAAGGCCAAGGAACTGCTTGCCAAGGCGGGCCTGAAGGACGGCTTTACCGTGACCATGGATGTGCGCAACACGCAGCCGGTGACGGGCATTGCCGAAAGCGTGCAGCAGACGCTGGCGCAGGCCGGCATCAAGCTCGAAATCATTCCGGGCGACGGCAAGCAGACGCTGACGAAATTCCGCGCCCGCACCCATGACATCTATATCGGCCAGTGGGGTTCGGACTATTTCGACCCGAACTCGAATGCCGAAACCTTCGTCATCAACTACGACAATTCCGACGAGGGCAAGAACAAGACGCTGGCATGGCGTAATGCCTGGGATGTGCCTAAGGACATCGAAGAGGCGGCCCAGGGTGCGCTTCTGGAAAAGGATGCAGCCAAGCGTGCGGCAGTCTACGAGGACCTTCAGAAGAAGGCGCTGGCGCAGAGCCCGTTCGTGATCATCTTCCAGCAGACGGAAGTGGCCGGTTACTCTTCCAAGCTGAAGGACTTCAAGCTCGGCCCGAGCTTCGATACGAACTTCGTCTATCCGGTTTCGAAGTAGCAGGCTTGGCGGGTTGAAATTCGGACGGTGCGGCTTGCCTCCTTCTCCCCGCCTGCGGGGAGAAGGTCCGGAGCGCTAGCGAGGGGATGAAGGGTAGTCGCGGGCGCTGAGTTCGCGGCATTTGCCCCTCATCCGCCTGCCGGCACCTTCTCCCCGTTTCACGGGGAGAAGGCCGCGTGCCGCAACGCCCCAAATCCTTCGCGTTGCTCAAAGGAGAACTCCTTGACGCTTACCGATACGACGGCAGTGACGCGGCGCAACCGGCGCCGTGCTTCCTCCTTTGGCATGGCGGTGGTCCGTTTCGTGGTCACTGTCGTTACGACATTTCTCGGCCTTCTGGCTGTCACCTTCTTCATTGGCCGCGTGGTGCCGATCGATCCGGCGCTGGCAATCGTCGGCGACCGGGCACCGGCACATGTGGTCGAGCGCGTGCGGGAGGAGCTTGGCCTCAACCTGCCGCTCTACCAGCAGTTCTGGATCTATATAAAGCAGGCGCTGACGGGTGATTTCGGCACATCGGTACTGACCACCAATCCCGTGATGGCGGATATCGCGCGGGTGTTTCCGGCGACAATCGAGCTTGCAACGATCGGCACCATCATCGGAGCGCTGATCGGCGTGCCCCTCGGAGTGCTCGCCGCCGTCAAGCGGGGATCGATCGCCGACCAGATCGTGCGGGTGATCGGGTTGATCGGTTATTCGGTGCCGATCTTCTGGCTCGGTCTGCTGGCGCTGGTCCTGTTCTACGCCAAGCTCGGATGGGTGGCCTATCCGGGGCGGATCGACATCGTTTACGAATATACGTTCATGCCGCAGACGGGCTTTTTCCTGTTCGACGCGATCTGGCAAGGGCAATGGGATGTGGCCTGGGATCTGTTCCGCCATATCATCCTGCCCGGCGGGCTGCTCGGCTATTTCTCGCTCGCCTATATCAGCCGGATGACGCGGAGCTTCATGCTCAACGAGCTGCAGCAGGAGTATATCGTCGCGGCGCGTGCCAAGGGGCTGTCGGAGACGCGGATCATCTGGTTTCATGCGTTGCGCAATGCCGCGGTACCGCTGGTGACGGTGATTGCACTTTCCTATGCGGGTCTGCTGGAAGGTTCGGTTCTGACGGAGACGATCTTTTCCTGGCCGGGGCTTGGCCTCTACATCACCAACTCGCTGCAGAATGCCGACATGAATGCCGTGCTCGGCGGTACGATCGTCATCGGTGCGGTGTTCATTGCCATCAACATATTGTCCGACCTTCTCTACCGGACGCTTGATCCGAGGACGAGAAGCCGATGAGTGTTCTTCAAGCAAGTGAAAAGCCCTATAGCCGCGAATGGCTGTTATCCGAACAGCCTACATCGCGGCATCAGGCACAGCTTGGCCGCGCCTATGTGATCTGGCGGCGGTTTTCCGCCAACCGGCTGGCGCTGGCCGGTCTCGGTATCATTCTTCTCCTGATCCTCGTTGCGATCTTGGCCGATGTGCTGGCGCCGCATAACCCGGTGCAGGGCGACCTGCGCAATTCGCGGCTTCTGCCGCCGGGTTCGGCGGGTTACCTGCTCGGCACCGATGACCAGGGGCGCGATATTCTCTCGCGGCTGATCCATGGTTCACGGCTGACGTTGTTTGTGGTCGTGCTGGTGGCGATCATCGCAGCACCCGTCGGCCTGATCATCGGCACGGTGTCCGGTTATGCGGGTGGCTGGGTGGATGCGGTGCTGATGCGGATCACCGACATCTTTCTTGCCTTTCCGAAACTGGTTCTGGCGCTGGCGCTGGTCGCGGCTCTCGGGCCGGGGATCGAGAATGCGGTTCTTGCCATCGCCGTTACCTCATGGCCGCCCTATGCGCGTATTGCCCGCGCCGAGACGATGACGTTTCGCAATTCGGAATTTATTTCCGCCGTGAAGCTGATGGGGGCTTCGCCGTTCCGCATCGTCCTTCGCCACGTCATGCCGCTTTGCCTTTCCTCTCTGATCGTGCGTGTGACGCTCGATATGGCGGGAATCATCCTCACCGCCGCCGGCCTCGGCTTTCTCGGCCTCGGCGCGCAGCCGCCGTTGCCGGAATGGGGTGCGATGATCGCGTCGGGCCGCCGCTTCATTCTCGACCAGTGGTGGGTGGCGGCGATGCCGGGTGCGGCGATCCTGATCGTTTCGCTCGGTTTCAACCTGCTCGGCGACGGATTGCGCGATGCGCTCGATCCGAAGGAGGCAGGTCAATGAGTGGCGCTGTGGGGACGGACAAGCTTCTGACGGTCGAAGACTTGCGGGTCAGTTTTCCGACGCGCACCGGTGTGATCGAGGCCGTGCGTGGGGTGTCGTTTACGCTCGGGCGCGAACGGCTGGGCATTGTCGGCGAAAGCGGTTCCGGCAAGTCGCAGACGGGCCGGGCGATCATGGGACTGACGCCGAAACATGCCAAGATTACCGCGAAGACGCTGAACTTTGCCGGACGTGATCTTCTGAGCATTTCCGACCGCGAGCGGCGGGAGATCAGGGGGAAACGGATCGGCATGGTGCTGCAAGATCCGAAATATTCGCTGAACCCCGTCTCGACCATCGGAAGGCAGATCATCGAGACGCTGAAGACGCATGAAAAGATCTCGACTGCGGAGGCGAAGGCGCGCACGCTTGCGATGCTGGAAGCGGTGCAAATCCGTGATCCGGAGCGGGTGTTTTCGCTCTATCCGCACGAGGTTTCCGGTGGCATGGGGCAACGTGTGATGATCGCGATGATGCTGATTTGCGGGCCTGAACTGCTGATCGCCGACGAGCCGACCTCGGCGCTCGATGTGACGGTACAGCTCGAAGTGCTGGGCATTCTCGACAAGCTGGTGGCTGAGCGCGGCATGGGGCTGATCTTCGTGTCGCATGATCTGCGGCTCGTCTCGTCCTTCTGCGACCGGGTGCTGGTGATGTATGCGGGTCGCGTTGTGGAGGAATTGCCATCGGCGGATCTTTCCAAGGCGCAGCATCCCTATACGCAAGGCCTGCTCAACTGCCTGCCGACGATCGGTACCGACCGGCATCCGCTGCCGGTGCTCGACCGCAAGAAGGAGTGGGCGCTATGACGACGAATGTTCTTTCCGCCAAAGACATGGTCGTCACGTTCGACGAGTTTATCGCGCTCGACCATGTGTCGGTGGATGTGGCTCAGGGCGAGAGTTTCGGCATCGTTGGTGAAAGCGGGTCTGGAAAATCGACGCTGCTGCGTGCGGTGGCGGGGCTGAACACGTTCAGCGCCGGGACGCTTACGATCAACGGACAGTCCTATTCGGGCCGCAGCCGGTCGAAGGATTTTTATCGCACTGTGCAGATGGTATTTCAGGATCCCTACGGATCGCTGCATCCGCGCCAGACGGTGGACCGGCTGCTCCTGGAGCCGCTGGCGATCCACGGGTTCGACAATGTCGACCAGCGGATCATGCGGGCGCTGGACGAGGTGGGGTTGGGGTCGGGTTTCCGGTTTCGGTATTCGCACCAGCTTTCCGGCGGACAGCGGCAGCGCGTGGCAATCGCCCGGGCGCTGATCCTGGAGCCGAAGGTTCTGCTGCTTGATGAGCCGACCTCTGCGCTCGACGCTTCGATCCAGGCGGAAATCCTCAATCTGCTGGAACAGGCGCGAAAAGATCGCGGGCTGACCTTCGTGATGGTCAGCCACGATCTCGGTGTCATCAGCCATATGTGCGAAAGGCTGGCGGTGATGAAGTCGGGCAAGGTTGTTGAAACGGTTACTGCCGATGCGCTGGAAAGCCGTGCGTTCTCTGCTGACTATACACGGCAGCTCATGACCGCCAGCGAAGGATTTCGCCGCGTCTGACCCCGTGTTTCAGCAAAGTCGGAAGTGCTTGGAAGGTCGCGAATGAGCATTGTGTGCAGTTGCGAAATGCCCTTAGACTGCATTTAACAAAGCTGCAGGCAGCGAATAACGGGGAGCTTATACGATGCAGACGATCTTCTCCTGGTCTCAGGTCTCTCGGCGTGGTGTGATGGGGCTGGCGCTTGGCGCTGGCATTGTCTTGGCGGCACCCTATGCGCAGGCCGCGCCCAAGACTGCTGCGACGATCGGCATGACGGTTGAGCCGGGTGGTCTCGATCCGACGATCGGCGCGCAGGTGATGATCGGGCAGGTGACATGGCAGAACATTTTTGAAGGCCTGACGACGATCGACAAGGCGGGCAAGGTGCAGCCGCAGCTTGCCGAGAGCTGGGACGTTTCGCCAGATGGAAAGACCTATACGTTCAAGCTGCGGCAGGGCGTGAAATTCCACAATGGCGTGGCCTTTGACAGTTCTGTCGCCAAGTTCACGCTCGACCGCGCCCGCGGCGCTGATAGCGTCAATCCGCAGAAGCGTTATTTCACCTCGATCGACACGATCGAGACGCCGGATGCCTCGACGCTGGTGCTGAAACTCAAGCAGCCGACCGGCAGCCTGCTCTACTGGTTCGGCTGGCCGGCGGCCGTGATGGTGGAGCCATCGACTGCTGCTGATAACAAGACCAATCCGGTCGGAACCGGGCCTTTTGTTTTCAGCAGCTGGGCCAAGGGTACGAAAGTCGATCTGAAGAAGAATGCCGGTTACTGGAACAAGGATGTTTCGGTGAAGCTGGAGACGGCTTCCTTCCGTTTCATCAACGACCCGCAGGCGCAGTCGGCCGCGTTGACGGCAGGCGATGTCGATGCTTTTCCTGAATTCGGTGCGCCGGAACTGGTTTCCTCCTTCGAGGGCAGCGACAAGCTGGCGACGGTGATCGGTAACACCGAGCTCAAGGTCGTGGCGGGCATGAACAATTCCCGCAAGCCGTTTTCCGACAAAAAGGTCCGTCAGGCGCTGATGATGGCGGTCGACCGGGCGATGGTGGTCGAGGGTGCATGGTCGGGCCTCGGCACGCCGATCGGCAGCCATTACACGCCGAATGACCGTGGCTACAAGGATCTTACCGGCGTCTATCCTTATGATGTCGAAAAGGCCAAGGCGCTTCTGGCGGAAGCGGGTTACCCGAACGGTTTCTCCTTCACCATGAAGGCGCCGCAGATGGCCTATGCGCAACGCTCGTCGCAGATACTGCAGGCGCTGTTTGCCGAAATCGGCGTGACGATGAATATCGAAACCACCGAGTTTCCGGCGAAATGGGTGGCGGATGTCCTGAAGGCCGCTGACTATGACATGACCATTGTTGCCCATGCGGAGCCGATGGATATCGATATCTACGCGCGCGACCCCTATTACTTCAATTACAAGAACCCGGAATTCAATGCGATCCTCGCCAAGGTCGAGGCGAGCACAGATGCTGCCGAACAGGACAAGTTTTATGGCGAAGCGCAGACCATTCTCGCCAACGACGTGCCGGCGCTGTTTCTGTTCGTGATGCCGAAGCTCGGGATCTGGGACAAGAAGCTGAAGGGGCTGTGGGAGAACGAGCCGATCCCGTCGAATGTGCTGACCGAGGTGTTTTGGGAAGAGTGAGGGGTTTGGTCTGGCATAACGGGGCGGCATTCCGATCTCCCCCCTTGTGGGGGAGATGCCCGGCAGGGCAGAGGGGGGCTGTCATGGAACGCCCTTCAATCTTTGACGTCATGACGGGCGGTGATGGTGCACCCCCCTCTGTCACTTTCGTGACATCTCCCCCACAGGGGGGGAGATCAGTTGGAGGCCGTTGCGTCTGCCTCGTTTCTCTCTCATGCCTTTTCTGGTTTAGGCAGAGGGCAGCGATGGGCTATGCGGGAGCTTGCTGTAAGCCATGATCTCCATCCTCATACGTCGTCTCGTCAGCCTGATCGTCACGCTGCTGGTCGTCTCGCTGCTGATCTTCACCGTCATGAACCTCCTGCCCGGCGATCCGGCGGCGATCATGCTTGGGACTTCGGCGACGCCGGAGACTTTGGCGGCGCTCAGGACCCAGATGGGGCTGGATGAGCCGCTTGTCGTTCGCTATCTCGCCTGGCTTATCGGCGTGCTGCAGGGTGATCTCGGGCAGTCTTATACTTATGGCGTTCCGGTCGCAGGGCTGATCGTCGAGCGGTTGGCGGTGACGCTGCCCTTGGCGTTGATGGCTGTGGTGATGTCGGTTGCGATTGCCGTGCCGCTCGGCGTGGCGGCGGCGCGCAGGCATAATGGTGTGTTCGATTATATCGCCGGGGCGTTTTCCTATGTCTCGATCGCGGTGCCGGCCTTCTGGGTGGGATTGTTGCTGATCATCGCCTTTTCGACCAAGCTGGGCTGGATGCCGGCCGGCGGATTTCCGGGCTGGAATGCGGGGCTTTGGACAGGGCTTGCTGCGCTGCTGATGCCGGCAATCGCGCTGGCGCTGCCGCAGGCGGGTGTGCTCACACGGGTGGCGCGTAGCGCGGTGCTGGATGTGATGGGCGAGGATTTCGTGCGCACCGCCCGAGCCAAGGGTTTGAGCGACAAGGCGGCGGTCTGGCGGCATGCGCTGCCGAATGCGCTGATCCCGGTCGTGACCATGATCGGGTTGCAGTTCACTTTCCTGATCGCAGGCGCGGTGCTGGTGGAAAACGTTTTTAACCTGCCGGGCCTGGGGCGGCTGGCACTGCAGGCTTTGTCGCAGCGCGATATCATCGTGATGCAGGACGTAGTGCTGTTCTTTTCCGCGCTCGTGATCGTGATGAATTTCCTTGTCGATCTCGCCTATCTGGTGATCGACCCGAGACTGCGGGTGGCGACGTGATGGCCGGGATCTTTCGTCGTCCCGTGCTGCTGATCGGGCTTGTCGTGACGCTGGCGCTTGTCGCCGTCGCGCTTTTTTCGCTCGTCTGGACGCCGTCCTTGCCGTCGAAGATGAATATCGTGCAGCGGTTGAAGCCACCGCTCGGGCCGGGTGGGTTGCTCGGTACGGATCAGTTCGGCCGCGATGTCGCCTCGATGCTGATGGTAGGGGCGTGGAATTCGCTCTCGACCTCGTTCCTGGCCGTTGCGATCGGTGCGATGGTCGGTTCGGCCGTGGGCGTCATCGTGGCCATGCAGCGCGGGTGGCTGGAGCTGATCGTGATGCGCGGCTGCGACATCATCTTTGCGGTACCGCCCATTCTGTCGGCGATGATGCTCGGCGCCTTTCTCGGATCGGGCCGGTTTACGGCGATCATTGCGATTGCGGTGTTCATGGTGCCGGTCTTTGCGCGGCTCACACTCGCCGGGGCGAAGCAGATTTGGGCGCGGGATTATGTGACAGCGGCGGTCGGGATCGGCCGATCGAAGGCGAAGATCACGCTCGTGCATATCCTGCCGAATATTTCCAACCAGATCATCGTACAGGTGACGATCCAGCTCGGTCTGGCAATTTTGACAGAGGCCGGGCTCTCGTTTCTGGGGCTCGGCATGCCGCCGCCGGCGCCGACCTGGGGGCGGATGCTCGCAGACAGCCAGACGTTTTTCGGCCAGGCGCCGTGGCTTGCCATCCTGCCGGGCATGGCAATCGCGGTTGCCGTTCTAGGCCTGAACATGCTCGGAGACGGGCTACGCGACATGCTCGATCCGAAAACCAACGCGGGCTGAGACTTTCTCAGTTTTTGCCGTTCATGATTGGAACAAACCCACACCTCTGACGTTGTTCGCGTGCAGTCATTGGCATGCAGGTTTTGTCTTGCCTTGAACCATGGGTAGGGGAGTTATCGATTGAACGACGCTGCAGAAAAGCCAAAGGCGACGAGATCGCGTAGAAAGCTATCCGCCCAGCCGGCTGAGGCATCCGCCACTGTGACTTCGTCCAAGGCCGCGCCGAAGCGCGCGGCTAATGCTCCCGAAAAGGCGACAGCAAATCGTGCCTCGCGCAAAGCCAAAGCATTGCCCGCAGCCAAAACGAACGTAATCAAACAGGAGACCGTCATGCCAGCATCGACCTCGACGACGACGACCGAATTTCCGCGCACCGGTTCTGCAGCTTCGACCAAGGATATCGAACTGCAGCTGGAGCAGCTGCGTGAAGATATCGCGGCGCTGGCCAAGACTGTTGCAGCTGTCGGCAACGAAAAGGCTTCTGAGATGAAGAGCAAGGCGAAGCGTGCCGCAGCCGACGCGAGTGATGCATCCTACCAGATCGCCGAGGCCGCAAAGAATCAGGCGTTGACCTGGGAGCGTGATCTCGAAGGCCAAATCCGTGCCAATCCGCTTCAGTCGGTTGCAATTGCGGCCGGCGTCGGTTTCCTGTTTGCGCTCCTCTCGCGCCGCTGATCCTCGATGCTGACAGCACTGGGGCCGCTGGTCGCATCCTTCATCGCAATGGATGTGGCAGCGATGAAACGAAAGATCAGGCGCAACGCGATCCTTTACGGGATCGCGGCTGCGTTTTTGTGGACCGCCTACGGTTTGCTCGTGGCTGCACTCGCCATTCATCTCGGTGAACGATGGGGGCTTCCTATTGCGATGCTGGTCATTGCTGGCGGCATGATCGTCATGGCACTGTTCATCATTGCCATCGTGATGATGCTCAACGCTGCCGAGGAGCGGCGCAAGAGGCGTGAGGCGGCTGCCAACAGCCAGCGGGCTCTTGCAATGACCGCGGCTGTTTCGGCGTTGCCGTTTCTGATGAAGTCGAAACCGTTGATGTTGCTTGCCGTTGCCGGGGGCCTTGGTTTCCTTGCGACGAAGGGTGGCGGATCGAGGCAGGGGCCACCGCCGGCGGAGTAAGGTTTTTGCAGGGTTTGTGAGATGAAAGGCCGCTCGGAAATTTCGGGCGGCTTTTTTGTTTGTTGGTGATGGTTCAGTGATCCAGCTTTTGGAAAAGCTTCGAGTCTGCCGCCTGCCCCTCATCCGCCTGCCGGCACCTTCTCCCCGCGGGCGGGGGAGAAGGACGCAAGCCGCAACGTTTCCGTTCCTCTCTAACGTCCAGCAGGGCACGTCCCCTCTCCCCGCATGCGGGGAGAGGGTTAGGGTGAGGGGCAGGCCGCATATGAGAGGCCGCGCGTTGATCTCTAAAAGAGAAGTCAGTCAAATAAAAAGCCGCCCGGAGGCGGCCTTTCTCGATGGTGATGGGCTGTGCAATCAACTACCAAACGCTCTTGCCGTGATTGCGGCATCACCCGCATCCGGGCCGTAGTCGCTTTCGCCGGAAACGCCGAGCAGTTCCTGCAGGCGGGTGCGGGCGCGCGAGACGCGGCTCTTGATCGTGCCGACGGCGCAGCCGCAGATTTCAGCGGCTTCCTCATAGGCAAAACCGGCAGCGCCAACGAGCACGATTGCTTCGCGCTGGTCTTCCGGAAGCTTGTCGAGCGCCTGGCGGAAGTCCTGCAGGTCGAGACGGCCATATTGTTCGGGGTGAACGGAAAAACGTTCGGAAAACAGGCCGTCACTGTCCTGCACTTCGCGGCCACGCTTGCGCATCTGGCTGTAGAATTCATTGCGAAGAATGGTGAACAGCCACGCACGCATGTTGGTGCCTGCCGTGAAGCTTTTCTGGTTCGCCCAGGCCTTCATGATCGTATCCTGAACGAGGTCGTCCGCCTTGTCGTGGCGACCGGTCAGGGACACGGCAAAGGCACGCAGGTTGGGTAGCGACGCGAGCAGGTCTCGCTTGAAGACGCGGTCATCCGCATCTGCCTTGGTGGATTCAGCCTGTGCGCTCATTTTGCATCCACCGCCTTGGCGTTTGTTTTTTGAGCGTTTTCAGCAGCTTCCAACCGTTCGAGGAGATCGAGAAAGCGATCCGGAATGCCTTCTTCCTGCACGGCATCATAAAACTCCTTCAACTTCCGCGAGATGGAAGCATTCGGAGCTATGGTTCCTGGCTTGATTTGTGAGGTTTCGGCTGTGGTCATATCATGATTTTTTCTGATCTCGTCACTCATAACGCGGGCGCCTGCTATCAAATTGTCGGGTGGAAAATGCCCGAGTTTAAAAAAAGTTCCGTCTTGCGGAACTTATTTTGCATCGCCACGTTAAACCCAAGTCAATTGCCCAACAGGGTCCAGGGGAGAATTTGCATGTCACTCACCACGCGCGTTGCGTCACACCTTCCTTACCTGCGTCGGTATGCCCGAGCGGTAACCGGATCGCAGACGTCAGGAGACGCTTATGTGGCCGCCGTTCTTGAAGCGCTGATCGCCGATGTTTCCATCTTTCCGGAAAGCTCAAAGGATCGCGTTTCGCTTTATAAACTATTCGTCGCGATTTTTGGTTCCACATCCATAGAGATCAGGCCGATCGAATCCCCGTTCGCGTGGGAACAGCGTGCGGCTGTCAATCTATCGAACATTCCTTCCCAGGCACGTCATGCTTTCCTGCTGATTTCCGTCGAGGGCTTTACGCCTGAGGAAGCTGCAGAGGTGCTGGATGTCAGTGTAGCTGAAGTCAACAAGCTGCTCGACGAAGCGTCCCGCGAAATCTCGCGACAGGTGGCGACCGATATCATGATCATCGAGGACGAGCCGCTGATCGCGCTCGACATTGAACAGATGGTTCAGGATCTCGGCCACCGCGTGACAGGAATTGCCCGCACCCACAAAGAGGCGGTGTCGCTTTTCCAGTCGTCGCAGCCGAAGATGGTGCTTGCCGATATCCAGCTGGCCGATGGCAGTTCTGGCATCGACGCGGTCAACGAGATTCTCAAGACGTCCAGCGTGCCGGTCATTTTCATCACGGCCTTCCCAGAACGGCTGCTCACCGGCGAACGGCCTGAGCCTGCCTTCCTCGTTACCAAGCCGTTCAATCCGGATATGGTGAAAGCATTGATCAGCCAGGCGCTGTTCTTCAACGAGGCGGTGAAGGCGGCTGCGTGAGCGGCTCGATCTTTTGATCTTTATGCTTCAGGAACAAAATTATCAGGATAGTGTTGTGGCAAGTCGGCTCACGCGGCATGGCACCCCTTGTTTTAGTTGTCCTGTGCCTATTCTTAATGATGGTCTGACATTGCAGGTTCCGGTGCTTTAGGCACCGGACCAGCGCGTACGAAGTAAAGGCACCTGTCCGTCTTCATCACGCGAAGCATTTGGACATGTTCGATTGCCGTGGCAGCCGGGCGGTCCTAAGAGAGAAACACGAGCATCTGGCGCTGCCATTGGGGCGTCACAGGATGAAGCGGTAGATGGAGTGGCAAGATTGGCGCATCCGCTGACATGGCAGCACGCTGGTCAGAGTGATGACAAGCTGCGGGAATTTTTCATGCCCGCGCTCATCGACCTTGGCGCGAGTATCATTATTCAGAACAAGGCGCTGGACTATCTCTACTTCGCCAATTTACCCGAGGTATGGGCTCCTGAAGATATTCTGAGCCCTTCGGATGCCGCGCTCTTCGGTGATGAAGTTGCGGCAAAGCTGCTCATCCTAAAACAAGGCATGGCGGAAAGCGGCAAAAAAGGGCATATCGAGGTTACTGTCGGTTCCGACCAGATCTTTGAATTTCGCGTTCAGGCAGTAGAGTTCCAATCCGGTGGGCTGCATCTCGTGACGACGATCATCGATCGTTCGGAAGAACGGCATCGCGAGAGGCTGTTGCGCGCGTTGTTGCGCGAGGTGAGCCATCGCTCGAAGAACCTGCTCGCGATCATCCAGAGTATCGCGCTGCAAACAGCGCGTTATTCCGGCTCGCTCGATCTCTTCCTCCATAAGTTCCGGGGCCGGCTTTATTCGCTTTCGCAAAGCCAGGACCTGATCACCGATTCCAGCTGGCGTGGCGCCTATCTGTTCGATCTGGTGCGGCAACAGACGGAGAAATATATGCCGGATAACCGGCATATGGTGAAAATCTCTGGCGACAATGTGCTGCTTTCGCCCAATGCCTCGCTGCATCTGGGGCTGGCGCTGCATGAGCTGGTCGTCAATGCCGTGAGCCACGGTTCGATGTTGCGTAACGGAAAGCCGATCGACATCACTTCGACGCGGGTGAATGCCGATGGACATGATTACCTTGAGCTAAACTGGGAAGAGATGTTGAGCGGCTCCAACGATCGGGATGGCACGGAGGAAGGGCTGAAGGCTCATTTCGGCAGCACGGTCCTGGAGCGTGTCGTGCCAGCTTCCGTCAACGGCAAGGCTCAATATGTGATCTCCAGTCAGGGCATCAGCTACAAGCTGCGTTTTCCGCTTGATCACGGCGGCGAGTGACGCCGGGCCAATTTCAAGAAATCTTCCGGGAGTAATCAAACGGGAGCATCGCCCTGAAGCGCGCCGCGATCTTTCAGATTTGCTTGCCGCGCTTTAGCTCTTTGTTCTTAAGCATGTCTCCCGAAACCGGTGACCATTTTCGGGAGACATGTAGGCGAAGGCATGTTGCCGAAACAGATCCGGCTCGGTTTCCTTGGGAAACCGAGCCGGCTCGTCTCTTCGAGGGGGATTGAAGAGTTTGTCCGAAAGCTTTTGTAGGGCGGGGGACGGGGGGTCGCCTTCGGACACTCGAATAACGGACGACGAAAAAGAAGGTTCCAACTTTTTCACGAAAAATTCTGTATCTTCATAACAGCAAACGGCGGCTTGCGCCGCCGTTTGCTATTTGAGGCATCGACTTTCTCAACGCTTGACGGCGCGAGGATCCAGAGCGTCGCGGATCGCGTCGCCCATGTAGTTGACGCTCAGAACCGTCAGTGAGATGGCAAGGCCCGGCCAGAGCACGCGCGAGGGCGTTAGCTGCAGAAAGTTGGCGCCATCGAACAGCAGCCGGCCCCAGGTCGGAAAGTCCGATGGGAAGCCGAGACCAAGGAAGGAAAGCGACGATTCCGTGATGATGGCCGAGGCGATTCCGAGGGTTGCCGAGACCATGATCGAGGAGAGCACGTTCGGGAGAATGTGCCTCAGCACGATGCGGTATTCACGCATGCCGCTCGATTTTGCCGCCAGAACGAACTCCTGGCTTTTGACGGCAAGAACGTCGCCGCGGACGATGCGGGCGGTATGCATCCAGCTGGTAATGCCGATGACCACCACGATCAGGATGAAGATGCCGGTCTCGGGGCCGAAGGCAGCGCGCAGCGTATCGCGAAACAGAAGCAGGATGACGAGCAGCAGCGGCAAGAGCGGCAGCGCCAGGAAAAGGTCGGTCAGGCGCATCAGCGGGCCGTCGAGGCGGCGGAAATATCCTGACAGGACACCGACCAGCGTGCCGAGGAAAAGCGCAAGCAGCATGGCGGTGATGCCGACTGCGAGCGAGATGCGCCCGCCGGCCAGAACCTGCGCCAGCATGTCCTTGCCGAGATTGTCGGTGCCGAAGGGATGCGCCAGCGACGGCCACTGGTTCTTGTCGCGGATATTGATCTGGTTCGGCGCGACACGATGAATATAGGGGCCGACATAGACGGCGAGCACGATGAAGGTGAAGACGACGAGACCGGCAACGCCGCCCTTGTGGGCACGAAACTGTTTCCACATGTCGGCGAATGCCGAACGAGCCGGAGTGGAGGCTGTCACCGGTGCAGAGGATGTCACTGTTGCGTCAGTCATAACGGATCCTCGGGTCAAGAATGCCGTAAAGCACGTCGGCAATCAGGTTGAAGAGGACGATCAGCACCGCGAAAATGAAGGTGAGCGTCTGCACGAGCGGGATATCCGCGCCCTGAACGGCGGTTATCAGCAACTGGCCAAGCCCATTCACGCGAAAAATCTGTTCGGTAATGATGGCGCCGGAAAAGATGGTCGGCACGCCGAGGGCGATGACGGTGACGACCGGAATGAGGCTGTTGCGCAGTACGTGGACGAGCAGCACGGCCTTTTCCTTCACGCCCTTGGCGCGGGCGGTGCGGACATAATCCTGATGCAGATTGTCGAGCATCGAGGCGCGGACGAAACGGGCGATCTGCGAGGCGTTATAAAGCGACAGAACGGCGACCGGCAGAACCATCTGCTTTACCTGCGCGATGAAGCTGGAAAAGTCCGTGACCCGCAGGTTGGTATCGTAGACCGAAGGGAACCACTGCAGGTGGGAAGAGAAAATCACCACCAGCAGCACGCCGGTGAAGAAGGTCGGGACCGAATAACCGACCATCGAGATGAAGGTGCCGATCTGGTCGAAGATGGAATATTGCTTGTAGGCGGAAATGACGCCGATCGGGATGGCGATCAGGATGCCGAAGAGATAGGCGAGGCCGACGACCCAGAGTGTCTGCGGCAGGCGCTGGACGATGAGATCGACAACCGGGCTGCGCGTTGCCCATGACAGGACGCGCATGCGTTCGCCATCGCCAAACTGCCAGCCGGTGAGGCTTTCAATGATGTTGAGCGGCTCGTTGATGAAAAACTGCCGTAGCCAGGCCAGATATCGGAAGAAGAAGGGCTGATCGAGACCCAGCGAGGCGCGGATCTGCTCGCGCACTTCCGGCGGGATCGTCAGCGGCAGGTCGCCGGTCGGATCGTTCGGGGCCAGGTCGAGAAGCGCGAAAATGACGAAGCTGATTACCAGCAAGGTCGGGATTGCGAAGAACAATCGTCGCAATGTGAATGTGAACATCTGGAATTTTCTCCGGCTGCACATCCTAAGGCCTGGCTGCGGGCGACCGACGGCGCGGGCTATGGGGCGCAGAATTATCTATGCTGGCAAACCTGCCCCGCCGGAGGGCAGGGCGGGTTTTGATCTTCTCGCAGAAGGACAAGGCCGGGCGGATTTCGGGCCGCCCGGCCTTGCGGATCACTTCTTGCGATACCAGTCAGCGACGTTCCAGAGCTGGCTGTCCCAGGAGTTCATCCTGACGCCCTCCAGAGAAACGGCAAAAGCGGAGAGGTCGCCGCGGTGAACGAGCGGGATATGAGCGCCTTCTTCCGTCAGCATGTCGTTCAGCTGCTTGGCAAGCTCGGCGCGCTTTTCCGGGTCCGCGGTCTTGGAAAGGACGCCGACCATCTTGTCATATTCCGGGTTGCAATAACGCGGGATGTTCTGACCCTGCCAGCCGTTGGACGGGCCGGGCATCTGGTTGCACAGCCATTCCGCCAGATATTTTTCCGGGTCGGTGCCGTCGAAGTTGTTGGTGTACATTTCAACGTCGGCATAGAATTTCTGGAACGTGTCCGGGCTTGCCGGGTCACCGCCGAAGAAGACCGATGCGGAGGCGTTGCGCAGTTCCGCACCGACACCGATTTCGGCCCACATGGACTTGACCAGTTCCTGGGTCGCCTGGCGGACCGAGTTGGTCGAGGTGGAATAGAGGAAGTTAAGTTTGACGCCTTCCTTGGCGCGGATGCCGTCCGAACCCTTTACCCAGCCTGCATCATCGAGCAGCTTGTTGGCGGCTTCGAGGTCCTGCTTCAGGCACCAGCTGTCATTCTTGGTCGAAGCGACAGCTTCCGGTGCCGGAACGATATTGCAGGTGGCCTTGCCGGCAGCGCCGTAACCGGCCTCGACGATGATGTCGCGGTCAATGGCGAGCGAGAGGGCGCGGCGCACCGCCGGGTCCTTCAAGGCCGGATGCGGACCTGCTTCCGTGGTGGAGCGCTTGTCGCCAAGAGCCGGATCGGGGTTCGTCCAGTTGAGATTGATGCGCTCGACATTCGTGCCGAAGGCCGATTCAAGCCGGCCTTTACCAGCGGCCAGCATCGTCTGCAGCACTTCCGGCTCGACCATGGTGTTCCAGGCATAGTCATATTCGCCGGTTTCCAGCACGGCACGGGCGGCCGATGCAGCATCGCCACCACCCTTGAGGGTGACCGAAGCAAAGGCGGGCTTGGCCGGATCCCGGTAATTCGGATTGGCCTTGAAGGTGATCACGTCGTTCGGCTTGAAGTCGGCGACGACGAAGGCGCCGGTGCCGATCGGGCCGAAATTGGCAGCGGTGCAGCCGGGCGCCTTGGCGCCGACGCAATCGGCGAACTGCTTGGCCTGGATGATCGGCGACTGAGAGCCGACAAAGGCGGAATAGGGGTAGGGTTTCGGTTCGGTGAAGGTGACCTTGACGGTGTGCGGGTCTATGGCTTCGACGTCCTTGACGCCTTCATACTGTGCCTTCTGGGCGCAGCCGCCGTCCGGCGCCGTGCAGTATTTCCAGGTGAAGATCACGTCTTCTGCAGTGAAGGGAGAGCCGTCCGACCATTTGACGTCAGGCTTCAGCTTCCAGGTCAGGCTCAGCAGATCCTTGGCCAGGCCGCCGTTTTCCAAAGTCGGAATTTCGGTTGCCAGATAAGCGACCAGCTTTCCGTTTTCGTCGGTACGGGCCAGAGGCTCGATGACCATCGAAGACGCGAAGACTTCTTTCGTGCCGCCGGACAAGAACGGGTTCATGGTGGAGACGGCCTGCCAGAACAGGATCTTCAAGTCACCATCCGTGCCGCGCTCGGCATGTGCCGTGGCGCTTGAAAGCGCCATGGCGGCAACCGTGCCGGCCAACAGAAGTTTCAATCTATGCATGCTGCTGTTCCCCTTTGTGGTTCTCTTTACGAGTTTTGGTGATTGGTGGCGGGCGGTTCCGGTCGGGGCTCCCTGGTTGCGGCTTTTTAGCCTGTCAACCTTCCCGAGGGGTGCCAATGATGCTGCCCGCAAGTTCTGTGTTCAGTCTATTTATGACACGTCCATTCCTTCACGTCTGGCGTGTTTGACCAAATTTTGAGCCATCAAAGCACAAGCCTATTTTTCGTTCAAGAGCGAAAATTGAAGCTTGCAAAAGCTTGCATAAGCGTCGCAATATCCGCTTCAACCCGCATGGGAACTTGAGAAAAATCAACGAGGTGCCGGAATGCCAGTGATCAATCGCGTAGCCGAGATGCAGGAACAGGTCGCCGAATGGCGTCGCCATCTGCACCAGAATCCGGAGCTGCTTTACGATGTTCACGAGACATCACGCTTTGTTGCGGAGAAGCTTAACTCCTTCGGTTGCGATGTGGTCGAAACCGGCATCGGCAAGACCGGTGTCGTCGGCATCATCAAGGGTAAACACGGTGATGGACCGGTGATCGGGTTCCGCGCCGACATGGATGCGCTGCCGATCTTCGAGACCTCTGGCAAGCCGTGGGCATCGAAGACGCCGGGCAAGGCGCATTCATGCGGCCATGACGGCCACACGGCCATGCTTCTCGGGGCTGCCCAGTATCTGGCCGAGACGCGCAACTTCAAGGGATCGGTTGCGGTGATCTTCCAGCCCGCCGAAGAGGGCGGCGCTGGAGCGCTGGCGATGATTGAAGACGGTTTCATCGACAAGTTCGGCATCAACGAAGTCTACGGCATGCATAACGAGCCGCGGCTTGCCGTGGGCAATTTCGCCATCCGCAAGGGCGGCATCATGGCGGCGGCCGACGTGTTCGAGATCACCGTCAACGGCCGTGGCAGCCATGCCGCACAGCCGCATAACTCTATCGATCCGGTGCTTGCCGCATCGCATATCGTGATTGCGCTGCAGTCGATCGTTTCGCGCGAAACCGACCCGTTGAAGTCGCTGGTTGTCACTATTGCAGCGATCCATGGTGGGGAAGCAAACAATGTCATTCCCGATACGGTAAAGCTTGTCGGCACTGTGCGAACACTGTTGCCTGAGACACGCGATTTTGCCCAGAAGCGCCTGACGGCTGTTGCCGAGACAACCGCGATTGCGCATGGGGCGACCGCCGAGGTCGTCTATCGTCGCGGATATCCGGTGACGTTCAATCACGAGGCGGAAACCGAATTCGCCATCGGTATTGCCGGCAAGGTAGCCGGTCCGAAAGCGGTCAACGGCGAGGTCAATCCGCATATGGGCGCGGAGGATTTTTCCTACATGCTGGAACAGCGTCCCGGTGCATTCATCTTCATCGGCAATGGCGATACGGCGAGCCTGCATAATGCAGCCTACGACTTCAATGACGAGGCGATCCCCTATGGCGTCAGCTATTGGGTGACGTTGGCGGAAACCGCGCTCGCGGCCTGATCCGGGCAAGTTCATCGAGATAAAAAGGGGAACCCGATGCTGCTTTCCGGAAATGACATGGAACATGGGGGCGGCTCCGTCACTCCCGTCCTTTCGGTGAAAAACCTCTCGACCTCGTTTCGAGTCGGCGACGAGTGGAAGACCGTAGTGCGCAACATCTCGTTCGATGTCGCGCCGCGGGAAACGGTGGCGATCGTCGGCGAAAGCGGGTCGGGCAAATCGGTGACGTCGCTGTCGATCATGCGGCTGTTGCCGAAGAAGACGAGCAGGATCGAGGGACAGGTGTTCCTGCAGGGCAAGGAACTGGTATCCCTGCCGGAAGAGCAGATGCGGCGGGTGCGCGGCAACGATATCTCGATGATCTTCCAGGAGCCGATGACATCGCTCAATCCGATCTTTCCGATCGGAAAGCAGATCGCCGAGGCACTGACGGTTCACACGGATATTTCCAAGGCAGAGGCCAAGGCGGAAGTTTTGCGACTTCTCGAGAAAGTCCGTATCCCGAACGCAAAAGGCAGGTTCGACGAATATCCGCATCAGTTTTCCGGCGGCATGCGCCAGCGCGTAATGATCGCCATGGCGCTGGCGTCGAGGCCAAAGCTGCTGATCGCCGACGAGCCGACGACGGCGCTCGACGTAACGATCCAGGGGCAGATCCTCGACCTGATCAAGCAGTTGCAGGACGAGGAGGGCATGTCGGTTCTGTTCATCACCCATGACATGGGCGTGGTGGCGGAAGTGGCCGACCGGACGATCGTGATGTTCCGTGGCGACCAGGTGGAGACGGGTGCGACCGCCGATATCTTTCATCGCGGCAAGCATCCGTATACGCGGGCGCTGCTTTCGGCTGTGCCACGGCTGGGGTCGATGGGCGAGCGCAAACTGCCGCTGCGGTTTCCGATCATCGACGTCAAGACCGGTGAACAGCAGAAGCTCGCCGACGTCACCGACACGGTGGCGAAGGGTAAGACGCCGATCCTCGAAGTTCGTGACCTGACAACGCGTTTCGACATCCATTCAGGCCTGCTCGGTCGCAAAACCGGTGCCGTGCATGCAGTGGAAAACGTGTCGTTCAGCCTGCAGGAGGGCGAGACGCTGTCGCTTGTCGGAGAATCCGGTTGCGGAAAGTCGACGACCGGTCGTTCGGTAACGCGGTTGATCAACCCGACAAGCGGCAATGTCGTGCTTGATGGCTATGAAGTGATGAAGCTCGATCAGCCTTCGCTTCGCCGCATGCGCCGGTCGGTTCAGATGATCTTTCAGGATCCGTTCGCATCGCTCAATCCGCGTATGAGCATCGGGTCTGCGGTGATGGAGCCGTTTGTCGAGCATGCCCTCGGCACGAAGGCCCAGGCGCGTGACAAGGCGGCGGCACTGCTTGAAAAGGTCGGATTGTCAGCTGACATGATGAAGCGTTTTCCGCACGAGTTTTCCGGCGGCCAGCGGCAGCGTATCGCGATTGCGCGTGCGCTGATGCTCGATCCGAAAGTGATTGTCGCGGACGAGGCAGTATCGGCGCTCGACGTCTCGATCAAAGCGCAGGTGTGCAATCTGCTGCTCGACCTGCAGCAGAGCCTGAAGCTCGCCTATCTGTTCATTTCCCACGACATGGCTGTGGTTGAGCGAGTGAGCCACCGGGTGGCGGTGATGTATCTCGGCGAGATCGTCGAGATAGGGCCGCGGGCTGCTGTGTTCGAAAACCCGCAGCATCCTTATACGAAAAAGCTGATGTCGGCGGTTCCCGTGCCGGACCCTGCACGCCGGTCGATCAAGCGCAACATGGCGACCGACGAGATCAAGAGCCCCGTGCGCTCGGTGGATTATGTGCCGCCGGTGCGGCAATACCGTGAGGTCTCCGAGGGGCATATCGTGCAGGTGGCATAAAAGGAAGGATGTCTTTTCAGATGGGGGCCGTGAACGGTTCCCGGGAAAGGCCGTAGTGGCGCTCCAGCATTTCCCATGTCCTGTCCATGGCATAGGCTTTTGAGACGAGCGGCAGGCCGACATGGCCGAAATAAAGCGACAGTTGCTGTTCCGCCTTCTCGGTGGGGACGCCGGCTATCTGATGGCTGTAGATGACGGATACGAGGCCTGTGCGGTCGGCACCTGCCTGGCAGTGGATCAGGATCGGTTTCGGCGCATCTTTCAGCAAGGCGACGAGCTGGTCCGCCTGTTCTGCTGTGAGCTCTCTGGAGGAGACCATGCGGAAGTCGATATGCTTTATTCCAAGCCGCTGCGTTGTCGCCACTTCATCGGTATACCATGCGGCGTTTTTGGAGGGGCCGCGCAGGTTAACGATGGTGCGAATACCGTAATTGCGCGCATATTCCTCGATCTGGCCGGCTGTCGGTTGGGCTGACCGGTAGAGTTCACCGGCGATGACGGTGTGGAAGTTGCCGGAAAGCTGAAGGAAGCCCAGATAGGCGCCGATGCTGAGCGCTGCGATACCAATGGCTGCCGCTCCGTTGCGAAGCCACTTCCGCTTGAATGTAACTGCCATTCGCCGATCCACCTTGCTGAACAGGACAGATTTCATCTGTCGTTGTCCGGTGGCATCTGCCTTTAAGCTGACTGTCACCTGAAGACGGGACTTCGATGTCAGGCGGTGCGGAACTCGACGCCGATTGCGTTGATGCGGCGCCAGCGGACGTCACATTCGAACTGGCGTCCATCGGAAAGCTGGAGCGTGAAGTTTTCAGGGACGGACATGGCGCTTTCGGTCCGGATCATCGCGCCGCCTTCCGACATTTCCTTGACGATGCCGTCAAAAGCCGAACGATGATCGTTGAACAGGATTTTTGCGCCGAGGAAGGCCCTCGATCGCGGAAATTTACGTTCTTGCACCCGGCTGGATCTCCAAGGTTCGATTGGAAATCCTGTAGCGTTCCGAGCCAATGTCGGAAAACCCTGCAAAAAACCCCGTAACTTCTTCGGGTAGATTGGCAGATGAGGTTTCTGATAGCCGGTCAGAATCAGGGCGTTACGCTCCGCCCGTTTCCCAGCCGAGCATGGCGCGCTTGCGGGTGAGGCCCCAATGATAGCCGGTCAGGGCGCCATTCTTTGCGACAGCGCGATGGCAGGGAACGACAAAAGAGATCGGGTTGGCGCCGACGGCTGCTCCTACCGCCCTGCTTGCGGACGGCTGGCCGATATCGTTGGCGACATCCGAATAGGTGACGGCCTTGCCGTATGGGATCTTCAACAGGCTCTGCCAGACGCGCATCTGGAAGTCGGTGCCGATCAGCACGACCCGCAAGGGCCGGTCGCAGAGCCATTTGGAGCGGTCGAAAACGCGGCCGACATAGGGTTCGGTTGCGGCTTTGTCTTCCACGTAAGTTGCGTTCGGCCAGCGGCGGGTCATGTCGTCCAGCGCCTCCTGTTCGCGGCCTTCATCGGCAAAGGCAAGGCCGGACAGGCCGCGATCGGTGGCCATGACAAGCGCCAGACCGAATGGGGAGGGGTGAAAGCCGTAGCGGATCGTCAGGCCACCGCCCTTGGCCTTCCATTCGCCGGGCGACATCGCCTCATGGGTGACGAAGAGATCATGCAGGCGGCCGGGGCCGGAAAGGCCAACCTCATAGGAAGTTTCCAGAAGCGGCAAGCCTTCGGTGCCGAGCAGGCGCTTGGCATGGTCGATCGTAACCGCCTGCAGGAAGGCCTTCGGAGACAGGCCGGCCCAGCGGGTGAACAGTTTCTGCAACTGCGTTGGCGACTGGCCGATCTCGGCAGCGATGGCTTCGAGCGAAGGCTGGTCGCGGTAGTCGAGCGTGATCATTTCGATCACCCGGCGCACGGTCTCGTAATCAGAGCCTTCCGGCGTCACGTCGATCGCGGGCGTTGAAAACTGAGCGAGAGCATTCATGGTCTGTCTCCTTTCGCTCATATTTGCATTCTCCGCTTCATCGATACCACCCGTTTCTTGCGGCTTTCTCACAGGCGGCGGGTTACGGTTGCGAGCGCATTGCGGAAGGCGTTGGCAAAGCTCTCCCGGTCGTCCGGATTGAGAAAGGAACCGACATCCGTTGCCCGACCCTCGCCGCTGACGAACATAGAGGTGATGCCGAATTCCTCGTGCCGATTGATGCGGAAACGCGCCCAGAAGGGATTGAAACGATGCTCGATCATCCTGCCCGTCGGAGAGAATTTGCGGATCAGGATATGGGTTTGCGATACGCTGACTTCCTCGCGCTGGCGGCCTGAACGGTAGCTCATCTTCAGCGCGAAATAGAGAAGCAGGAAATCCGCCCCGAGAAACAGGCCGATCGGCCAGGCGCCGGTTACGGTGAAGAAGATGCCGTAAAAGGCGCAGACGGCGCCGGAGAGCGCAAGCACCAGCTTGAATCCCGTTCGCCCCAGCGACCGGTAGGGTGTGAGTTCGGCGGCAAAGACAGGCCGCTCCTCCACTATGTGCGCGTTGCTTTCCGTCATGGGGCGTGACTATACAGGCTGATGGCCATTTCCAAATCCCGATCCAGCACCGCTTCCTTGCAAAAGTCAAATCGGACGCCTGCAAAGACGGGTGCGACGAAGACGAAACGCTTCAAATCCGCCTATTCGAAGGACGAGATGGTGGAGATCTTTCGCCGCTTCTCGATCCAGCGGCCGGAGCCAAAGGGCGAGCTCGAGCATGTGAACCCGTTCACGCTTGTAGTTGCGGTGGCGCTATCGGCCCAGGCGACCGATGCCGGGGTCAACAAGGCGACGCGGGCACTGTTCCAAATAGCCGATACGCCGGAAAAGATGCTGGCGCTGGGCGAAGAGGGTGTGATTTCCCATATCAAGACGATCGGGCTTTATCGCAACAAGGCAAAGAATGTGATTGCGCTCTGTCGCATGCTGATCGACGAATTCGGCAGCCACGTTCCAAAGACGCGTGAGGAGCTGGTACGGCTGCCGGGCGTGGGGCGCAAGACCGCCAATGTAGTGATGTCCATGGCTTTCGGCATTCCGACGCTTGCTGTCGATACGCATGTCTTCCGCATCGGCAACCGCTGCCTGATGGCACCGGGAAAGACACCGGATGAGGTGGAGGAGCAGTTCCTCAAGGTCATTCCGGAAGAATATCTCTTCCATGCTCATCACTGGCTGATCCTGCATGGGCGCTATACCTGCAAGGCGCGCAAGCCGGAATGCGAGCATTGCGTCATTGCCGATCTCTGTCGCTCGCCGGAAAAGACGTTCGACATACCGGCGCCGCTGGTGGAGCTGCCGCCTCAGATCATCGGCGGGGCTGCACTGTAAGTCCATCCAGCAGGGCCGCGATTGCGGCTTCGTAATCAGCGCGGTTTGCACCACAGTTGATTGCGATCGCGGCCTTTTCGAAGGCCGACGAGATCAGCGATGTCAACGGATCGAGGAGCTTGAGGTTTTCTGATCCAGAAAGCAGGTGTGACAGGCCGATCTTCAGGCCCTCTTCGGCCGGGTCTTCTCCTTCACCGCTATCGATCGCATGCTGCGCCGGGGCTTCTTTCAAGAGCAGCTTTGTGCGGCCCGGCACTGCCATCGCATCGAAATAGGCGGATGCACCCTGCAACAGCGCCTCGCGTGCCGACGAGGCATCCGCCGAGCGGGCGTCAATATCGGCTGCTACATCCTTGGCTTCGCTTTCGATTACGGCCCAGAACAGCGCCTTTTTGTCTGCAAAGTGATGGTAGAGTGCGCCGCGCGTGACCTCAGCTGCGGCGACGATGTCCGGGGTTGCCGTTTCGGCATAGCCCTTTTCGACGAACAAGGTCCGTGCGGCATCCAGAAGGGCGGTGCGGGTGGCATCGGTGCGTTCGCGGTTGCTGCGCGGCATGCGACTATCCTCTATTTACATACATACAGAATGTATTTATAAGAAAACATACAGGCTGAATGTATCTTGGATTTCAACGGAGGAAAAGAGATGAAAGCAGTCAGCTATTATCCCGTCATCATGACCAAGGACGTCACAGGGACGGCGGCGTTCTATACCCGGCATTTCGGCTTCGAAGCGCTGTTTACCGCAGACTGGTATGTTCACCTGCAATCGAAGGAGAGCGAGCATGTGACGCTCGCCATTCTCGACGGCAGCCATGAGACGATCCCGGAAGGTGCGCGCGGCCAAGTGTCAGGCCTGTTGCTGAATTTCGAAGTCGAAGATGTCGATGCTGTCTATGAACGGCTGAAGGCGGCGGGGCTGCCGATAAGGCTGGATCTCCGCGACGAGGATTTCGGCCAGCGGCATTTCATTACCGCCGATCCGAATGGCGTGCTGATCGATATCATCAAGCCGATCCTGCCGAGCGCGGAGTTTGCCGCCCAATATGAGGCGTCGGCGCTTCCGGGCTAAGCCTTGAAGCCCGGATCGCGTTTGGACAGCGCCTTGTGAAGGTGCACCATCAGCCCCGCGGCAAAGAGCGGGGTCAGCAGGTTGACGAACGGGATCGCCAGGAAACCGGCGATCAGCATGCCGGCAAGCAGAACCGTGGAAGCGTGTTTTGCGCGGAAGGCGCGGGCCTCTTCCGGTGAGCGAAAACGCATGGCGGCAAATTCAAAGAATTCGCGGCCAAGCAGGTAGCCGTTGACCATGAAGAAGGCGATCAGGTTGACGCCCGGAATGAAGAGGAGAAGAAGCGCGATAAAGTTGAAGACGATGACGACGCCCAGGAACTTTATCGAACCGGCAACCGCCTGACCGAGCGGCAGTTCCTTGCCGGGTGGATCATTCGGGTAATCGCGTTTTTCAACGACGGCTGCGACATCATCGAGAAACAGGCCGGCGATCAGCGCGGTGATCGGGGCGATCAGAAGCGCCAATCCGAGCGCTAGGCCGATGCTGGCGGCAATCGCCGCAATCAGCGTCAGCCAGCCGGTCCATTCCGGCATCGTCGGCAGAAAGGCTGCAAACCACGGCCAGATGTAATAGGCGAAAGTCTCCCTGAGCGCGAACCACAGGCCGACGAGGATGAGCAGGGTGAGCCCCAGCATCTTCCAGAAGGCGGAGCGGGTTTCCGAGGCGAAAAGGTTGACGAGCGCAAGGCGAGCGGCGTCGAGGATCATGAATGGTCTCCGGCGGTTGGCCGGTCAGATGTAGGTGGCGATGCGTGGCGCGACAAGCAGTCCCGCGGCATGACGTCATGGTTGTCTTAAAACATGTGGGGATAGATCGCTTACCCAAGTAAAAGTATGACTAAATGCGGAGTTTGTGCCGTCTATTCTTGTGGGTATTCGCAGTTTTAAGCAATTTTGCGATGTATGCTCTTTCGTTGCAATCTTCGCGAGCGCTTTATGGGTTATCCATTTTTAATCAAAGTTTAGATTTCTGTTTTATTCGTGCCGATGCTTGCGGTTTCGGCCGCGTCACGGTCGCATGATGCGTCCCGCCTTCGCCTCGCGGCATGTCTCCCCCAATTAGAACCATGCCAACGATCAGCCGGGTCCACCGGCGTTCATCAGAGGAACACCCCGTTTGACCAAAAGATCAAACCTCATGACGCGCATCCTGCTTGCCGCGTCGCTGCTTGTCGCGGCTGCCTTCGGCGCCTTTTCGATCTACATCGATAGCCTCCAGCGCGATGGCGTTGCCCAGTCCGTTTCACACAACATAGAATCCACCGGCAAACAGGCATCGCAGAGCATTGCCAACTGGCTCAACGGCCGCTTCATGTTGACTGACTCCGTCGCCAAGGCCATGGAGAAGAGCACGGACGTCGCCTCACGCTCTGCCATCCTGCAGAACGAGGTCCTTGCCGACCAGTTCGTCTCCACCTATTTCGGCGGTGAAGCCGATGGCGAGATGACGCAGTGGCCGAACCTGCCCTTGCCGGCCGGTTATGACCCGCGCCAGCGCGGCTGGTACAAGCAGACGGTTGCCGCAAAGGCAGCGGTGCTGACCGAACCCTATGTTTCCGCATCCGACAAAAAGCTGATGATCACGGCCGCCGTTCCGGTGAACAAGGATGGCAAGTTTGTCGGCGTTGCCGCCAGCGATTTTTCGCTAGACACGCTGGTGTCGGCGATCAAGTCGGTCGATGCTGGTCCTGGGGGCCATGCCTTCCTCGTCAACAAGGCAGGCAAGATCCTGATCCATCCCGATGCGGCCTTCGTCAACAAGACGCTTGCCGACCTTTTCCCGACAGATACGCCGAGCATCGGTTCGCAGGTTGCGGAAACCGCAATCGGCGACAAGGGCAAGCTGGTCAGCTTTGTGCCGGTCAGTGGTCTTCCGGGTGCCGACTGGAGCCTTGGTTTCGTTGTCGACAAGGACAATGCCTATGCGGCGACGCGCGAATTCCGCCTCGCTGCCGCGATTGCGACGCTGCTTGCCGTTGTCGCCATGATGGTTTTCCTGGCGACCTTGCTTAGCCGGATCGTTATCTCGCCGGTGACCGCGATGACGGCTGCCATGGAAAAGCTTGCGAGCGGCAATCTCGACACGACCATTCCCGGCCAGGACCGCAGCGACCAGATCGGCTCCATGGCCGCAGCCGTCGCCGTGTTCCGCACGAATGCGATCGAGCGCCTGCGCCTCGAGGGGGATGCACAGGAGACGCGTACGCTTTCTGAGCGCGAGCGCGGCGAACGCGAGCGGGTTGCCGCCCGCAATGCGGCGGATGTGCGCTTTGCCGTGGATGAACTGGCGAAGGGCCTGTCGCATCTTTCCGATGGCGACCTGCAATACCGCATCAATTCGCCTTTCGTGGCCGAACTCGACCGATTGCGCGAAGACTTCAACACCTCGATCGGCAAGCTGAACAGCGCGCTGACGAAGGTGGGCGACAATGCTCGCAATATCGATGCCGGCGCTTCCGAGATTCGCCATGCGGCCGACGATCTGGCCCGACGTACGGAGCAGCAGGCCGCCTCTGTCGAGGAGACCGCTGCGGCGCTTGAAGAGATCACCACGACGGTGCGCGACAGTGCCCATCGCGCCGAGGAAGTCGGCCGCCTCGTCAACCGCACCCGCTCGAATGCCGAGAATTCCGGCGGCATCGTGCGTGAAGCGGTGCGCACCATGGAAGACATCGAACGGTCGTCTTCGGAGATCTCCAAGATCATCGGCGTCATCGACGAGATCGCCTTCCAGACCAACCTGCTTGCACTGAATGCGGGTGTCGAGGCAGCGCGTGCCGGTGAAGCGGGCAAGGGCTTTGCCGTCGTCGCGCAGGAAGTGCGCGAACTGGCGCAGCGTTCCGCCCAGGCCGCCAAGGAGATCAAGGAACTGATCAACGCATCCGGCAATCTGGTTCAGCAGGGCGTGATGCGGGTTGGCGAGACAGGCACCAGGCTGGAGGCCATCGTTGCCGAAGTGCAGGAGATCAACGGCCACATCCAGGCGATCGTAACGGCAACCCGCGAACAGTCGACGGGCCTGAACGAGATCAACACCGCCGTCAACACGATGGACCAGGGCACGCAGCAGAACGCGGCGATGGTCGAGGAACAGACGGCCGCCAGCCATGGCCTTGCAGCCGAAGCGACGGCTCTGAAGACCCTGCTTTCGCAGTTCCGTCTTGGTGGAGTGGCCACTTCGAGCGAGCGCGGAAGCTATAGCCGCGCTGCCTGAGCGGCAGCAGTTTCATCCGTAAACATGAATGAGGCGGCCCATCGGTCGCCTCATTTGCTTTGATGGCCATACGCAATGTCACGCAGCGGGCAGGCGGTTGCGAAATCGCGGATCATCCAGTGCATCTTTCGGAAAATTCGCAGCCAGGTGATCGATGAATTTCCGAACCGCCGGCGGCAGGCCGCGACGCGTGGTGAAGACCAGATGCACGATGCCGGTAATGCCGCGCCAGGCGGGCAGGATGCGGACAAGCGTTCCATCTTCCAGCGCCTGGCGGCAGGTGTGATCAGGCAGGATGGCGACGCCGAGGCCCGCAATCGCCGCGGCGCGAACGGCTGAAAAATCGGCGCAGCCCATGCGCGGGGCGTGGCGGAAAATGTGCTTTCTGCCGTCCTCGGTTTCCAAATGCCATTCCAGTTCGCTTGCGTCGTCGCTCGTTGCCAGTGTCGGCAATGAGGCGAGCTGTTCGATATCGGCGATCCGGCTGGCGAGTTGCGGGCTTGCAACGAGGATCCGGATCGATTTGCCGAGCGAGCGCATGGTGAGCGAGGCGTCGCTGTCGATCGTGGTGCGGACACGCAGTGCGATATCGATCCGTTCCTCGATGAGATCGACCGGCCGGTCGACAGCCACGAGTTGCAGTTGAACCTTGGGATAGCGGTCGAGGAATGTGGTGACTAGATCCGATATGGGTTCGACCAGTCCGGTCGGGCAACTGAAGCGCACAAGGCCGTCCGGTTCCGATTTGGCTTCCGCCACCAGCGCCTGTGCAAGCTCCGCCTCGGCAAGCATCGCCTTGCAGCGTTGATAAAAGACCTGCCCGACATCGGTTACCCTAAAACGGCGGCTCGATCGTTCGATCAGGCGCACGCCAAGCCGTGTCTCCAGTCCTGCCACGCGGCGGCTGAGCTTGGATTTCGGTTCGCGCAGCGCCCGCCCTGCCGGGGCGAAGCCGCCATGGGCAACCACTTCGGCGAAATAGACAAGGTCATTCAGATCAAGCCGCATCATCGTTCTCCATGTGGAACGATGAGTGTCGATATTGCCGACTTTCGGTCGCAGCGTTCCGAATGCATCTTTCATCCAGCGGAAAACAAACCGCAAGATCAAAGGAGAAAGACAATGGCTGCAAGATTTGAAAACAAGGTCGTCATCGTTACCGGCGGCACGAGCGGTATCGGGCTTGCCACCGCAAAGGCCTTTGCGGGCGAGGGGGCCTCGGTGTTCATTACCGGCCGTCGCCAGGAAGCACTCGATGCTGCGGTGAAGGCAGTTGGTGGCCGGGTGACCGGCGTGCGGGGCGATATGGGCAAGCTTGCCGATATCGACCGGCTTTATGATGCCGTGCAGCAAAAGCACGGGCATATCGATGTCGTTTTCGCCAATGCCGGTGGTGGTGAATTTGCGGCACTCGGCTCGATCACGGAGGAACATTACCAGTCGACCTTCGACAGCAATGTGAAGGGTGTGCTGTTTACCGTGCAGAAGGCGCTGCCGCTGATGCGCGATGGCGGCTCGATCGTGCTGACCTCCTCGACGACCAGCATTTCGGGCACGCCGGCCTTCAGCGTCTATTCCGCCACCAAAGCGGCGATCCGCAGCTTTGCCCGCAACTGGATCCTCGACCTGAAGGACCGGCATATTCGCGTCAATGCCATCAGCCCCGGGGTCACCGACACGGCAGGCCTGAACGAGCTGTTCGGCGGTGGTGCGCAGGCGGAAGGCACGAAGGATTATCTTGCCGGCCTCATCCCAGCAGGTCGCGTCGGCCAGCCGGAAGAGATCGCCAAGGCCGTGTTGTTCCTCGCCTCCGATGATGCAAGCTTCATCAATGGCGTCGAGCTGTTTGTCGATGGTGGCCAAGTCCAGATCTGAGATGATCGGATTTCTACGTTGAAGCTCGTCCGCGCGTCCTTGAGGGACGCGTGGCTTTCTCAAGGAGACTGACGATGACTTACGACATTGCGACATTGCTGAAGCGCAATCTGCAGGAGGTTTTTGGCGAGGCTGACGATGTGCGCCGCCAGGCGGTTGCGGCTGAGATTTTTGCGTCGGATGCAGAATTTCACGAACCGCACGGAGTTTTTCGTGGCCCTGCAGAGATCGCCCGAATTGCGGGCGTGATCCGGGCGTCGCATCCGGATTTCCAGTATCGTGAACTTGGTCCGGCCGAGGTGCTTCATGAAACCGCGGGCAGAGTGCGGTGGGTTTCCGGTGCGCCCGGTGAGCCACCGGCCTATGCGGGAACCGACTTCATCATCGCCCGCGACGGGCGGATCAGCGCGATTTATCTGTTTTTCGATCCGCTGCCGGGCGAGGGGGATTTGTCGCAGGACAAGACTCGGACGTAACCGGACTGGCTTCGTCGGGTGGTGGCTCAGGCCATTTCCCGTAATTCCTCACGATGGCGGACCATGGTGAGGAAGCGGCGGTAATCGCGGTCGTAGGCTGCCTTGCGGGCCGGATCGGGGAGATATTCGGTGCCGCCTGCCTGCATCGCCGAGCTTGCGGCAAACAGGGATGAATGCAGGCCACCGGCCACGGCGGCGGTCATCGCGGTGCCGAGCAGGACTGCGTCATTCGTCTGCGGCACGACGACCCGGCAGCCGGTGACATCGGCGTATAGCTCAACGAGCAGCGGATTGTTCACATGGCCGCCGGTGACATGCAGGGTTTCGAACCGATAACCGAAACCGACCATGGTATCGAGGATATGGCGGATGCCGAGCGCGATCGCCACGCAGCTGCGCCAGTAGCGGCGGCACAGGCCATCAAAGGATGTGTCGAGGGTAAGCCCTGTAATGACGCCGCGCACATGCGGATCGGCAAGTGGCGAGCGGTTGCCGTGGAAATCCGGCAGGATATGCAGGTTGGGGGCTATGTCGCCTTCCGTTTCGGCGCGCAGCTCGGCAATGCGGGCGATGATGCGGCCATGCAGATCGGTGGTCGGTTCGCCGCCGGCGGCATGCATCTGGACGATATGATCGAGAAGCGCGCCGGCCGCAGACTGGCCGCCTTCGACCAGCCAATGTTCGGGAAGGACCGCCTCGTAATAAGGCCCCCAGAGGCTGCGGCCCGGTTTCGGATCGCGCGAGAAGGCGACGATGCAGCTGGAGGTTCCGCCGATAAGTGCGACGCTGGTTTCGAGATTTGCGTCGCTGGCGGCCCCGGCAAGCGCACCGAAGGCACCGGCATAGGCGTCGATAAGACCGGGGGAGACCTCGATCTCGATATCGAGGCCAAGCTCGGCCGCCGCTTGTTTCGACAGTTTACCGAGGCTCGATCCGACTTCGGCGGTATCTTCAGGCAGGCCGGCTTTTTCTTTCAGGTCTTCGAGGCCGGCAAGCTTCAGATAGTCGGCTTTCCAGCCGGGCGTCTCATGCGCCAGATAGTTCCATTTGGCGGTGACCGTGCAGCGGGAGCGCTCAGTCGACCCGGTCGCCTTCCAGGTGAGGAAGTCGGCCAGATCGAAGACGAAACCGGATTTTTCCCAGCTTTCCGGCCGGTTCTCCTTCAGCCATTTCAGTTTCGGCATTTCCATTTCGGGTGACAGCGAGCCACCGGAGAAATCCAGAACATGGTGGCCGGAAGCGGAGAGTTCGTCGGCTTCGCGGATGGCGCGATGGTCGTGCCAGACGATCGTATCCTGTTCAGGGAGACCGGAGGTGGAGACGGAGAGCGGGTTGCCGTTCCGGTCGCGCATGACGAGCGAACAGGTAGCGTCGAAGCCGATCGCGGCGATACTTGAAGACTTGATGCCGGCCTCGGTCATCGCTGCTTTCACGGCATGGCAGGTGGCGGCCCAGATATCTTCGGAGGAATGTTCGGCCTGGCCTTCCTTGGGGCGGAACATCCGGATCGGATGTTTGGCCTTGGCAAGCATTCGGCCACCGCTGTCGAAAACGCCGGCACGCGCGCTGGTCGTGCCGATATCGACCGCAACGAGATGGTCACGCATCCAGATCTGTTTCCTGTCCCTGTACCGCTCGCGGCAAAATCTTCCTCACGGTGTCAAATTGCCCGCTGGGACGATGTCGCTCCGCGACCCTCCATGTGGTTTTTTACAAGGTGGAGCAAATCCGGCATGTCGTCAAATATGAGATCCGGCGAAAGTGCGTCGATCCGTTCACGATATCCCGGAACGCAGGCATGCGATCCGCCGGTAAAGGCGAAAACCGACATGCCGGCACGCTGTGCGGCCTCGATGCCTGCGGGGCTGTCCTCGATGACGATGCAGTTTTGCGGCGCGATGCCCATTTGCTCTGCAGCATAGAGGAAAAGGTCGGGTGCAGGCTTGCCGTTCTTGACCATGGAAGCGCTGAAGATATGCGGCTCCAGCCTGTCGAGAATGCCGGTAATGCTGAGCGACAGGCGTATGCGTTCCGGCTGACTGGAAGAGGCAACGCAGCGCGGCAGGTTCAGAAGCGCGAGCGCATCGAGCGTCTCGGCAATACCTTCGATCGGTTTGAGGTCGGTCTTGAAGAGGTCGTAGAGATCAAGACGCAGGGTTTCGAGGAATTCGGGGCCGGTGTGGAAATCGTATTCCTCATCCATAACCTGCCGCATGGTGGCGAGGCTGCGGCCGAGGAAGCGCTGATAGGCTTCCTCCTCGGCCATGTCGATGCCGTGGCGGTTCAAGGCTTCGACCAGAACCCGGACCGAAAGCGGTTCGCTGTCGACGAGCACGCCGTCGCAGTCGAAGATCACCAATGGGCCGTCGTTGAAGCTTACCTTATCCGCCACGTTTCACCTCACTCCTGAACCAGCTTGTCGTCGAGATAGAGCTGCAGGGTTTTTGCAGTTCCTTCGCTCCATAGCGTCTTCAGGGCATGGGCGAAACGCTTGCGGAACAGTTCGTTGCCAGAAACCTCGCCGAAGATTTCGTCGAAGACGAGGAAGGCAGCCGGATCGTCCTTGGCCTTGATGGCTGCTGCCTGCAGCTTTTCGGCGCTCGCATCGTTGAAGACGATCTTGCGGCCGCTGTCGGACGTGCCGGCGAAGTAACGGCACCAGAGAGCTGAGACCAGCGACAGGCCGACGATATCCTTGCCCTGGGCGAGGCGATCGCGGGTTGAAGGCAGGATGAATTTCGGCTGGCGGTTGGAGCCGTCCTGCGCCAGGCGCGGAATGGTGTCGCCGATCTTAGGGTTGAGGAAACGGCGCTCGATCAGGTCGAAATACTCATCCAGATTGGTGTCGGGAACCGGCGGAACGATCGGGATGATCTCTTCCTTTTCCAGCTTGGCGAGGAAGGCGCGGATCAGCGGGTGTTCCATCGACTCGTGGACGAAATGGATGTCGAGCAATTCACCCGGATAGGCGATCGTCGCGTGGCCGCCGTTCAGGATGCGGATCTTCATCAATTCATAGGGCGCAACGTCGGGGACGAACTGGACGCCGACCTCTTCCAGCGCCGGGCGGCCGGCGGGGAAATTGTCTTCCATCACCCACTGCTTGAACTCTTCGCAGAATACCGGCCAGTTGTCGTCAATATTGAAGTCGTTTTTCAGAATATCGACTTCGCGCTGGCCGGTGGCCGGGGTAATGCGGTCGACCATCGAGTTGGGGAAGGCGACGTTGGCGTGAATCCACTCGGCAAAGGCCGGGTCGGACATTTTGGCGAGGCCGATCACGGTGTTCTCGGTGACGTGGCCGTTACCCGGAATGTTGTCGCAGGACATGATGGTGAAGGGCTGCACGCCACGCTCGCGGCGCAGTTTCAGGCCGGCGAGGATGAGGCCGAAGACTGTCTTGGGCGCTGCCGGGTTCTTGCCATCCTCGACCATGGCGGGGTGGGCCGGGTTGAAGTGGCCGGCGGCGTCGATGAAATAACCGCCTTCAGTGATTGTCATCGAGACGATGCGGATCGCGGGATCTGCGAGCTTTTCTATCAGCGCGTCTTTCTGGTCAGGCGCGATGACATCGATCATCGGGGCGGTGACGCGGGCGCCGGTCTTATTGTTGTCCTGCTCGACGACGGTCGTCAGATAATCCTGCGCCTTGAGCTTGTCGCGCATGGCGGCGTCGGAGGGCAGAACGCCGGCGCCGATCAGCGCCCAGTCGTGGCCCTTGCCGGTGTTGAACAGGTCGTCGAGATAGACGGCCTGATGGGCGCGGTGGAAATTGCCTACGCCGAAATGGATGATGCCCGGCGTCAGGCTTTTCGGATCGTAATTGGGCACGCCAGCGGTCGCAGCGGCATCCTTGAGGCTTGCCAACGAAAGCTTCACAGTCATTTTCTCATACTCCGGTTGGCCTGTCTGTCAGGCCGGTAGGATCAATCAGGCCCGAATTGCCAGGCCCTTGTCGTCGAAACGATGCAGTTTGGTTTCATCCGGCGTCAGGTAGACGGTGTCGCCGTGATGAGCGCCGAACTCGCCGCTGGCGCGTGCGGTCATCTGGCCGATGCCGTCGACATCGAGATGCAGGAAGGTGTCGGCGCCGAGATGTTCGGCAACGGTGACGGTACCCTTCCAGGTGCCGCTCTCCTTGGACAGCGTCAGATGTTCGGGACGGATGCCGGCGGTGACGGCGCCCTTCGACCTGGCATAATCGCCGGTGATCAGGTTCATCCGCGGCGAGCCGATGAAGCCCGCCACGAACAGGTTGCGCGGGGTCAGATACAGTTCCATCGGGGAACCGACCTGCTCGATATTGCCGCGATTGAGCACGACAATCTTGTCGGCCATGGTCATGGCCTCGATCTGGTCGTGGGTGACGTAGATCATCGTCGTCTTCAGCTGGTTGTGAAGATCGCTGATTTCGAGGCGCATCGTGCCGCGCAGGGCCGCATCGAGGTTGGAGAGCGGTTCGTCGAAGAGGAAGGCAGACGGTTCGCGGACGATGGCGCGGCCGATTGCGACGCGCTGGCGCTGGCCGCCGGAAAGCTGCGAGGGGCGGCGTTCCAGATAGTCGGTGAGGTTGAGCACCTTGGCGGCAGCCTCGACTTTCTTGTCGATCGCTGACTGTTCCATCTTCGCCATCTTGAGCGGGAAGGCGATGTTCTTGCGCACGCTCATATGAGGATAGAGCGCATATGACTGGAAGACCATGGCGAGACCGCGGGCAGCAGGTGCGGCTTCCGTCACATCCTTGCCGTCGATGGTGATCGTGCCGCCGGTCAGGTCTTCAAGGCCGGCGATCAGGCGCAGGAGCGTGGACTTGCCGCTGCCCGAGGGACCGACGAAGACGACGAATTCGCCTTCCTTGATTTCCAGATCGACGGAAGGAATGACCTTGGCTTCGCCGAAATGCTTCTGGACGTTCTTGAGAGTAATGCTGCCCATGATCGGAATTCCTTACTTAACCGCGCCAAACGTGAGGCCGCGAACGAGTTGCTTCTGGCTGAACCAGCCGAGGATGAGGATCGGCGCAATCGCCATGGTCGATGCTGCCGAGAGCTTTGCCCAGAACAGGCCTTGCGGTGACGAGAAAGAAGCGATGAAGGCCGTCAGCGGCGCCGCGTTGGTGGTCGTCAGCTGGATGGTCCAGAAGGCTTCGTTCCAGGCAAGGATGATGTTCAAGAGCAGTGTCGAGGCAATGCCTGGTACGGCCATCGGGGTCAGGACGTAGACGATCTCTTTCCAGAGGCTTGCACCGTCCATCCGCGCTGCCTCCAGGATCTCGCCCGGAATTTCGCGGAAATAGGTGTAGAGCATCCAGATGACGATCGGCAGGTTGATCAGTGTCAGCATGATGGTCAGGCCGACGCGGCTGTCGAGCAGGCCGAAGGTGCGGAAGATGATGAAGATCGGCAGAAGAACCGCGACCGAAGGCATCATCTTGGTCGAGAGCATCCACATGAGGATGTCCTTCGTGCGCTTGGTCGGGGCGAATGCCATGGCCCAGGCGGACGGGATGGCGATGATCAGCGCCAGGATGGTGGAGCCGACCGAGAGGATCACCGAGTTCATGAACGGCTTGAAGTAATCGCGCTGCGTCTGAACGGTGATGTAGTTCTCGAACGTGCCGGACGGGATGAGCGAGAAGCCGGCGATGGCTTCCTGCTCGGTCTTCAGGCTGGTGATGACGGCGTAGAGGATGGGGAAGAAGATGAGGAGCGCCACGACCCAGGCGGCGATGCTCCAGCCGATCCTTGCTCCGGTTGTTACTTTGCGAGCCATGATCGTTTCTCCTACTTGTCCAGGTTCTTGCCAACGGCGCGCATCAGGAAGATGGCGACGATATTGGCGAGAACGACTGCGATGATACCGCCTGCCGCACCGCCGCCGACGTCGTAACCGAGACGTGCCGTGCGGTAGATGAGGAAGGTGAGGTTGGTCGATGCGTAACCCGGTCCGCCATTGGTGGTGACGAGGATTTCCGCGTAGATGCCGAGCAGGAAGATCGTCTGGATCAGGATGACGACCGTGACGGCACGCGAAAGATGCGGGATCGTCAGGTAGATGAAGCGGTTGAAGAAGTTGGCACCGTCCATTTCGGCCGCTTCACGCTGCTCGCTGTCGAGCGACTGGAGCGCGGTGAGCAGGATCAGGGTGGCAAACGGCAACCACTGCCAGGCGACGATGATGATGACCGAGAAGAGTGGAAACTGGGCGAACCAGTCGATCGGCTGCACTCCGAAGAATTTGGCGATATCGGCAAACACGCCATAACCCGGATGCATGATCATGTTCTTCCAGATCAATGCAGCTACCGGCGGCATGACGAAGAAGGGAGAGATCACCAGGATGCGGACGATGCCCTGGCCGAAGATCGGCTGGTCGATCAGAAGCGCTATCGCGGTACCACCGATGACGGTGATCGCCAGCACGCCGAGAACCAGCAGCAACGTATTCCAGATCGACTGGAAGAAGGCCGGATCAGTGTAGAAATACTGGTAATTGAAGAAGCCTGCGAACGATACATTCATCGGTGTCAGCAGGTTGTAGTTCTGGAACGAGTAGTACAGCGTCATTGCGAGCGGTACGGCCATCCAGATCAGAAGAACGACGACGGAGGGCGCCATCATAAGGCGTGCCAACGTCCTGGTGTTCTGCGTTGCCATCTTAAAAAACCTCCCCGGAGCTTTGGCTCTCATTGCCGTCGTGGCGTCCTCATGGAACGTCAGCGCGGAAGCATGATCTTGTTTTTATAGGGTAGCTTGTGGATACGACGAGAGGCGCGGCTTCCGGTCGTTCTGGTCTCCATCTGAGGCGGGCTGCCCGGCAAAGGAGCCGGACAACCCTTATCCTTGGGAGGAAATCCCTTACTTGATGTAGCCGGCGCGGGTCATGTCGCGGGTTGCCGTTGCCTGGGCGGCGGCAAGCGCGTCGTCGACTGTGGACTGGCCGGCGATGACAGCCGAGAAGAGCTGGCCGACAGTGGTGCCGAGAGCCTGGAATTCAGGGATCGCGACGAACTGGCCACCGGTGTAAGGCACCGGCTTGACGGTCGGCTTGGTGATGTCGGCAGCGTCCATGGCAGCAAGAGTCGGAGCGGCGAAGGCTGCTTCCTTCTGGTAGTCGGCGTTCTTATAGAGCGAAGTGCGCGTGCCCGGAGGAACGTTTGCCCAGCCTTCCTTGGAAGCGACGAGCGTCGTGTATTCCTTGCTGGTTGCCCATGAGATGAACTTCTGCGCGGCTTCAGCCTTCTGCGAGGATGCCGGAACGGCAAGGTTCCAAGACCACAGCCAGTTGCCGTGGTTCTTCACGCCTTCCTTGGACGGGAAGATCGCGTAACCGACCTTGTCGGCAACCTTCGAGTCCTTCGGGTTCGATACGAAGGATGCAGCGACGGTCGCGTCGATCCACATGCCGCACTTGCCCTGCTGGAACAGCGTCAGGTTTTCGTTGAAGCCGTTGGACGAAGCACCGGCCGGGCCGGCTTCCTTCATCAGGTCTGCATAGAACTGCAGCGATGCCTTCCATTCCGGCTGATCGAACTGGGGCTTCCAGTTCTCGTCGAACCAGCGGCCGCCGAAGGAGTTGTTGAGCGCAGACACGAAGGCCATGTTTTCGCCCCAGCCGGCCTTGCCGCGAAGGCACATGCCCGAGACGTCGTTGCCGCGATCGGTGATCTTCTTCGCCGCATCGGCGATGAATTCCCAGGTCGGGCTTTCCGGCATCTTGAGGCCGGCCTTTTCGAACAGGTCCTTGCGGTACATGATCATGGCGGATTCGCCGTAGAACGGAGCCGCGTAAAGCTTGCTGTCAACGGACAGACCGCCGCGGATAGCCGGCAGAAGGTCGTCCATGTCATACTTGTCGCCGAGGCCGTCGAGCGGCAGGAGCCACTTCTGCTTGGCCCAGATCGGAACTTCGTAGTTGCCGATGGTGACGATGTCGTACTGACCGCCATTGGCAGCGATGTCCGTGGTGACGCGTTCGCGAAGAACGTTTTCCTCGAGCGTGACCCAGTTTACCTGGATGTCCGGGTTCGCCTTGGTGAACTCCGAGGTCAGGCCCTGCATGCGGACCATGTCGCCGTTGTTGACGGTTGCGATTGTGAGGGTTTCAGCCGATGCGGCGGTGGCAACAAAAGCCATGGCCGAGCAGGCGCCCAGCAAAAAAGTCTTCAATGTCATATCTTCCTCCCGAGAAGATGATTGCGAGCATTCGCTTTGCTCGTGGGCAATTACTTATCAGGAGTTGACGGAAGTCAACACGGATTCGTCGCTGCACTGCGATTAAACCGTATTAAGCGCTTGAATTTGAACGTAAAAATTTTTGCTCACAGGCGGAGCAACTGCTCAGCGGACGCTTCATCTGTGATGATGCCGTTGATCAGCTTGCCACGAAGCGCCGCCGCGATGGCCTTGATCTTGCGCTGTCCTTTCGCGATTCCAATCACCGCGCTCGTGTAGCGGGACGGGATCGGGACGCTGGCGACGCGTTCGTTGACGGCGTTGTCCAGAAGTCGGCCTTGCTGGTCGTAGACCCATCCGCAGATTTCGCCCGCGGCACCGCTTTCGACAAGGCTTTGCATTTCTTCACGGCCAAGGAAGCCGTCGACACAGAGAGGGCCGTCGACGCCCAGTTCGCCGATGCCGACGAAGGTGGCGGCTGCCTCCGCACCGAGCGCAAGCGTCGAGCGGACAAGCGCCTGGTCATGCAAAGTCTCGCGCTCTTCTGCCGAGGAACAGAGGACGGGAAGCGGCATGGGGAAATGGCGTGCCTTGATGGCATCCGCCATCGAGAAGATGACGTTGTAGAAGGCGGCGGAACCGTCAGGTCCGATATTGCCGGTGAGCGACACAATGCGGTGTTGCGGACATTCCATCGGCGGGAGTTGATCGACCGCGGCCTTCAGCGTGCGGCCTGTGCCGACCGCAAGCACGATCGGCTCCGGCCGTCTGAGCCAGCGCTCTATCTCCGCGGCGGCTGCCTCTGCAATGCCTATCGTCGATGATGCTCCGGATGGATCGCTCGGCACGACTTCCGCATGGCGCAGGCCGTATTTTTCCTTCAGCCTTTCGGCCAGCTCCAGGCAGGCGGCGATCGGATGGTCGAGCCTGACCTTGATCAGGCGCTCGGCAACCGCGAGCGAGACGAGACGCTGCGCCGATTGCCGGGAAATGCCCATGGCGGCCGCTATTTCGTCCTGGGTGCGACCGGCGACATAATAGAGCCAGCCAGCCCTCGCCGCATCATCCAGCCGTCCCTGGGTGTCAGACCGTTTTGCCATGGCAGAAATCTCCTCCTCCAATTTGCTGCCATTTTTTCCGAGTGTCTGTCAAACGGTTGGCAGACCTGTTTCCAGCGCGTCCCATGAAAAGCTGTTTTTGCGGGATCGCGCCGGCTAGTCGGCTTCAGGCGTGGCTGTATCCTCTTCAGCCAGTCGCAGCAGTTCCTTTGCCGCCGTTTCGTCGGTGATCAGCGTGTTGCAGCCGATACGGCGGATGGTGGCGCGGATGGCGACCGCGCGGTGGGAACCGCCTGACGAGAGCACGATATGTCTCGCTTTTTTCAGTGTATCGAGATCGACCGACATGACCCGTTCGTTCAGCGCCTGATCGACGGAATGACCTTCCTCGTTCAGGAAGTTGAACATGGTATCGCAGACACAGCCTGACGCGATCAGGCGGTCCAACTCCTTCTTCGAAATGAAGCCTTCCGAGAGCGAGGTAGAATGCGGACCGATATCGCCACAGCTGACGACGGCGAGATCGAGATTCTCGGCAAGGTTGTAGATGGTGTCGAGGCCGCATTTGTCGATAAGAGCACGCTTGGTGGCGACCGTATCGACGAGAAGAGGGGCGAGGAACATGTAACATTCGGCGCCGAGCTGACCGGCGAACCGCCAGGTGAAGTCGATCGGGTTCGTCTGGTGAACGGCGACGATGCCACCGAGCAAGGAGACGACCTTGACGTTGTTATGGCGCGCGGGGCGGAAGCTGGAGAGGGAAGCGGTCATGGTGCGGCCCCAGCCGACGCCGATGGTCATGTCGTCCTGAATGACATCTGACAAGAATTGCCCGAGCGCCAGGCCGACGGCGCCTGCAAGCGCATCGGCACTGCTATCACGCGGGGTCGGGACGACGACCGCCTCATCCAGCCCGTAGGCCTTTTCCAGCCGGATTGCGAGTTCGACGCAGCTTTCGACGCCTTCAGAGATCCAGATCTGCACTTCGGAGCGCTTCATGGCTTCATCGAGCATGCGGATCACGGTCGAGCGGCTGACGCCTAGTTTTTCCGCGACGTCCTTCTGGGTCAGGCCCTGATTGTAGTAAAGCCATGCGGCGCGAAGCCTCTGGGAGGTCGCGTCGGAATAGGTCGTATGGCTCTCGCGTCTTAATCTGGCCAAGGCGCTCAATCCTCCCGAAATGCGGAATATGCAATTCCTGCGCGTCTGGTCATGATATCGTCTTCATTGGAACATATGTCAATTGAGAAGGACAAATGTCTTGACTTCTTTACCTTCCGCGGATGTTATCTAAATAACATGCCAGAGGAGCAAAATCGGTGCCTCCAGCGCCGACAGCCATCAGTGAGGACAATTCGGATGACGTCAAAACTAGAGCAACTTCGTTCCATGACCACCGTCGTCGCCGACACCGGCGACATCGAGGCCGTTGCCCGTCTCAAGCCGGTCGATTGCACCACCAACCCGTCGATCGTACTGAAGGCGATCGGCTCTGATGCATTTGCCGAAAAGTTCAAGGAAGCCGTTGCCTGGGGCAAGAAGCAGGGCGGCAATGATGAGGCGATTGCGGCTGCCGTGGCCGACCGCCTGGCGATCGATGTCGGTTCCGCGCTTGCCGGTCTGGTCCCGGGCCGCGTCTCGACCGAAGTCGACGCCGACCTTTCCTTCGATACCGAAGCCTCGATCAAGAAGGCGCATGACATCATTGCTGCCTACAAGGCACGTGGCATCGAGCGCGAACGCATCCTGATCAAGCTCGCTTCCACCTGGGAAGGTATCAAGGCTGCCGAAGTGCTGCAGGCCGAAGGTATCGATTGCAATCTGACATTGCTGTTCAGCCATGCCCAGGCCGTTGCCTGCGCAGATGCCAAGGCATTCCTTATCTCGCCCTTCGTCGGTCGTATTCTCGACTGGTACAAGAAGTCGACCGGCCAGGATTACACGGCGGAAACCGATCCGGGTGTCGTTTCGGTTCGCTCGATCTACAATTACTACAAGGCCAACGGCATCTCCACGATCGTCATGGGTGCGTCGTTCCGCAACGTGGGCGAGATCGAAGCGCTGGCCGGTTGCGACCGCCTGACGATCGCGCCGAACCTGCTTGACGAGCTGGACAAGGCCGAGGGCTCGCTGGAACGCAAGCTCTCGCCGGAGAAGTTCGAAGCCGTTGCGCCGATCAAGATGGACGAGAAGACCTTCCGCTGGATGCTGAACGAAGACCAGATGGCGACCGAAAAGCTTTCTGACGGCATTCGCCTGTTCGCCAAGGACCTCGGAATTCTGCGCCAGATGGTCAAGAAAGAGCTTACGCTCGCTGCTGCCTGATCACAAGAACCACCGCCAAGCATTGGGAGGCTCGCCGCAAGGCGGGCCTTTTTCATGTTCAGGCAGGCTTCCATCTGCGGGAGGCAGTCTGCTCGTTGACACCGTAAAGTTGAATTCGATCAAGTGCTTAATTAACTTAAACTTTATTAAAGGTGGATAGCCTTCCGGCAAAAATAGCCAAGCGGAGATATCCATGGTCGGTTTGCCTTTCGGCCACATGCAGTCCAACGCAGCCCTTGTCGAGGCGCTCAATCGCTCGCAGGCGATCATCGAGTTCGACCTCAACGGCATCATCCTGACCGCCAACGAGAATTTCTGCCGGACGGTCGGCTATTCGCTGTCCGAGATCGTCGGCAAGCACCACCGCATCTTTGTCGATCCGACGGACGCCGCGTCGAAGGACTATGCGGATTTCTGGGCGGGGCTGGCGAAGGGCACGTTCGACCAGGGCAAATACAAGCGTTTCGGCAAGGGTGGTCGCGAGGTCTGGATCGAGGCTTCCTACAATCCGCTTTTCAAGGGCAACAAGCCCTACAAGGTGGTGAAGATCGCCACTGATATCACGGCATCGCGCAAGGATGCGCTGGAAAACCGCGGCAAGCTGGAAGCGCTGTCTAGAGCGCAGGCGGTGATCGAATTCACGCCTGAAGGCGAGATCATCACGGCGAACGAGAATTTCCTCCACGCGCTGGGCTACCAACTGGACGAGATCGTCGGGCGGAATCATTCGATGTTCTGCGAGCCGGATTATGCGCGCTCCGCTGAATACAAGCAATTTTGGCACGAGCTTCGCGCAGGCCGGTTCTCCACCGGGCAGTTTACCCGGGTCAACAGACAAGGTGAGCCGATCTATATCCAGGCTTCCTACAATCCGATCATCGACGACAGCGGCCGCGTGTTCAAGGTGGTGAAGTTTGCCACGGATGTTTCCGAGCGCATGACCGTGGTCAAGGAACTTGGCGCAGGGCTCGGGCGTCTCGCGGACTGCAATATCCGACAGACGATCGATGTTCCGTTCAGCTCCGAGTTCGAGCCGCTGCGGCGGGACTTCAACGCCTCCATCGGCGCGTTTCAGGAAACGCTGATGGGCGTGCTGAGACAGACCGGCATGCTGAACGGCTCCAGCCAGGAGATGCACGAGGCGGCCGATCAGATGTCCGCCCGCACCAAGGAGCAGGCGGTATCGCTCGAGGAGGCCTCTGCGGCATTGGAGCAGGTGACCTCGACCATCCGCGCATCGTCTGCCAACACCGTCGAGACGCGCAAGCTGGTGAAGAATGCACTGGAAGCTGCAACGGCTTCGTCCACAGTCGTCAAGGAAACCATCACGGCGATGAAGCGGATCGAGGATGCGTCGGGCGAGATCACCAAGATCATCGGCGTGATCGACGAGATCGCATTCCAGACCAATCTCCTGGCGCTCAATGCCGGCGTGGAGGCCGCACGGGCGGGTGAGGCGGGCAAGGGGTTTGCCGTCGTCGCGCAGGAAGTGCGAGAGCTTGCCCAGCGCTCGGCAACCGCCGCCAAGGAAATCAAGACGCTGATCGATAAGTCGGGCCGCGAGGTGACGGAAGGCGTGCGGCTGGTGGACGAGACCGGTTCGGCGCTGCACGAGATCGAGACCTTCGTCGCGTCGATCGACAGCAATGTGCAGTCATTGGCGACGGCTGCGCAGGAGCAGGCGACCGGCCTTTCGGAGATCAACAGCACGGTTTCGCAGCTCGACCGGATGACCCAGCAGAATGCGGTCATGGTCGAAAAGACGACGACGATCAGCCGGTCGCTGGCGGCGGGTGCAGCGCAGCTTGTCGAACTCGTCAATCACTTCAAGCTCAACCGGCGTAATCGCATCCGCGAACCGGAGGCTGCGGCCGGCCAGGCCGGTTCGAAACGGGCGGCATGATACGCCATCAGGCGCGACAGACATATTTTGAAACGAAACGGAAATCAGCGAGTGATGTTGATCGGTAGATTCAATCCAGGAAAACAGGATTGGAGATACAGATGACGGACGCCTTCCACGCCTATTCGGGCTTGCTCAGCGCTTCGGCGATGGTGTTGCTGCTGACGATAATCGTGGCCTTTTATGTCAGTCTGACGCTGGAGGCCTTCAAGAATTCCAAGGACAGCCGGATTGAAGCGACAGTGCTTCGGCGGGGAGGGGCCGGCATGGATTGCCGGCCCGGAGTCTGAGTAGTCAGGCCGGTTGGGATAGCGGGGCAGGGCTTGCCGGCTTCCGGAGCAGCATGACCGAGACTGCGGCGAGCATGCACATGACGCCTGCGATCTGCAGGGCGGGCATATAGGTGTCGTAGTCGCTCTTGAACCAGCCGGCACCGAAGGCTGCGGTTGCGGCCCCAAGCTGGTGGCCGGTGAAGACCCAGCCGAAGACGAGGCCGGCTTTCTCGCGACCGAAGCTTTCCGCCGCGAGCTTGACCGTCGGCGGTACGGTCGCCACCCAGTCTAGACCATAGAAGATCGCAAAGACGGAGAGTTCGAGCGTGCTGAAACCAGACATGGACAGGTAGATCAGCGATAGGCCGCGCAGTCCGTAGAACCAGAAAAGCAGGATGCGGTTGTCGTAACGGTCGGAGAGCCAGCCGGCGAAGATCGTGCCGATGAAATCGAAAATCCCGATGACGGCAAGCGTGCCGGCTGCGGTGACGGCCGCCATGCCGAAATCACCGCAGATCGAGATCCAGTGCGTCTGGATGAGGCCGTTGGTGGAGAGGCCGCAGACGAAGAAGGTGCCGAACAGAACCCAGAAAACCGGGTTGCCGGAAACGCTTTTCAGGGTGATGAGCGGGGATAAAAGCGTGGCGAGAAGCTTGTGGTCCTGCTTCGGAGCCTTGTTGACTGCGGTTTCGCCATAGGCGGGCAGGCCGACATCGGCCGGGTGGTCACGCATCAGCAGCAGGACGAGAACGAAGGTCGTGGCGAGGACGGCGACGGTCAGCGTGAGGGCAGTGCGCCATCCATAGGCTTCCGTCAGGGCCGCGAGTATGGGCAAAAATACGAGCTGGCCGGTGGCGTTGCTCGCTGTCATCAGGCCGATGACGAGGCCGCGGCGCTTGGAAAACCAGCGGCTGGCGACGGTTGCGCCAAGCACCAGAGCCGTCATGCCGGTGCCGACACCGATGACGACACCCCAGAGCAGCAGCAACTGCCAGACCTCGGTCATGAAGAAGGAGGCGACGATGCCGAAGATGATCATGCCGAGTGCCGTCGATACGACCTGACGGACGCCGAAATGGTTCATGAAGGCGGCGGCGAAAGGCCCGAGCAGGCCGAAAAGCACGAGACGAACGGCCATGGCGGTGGAGATATCGGCGATATCCCAGCCGAATTCCTGGTGCAGCGGCTGGATCATCACGCCGGCCGAACCCATGGCACCAGCGGTTGCCAGCATGGTCAGGAAGGTGGTTGCTGCAACGACCCATCCGTAATGGAGTTTTCTCGCCGCCATCCAGCCGGCAACGCCTGTCGAAATCATTCGTGGTTTCCTTCTTTTGCTGCCGGGGTGCCGCGGCCTATTGGGAGTAATCTTCCATATTTGCGGGTAGATGCCCGTATATTGGCCAAAAAATCAGAGTTCTGCGAGCAGGTCCTGCAACTGCCGGGCTTTTTCGTGTCCGAGGCGGGCCTCTATGTCGTCCTGCACGCCATCCCAGAGGGGGGCGCCTTTTTCCAGTATTTCGCGGCCTTTCGGTGCGATGGTCAGCACGGCTTCGCGCTGATCCTCGCCATGGCCGATGGCGACCAGTTCCATTCGCTCCAGCACCTTGGCATTGCGACCGACGGTCGATCGATCAAGTTCGACCTTGTGCGCCAGATCGGTCAGCGACACCGGCTCCATACGCCGGATGTTTCTGAGCAGGCTGAACTGGCCGATATTGACGCCAAGCGGTGCCAGCGCCTCGTCATAATAGGACGAGACCTTGCGGGTCGCCTTGCGCAACAGGATGCAGTGGCATGTATCGTTCGACATCTTGATGTGTGTATATACCCGGATCTATCGTTACGCAAGCGGGTATATGCCCGCGACCAGATCAGGCCGCGGCGCGGGAGGCGAGCATGGTGCGAATGAAGGTGACGATGAAGGTTATCGTCATCAAAAGCACGATGGTGGGGGCGGGGGCGCTATCGAGGAAAAAGCTCAGATAGATGCCGCCGAGGGAGCAGCCGAGTGCGACCGCGACCGCCGTCAAAAGCATGGCGGTGAAACGGCGGGTCAGCAGGAAGGCGATGGCGCCGGGGGCGATCAGGAGGGCCACGGAAAGGATGATACCGATTGCCTTCAAGGCTCCGACGACCGTCAGCGAAAGGACGGCAAGCAGGCCGTAATGCAGCAGGCGGGTCGGCAGGCCGATCGCCTTTGCATGCTGCTCATCGAAGGCGTGGACCAGCAGGTCCTTGCGGAAGATGACGAGGAAGATGGTGGCGGCGATGGCGATCACCGTCGTCTCGATCAAATCCTGCGGCAGGATGCCGAGCATGTCGCCGAACAGGATATGATCGAGATGCACATCGGCCTGGACATTGACGTAGAGCACGAGGCCGAGGCCGAACATGCCTGAAAAGACGATGCCGAGCACCGTGTCTTCCTTGATGCGGCTGTTTTCCTTGAGGAAACCGGTTGCCAGTGCGCAGACCATGCCGGCGATGAAGGCGCCGATCGAGAAGGGGATTGCCAGCATATAGGCGATGACGACGCCCGGCAGGACGGCATGCGAGACGGCGTCGCCCATCAGCGACCAGCCCTTGAGGATGAGGAAGCAGGAGAGGATCGCTATCGGCAGAGCGATCATCAGCGTCACCGCAAAGGCGGTGCGCATGAAGTCGATCTGGAAGGGGAAAAGCAGGAGGTCGATCGTGTCGCTCATATCGCTTCCTCCAACGAGGCCTTCACCCGGCGGCGGGCGGCGAGCATGCCGTGCTTGGGTGCAAAAACGAAAGCGATAAGGAAGATGGCCGTCTGCAGCACGACGATGATGCCGCCGGTTGCGCCATCGAGGAAATAGGAGAGATAAGCACCGAGGAAGCTGGTGGCAGCGCCGATACCGAGTGCGAGCAGAATGACGCGCTGGAACCGGTCGGTGAGCAGATAGGCGGTCGCTCCAGGTGTCACCACCATGGCGATGACGAGGAAGGCGCCGACGGTCTGCATGGCGGCGACGGTGGAAGCGGCGAGAAGGGCGAAGAACATCACCTTCAGCGCATCGGGCTTGAGGCCGATGGTGCGGGCGTGGTTTTCATCGAAGAAGGTGACCATCAGGTCCTTCCATTTCAAGGTCAGGACGACGAGGCTGACGGTGCCGATGATGACGAGTTGCAGCGTATCGCCGGGGCTGATGGCAAGCACGTTGCCCATGACGATGGTCTGGATATCGACCGAGGTCGGCGAGAGCGACACCATGAACAGGCCAAGCCCGAAAAAGGAGGTGAATATCAGGCCGATAATGGCGTCTTCCTTCAGCCGCGTGCGCTGGTTGAGGAACAGCATGGCAAGCGCTGCGAGGCCGCCGGACATGAAGGCGCCGATCGAGAAGGGCAGGCCGAGCATATAGGCGCCGGCGACGCCGGGGACGATCGAGTGGGAGAGAGCATCGCCGATCAGCGACCAGCCTTTCAGCATCAGGTAGGCGGAGAGAAAACCGCAGACGCCGCCGACCAGGGCCGAGACCCAGATGGCGTTCAGCATGTAACCGTAGGTGAAAGGTTCAAGAAGCGTCTGGAGCATCGACGCTGTCCTTCTTCTTCTTTTTCACCTTGGTTTTTTCTGTGCCGTTGCCATAGGTGACGAAGGGGCGTTCGTCATCGGTAATGACCTTGACGCGGCGCGGATCGGCGTCGTCATGCAGGTCGGCACCGCCGAGGATGAAATGGCGCAGCACGCCTCCGAATGCCTTTTCCAGATTGGCCTCGTTGAACGTATCTGCCGTCTTGCCATAGGCGATGACGGTGCCCTTGACGAAGACGGTGCGGTCGCAGAAATCCGGCACGCTGCCGAGATTGTGGGTGGAGACCAGCATGACGCGGCCTTCGTCGCGCAGGGCCTTGAGGAGTGCGACGATCTGCTCCTCGGTCGTCACGTCTACGCCGGTGAAAGGTTCGTCGAGCAGGATGACCTGGCCTTCCTGCGCCAGCGCGCGGGCAAGAAAGACGCGTTTTCGCTGGCCGCCGGAAAGCTCGCCGATCTGGCGCTTGCGGTATTCCAGCATGTTCACCCGCTTCAGCGCCTCGGTGACCATGTCGTGGTCGCGGCGCGACGGGATGCGGAGAAAATTCATGTGGCCGTAGCGGCCCATCATCACCACGTCCTCGACCAGAACCGGGAAGTTCCAGTCGACCTCTTCCGATTGCGGTACATAGGCGACGAGGTTCTTTTTCAAAGCCTCACGGGCGGGCATTCCAAGGATTTCAACCGAGCCTTCGGTCAGCCTGACGAAGCCCATAATGGCCTTGAACAGCGTCGACTTGCCGGCGCCATTGACGCCGACAAGTGCGGTGATCGTGCCCTTGGGCACTTCGAAACTGGCATGTTTCAGCGCCGTATGGCCGTTGCGATAAGCGACGCTGACATTGTCGAGCCTGATGCCGGTAGCTACTGGCTTGGTCTTGCCCATCCTCATTGCGCGAGACCTTTTGCAATGGTTTCCGAGGTGATGCGCAAGAGATCGAGATAGGTGGGAACCGGGCCGTCTGCTTCGCTCAAAGAGTCGACATAGAGAACTCCGCCATAGGTCGCGCCGGTTTCGGAGGCGACCTGTTTTGCCGGCTTGTCGGAGACTGTGCTTTCGGAAAAGATCACCTTCACGTCATGCTCGCGCATGGCATCGATGACGGCGCGAACCTGTTGCGGTGTGCCTTGGCTATCGGCATTGACCGGCCAGAGATACAGCTCCTTGAGGCCGAAATCGCGGGCCAGATAGGAGAAGGCGCCTTCGCTGGTGGCGAGCCAACGGTGATTTTCCGGCAGTTTTGCCAGCTCGTCGCGTATCGGCTGGGCCTGTGCGCGGATCTTGTCGGAATAGGCCTTTGCATTTGCGGCATAGGTTTCGGCATTGGCCGGGTCGATCTCGGTCAGGCCCTTGCGGATGTTCTCGACATAGATGACGGCGTTTTCCGGTGACATCCAGGAATGCGGGTTGGGCTTGCCCTGATAGGCACCGCCGGCAATCGACATGGGGGTGACGCCATCGGAGACGGTGACGCTCTTCACATCTCCGAGATTTTTCAGGAAACGTTCGAACCAGAGTTCGAGGTTCAGGCCGTTGCGCAGGACGAGATCCGCGTCACGGGCGCGCAGGAGGTCGCGCGGCGTCGGCTGATAATTGTGGATCTCGGCGCCGGGCTTGGTGATGCTTTCGACTTCGGCCGCATCGCCCGCGACGTTCTTCGCCATGTCGGCGATGATGGTGAAAGTGGTGACGACCTTGGGCTTTTCCTCAGCCGAAGCGGAAAAGGGCAGGGAGAGCAGGCCGGCGAGGAGGCCGGTACCGAGGCATGCAATTCTCAAAAACGACATTCGTGATCCGTTATTGCTGTTGCAAATCATTCGCAATTTAAACTAGCGACAAAAATCCGCCTGTCAATGCTCTTGCAAATCATTCGCAATAAGCGCGGAGTCCCGATTTGGAACGGCGGCCTGACAAATCCGCTTAAAGTTTCTTCAATAAGATTGGGCGAATATGCCCTCATTGTTCCATGACTTGTATTGCGTAACTGGAGTTGACTATGCCGGGTGTTGGCGAATGAAGATCCGGCTGTCGAAGAAATTCATCTTCCTTCTCAGCGGTGCGTTGGTTCTTTGTGGCGCGAGCGGCTCGGCAGCGGTGCTGATCGGAACCGACAAGATCCTTGGCCCATCCTATAAAGATATAAACGGCCTGACCTGTACGACGCTGCAGACGCAGAAGATGCGCCGCGACGGCAGCATATGGGTGCGCAAATATGTAACCAGCGACCAGGCCGGTGACGGAATTTCGCGGCTGAAGACGGCCTTGCGCGTGGCACGGGCGGTGCAGGAAAAGGAAAAGGCCGGTCTCGTGCAGGTCGCGATGATCGACAGTGCCGGCCCCAAAGATACAGCGGACATGCGCGGCCGCGCGATTGCCGCGCAGGTCGTCTACATTCCAAACCCTGCCAAGATCCCGGCAGGTGGGCAGACCGAGAATTACTCCGCCTATTACCTCGATGGCGCACCGAGCGCCAGCGGCCATTTCTACGGCATGCGGGTCGATCTTCCGCTGGAGGATATCGAGCATCTCGACGCGCATCTAACCGACAGGGCAGACTGCATCGACCCGTCGTTGCCAGAGGGCAGCGAGGCGGCCAAGGCAGAACCAAAGGCGTCCGGACATGGAGCGGCGGCCTCTGGCGGCGACAAGGCTTCTGGCCATGGTGCAGCGCCGGCGGCAGAAGGTGCCAGCGCCGAAAGCGAAGCAAAAAGCGAAGAGGTCGCCGCCGTTGAAAGCGGTGGTTTCCTCAGTTCGATTACCGGCATGGTTTTCGGTGCGAAGGAAGAAGCTACTGCCGGTCATGAGGCAGGTCAGGGCGAGGAAAAGGCTGTTCCTGCAGCGGCCGCGCCTTCCGGTGAAAACCATGGCGCGCAGGCTGCAAAGACAGACACTTCCTCCACTGACAAGCCTGCCGCAGAAAAAAGCTTTTTCGATCAGGCAAAGAGCATGATCCTTGGCAGTTCTGCCGATGAGCCTGCCGCTCCCGCGCAGAAGGAAGCCAAGGCTGATGCAGCGGATGAGGCCAAGCAGGCCTCAGAACCTGCGCGTGAGCCGAGAACAACGGCCGAGGGTGGCAAGGGTTGGTCGAAGTCGGATGCTGCTGACGAGGTTCATTCCGGGACTGCATCTGACAGTAAAGGCCAGCCGAAGGCTACTACCGAGGCGGCGCAAGCAGAAGCTCATGCGGGAGGGCCACCGTCTGCGGCTTCCGGTGCAAGCGCAGCCGATACGGCCGGTGCCGCATGGCTGGAAAAGTTCAGGGCGCAACAGGCCGCGACTGCGACAAGTGATGCTCCGCCAGCGGATTGAATATAAGTTCAGCGAAGAGTGGATATGAAAAAAGGCGGCTTTTACAGCCGCCTTTTTGTCGTTTCAGGCCTGTCTGCCTGTTCCTCAGTCCGCCTTGGCCTTGCGGGCCGGGAAGAGGATGACGTCGCGGATCGACGGGGCGTTGGTCAGAAGCATGACAAGGCGGTCGACGCCGATGCCGAGGCCGCCGGCCGGCGGCATGCCCTGGTCGATCGCGTCAAGGAACTCGTCGTCGAGCTGCTTGTCCTTCTCGCCGCGGGCGTGCGCCTGCTCTAGCTGCTCGACCATGCGCTTGCGCTGTTCTTCCGGGTCGTTGAGTTCGGAAAACGCGTTGCCGACTTCCCAGGCGTTGCAATAGGTTTCGAAACGCTCGACGAGGCGCGGCTCGCCCGGAACTTCCTTGGCAAACGGCGAGATGTCCTTCGGGAAGTGGGTGACGTGGCTCGGCTGGATCAGCGTGCCCTCAACCTTTTCTTCAAAGATGAAGGCAAGGCATTCGCCCCAGGTCCAGTCCTTCTCGACTTCGAAACCGGCAGCCTTGGCGGCAGCGCGGGCTTCCTCGTCCGTCTTGATTGCGAGGAAGTCGATGCCGGTCGCTTCCTTGACGGCGTCGGGCATGGGCACGCGCTTGAACGGCCCCTTGAAGGATATCTGCTTGTCGCCGAAGGTGACTTCCGGGGTGCCGTGGATCGAAACGGCGAGCGTTTCGAACAGGCGCTCGACGAGGTCCATGACGTCCTCGTAATCGGCATAGGCCCAGTAGCATTCCATCATGGTGAATTCGGGATTGTGCCGGGTAGAGACGCCTTCGTTGCGGAAGTTGCGGTTGATCTCGAACACCTTGTCGGAAAGGCCCGAGACCAGCGTGCGCTTCAGGAACAGTTCCGGCGCGATGCGCAGGTACATGTCCATCTTCAGCGTGTTGTGGAAGGTCTTGAACGGATCGGCAGTGGCGCCGCCATAAACCGTCTGCAGCATCGGGGTTTCGACTTCCAAGAAGCCGTCGTTTTCCATGAAGTGGCGGATGCCGGAAACGATCTTCGAGCGCTGCTGAAAGCGCAGCTTCGATTCTTCGTTGCTCATGATGTCGAGGTGGCGCTTGCGATAACGGATCTCGATATCGGCAATGCCGTTCCACTTCTCCGGCATCGGCAGAAGCGACTTGGTCAGCATGGTGATCTGCTGCGCGTTGATCGACAGCTCGCCGCGCTTGGTGCGGCGCACGGTGCCGGTGACGCCGATGATGTCGCCGAGATCGATCAGCGGCAGCATGTTGCGCGCTTCTTCCGGCGTGACGTCCTTGTGGGAGAAGATCTGGATCTTGCCAGAAGCGTCATGGATATCCATGAACATGCCGGAATTGCGCGAGGAATAGACGCGGCCGGCGACCGTGACGACGTCCTGAGTTTCCGTGTCCGGCTCCAGCGCCTCGTATTTCGCAGCCAGTTCCGCATTGGTCATGGTGCGGTGGAAATGTGCCGGATAGACATCGCCGATGGTCTCGCGCAGCTTGGCAAGCTTTTGTGCGCGCACTTCGGTGACGTCGGAGGAGAGGGCGGTTTCGGTCTTTGTCGTGTCGGTCATGTTTTGCCTCTTTGGGCTCGTTGTTCTGTTCTGCCGGCGCGGTTGGCTCGGCCTAACCCTCCCCCTTATGGGAAGGGTCGGAGCGAAGCGACGGGGAGGGTTTCTCTTGCTGAATTAAGAAAGACCCCTCCCCAACCCTCCCCACAAGGGGAGGGGGCGCGTCGCGAATTTCTTACTTCCCATCGCCCACCATGGAGGCGACGACGGTTGCTGCGATCTTCAGGCGCTGGCGAACGACGGAGCGGCCGAGAATGGCCATGCTATCGAACAGCGGCAGCGAGCGGGACGAGCCGGACATGGCGATGAAGAGCGGCGGGGTAACGACGCGGAGTTTCTTCTCCAGCTTGTCGGCAACGGCGCGCAGTTCCGCGTCGATCGCTTCCACGTTCCACTCGACCATCTTTTCGATGTCGGCCTGGACCGTGTTGATGATCAGCAGTGTATCTTCCGGCGAGGTCTTCAGGCCGGCGAAGGATGCCGGCGTCAGGCCGACATCGGCGGCGAGCAGGAAGCCTGCAAGGTTCGGCAGGTCGCCGAGCTTGGTGATGCGGCTCTGCGAGTGCAGCAGGCCCTGCTTAAGGCGATCGTTTTCCATTGCCCATTCGAGCGTGCGGGCGACGAATTCCTCCGGCGTCAGCTTTTCGCGCAGCCAGCGGCCGTTCAGCCATTCGAGCTTTTGCAGGTCGAAGATGGCGCCCGCCTTGGACAAGGCTTCCGGATCAAATTTTCCGGCCAGTTCTTCCATGGTCAGCAGTTCTTCGCCTTCGGCGATCTGTACGAAGAAGAGGCCAAGGAAGTTCATCAGGGCTTCCGGCAGGTAGCCGAGCGCCGAGTAGTAGCTGATCGAGGTCGGGTTCTTGCGCTTGGAGAGCTTGGACTTGTCGGCATTGCGCATCAGCGACAGGTGCATCCAGACCGGCGCTTCCCAGCCGAAATAACGGTAAAGCAGGATGTGCTTCGGCACCGATGCCAGCCACTCCTCGCCGCGGGCGACGTGGGTGATCTTCATCAGGTGGTCGTCGATGACGTTTGCCATGTGATAGGTCGGCATGCCGTCGCCCTTGATGAGCACCTGCATGTCAACAGAATCCCACGGGATCGAGACGTCGCCATAAACGCCGTCGGTAAAGTCGCAGGAGCCCTCGGTCGGGATTTTCATGCGCACGACGGAGCTTTCGCCGGTTGCCATTTTCGAGGTGACTTCTTCCGCAGTCAGATGCAGGCAGAGACCATCGTATTTCGGTGGCTTGCCGGCGGCGCGCTGGCCTTCGCGCATCTGCTCAAGCCGCTCGGGCGTGCAGAAGCAGCGGAAGGCATGGCCCTTGTCGAGCAGGTCCTGTGCGAAAGGCTGGTACATGTCCTTGCGCTCGGACTGGCGATAAGGACCGTAGGGGCCGCCGACATCCGGGCCTTCCGACCATTTCAGGCCCGTCCATTTCAGCGCATCCAGAACCCGCTCCTCGAATTCGAGAGTCGAGCGGGTGGCATCGGTATCCTCGATGCGCAGGATGAACTCGCCGCCATTCTTCTGGGCAAAGAGGTAGTTGAAAAGGGCGATATAGGCGGTGCCGACATGCGGCTCGCCGGTGGGCGAGGGGGCGATGCGGACGCGTGGGGTCGGGTTGATCATTGTGTTGCTCTATTTCGCGGCGCAAACGAATGCGCCAAGCCTGTTCCGGGAATAGGGATTGGGGCAGGCTTAGGCCATATTCAGGCCGAAGCGTCAAGGTTTTTGGGAAGGTGACGCCCCTCGGGGCTAGGCGACCGGCCAAACATAGAGCAGGGCCGGAATGCTGACGAGGATGATGAGGAAGGACAGGGGCAGGCCGAGGCGGGGGTAATCGGAGAATTTGTAACCGCCCGGACCAAAAACCAGCGTGTTGCACTGGTGGCCGACGGGGGTGAGGAAATCGCAGCCTGCGCCGATCGCAACCGCCATCAGGAAGGCTTCGGGCTTGAAGCCGAGACTGGCGGCAAAGCTTGCCGCGATCGGCCCCATGACCAGCACCGTTGCCGCATTGTTGAGGAAGGGAGTGACGGCCATGGCGGTTATGAGGATGAGGCCAAGGGCGCCCCAGGCAGGCAAGGTGGCCGCGACCTCGCCAAGCCAGCCGGCGATGAGGTCGCTGCCGCCTGTCGTGCGCAGGCTGTCGGAGACGGGAATGAGCGCTGCCAGCATGACGAGGATCGGTCCGTCGACGGACTTGTAGAAATCGGTCAGCGGTATGCAGCGGAAGACGACCATGCCGAGGGCTGCTGCGAAAAAGGCGACTGGCACCGGGGCGAAGCCAACGGCGGTGGCTGCCATGGCGAGCGCAAGGATGATGAGCGGAATGAAGGCGCGGCGGCGGGTGCCGAGCAGTACTTCCCGCTGGGCCAGGGGCAGGAGGGAGAAATCCTGCATGATGGTGGGCATGGTCTTTCGCGAGCCCTGCAGCACGATCACGTCGCCGGCCGCAAGCGTCAGGCTGCCGAGGCGCTCCTTCAAGCGTTCGCCGTGGCGGCTGATCGCCAGAAGATTGACGCCGCGTGTATAGGAGAGCGCCAGTTCCTTGGCGGACAGGCCTTTCAGAGGCGATTCCTGGCTGATGATCGCCTCGACCGATATGATATCGCCCTGCGCCTGTTCGCCGGTCAGCGGCTTGCCGGACAATTGCAGCTTGGCGTTCGAGACAATGCGGTCCAGCGCCTTGGATGGGCCTTCGAGCATCACGATGTCGTTTTCCCGCAGGCTCAGGTCCGGGAAGGGCGCCATGCGGGCGGTGCCGCGCAGCACGGCATTGGCAATCACTTCGCCATCGCCGAGTTTCAGCAGTTCGCCCAGCCGTTTTTCGAGCACGGTGGATTGCGCCGTCACCATCACTTCCGAGGTGTAGTTCTTGATCTCGACGGCTTCCTCGATCGAGTGGTTTTCCTTCGTGCGGCTGGGCACCAGCCAGTGGAAAAAGAGCAGGAAGGTGATGCCGACGAGACAGAGGATGACGCCCATCGGGGTGAAGTCGAACATGGTGAAGGACTGGCCGGTCAGCTCTTCGCGGATGCGTGAGACGACGATATTGGGCGAGGTACCGATTTGCGTCATCAGCCCGCCGAGCAGCGCCGAAAAAGCCATCGGCATCAGGTATTTCGACGGCGAGGCACCGGATTTCTTGGCGAACTGGAAAGCGACCGGCATCATGATGGCGAGCGCACCAATATTCTTGATGAAGGCGGAGAGAACCGCCACCACAATCATCAATAGCGCAAGCTGAGTGTGCAGCGTGTCGAGATTGGGGAAGAACTTCTTGATCGCCAGATCGACGATACCTGAGCGCGCGACACCTGCGGAGACGACCAGAGCGCTACCGACAATGATGACGATGTCGTCGGAAAAGCCGGAAAATGCCTGGTCGGTCGGCACAACACCGAGTGCCACGGCCAGAACCAGCGCGCAACAGGCGACCACATCATAGCGAAACCGATCCCAGATGAACACTGCCATCATCGCGGCGATGACGGCGAAGGCGAGGATCTGCTGGGTTGTCATGCGGCTCCGGGGGTATGCGTACGGCGAGGTGGGCGGTTTCGAGTGACGCAATAATGCCCGAGAGGCCTTATCGTTTCAAACGCGGATGCGAGATATCGCCGATTTGTACAATTCTACTGCGAATTGGGTGGGGTCGTCAGGATCTGTCCATTTTTCAAGTAAAAGTTGATTGTTTTGGTCAGGAAATAGGCGTAGGTCCGCAACCGGGAGGAGATCTGATGCAACGGACACACAGAGGACACCCATGAGACCGATCGTATTTTCCGCCTTTGCCCTTGCGCTTGGTGCATCCACCGCGTTTGCCACCGACTATCCGGCAACGATCACCGATGTCGCTGGCCGCACCGTGACGATCGCCAAGAAGCCCGAGCGGATCATTCTGCAAGATGGGCGTGACATGCTGACCGTTGCATTGCTCGACCGTGACAACCCTTATGCGCGTGTCGTTGGCTGGAGCTCTAATTTCGTCAAGTCGGATCCGGGCACTGCCAAGCTGATGGATCAGGCTTTCGGCAAGGCGCCGCCGGTGATGAGCCTTTCCGAGGACGGTGAAACCGATCTGGAAGCGGTCATTGCGGCCAAGCCCGATGTTGTCGTCGCTCAGATGCGGGCGCAAAAATCCTTCAAGGAAGGCGGTATCGAGTACAAGCTGAAGGCGCTCGATATCCCGGTCGTCTATCTGGACGTGATGGAAGAGCCGGTCGGTCACACGACGGAGAGCGTCGAAGTGCTCGGCAAGGTCATGGATCGCGAGAAGGAAGCCGGCGAATACGTGTCCTTCTACAAGCAGCACCTCGACCACCTGAACGACGTCATCGCCAAACAGACCGTGTTTCCGAACGTCTTCGTCGAAGCGAAGGCCGGCAACAAGGGCGACGGGTGCTGCTTCACGCATGGCGATACCGGCTTCGGCAAGCTGGTGACCTCGCTGAAGGGCAACAATATCGGCTCGAAGCTGCTGCCGGGCCAGACGGGTACCGTGTCGCTCGAGGCGCTGCTCGGCTCCAACCCGCCGGATGTCTACATCATGTCCGGTTCGCAGTGGACGAACCCGGAGAACTCGGCTGCTCCGTTCGGCTACAACGTCACGCCGCAGCAGGTTTCCGCAGCACTCGGCAAGCTGGAGCAGCGCGACGGCTTTGCCGCGATGAAGGCGGTGCAGGATGGCCGCGTCTACGGTCTCTATCACCAGTTCTACAACCACCCGTATAACATCGTCGGCCTCGAATACATGGCGAGTTTCATGTATCCGGAAGCCTTCAAGGATCTAGATCCCGCCGCAACATATGCGACGCTGATCAAGACCTTCACCAAGATTCCCGATGCACCTGTCGTGCTCGGCGCCTCGGCACCGGTAACGCAGTAATTTTCTGGAGCAGCTTCGCTTGATCTTTGAAATGCGAGGCTGCTCCATCTATCTGTTTCCAAGCAATTCCTGACGCAAGACCGGTTCTTTGCCCTGCTGGAATTGCTCTCAAGCACCGGAGCATCGTGTGACTATTGCCGAACACAATCCGCCAGTCCTGCTGGCGGAGGCGGACCGTGCCTACCATGGCAAGATCCGCGTAAAAGTGATGATGCTTATCGTTCTTGCCGTGGCACTTTGCGCCGCGGCAGTGATCGATGTCTGTGTCGGGTCTTCCGGTCTGTCGCCGAGTGAAGTCCTGGCCGCGATCTTCCAGCCGGAGAGTGTCAGCCGGGGTGTGCGGGCAATCGTCGTCGACGTGCGGCTGCCCTATTCGCTGATGGCCCTGCTTGTCGGCGCGTCACTGTCGCTTGCCGGTGCCGAGATGCAGACCATTCTCGACAATCCGCTGGCAAGCCCGTTCACGCTCGGCGTGTCGTCTGCCGCATCCTTCGGCGCGGCGCTTGCCATCGTGCTGCAGCTCGGTATTCCCGGCTTGCCGCCGGAGTGGTTCATTCCCGCCAATGCTTTCATCTTCGCCTTCGGTTCGGTCTTGTTGCTGCAGGCGCTTTCCGGCTTGCGCGGTGCGGGTGTCGAGACGCTCGTGCTGTTCGGCATTGCGCTCGTTTTCATCTTCAACGCGCTGGTCGCCATCATGCAGTTCGTCGCCTCCGCCGAGGCGCTGCAGCAGCTCGTCTTCTGGAGCATGGGGAGCCTCACCCGCTCGACCTGGACGAAGCTGCAGATCATGGCGCTGGTCATGGCCTGCGTCGTGCCTTTCTCGATGGCTGCCTGCTGGAAGCTGACGGCGTTGAGGCTCGGTGAGGATCGGGCGCGTTCCTTCGGCATCGACGTGACGCGGCTGCGCTTCTTCTCGCTGCTGCGCGTCAGCATTCTTGCCGCGACCTCGGTTTCCTTCGTCGGCACGATCGGGTTCATCGGGCTTGTCGGCCCGCATCTCGCCCGGCTTTTGGTCGGCGAGGATCATCGCTTCTTCCTGCCGGCGAGCATGCTGTGCGGCGCGCTGGTCATGGCGCTCGCATCGGCCGCCAGCAAGATCATCGTGCCGGGCGTGCTGATCCCGGTCGGTATCGTCACCTCGCTGATTGGCGTGCCGTTCTTCCTTGCCCTGATTTTCAGCACGAAGGGGAAGGCGTAATGCTCTCGGTCGAAAAACTCTCTGCCGGCTACGGTAAAAAGGCGGTTCTGACAGATGTCGATATTTCCGCGATGCCTGCCGGGACGATCACCGCGTTTCTCGGCCAGAACGGCGCCGGCAAGTCGACGCTGCTGCGTTCGCTGGCGGGCCTTCACAAGGCGGGCGGGGTGTTGCATCTGGATGGCGCCGACATCACGCGGCAATCGCCGGCGCAGCGCGCACGGGCGATCACCTACATGCCGCAATCCCTGCCGCAGCGGGTAGCGCTGACGGTGCTGGAGGCAACGATCGGGGCACTTCGCGCCTCGTCGCGCGATCCGGATGCGGTCAAACGCTCGCTTGCCGTTCTTGATCGGCTCGGCATCAGCAATCTTGCCATGGCGCAGCTGGACTCGCTCTCCGGCGGCCAGCGGCAGCTTGCCAGTCTTGCGCAGGCGCTGGTGCGCAAGCCGCGCGTGCTGCTGCTCGATGAGCCGACCTCGGCGCTGGATGTTGCCCATCAGATCCGCGTCATGCGCACGATCCGCGAGATTACCGAGGAACAGGGGATCATCTCTATCGCAGTCCTGCACGATCTCGGTCTCGCATGCCGCTGGTGTGACCGGCTGGTGCTTCTGTCCGGCGGCCACGTTGTCTCAGATGGTGAGCCGCAACACGCTCTGACGCCCCATGTTCTCAACCAGGTCTATGGGGTTACTGGCCGTATCGAGCGCTGTTCGCGCGGATTTATCCAGGTGCTGATCGACGAAGTGGCATGAGTGATGGACAAGCCGGACGCGCGTATTAAGCTGGCGGGCATCTGCATTGCCTTGAGGAGTTTTCCATGACCGAGATTCTTTCCATTCCCGTCAAGCGTACTGACGGGAGCGAGACAACGCTTGCCAGCTACAAGGGGCAGGTCATGCTGGTCGTGAACGTCGCTTCCAAATGCGGGCTGACCAAGCAGTATGAAGGTCTGGAAAAGCTCTATGAGGACAAGAAGGACAAGGGGTTTGTCATCACGGCCTTCCCGGCCAACAATTTCAAGGGTCAGGAACCCGGCACGGATGCCGAGATCGTCGAATTCTGCCAGCTGACCTATGACGTGAAATTTCCGATCTTCTCGAAGATTTCGGTGAAGGGCGAGGGCAAGCATCCGCTCTACAAGGCGCTGACCGGCTCAGGTGTCGCGACGACCGGCGACGGCCCGATGAAGGAACGGCTGAGAGGTCATGGCATGGAGGTTGCCGATGACGCGGAGATCGTCTGGAATTTCGAGAAATTCCTGATCGGCCGCGACGGCAAGGTGGTTGGGCGTTTTGCGCCGGATGTGACTGCCGATGACAGCCGGTTGGTCGAGGCTCTCGATCGCGAACTGGCAAAATAGCGGGAATAAAAAAGGGCGCCTCAGGCGCCCTTTTCCTTGGATCAATGCAGTTTGTTGGTGCCGCCTTTGGCCTTGTTTTTGGCCTTGGCGTTTCTGGACCACATGTTGAGCATCTCGACCAGAGCCGAGAAGGCCATGGCAGCGTAGATGTAGCCCTTCGGCACGTGGACGCCGAAACCTTCTGCGATCAGTGTCGCACCGATCATCAGCAGGAAGCCGAGCGCCAGCATGACGATGGTCGGGTTACGCTCGATGAAGTTGGCGAGCGGGGTGGCTGCAAGCAGCATGACGGTGACGGCTGCGACGACGGCGACGATCATGATCGGCAGGTGCGGGGTCATGCCGACCGCAGTAATGATACTGTCGATCGAGAAGACGAGGTCGAGGATCAGGATCTGCACGATGGCCGCGCTGAAGCTCATCTTCACCACTTCCGCGCCGGCACCAACGAGGTCTTCCTTGTGATCGATGGTGTCGACCGAGTGATGGATTTCCTTGGTTGCCTTGTAAACGAGGAACAGACCACCGGCGATGAGGATCAGGTCCTTCCAGGAGAAGGGCTGGCCGAAAACCTCGAAGATCGGGTTGGTCAGCTGGACGATCCAGGCGATCGTGCCGAGCAGGCCGAGGCGCATGATAAGCGCAAGGCCGATACCGATCTTGCGTGCCTTCTCGCGATGCTCAGGCGGCAGCTTGTTGGTCAGGATGGAAATGAAGATCAGGTTGTCGATGCCGAGCACGACTTCCATGACCACGAGTGTTACGAGCGCTACCCAGGCCCCCGGGTCTGCTAAGAGCGCTGCTATGTCCATCCATGTCTCCTGTTTTCAATCAAAGGCGGTAAATGCCCGCCGCATTTGGGGGCTTTCAGCCTAAAAACAAGAGGAGGTTGCGCCTATCAAACGACAATTTGCTTAGTTCAGACGACCTTGGCGATCACGGATTTGTTATCCGATGCATAAGCTGCCATGAAAACGCGGATGGCGCCGCGTATAACACGTTCAATCTCCTGTCGCGACGGTGGCTCTGGCATCGTACCGAAAAGGCGGAATTTGAAGAAGCTGCCGCTGACAAGATCAAGGAACTGGCCGGCGGCGAGATCGAGATCGTCGATCTCCAGCGTGCCGGCGGCGACGCCCTGACCCAGATAATCGTGCAGGACCGTTCTCAGGTTCTGTGGGCCGCGGAAAAAACGGGAACAGAGATCGGGCATGCGTTCACGAACCCCGAGCACTGTGCGCATCGCGGTGACGACCTTTTCGTCGGTCATGTGTTCGAGAAAGGTGACGCCGAATTCGTAAAGGCCCTTTTCGATATTCTCGCTTTTGGCCAACACAGTCCTCATGGAGCCGAGAAAGGCCTCGCGTTCCATCTCGACCATCGCGACGAAGAGGTCTTCCTTGTTGGCAAAATAGACATAGATCGTCCCTTTTGAGACGCCTGCCTCCCGGGTAATGTCATTCATGCTTGCTGCATCAAAACCCATGCGCATGAAAACACGCTTGGCACCGTCGAGGATCTGCTCGCGCTTTACGGGGTCCTCGCCCGCTGCAAAGCGGCCGGATACCTTCACGGTTTCCTTAAGCAAGACCTTTTTTAACCCTTTCGGCGTCATTTTTTCCATTTCCAACTTTTTTCGAACCGGTTGGTTCGATCTGGACTTGATATGTGGCAAAGAAGGCTCTATGTCAACGCTCCGAACTGATCGGTTCGATTGGTTTCAACCTCCTTCAACGACGGTTATACCCATGACGGCTTCTAAAAATGCCGGCGCTCTGCGCACAGTAAAAAGCGATGACATCGACGTGAGCAAGACGCAGGAGCAGGGCGATGCAAGCCCTGCTGCGGCTGAGGCTAGTCCGGCTGCGCCGGCACAGTCGCAGGCTCCTGCCCAGACGGCAGATGCACCGAAGAAAAAGAAGCGCGGTTTCGTGCTTCCGGTTGTCGTGCTTGCGCTTCTCGCCGGTGGTGCGTGGTATGGCTATGAATGGTGGACCACCGGCCGTTTCATGGTGTCGACCGATGACGCCTATATCGAAGGCGACATCGCCACGATTTCTCCGAAGGTCACGGCTTTCGTTGCCAAGGTGAATGTGGTTGCCAACCAACAGGTGAAGGCAGGCGACGTATTGGCCACGCTTGACAATGGTGACTATCAGAACGCGCTCGATCAGGCCAACGCGGCGATCGAGACCGAAAAGCTGTCACTCTCGCGCATCGATGCGCAGGTCGAAGGTGCGGAAGCCAGTCTTGCACAGGCACAGGCTTCGAAGGTAGCGCTCGAAGCCGCCGTTCGTGGCGCAGAGATCACCCAGAAGCGCCAACAGGAACTTGCCACCAAGTCGGTCGGCACGGCTGCCGATCTCGATAGCGCCAATGTGGCTCTTGATCAGGCTCATGCCAATCTTGTCGGTGGCGAGGCGGCGATCAAGTCGGCCCAGGCCAATATCACCATCCTCGAAGCGCAGCGCAACGAAGCTGAAAGCTCTATCCGAACGCTGGAACTGCAGCGTGACAAGGCGGCCCGCGATCTCTCTTTCACGGTGCTCAAGGCTCCTTATGACGGTGTTGTCGGTAACCGCTCGGTTCAGGAAGGCGATCTCGTTTCGCCGGGCCAGCGGCTGATGGCGCTAGTTCCGACCCGCCAGCTCTATATCGATGCCAACTTCAAGGAGACCCAGATCCAGCATCTGGAGCCGGGTTCCAAGGTGAAGGTGCATGTCGATGCCTATAGCGACGACCCGATCACCGGCACGGTGGAATCGATCTCGCCGGCTTCCGGTTCGGTCTTCTCGCTGCTGCCGCCTGAAAATGCGACGGGTAACTTCACCAAGATCATCCAGCGCGTTCCGGTGCGTATTGCGCTGCCGCAGGATGCTCTCGATACGGGTCGCCTTCGGGCTGGCTTAAGTGTCGTGGTCGATGTCGATACGCGCACCGCGCCGAAGAACTAACAGCCGATTGTCCGGCTCCTCGTCAAACAGGCCCTGAGCGAAGGGCGGAGGTGGTCCCATGGCTGGGAGCGCAACAACAACTGCAGGATCAGTGCCGGCCGCTTCCATGCCGGCAGACGAGCCAATGGATCGGAGAAAGCTGATTGCTTTCTTCGCCATGGTGCTCGGCATGTTCATGTCGATCCTCGATATCCAGATCGTCTCGGCTTCGTTGTCTGAAATCCAGGCGGGCTTGTCCGCCGGTTCGGACGAGATCGGCTGGGTGCAGACATCCTATCTGATCGCGGAGGTCATCATGATCCCGCTTTCGGGTACGCTCGCGCGGATCATCTCGACACGCTATCTCTTCGCCGCTTCCGCTGCCGGTTTTACGGTTGCCAGCGCGCTCTGCGCCACGGCGACGAATATCGATCAGATGATCGTTTATCGCGCCATTCAGGGCTTTATCGGCGGGGGCATGATCCCCTCGGTATTTGCGGCTGCCTTCACCATTTTCCCGCCGTCGAAGCGCGCCATCGTCTCGCCGATCATCGGTCTTATCGCGACACTTGCGCCGACCATCGGCCCGACTGTCGGCGGCTATCTTTCCCACGCCTTCTCCTGGCACTGGCTGTTCTTGGTCAATATCGTGCCGGGCATCATCGTTACTGTGGTTGCGTGGAATTTCATCGACTTCGATAAGCCCGAACTGTCGCTTTTCAAAAAGTTCGACTGGTGGGGACTAGCGTCGATGGGCGTGTTCCTCGGTGCGCTGGAATATGTGCTGGAAGAAGGTAATTCCAACGACTGGTTTAACGACCACCTGATCGTCATCGGCGCGATCGCTTCGGCTGTCGGCGCCATGGTGTTCTTCTATCGGGCATTCACTGTCGAGTTTCCAGTGGTGGACCTGACGGCGTTTGCGAACCGAAATTTTGCGCTCGGGTCGATCTTCTCCTTCGTCATGGGGATCGGGCTTTACGGGCTGACCTATATCTACCCGGTCTATCTGAGCCGCGTGCGTGATTATGACAGCCTGATGATCGGCGAGACGATGTTCGTCTCGGGTCTGGCGATGTTCTTCACTGCGCCGATCGCGGGCAAGCTGTCGACGATCATGGACCTGAGAGCGATGATGGTGCTGGGCTTCGTTAGCTTCGGCGCTGGCACCTATATCATGACCGGGATTACCGTGGACTGGGATTTCTACGAGCTGTTCGTCCCGCAGATCCTGCGAGGTTTCGGCCTGATGATGTGCATGGTGCCGATCAACAATATTGCGCTCGGCACGCTGCCGCCCGCCCGTATCCGCGGCGCATCCGGCCTGTTCAACCTGACGCGTAACCTCGGTGGCGCGGTGGGGCTGGCCATTATCAGCACTGTGCTGTCCAACCGTCAGGACGTGCATTACGAGCGGCTGCGCGAGCATCTGGACTGGGGCAATCCGACGGCTGTCGACCAGTTGAACAGCATGACCTCCAATCTCAACGCAGCCGGACTGGATGGTGCCACCGGCGCAATCCGGCAGATGGTCAATCTTGTTACGCAGCAGGCCGTCGTAATGTCGTTCAGCGACGTCTTCCTGATCCTCACCGTGCTGTTCGGATTGATGGTGCTGGGGGTCGCGATGATCGAGAAACCTTCGCCGCAGATCACAGGGCGAAGTGGCGGCGGTCACTGAGCGTTCAGCGAAAATTTCAGGAAACCACCGCCGAAAAGGGGCCGTTACCGCAGGGTGACGACCCCTTTTCAGTTTCGTTTCCCGATCGCCGTGATTTTCTGATTTACGTACCTCAAAAACTGAGATAGGACGCTTCACGGAGGAATTCATGAAGCCCACCGTCTATGATATCGCGCGTAGCGCAGGCGTCAGCCTAGCGACGGTCGATCGCGTTCTCAATGGTCGGCCCGGTGTGAGGCATGTTACCCGCGAGCGCGTCGAGCAGGCGATCTCCAGTCTTGGCTACGTGCGCGATGTGGCGGCGGCCAATCTGGCCAAGGGACGGACCTATTCCTTCGTCTTCGTGCTGCCGAATTACGACAATTCCTTCATGATCGGGATCCGTGACGAGGTTCATGCCGCAATTTCGCGGTCTGGCGCGGAGCGCACGCAAATCCGTATCGTGGAAGTGCCCCCCTTCGATGCCGCGGCCTTGGCGGACGCGCTCAATCATATCGTTCCCGACAGGCCCGACGGGGTTGCCTTCGTCGCCGTCGAGGGGCACGAAGTGCATGCCGCATTGGCAGGGCTGAAGGATGCCGGCATTGCGGTTGTCACGCTCGTATCCGATCTTCCCGGATCGGAACGGGATCATTTCGCCGGTATCGACAATCATGCGGCGGGACGCACGGCTGCCAATTTGCTCGGCCGGTTCACCGGTGGGCGCGACGGCAGGATCGCCGTCATTGCCGGGTCCATGTTGGTGCGCGACCATCGTGAACGTCTGGAAGGTTTTCTGGCGGTCATGGGCGAGAGTTTTGCGCGGCTCGATGTACTACCGGTGATGGAAGCGCGGGATAATCCGGCGCTTACGGCCGAAGTCGTTTCGGCAGCGTTGGGGCGTTATCCCGATATCATCGGCCTTTACAGTCTTGGCGCGGGTAATCGCGGCATGGTGCATGCGCTGCGCGAGGTCGCTCGCGAGGCACGGCCTGTGGTGGTCGCTCACGAACTGACCGGAACGACGCGTGCGGCGCTTGCCGAAGACCTCATCGATGCCGTGCTCAATCAGGATGCCGGCCACGAGGTTCGCAGCGCGATCCGCGTGCTGAAGGGCAAGGTTGAGGGCCTGTCGGTGATTGCCGCGCAGGAGCGTATCCGTATCGACATATTCCTGAAGGACAACATGCCCTGAAGGCAGGATGAAAGGACAATACATGTATCTCGGTCTCGATCTCGGCACCTCCGGCGTCAAAGCGATGCTGATCGACGGCGACCAGAAAATCATCGGCTCGGCGAGCGGTGCGCTTGAGGTTTCGCGCCCGCATTCCGGTTGGTCTGAGCAGGATCCGGCGCATTGGGTTCGTGCCTGCGAAGAGGCGATTGCCGGCCTCAAGGCCGCGCATCCGGCGGAGCTTTCGGCGGTGAAGGGCATCGGCCTTTCTGGCCAGATGCATGGCGCGACATTTCTCGATGCCGAGGATAATGTGCTGCGGCCGTGTATTTTGTGGAATGACACGCGTTCCTTCCATGAGGCGGCGGAACTCGATGCCGATCCGCGTTTCCGTGCGATCACCGGCAACATCGTGTTTCCCGGCTTTACCGCGCCTAAACTCGCCTGGGTGAAGAAAAACGAGCCGGAGATTTTTGCCAAGGTCGCCAAGGTGCTTTTGCCGAAGGATTATCTGCGCCTCTGGCTGACGGGCGAGTACATTTCCGAGATGTCGGATTCGGCCGGTACGTCCTGGCTCGATACGGGCGCGCGCAAATGGTCGTCTGAACTTCTTGCCGCGACCGATCTTTCCGAAGCTCAGATGCCGTCTCTGGTCGAAGGGACCGATCAGGCCGGCAAGCTACGCGGCGAACTGAAATTCAGATGGGGTATCTCCGGTGAGGTCGTGGTGGCCGGCGGGGCAGGCGACAACGCCGCTTCGGCCTGCGGCATGGGAACGGTGAAGGAGGGGCAGGCATTCGTGTCGCTGGGCACGTCCGGCGTGCTGTTTGCCGCCAACGGATCCTACCTGCCAAAGCCGGAAAGCGCCGTTCACGCTTTCTGCCACGCATTGCCGAAGACATGGCACCAGATGGGCGTCATCCTGTCGGCGGCCGATGCAATCAACTGGCATGCGAAGGTGATGGGCAAATCGGCTGCAGAACTGTCCGGCGAACTCGGGGATACGCTGAAGGCGCCGACCGGTGTCACCTTCCTGCCCTATCTTTCGGGTGAGCGCACGCCGCACAATGATGCCGTTATCCGCGGTGCGTTTATCGGCCTCGAACACGAGTCCAGCCGCGCCGTTCTGACCCAGGCAGTGCTCGAAGGCGTGACCTTCGCGATCCGCGACAATCTCGAGGCGCTGAAATCCGCCGGGACCTCGATTTCCCGCGTGACGGCGATCGGCGGCGGTTCGCGCTCGCGTTACTGGCTGTCCTCGATCGCAACCTCGCTTGGCGTTCCCGTCGATATTCCGGCTGACGGAGATTTTGGTGCGGCCTTCGGTGCTGCCCGACTCGGTCTGATTGCGGCAACCGGTGCCGATCCGGTTTCGGTCTGCTCCGCCCCGAAGACGGAAGCGACGATCGAGCCGGTTTCTGCGCTGTCTAATGCCTATGAGGCTGCCTATTCGCGTTACCGCGCTGCCTATCCGGCAATCCGGGCGATTGCCGGCTGATTTTATCGGGGAGGGGGAAGCCCCTCCCTCAAAACCGGGCCGGAATGGACGTATTTTCGGCCTGCAATGAGGTACGTACCTCATCTTTGTTCAGAGAAGGCTTTCCAAGGAGGAAACACATATGAGCACAGGATTTTTCGGCGATATTTCGAAGATCAAATACGAGGGGCCGGACAGCACCAATCCGCTGGCCTATCGCTTCTACAATCCCGATGAGATCGTTGCGGGCAAGCGGATGGAAGATCATTTGCGCTTCGCGATCGCCTACTGGCACTCGTTTGCCTGGGAGGGCGGCGACCCCTTCGGTGGGCGCACCTTCGATCGTCCGTGGTATGGCGACGAGATGGCTAAGGCCAAGCTGAAGGCCGATGTCGCTTTCGAAATGTTCTCGCTGCTCGGTGCGCCTTATTACTGCTTCCACGATGCCGACGTGCGTCCGGAAGGCAAGACTTTTGCCGAGAACACGAAGAACCTCAACGAGATCGTCGATTACTTCGCAGGCAAGCAGGAAGAGACCGGCGTAAAGCTGCTCTGGGGCACGGCGAACCTGTTCTCCAACCGCCGCTTCATGTCCGGCGCCTCAACCAATCCGGATCCCGATGTGTTTGCCTATTCGGCTGCGACCATCAAGACCTGCATGGACGCGACGATGAAGCTCGGCGGGGAGAACTATGTTCTGTGGGGTGGCCGCGAAGGTTATGAGACGCTGCTCAATACCGACCTGAAGCGCGAATTCGACCAGATGGCGCGGATGCTGCATCTCGTCGTCGAATACAAGTACAAGATTGGCTTCAAGGGTCAGATCCTGGTCGAGCCGAAGCCACAGGAGCCGACCAAGCACCAGTACGACTACGACGTCGCGACTGTTTACGGTTTCCTGAAGAAGTACGGTCTGGAAAACGAAGTGAAGATGAATATCGAGCAGGGCCATGCGATCCTTGCCGGCCATACATTCGAGCACGAACTGGCGCTTGCCTCTGCTCACGGCATCTTCGGTTCGATCGACATGAACCGCAACGACTACCAGTCGGGCTGGGATACCGACCAGTTCCCCAACAATGTGCCGGAAATGGCGCTGGCTTATTACCAGGTTCTGCTGGCGGGCGGCTTTACCACCGGCGGTACGAACTTCGATAGCAAGCTGCGTCGCCAGTCGATCGATCCAGCAGATCTTCTGATTGGCCATATCGGCGGCATGGATTGCTGCGCCCGCGGCCTGAAGGCTGCTGCCAAAATGGTGGAGGACGGTGCATTGTCGAAGCCGCTCGCCGACCGTTATGCGAAGTGGGACAGTGCGGATGCGCAGAAGATGCTGCGCGGCGAATTGAAGCTCGAAGAGATCGCCGCAAAGGTGGAGCGCGAAAACATCAATCCGGAACCGAAGTCCGGCCGCCAGGAATATCTGGAAAACGTCGTCAACAGATACGTCTGATTGCGGGCTTGACCGGAACAGGCCGACATATGGCCTAGGGGAAACCCCGGGCCATATGCTGTTCAAAACGGGGCAAGCTTTCTGTTGCAGCAACGGCATTCCGGTATGATAATTACGCTCTTTTCGACCCAAACTTCAGTGAATGGCTGCTGAGATCGGGTGGAAGCCTTCCCGGTTTCGGAGCCTTGTTCCAAAGGAGCCAACCATGCGAAGAGCTGTTGCCATACCTGTGATCGCATCTCTCGTCCTTGGGCAGCCTTTCCCGGCATTCAGCCTGGAGCCGATACCGGGCAGCCTGATCTATCCAACACAGCCGAAAACGAAGCTCAAGAAAGCGCCGATCGGTAGCCTGTTGACGCATCAGTTCCAGAGTGACGGCTATAGTTACTCCGAAACCTATCGCATCGGACCCAATCGGGAATTTCAGCTTCTGAGCCGCACAAAATACGGCGGAATAGATTAGGGCAGGCTGACGCCGTCTGCGGTAAGTCGGCAGACCGCTTGCGGAGAGACGCCGCACCTGCGGGCGCGGCGTCTCGTTCTCAGGCGGCTTTCTTGCCGGCAATGCCTTCCAGCTCGGCAAGTTCGTCCTGCGGCAGCTCCAGTTCTCCGGCTGCCAGATTTTCCTTCAAATGTCCCACCGACGAGGTGCCGGGGATGAGAAGAATGTTCGACGAGCGCTGCAGCAGCCAAGCGAGGGCGACCTGCATCGGGGTAGCGTTCAGGCGTGCCGCGACATCCGAAAGTGTCGAGGACTGCAGCGGCGAGAAACCGCCGAGCGGGAAGAAAGGCACGTAGGCGGTGCCTTCCGCGGCCAGTTGATCGATAAACGCATCGTCTTCTCGGTGGGCGAGATTGTACTGGTTCTGGACACAGACGATCTCGGTGATTCTGCGCGCCTCAGCGATCTGGGTGGGCGTGACGTTCGAGACGCCGATATGGCGGATGAGTCCCTGACGCTGGAGATCGGCCAGAACCGTCACCTGTTCCTCGATCGATCCTTCCGCCGGGCCATGGATGCCGTGCATCGAGCGGAAGTTGACGATGTCGATGACGTCGAGGCCGAGATTGCGGAGGTTGTCGTGGACGGCGGCGGTAAGCTCCTCCTTCGACATGGCCGGCAGCCATTCGGCATTCGGGCCGCGTCTTGCCGAAACCTTGGTGACGATGGTGAGATTGTCCGGATAGGGATGCAGCGCTTCACGGATGATCTGATTGGTGACATGCGGACCGTAGAAATCGCTGGTGTCGATATGATCGACGCCGGCCTCGATGGCGGCACGCAAAACGGCGACAGCGGCAGCGCGATCCTTCGGCGGTCCGAAGACGCCCGGGCCGGCAAGCTGCATTGCACCGTAGCCGATGCGCTTGACCGTATGGCTGCCCATCTTGAACGTGCCGGATTTTGCAAGATCGAATGTGCTCTGATCGGACATGGGGATGCTCCTTTTACTGATCGCCGATTGTTCGCGATCTTCGGTGAAATGGAAATAGCGCCGGTGCGTTCCCTTTATAAGCCTGTACAATTCGGATAGTCTGTACGCTGAAACGGACAATCGAAAGAATGCTTCATGGGCGTGGAAATGAGCGATCTGCAGGCTTTTCTCACCGTGGCACGGGCCGGTGGGTTTCGCGAGGGCGCACGCATCAGCGGCGGCAGCGCATCGGGATTGAGCGATGCCGTGCGGAGGCTGGAAACCCAGCTTGGCGTGCGGCTGCTCAATCGGACGACGCGCAGCGTGGCGACGACCGAGGCGGGGCAGGGGCTCATCGACCGGCTGGCGCCGGCGCTGGCGGAAATGGAAGCGGCGCTCGATGTCGTCAACGGGTTTCGCGAGCGGCCTGCGGGTGTGCTGAAGCTGAACGTGCCGGTCAGTGCGGCGCGGCTGGTCTTGCCGTCGATCGTACCGCGATTTCTGGCGGCCTATCCGGACATTCGGCTGGAACTGATGATCGAGGACAGTTTTGTCGACGTGATCGCTGCGGGCTGCGATGCCGGTATCCGTTATGACGAGCGACTGGCGCAGGACATGATCGCGGTGCCGATAGGACCGCGTACGCAACGTTTTGCCGCGGTCGCCTCGAAGGATTATCTCGATCGGCGCGGTCGGCCCGAACATCCGCGCGATCTCATGCAGCATGCCTGTATCCGCAATCGTTTCGCCAGCGGCTCGATGCCGGATTGGGAATTCGAACGGAACGGAGAGACGGTGCTGATCGACCCGCCTGCCGCGCTGATCGTGCAGACTGGTGGCGGGGTCGATCTGGCGGTCGATTGCGCCAAGGCGGGGGCGGGTATCGTAACTCTGTTCGAGGATTGGCTGCGCCCGCATATCGACAGCGGGGCGCTGGAGCCGGTGCTTGAGGACTGGTGGCCGGAATTTTCGGGGCCGTTTCTCTATTATCCCGGTCGCCGGTTGGTGCCGGCGCCGCTCAGGGCCTTTATCGATTTCATCAAGGCAGCTTGAGCAGGGATGGCGCGCAACTTTCGCGTTCAACTTTTTATAACGTAGAGTTGAAGTCTGGCTCGGACAGCATTTTGACATGGCGCATTATCGGGGTGGCAACCGGTCGGCTAGAACCTTGCGGCAAACATAAGGAGATCTTCATGTCAGTTCGTGCACCGCAATTCTTCGGTTCGCCGTCGCTTCAGAGCGGATTGAGCGCCCTGGAATACGAGATTGCCGAGGAGCGTGCGAGCGCACTTGGACGAAACGGACGGCAGGTAGAAGCCAGCCTTGAAAAGCTTCGTAAATGGGATGCTGATTCTGCTGGCAAGGCTGAGGCAAAGCGCCTTGATCTGGTGCAGGACGCTGCCGAAGCCGTCTGGGGGCTTTTTGTCCAGCGGGAATTGTGTGGCCTGAGCAATGGTCCCGATGTCGCGAAGGATTATCAGATCCCCGGCGAGGTGATGGCCAAGGTCGGGACCTTCAGACGTTCGGCATCATGACGCAGAGTTGACGTTCAATTCTGCTTTACGTACCTCATATCTTTGGATAGCCTGAAATACAGGGAGGATTTCAGGTGCACCACATCGCTTGCGAGGAGGCAGGCGTTGGGGGCGTGTCGCATGGCGGCCGTTTCACGACGCTCGTGAATTTGAGGTCGGGTGGATGACTATATCCCCCGCACCCGCTGATTCATCCATCAATCCGCCGCTGCTTGAAGCGAGCGGCCTGTCGAAGACGTTCGGGATCATCGAGGTCCTGAAGGATATTTCGCTGACCGTTCGCGCCGGCGAGGTTCACGCGATCATCGGCGAGAACGGGGCCGGCAAATCCACTTTGATGAAGATCCTTGCCGGCAATCATCAGCCGACGCGTGGCGAGATCAGGATGGACGGCGCTCCGGTGAGTTTCTCCGGTCCGGTGGATGCGGAAAACCACGGTATCGTGCTGGTGCATCAGGAGATATTGCTCGCGCCCGACCTGACGGTGGCGCAAAATATCTATCTCGGTCGTGAGCTGAGGAAGGGGCTGGTCGTCGACGATCAGGCTATGCGTTCCGGTGCACGGCAGGCGATCGTCGATCTCGGTGGCTATATCGACCCGGATACGATCGTCTCTCGGCTTTCCATCGCTCAACGCCAGCTGGTGCAGATCGCCCGCGTGCTTCTTGTGCCGCACCGGATCGTCATCTTCGACGAACCGACCGCATCCCTGACGCCGCATGAGACCGAGGCCTTGCTGAAGGTCATCCGTGATATCCGCGCCAAGGGTGTCGGCGTGCTCTACATTTCGCATCGCCTGCCGGAGGTGAAGGAGATTGCCGACCGTGTTACCGTTCTGCGTGACGGGAGGCTTGTCGGTTCACATGATGCCGCGGAACTTCAGCCGGCGGACATGGCACGGCTGATGGTGGGGCGCGATGTTGCGAAGCTTTATCCCGACCGGCATGCGGCAGAGGTGCGTCAGGCGGTGCTCGAGGTCGAAGGGTTCGACGTTCCGGGTTTTGCGCGCGATGCCGGTTTCACACTTCGTAAAGGCGAGATCCTCGGTTTCGCCGGGTTGATCGGCGCTGGGCGGACGGAGCTGATGGAAGGGTTGGTCGGATTGCGCCCGGCCAAGGGCAAGGTGGTGCTGAATGGGCATACGGTCTCATTCACTGACGTGCATTCGAGCCTGAAAGCCGGCGTCGCCTATCTTTCCGAGGACCGGAAGGGCAAGGGATTGCTGCTGACCAAGGATCTTCGGGTCAACCTGACGCTTGCCTCGCTCGGAAAATTCATTCGCGGCCTGCAGATCGACAGGAAGCGTGAGGCCGAAGCGCTCGACAACGCGATCAGGGATTTCGATATCCGGACGGGGACGAAAAACATCCTTGCCGGACAGCTTTCCGGCGGCAACCAGCAAAAACTCCTGCTTGCTAAGATGATGATGCTCGACCCGCAGGTCGTCATCATCGACGAGCCGACGCGCGGCATCGACATCGGCAACAAGGAACAGATCTACAAATTCATCGCGGCCTTGGCCGAAGAGGGGCGGTCGATCATCGTCGTTTCCTCCGAGATGCCCGAACTGATCGGCATCTGCGATCGCATTCTGGTGATGCGGACGGGAAGGATCGTCGGCGAGGTTCAGGGAGAGAACATGACCGAAAACGAGATCGTTGAGCTTGCCACGGGCGTGAATGCGGGGGCGGTGGCATGAGCGCGGCAACGACCGATACGGCCAAGATACCGAAGACATCACGGGATTGGGACATGGCGGCGATTGCGCCGTTCGTCGCGCTCGCCCTGCTTCTGGTGCTCGGATATTTTGCTAATCCGAATTTCGTCTCCGTCGCCAACCTCACCAATGTCATCACCCGCAGCGCCTTCATTGCGATCATCGCGCTCGGTGCGACCTATGTGATCTCATCCGGCGGGCTCGACCTTTCCGTCGGGGCCATGGTCGCTTTCGTGGCGAGCCTGATGATCCTGTTCATGAATACCGGTGCGATCGGTGACCCGATGCTGATGCTGGTTGCCGCGATGCTGGTGGCGCTTGGTCTTGGAGCCGCCTGCGGGCTGGCGAACGGGCTAATCACGACCGTCGGCAAGATCGAGCCTTTCATTGCCACGCTCGGAACCATGGGCATCTATCGCGGATTGACGACCTGGCTCAGCCAAGGCGGTTCGATCACGGTGCGGGACCGCGAGCTGCAGCAGCTTTATCGTCCGGTTTATTTCGGTGATGTCTTCGGTGTTCCGATCCCGATCATCGTCATCTTCGCCACCGCAGCACTGGCCGCCTTCGTGCTTTATCGCACTCGTTACGGCCGGCACCTGATCGCCGTCGGCTCGAACGAGGAAGTGGCCCGGTATTCGGGCATATCGGTGCAGAAGGTGCGCACCATTGCCTATATCGTGCAGGGGCTTTGCGTCGCGGTTGCGGTGATCATCTATGTGCCGCGCCTCGGCTCGACTTCGGCAACGACGGGCATTCTTTGGGAACTGCAGGCAATCACGGCGGTTGTTGTTGGCGGCACGGCATTGAGGGGTGGTGTCGGGCGTATATGGGGCACGGTCTGCGGTGCCTTCATCCTTGAGATTGTCGGCAATATCATGCTGCTTTCCAACTTCGTCAGCGAATATCTGATCGGCGCAATCCAGGGGGCGATCATCATCATCGCCATGCTGGTGCAGCGGTCGCTGATGCGGAAGTGAGGAGGCATTCGCAATAGGCCGGGCCATCTGGGGTAGGTCCGGTCAGGAGGAGATCACCCCGCATAACCTTGGGAGAGAGAACATGCACAAGAGATTATTGGGCTATGCCGCAGCGGCGCTGACGGCATTTGCCGTGGCGGTGCCGGCGACGACTTTTGCCCAGGAGGCAAAGAAGGTGACGATCGGCGTTTCCATTCCAGCGGCTGACCATGGCTGGACTGCCGGCGTGGTGTTCCATGCCGAACGTGTCGCCAAGCTTCTGATGGCCGAGCACAAGGGCTTGAATGTCATCGTCAAGACCTCTGCCGACCCGGCAAGCCAGGCCAATGCGGTGCAGGATCTGGCGGTTCAGGGCATTGATGCACTGGTCATCCTGCCGACCGATCCGGATCAGCTCGTATCGGCCATCCAGCAGGTGAAGGACGACGGCAAGTTCGTGGCGCTGGTCGACCGCGCGCCTTCCGTCAACGACAACACGATCCGCGATCTCTATGTCGCCGGTAACAACCCGGCCCTTGGTGAAGTTGCCGGCCAATACATCGCCAAGACAACGCCGGAAGCCGAAGTCGTCATCATTCGCGGCCTGCCGATCCCGATCGACCAGCAGCGTCAGGACGGTTTTGACAAGGGCATCGAGGGTTCCAAGGTGAAGGTCCTCGACCGCCAGTACGGCAACTGGAGCCGCGACGACGCATTTCGCGTGATGCAGGACTATCTCACCAAATACCCGAAGATCGACGTAGTGTGGTGCCAGGATGACGACATGGCTGTCGGCGTGCTGGAAGCCATCGAGCAGGCGAAGCGTACAGACATCAAATATGTCATCGGCGGCGCCGGTTCGAAGGACATGATCAAGAAGGTCATGGATGGCGACAAGATGATTCCAGTCAACGTGCTCTATCCGCCGGCGATGGTGGCAACCGCGATGGAACTGACGGCCGGCAATTTCTATGACCAGGTGCCGGTGAGCGGCAATTACATCCTCGATGCCACGCTGATTACCAAGGACAATGCGGAGAGCTTCTACTTCCCTGACTCGCCGTTCTGATCTTTTGGGGGAGTTGCCCCTCACCCAAAGTGCAGCATGCTGCACTCCACCTCTCCCCGTAAGGACGGGGAGAGGTGACTTGCCTTACTCGGCGTTGGAGAGGGAGGCAGACATTGCGACATGTGCCCTTCTCCCCGTTTGCGGGGAGAAGGTGCCGGCAGGCGGATGAGGGGCAGTCCTTCATTCTCGCATATCATTACGGAGGAATTTTTCATGAAGACGATCAAGGGACCCGGCATCTTTCTCGGGCAGTTCGCGGGTGATTCAGCGCCGTTCAATACCTGGGACAGGATCACCAAATGGGCGGCGGACAAGGGATATATCGGCGTGCAGGTGCCGACCTGGGCGAGCCAGCTGATCGACCTGAAAAAGGCATCTACCTCCAAGGATTATTGCGACGAACTGGCCGGCAAGGCGCGTGAAAACGGTGTCGAGATCACCGAACTCTCCACCCATCTCCAGGGCCAGCTGGTGGCCGTGCATCCCGTCTATGACGAGGTGTTCGACGGTTTTGCAGCCCCGGAAGTGCGTGGCAATCCCAAGGCGCGGCAGGAATGGGCGGTCGAACAGGTCAAGATGGCGATCACCGCATCACGCCATCTTGGCATCAAGGCGCATGCGACCTTTTCCGGTGCGCTGGTCTGGCCTTATCTCTATCCGTTCCCGCAGCGTCCGGCCAGTCTGGTCGAGACCGCTTTCGATGAGTTGGCGAAACGCTGGACGCCGATCCTGAACCATGCAGACGAGAACGATGTCGACGTCTGCTACGAGATCCATCCGAGCGAGGACCTGCATGATGGGATCACCTTCGAGATGTTCCTGGAGCGGGTGAAGAACCATCCGCGCGCCAACATGCTCTACGATCCATCGCATTATGTGCTGCAGTGCCTCGATTATCTCGACAACATCGACATCTACAAGGACCGGATCAAGATGTTCCACGTCAAGGACGCGGAATTCAATCCGACCGGACGGCAGGGCGTTTATGGCGGTTTCCAGAGCTGGGTGAACCGCGCCGGCCGCTTCCGCTCGCCGGGTGACGGGCAGGTGGATTTTGGCGCAATCTTCTCGAAAATGGCGGCCAACGATTTCGATGGCTGGGCCGTGGTCGAGTGGGAATGCGCGCTGAAACATCCGGAAGATGGAGCGCGGGAAGGGGCCGAATTCGTCAAGGCGCATATCATCCGCGTGACCGAATACGCGTTTGACGATTTTGCCGCGGGCGGTACGGACGAGGCGGCCAACAGGCGGATGTTGGGGCTTTAGGGGCCGGTTGGCCTTCACACAGAAGTTGTGGCTTGTGGTTTGCCCCTCACCCTAACCCTCTCCCCGTCATTACGGGGAGAGGGAACGTGCCTCGATTGGGACGGAGAGATTGCGGCTTGTGTCCTTCTCCCCGCTAGCGGGGAGAAGGTGCCGGCAGGCGGATGAGGGGCAGCTCCGCAGAACATTTCAAGGAGAAATTTCATGGCAATCGAAGGAAAACAGGAAGATACGCGCGAGCCGCGGATCCGGCTCGGCATGGTGGGCGGTGGTTCGGGCGCCTTTATCGGTGCCGTGCATCGCATGGCGGCGCGGCTGGATGATCAGTTCGAGCTCGTCGCGGGAGCGTTGTCGTCGACGCCGGAAAAGGCGTTGGTCTCGGGGCGGGAACTCGGGCTCGATGCGTCGCGCACCTATGGTTCCTACAAGGACATGGCGATCCGTGAAGCGCGCTTGAAGGATGGTATCGAAGCGGTGTCGATCGTCACGCCCAATCATGTGCATTTCGAAGCTGCCCGCGAGTTTCTGAAGCGCGGCATTCATGTCATCTGCGACAAGCCGCTGACCTCCAATCTGGCTGACGCCAAGAAGCTGAAGAAGCTTGCCGACGAAAGCGATGCGCTGTTCATCCTGACGCATAACTATACCGGTTATCCGATGGTGCGGCAGGCGCGCGAGATGATCGCCAATGGCGATCTCGGCAAGCTGCGCGTGGTGCAGGTCGAATATGCGCAGGATTGGCTGACCGAGGCTGCCGAACAGACCGGTGCAAAACAGGCGGTGTGGCGTACGGACCCGGCGCAATCCGGTGCCGGAGGTTCGACAGGCGATATCGGCACGCATGCCTATAATCTCGCCTCCTTCGTCACCGGGCTGACACTGGAGAGCCTTGCGGCTGATCTGGACAGTTTCGTGCCGGGCCGGAGATTGGATGACAATGCGCATGTGATGCTGCGTTTTGCCGAAGGCGCGAAGGGCATGCTCTGGTGCAGTCAGGTGGCGCCAGGCAACGAGAACGGGCTGAAGCTGCGCGTCTATGGCGAAAAGGGTGGGCTGGAATGGGCGCAGGAGAACCCGAATTATCTCTGGTTCACGCCATTCGGTGACCAGAAACGGTTGATCACCCGCAATGGCGCGGGAGCAGGGGCCGCGGCGGGGCGCGTCTCGCGCATCCCGTCGGGTCATCCCGAAGGCTATCTGGAAGCTTTCGCAACGATCTACACGGAGGCCGCGCGTGCCATCCATGCGAAGAAGAAGGGTACGAAGCTCGACAAGGCGGTGATCTATCCGACCGTGGATGACGGGGTGAAGGGTGTCACTTTCGTTGAGGCCTGCGTTGCGTCTTCGAAACGGAACGGTGCCTGGGTCAAGCTCTGATCTCACTCTGTCTTGGGTGGCAGGATTTCGGTTCTGCCATTCGCCTTGCTTTGGTCGGTTTCAGCCGATAGATGACTGATCGTCAGCAATACCAACAGGATGTGTGCCGCAATGGATTTCATCTCGATCGCAACGCCGCTTTGCCTTGCAATCCAGGAAAATCACATCCATGCCTGCTTCCATCACACTTTCCAATCTTACGTGGTCCACGCCTGACGGCCGCAACCTTTTCTCCAATGTCGATCTGAGTTTCTCAACTGAGCGCGCCGGGCTTGTCGGCCGCAATGGCGTCGGCAAAACGACTATCCTGAAGCTCATCGCCGGGCAGATTCAGCCGCAGACCGGCTCTATTTCCGTTCATGGCAGCATCGGCATGATGCGCCAGAGCGTGCAGCTCGATGATGACCAGACGATCGCGGATCTCTTCGACGCAACTGCCGATCTCGCGCTGCTGAAAAGGGCGGTTGCCGGTGACGCAACTATCGAGGAGATAGGTATCGTCGATTGGTTCGTCGAGGAACGTATTGCCTCCGCACTTTCCGGTGCCGGTCTCGATGTGAGGCCGGAGACTCATCTTTCATCCCTTTCCGGTGGGCAGCGCACTCGGGCGGGACTTGCCGCGCTCATTTTTCACAAGCCGGATTTTCTGCTGCTGGACGAGCCGACCAACAATCTCGACAGGGACGGGCGTAATGCCGTTATCGATCTTCTGTCGCGCTGGAGGGCCGGGGCGATCGTGGTCAGCCATGACCGTGAGCTTCTCGACGGCATGGATGCGATCATCGAACTGACGACGCTTGGGGCCAGGCGTTACGGCGGCAACTGGAGCCGGTTTCAGGAGCGCAGGGCGCTGGAACTGGCGGCTGCCGAACGTGATCTGGCAGGCGCGGAAAAGGCATTCGACGAGATCGCCCGCACTGCTCAGGTTCAGGCGGAACGCAAGGCGCGCGGGGATCGTGTCGGCAAGCGCAAGGCTGATCGGGGTGACATGCCGCGCATTGTGGCTGGCGGATTGAAGATGCAAAGCGAGGTCACCAGCGGCGAGAATGCCCGGCTGGCGGCGCGGCGCAAGCAGCAGGCATCGGAAGCGATAACGGAAGCGCGGCAGAGGATCGAAATCCTACAGCCGTTTTCGGCGCATATCGCTTCGGCCGGGCTTCCCGCGGCCAAGGTCGTATTGCGGCTCGATCATGTGAGCGTCGGTTATGGTGAGGGGACGCCCGTTCTGTCGGACATCTCTTTCGATCTGGTGGGGCCGGAGCGGGTCGCAATCGTAGGTTCCAACGGTTCAGGCAAGACGACGCTGATCCGGGCAGTAACGGGTGCGATCGTGCCATCGGAGGGCACCGTGTCCATCTTCACGGATTATGCATTGCTTGATCAGACCGTAAGCCTGCTCGAGGCGGGAACGACGATCCGGGACAATTTCCGTCGTCTCAACCCGGCTGCCGATGAGAATACGTGTCGGGCAGCCTTGGCGCGCTTCATGTTCCGCGCCGATGCCGCCTTGCAGCCGGTGTCAACGCTTTCCGGCGGGCAGATGCTGAGGGCGGGGCTGGCTTGTGTGCTCGGCGGGAGAAATCCGCCGCCATTGCTCATTCTGGATGAGCCGACCAACCACCTGGATCTCGATTCGATCGCCACGGTGGAGCGCGGACTTTCGGCTTATGACGGGGCGCTTCTGGTCATCAGCCATGACGAAGTGTTTCTGGATGCGATTGGCATCACGCGCAGGCTGGAATTGCCTGCGCGAACAAAAGGCTGAGGGGGTGCCTCAGCCTTTTCGACGTTCTTACTTGCTCTTCATCTTGGCATCGACGCTGACCGGGCCGGGACCGGCGGCGAAGATATAGAGGAAGATGAAGCAGAACAGGATGGCCGCTACGCCGCCGTTTTGCGCCGGATAGATGCCGCGCGGAAAATGGCCGATGAAATAGGCGAAGGCCATCAGGCCGGAAAGGACGAAGGCTGCATAACGCGTCTTGAAGCCGATGAGTACGCATAAGCCGAGCACCAGTTCCAGCATGCCGGCGATCCAGGACATCGAACCTATCGGCGGCACGCTCTGGGCAGCCGGGAAATGCAGGATCTTCTGGGTGCCGTAGCTGAACAGGACCAATGCCGAAATGGCACGGAGCAGGCTCAGGAAATACGGCTGGGAGCGGTCGAGGTTTTGCAACATGGGTGTTTCCATTTGATTCGAATGGAACGCTTCATCCTTCGCCAAATATTGCAGCGCAACACAACTCGCTTAAAATCGTCGTGATCTGTCTGAATTTTCAACGAAACATCGATCCCAGCCGAAGGACGAGCTTGCGGTCGAAGAGATTGGGCTTGTCGTACATCCAGGTCAGCGCCTCGGTCGTCGACCACGCCTTCTTGTAGGGACGCACGGTGGTCAGCGCGTCGAAGACATCGCAGACGGTACTGATACGGACGGCGGTGCCGATCTGTTCGGCCTGCAGGCCAAGCGGATAACCGCTGCCGTCAAGTGCTTCGTGATGCAGGCGGCAGACATCGAGGATGAGATCCGAAACGCCACCGAGCTTCTTCATGTGGCGGTAGCCGATCTCGGGATGGTTGCGGATCACCCGTTTTTCGGCGGCGTTCAGTTCGCCCGGCTTGTTGAGAATGGCATTGGGGATAAGCAGCTTGCCGAGATCATGCAAAATACCGGCGCGGCCGATCTCATCGACCAGGGCTTCGTCGAATTCCAGCAATACCGCCATCTGCGCCATCAGGCCGGCAACGGAAACCGAGTGGAGATAGGTGCCCTTGTCCTTAGTCTTCAAACGGGTGACCTGCATGAACAGATCGGGAGCCGCTTCGACTGCCCGGCGCGCCGAGGCCGCAGATTGGGTGATCTGCTCCATATCGACCCTGCCGGACACCATGCCCGTCACGCCCTGGCGCATGGTCGTGATGGCATCGTCGAGCGCCTTGTCGGTCTCCGTTGCCGGTGACTTGTCGAGAGAGGCGAGTTTCGCGTAACGCGGCGGCGCACGTTCCAAGAGGGCTGTGGCGTCGATGCGGCTTTTCTGGCGGCTGACGAGGATGTCGGTGGCGGAAGAGTGGAGGATAGCCCGCACATCCTCTTCGGAGTCTAGCATGAACCTTCGCCGGGAGAATTCACTGCTCGGGCATTCGACCGATTCTATAAACAGGCCGGGCTGGACAAGATTTTTCGGTAATCGAAGTATCACGCCACTCAATTCCTCGAATTGTGAGGATATTTGGCGCTATCGAGAATGAATAAATCACCTATTTGGGTGACGCCGCGGCTTTATTTTTCGTCGTGTCGCGAATTTTTGTGCAGAAACGGCGGTGATCCTGCGACTCCGCGTGCAGTTTTCATTCCAAGGTTTCGCTTCTCGTGGAGTTTAAACTCCAGATGGTGCGGAAGAAATGAAAAGGCTCCGCCATCGATCGATGGCGGAGCCGAGTGTTTGTTAATGCGCTGCGAGATTGCGGACGGCCTTTACCTCAGCAGCCGAGACGCTCGGTGCCTTGTTGTGCCAGCCTTCACGCAGGAAGGTGGCAAGCGTTGCGACCTCTTCGTCCGACAGGCGGTTATCGTAACCCTGCATGCGCAGCTTCATCGGGCGGTCAGCCGTCGAGGGCAGTTCTGCGCCGTGGAGGATGACGCTGATCAGGCCTTTCGGCGACTTGGCGGTGACGAGCGAGTTGCCGTCCAGTTCCGGGAAGGTCTCGCCGGCACCCTTGCCGTTGACGATGTGGCAGGCCGCGCAGTTGTCGAGATAGAGGCGGGGGCCGAGCGGCATATCGGGCTTGGCGTCCGTCAGTAGCTTTTCCGTCTCGGTGATCTCGGGCTTTGCGGCCGCGGCCGACGCATTTGCTGGAGCCGTGCCGATCTTCTTGAGGTAGGCGGCGATCGCCATGTTGTCCTCATGCGTGAGATACTGCAGCGAGTCACGCACGACCAGCATCATTTCGCCGGTTGCCGAGGAATGAGCGTTGCGGGCAGTCGCCAGATAGGCAGCGGTCTGCTCGGTGGTCCATTTCTGCGGGCCGCTATCGGGACCACGAAGGTCAGGCGCGGTGTAACCGTCGATCTCGCCACCGGAGAGGAAGGCCTTCGACGTGTCGTCGATACCATCCTGCGCCATGAACAGGTTGCGCGGGCTGTGGCAGGCGGCGCAGTGGCCAGCACCTTCCACGAGATATTTTCCGCGGTTGAACTGCTCGTCCGCGCCCTGAACCGGCTTGAAACCGGCCGGATAACTGGCAGCGAGCCAGTTCCAGGCGCGCAGGCCGAAACGCATGTTGAACGGGAAGGCGAGCCTGGTTTCCTCGACCTTGTTGGAGACCGGTTCGACCTGATGCATGAAGTAGTCGTAGAGGGCGACAATGTCCTCTTCCGACATCTTGCGGTAGTTCTCATACGGCATGGCCGGGTAGAGATGCGTACCGTTCGGGGTCACGCCATCGTAAAGGGCCGCGCGGAAATCCGCGAGCGACCAGTTGCCGATGCCGGTTTCCTTGTCCGGGGTGATGTTGGTGGTCCAGATCGTGCCCATCGGGCTCTGGATGGCACGACCGCCCGCAAAAGGCTTGCCGCCTTCGTTGGTGTGACAGGCCATGCAGTCGCCTGCACGCATGACATATTCCCCCTGACCTTCCGCCGGCTTGAAGTCGGCAGCAAGCTGGGTGACCGGGCCAGTACGCTGCACCGGTACGAAAATGAAGGCGAGAAGAGCAATGATGCCCAGAACGACGAGGGTGCCGAGAACGCGAATGAGTTTCTTCATGGGTTCTCTCCTCACACCAGCGGACGCGGATTGGGCAGGTAATCTTTACGGATGGCGTTGACGGCCCAATAGGCCAGACCACCGACCATGCCGGTCGGGTTGTACTGCGTGTTCTGCGGGAAGGTGTTGGCACCCATGACGAACAGGTTATGACAATCCCAGGACTGCAGGTAACGGTTCAGAACCGAGGTCTTCGGATCGTCGCCGGTCACCGTGCCGCCGGTGTTGTGGGTGGTCTGGTAAGGACGGACGTCGAACATGGCGCCTTCCTTCTTGAAACCCTCCTGCAGCGTCGTCGGGTTCATCGACTTGGCGACCGGTTCCATCTTCTGCTTCATGAACTGCGTCTGGCGGATTTCGTTCGGATGCCAGTTGTAGGTCATGCGCAGCATCGGACGGCCGTGGCGGTCCTTGTAGGTCGGGTCGAGATCGAGATAGTGGCCGCGATAGGACATGACGGAGCCGTGGGCACCGATGTTCATCGCATGGCCGTACCACTCGCCGATGCCCTTCTTCCAGCCTGCGCCCCAGCTCGGAGTGCCCGCCGGCAGCGGCATCGTGTGGCCCGGCTGACCATTGGTTTGGCCGGCACGCCAGTAGGCGCCGCCGACAAAACCTTCCTTGGCGAAGTCGATATTGTCGATACCGAAATCGTCGATGCAGAAGCCGTTGGCGCCGGTGCCGATGAAGGGGTTGAAGTTTTCGTCCTTGAAGAACAGCGTGTAACCGCCGGTGATCTGGTAGGCGTAGTTACGGCCGACGACACCTTCATTGGTGTTGGGGTCGTAAGGCTGGCCGATACCCGAAACGAGCATCAGGTGGACGTTGTTGAGCGCGAACGCCGTCAGGATGACCAGATCGGCCGGCTGGAAGACTTCCTCACCGGTCTTGTGGTCGAAATAGGTGACGCCGGTGACGGTCTTGCCGTCGGCGGCCTTTTCGACGCGCAGTACTTCCGAATTGACGCGGTATTCGAAATTCTTCTTGCGCTTCAGGGCGTCGATGATCGCCGTCTGCGGCGAAGACTTCGAATAGTTGTAGCAGCCGTAGCGCTCGCAGAAACCACAGTGGTTGCACGGGCCCATCTGCATGTTGTATTCGTTCTTGTAGTCCTTGGAGGCAATGCCGCCCGGCGACGGGAACGGATGGTAACCGGCAGCCTTGGCAGCGTCGCGGAATTTGACGCCATCCCAGGTCGAAGGCATGGCCGGCATCGGGTATTCGTCGGAGCGCGGTGCCTCGAACGGGTTGCCGCCCTCGACGATCTTGCCGTTGATATTGCCGGCCGTGCCGGAAATGCCGGCGACCTTCTCGAAGCGGTCGAAATGCGGCTCCAGTTCCTCATAGGTCATTGGATAGTCCTGGATCGTCATGTCTTCCGTCATGACGTCTGCGCCGAATTTTTCGGTCACATAGGACTTGAGGCGATATTCCGACTGCATCGGACGCCAGTTGAGGCCGTTCCAGTGGGTGCCTGCACCACCGACGCCGGTGCCGAGCAGGAAAGTGCCGAGGCTGCGGTAAGGCAGAGCCTCCTCATCCAGCGAACGGCGGATGGTGACCGTGGTGTTGGCAGGCTTTTCCATCATGCCGTAACGGATGCCGTATTTCAGCTCGTCGATCATGTTCGGATACTGGAAGTCCGGAACGGTCGCCTGATCGTGGCCGCGTTCCAGCGCCAGAACCTCGAGGCCTTCATTGGCAAGCTCGATGCCCATGATCGCGCCTGTCCAGCCGAAGCCGACGAGAACGACGTCTTTTTTCTTTTCTGTCCGTGCCATGGTGCTTAACCCCTTTCGCCGGAAATGGAGACGGGGCCGAGCGGATATTTCACGTTATGCTTGCCGACCCATTCCTTGTAGGAGCCGCGGGCACCCGGGAAGCCGATATATTTCCACGCCGCCATGCCATGGTTGCCGCCGTACATCGGGTCGGAGAAATAACCTTCCTTGGTGTTGGCAAGCAGGATGCCGAAAAATTCGCGCAGTTCCGGCTTGATCTTCATCTCGTCCTTCTGGAGCGAGGTGAGAGCCTTGTCCTGGGTTTCCGCATCCAGTTCGGCAAAAATCTTGCCGTGGGTGGTCTTGCACCACTCGTCGAAGAGCGGGATTGCCTGCTGGTAGATTTCCAGCGGGGCAAGTGGCGTCTGCCAGCCACGCAGCGGGCTTGCCGCCGGCTCGTAAGGGCCGACCATGTACCAATCGGAAGCCTTGCCGTAATCGCCGGCGAGCTGCTTGTCGATGAAGACGGGAACGCGTGTTTCGATCGCGCCGGGGCCATCGCCGTCCGACGGGATAAGTCTTGCTACCGCTGCCATGACGAAAACCCACTCACTGGGCTTGAGACAGTCCGGTTGGTATTCTGTGAGGGCGACGGGTTCTGGTTTCTGTTCGGCCTTGGCCGGAACGGCGATACCGGCAATAGCGGCAGTCGCCGCCGAGGCTTTCAGGAAACCTCGACGGGACGGCAGGCCCGGAATATCTCTCATTGTTCACTCCTTCGTGGCTGAGGGGGACAGCCATTGAAATTCATGTGAGGCCTCCGAGACGGGAGAGCGTCACTATGACACCCGCGCTCTATCGTCGCAGGATTGGAGGTTCAAGGATCGAAAGGCTAAACTTTGCCCGATTTTCGCCTGAATTGAGAATGTTTTTCTATGTATGAATATTAATCGCTAAAATTGCATGTATTATTGATTGTATTTTGGAATTTTCCACCCATTTTGACGGCTAAATATCTATTTTTGCGTGTGTGTTGATAAGCATCTGCGAGTCTTTGGAGGCGGAGGTGAGCTACCTGCAGCTGTCCGTGCGGGTCTCCTTGCGCGGCATCGTTGCCCCTGCAAAGCGCCGCAATATCTGTTATTGAGGTCGGCGATATCGGGACGGGAGTTCTGATTTTCGTCATCCGACGCGCCATCATAAAGAGGACAGCCTGCTCATGACCGATCCGAAGATTTTTGCGGCGCGCTTCCCCGGTGACTTTCTCTTCGGAGTGGCGACTGCCGCCTTCCAGATCGAAGGTGCGACCAAGGTCGACGGGCGCAAACCATCGATCTGGGATGCATTCTCCAACATGCCGGGGCGGGTGTTCAACCGTGACAACGGCGATGTCGCCTGTAACCACTACAATCGCCTGGAAGAGGATCTCGATCTGATCAAGGAAATGGGTGTCGAGGCCTATCGGTTTTCGATTGCCTGGCCGCGCATCATTCCGGAAGGTACCGGCCGCATCAACGAAAAGGGTCTGGATTTTTATGATCGGCTGGTCGATGGCTGCAAGGCGCGGGGTATCAAGACCTATGCAACGCTCTATCACTGGGATCTGCCGCTTTCCCTGATGGGAGATGGGGGCTGGACGGCACGGTCCACCGCTTACGCTTTCCAGCGTTACGCAAAGGTCGTCATGGCCCGGCTTGGTGACCGGCTGGACGCTGTCGCGACGTTCAACGAGCCGTGGTGCTCCGTCTGGCTATCGCATCTTTATGGCGTGCATGCGCCGGGCGAGCGAAACATGGAGGCGGCACTGGCCGCCATGCACACGACCAACCTTGCTCACGGTCTTGCTGTCGAAGCCATTCGGCACGTGACGCCGAATGTGCCGGTCGGGCTGGTGCTGAACGCCCATTCCGTCATTCCCGGTTCCGAGACCCCCGAGGACAAGGCTGCGGCCGAGCGGGCCTTTGATTTCCATAACGGGGCCTTTTTCGGCCCGGTGTTCAAGGGGGAATATCCCGCATCCCTCATCGAGGCGCTCGGCAGCCAGATGCCGAAAATCGAGGATGGCGATCTTTCGATCATCAGCCAGAAACTCGACTGGTGGGGGCTCAACTATTACACACCGATGCGCGTGACCAACGACTCCGCGGAGGAGGCGATCTACCCCGCCACGCAGGGAGCGCCCTTCGTCAGCCAAAAGGTGACGGATATCGGTTGGGAAATCTACGCGCCGGCGATGAAGTCGCTGGTGGAGGATCTTTATCGTCGTTACGAGCTGCCCGATTGCTACGTGACCGAAAACGGTGCCGCCTACAATATGGGACCGCAGAATGGCGAGATCGATGACCAGCCGCGACTGGATTATTATGTCGAACATCTCTCGGTCGTGGCGGATCTCGTTTCGGACGGTTATCCGGTGAAGGGTTATTTCGCCTGGAGCCTGATGGACAATTTCGAATGGGCTGAAGGTTACCGCATGCGCTTCGGCCTCGTTTACGTCGATTACGAGACCCAGGAACGGATGATCAAAAAGAGCGGAAAATGGTATCGCGAACTGGCGTCGCAATTTCCCGGCGGAAATCATCGGATGGCTTGATAAAAGCCAGACGTAATAGGGGCTTAGGAAGAGTTTTTCGCTCGCTCGCCAATAATTGAAATTCCATCCCTAGGAATTAGGGTAGGGCCGGGGCATTGATCTGCCACCAACAAGGCTGCTAGGCCTTTTCCAAGAGAAAGCCGATCGAAATGCTCCGGAAAGTCACCTGTCATCGAATGTGCCGTCTGGGCGCGTGATCGAGCGGTATTCTCGCCGCCAAGAATGACCTGACTTAACTCGTGAGTTTCAAATGACCATCCAACATGCCGCGACAACTGTCGCGCCGTCCGTCCGAGCGGAGGGAATAGACCAGGGGGCGTCTTCCGGCACTCCCATGGTTTCCTTCGAGGGCGTTACGAAGCGCTTCGGCGGTACGGGCGGCCAGCCCGCTTTCACGGCCCTTGACGGGATCGATTTCACCGTTGCACACGGCGCGATCACCGGCATTATCGGCCGCTCGGGCGCCGGCAAGTCGACGCTTATTCGTCTGGTCAACGGGCTTGAGAAGCCATCATCCGGCAAGGTCATCGTTGATGGTACGGAAGTCGGCGGTCTGCCGGAATCAGGCCTGCGGGATCTGCGTCGCCAGATCGGCATGATCTTCCAGCACTTCAATCTTCTGTCGTCGCGCACGGCCTATGACAATGTCGCGCTGCCGCTGGAAATTGCTGGCGTCGATGCCAGGACGATCAAGGCCAAGGTCGGGCCGCTGCTCGATCTGGTCGGTCTGGGCGACAAGGCCCGCAGCTATCCTTCCGAACTCTCGGGCGGCCAGAAGCAGCGTGTAGGCATCGCCCGCGCGCTGGCGACCGATCCGAAGCTTCTGCTTTCTGACGAAGCCACTTCGGCACTCGACCCGGAAACGACCCAGTCGATCCTCGAGCTTCTGAAGCGCATCAATGCCGAGCTTGGCCTGACCGTGCTTCTCATCACCCACGAGATGGAAGTGGTGAAGACGATCGCGACTGATGTTGCGGTGATCGACAAGGGCCTGATCGTCGAATCGGGCCGGGTCTTCGATGTCTATGCCAGCCCGAAACATGATACGACACGGACGCTGCTTGCATCATCCCTGGCGCTGCCTGAATGGCTGCGGACAGGCATCAAGCATTCCCCTTCGGCCGGAGACCGGGCGCTGGTGCGACTTGTCTTCTTCGGAGAGACCGCTTTCCAGCCACTGACTGGCCGGCTCGTTGCCGAGCTTGGTTCGGACGTCAATATTCTTGCCGGCGGGATCGAGGAAATCGGCGGCAAGCCGTTCGGCTCACTGGTCGTCTCCTATTCCGCTGATCCTGCGGTTATCGAGCGGGCCAATCGCTTCTATGCCGAAACCGGCCTTTCCACGGAGGTGCTCGGCTATGTCTCCTGATATGCTTCTCAACCTGTTGCTCAAGGCGCTTGGCCAGACCCTGCAGATGGTTGCCGCGGCCGGCGTGATCGGTTCGCTGATCGGACTGCCGATCGGCATCTTCCTTGCCACCAGCGGCCGGGGTGAGTTGTTCCCGGCTCCGGCGATCAACCGCATTGTCGGCCTGATCATCAACGCGGCGCGCTCCACTCCCTTCATCATTCTCGTCGTGGCGATCATTCCGTTCACGCGGCTGATTACAGGTACGTCGATCGGTACCTATGCGGCGATCGTGCCGCTGACGATCGCGACCATTCCCTTCTTCGCGCGCCTCGTCGAAGCTGCAATCCGCGAGATCGACAAGGGGCTGATCGAGGCTGCGCGTGCCATGGGCGCGACACCGACGCAGATCGTCTTCAAGGTGCTTCTGGCGGAAGCCCGACCTTCGCTGATGGCGGCACTCACCATGACCCTGGTCAGCCTGATCGGTTATTCGGCAATGGTCGGTGCCGTTGGTGGCGGCGGTCTCGGTGACCTTGGCATTCGCTACGGCTACCAGCGCTTCATGCCGGAAATGATGCTCGCTGTTGTCGTCGTGCTGATCGTACTCGTCCAGCTCGTCCAGAGCGCCGGCGATGCGCTGGCTCGTCGTTTCGATAAACGTAACCGCAAGAACTGAGTGTTTCAGAGGACAAGATAATGAAGAAATTGATTGTTGCGGCCACTCTTGCCGCTCTCTTCTCCACCGGTGCGGCGCTTGCCGAAACCAAGAAGGTCGGCGTGACGCCCGGTCCGCATGCGCAGATCGTCGAGAAGGTGAAGGAAGTCGCCGCCAAGAAGGGACTTGAACTCGATGTCGTTGAGTTCTCCGATTATGTCGTGCCGAACCAGGCGCTGTCGGATGGCGATATCGACATCAACTCGTTCCAGCACCAGCCTTATCTGGACAACCAGGTGAAGGAGCGGAAGCTCGATCTCGTGAGCGTGGCGAAGTCGGTCAACTTCCCGATGGCCGGTTACTCGAAGAAGATCAAGGCTCTGTCCGAACTGAAGGACGGCGCATCGGTTGCCATCCCGAACGACCCGAGCAACGGTGCGCGCGCGCTTCTGCTGCTGGCCGACCAGAAGCTGATCACGCTCAAGGACGGTATCGGCGTGAAGGCCTCGGTTGCCGACATTAGCGAGAACCCGAAGAAGCTCAACATCGTCGAACTGGATGCCGCCCAGCTGCCGCGCTCGCTCGATGACGTCGATCTCGCCGCCATCACCACCAATTACGCGCTTGCCGCCGGCCTCAACCCGAAGACCGACGGGATTTTCCAGGAAAGCACCAAGGCTCCTTATGTCGGCGTCATCGTCGTTCGCGCCAAGGACAAGGATGCCGACTGGGTGAAGACCTTCGTCGAGAGCTATCACAGCGCGGAAGTGTCGGCCTTCATCGAAGAGAAGTTCAAGGGCGCGATCACGCCGACCTGGTAAGCACCAACGAATTGCGTTTCCGGCCACCTCCCAAGATACGAGGCCGGGAACGCCATAAACCCAATAAAATCGTGAGGAAACATCCAATGAAGAAGCTCGTACTCGCCGCCGCATTTGCGCTTGCTGCTGCAAGCTCGGCACTTGCCGAAGACATCAAGGTCGGCGTCACGCCGGGTGAACACGCCAATATCATGGAAAAGGTTGCCGCCGTCGCCAAGACCAAGGGCCTCAACATCGATATCATCGAGTTCTCCGATTATGTCGTGCCGAACCAGGCGCTGAACGACGGCGACATCCAGGCCAACTCGTTCCAGCACCAGCCCTATCTCGACAACCAGATCGCCGACCGCAAGTTCGATCTCGTTGCCATCGGCAAGACGATCACCACTCCGATGGGCGTCTATTCCAAGAAGGTGAAGAGCCTCGACGAACTGAAGGACGGCGACACCGTCGCCATCCCGAACGACCCGACCAATGGCGGCCGTGCGCTGCTGGTTCTGGCTTCGAAGGGCCTGATCAAGTTCAAGCCGGATGCCGGCATCAAGGTTACGCCTTCGGATATTATCGAGAACCCGAAGAAGATCGAATTCTCCGAGCTCGACGCTGCCCAGCTGCCGCGTTCGCTTGATGACGTCGATGCTGCCGTCATCAACACGAACTACGCCATGGAAGCCGGCCTGAACCCGAAAAAGGACGCGATCGCCATCGAAGGCGAAAAGTCGCCCTACGCCAACATCATCGTAGTACGCTCCGCCGACAAGGACGCTCCCTGGGCTAAGACGCTGGTCGAAGCCTATCACGACGAAAGCATCCGCAAGTTCATCAACGATGAATACAAGGGTGCGCTGATCCCGTCCTGGTAATCTGCTGCGAAGCAAAATATTGATCTGTTACAGCCCCTTACGCGAGAGAACGCGTAAGGGGCTTCTTTTTGAAGTGGTATCTTCCACTTCAATCTTAACTATATCTGAAGGAATACTCGCGATAAACTTCTGGTTTAGAGAGGGGTTCTATGGGGCTGTTATCATTCCGTTTCCGACGCCCCGTGAACGTTGGGCGCAAGTCCGCCGTGACTTCGATGCTCGGCGCCTTCGCCCTTGTCGTTTTTCTAGTCACCGTTTTCATTCTCACAGCTGTCAACCGGATCACCGACCACACCAACAATCTCGATGAGCAGCGGTCGCGTGCGACCACCAGCGGTGCCGTTCGGACCTTTCAGGATCAGCTTCATGCGACGCTGAACGACTATGCCGCCTGGGACGATGCGGCGAATTTCGTTTATGCGCCGGACGGGCAGGACTGGATCATCAGCAATTTCGGCGATATGACCGTCAACAGCGATCTTTTCGACGTTGCGATGCTGCTGGACACCCATCGCAATGTTCTGATGGCCTATCAGGACGGTCATCCGGTCGATTGGGCGCCCGGCGACTATTTCGATTCATCGCTCTGGACACTTTTCGACAAGGCGCAGTCGGCCGGCCCGGAGAGCGTGCCGGAGGCGATTGGATTTATCGCTACCACCAAGGGTGTTTCGGCGATCGGTGTAGCTCTTATCCGCGAGAAGTCGGGTGCTATCGACGTGTCTCCGGAAAACCGGCGCTATCTGGTTTTCGCACGCCATCTGAATGACGAGAAGGTTGCGGCTCTCGGGGAGACCTATGTCATCGGTGGGTTGCATTTCGTCGGTGCAGATGAGGCGCTGCCCAATGCAGTCGAGATTCGCAACGTGCATGGTCGGCTTCTGGCAAAGCTTGGCTGGACGCCGCGCAAGCCGGGGGACATCAGCTATCTTCAGGTCCGCTCACTGGTTTACAGCGCAGTGGCCATGGTCGGGCTTTTCTTCCTGCTTCTGCTGGTTGCCGGAACGAATACTCTCAATCGACTGAAAGCCGATGAGGCCTCGGCGCGCCGTCTTGCGATGACCGACAGGCTGAGCGGTCTGCTCAACCGTACGGGGTTCTTCATGGCTCTCGATGACATGGTGGAGGAAGGCGCGCGCAGCAGGCAGAGCGTGACTATGCTTTATCTCGATCTCGACGGGTTCAAGGAAGTCAACGATGCCTATGGGCATGGTACCGGCGACACGCTGATCCGCAGCGTCGCGGCAGGGTTGAGGATCCTCGTGGGCGACGGGGCAGTGCTTGCCCGGGTCGGCGGAGACGAGTTTGCCATTGCAGTTCTCTCGGACGATCCGGGCCGCGAAACGGCGATGCTATGCGAGCGCATTCTCGGCTTTTTCGAGGAGCCCTTTACCATCGGTGAGCGGGTGGCCGTGATCGGGACGAGCATCGGCATCGCGATATCCGAGCGCGGCAGCGTTAATGGTGGAGAACTGGTCCGGCGCGCGGACATGGCGATGTATCGGGCCAAGGACAGCGGGCGCAGCCGCTTTGAGTATTACACGCCGGACATGGATGCCGAGCGGGAGGAGCGCCACAGGCTCGAAATTGACCTCAGGATCGCCATCGAACGGCAGGAGCTGACCGTTGTCTATCAGCCGGTGGTCTCGGCTCAGGATGGCAGGATCGTAGGGGTGGAGGCGCTGGCCCGCTGGAACCGTAGGGGCTATGGCGCGGTCTCCCCGGATGTCTTCATTCCGATTGCCGAAACCTCTGGCCTGATCGATCAGCTCGGTCTCTTTGTGTTGCATCGTGCCTGCGAGACGGTGAAACGCTGGCCAGGCTTCAAGCTGTCGGTCAACATCTCTCCGGGGCAATTCCGCGACCCTGCGTTTCCGCAGAACGTTGCCTACGTACTTCGCCAGACCAAAGCCAGTCCCGCAGACATCACGTTGGAAATGACCGAAGGCTATTTCATCCAGAATGCCGACCGGGCGAAAACCTCGATGGCCGGGCTGCGGCGACTGGGCGTTCATATCGCACTCGACGATTTCGGCGCCGGCTTCTCGAGCGTCGGTTATCTTCGCCAGTTTGGTTTCGACCGCATGAAGATCGACAAATCGCTGATCCATGCGCTCGATCAGGAACGGAGCGCGGTCGACCTTCTGCATGCGACGGTAGCGCTTGCGCGCTCGCTGGATATCCCAGTCACCGCCGAAGGTGTTGAGACGGATGCCCAGGTGCTGCAATTGCGGCTGACCGGCTGTGACCAGTTGCAGGGCTACCTGTTCGGTCAACCGATGTCGGCTGACGATATTGACAGCGTTTTCCGGCGCGATGAGCGCAGGGCGATATTTTCGCTGAGGTGAGGTTATTCCTCGCCATTCATAGATGCCGCGGAACCTTGGCTTTGAGAAGCTCCACGAGCCTTGGATCCATGAACTGATAGTCATCGGGAATGTCGAGGCAGACGATGCGTGTGCCGTTCAGCGCGGCCCGGTATCGCGATTGAAGCTTGGCGCGGTGGGCGCGCTCCATCACGAAAATGATGTCGGCCCATTCGACGAGTTCGCGGGAAAGCGGGTTTTCGGCGTCGTTATTGGTTCCCGCCGAAGATGTCTCGACACCTGGCCAGTCGGCGAAGACGTGTTCTGCTGTCGGGCTGCGCAGCTTGTTCTGGCTGCAGACGAACAACACGTTTTTCACCGACCGGTCTCTCAGCTGCCGATATGCTTGACGCCACGCTTCTTGGCGAGGGCGATCTGGTGCTGCCGCTGGCGGTAGCGCAGGCGGTCGGCTTCGCTGCGCGTGTCGTAGCAGTTGGAGCAGGAGACGCCTTCCTCGTATTTAGGAGAGGTGATCTCTTCTGCGGTGATCGGGTTGCGGCAGGCGTGGCAAAGCTTGTGATTGCCCTCTTTCAGGCCATGCTCGACCGAGACGCGTTCATCGAAGACGAAGCAGGCGCCTTCCCACAGGCTTTCCTCTTCCGGCACTTCCTCGAGATATTTGAGGATGCCGCCCTTCAAGTGATAGACCTCCTCGAAGCCTTCTTCCTTCATGAAGGCCGTCGCCTTTTCGCAGCGGATGCCGCCGGTGCAATACATGGCGATCTTCGGCTTGTTGTGCAGGCCGGTATTGTTGCGCACCCAGTCCGGAAACTCGCGGAAGGTCTTGGTATTCGGGTCGACCGCGCCCTTGAAGATGCCGATAGCCGTCTCGTAGTCGTTGCGCGTGTCGATCAGGATCGTCTCGGGATCGGAAATCAGCGCGTTCCAGTCCTTCGGATCGACATAGGTGCCGACGATCTTGTTGGGGTCGATATCCTCGACGCCCATGGTGACGATCTCTTTCTTCGGCCGAACCTTCATGCGCAGGAAAGGCATCTTCGATGCGCGGCTTTCCTTGTGCTCCAGATTGGCGAATTCCGGCTGGGCGCGCAGATGGGCGAGCAGGCGGGCGATCGCATCGTCGGTGCCGGCAACGGTGCCGTTGATGCCTTCGCGGGCAATCAGCAAAGTACCCTTGATGCCGTTCTCGTCACAGAAAGCCTGAAGCGGCTCACGAAAATCCTCAAAACGCTCGAATCGGGCGAAGTGATACAGCGCCGCAACGAGGAAGCCATTGGTTGTTCCGTCGGTCGCCTGGGATCGAGATGTGATCTGATTGTCTGTCATGGGGCTCAAATACAGCGCTATCGCGCGCCACGCAACGCGGATTCTTCCTCCACCTTTCGAGGCTCAGCCGCGTTCCTGTTGGTCTTGCCGGAGCTGGTTCCCGCCGCTCTCTCCCAAAGGAGTGCGATCAGGGCGGCCTCTTCCTTCGGTGTCTCTGCCAGCAGGCCTTGAGCCTTTTCCATCGCATCGCGCCGCAGCGTCTGCTGGCGATTGATGATTGCCGCGAGCAAGCGTGCAAGCCTGTCGCCACTGCCGAACAGGCTGGGTTCCTTATCCGCCAATTCGGTCAGGACCGAGAGATCGTGCTCGTGGCCCAGAAGATCCACCAGCGTCTTGCATTCGTTCTGTTTCGCCTGCATCGCAGAGGGCCAGATCTCACGCAGAAGCGACAGGTGCATCCAATAGGCCTGCCCGCTCTTGCGCAGCTCGTGATAGCTTTCGGCGCCGCCCTGCTTCTCGCATTCGCGCACCGCGGCATGGGCTTTCGCCAGCTGCTTCCTCCAGGCCTTTCCAAGGTGCTTTGCCGTCTTGCGCGGGGTATCTGAAAGGTTCAGGGCATCGAGCGCGTCGATCGCTTCGCGGCAACCCTCGATCGCTGAGGCGATCTTGGCGGGAAGGTCATGTTCTTCCGCGGCGATGCGATCCCTGCGGGCGGTGAGTGTCGTTCGTGCCGTTTCGAGCGCGGTTTTTTCTTCGGGAGAGGCCGCGAAGTCTGCCAGATAGGTTACGGTTTCGACAAGGGCGGTCGCATCGCGTACGGACGAGAGTTGCCGGGCGATATCGCGGATCCTGGCATTCTCCTGCCTGCGGAAATCAGGAGCATCCGGCTGGATGAGCCGGTAGAGGGAACGAACACGCTTGAAGCGCTTGCGGACGTCGTGAATGGCTTCGTGCGGGCCGTCGCGCTGATCTTCGAGATAGCTGATCGCTTTCGAAAGCTGCTGCCGGGCGACGGAACAGAATTCGGCGGTGAAGGGTTCAGACGGCCGTAAACGGTAAGCCATGCACGAGTTCCTCGCTCAGGTCTTCAACTGCCATGTTGACGTTCGAATAACGCCGGTCACCGGTGATTTCCTTGCCTATCCAGTCGGGGAGGGGCGGCCGGTCCTTTTCGCTGGCAATCTCGACCTCTGCCACGACCAGACCGGCATAGGCACCGGCATAGACGTCCACCTCCCAAGTATAGCCTTCATAAGGAACGAAGTAGCGGGTCTTTTCCAGAACGACGCCGAGGGCTTGCTCTGCCATTTCCTTGGCATCGGCAAGCGGAACGTCATATTCGAACTCGTCGCGGGCGAAGAGGTCGCGGCCGATCTTGATCGTCAGTTTCGCCCTTTCGCCGTCCATGATGCGAACACGAACGGAACGATCCTTGCCGGAAGAAATGTAAGCCTGCAGGAAGCTGGAGGATGACGAGGCGCCGGAACGCCAGCCGTCGGTTCTGACCAGATACTTCCGCTCGATTTCCTTCGCCATGTCATCTACACCTGTCTTGGAACATCGGCAGCAACCTAGTGCAAACATGACGATTGGAAAATGCGTTCTGTCGCACCGCCCGGTTTTTTCTCGACAATGACCGTGCCGACGTTTATTTCCGGGCCATATTTTCAATCGTTTCAGGGAGAACGTGCATGGCTAGCAAAACCGAGAAAGTCCTTTCCATCCTCAAATTGCAGCCGGTCGTTCCGGTGCTGATCGTCGATGACGCCAAGTCGGCAGTTGATCTAGCCAAGGCACTTGTTGCCGGCGGCCTGCGAGCCATCGAAATCACCTTGCGCACGCCGGCGGCACTCGATGCCATCAAGGCGGTTGCTGCCGAAGTCGAAGGCGCCAATGTCGGTGCCGGCACCATTTTGAACTCGAAGGATTACGAAGCCGCTGTCAAGGCCGGCTCCACCTTCATCGTCTCGCCGGGCGTCGCACCGAGCGTTCTTGCCGCCGCCAAGGATTCTGCCGTTCCGCTTCTGCCGGGCACGGCAACGCCGAGCGAAGTCATGACGCTGCGCGAAGCCGGTTATGACGTGATGAAGTTCTTTCCGGCCGAGCAGGCTGGTGGTGCCGCCATGCTGAAGGCCTGGTCCTCGCCGCTTGCAGGTACGTTCTTCTGCCCGACCGGTGGTATCTCGCTGAAGAATGCCAAGGATTACCTGTCGCTGCCGAACGTCGTGTGCGTCGGTGGCTCCTGGGTTGCTCCGAAGGAACTGGTTGCTGCAGGCGACTGGGCCGGCATCACCAAGCTCGCATCGGAAGCCTTCGCACTGAAGGGTTGAGATCACCGGGATTTTCCCCGGAGCGTTCTGACAATTTCGTTATCGATGACGCGGAAAATTGTTTTCCCGCGTTTTCGTTCCTATCTCCCAATCGAAATTCAACCGATAGGAGATATCGATGTTCGACGCGAAAAAGCTTCTTGACCAGTTCCTCGGGTCACAGGTTCCCGGGCGCTCGGGAAGCGGCAAATCCGGATCCGCCTCGGGATGGGCCGGGCAGGTCACGGACATCGCCAAGAATAATCCTCTGAAGACTGCGGGTATCGCGGCCGCCATTCTCGGCACCAAGACAGGCCGCAAGCTTGCCGGCAATGCGGTGACGATCGGCGGTATCGCGGCTGTCGCGGGCCTGGGATATCTCGCCTATAAGAATTACAAGTCGGGGCAGTCGCCGCAGACCGCGCCGCAACCGCAGCCGAGTGCAGCCGAGCCGATTGCGCTGCCGCCGCCGGATTCCCCCTTCAGCCTCCAGTCGCCACAGCTTTCCAATGATTTCGCGTTGACGCTCGTCCGGGCGATGATCGCTGCCGCCAAGGCTGACGGTCATATCGACCAAGCCGAGCGCGCCAACATCATGGAAAAGATCCATGCTGTCGATCTCGGGGCGGAAGCCGAAGCCTTCATTGCCGAGGAACTCGCCAATCCGGTCGATATCGACGATCTGGTGGCTGCTGCACGCACCGAGGAGCAGAAGGTCGAACTCTATACCGCAACAAGGCTGACGATCGATCCGGATACGAGGGCGGAGCGCGGTTATCTCGATATGCTTGCCGGCCGTCTCAATCTGCCCGACGCCTTGATCGACCATATCGACGCCACGGTTTCGTCGGCCAAGGTTGCGTCTCCGGCAGTTTAAAGAAGACACGGAAGACGCGTATCGGTTGTGTTTTGTCGGAACAATTCTGGCTCCAGGTGCTTTTGTCGGCATTGAAAGGAGAAAGACGATGATGGAAACCGAGAAAATTCCGACCGATATCTGGCTGAAAGTGATGTGCGCGCTGATGATCAACGCCGTGCTCTTCGGCGCCGGCGTCATCACCGTTCTTTCGGTGCCGAGCTTTGCCGATCAGGCGAAATATCTGATCCCCGTGGTGATCGTAGCGAGCTTCGTGATCACCCCCTTGCTGTGCGGCTTTGTCGCTCGTCGCATGCGGATCAGAAACTGGACAGCGGCGCAGTGGCGCGAAGGAGATCTGATCTCCGGATAATCGAGATTGACAGGAACGGGGGCCGGCTCAGACCGGCTCCCTTGCCGGTCAGCCGTCTGCCCCGCCGATGCGGCGGCGGAAAAGGCCTTCAAGCTTTTTCCAGATGCTTTCGGGTTCGGGTGAGCCGATCATAAGGCGGCCTTCGCGGGTGATCGAGACTACCGCTCCCGTCGACCATTCTCCGCCATGATCGATGGTTATGAGCTTGTTGCGCGCCGCATCCTGAAAGAACGTTTCCGCCTCCAGAAATTCATATTCATCTTCGGAAAGACAGAGGCGTCCCGAGCTTTCGGCGACATGGCCCAGCAATGTCAGCAGGCGAGGGTCTGTCGGAGACTTTTGCGGCAGGTTTACGGGCATCTTTTGCACCCCAAAATCTCAGCCGAATTTAAATCCATCCTAGACCAACAACAATATATCTGCCGAGCCAAATATTGATTGATGATAAATTGGGGCGAGGCACTCGCCCTCCGGCTCCACGCCCAGTGGCAGGTGTGGCATTGCCTTTGGGAGATCCCTGACTTAATCGTCGGGTAGCGAAACAAGGCTATTCCGATGCAAGATCTGAAAACCTATAAAGTTGCAGCTCCCAAGCCCGTTACCTTGACTGGCCGGTTCGTCACGCTCGAACCCTATGATCGCGACACGCATCTGCAGGCGCTCTGGGAAGCTCTGGGCGGCGAGGGGATCAACGATCTTATCCGGTATTTCCCCAACGAGGATTATGCCACGGCGGCCGAGTTCGGCGCATGGATTGAGGGTGCGCAAGCCAATCTCAACTTCATCACGCTTGTGGCGCGGGAAAATGCGACCGGCAAGATCGTCGGGATGGCAAGTTACATGCGGCCCGATCCCAAAAATGGTGTCGTTGAAGTCGGTTCGGTGGCGCATGGCGAAGCGATGAAGCGTTCGCCGATGGCGACCGAACTGCATTACCTTATGGCAAAACATGTCTTCGAGGATCTCGGCTACCGCCGTTACGAATGGAAGTGCCATAACGAAAATGAGCCGAGCAAAAGAACGGCGATACGTTATGGCTTCACCTTCGAAGGCGTGTTCCGCCAGCATGTAATTTCCCGCGGTGCCAACCGCGATACGGCATGGTTCTCGATGATCGACAGCGAGTGGCCTCTCATCAAGGCGGCATTCGAAGCCTGGCTCGCGCCGGAGAATTTCGATGCCAATGGCAGCCAGAAGCGGCGGCTGGAGGATATCCGCGCCGAAATCGCCAGCGCTTGAGGGTATGAGCATGAAGCCGGAGACGAGATCGCAGATGATTGCCGCGGCGCTGATCATGATCGGCGCCGTGGTGGTCATCTATTTCCTGCCGTCTCTGGTGCTCTGGATCGGCCAGTATTCGCCGGCGCTTGCCTTTATCGTCGGCGCGATCCTGCTGCTCGGTTTCTTCTGGATTTTCTGGCTGAGGGCGCGGTATCAGCGTCGGCGTTGACGTTACGCCTGTAGCGACGCGCCTAGCAGCGAGAGACCCACCAGCAGAACGAAAAGCGCGCCGCCGATCTCGATCGCATGGCCGACGCGGCGGCCTGTTTTTGAACCGGGTCCAGCAACCTTGAGAGCTATATCCTTGGCGCCGACCGCGAGTGAGGCGAGGATCGTAACGGTGATCGCCGTGCCGAGCGACATTGCCAGCACCGACAGGATGCCGCCGAGATAAAGGCCGTTCAGCAGCGAAAAACTCATGACGAGAATGGCGCCGGAGCAGGGGCGCAGGCCGACTGCGATGATCGCCGACCAGGCTTCCTTGAGACTGAAATCCTTGCCGTCCAGCATTTTCGGATCGGGCATGTGGCTGACACCGCAGGCCTCGCAATAGTCGCCGTCGCCTTCATAGTCATGGTCGTCGACTTCGACTGCCTTGAAATTCAGGCCGGTAGAGCTGCGGCTTGCGGCGGGTCCATCGAACAGTGTGCCGGTTGCGGGAGCGGCGTCCGGGACACGCACGACCCGTAGTTTCAGCGCGCGAAGCTTTTTCACCAACAGCCAGGCGCCGAAGAGGGCGACCATGGCGAAACTTGCGACTTCCATCGCCCATGTCGCCTTGGTCATGGTGATGCCCGAACCGCGCAGGACGACGAAGGCGGCCCCGACGACGAGGATCGCGACCAGCCCCTGGAGAAGCGCCGAGATAAACGAGATGGTAACGCCGCGGCGCAGTTCCACTTCATTGGCGATCATGTAGGAGGAAATGACCGCCTTGCCGTGACCGGGGCCGGCGGCGTGGAAGACGCCATAGGCGAAGGACAGGCCGATCAGGCCTGCCAAGGCGGAAGGGTCTTCCCGCATCGCTTTCAGCGAGCCGGTCAGGGCGCGATAAAAGGATTGCTGGTAGTAATTGATCCAGCTGAGATAGGGTGCGAACGGCCCGCCGACAGAGAATGAAGGTTCTGCCGATCCGACGCCCAGGGGCGACTGGGCGTGAACGGCGCTGGCGAGATAGAAGCTGGCAAAGGCCGCAGCGGCAAAGGCTGCCGCCACACCGAGCCTTGGAGATTTCAGCATGTCAGCTCCAGACGGGTCGCAAACATTTTCGACATGTCGGTTCCGGTCGGATCGTTGAAGAATGCGTCGGTCAGCGAGGCGCTATTTTGGGAGAGGACCTCGTCGGGATCCGGACGGATGACTTTGTGCTGGCATTTTGCGAAGGCGGGGCCTTCGGCCACAAGGTCCTTGTCGGTCGGAAAGTCGATCGCGGTATACATGGTCGGGTCGTAGATACCGAAGGTCAGCCTGCCCTTGAGCGGCATCGGCTTGTCCGGTTTGACCGAGAAGAAGACGAGGATCTGCCCATCCTTGAAGGTGACGTGGATCACGTCCGGTTTTTGCACGCCTACAGTTGCGCCATTCACCGTCAAAGTGGTGAAGTAGTGGTAGTCGCCAAGCGAGGTGCGCATCGTCTCGCCGAGTTCCGCCAGCTCGCTTTCGTCCAGTTTGAGATCGGTGTTCTTGTCGAAATCCAGCAACACGCTGGACGAGAAGACCTCGTCGAAACGCCAGACATTGCGCAGCTCCTGCACCATGCCATCCGGCCCGCCGATTACTTCCAGCCGCGATTCGACAAAAATGTGGGGGTGGGCCGAGGCGGCATAAGGCAGCGCGCAGGCCGCAAGGGCGGTGATGATCGCAAGTCTTTTTTTCATTCGGTCCGGCGCCCTATATTCGTCCCGTGTCATCTCGTCAGCCTGCTGTGCCGTTGAAATGGGACGGAATTTCGACTCACATGTTACACAATTACTGTGACATCTACTGCGTCATCGCGCCTGGCGGAACCAGTTGGCGAGGTAATCGACGAAGCTTCTGACCTTGGCCGGCAGATAGCGGCGATGCGGATAAACGGCGTAGATGCCGCGATCCTTGATGATGTAGTCATCGAAAAGCGTGACGAGCTCGCCGGACTGGATATAGGCGTTGGCGATGAAATCCGGGATGATCGCGACGCCGAGTCCCGCGCGAGCGGCCCGCAATGTCGCCTGCGGGCTGTTGACCTCGATCGGGCCTGACACGCCGACGGATAAAGTCGAGCCGTCCTTTTCGACGAAACGGATATTGTTGTGCCCGCGCGTGTTGGTATCGATGATAAAGGGGACATTGCTCAATTGCTGCGGATGTTCCAGCGGACCGTATTGCGCGACGATGTCTGCGGTCGCGACGGCATGTACACGGAAATCATTCAGCTTTTTTGCGATCATGCCGGAATCTTCCAGACGGGTGATGCGGATCGCCAGATCGAAATTTTCCTCGATCAGATCGACGAACCGGTCGTCCGCGACGATTTCCAGCTGAACATCGGGATGAGCCTTGGCAAAATCGATCAGCGACTGGCCGACATCGGCGTCGATGAAAGTGCGCGGTACGGAAACGCGCAAGCGGCCCTTGAGATCCGCATTGCCTTCGCGCACCAGGTCGGCAAGGTTGTCGATCTCCTTCAGGATATCCGAGGCACTGCGGTAATAGGTGTGGCCGGCTTCGGTGAGGGAAAACTGACGCGTCGTGCGGTTCAAAAGCAGCGCGCCGAGGTCATCCTCCAACTCGCGGACATATTTGGAAAGAAGCGCCTTGGAGCGGCCGGTACGGCGCGCGGCGGCGGAAAAACCCTCGGCTTCGACCACATCGATGAAGGCGCGCATGCGGGTGAGGGTGTCCAAGGGATGTCTCCTTAATATTGAACGAAAGCGGCTGCTTCGTTCGATGTTTATGGACCAATGTAAAAATATGGTCGAGCGTAAAAAATCTCTTGATTATGACTGCGAATATTCTTATTTCCCGCTTTGCCCAAAGTCGCACGTGCCCATGGGTGTCCGCCGACCCTCGAATTGAGATTTATCTCTAAGGTGAGGTCATCGGTAAGGTACCTGGAACTAACCCCTCCAGTCGCTATTCCGGCCAACCGGAAAATGCGAGGACATCTGAAGCAACGACGGTGCGGGCCTTTCTAGTCTCTGCAGGCTTTCCATCAGCCTGCAATTCTGAAGAGGCACACCATCATTGCCGGAAGTGCGGTAGGGACAACCCTCCAATCCAAGGCAGACAAAGCCGGATCAAAGCTCGTGGCAGGGCGTTGGTCTACATATCGCGCGGTAAAGCGTGCTCACGGTACCAGTGTCTCCAACTACTGGCCCCGAGCGCATTCTTATCCGTCCTTTGTCCTCCGGTTCGCAGCCGGAGCTTTGAGATTTCGAAGGGACTGACCCATGACCACTGCTCGCATCCTCGACTTCATCAAGACCCGACGTCCAGAAGGCCCGTGCCTCGTTGTCGACCTCGATGTCGTACGCGACAATTTCCATGCGTTCCGTCATGCCCTGCCGGATAGCTCGATCTATTACGCGGTCAAGGCAAACCCGGAACCGGCAATCCTCAAGCTGCTCGCCTCTCTCGGCTCGAGCTTCGATTGCGCTTCCGTCGCCGAAATCCAGATGGCTCTCGATGCAGGTGCAACCGCCGACCGCATCTCCTTCGGCAACACGATCAAGAAGGAACGCGATATCGCCCGCGCTTTCGCGCTCGGCGTCGGTCTCTTCGCGGTCGACAGCCATGAGGAAGTCGAAAAGATTTCCCGCGCTGCCCCGGGCGCGAAGGTATTCTGCCGCGTTCTGACCGATGGTGAAGGCGCCGAATGGCCGCTGTCGCGCAAGTTCGGCTGCGTGCCACAGATGGCCGTCGATGTTCTCGTCTACGCTCACCAGCTCGGGCTCGAAAGCTACGGCGTGTCCTTCCATGTCGGTTCGCAGATGACCAAGGTCGATGCCTGGGATTCGGCTCTGGCCGATGCCAAGCGTGTCTTCGCGCAGCTGGCCAAGCAGGGCATCGTCCTGCAGATGGTCAACATGGGCGGCGGCTTTCCGACCAAGTACCTGCGCGACATCCCGAAGGCTGAGGAATACGGCCAGGCGATCTCCAACTCGCTGCGCAAGCATTTCGGCAACAACCTGCCGAAGACGATCATCGAGCCGGGTCGCGGCATGGTCGGCAATGCTGGTGTCATCAAGGCGGAAGTCGTTCTCGTCTCGCGCAAGTCGGACAATGACAACCACCGCTGGGTCTTCCTCGACATCGGCAAGTTCGGTGGTCTCGCCGAAACCATGGACGAGGCTATCCGTTACCCGATCCGCACCGAGCGTGACGGCGACGAGATGGAGCCCTGCGTGCTGGCTGGCCCGACCTGCGATTCGGCCGACGTGATGTACGAGAAGAACATGTATCCGCTGCCGATCTCCCTTTCGATCGGCGACGATGTTCTGATCGAAGGCACCGGCGCCTACACGACGACCTATTCGGCCGTCGCCTTCAACGGCTTCGAGCCGCTCAAGGCTTACGTCATCTAAAGGCGTCTTACGCCCAATAGTTTCGCGGTTCCCGAACCTCCAGCCGGGGGCCGCAAATCCACAACGAAACCTCGATACCGTCTGAAACGGTTTTAAGTGCGGGAGGCCCAAAGATGGCCACTGTTCTTGATTCTGTCCGCGCATTTTTTGCGCCGAGCCAAGCCTACACGATCGACATGGAAACTCCGGCCGATGTCGTCGCGCGCGAGACATTGCTCGATCGCGCCATGGGTGCTGACCGCCGCAAGAAGTCGTCTGAAAAGATCCGCCGCAACCGCCTGCCGGCGGAAGGTCTGGCGCTGGTTGCTCGCGATGGCGACGGCCACCTGATCGGCACTGTTCGCCTGTGGAACATCGAGGCAGGCATTTCGCCGGAAGGCAATCCGATCGAAGCGCTGCTTCTCGGCCCGCTCGCGGTATCCGAGGATCAGGAAGGCAAGGGCATCGGTGGCGCTCTGATGCGTGCCGCCATTGCAGAGGCGCATAACCGCGGGCATGGAGCGATCCTCTTGGTCGGCGATGCTCCCTATTATGAGAGATTCGGCTTTTTTGCCGAAAAGACTGCGCATCTCGTCATGCCAGGCCCTTTTCAGCGCGACCGTTTTCTGGCGCTGGAACTGAAGGCAGGCTGGCTTGAAGGTGCAGCGGGCATGATCGTTGCGAGCGGTCGCAAGCTGGCCTGAAATAGAATTATTCAGCAAAAAGGCCGCGTGGCCGCTCCGATCATCCCGAAGCCCCGTCTCCAGTTCCGGAGACGGGGCTTTTCCTTTGCGGCATCTCGTGGAGCGAGAGGAAATCAGCGGCGCATCGCCACTGCGTCATTTAGGCAACAATCGCCGCCTCCTTCATTAGTGGATGAGTACACTTGATCTCGATCAAGTGTCTGCAACTGCACGAGTTTTAGACCTTTTCCAGAAGATTTGGGCAGGCTGGAAGGAGAGGTTTTATGACAATCAGCAGCAGGAACTATGCGCGTTGGATGGTGGGGATCAGCGCGGGCTTTTTCGCATTCGGGGCCGCAGCCGCGGACATGGCGCCCGCCCAGGTCGCGCCCGTTGCAGAAGAAGTGATTTCCTCTCCGAGCCCGTGGCAGATGCGCGTACGCGCGCTTGGCGTCATCACCAGGGATAGCGGTTCGGTTGATCAGAGCAGCGCTTACGGGCTGGAATATAGTGATACGGTCATTCCGGAACTGGATATCAGCTACTTCTTCACCGACAATATTGCCGCAGAACTGATCCTCGGCACGACCTATGCCAAGATCAACACGACCGGTGCTGCAGATCTGGATGTGGGCAAGGCCTGGCTTCTGCCGCCGACACTGACGCTGCAGTATCACTTTACCGATTTCGGCGCGTTCAAGCCGTATGTCGGTGCGGGTATCAACTACTCGATGTTCTACAATCAGTCCGACAAGGGTGGCTTCAAGAACCTCGACGTCAAGAATGACTTCGGCTGGGCTCTACAGGCTGGTTTCGACTACATGCTCGACGAGCATTGGGGTATCAATTTCGACGTGAAGAAGATCTTCCTCGAAACGGATTGGAAAGTTGATAACAGCCCGCTGGGTGTTCCGCTTTCGGGCAAAGCCAAGATCGATCCGTGGCTGATCGGTGCAGGTGTGACCTACCGCTTCTGATAGAAGAAAAGGGCGGGGGTATTAGTGCGGCGCGATTTTATCGCGCCGCCTTTTTTGTTTTCAGCCGAGAGTGCTCAGGTCCCGGCCGGTGCGCGATAGGCTTCAGGAATGACGAAAATCTCGTCGGCACGGCCATAGCCACCATCTTTGACTTCCTCGATCAGCACCATCGTGTGGGGGCGGGCGGCCTCGCTCATGTATTCGACCAGCATGTCGGTCGTACGGTGTACGATCTCCTTCTTCTGGGCCTTGGTCAGCGCGCCTTCCGGCGTCTTGATATTGACGAACGGCATCGGGGTTTTCCTTCCTATTCGTTTTTCAGATCATGCCGCCATTGGCGCGCAGGACCTGACCGTTGACCCAGCCGCTTTCCGTGCTTGCCAGGAACGAGACGACAGAGGCGATATCGTCAGGCTGTCCAAGGCGACCGAGCGGGATGTTGCGGATGATGTTCTGGACCAGCTCTTCCGACTTGCCGGTCATGAACAGTTCGGTTTCCACCGGGCCGGGGGCGACGGCGTTGACGGTGATCCGGCGTTTGCCCAGTTCCTTGGATGCGACATGGGTCATGGCTTCGACACCTGCCTTGCTGGCGGCATAGGGGCCGTAACCTGGACCGTACATGCCGACGACGCTGGACGAAAAATTGATGATGCGGCCGCCCTCGCGCAGCCGCTTGCCGGCCTCGCGAATGCCGTAGAACGTGCCGGTGAGGTTGATGGCGATGTGCCTGTCGAATTCGGCGTCATCCGTCTCCATCAACGGAGAAGGCTTCATGACGCCGGCATTGTTGACGAGGATATCGACGCCGCCGAAGCTTTTCTCTGCCGCGTCGAAGAGCGCCGTGACGCCAGCCGATGTGCCGACATCCGCCTTGACGGCGATAGCCTTGCCGCCAGCTGTTTCTATTTCGCGGACGACGTCATCGGCTGCAGACTGGCTCGATGCGTAATTGACGACGACGGCAAGTCCATCCCTGGCGAGGCGCAGGGCCAGAGCCTTACCGATCCCCTTGGAGGCGCCGGTGATGATTGCTACGCGGTTCGTGTTGTCGGTCATGGTGTTTCTCCTTTGCTGGCCATGAAAATATGCTGATCTCCAGGGAGAACAATGGCGCCCATTTGACATGACAATTTGTATGTGATGAACAATTGCCATGGACAGATTATTGCGCATGCAGCTTTTCGTGCGGGTGGTGGAACGGGGCAGTTTTCTTGCGGCTGCCGCCGATCTGGGGCTGGCCCGCTCCACCGCCACACAGGCGATCAAGACTTTGGAAGCCGATGTCGGCGCGCGACTGCTCGAACGGACAACACGACATGTGGCCGTGACGCTGGATGGTAGCGCATTCTATCAGCGTTGCTTGTCGATCCTCGCCGATGTGGATGAGGCGGAGGCGATCTTTCGGGATGCGAAGCCGCAGGGCATTCTGCGGGTGGATGGGCATCCGATGCTGACCCAGACCTTTCTTCTGCCGCATCTGAGGTCGTTTCTCGATCGCTATCCGTTGCTGGAGATCCAGTTCGGGCAGAGCGATCGGTTCGTCGATCTCGTGCGCGAGGGCATCGATTGCGTGATCCGGGCGGGCGAAGTGAGCGACAGTTCGCTGATCATGCGCAGGCTCGGCTCGATCCGCGAGATGACCTGCGCCAGCCCCGATTACGTCAAGGTTCGTGGCATGCCGAAAACGCCGGACGAGCTGGATGGGCATCAGGCAGTCGGCTTCATTTCTTCACGCACCGGGCAGATCATGCCGCTCGAATTCATGGTGGGGGAAGCCGTGCGTTATGTGACTTTGCCGGCGCGTGTCATGGCCAATAATTCCGATACGGTCATGGACCTTGCCCGCCGGGGTTTTGGCCTGATGCAGGCGCCGCGCTATCATCTACAGCGGCATGTCGAGGAGGGCACACTGGTGGAGGTACTGCCGGATTTCCCGCCGCCGCCGACACCGCTCTCCGCTCTTTATCCGCAAAACCGCCAGCTCTCGCCGCGTGTGCGGGTATTTATCGATTGGGTGGCGAAGATATTTGCCGAAGCGGACATCTGAGGAAGCGCAAAGCCCGGAACGTCTCACAGGGTTTCATTTCGGCGTGAGGCTGCAGGTTCTGCCTTATTGCGGCAATCGCATTGCCCTATCTCTCAAACCATGATCACACGCCGTTCCGCACTCCTGTCCGCTCCATTCCTGTTTGCCGCCGGTCGCTCATTTGCGCAGCAGCCGGTGCCGCAACCGCCCGAGACACTGAAAACTGTTCTCGATCAAGCCGCCGGGCTTGAACCGCTGAAGGTGGTTCTGGTCTATCGCAACGGAGAGCCGCTGGCCGAGCGAGCTTTCAATGGACGTTCGCTTACCGCTTCGACCAACATCAAGTCGGCGTCGAAATCGATCATTTCCTGCCTTGTCGGTATCGCCATCGACCGCAAGCTTCTGGAAGGGACCGAGCAGAAGATCGCGCCGATCCTGGAAGCTGATCTGCCGCGCAATCCCGACCCACGCCTTAACGAAGTCACGATCGACAATCTGCTTTCGATGCAGGCGGGGCTGTCGCGGATGTCGGGGCCGAATTACGGGCGTTGGGTGGCAAGCCCGAACTGGGTGCGTTTTGCTCTGTCGGAACCGTTCGATGGCGAGCCAGGCGGCGAAATGCTGTATTCCACCGCATCAACGCATCTCCTTTCGGCCATTCTTACCCGTGTCGGGTCCAAGTCGACCTTGGCGCTGGCGCGCGACTGGCTGGAGCCTGTCGATGGTTTCAGGATCGGTGCCTGGGAGCGTGATCCGCAGGGCATCTATCTGGGTGGAAACCAGATGGCGATGTCCGCCCGCTCGCTGATGGCTTTTGGTGAGCTTTACCGCAATGGCGGCAAGACCGGGGAGGGGCGGCAGGTCGTTTCGCAAGGCTGGATCGACCAGTCATGGATGCCACGTACCAATTCCCGTTTCTCGGGCGATGCCTATGGCTATGGGTGGTTCATGCGAGAGATCGGCGGGGAAGAGGTCAAGTTCGGATGGGGTTATGGCGGGCAGATGGTCTATGTCATCCCGTCACTCGCCATGACGGTAGTGATGACGTCGAATGAAAGCGGCCCGTCTGCGCGTAATGGTTATCGTGACCAGTTGCATGATCTTCTGGCGGATATTATCCGCGTCACGCCTGTCTGATCGCCATTCGACAGATCAATATCGAATAAAAGCCGGAATATTAGGGTTACCTGTTCATTATGCAGCGGGCATTCCATTGCATTATCGGCGCCTAATATTAAGAGTGAATTCACAACCAGAGCGAGCAAGCTGGCTGCAGTTGGTTTTCGAATTCCTCTCCGGGAGCAACACCGGCCTCACGTCATTAGCGTGGGCCGACGCTTTCCCGTGGGGTGGGTGGGGGAAGTATGGAGCCCCCACCCATTCTTTGCTGTTACTCTGGCCCTGCGAGGAGCTATGCGCTGATGTCGATCACACCGCAGTCGCCAGCTTCAGATGCGAAGGAGAGCAGCTTGCCGCTGGCGCTCCAGCTCAGGCCGGTGATCGCGCCCTTGCCCGGGCGTCGCAGCAGCGCTTCCTTCTCGTCGGTGATCCTGACACCAAGGATCATGCCGTCGATGAAGCCGATGGCGAGAACTTCTTCCGCAGGGTGGAAAGCGACCTGGGTGACCATGATATTGGCGCGGGTGCCGAGTTCCATCGGGGCCTTGCCCATCGGGCCGTCCTTCGACGAAAAGGGCCAGACGATGGCGGCGGGTGCACCCGAGGAGGCGAGCCACTTGCCCTTTACCGACCAGGACAGTGATTTCACCTTGGCGGGATAACCGGTCATGCGCATGTGGCGGTTTTCACCGGCCTTGCCGTCGAGCTTCCAGCCATGCAGCGCGTTTTCCTGCATCGTGGTGACGAGGAAGCGGCCGTCCGGCGAGAAGGTGACGCCGGTATGGGCACCTTTCCAGTCCAGATCGGCTGCCGGTGCGTTGGTGCCGACCCAGTGCAGCGAGACGCCATTATAGCGGGCGGCGGCGATCCGGAGGCCCTTGTTGGCGAAGGCGATGCCCTCGACACTTCGCTCCTCGGTGAATTCCTTGACCGAACCATCGCCCTGTCGCACGGCGCTCGTCTTGCCGACGGCATAGGCAACGGCATTCTGCGGACCGCCAGCGATGACGCTGATCCATTTGCGCGGCACTTCTGCCAGCACCGTTGTCGTGCCGTCGTGGCCGATGCGAACGACCTTGCCGTCTTCGCCGCCCGAAAGCAGGGTGGCGCTGAAGGGATCGCGAATGCAGGTCAGAAGCCCCTGATGCGCCTCGGTCACCTTTTCGCCGCCATCGAGACGATGAATGCTGCCGGCAGCGGTGGCAAAAAAGGGAATGTCGCCCAGGAAATGCGTGGAGACGACGTGGCCTTCAATATCGAGCGGTGCAACTGTCGGCATCAGGCGGCCATCATTCGAGACATTGGTTCACTATCCATATGGTTTTCGGGCGCCGTTTCCGACGCCCGTTTTTCTATATTGAAATCTGCAGCCGATGTCAGGCCGGTGTCTTGGCGGTCGCCTGGCAGGCGAGGAAGCTCTGCTCGATCTTGGCGAAATCCAGATTGCGGCCGATGAAGACGAGGCGGCTTTCGCGCTTCTCACCATCCTTCCACGGACGCTGGTGATCGCCCTCGACGATCATGTGAACGCCCTGGATGACGTAACGCTCATCATCACCGGAAAAGGCGATGATGCCCTTCAGGCGCAGGATGTTCGGGCCTTCCGTCTGGGTGATCTTCTGGACCCAGGGGAAGAAACGATCCGGGTTCATTTCGCCGCCGCGCAGCGAGATCGACTTCACCGTGATGTCGTGGATCGGCGACATGGAATCATGATGGCCATGGTGGTGGCCGTGATCATGGTGATGATGATCGTGGTCATGATCATGATGGTGGTGATCATGGCCGTGGTGATGGTGGTCATGATCGCAGTCCGGACCGCAGACGTGATCCTCGTGGTCATGATCGAGGAAGTGCGGGTCGTTTTCGAGTGCGCGCTCCAGATTGAATGCGCCTTGATCAAGCACGCGGGAGAGATCGACGCCGGAGCGGCTGGTCTTGTAGATGCGAGCCGTCGGATTGATGGCGCGTACGACATCCTCGACGATCGCCAGTTCTTCCGGCGTGACGAGATCGGTCTTGTTGATGAGAACGACGTCGGCAAAAGCGATCTGGTCTTCGGCCTCACGGCTGTCCTTCAGGCGCAGCGGCAGATGCTTGGCATCGACCAGCGCGACCACGGCGTCGAGTTCGGTCTTGGCGCGAACGTCGTCATCCATGAAGAAGGTCTGGGCGACCGGGACGGGATCGGCAAGACCGGTCGTCTCGACGATGATGCCGTCGAAACGGCCCGGACGGCGCATCAGGCCTTCGACCACGCGGATCAGGTCGCCGCGCACCGTGCAGCAGACGCAGCCATTGTTCATCTCGTAAATCTCTTCGTCCGACTCGACGATCAGGTCGTTGTCGATGCCGATCTCGCCGAATTCGTTGACGATGACGGCGTATTTCTTGCCGTGGCTTTCGGAGAGAATGCGGTTGAGAAGCGTCGTCTTGCCGGCGCCGAGATATCCGGTCAGCACGGTAACGGGAATGGGCTTTGCTGCTGGAGCTTCGGTGGTGTGGTCGGTCATAGGGAAACCTCGAAGGTTAAAGGCTTGCGCCGAATGGCATTGGCACGGGGCGCCAGAAATCGTCCGCTCCATATAAGGGTAAGGCGGAACGAGTTCAAAGGGTTTCGATGTTATAAAATCACGTTACGGCAAGGTGATGGCGTCAGTCTCGCGCAGCAGTTGATCCAGTGTCAGCAGCGGATTGCCCGTCACCCTGGCATATGCGTAATGGAAGCAGTCAAAATTGCTGAGGCGTCGTTTGCCGATACCGTGCGTTTCCGCTACTGATATCGCGTGAGCTAATAGCTCTCTTGGTGATCCGGCTTCGCGAATTTCTATGCCGCGGGCGTCGAGCCATTCGACAACTGCTCCCATTGCATCGCTGTAAGAGCAATCAAGCTGATCCGGTCTGGATAGGACGATGATCGCCTCCCATGACGCGAGCGGAGAGGTGAATGGCGATCTAGCAGTTGCCAATGCCTCCTCGTAGGCTTCAGCCGTTTCTTCTCCCGCCATCAAGGACACGATCGCGCAGGCGTCGACAAACATCTGAGGTCAGTCCAGATTATGGTCGAGGTCGTGGTAAGCGGCGGCCGGAACGGGCCGGCGGTCTTTTTTGAACCCAAGGCCGCGTTTCGCGAGGATGCGGCTCGCCGTTTCACTCGGCCTTTCCTGCTGGATACGCTGGCCTACCGTTTCCCTCAATGCCGTGATGACGGCTTCCGTCAGCGTTGTGCCATCTATGCGCGCCAACTCGCGAGCGAGAGCGTCAGCCTCTTCATTGCGAATGTTGAGCGTCATCTTCGAGCACCTTTGTGTAGCTCATTCTCTCATATTGTGTAGCTTTCCGCTATCGCAATGCGTCGACGTCAAACTTTGCCACATCCTCCAGCAATTCGATAATCCCCTTAACCGCATGGGCGACAAGCTGTTCGCCGCGCTCCGCAGTTGCTGCCGACGCATTGCCGGCGACGCCGATGGGGTTGAGATCCGACATTTTCCAGCCGAAAGCATGTGGTCCGTAAGCGCGTAGATGGGTGAAATCGCGGGCGAACTCGGACTGTCTGGAGGTGAAGGGTTGGGCTTTTGGCATATCTACCCTATTCGGCCATAACGCCAGCATGACGGAGGTCTCGATGTCGCCGCCGTGTATGTCGATTGACTTGTCTTGTGGGCTGATCCAGCCCTGCGGCTGGCCGAAACGGGTCCAGCTGGTGGCGACAGCCAGCATGCCGAACCTGATGCGGGCTTCGGTGGCGACGATCGTCATCAGCGGCGAATTTCCGCCATGGGCGTTCAGCATGACGAACTTTTTGATGCCTTGATTATTCATCTCTTCGGCAATGCCGAGCCAGCGGTTGACGGCTTCGTCGAAGGCAAGGGTCCGGGTGCCGGCGACATGCATATGTTCGACCGAATAGCCAACGGGTTCGACAGGAAGAAATGTGACAGGCAGAGTTGGTGGGAGCAACGGGATGAGTCGCTGCACGAGACCTTCCGCAATCAGCGTATCGGTGTCGAAAGATAGGTGCGGACCATGCTGTTCGTGGGCGCCCAGGGGCAATACCGCGATCCAGTCGCGTCTTTCTGTGGACTCAAGTGTCTGATCATTGTCACAAAAGCGCGGTTTGGGATGCGACATCTGGCGGTGGTTTCCCGGTTTCGTTATGGATAGCGCGCATTACTATAGTGGCGACCTTCACCAAGCAAAGCGGGCAGGACCGATGAGCAAGAAAAAGGGCGAGAAGAAAGCGAAGTCCGGCAAGAAGAAGGAGCTTGCAGCTCTTTCGGCGGCTGATCTCGCACCGGCGATCACCCAGGCCGCCCGCTCGGTTCGTACTGCGCTCAGCCGCAGCATTTCCGATAGCGGCCTTTATGCCGGCCAGGACGGGGTTATCCTCGCACTCTCGGAAGACGACGGGCAGACGCCCGGTCAGCTAGCCGCGCGACTCGGTGTGAAAGCGCCGACCATGACCCGCACGATCGGGCGCATGGAGGCGCAAGGTTTCGTCGAGCGCAGGGCTGATGGCCATGACGGACGGCTCACCAAGGTTCATCTCACGGAAAATGGCCTGAAGAGCGTTGAGTCGATCGGGCAATCCGTTGCCGATTGCGGCGCGATGGCCGTGCGAGGTTTTTCCGAAAAGGAGGTGCGCACGCTTTTGAAGCTGCTGAGGGCTGTGGAACACAACCTGCAGCCGGAAGCCGACGAAGACTGACGGGCCTCCGGCCCATTCCCCGCCTATTGTGCTTGCAAATTAAATTGTTTATTTAAAAATTTTAGTTTGCAAGGCCGGCGCCAGAAACCGGCTTTCAAGAAAAGCAATCCGGAGGGGTTATGGCGCAGAAGGTGAAGCTTTCTACGATTGCAGACAGCCTTGGGCTTTCGACTGCAACAATCTCATTGGCACTCAGGGACAGCCCGCTCGTCGCAGCTGATACGCGCGAAAAGATCAAAGAGCAGGCACGCGCACTCGGTTATATCTACAACCGTCGCGCTGCCAGCCTCAGAACGTCGCGTTCCGGCATTATCGGCGTTGTCGTGCATGACGTGATGAACCCGTTTTACGGTGAAATCCTCAAGGCGATCGAGACTGAGCTTGATCGCAGCAGCCACACATTCATTCTCTCCAATCATTACGACTCGGTGGAAAAGCAGCGCACCTTCATCGAGACGCTGCTGCAGCTGGGTGGTGACGGCGTGATCATGTCGCCGGCGATCGGCACGCCGGTCGAGGATATCAGGCTTGCGGAACAGAACGGCATGCCGGCCATTCTGGTTGCCCGTACGATGGATGGCGTCGACCTGCCGACCTATCGTGGCGACGACAGCTACGGCATCTCGCTTGCAACAAATCACCTGATCGGACTTGGTCACCGGGTGATCGCGATGATCGGCGGTACGGACCAGACCTCCACCGGTCGCGACCGTTACCAGGGTTATGTCGACGCGCTGCGCAAGGCCAACATCGATGTCGATCCAAGCCTGCGCATTCCGGGTCCGCGTACCATGCAGGGCGGGTTCGAGGCCGCTGTGAATTTCCTCTCTCTGCCGCAAAAGCCGACGGCGGCCGTCTGCTGGAATGATCTCGTGGCGATCGGACTGATGAACGGTATTGCCCGTGCAGGGCTCATTCCCGGACAGGATATTTCCGTCACCGGTTATGACGATCTGGAGCAGGCGTCGATTTCGACGCCGTCTCTGACGACCGTTTCCAACCAGCAGGCGGATGTCGGCCGGCTTGCTGCACGTGCGCTGCTTGACCGTCTGGCCGGAAGCCACGAGCCGGATGGCCTGCACCTTATCAAGCCGGAAATGCGCATCCGCCAGTCGACGTCGCCCTACAAGCCGCTTCGCGATCTCGCCAAGGCCTAAGCGAATTATGCGGCTGCGCCTGCTGGCGTTGCCTTGCGGGCGGCATAGGCGCGAACGGCATCGCCGAACGCTTCGAAGAGGGCGCGGGACGGCGCGTCCGTCTCGGCCCAGTATTCCGGGTGCCATTGCACGCCGACGGCAAAATTCTTCGCATCGATAACCGATACGGCTTCGACCGTGCCGTCCTCGGCGCGGGCTTCGACCTGCAGTCTCGGCGCCGTTTCGGAAATGGCCTGGCGGTGCAGCGAGTTTACCTGCACTTCGCCTGCTGTTCCGAGATAACGGGCGATGCAGGATCCTTCCGCGATAATAACCGGCTGGCGGATGGCATACATGCCGTCGCGTTCCGAAACATCGGGCTTGCGATGATCCCAGATGCCCGGCTGATCCTGGATTTCACTTGCCAGCGTTCCGCCGAGAGCAACATTCAGTTCCTGGATGCCCCGGCAGATAGCGAGAAGCGGAATGCCGCGTTCAATGGCGCGGCGAATGAGTGGCAGCGAGGTCGCGTCGCGGCCGTGATCGAACGGCCCGTCGGCTTCGGTTGCCTCTTTCCCGTAAAGCGAAGGGTGGACGTTGCTGACGGCTCCGGAAATCAACACGCCATCGACCCTGTCGAGAATGGCATCGGCATCATTGCCTTTTTCGAAAGCCGGCACGATGAAGGACATGACGTCGGCGACTTTCAGCGCAGCCGACACATACTGGTTCGGGGCGGCGTGCCAGGCGGCACCTTCAATGTCACGAAGATCGGCAGGGACGGCGACGATGGATTTTGGCAGATGAGAGGCCATGGTGGTTCCGAATTGATGGGACGAAGCCAGAGAAACAGAGAACGCCGCCAATTGCTAGAGGAATTGAGGTGGCAAAACCAGTCGCAGTGTGACGAGAAATAGATGCAAGGATCTATGGTGTCACCGCCCAAATTATCTTCTCATTTCTTGAGCTATGTCATGAAGCGATCTGCTCTTCGGGAGGAGGTTACAGGTGGTCCAATCAAAAGGAGACCTCTCATGTTTGCCGCTCTTTCGCCCTATGTCGCTGGCCTTGTCATTCTCTGGTGGCTGGCCGGTGCCTACGTCATTCCACGCGATTTCATTCGTGTGCAGCGGAGCAAGCGTGCTGCAGAGAGTGAGAAGTTCCTGCACGGGTAAGTGTATCCAGTACGGAGCTTTCCCGAATAAATCTGTGGCTGCCGAAATAATGGGCATATCCTGCTGAAAACAATTTATAATTAGAGTTTCGAACACTACAGACGAAAGTCTAATTCGTTATTGGCACTTCAACCCCTCGTTTGCGTTTCCCCTCGCTTGCAAGCCTTTAGGCAACATGTTTACCTCATCGATGATGTCCGGCGGATTGGAGGATGCGCCGGAAGTCGATCGTGATCGGGAGGATATTCATGGATCGTCGTCAGTTCTTCAAGAAAGCTGCAGTCACCGGAGCTGGCGCGCTTGCCGCCGGATCTCTGGCTGCACCTGCAATCGCTCAGGCCAATCCCAAGATTACATGGCGTCTCACGTCGTCGTTTCCGAAATCGCTCGATACGATCTATGGCGGCGCGGACGACATTTCCAAGCATGTCGCGGCGGCTACGGATGGCAACTTTACCATCCAGCCTTTCGCCGCCGGCGAAATCGTGCCCGGCTTGCAGGCGGCTGACGCAGTCACGTCCGGAACGGTCGAGATGTGCCACACCTGCTCTTACTATTTCGTCGGCAAGGATCCGACATTTGCGATCGGGACGGCAATTCCGTTCGGCATGAATGCGCGCTTGACCAATTCCTGGTTCTACCAGGGTAACGGCAACACGCTGATGAACGAGTTCTATGCCAAGCACAACATTTACGGTCTGCCGGCCGGCAATACCGGGGCGCAGATGGGGGGCTGGTTCCGCAAGGAAATCAACACCGTCGACGACTTCAAGGGCGTAAAGATGCGTATCGCCGGGATTGCCGGCAAGGTGCTCGAGAAACTCGGAGCCGTGCCGCAGCAGATCGCCGGCGGCGATATCTATCCGGCCCTCGAAAAAGGCACGATCGATGCTGCTGAGTGGGTGGGGCCTTATGACGACCACAAGCTCGGTTTCTTCAAGGTTGCAAAATACTATTATTACCCGGCGTTCTGGGAAGGCGGGCCGACGATCCACTCCTTCATCAACCTCGACAAATGGAACAATCTGCCGAAGCAGTATCAGGCGGCGCTGACCGATGCCTGCGCGTTTGCCAATACCAACATGATGGCGAAATACGACCAGAAAAACCCGACCGCGATCAAGCAGATCGTCTCGCAAGGCACGACGCTGCGGCCCTTCAGCCAGGATATCCTTGAAGCGTGCTACAACGCCGCGCTCGAAGTCTACAAAGAGATCTCGGCAACGAATGCGGACTTCAAGAAGGTCTATGAGGATCAGGTCGCCTTCAAGAAGGAGGGGTACTTGTGGATGCAGTTGTCGGAATACACGTTCGACACGTTCATGATGATCCAGCAGCGTAACGGCAAGCTCTGATCATCGACCTCTGATCGTGAGAATAAAGAAACCCCGGAGCTAGGCTTCGGGGTTTCTGCGTTCTGGATAAGAAAAGGCCCGGTTCGATGCCGGGCCTTTGATATTAGTTGAATTTCGGTGGTTCGGACAGATTGGGAGCAGCAGGCTGGGCCGGCGCGCCGTCCATGGGCGGCAGGCCGAAGTTCGGCATGCCATTTCCGCCGCTGTCATTGCCAAAGCCCGGAACCTCGATCTTGATCGTGTTCAAATCCACATCCGGTGCCTTGTCCAGCCAGTAGGTGACGGATTCGGGCCAGAAGATGATGATGGCGACGAGGATGAGCTGCATGCCGAGCCATGGGATCGCACCGAGATAGATATCCTTGGTCTTGACGGTCTTCGGCGCGATCGAGCGCAGGTAGAAGAGTGCAAAGCCGAAGGGCGGGTGCATGAAGCTCGTCTGCATGTTGACGCAGAGCAGGACGCCGAACCAGATCAGGTCGATGCCGAGGGACTGGGCGACGGGCGCCAGAAGCGGCAGGACGATGAAGGCGATTTCGAAGAAATCGAGGAAGAACGCGAGGAAGAAGATGAAGATGTTGACGAAGATCAGGAAGCCGAGCGCGCCGCCTGGAATGTGAGAGAGCAGATGCTCGATCCACAGGCCGCCGTCCATGCCCTGGAACACAAGGCTGAAGCAGGTGGCGCCGACCAGGATGAAGACCACCATGGAGGTGATCGTCATGGTGGAATGCATTGCCTGCTTGATGAGATCCCATGTGAGGCGGCGATGCAGCGCGGCCAGCACCATGGCGCCGACAACGCCGAGAGCACCGGCTTCCGTCGGAGTTGCAAGACCGAGGAAAAGCGTGCCGAGCACGAGGAAGATCAGCACGACCGACGGCACCATGCCCCAGAGGACACGCATGACGAGGGCTGCATTCAACTCGCCGCGCGCCTCCGGTGGCAAAGGCGGGACATCCTTCGGGCGGACGATCGACAGGACGAAGATGAAGCCGAGGAAGATCAGGACCTGGAGGATCGAGGGCCCGATCGCGCCGAGATACATGTCGCCGACCGAACGGCCGAGCTGGTCTGCAAGCACGATGAGAACGAGAGACGGCGGGATGACCTGGGTAATCGTGCCTGACGCAGCAATAACGCCGGTCGCGAGCCGTGGATTATAGCCGTATTTCAGCATGATCGGCAGCGAGATCACGCCCATGGTGATGACTGATGCTGCGACGGTGCCGGTAATTGCACCGAGAATGGCGCCGACGATGATCACCGCATAGGCAAGGCCGCCCGGAATGGCGCCGAACAGCTTGCCCGTGCCCTCCAGCAGATCCTCCGCCAGGCCGCAGCGCTCGAGGATTGCCCCCATGAAGGTGAAGAACGGGATGGCAAGCAACAGGTCGTTGGAGACGATGCCGAAAATGCGCAACGGCAGCGCCTGCAGGAAAGCGAACTCGAAGTGGCCGGTGGCAATGCCGAGCAGACCGAAAAACAGGCCGACTGCCGACAGAGAGAAGGCGACCGGAAAACCGTAGAGCATGAAGATGATCATGCCCAGGAACATGGCTGGCGGCATTATGCCGAATGCGAACATGGCTTAATCCCCCGGTGCCTTATTGAAGCGGTTTTTCGTAGGTCGTGTCGACCTCAAGGGTGCCCGTAAGCCCCGCGATCCGCTTGATCAATTCGGAGAACCCCTGCAGCGCGAGCAGCACGAAACCTGCGACAATCACAAGCTTGACAGGCCAGCGAAGAAGGCCGCCGGCGTTGGAGGACATCTCGCCCTGCTGGAAAGAGAGAGAGAAAAACGGCCAGGAAAGCCATGCGAGATAGAGGCAGGCCGGAATGAGGAAGATGATCAGGCCGAGCGTGTCGATCCACAGCCGCGTGCGATCCGAAACGGCGCCATAGATAAGGTCTACGCGTACATGTTCATTCAGGCGCAACGTATGCGAGGCGCCGATCAGTACGATGAAGGCGAAGAGATACCACTGGATCTCAAGCCAGCCATTCGAGCTGTAGTTGAACATGTAACGGATGAAGGCGTTGCCCGCGCTGATCAAACAGCAGGCCAGCACGAGGTAACCGGAAAATTTTCCCAGCACTTCGCTCAAGCGGTCTATCAGGCCGCTAAACCGTAATAACAGTCTCATTCGTTCCCACTCCCAACAGGTCCTTTTATCCCGCCTGTTCTTTGGTGGCGATGTAAACGAAGGTCTAAGGAAAGAAAAGCGGAAACGACTAACGCGAATTGGCGGCGGCCCTCAAGGCGGCGACTCCGAAATGCTTCCTGCGTCGATCCTTGCGCTGAGAAACGTTGTTTTCGGTATCTCGAATATGGCGCTCTTGCTTTACGTTTCGTTGAACACGTTTGGATGTTCACCCCCCAAAGTCGAAGGGGTTAAACTGAGCAACAATCAAATCTTAAAAGATTTTCTTCAGTGTCGCGCGAAAGCCAAGGGAATGAGACCCGGTGGAGACCCGATGAAGGATTTGGAAGCGAAGACGCTACCGACAGAGCTGTATCTGCCGTTCGTCGAATCGCTATTCAAGAACCGTGGAACATTATGGACTGGAATGGTTGTCCATATCCTGTCCTGCGCGATCATTTTTGCTACGACCGGTTCCCGATTCTATCTCCTCATGATCGCGGTGTTCATCACCGTATTCGGCTATCGCATCTACTGGTTCCGCCGGTTCAGCCTGATCGACCACAGCCAGCTTTCCAAGAGCGAAATCGAAGCGTGGGAATCGCGCTATGTTCATGGCGCGGCTGCCACCGCGTTCGTGCTCGGCATTGGTAGTGCCTATGCGGTCCTTGTGCTCAAGGATATGCTGGCGGCATTCATGTGCATCGCCGTCACGATGGCCTCGATGGTCTCCATCGTTGGCCGAAATTACGGTTCCGCCCGTGCGGTTGCGCTCCAGACAATCGGCTGCTGCCTGCCGCTGGTCCTCGCCTGCCTGCTGACGGGCGACATCTATCTCGCTCTCATCTCGCTTTTCCTGATCCCGTTCGGCCTGACGACGCAGTCCATGGCGAAGGGCGTGCGGGAATTCCTCTACGAGAATGTGCTGGCCTCGCGGGAAATGACGCGGATCGCCGACCAGCTCGATATCGCACTCACGACAATGACCCACGCCTTGATCATGCTCGATGCAGATGGTCGTGTGCAGGTAATCAATCGTCGTGCCTGCGAGCTTCTTGATCTGCCGGACGCGGACGAGCTGAAGGGGGCAGCATTCATCACCGTCTTGAGACGAAGCGGCCAGTCGCTTTCGGATGATATCCTGAAAAAGATAGGACAGCTGTCTGCGGGGCAGGCGGGCAAGACGCTCCTGTGTTTAAAGGAAACCGTCTATCTCGAATTCTCGCTCAGCCACCGCACCGACGGTGGCGTCGTCATGTTGTTCGAAGATGTCAGCGCGCGCGTGGCAGCCGAAGAAAAGATCCTGCATCTGGTGCGCTACGATACGCTGACGGGATTGCCGACGCGCGGCTACTTCGCCGAGCTTGCGGCGCGGCATCTCAGAGAGGCCAATACCGACCTCTTTGCTGCCTTTGTCATCTTTGACGTCGACGGGTTCAAGCATGTCAACGATATGCAAGGCCATGTTGTCGGCGATCGACTTCTTGCCGCGATATCCGACCGGCTTGTGCATGAAGCGGGCGAGGAGATCATCGTCGGCCGGTTGGTCGGCGACGAATTCGTAATTTTTGCCACCGGAAGGGATCGCGCTGCTCTGGAAGTTCGTATCAACGGCATCCAGACCGAAATTCAGGGAAGCTATCGTGTCGACAGGCTCGACCTGCCGGTATTCGTAAATGCCGGCGGAGTGATTCTCGAAGGTCAGGACTTCGACATGGAAGCCTGGCAGATCAAGGCGGATCTGGCTCTCAACGACGCAAAGTCGGTTGGCAACGGAACGTTGACGATGTTCCGGCCGGAAATGGACGCCCGTTATGTGGCGGAACAGCGGCTGAAGGCCGATTTGCGTCTGGCGATAGAGCAGGGAGACCTGACCGTCGTTTACCAGCCGATGTATCGTCCGGACGGCTCTGAGATGGAATGCTGCGAGGCATTGGTTCGCTGGTCGCATCCGGAGCGCGGCTTTATCGGTCCCAACATTTTCATTCCGATGGCCGAGAGCATGGGGCTGATTTCCGAGATCACCAGGTTCGTCCTCGAACGTGCCTGTGCGGATTGTGTTTCTTGGCAGAACGGGATCTCTGTTTCGGTCAACCTCTCCATCCACGATCTCCGTGGTGGTCAGATCGTGCCGCTGGTGGCAGACATACTGGCACGTTCCAAGCTCGATCCGACGCGCCTGCACCTGGAAGTCACCGAAAGCTGCTTTATGGACGAACCCGTGGTTGTCAGCACGACCCTCGGCAGGTTGCGCGCAAGCGGCGTGACGATCGCTATCGATGATTTCGGCACGGGGTTCTCAAGCCTCAGCTATCTCGATTCCCTGCCCATCGATATCGTCAAGATCGATCGTGCCTTCGTGCGAGATATCGGCACCGAGTCGCGTCGCCTGAAGCTCCTCAGCGGTATCGTGCATCTGTCGCGCGAACTCGATCTCAGGATCGTTGTCGAAGGCGTGGAGACGTTCGAGCAGCTTGAACTGGTCAAGAAGCACCGGTTTGCAGATCTCATTCAGGGTTACATTTTCTCCCCGCCCATCCCTGCAAATGCGATTGCGGAACTCAGCCAGAAGACCGCTTCTGCCCGCAAGCTTGCCAGCCGACAAAATCGCCGCGACAAGGGCGCAGAACCGCGCGCTTTCGGTACCGCGGGCTGATCAATCCTCTCATCTCATCGCAAATGAACCGACTAATGTAGGCTGTTCTGAAATGCTACGGTTAACCTGTTGTTAACCATAAGTTTTAAAAGACTGTTAATCATGATCTTCGTCATTGCGATCACGCCCCGTTTCAGGGTTAATCAATCGTTAATAGCGATGGGTAGCCCAAATGTCAGTGGTTCAGAGTTTTTCAGACAAAGCATTTTCCGAAAAACTGCTCTCGGCACTCGACCATATCGAGTATCGACGCATTGAGGGACACGAGGATTTCGAGGATGTGGCGCGCTTGCGCTACAAGGCCTACAAGGCCCAGAACGTGTTGCCTGTCGGGGCGAGCCATCTCCTGGATGAAATCGATTTCGTCCCGCATGCCTATGTCTTCGGTATCTATTACTACGAAGAGCTGATCTCGACGGTACGGGTACATCACGTCACGTCGGAGCATCGGACCTGCCAGTCGGTCGGCGTCTTTCCCGATGCGGTGAACAATCTGCTTGATGCAGGGCTGACATTCATCGATCCGGCCCGTTTTGCCGTCGATCCGGATATTGTCGGTGAATTGCCGGCCATTCCCTACATCACGCTTCGCCCGTCTATCATGGCGGCCATTCACTTTGATGCCGACCGGGTTCTGCAGCACATCCGGCCGCCGCATGCAGCCTTCTACCGGCGGGTCTTCCTCGCAGACACGATCGTGCCGCCGACGATTGCTCCCATATATGGGTTCGAGCTGACGCTGCTGGCATCCAGGGTTCGCGAAGTGCGTCCGCAGCTGATGCGCCGCTTCCCGCTTTTCCAATCGGAGGCCTATGAACGGCGCCTGATGTTTGCCGAGCGGCCGATGGTTCTGTCGCCGCCGCTAACGGTGCTGCCAACAGCGCGGTTTGCAAGCAGGCCGACTTCGCCGGAAATGGCATTTCTTCGCTGATTTCGGTTGGGCAGCGCCTCCGCCAACTGATCTCGCAAGCCATTGCACTCGACGGTTGTTCGTGTATTCCTGATATAGCCCGATACTTATACGGGTCGCAGGGAGAGTTGGGCTATCAGATCAACGGTAGCCGGATATGCGGACACCAGGGAGAGGCTCATGGACGATCATCACAATGGACCGGTAGAGATTGGCGCGCCGATGGATCACATGGCGCATGAGCAGACTTACGAGTCATTTCTGGCGGCTGCCAAGTGGGGGGCGATGACCATTGCCGCCTTGCTGATTGCCATGGCTGGCGGCTTCTTTGGTGGCCTTGGGCTGATCGGCGGTTTGGTCCTGTTTGTCATTCTCAACATTATCGGCGTTTTTCTGCTGCGATAGAGGCTTGCTGGCCCCGTTGATCCAGCCGGCATGCGGGTCGTCCTGATATTGGAAGAGGCGTCGGGCGATGGCTTCGTCTCGTCGTTCAATATCAATGAACAATCCGTTTCGGCCAAGCCGGCACTCGCGGACTAACAGAAGTTACTCCGGCATGCCATGTAAGCGTCAATATCATTTCACACGCTTATGCCGGAGTGCCTCATGAAGAAGATCGGATTTCTCTCTTTCGGCCATTGGACGCCGTCACCCCAGTCGCAGACCCGCTCGGCTGGCGATACGCTTCTGCAGTCCATCGACCTTGCTGTTGCTGCTGAAGAGCTGGGTGCCGACGGCGCCTATTTCCGCGTTCACCATTTCGCCCGGCAGCTCGCTTCGCCTTTTCCGCTGCTTGCGGCCGTTGGTGCCAGAACCAGCAAAATCGAGATCGGTACTGGTGTTATCGACATGCGCTACGAGAACCCGCTTTACATGGCGGAAGATGCCGGCGCCGCCGATCTCATTTCGAAAGGACGTTTGCAGCTGGGTATCAGCCGCGGTTCGCCTGAGCAGGTCATCGATGGATGGCGCTATTTCGGTTATGAACCGGAAGAGGGAAAGACGGACGCTGATATGGGGCGCCGCCATGCCGAAGTCTTCCTCGACGTATTGAGAGGGCAAGGTTTTGCCAAGCCCAATCCGCGTCCGATGTTCCCCAACCCTCCGGGCATGCTTCGGCTTGAGCCGCATTCGGAAGGTCTGCGTGAGCGTATCTGGTGGGGTGCCGGTTCGAATGCAACCGCCATATGGGCCGCACAGAAAGGGATGAACCTGCAGAGCTCGACCCTGAAGGATGACGAGACCGGCGAGGCGTTCCACATCCAACAGGCCAAGCAGATCCGCGCCTATCGTGAGGCATGGAAGGAGGCCGGCCATGGCCGTGAGCCCCGTGTTTCGGTCAGCCGCAGTATCTTTGCTCTGGTTGATGATCGCGACCGGGCCTATTTCGGTCGCGGTGGCAAGGAAGAGGATTCCATCGGCTTCATCGACGAGAAGACGCGGGCGATCTTCGGTAAGTCCTATGCTGCAGAGCCGGATGTCTTGATCGAGGAACTGCGCAAGGACGAGGCAATTGCCGAGGCTGATACGCTGCTGTTGACCGTGCCAAACCAATTGGGTGTCGAATACAACGCCCATGTGATCGAGGCCATCTTGAAGCATGTCGCCCCGGCTCTCGGCTGGCGCTGAAGCTCATTCGATCAATCCAGAATTAACAATGCCGCCCGAAAGCTTCGGGCGGCATTATTGTTTTCGGGTCTCAAAGATTAGACGTCCTGCCTGTCAGGCGCCGCCTCCGCTACGGGTGCGCGCTGCGCCATCGACGGCTGGCTTGTAGTTCGGGTCGAGCCGGACGGCGTGCGAATAGGACTTGTAAGCGCGAGCGCGGTCACCGCGGCGCTCGTAAACCAGTGCCTGGTTGGCCCAGGATTCGGCGATTTTGTCGTTGAGTTCGATCGCACGGTTGAAGTCGGCGAAGGCATTGTCGTCGTCGTTCAGAGCGACATAGGAAATGCCGCGGCCGTTATAGGGTTCCGGCGCGCTTGACGACAGCGAAATGGCCTTGGAAAAATCCTCGATCGCCTGGGCATGCTGACCGCGGACCTGATAGATCAGGCCGCGATTGTGATAGGCACGACCATCGGTCGTATCCAGCTGAATCGCTTTGTTGAAGTCGTTGAACGCTTCGTCGTTGCGGCCGGCCTGGCGATAGATATTGCCACGGCCGATATAGGCGACGTCATAATTCGGGTTGATCTGCAGCGCGCGGTTATAATCGTTGGCCGCATCGACCGGCTTGCCCATGTTGCGATAGACGAGCCCCCGGTTGGCATAGGCCTGATAGAACTGCGGATTGAGTTGGATGGCGCGGTTGAAATCGTCCACTGCACGCTTGAATTCGCCGGCCCGACCATAAGCGGAGCCGCGGCTGTTGTAACCTTCCGGGTCGGATGGGTTCGACTGGATGACCGATGAAAGCGAGGCGATGTTTTCCTGCGAGCCTTGCGCGCGATCGACGCGAATAACGTCAGTTGTCGTTGGCCCCGTAGCGCATCCCGCCAAGCTCGCCATACCGACGAGCACGCCTGTAATCAGGGTGCGAGAGCGTAGGGTGGTCATGAGCGGCAGGGTGGAAGATTCGATTCCATCGGTAGCAACGGAAGTCTTGGCGGCCATCAGGCGCAGGTCCTTGTATCGGCAGGTTTGAGTCTCAATCGACCCGGTGCAATGAAAAAAGCGGCGGCGCCTAAGTCGCCCCCGCTCCATAATCACATAAAAGCGTCGAAAAGACGGCCGATTAACGAGCCGGACGCGGCGTGGACGGCAGCAGGCCTTCGCGCTGCATGCGCTTGCGAGCCAGCTTGCGAACGCGACGAACAGCTTCAGCCTTTTCGCGAGCGCGCTTTTCAGAAGGCTTTTCGTAGTAATCGCGCATTTTCATTTCGCGGAAAACACCTTCGCGCTGCAGCTTCTTCTTGAGAGCGCGGAGAGCCTGATCAACGTTGTTGTCGCGGACAAGTACCTGCACGTGAAATCCCGTTCCTTTGGTTTGTTGTTCGCCTCAGTCACTGTCTGATTTCAAGGCGAAAAAATAGTGATGCCCGGCGAAAGGCCGTGCGATTGGTGAAGGCAGATAACAGATGAGTCTGCGGAAGTCCATATATGCCGACGCCGTTAATGTGAAAAATGGATGCAAGCTTCTCCGGATGGTTCAAAGCGCCTCTTCGGTCACGAGGCGCGCCCACCGTCTCAATATATCTATTTTGATGTGCTTATAAAAATATAAAACCATAGATTGCGTTTCCGTTTTTGCTGATGCAGACTTCGCTTGCGTCAGGGCGCGCAGCAATTCGCATGTCATTTCACCATGAAGGGGAGGCTGGCTCGGCCAGCCCAGGGGCGAAGCATGTTCAGATTAATCATATGTGCGGGGTTGTTTGTCGGTCTTGCCGGTTGTTCGCCGAATATGGCGGTCAAGCCGGTTCAATTCGGGGAAACCAAGGGTGTGGTCAGCGGGGCGAACTTGAGGTTGGTCACTGAGAGACGGCGATCAGCCTATCCGAGCGTGGTATGCAGCGAGCCCAGCCCGGATTATGCCGTAGCGTTCGGATCCAACCGGACGCTTAAAATCACGCCGCCGGCGGGGTCGTCACGTTCTACCGTAGAGACCGGATCCGAGACTTCCGAATTTGTCCTTGAAGGGGAGGGGCGCGCTGAGGCGGTACTTGCGCTGAGGGACGGCCTCTACACTGCATGCCAGAGCTATGCCAACGGCATTATCGGGAAGGATGCCTATGCCATCATCCTCAGTCAGTATGGTAATCTGCTCCTTGGTCTTGTGGGCAAGGCTGGGGCCGGCGCGGTGCCTGCCTCCGGCCCCAATGCGGCGATGTCTGCCATGACTGTTGCGTGCATCAGCGGTCACGATGGATCGCGGCCGGGCTCAACCTCCAATTCGCTGCTTACGCATCAATTCTGCTCCAAGGTATTGCGGGCCGCGCTCGCGCGGTCGGGTCCCTCTGCCGGCGTCACCGTCAACCCGGCGAAAAAAGATGATCCGGTCAAAGCCAAGCCCGGCGGGAAAAGTCCCGATAAGGGGGCTGATGGCGAGAAGAAGAGTTGAGCTGCAGGGGTGACCTGATCTTTGCCGGCATTTTCCGTTGTGTCGAAACAATCCTCCGATGCGTCGCAATATGGCCATTGCGGCGCATATTGATTTGCGATGGGTATCATCCTACCCAAGTCTCTGATGGTCGGATGACCAACGGAACCGAGCAAGGAAGAGGGGCGCGATGCGCAAATATTCGGTTTTCGCCATAGCCCGCGAGGCAATGCGCGCCCACAAGGGCTGGGAAGCGCAGTGGACGTCCCCGGAACCACGTTCGAGCTATGATGTGATCATCGTCGGTGCTGGTGGTCATGGTCTGGGAGCCGCTTATTATCTTGCCAAGGAACACGGCATCACCAATATCGCGGTGATCGAAAAGGGCTGGCTCGGCGGCGGCAATACCGGCCGCAACACGACAATCATCCGCTCCAATTATCTCTATGAAGAGAGCATGGACATCTACGAGCATTCCCTGAAACTTTGGGAAGGCCTGAGCCAGGATCTCAATTACAACGTCATGTATTCGCCGCGCGGCGTGATGATGCTGTCACACAACATCCATGACCAGCAGTCGTTCAAGCGGCATATCAATGCCAATCGTCTTTACGGTATCGACAACGAGTGGATGACACCGGAACAGGCAAAGGCTTTCGTGCCGGTTCTCGATATTTCCAAGACCGCGCGTTATCCGATCAACGGTGCGGCGCTGCAGCGCCGCGGCGGCACGGCCCGACATGATGCGGTTGCCTGGGGGTTTGCGCGCGCTGCAGCGGATCGCGGTGTTCACATCATCCAGAATTGCGAGGTCACGGGCATTCGTCGCGGAACAGGCGGTGAGGTTCAGGGTGTCGAGACATCCAAGGGCTTTATCGGAGCGAAGAAAATCGGCGTATCGGCCGCCGGCCACTCGTCTGTCGTGATGGAGATGGCGGGCGTGCGCGTACCGCTTGCTTCCAATCCGCTGCAGGCTTTGGTGTCCGAGCCGATGAAGCCGATCTTTCCGTGCGTGGTCATGTCCAATACCGTGCATGCGTACATCTCGCAGTCCGACAAGGGCGAACTGGTCATCGGTGCCGGTACAGACCAGTACAATTCCTATAGCCAGACCGGCGGGCTGCAGATCATCACGCATACGCTGGATGCCATCTGCGAGCTCTTCCCGATGTTTCGCCGGGTGAAGATGATGCGTCAGTGGGGCGGGATCACCGACAACACGCCGGATCGCTCGCCGATCCAGGGTGTGACGCCGGTTCCGGGCCTGTTCGTCAATTGCGGTTGGGGTACCGGCGGTTTCAAGGCAACGCCGGGCTCGGCCAATCTCTTCGCTCATCTGATTGCCAAGGGCGAGCCGCACAAGCTGGCCGCTGGCCTGACGCTTGACCGGTTCCGCACCGGCCGCCTGATCGACGAAGCGGCAGCTGCCGCCGTGGCTCATTGATTGATAGGGATAGACGATGCTTTTGATCCACTGCCCCTATTGCGAGGAAGATCGCTCGGAGTTGGAGTTTCGCTGGGCCGGCGAGGCGCATGTCGTGCGGCCGGAAAATATCGCGGCGATTTCGGACGAGGAGTTCGCCGAATTCTTCTTCCTGCGCAACAACGAAAAAGGCCTTACTTATGAACGGTGGCGGCATATCCACGGCTGCGGCCGTTTCTTTAACGCGGCGCGCGATACGGTGAGCGACAGGTTTTTGATGACATACAAGGCTGGCTTGCCGAAGCAGCCGCTGCCGGTGGCTGAGAAATTCGCCGCAATCGCCGAGGAAAAGTCCGTGGAAACCTGGGAACAGACGGAAGGAGACGCGAGATGAGCGCTTCCTCCAATTCCGGCGCATTCCGCATCAAGGGTGCGGGCCGCCTGACGCCTGCCCGTACGGCCCGCTTTACCTTCGATGGCAAGAGTTATACGGCGCTCGAGGGCGACACGGTTGCCGCGGCACTTCTGGCGCATGGCGTGCATCTGCTCGGTCGTTCGTTCAAATATCACCGCCCGCGCGGCATCCTGACTGCTGGCCCGGAAGAACCGAATGCGCTTCTAGATGTGTCGCGTGATGCGGCTCGCCGCCAGCCGAACGTGCGCGCAACGGTGCAGGAGGTGTTCGACGGTGCGAAGATCTCTTCGCAGAACCGCTGGCCATCGCTGAAATACGATATCGGCGCCGCCAATGATGTGCTTTCGCCCTTCTTTGCCGTCGGCTTCTACTACAAGACCTTCATGTGGCCGAAAGAGGCTTGGGCTAAGATCTATGAACCGATCATCCGTCGCTCGGCGGGGCTCGGTGTTTCGCCGACGGAAGAAGATCCGGATCATTATGCCAGCCGTTATGTGCATTGTGATGTCCTGATCGCCGGTGCCGGTGTGGCGGGCTTGACGGCGGCACTGTCTGCTGCTGCGACGGGTAAAAAGATCATTCTCGTCGATGAGCAGCCGGAAGTCGGCGGGGCACTGCATTACGACGCTTCGACGACGATCGACGGCCAGAACGGTTATGATTGGGCGCAGGCGACGGCTGCCAAGCTGAAGGCCATGCCGAATGTCACGGTGCTGACCCGCACGACCGTGTTCGGTTATTACAATCACGGTTTTCTTGGTCTCGTCGAACGGATCACAGACCATGTCGCCAAGCCAACCAAGGATGCGCCGCGCGAACGCTTGTGGCAGGTGCGGACGAAAAAGGTGATCCTCGCGACGGGCTCGATCGAGCGGCACATGGTGTTCGCCAACAATGACCGGCCGGGCATCATGCTGGCATCTGCGGCGCGCAGTTTTCTCAACCATCACGGCGTGACGGTTGGCCATAATGTCGGGGTCTACACCGCTCATGATTCCGCCTATGAAGCGGCATTCGACCTGAAGCGTGCCGGGGTTTCTATCGCCGCGATCGTCGATAGCCGCGACAAGCCAGGCGAGGCGGTGCTGGCGGAAGCCCGCAAGCTCGGCATTGATGTTCTGACGGGGCACGCCGTGGTCGACACGTCGGGTCGTCTGCGGATCAATTCGATGACGGTTGCCCGCAACGGCAATTTCGATCGCCGCAAGATCAAGGTGGATGCGCTGATTGTCTCCGCAGGCTGGACGCCGTCCGTGCACCTGTTCTCGCAGTCGCGCGGCAAGCTGAAATTCGACGAGGCTAATCAGCGTTTCGTGCCGGATGTTTACGCGCAGAATTCAGTGTCGGCAGGTGGCTGCAACGGTACGGATAATCTCGCCGAGCTGATCGACGAAGCAATCACGGCAGGCGGTGGCAGGATAGCGCTTTCCGGCGAGAACCGGTTCGAGTGGACTGGTGGCATGATCGGTGCGGCTGAAGGAGCCGGCCCGGACCATGCCGTAAAGGCGTTCGTTGACTTCCAGCATGACGTGACAGCCAAGGACATTCGTCTTGCCGTCCGCGAAGGCATGCATTCGATCGAGCATATCAAGCGCTTCACCACCAATGGCATGGCCTCCGACCAGGGCAAGCTGTCCAACATGCATGGTCTGGCAATCGCTTCGGAGATGCTCGGCAGACCGATCCCGCAGGTGGGTCTCACCACATTCCGCGCGCCCTATACGCCGGTGACCTATGGCACGCTGATCAACCATTCGCGCGGCGAGTTGTTCGATCCGGCGCGCAAGACGCCGATGCATGCGCTCGAAGAGGCGGAAGGTGCCGAGTTCGAGGACGTCGGCAACTGGAAACGCGCCTGGTATTTCCCCAAACGCGGCGAGGATATGCACACGGCCGTCAGCCGTGAGTGCAAGACGGTGCGCGATGTCGCTGGCATTTTCGATGCCTCCACACTCGGTAAGATCGAGGTGGTCGGGCCGGATGCGGCTCAATTTCTCAACCTCCTCTACACCAACGCATGGGATACGCTGAAGCCGGGAAAATGCCGTTACGGCATCATGACCCGCGAGGACGGCTTCATCTATGACGACGGCGTCGTCGGGCGTCTGGCGGAAGACCGTTTTCATGTGACGACCACGACCGGCGGTGCGCCGCGCGTGCTCAACCATATGGAAGACTATCTGCAGACGGAATTCCCGCATCTGAAGGTGTGGCTCACTTCGACGACCGAACAATGGGCGGTGATCGCGGTGCAGGGGCCGAAGGCGCGAGAGATCATCGAGCCTTTCGTCGAGGGGCAGGATCTTTCCAACGAGGCCTTCCCGCATATGAGCGTTGCCGAGTGCACGGTCATGGGCGTTCCGGCGCGACTGTTCCGTGTCTCGTTCACCGGGGAAGTGGGCTTCGAAATCAACGTGCCTGCCGATTACGGCGCAGCAGTGTGGAAGGCGATCTGGGAACGGGCGCAAAGCATGGGTGCCTGCCTCTACGGTACCGAGACCATGCATATTCTGCGCGCCGAGAAGGGCTATCTCATCGTCGGGCAGGATACGGACGGAACGGTGACGCCGGATGACGCGGGTTATGGCTGGGCCGTCTCCAAGAAGAAAACGGACTTTGTCGGTATCCGTGGCCTGAAGCGTCCCGACCTTGTGCGCGAAGGTCGCAAGCAACTCGTCGGGCTTATGACCAAGGACCCCAAGGAAGTGCTGGAGGAGGGTGGGCAGATTGTTGCCGATCCGAACCAGCCGAAACCGATGACCATGCTCGGTCACGTCACCTCGTCCTACTGGTCGGAAAATCTCGGCCGCTCGATCGCGATCGCGCTGGTTGCCGGGGGACGGTCTAGGATGGGCGAGACGCTTTATGTGCCAATGGCCGACAAGACGATTGCCGTCGAAGTGACTGACATGGTGTTCTTCGACAAGGAAGGAGGCCGCATCAATGGCTGAGCTTGATTCCAATATCGCAACCCGTAGCCTTCCACTTTCCGGTGTTCACGGCGGTTCTGCCGCTGTGCGGCTGGAGCCGGCGCAACCTGCCGAGCGGATCAATCTGCGTGTAGGCGCCGAGGATGTGTCTGCATTGTCTGCAGCACTTGGCCTCGACCTGCCGGTGAAGCCGAAGACGTCCTCCTCTGCTAACGGGCGCACCGCGCTATGGATCGGGCCGGATGAGTGGCTGGTGTTTGCAGACGGCGGCGGTAGCATCGGAAGCAGCCTCACACAGGCTGCCGCGAGTTCGAACGTGGTGCATTCAGCGACCGATATCTCGCATCGAAACACAGCTATCCTTGTGTCTGGTCCGGGGGCTGCCGCTACGCTCAACGCCGGTTGCGCGCTGGATCTCTCGCTCGACGCTTTCCCGATCGGGGCCTGCTCGCGCACGCTGTTCGGCAAGGTGGAAATCGTGCTGCTCAGGACCGCGGAGAATACGTTCCGGGTAGAAGTCTGGCGGTCTTTCTCCGACTATGCCTTCGGCCTTCTGAGCGAAGGCGCGCGGGATGCGGCGCTGTGACCATCCGGTCTTCGACCATAGCCTAACTTGATCTTGGCTTATCGATATCGCACCCTCCCGGGTCAAAACGGGAGGGTTTTTCTATGCCGGAGACTCAATGGATCGTGCTTGGGCTGGCGGCGGCGATTGCCGGCGGTGCCATTGCTGCCAAACTGGCGGGTGTCGAACTCTGGAAGGGGCTGCTTGTCGGTGGGGCCGCAGCATTGGCCGCGCTTCTGGCCTCTTTCGCGCCCGGCATCGATCGTGATCTCTCCATGCCGATTGCGGCGTTGATTGCGTCCGGCATTGCCGGTACGATCGTCGGGCTCAGTGCTTCGCGAACCGCTCCAATCCTGATCGGTGCTGCCGTTCCGCCACTTCTCGGCATGATGATGCTGGATCTGAGTTGACAGGTGTATTGCTATTGCAGCCGCTGCCATCCGGCGGCTAGTCTCTTCAGGCAAAACTCTGGGAGGAGTTCGTGAAGATACGTGCAGCCGTCCTGCGGCAATCGCCTGTCATACCGCCTTTTGCAATAAGCAGGCCGCTTTCCATAGAAGAACTTGATCTCGATCCGCCTAGGCGTGAAGAGGTGCTGGTGCGCATCGGTGCGGCGGGGCTTTGCCATTCCGACCTTTCAGTCATCAATGGCGACCGCCCGCGGCCTATGCCGATGGCGCTTGGCCATGAGGCATCCGGTGTCGTCGAAGCCGTCGGTCCGGGCGTACATGATCTGGTGCCGGGCGATCATGTGGTGATGAGTTTCGTACCGAGTTGCGGCCATTGCCTTGCCTGCGCCGAGGGCCGTCCGGCACTTTGTGTGCCGGGGGCTGAGGCGAATGGCAGGGGTGTGCTGCTATCGGGAGAGCGGCGGCTGATTTGCGATGAGGTTCCTGTCAATCACCACCTCGGCGTATCCGGTTTTGCCACGCATGCGGTTATCTCCCGTCACTCGGCAATAAAGATCGATCGTGATTTGCCCCTGGCGGAAGCCGCATTGTTCGGTTGTGCGGTGCTGACGGGAGTGGGGGCGGTCGTCAATACCTGCAAGATACAGGCAGGTCAGAGCGTTGCCGTGGTCGGTCTCGGCGGCGTCGGACTCGCTGCCGTGCTCGGCGCGCTTGCGAGTGGCGCGGAGCGGGTGATTGCCGTTGATCTTGATGCGGAAAAACTGGAGGTCGCCCTTAAACTCGGTGCTACGGATGTTTTTCTGGCGGGCGATGTGGATGTAATCGAAAAGATTCGCGAGGCAACCGGCGGCGGCGTCGATCATGCGCTTGAGATGGCCGGCTCGACCCGGGCCTTCGATCTCGCATATCGCATTACGCGCCGGGGAGGGACGACAGCCACGGCCGGTCTTGCCAATCCTGTCAGTCAGTTCGCCATTCCGGCGGTCAGTCTGGTGGCCGAAGAACGGCGAGTGCTTGGTAGCTATCTTGGTGGATGCGTGCCCTCCCGGGATATACCCCGCTTTATTGCCCTTTACCGACGTGGAAAGCTGCCGGTGGACAGGTTGCTGTCATCAACCGGGCCGCTGGAGGAGATCAATGAGGCTTTTGACCTACTGCATGAAGGCAAGGTCATCCGCCACGTCATTACCTTTGACTAGAGCAATTCCAGCAAAAGTGGGAACCGGTTTTGCGTCCGGAATTGCGTCAAAACAAAGAGATAGAGCCGTTTCGCGTTTCGGAGAAAGGCGGAAAGGCTCTAGACGCCTTCCGGCCGATCCTTAGGGTCAAACTGCACGATGGTGATCCAGGTGGCGGTCAGTGCTGGTTTCTTCTCGTTTTCGATCTCGATCGAAACTTCATAGGTGGTCATCAGCATGCCGCCGCCCCGGAAACGGCAGTCGGACAGGGTAAAGTGGCCACGCACACGTGCGCCGCATTTGACCGGCGACATGAAGCGGACACGATCGAAGCCGTAATTTATGCCCATGGTCTGCTCGCGGATCTTTGGCACGGTGCCGAAGTTCATCGCGGAAAGAAGGGACAGCGTGAGAAAGCCGTGTGCGATCGTGCCGCCAAAAGGACTTTCGGCCGCCGCCCGCTCTGGGTCCACATGAATAAACTGGTGATCGAGCGTCGCATCGGCGAACTGGTTGATCATCGTCTGATCGACGGTGATCCAGTCCGAAACGCCGAGTTCCTGGCCCACAAGTCCTGGCACGTCGGCCAGCGAAATCTCACGCATGCAACACACCGCTTTGTCGTCGTTTTAAGCTATTGCCCGTGGGCCGCAACATTACCCTTTCAGGCAGAAGCTGACGGAGCGGGAAGGAAGGAGGTTCGTCCAAGGCTTATCCGAAAGCAGATCCTGCCAGCCGCTGCCGGGCAGAATAAACTCAACATCTTCATGGCCCCGGTTGAAGAGGATTGCAAGACGAGTCGAGCTGTCCGATGAGCGATCGTCTGTCGCAACGATCATGCCTATCAGCCGGTTCTCGGCATTTTCCCAATCGGATACCTGCATGGGAAGGCCAGAGGGGGCTAACCATTCAATGTCGCCGTTTCCGGCGAAGAAATCCGTTTCGGAAAACACCGAGAATCGCCTGCGGATACCGGCAAGCCATGTCGTATGCCGCACCAGTTCTGTATCCGGCTCCTGCCAGTCCATCCATGTAATCTCGTTATCCTGGCAATAGGCATTATTGTTGCCGCGCTGCGAACGACCGGTTTCGTCCCCCATGGTGAGCATGATGGTGCCGCGACTGGCAAACAGCGTGGACAGAAGTGCGCGGACATCACGACGACGGCGTTCCTGTACTGCAGGATCAGCGGTCAGGCCTTCCGCTCCGTTGTTCCAGGAGTAGTTTTCGTTATGGCCGTCGCGGCTGTCCTCGCCATTGGCATCGTTATGCTTGTGCTCGTGGGAGACAAGGTCGAACAGGGTGAACCCGTCATGGGCGGCGAGGAAATTGACACTGCGTGTGCGGCCAGATTTTTCAAAAATGTTCGATGATCCGGCAAGGCGGGTGGCGAGCGCTCCGGTCATCCACTGGTCGCCGCGCCAGTAGCGGCGCATGTCGTCGCGGGCGCAGTCGTTCCATTCGATGAAGGGCGCGGGGAAATTGCCGAGCTGGTAGCCGCCGGGGCCTATATCCCAGGGTTCGGCGATCACTATACGATCCTTCAGCAGATCATCGGACAACAGTGCCGTCAGCGTTTCGCCATTCGGATCGAAACCCTCTGCCGTGCGACCCATAACCGGCGCGAGGTCGAAGCGAAAGCCATCGACGCCGGCATGCCGAACGAAATGACGCAATGTGTCGACGATCAACTGTCGGACGACCGGATGATCCGCGGCGACCGTGTTGCCGGTGCCGGCGTCGTTGACCAGCTCGCCCGGATCATTCGGCAGATGGCGGTAATAGGCCAAATTGTCGAGACCGCGCATAGAAAGCGTTGCGCCGTATCGGTCGCTTTCGCCTGTGTGGTTGAATACGAGATCGAGGATCACGCCAATGCCGGCTGCATGCAGCTTCGTGACGGTTTCACGCAGCTCCACCATGCCACCGGGGCAGAGGCGTGGATCGAGCGCCATGAAGGCGACCGGATTATAGCCCCAGCCATTGGTGAGGCCGAGAGGCGGAAGATGGCGCTCGTCGATCCATGCGGTGATCGGCATGAGTTCGATCGCATCGACACCGATCTGTTTCAAGTGTGCGATAATACTGGGATGGGCGAGGGCTGCGACCGTGCCGCGGATCTCTTCCGGAATATCGGGATGCAGGATGGTGAAGGGTTTTACCGCGATCTCGTAAACGAAGCCGCCGGGGGGCAGGAGCGGAGCCGAGATTTCGGCTTCGAGGTTTTGCGTGACGATAGCTTGAGGCACAAGGTTCGTGGTGTCGATCTCATAGGTCGCAAGGTCGTGATCTGCCTGGAAAGGGCGATCGAGTTCTTTGGCATAAGGATCGACGAGCAGTTTTGCCGGATCGAACCATAGTCCTTTATCCGGATCATAGGGGCCGTAGGCGCGGTAGCCGTAACGCTGGCCTTGTCCAAGGCCTTCGATCGAGACGCGGTGGACATCGTCGGTGCCGCGGAGCATGTCGTGACGAACGGTTTCGCTGCCGCTCTCAGTGTCGAACAGGCATAGCACGATCTTTTCGGCAGACGAGGACCAGACGCTGAAGTCCACGCCGGTCGGGGTGAGGGTGGCGCCGAGTTTTGGATTTAGTGTCGAGGGCATGTGATACCCCCCTCTGCCCTGCCGGGCATCTCCCCCACAAGGGGGGAGATCAGCTGGAGGCGTGATCCCTGTGTTGCTTTAACAAAGAGTGCTGCAATCGATGCGTTGGAGATGGTCGAGGCGTTGCCACGAGTAATATCCCCCCTCGTGGGGGAGATGCCCGGCAGGGCAGAGGGGGGTAAATTCATCTGCGATCTCCGGGCTTTTATGGTCAGGCTCTTACGTAATCACCGTCGGCGCATCGCGGCCGGAGCGCTTTTTCAGGTCGGAGATTTCGTCCGCGACGGCGATCAGGTCGGCGAGCGCTTCCTGGGGGTCGATGCCGTGCTTTGCCGGGTCCGGCTCGTAACGTTCGACATAGACGCGGATCGTCGCGCCTGAGGTGCCTGTGCCCGACAGGCGGAAGACGACGCGGCTGCCGCCTTCGAACAATACGCGGATGCCCTGGTTCTTCGAAACGGAACCGTCGATCGGATCGTGATAGGCAAAGTCATCGGCGGCGGCGACCTTCAGCGAGCCTAAACTCTGGCCCGGCAATGAGGCCAGCTTTTCGCGCAGCGCGGTCATCATGCCGTTCGCCGCATCCGAATCCACTTCCTCGTAGTCGTGGCGGGAGTAGTAATTACGGCCGTATTCGGCCCAGTGGCTCTTGACGATCTCGGCGACGCTTTCGTTGCGGCCGGCCATGATGTTGAGCCAGAAGAGCACCGCCCAGAGGCCGTCCTTTTCACGCACATGGTCGGAGCCGGTGCCGAAGCTCTCCTCGCCGCAGACCGTCGCCTTGCCGGCATCGAGCAGGTTGCCGAAGAATTTCCAGCCTGTCGGGGTCTCGTACATACCGATGCCGAGCTTTTCGGCCACGCGGTCGGCGGCAGCACTGGTTGGCATGGAGCGGGCGATGCCGGCGATACCTTTCGCATAGCCCGGCGCGAGCGTTGCGTTCGCGGCGATGATTGCAAGGCTGTCCGACGGTGTGACGAACATGCCCTTGCCGACGATCATGTTGCGGTCGCCATCGCCATCGGAGGCGGCGCCGAAATGCGGGCCGTCTTTGCTCATCACATCGTCATACAATTCCTTGGCATGGACGAGGTTCGGGTCCGGGTGATGACCGCCGAAATCCGGCAGAGGGGTTGCGTTGCGGACCGAGCCTTCCGGTGCGCCGAGGCGGTTTTCGAGGATCTCCGTGGCGTAGGGGCCGGTGACGGCGCCCATGCTGTCGATGACCACACGTACGCCGCTGGCAATTAGCGCGCGGATGGCGCCGAAGTCGAAGAGCTGTTCCATCAGTTCGGCATAATCAGTGACCGGATCGATGACCTCGACCGCCATGCCGGCCACTTTGAAGGTGCCGGTCTTGTCGAGGTCGAGATCCGCCGTGTCGGCGATCTTGTAAGTGTCGATCACTTTGGAACGGGCATAGATGGCGTCGGTGATCTTTTCCGGGGCCGGACCGCCATTACCGATATTGTATTTGATGCCGAAATCTTCGGTCGGGCCGCCGGGATTGTGGCTGGCGGAAAGAACGATACCGCCGAAGGCGTGATATTTGCGAATGACGTTGGATGCGGCGGGTGTCGAAAGGATGCCGCCCTGGCCGACCATGACCTTGCCGAAACCAGCAGCGGCGGCCATCTTGATCGCTTTCTGGATGACTTCGCGGTTGTAATAACGTCCATCGCCGCCGATCACCAGCGTCTTGCCTTCAAAGCCTTCCAGGCTGTCGAAGATGGATTGGATGAAATTTTCCGCATAGTTCGGCTGGGCGAAGACCGGAACCTTCTTGCGCAGGCCGGACGTGCCAGGCTTCTGGTCCTGGTAGGGGGTCGTTGCGACGGTCTTGATCATACTCAAATGCCTTTTCTTTCAAGGATCTCGGAAAAGAGCGCGGCGTAAAGGGCTGCGCTGCGGTTCCACGAAACATCGGATTTCATGCCCTGCTTCTGGATCACAGTCCATAGCTTCTCGTCCTTATAAAGGCGGATGGCGCGACGGAGTGCGCGGGCAAGGTTATCGGTGGTCAACGGGCTGAAGGAAATGCCGGTTGCTGCCTCTGCCGCAAGCCCTGCATGGCTTGCATCGATCACTGTGTCGTTGAGGCCGCCGACGCGCGCGACGATCGGCACGCAGCCGTAACGCAGGCCGTAAAGCTGGGTGAGGCCGCAGGGTTCGAAGCGGGATGGGATGATGATCGCGTCGCAGCCCGCCTGCATTAGATGCGAGAGCGGTTCGTCATAGGCGGCAATCACGCCGATCCGGCCGGGATGACGCAGCGCCGCCGCGTGAAATGCATCCTCCAGCACCTTGTCGCCGGAACCGAGAACGGCGAGCGTCGCGCCATGGGAGACGAGATCGTCCAACGTTTCGGCAAGAAGGTCCATGCCCTTCTGTTCGGTCAGCCGTGAGACGACGCAGAACAGCGGAGTATCGTCGATGTCGAGCGCAAAGCGTTCCGCCACCCGCCGCTTGTTTTCCGCCCGTTCCTTGAGGGTCGATGCGGAATAGGTGCTGGCAAGAAGGGTATCTGTCTCAGGGTTCCAGACATCGGTATCTATGCCGTTGACGATGCCTGTCAGGTCTTCTGATCGGTGATGCAGCAGGCCTTCCAGACCCATGCCGTATTCAGGCGTGAGGATCTCCTCGGCATAAGACGGGCTTACGGTGGAGATTTCCCAGGCAGTCTGCAGACCGGCCTTCAGGAAGCCGACCTTGCCGTAGTATTCCACGCCGTCGATCGAAAAGGCGTGCGGCGGTAATTCGAGTGCAGGGAAAATTTCGGCATCGAACACGCCCTGGAAAGCGATGTTGTGGACGGTGATGACGCTCGGCACTTCCGGCTCTTCCGCATAACGCATGTACGCCGGCAAAAGAGCCGCCTGCCAGTCATGAACATGTACGAGGTCCGGTCGCCAGTCGCCGAGATCACCCGTCAGCCCGTGCTGGGCGATGGTGGCGCCCGCCTTGGATAAGGCTGCAAAACGGCGCCAGTTGTCCGTATAATCCCTGCCGGTCACATCAAGATAGGGTCCGCCCTGCCGGTCGAACAGCTCGGGGCAGTCCAGTATCAGGAGGTCGAGACCCTTGTGTTCGATTTCGAGGATGCGGGCTTCTGCGCCGAGCAGATCGGGAAAGGTGCGGCGCAGGACGGCATTATCGACAATCCGCATCACGGCGGGGTAGCCGGGTATCAGCGTCTTGACGGAAATACCCCGCTTGCCGAGCGCGATCGGAAGCGCGCCAGCCACATCGGCCAGCCCACCCGTCTTCACCAGAGGAAAGACTTCAGAAGCGACCGAGAGTACCTGCATCACAAATCCAACTTGTCGATCATCTTCTGGGTTATCAGGCAGATACCGCTTTCGGTGCGACGGAAGCGCTTCGCATCGAGTTCCGGATCCTCGCCGACAACCAGTCCCTCGGGGATGGTTACACCATGGTCGATGACAACATCACGAAGCTGGGCGCGGCGACCGATCCTGACATTCGGCAGCACGACCGCGCCTTCTAGCTTCGAATAGGAATTGGCGCGAACGCCGGTGAAGAGCAGGCTCTTGTTGAGCGATGAGCCGGAGATGATGCAGTCGCCGGAAATGACCGAGGACGTTGCCGAACCGCGGCGATTTTCGTCGTCATGGACGAATTTCGCCGGTGCGGTGAGTTCCGCATAGGTCCAGATCGGCCAGGATTTGTCGTAAAGGTCAAGGCCGGGAACGATTTCGGTCAGGTCGATATTGGCCTGCCAATAGGCATCGATCGTGCCGGCATCACGCCAATAGGGTTCGCGCTCGTAGTCGGAGCGGACGCAGCTGTCGGCGAAACGATGGGCGACGGCCTTACCGTGTTCGACGATATAGGGAATGATGTCCTTGCCGAAGTCACGGCTGGAGCCGGCAACCTCCGCATCACGCTTCAGGGCGTCGATCAGGAACTTGGTGTGGAAGACGTAGATGCCCATCGAGGCGAGCGCAAAATCCGGCTTGCCGGGAATGCCTGGCGGATCGGCCGGCTTCTCGACGAAATCGATGATCTCGTCCTTCTCGTTGACATGCATGACACCGAAGCCGGTTGCTTCCATGCGCGGCACTTCCAGGCAGCCGACCGTGACGTCGGCACCGGAATTGACGTGCTGCTGCAGCATCAGTTCGTAGTCCATCTTGTAGACATGGTCGCCGGCGAGGATGACCATGTATTCGGTCGCATAACCCTCGATGATATCGATGTTCTGGTATACGGCGTCGGCCGTGCCTTCATACCATTGCGTTTCCGAGACGCGCTGGGAGGCAGGCAGGATGTCGAAGCTCTCGTTGCGCTCGGGGCGGAAGAAGTTCCAGCCGCGCTGCATGTGGCGGATCAGCGAGTGGGCCTTGTACTGGGTGGCGACACCGATGCGGCGGATGCCTGAATTCAGCGCGTTGGAGAGAGCGAAATCGATGATGCGGGCCTTGCCGCCGAAATAGACGGCGGGCTTGGCGCGCCGATCTGTCAGTTCCTTGAGGCGGCTGCCACGTCCGCCGGCCAGAACATAGGCCATGGCGTCGCGAGACAGAGGCTGGACACGTTGCTTGTCGTTCATTGTTCTCCTCCCCTATGCGTTGTTTTCGAGTTCCAGCATGATTGTCGCCAACGGTGGCAAAGTCACGTCCGCCCAGATGCTTCCTCCCGCATCCACAGCCTGAACCTTGCCACCATTGCCCTTGCCGCTGCCGCCGTAGATCTCGGCGTCGGTATTCAAGACTTCCCGCCATTTACCGGCATGCGGCAGGGGAAGCCTGTAGTTTGCGCGATAGACGGGCGTGAAATTGGTGATGACCGCGACCGGCTTTTCACCCGGCGCCATGCGCAGCCATGCGAAGACGGAGTTGTCCGCATCGTCGACGACCAGCCAGCGGAAACCTTCACCCTCGCAATCGCGGGCGTGCAGCGCGGGTTTGGAGCGGTAACAGAAATTGAGATCACGCACGAGGCGGCGCATGCCTTGGTGCGGGTGATAGGCGAGAAGGTTCCAGTCGAGAGACTTGCTTTCGCTCCACTCCGCCCATTGGGCGAATTCCTGTCCCATGAAGAGCAGCTTCTTGCCCGGATAACCCCACATGAAGCCGTAATAGGCTCTGAGGTTGGCGAATTTCTGCCAGTCGTCACCGGCCATCTTGGCAATCAGCGAGCCTTTGCCGTGGACCACCTCATCATGGCTGAGCGGCAGCACGAAGTTTTCGGCGAAGGCGTAAACGAGGCCGAAGGTGATGGCGTTGTGATGGTGCTTGCGGTGGATCGGCTCGCGCGCGAGATAGCTCAGCGTGTCGTGCATGAAGCCCATGTTCCACTTGAAGCCGAAACCAAGCCCGCCTTCATGCACCGGCGCCGAGACCTTCGGCCAGGAGGTGCTTTCCTCGGCGATTGTCATCACACCCGGATGCGTGCCGTAGGAGAGTGAATTCATCTTCTGCAGGAAACGGACGGATTCGAGGTTCTCTCGCCCACCATATTCATTCGGAATCCATTCGCCTTCGCGGCGCGAATAATCGAGATAGAGCATCGAGGCGACGGCATCGACGCGCAGGCCGTCGAGATGGTATTTTTCCGCCCAGTAGAGTGCGTTGTTGATCAGGTAGGACAGAACCTCGACGCGACCAAAATTGTAGATCGCAGTGTTCCAGTCGGGGTGATAGCCCTGACGCGGATCGGCATGTTCATAAAGTGCCGTGCCGTCGAAATCGCGCAGACCGTGGGCGTCGGTCGGAAAATGCGCAGGCACCCAGTCGAGGATAACGCCGATGCCGACCTTGTGGCAGCCGTTGACGAAACGGGCAAAGCCTTCCGGCTCGCCGAAACGGGCGGAGGGTGCATAAAGTCCCGTTGTCTGATAGCCCCAGGACGGGTCATACGGATGTTCGGTGATCGGCAGAAACTCGATATGGGTGAAGCCCATGTCGACACAGTAAGGGATGAGGCGCGAGGCGAGTTCATCCCAGGAGAGGAACGATCCGTCGTCGCGGCGCTGCCATGATCCCGCATGCACTTCGTAGATGGTGATCGGCTGTCGGCGATGATCGGCCTTTTCCCAGAATTCCCGGTGAGCCTGATCTTCCCATACCTGGGCCAGTTCCGGTGATGTTACCGAGGCAGTCTTCGGTCGCATCTCGGCTCGCCGTGCAAACGGGTCTGCCTTCAAGGGCTGCAGCTTGCCATCCTTGCCGATGATCTCGAATTTGTAGGCGGCACCGGCGCGAACATCGGGTGCGAAGATTTCCCAGATGCCGGTATCCTGGCGCAGGCGCATCACATGCCGGCGGCCATCCCAGTTGTTGAATTCGCCAACGACAGAGACACGCCGGGCATTTGGTGCCCAGACAGCGAAATGAAAGCCCTCGACACCCTCATGCTTGAGCGGATGGGCGCCCATCTTGTCGAAGAGCCTCAAATGTGAGCCTTCGCGTAACAGATAGTCATCCATCGGACCGAGAACCGGCCCGAAGGAGTAGGGATCGGTCACGGCCCATTCCACGTCACCGCGCTGGGCGCGGTAACGGATAGGCTGGAGTTGGCCCGCGTCGACGAGACCTTCGAAATAACCCGCCTCATGACGGCAGGTCAGTTCGCCGAGTTCCGCGCCGCTGAGCGAAAGCACGGTCACCTCTTCGGCACCGGGAATAAAGCAACGGGCACGATATTTTTCGCCGAGCTTGTGAAGCCCAAGCACGGCGAAAGGATTTGCATGCCTACCTGCCAATATCGCCTCGATCTCGGACAACGGGATTTCTCCAGGAGCTCTCCCGTCATCGAGCGCACTCGGCGATTTTGTCATCAGGCTCTCCAGATTTCCGACGCGTACTGGCGGATTGTGCGGTCCGAGGAGAACCATCCCATCCGGGCGGTATTGCGAATTGTCTTTGAATACCAGGATTTAGGGTCTGACCAGATTTGGTCAACCGTGCGCTGTGCCGCAGCATAGGCATCGAAGTCGGCGGCGACCATGAACCAGTCATGGTTATAGATGCCGTCGATGAGTTCCTGGAAGCGCGAACGGTCGTCCGGGGAGAAGACGCCGGAAGCGATGGCGTTCAAGGCCTGCACCAGTTCGGGCGATTGCTCGATCACGGCACGAGGATTGTGCCCTTCCGAGCGCACCTTCGCCACTTCGTCGGCGGTCAGGCCGAAGATGACGATATTGTCGTCGCCGACATGTTCGCGCATTTCGACATTCGCGCCGTCGAGTGTGCCGATCGTCAGCGCGCCGTTCAGGGCAAATTTCATGTTGCCGGTGCCGGACGCTTCCATCCCGGCGGTCGAAATCTGCTCTGAAAGGTCGGCGGCGGGCACGATCGTTTCCGCCAGCGAGACATTGTAATTCGGCACGAAGACGACCTTGAGCAGGCCGCGCACCGAAGGGTCGTTATTGATCACACGGGCAACGTCGTTGGCCAGCTTGATGATAAGCTTGGCGTTGTGATAGCTCGGCGCCGCTTTGCCGGCGAAGAGTTTGACCCGCGGCACCCAGTCCAGTTCCGGATGGGAGCGGATCTGGTCATAAAGCGCGACGGCTTCGATGATGTTCAGAAGCTGGCGCTTGTATTCGTGGATGCGCTTGATCTGGATGTCGAACAGTGCCGACGGATCGAGCCTGATGCCCATGCGGCTGCCGACGAGGTTGGTGAGCGTCGCCTTGTTGGCCCGTTTGACCGCAGCAAACTTCTCCTGGAAGCTGGCATCGTCGGCGAACTTGTCGAGTTCGACCAGCGCTTCGGTATCGTCGAGGAACTTGTCGCCGATCGCATCGCGGATCAGCGAGGTGAGGCCGGGATTGCACTGCATCAGCCAGCGGCGAGGGGTGATGCCGTTGGTCTTGTTGTTGATGCGGGTCGGGTAAAGTGTGTGCAGGTCGGCAAAGACGGTGACCTTCATCAGGTCGGTATGCAGCGCCGAGACGCCGTTGATCGAATGGGAGCCGACAAAGGCGAGGTTGCCCATGCGCACCCGCCGTTCGCCGCCTTCGTCGATCAGCGAAATGGCGCGGACCTGCGTGTCGGAGAACCGCTTTTCCTTGCGGGCTTCGAGCAGGATCTTGGCGTTGATCGCGTAGACGATCTGCATGTGGCGCGGCAGAAGGCGCTCGAAGAGCGGCACCGGCCAGGTTTCCAGAGCTTCGGGCAGAAGGGTGTGGTTGGTGTAGGAGAAGGTCTGCCTGACGATTTCCCAGGAGACATCGAAATCCATGCCGTGGATGTCGACGAGAAGTCGCATCAGCTCACCGATCGAGACGGCCGGATGCGTGTCGTTCAGCTGGATCGAAACCTTCTCGTGCAGGTTAGTGAAATCCGGATATTGCTGCAGGTGGCGGCGCAGAATGTCCTGCAGCGATGCCGACGAGAAGAAGAATTCCTGGCGTAGGCGCAGTTCCTGCCCGGCCGGGTTTGCGTCGGCGGGATAGAGGACGCGGGTGAGCGATTCCGCCTTGTTGCTCTCGCGCAGCGCGCCGATATGGTCGCCGGCATTAAAGGCATCGAGCAGGATCGGGTCGATTGGCTGGGCCGACCAGAGGCGCAAGGTATTGACGCGATTACCGCGCCAGCCGACGATTGGCGTATCATAGGCCATGGCGATGACCCGTTCGGCCGGCTTCCACACGTAACGAGGCAAATCCTCGTAGCCGCCGATGGTTTCCACCGATCCACCGAAGCCGATTTCGTAGGAGCTCTCGCGGCGTTCAAACTCCCAGGGGTTGCCGTGGGCAAGCCAGGTTTCGGGCAACTCGACCTGCCAGCCGTCGGCCATCTGCTGACGAAACAGGCCATGGATATAACGGATGCCGTAGCCATAGGCCGGGATATCGACCGTTGCCATACTCTCCATGAAACAGGCAGCAAGGCGGCCAAGGCCACCATTGCCGAGTGCGGCGTCCGGTTCCAGACCGGCAATCACCGACACGTCGACACCGAGAGAGGACAGCGCGTCGCGAATTTCCTGCATCAGGCCGAGATTGCTGACGGCATCGCGCATCAGGCGGCCGATCAGGAATTCCAGCGATAGGTAGTAGACGCGCTTCTGGCCTGTCCGGTAGGCCTGGCGCGTACTCTCCATCCATCTGTCGATAATTCTGTCCCGGACAACCAATATGGTTGCCGTCAGCCAGTCATGCGGCCTGGCCACCTTGGCGTCCTTGCCGATGCGGTAGGTCAGGCGCTCAATGATTTCTTCCGCCATGATTTCAGGGCGGGACGAGCGCGGGGCGGGATAGGGAATTTCGATGGGGGGAGTTGTGTTGTTCATATAGTCGCCAATTGTTCTCGGTTGAGCGGGTGGAGGAATGTCCGATTCAGTCGATATGGCAGAATGTTACCGGCACAGTTATGCATCGTTGTGAACGGCATGCAACGGCGGAATTGAAGATGGTTGCCGGAGGGTGACTGGAGCCCCTTGCGGTAGAACGCAAAAAGCCCCGCAAGGGGCGGGGCTTTGACTGAATTCTGATTGTGTCCAAATTTTCAATCGGCTCGCGGAGCGCGACTAATCATTGCGTGAGCAGTGTCTTGCTGGCGCTCGCTTCTTCACCAATCGCCTTGAAGGCGTTCAGCAGGTCGGACATGCTTTCTGCAGCATAATAGTAGCCCGCACCGCTTGAGCATTTATTGAGAAGGTTTTGGCCTCCCGTCGGCGCCATGAACGCGATCGAATAGATCTTGATTCCAGCAGCCTTGGCTGCTGTGCAAATCTGCAGGGTGTAGGTGTCGGAAGAAGAGTTGTTGTTTGAGCCGTCGGTCATGAAGACTATGTATTTTGTCAGCTTCGAGTTCCCAGCTGTGGTCTGAATTTTGGTTTCAGATCCACTGCCGGTTGTTGTGAGGTCCTCATACGCCTTTTTCATGGGAGCATATGACTCGGTGTTGCCGCCGGCAGACATCGTATTGATGACGTCGTTTCTGGTCTTGGTCGTTCCCCAAGCGAAGACACTCGAGTCCTGAATGGAGCCACTCCAGGCAATTGCATTCGTGCGGACGTATTTTGACTTGGGGTCCGCCTTGTCGAGCTGATCCAAGAGCAAGTTCGAAGCGGTTTTGAGGGCTTCGATCTTTTTCACGTAGCAGGTAGCATTGTTTGAAACGAGTTTGCCGTTCGTGTTGTACTCGCTGCAGTTCTTCGCTGGCTGCACCTTTTCATTCGTGTTTGCCAGCATCGAGCCGGATTCGTCCAGCACAAGCGTCATGGACAATGCGCTTTTTGTCTCGCTGATACCGCTTGTCGTCGAACTGGTGGCACCGATCGGCGTCGAATACCGGCCGAAGACCGACATGAAAGGCGTCAATTTAAGCGTATAACCTGCTGCGATATTGATATCGTAGCGTTTCCCATCGGACGTTGCTGTCGTCGTGATCGTCGTTGTCACCGACTTTGCGATGTCGTTTGCGACTTCGGATGTTACAGAGTTGGCCATCTGACCTTTGATGAAATCCAAAGCCAGTTTTTTGGCTCCTTCTTCCGTGGCCGATTCATTCTGAGCAAGATAGGTGGCTACTGCGAGTGATGCCGCATCGCTTGCTTCCTGCAGATCACGCTTTGAAAGCAGCATGTTTGAAACGTCTACCGCTAGCCCTGCTGCGCCCACCAGTACCGGCAGCACGATTGCGGTTATGATGCCGAAGTTGCCGCTCCGATCAGCTGACAGTCGCTTAAGCATGGACATGGTTTGGTCGCCCCGATCTATGTTTGCGCCATACAAACACTAGCGGCCCTTAATTACTGAGGAAGTCGCATAGAATTGCGTAAGGAAAACTCTCGCATTTTAGTGATCAGCCAGAATCAGCACCAAAACGGGTCTATTTGACCGGAATTACGTCAACGGCCTGATCGGCCTTCTGATTTCCGTAACCTTTAAGCACTCCGATGACCGGTGCGACATCGGAATAATCACGTCCGTAACCGACGACGATGTGATCGCTGCCGGCTGGAATATTGTTGGTCGGGTCGAGTTCGACATAGCCCAGTGCATCGCCGCACCAGACGCGTACCCAGGCATGCATGGCGTCGGCCCCTTCAAGCCGTTCCTTGCCTGGCGGCGGGATGGTACGCAGGAAGCCGGAGACGTACCCGGCCGGTATGCCGAGGCTGCGCAACGCAACGATCATCACATGGGAGAAATCCTGGCAGACGCCGCGTTTCAGCTTGAAGGCTTGCTTCGGCGTGGTGTCGACCGTCGTTGCCTCGGCATCGTATTTGAAATCCTTATGGATGCGGGTGCAGAGTGCGGCGGCGATCTCGCGCACTGTCTGGCCCGGCTTCACCGCTTCGCGCGCGTAAGCCGCAATCGCCGGTTCCTCCGGCAGTCTGGGGCTGGAGCCCGTGAAATGATGCGGCGAGGACGGGTCGACGGACCAGACTTCGGCCAGTTCCGTGCGCAATACGTCGAGCGTAGGGGAAAGATCCGCCTGCATGGTCGGCGCCTCGACCATGACACGGGCCTGCATGCGGATGTCCAGTCGGTCATGTGGGGCACGGACTAGAACCGATGTCGCCTGCTGGCCGAAGAAATCGATGAAGGTGACCCTTTCGTCGGTTGCCGGCGAGACGGTGACCGAGCCTGCGATCAGGCGCTGGCGATCTGGCAGCGACAGCGGCAGAAGCCGGATGACATGGCGAGCACCGGAGGCCGGCACATCATAGGCATAACCCATGTGGAGAGAGAGGTCGTAGAGCATTCGTCGTTCCTCCCCTTCAACTCAACTGCAATAGGTCCGGCCGAGAAGATCGGAGAGGTTCTCCAGATCCTTTTCCAGCCTGCGATAGACATCCTCGTTCATCGTCTCCGGTGTCATCACCGCCAGCCCGGAATGAAGGCGCATGGCCTCGCGATAGAAGGGCGACATCTGGCCGTTTTCGAAGGCGTTGGGCAGTTTTTCCACTTCAGTGCGGATCTCGTTCAGCTGGAACAGGATCGAGCGCGGGTTGAGCGGATCGAGCGCGAGCAGATCGTTGACCGTGAGACGCGCCGTGTTGACGTTGTAGCGGCGGCGGTGGGTCATGACGCTGTCGCCAATCTCCAGCAGCATGTCAAGCGAACCGTCGGGCGCATCCGGGCCGGAAAGGTGGGCCAACATGCGCGTCATGTGCAGGCCGCGCTCCAGGTGGCGGCCGATGGACAGGAAGCGCCATCCGGTGAAGCGATACATGTTTTCATGCACGAGACCGGCAAAACCGGCGAGCTTGCGCAGAAGAATGGTTGCGGCGTGAGCTGCGTCATCACCCGGTTGAGCCGCTTCATGGAAGCGCTTGGCGGTCTTGGCCAGATCGGTCAGCGCCAGCCAGCCATCCGGCGAGAAACGGTCGCGGATATTGCTGGCGGAATAGATGGCGCTGTTGATGTTGGCAAGCAGCGGTTCGGGCACGGCCTTGACCATGTCCATATCGACCGACTTCAGATAGCGGGTTACATCGGCGAGCAGAGGCGCGTTCGGATCCGCCGATTCCGCGTAACGCAGATGCCAGGAGCGCAATATGCGCAATGCGCCTTCGGCCCGTTCGATATAGCGGCCGAGCCAATAGAGGTTGTCGGCGGCGCGGCTCGGCAGCGAGCCCGGCATGTTGCGGGTAAAACTCTCTTCCGGTGGCAGCAGCGTCGATTTCGATACCGGCTTGTCGGAGACGATCCAGACGTCGGCGGCTGCACCGCCCGACTGCATGGCGATCGCGGCGACATCATCGCCGGTGCCGATACGGGCAAAGCCGCCGGGCATGATTTCCCAGCCGTTTTCGGTGCGAGCTGCGAAGACGCGCAGCGACATCGGCCGCGGCGTCAGCTTGCCGTCGACCCAGGTCGGCGTCGTCGACAGGGTCACGACTTCCTGGCCGACGAGTTTCCCGCCTTCGCTGGCCAGCCAGTCGCCAACCGCGTCCTTCGCGGTTTCGCGCAGCGACGAGCCGAGTACGGACTGACTGTTGTCGTCGAAGAAGGGCAAGCGGGAATAGGCAGGGCCGATCACCATGCGCTCGATATTCTTCGCCACATGCTCACGCTCGGATTGCTGGCCGCACCACCATGTGGCGATCGACGGCAGGATCGGGTCTTCGCCGAGCAGGCGACGGCAGATGGTCGGCGCAAAGGCGAGAAGCGCACGGGTTTCCAGAATGCCGGAGCCGAGGGCGTTGACCAGTGTCAGCGAGCCGGAGCGCAGTGCCTGCACCATGCCCGGCGTACCGATATGCGAATTCTGGTCGAGCTCTAGCGGATCGGCATAGGAGGCATCGAGGCGGCGCCAGAGCACGCCGACCGGTTTGAGGCCGGCGACGGTGCGAACCATGACGCGGTTGTTGACGACGGTCAGATCCTCGCCTTCGAGCAACATGAAGCCGAGATAACGAGCGATATAGGCGTGTTCGAAATAGGTTTCGTTGGCGGGGCCGGGCGAGAGCACGGCGATCCGGTCATCCGGATATTGCTTGCGCGATTGAAGCGCATCGCGGAAGGCGCCGAAGAAGGAGGCGAGGCGATGGACGTGAGTTTCACCATAGATGTCGGAGAATGCGCGGGTGGTGGCGACGCGGTTTTCCAGCGCGAAACCTGCGCCTGAAGGTGCCTGGGTGCGGTCTGCCAAAACCCACCAGTTGCCATCCGGGCCACGGCCAATCTCGAAGGAGCAGAAATGCAGGTAGTGGCCGCCGACCGGCTTTACGCCGACCAGCGGACGCAGGAATTCGGGATTGGCGGCAATCAGTTGCGGTGGCAGAAAACCTTCCTGCACCAGCCGGTTTTCACCATAGATATCGGCAATCATCGCCTCGAGCAGGTCGGCACGCTGCTGCAGGCCGCGAGAGATGTTCTGCCACTCGTCTTCCTGAATCAGGACCGGGATATGCGAGAGTGGCCAGTTGCGCTCGCCGGTGCCGGCGGGTCCGGTGCCGCCATAGGTGCGGTAGAAGACGCCGGCATCGCGCAGATAACGGTCGGCGCGGGCAAAACGCTCGTAAAGATCGCCTTCCGAAAGGCGGCTCAGATGGGCGATGAGATTCTGCCAGACGGGTTTGATCTCGCCCTTGGCATCGAGCATCTCGTCGGCCACGCCGGGGAGCGCGGCATAACCGAGGATCGGATCGTGTTCGATCTCCTCATCCATGCGTCGTTCGCTCGCCGTGCCAGTCGTCAAATCGCGTCATGCTCCTTGCGGCCGGCGGAGATCGAGCGTCAGGGGGAATTCGGGCGAAGGCGTCTCCGGCAAAAGGGGATAAAATCCTGCCGTGTGACCCCAGGGCTCGAACCGCGCCAGACGCCGCGCTTCCGCCTCGTTGCCGTTCACCGGGAAGGTCTCATAATTGCGGCCGCCCGGATGCGCAACATGATATCTGCAGCCGCCAATCGCGCGGCCAGACCATGTATCATAAATGTCGAATGTGAGCGGTGTATTAACCGGCAATACGGGGTGCAGGCCGGACCTCGGCTGCCATGCCTTGAAACGCACGCCGGCGACCGAGACGCCGGACTGGCCGGTTTCTCTCAAAGGTACCGCGCGGCCGTTGCAGCTGACGGTGTAGCGAGATGGATTGGAGGTTTCGAGCCTGACCTGCAGGCGCTCGACCGATGAGTCGACGTAACGGACTGTGCCGCCGATAGCGCCCTGTTCGCCCATGACATGCCAGGGTTCAAGCGCCTGCCTAAGTTCCAGCTTGGCACCTTCGTATTCCACCTCGCCGAAGAAGGGGAAGCGGAATTCAAGCTGCGCCTCGAACCATTCGGGCCTGAGGTCAAAACCGTTTTCGCGCAGGTCCTGCAGCACATCCATGAAATCGGCCCAGATGTAGTGGCCGAGCATGAAGCGGTCCGCGAGCGCCGTGCCCCAGCGGGTGAACTTGCCCTGCAAAGGGTTCTTCCAGAAACGAGCGATCAGCGCTCGGACGAGAAGCTGCTGGGCAAGCGACATGCGGGCGTTCGGTGGCATCTCGAAACCGCGGAACTCGACAAGGCCGAGACGGCCGGTCGGGCCATCGGGTGAAAACAGCTTGTCGATGCAGATTTCCGAACGATGGGTGTTGCCGGTGACGTCGGTCAGCAGGTTGCGGAACAGACGGTCGACCAGCCATGGCAGCGGCGGTACGCCTTGACCGGGAGCGGGAACCTGCGCCAGCGCAATCTCCAGCTCGTAAAGACTATCGTGTCGGGCTTCGTCGATCCGCGGTGCCTGCGAAGTCGGGCCGATGAAGAGGCCGGAGAAGAGATAGGACAGCGACGGGTGGCGCTGCCAGTGCAGGACCAGGCTCTTCAAAAGGTCGGGGCGGCGCAGGAACGGGCTGTCATTCGGATTGGCGCCGCCGACCACGACATGGTTGCCCCCGCCGGTGCCGGTGTGGCGGCCGTCGATCATGAACTTGTCTGCGCCGAGGCGGCTCTGGCGAGCCTCCTCATAGATCGCGGTGGTGATGTCTACGGTTTCCTTCCAGCTTGAGGCCGGATGGATGTTCACCTCGATGACGCCGGGATCGGGGGCGACGCGGATGACGTTGATGCGCTCGTCATGCGGCGGTGCGTACCCCTCGATATGGACCGGCAGGGTCAGCCTGGCGGCGGCATTTTCGGCGGCTGCAATCAGTTCGAGATAGTCCTCGATCTTCTCGACAGGCGGCATGAAGACACAAAGCCGTCCATCGCGCGGCTCGACGGAAATTGCCGTGCGGACCGCGCCGCCAATCTCACCCAGTGTCTGCTCGATACGGCCAAGATTGGTCGGGTCGCCCGCCTTGAAGGAGGATTCCGGCATGGCCCGACCTTGCGATGGATGCCCGGCGGGTACGAACGTATCCGGCAGTGCGCCGCGTGGGATCGACGGGTCGGCCTCATGAATATAGGGAAACTGGGATGGCGGAATATAGGGCAGGGTGCCGAGCGGCAGGCGATAGCCGACCGGGCTGTCGCCGGGAACAAGGAAGATGCGGCCTCGGCGGGTGCGCCATTTTTCGCTGATCCAGCGGCGGCTGACAGGCGCGCCACTAGCCTGTGCATTCCATGCCTGAACGGGCAGAACGTGGCCGGTGGGTCTTGTCAGGCCGCGTTCGAAGACACGGGCAATGCGATTGCGCTCTTCCGGATCCTTGAGCTTCGAATTGGACGGGTCGACATTATCCGGAAGCGAGCCTTCCTTGATGATCCACTCCGCCGGGTCTTCATAGGCCGGCACCACCATTTCGGCTGCGATGCCGAGTTCGCCGGCCAATGCCGTCAGAAATTTTTCTGAATCATCCTCGCTGGCGCCATGGTCGCCGCCTTCCTGTGCCACGAGGTTCGGGTCATTCCAGATCGGCTTGCCGTCCTTGCGCCAGTAGAGCGAGAAGGTCCAGCGGGGAAGGCTTTCGCCGGGATACCACTTGCCCTGGCCATAATGGAGAAAGCCGCCCGGGGCGAATTTTTCACGCAGGCGGCGGATCAGGATATCGGCCTTTTCGCGCTTGGTCGGGCCAACGGCATCCGTGTTCCATTCCTCCGACTCGAAATCGTCGATGGAAACGAAGGTCGGCTCGCCGCCCATGGTGAGGCGGACGTCCTGTGATGACAGGACGCGGTCCACCTGTTCTCCGAGATCGTTCAGTGCTTCCCAGCTTTCATCGGAAAACGGCTTGGTGATGCGCGGGTGCTCGGCGACGCGGGTGACGTTCATGGCGAAGTCGAACGAGGTGTTCGCTTCACCGAAGTAGCCGCCGGAAATCGGCGCGGCGTTACGGTAATGCGGCGTTGCGGCCAGCGGAATATGGCTTTCGCCGGTCAGAAGGCCGGAGGTCGGATCGAGGCCGACCCAGCCCGCGCCGGGCAGATAGACTTCGCACCAGGCGTGAAGATCGGTGAAATCCACCTCGGTGCCGGACGGGCCGTCGAGGGCTTTCAGGTCCGGGGTGAGCTGAATGAGATAGCCGGAGACGAAACGTGTGGCGAAGCCGAGATTGCGCAGGATCTGGACGAGCAGCCAGCTCGTGTCGCGGCAGGAGCCGAGTGCTGCCGTCAGCGTTTCCTCCGGCGTCTGGACGCCGGGTTCCATGCGGATGACGTAACTGATGGCCTGCTGCAGGCGCGCATTGATGCCGACGATCATGTCGACCGTTGGCTGGTCCGGCGACATGTCGAAATGCTTCAGATATTCGACCAGGGCAGGGCCGGGCGGCTCGGGGATCATGTAGATCGAGAGGTCCTCGATCAGGTCTTCAGGATATTTGAACGGCCATCTGGTGGCCTCTTCCTCGACGAAAAAATCGAAGGGGTTGTAGACCGTCATGTCGGCGACAAGATCGACCTCGATCTTGAATTCCGTTACCGGGTCCGGGAAGACGAACCGCGCGAGATAGTTACCGTAGGGATCCTGCTGCAGGTTTACAAAATGGTTTTCCGGCGTGACCTTCAGCGAATGCGACAGCACTTTCGTGCGCGAATGGGCGGCGGGTTTCAGGCGGATGATCTGGGGTCCGAGGCGGACGGGCTTGTCGTATTTGTAATGGGTGAGATGATAGATGCTTGCCTTGATCGACATGCTGTCCCTTCGAATGCCCTTATCCGGGCGCTCCCGTTTTCCCCTTTCGGGGCGTTCCCGCGGATGCTGTTTTTCGGCCTCGTTCAGCGGGCCGGTGCATCACTATTGCAACTAAGTTTGTGCAATGCAGAAGAAGAAAGCAAGGACGATTGCGCGGTTATCTCTCGGACGGAATACGGCGAGCTCGATTTATTGCAGGGCGTTCTTCCGAATCGTTACGACAATTCCCGATATAAGGTGATGACAATCGGAAACCGAAGGTGAAGCCTCTTCGCCTGTACAACCCTTTACCGCGTGGTAAGTCTGCAGGAAGCATAGAGTCATGACATTGCGAGAGGAGACAGTCGCAGATGTCTAAAGCGGCCGCAGCAGCATCCGAACCTTACGAACTTCCGCTTTCCGGCCAACTTCGCATGATGATCGGGGCATTCTGGGCATCACCGGTGCGTCGTCATCTTCTTCTGCTGGCGGCCGCGTTGCTGATCATCATTATTGCCACAACCTATGCGACCTATCGTCTGAACGAGTGGAACGGGCCTTTCTACGACTCGTTGGAACGGCGTGATATGGCCGGGTTCCTTCAGCAGCTCGGCGTATTCGCCATTATTGCGATTTCACTCACATTGCTCAATGTCATCCAGACATGGCTCAACCAAACCACTGCGCTGAAAATGCGCGAGGGGTTGGCGCGTGATCTTGCCAATGTCTGGCTGACGCCTGGGCGGGCGCTGAAGCTTGCGGGTGCGGGATCGATCGCCAACAATCCTGACCAGCGATTGCACGAGGATACCCGCATCCTGGCGGAGAACACTACTGCGTTGGCTATCGGTCTGGTCAATTCAACCATCCTGCTCGGTAGCTTCATCGGCGTGCTCTGGGCAATCTCGACGGATTTCGGCTTCAATATCGCTGGTCATCACGTCGTCATTCCCGGTTACATGCTCTGGGCAACCATCCTTTATGCGCTGACCGGTTCAGTACTCAGCAATGTCGTCGGCAGCATGCTGGCAAGGCTCAATGCCGATCGTTATGCCCGCGAGGCGGATCTTCGTTCCGCGCTGGTCCGTGCCAATGAGAACCTGAAGCCGATCACGCTTGCCCGCGGCGAGCCGAGCGAGCTTGCCCGGGTGCAGGATGCGATCGGCGGCGTGCTCGGCATGCTGCGCAAGCTTGCCTGGGCGCTGACCAATCTCACATGGGTCTCGTCCGGTTTCGGCTGGCTGGCGCTTGTGGCGCCGATCATCATTGCCTCGCCGATGTATTTTTCCGGCGAACTGACATTCGGCGGTTTGATGATGGCGGTTGGGGCATTTAACCAGGTGAATACGGCGTTGCGCTGGTATGTGCAGAATTTCAGCGTCATCGCCGACTGGCGAGCCACACTCGCCCGCGTTTCCTTCTTCCGCAATGCGTTGCTGATGGCCGATACACCTGCAAAGGAGGGCCAAGTCATCAACTACCAGCATGGCGTAGAAGGCGATGGGGTTTCTGTGACGGGTGTCGAGGTTTATGGCGAGCCGGACAAGGCAGCCGACGGGCACGGCATCAAACTGAAAGAAAATGGGTTCACGGTCGAACCCGGAGAGCGGGTGATGGTCAATGGAGATCCGGGTACGGATCGCCATCTATTCTTCCAGGCGCTGGCCGGGATATGGCCCTGGGGTAAAGGCGAAATCCGGCTGCCTCAGGCAGAAAGGATGATCCTGATGCCCCAGGAAGGCTATCTGCCGACTGCGAAGCTGCGTGAGGTCATTACCTACCCATCAGGTATTCCCGATGTCACCGACGAGGCGTTGAAGGCTGCTCTGCTGCAAGTGGGTCTCGACCGTTATGTTGGACAACTGGACAAGGTAGAGCGCTGGGATCGGGTCCTCGACAAGGAGGAGGAGGCGGCGTTGCAGGTGGCGAATGCCGTTCTGCGCAAACCGGACTGGCTCGTCATGGACGACGTCCTGGAAGGGTTGGAGCCGGAGGTGCGCGTGCAACTGATCGGTGTTCTCGAAGGCCTTGAAGGCACGACCCTCATCTATGTCGGTCGCTCGGAAGACTTCGCCAATCGGTTCAAGCCGAAGATCTACCATGTTGCGCCGCTTCATCCGAACGGGGGGAATGGAAATGTGCTAGACAGCGCCCCAAACGACGGTGAAACTGCATGAATAATCACTCCTCGCTCGCCAAAAACGGACCGGCCAGGACTGGACAATGTATCGTCTGCGGCCGGACCTTTCCGCTGTCCAAGCTGCACAAGCCCGGCAGTCTCAGGCCGCATCTCTACGAGATGATTGCCGAGGAGGTTAAAGACTGCGCTCCCACCAGTCTGATCTGCGACGAGGATCTTGCGCGCTTTCGGCGCCGCTATGTCGAGCAGCTTCTGGAAGAGGAGCGTGGCGAGCTTTCCGATCTCGACCGACATGTTCTGGACAGTTTCGAGAAGGGCACGCTGACGGTGCAAACGGACTCTGCCGCGGCAGCGGACAGGAAGTCCAGCTTCGGGGAGCGTGTTGCCGACAAGGTGGCGTCCTTCGGCGGTTCGTGGACTTTCATCCTGTCCTTTATCGCCGTTCTGGTGATCTGGATGGCGATGAATGTCGTCGGCGTTTTTGCCAAGCCTTTCGACCCCTATCCGTTCATTCTTCTCAATCTCGTTCTCTCCTGCCTTGCAGCTCTGCAAGCGCCGGTCATCATGATGAGCCAGAAGCGGCAGGAGGAGAAAGACAGGCTTCGTGCCGAAAACGACTACATGATCAATCTGCGCGCCGAACTTGAAATCCGGCAATTGCACGAGAAGATCGACCACCAGATGGCCAAGCAATGGGAACGGCTAGCGGAGTTGCAGCAGATCCAGATCGAACTTCTGGAAAAGCGCGACGACCCGAGACATGGATGAACCTCTAATTCGGTGTCTGTGGGATGCGACCGGCGTTCGGCCGGCGCAGGTTGAAGAGGTTGCCGGTCAGGATAAGCGCCGCGCCGACCGCCATCAGGGCGTCTACCCCTTCGGAATACATGAAATAGCCAATTACGGCCGAGAGCGGCACGCGCAGATAGTCCATCGGCATCGCCACCGTCGCATCAGCGTGGGAAAGCGCCTTGGCCAGGCAGAAATGTGCGAAAGTTCCGGTAAATGCGATGATGAAGATCCACGGCCAGACACCGGCTGACGGCCAGGTCCAGACGCGCAGTGCGGGAATGAGGCCGATGATCGACTGGATGATCAGCATCCAGAAGATGATCTTCGTGGCACTGTCCGTTCGCGTCAGGAACTTCGTTGCGATGAACGAGACGGCAAAGAAGAAGGCCGCACCAAGCACGACCAGATGGCCGGGATCAAGCGGTACTGCACCTGGCTTGATGATCAGCAGCACGCCGACCAGGCCGAAGCCGATGGCCACGCATTTGCGCCAGGTCAGGCGTTCGCCAAGGAACGCCGCTGCCATCAGGGCTGCCCAGATCGGTGCGGTGAATTCGATGGCGATCACCTGAGCCAGCGGGATCATGGTGATCCCCATCAACCAGGTGAACTGGCCGACATAGTGGGCGATGTTACGGGCGATATGAGCCGGCAGGATGCGTGTGCGCATGGCCTTGAAGCCGCCCTCACGATACACGAACGGGAGAAGCATGACGAAGGCGATGACCGAACGCATTTCCATCGCCTGGAAAACGTCGATCTCACGCGTGACCTCTCGCCCGGAAACCGCCATGAGCAGGAAGAGGGCAATTGATGCCATCATCCATCCGGCTGCCTTTGCGATCGATTGTGTATTCTCCACCCGTATTTCCTCCTGCGGCATGCTCGTTCGGCAATGCCCTATAGGGTTTCAGTGGCTAATGGAAATGGCCTTTTCGCCACAGAGGAAGGCATCGTTCGAGGGCGGAGGAAACTCCTACGCCGAAAGCCGTCGCAGCTGCGAACCGATGATGGCAGCAAATATCTCAGGTTTGCCGAGTGCCCGTGCTGAAAGCATCGCGCCATGGACGCATGCCATGAGTATCTGCGCTTCTTCCTCTGGCGTTCCTCTCAATCTGAACTGTCCCTGCTCAGTGCCGGCCTTCAGGACGGAGGTCAGCCAATGGCCCAGATTTTCGAAATGCCGTCTGACATGCAAGGCGACCTCTTCCGGCAGAAGCTCCATTTCGCTTGCCAGCATCGCGCAAACGCAGAAAGGCTCCGAAGCTTCGACGATGCAGGATCGCCAGTGTTGGAAATAAGCCTGTAACTGGTCGGCCGGGTTTGGGAGATTGGCGGAGACAGCATTCAGGCCATCTTCTGCCTGTTTTGCATATCGTTGCAGCAGGACGGACGCGAGATGCGCCTTGGTAGGAAAATGGTGATGAATGCTCGCCTTGCGAATACCGACCGCGGTTGAAATATCGGCATAGCTGAAGCCGTTATAGCCGCCGGCCACGATCAGCGCCTGCGCTGTGTCGAGAATTTTTTCCGAAGTCGTCTGTTCCATAAAGCTGCCTACCTCCCAGTCGGAAGGCCGTCAAGAATTGCGGGCTGCCATGCTCGCAAAGTTGTGAGGGCCGGTTCGGATTGACTCTTTTCAGTCTATCTACCTATTAGTAGGTAGGCAATAAATGAGGATCTTATCATGTCTGTTCAATCCCCCACGCAGTCGAGCTGGCTGCGATCCTATTATTTCGTACGCGCGCTCTTTTCGATCGCCTGGATTGGCGCTGCAGTTCTGGCTCAAGGCCAGATCGCGGCGGCATCGCTGCTACTGGTGATTTACCCGGCCTGGGATGCGATGGCCAATCTTGCCGATGCCCGCGCCAATGGCGGGCTTGCGGCCAACCGCTCGCAAATGCTGAATGTCGTTGCCAGCAGTGTCATGACAGTTGTGGTCATCTTCGCAGTGATGAAGAGCAGTTATGCCGTACTTGCAGTCTTCGGCCTCTGGGCAATCCTGTCCGGGCTGCTGCAGCTTTATACAGGTGTGCGGCGCTGGCGGATTGCCGGGGCCCAATGGGTGATGATCCTCAGCGGCGCACAATCCACGCTCGCAGGCGGGTTCATGATCAGCCGTTCAGTTGCCGATGCCGTGCCGACCATTCTCGATATCGTCCCTTATGTCGGCTTCGGCGCCTTCTATTTCCTGCTGTCCGGACTGTGGCTGACCGTAGCAGCCTACAGGCAGGCAAAGGCCTAACGCCACATGCCGCGCATGCGGGCAGTGACGTCTATCCGCACCTGTTGACGATGTTGCCGTTCGGCATCCGACATGGGGGCAACCACCGGCCAGGCCGAGGTTTCGAAGAACTGCAGCAGTGTTGCCGGAATGAAGCGGGTGCGGGCGGCATAGATATGCCGGTCGCCCTGCGAATGCTGTCCATGAACGAAGAAGCGCTGCGGTGTGATGACGTGGAGATGATCCTTGGCGCGGGTCATCGCCACGTAAAGCAGGCGGCGTTCCTCCTCGATCTCGGCTGTCGATCCGACGCCGAGATCGGATGGGATGCAGCCATCGACGCAGTTCAGCAGGAAGACCGAGCGCCATTCCTGGCCCTTGGCCGAGTGAATGGTCGAGAGGATCATGTAATCCTCATCGAGCAGCGGCACACCAGCCTGATCGCTGGTCGCATCCGGCGGATCAAGCGTCAGTTCGGTGAGGAACCGTTCGCGCGAGGCGTAACCCGAGGCGATCTGTTCGAGTTGCAGAAGGTCAGCCTTGCGGGTTTCTGCGTCCTCGTGGACGCGTTCGAGATGCGGCTGGTACCATTCGCGCGCCGTGCCGATTTCCGCCGGCCAGCCTTCGTTTTTGCGGATGGCAGTCAGCATTTCGATGAAGGCAGGCCAGTCTGCTCCGGAACGGGGCGGGGCGGGGATTTCCTGCAGGGCCGCGAGCGGCTCCGGATCGGTCGCGATTGCATCGAGGATCTTGCCGGCAGTCTGCGGACCGATGCCGGGGATCAGTTGCATCAGCCGGAAGCCGGCAACGCGGTCGCGCGGGTTCTGGGCGAAACGCAGCGCCGCCAGCATGTCCTTCACATGGGCGCTGTCCAAAAACTTCAGGCCGCCGAATTTGACGAAGGGAATGTTGCGGCGGGTGAGTTCCACTTCCAGCGGGCCGGAATGGTGCGAGGCGCGAAACAGCACGGCCTGCTGTTTCAAGCTCATGCCGGTCTCGCGATTTTCCAGCACCTTCTCGACGATGTAATTGGCCTGTTCCGTCTCGTCTTTCACGGCAACGAGGCGCGGGCGCTCTTCCGACTGGCGGTCGGTCCAGAGGTTCTTGGTAAAGCGTTCGCGTGCAAGCTCGATCACGCCGTTTGCAGCGGCAAGGATCGTGTTAGTCGAACGATAATTGCGGTCCAGCGTGACGATATTGGCCGGTGGATCGAACGTATTGGGGAAATCGAGAATGTTTCGGATCGTCGCGGCGCGGAACGAATAGATCGATTGCGCGTCGTCGCCGACGACAGTCAGGCCATGCCCGCCGGGTTTCAGCCCCATCAGGATCGAGGATTGCAGCCGGTTCGTGTCCTGATATTCGTCGACCATGACGTGGTCGAAACGGGCGCCGACATCTTCGGCGATAGACGGTTCGCTCATCATCTGCGCCCAGTAGAGCAGCAGGTCGTCGTAATCGAGGACGTTCTGGGTTTGCTTGGCTTCCACATAGGATGCGAAGAGTTCGCGCAGCTGTTTTTCCCAGGCCTGGCACCATGGGAACGAGGTTTTCAGCACTTCGTCGAGCGGCGTTTCGGAATTGACCGCACGGGAGTAGATGGCGAGGCAGGTGCCCTTGGTCGGGAACCGGCTTTCCATCTTGGAGAAACCCAGCTCATGGCGCACGAGGTTCATCAGGTCGGCGGAATCTTCCCGGTCGTGAATGGTGAAATCCGGGTCGAGGCCAATCTGGTAGGCGTAGATGCGCAACAAGCGCGAGCCGATGCCGTGAAACGTGCCGGCCCAGGCGAGCGCATCGGACATGATGCCGCCATTCGCGCCCATGACCTGCTTGCAGATGCGTTCGACACGGCGGCCCATTTCGGTGGCCGCGCGGCGGGAAAAGGTCATCAGCAGAATGCGGCGCGGATCGGCGCCAGAGACGATCAGGTGGGCAACGCGATGTGCGAGCGTGTTGGTCTTGCCCGAGCCAGCGCCGGCGATCACCAGAAGCGGACCGGCGGGGCCGCCATTTGGGACGTCCGAACCATGCTCGACAGCACGGCGCTGGGCGTCATTGAGTTTTTCCAGATAGGCGACCGACATCAAATTCCGCACGTTGTTCCCGATGTGTTCGTTAGCTGTAACTGATTCGCTCCGGAACAGGCATATGGCGCTGTGGAGGGAGGAGGGAGGAGGGAGGGGTGAAGGCGAGATTGGGGAGAGGCGGCGTTCAGGTGTCTGTCAGGGTCACGGCGCAATCGGGTCCGGTATCGATCAGACCAGGGACGAATTGCCACAAGCCAGTTAGTTTTTTCTCACCAATCAACCTTCACTGCGATAGATCTTTTTAGCTGATCGAGATATTTCGATCGGATAGATATCTTTTTGTTTTTATTGATTTAATTATAATTTCTTGTGTCGATTTCTCTGGATTAAACTTGACCAGCCTTGTCCTGTTTGGATATGAGGACACCGTGAGTTTTCCACGGAGGCGATCTTGAAAACTTCTTCTTTCCTGGCAGGCGTAGCGCCCGCCTTTTCCGTTTTTGCTATTTCCGTCCTGTCTCTTTCGTCGCCGGCATCAGCCCAGGTGGCTGACAGCCTCACCATTTACAACGCCCAGCACGAAGGGCTGACCAAGGAATGGGTGGACGCCTTTACCGAGGAGACTGGTATCGTCGTAACCGTTCGCAATGGTGGCGACATGGAAATCGCCAACCAGATCGTACAGGAGGGGGCAAACTCTCCGGCAGACGTATTCCTCACCGAGAACTCGCCGGCGATGGCGTTGGTGGATGGCAAGGGTCTGTTCGAGCCGATCGACAAGGCCACGCTCGATCAGGTGCCGGAACAGTTCCGGCCGGCGAACGGCCATTGGACGGGCATTGCCGCTCGCTCCACTGTCTTTGCCTATGACAAGACGAAGCTGACGGAAGACAAGCTGCCGAAATCCCTGCTGGATCTGGCCAAGCCCGAATGGAAGGGGCGTTGGGCCGCATCGCCGTCAGGTGCCGATTTCCAGGCGATCGTCGGCGCCCTGCTCCAGTTGAAGGGCGAAGAGCAGACTGCGGCATGGCTGAAGGGCATGAAGGAAAACTTCACCTCCATCCGCGGCAACTCGACGGCGATGAAGGCGGTCAATGCCGGCCAGATCGAAGGCGCAGTGATTTATCACTACTATTATTTCGGTGATCAGGCGAAGACCGGCGAGAACAGCAAGAACGTCTCGCTGCACTATTTCAAGAACCAGGATCCGGGCGCTTTCGTCTCGATTTCGGGCGGTGGCATTCTCGCATCCTCCAAGCACAAGCAGCAGGCGCAGGCTTTCCTCAAATGGGTTGCCGGCAAGGGCGGCCAGAAGATCCTGCGTGACGGCACCTCGTTCGAATATGCCGTCGGCAAGGACGAAGCCTCCAACAAGGCGCTTGTGCCGCTCGCCGACCTGCAGGCGCCCAAGGTCGAGCCGACCGAGCTCAACAATGCCAAGGTCACCGACATGCTGACGGCCGCCGGCATTCTCTAAGAGCTGATGCCTTTCCTGAGCCTATAATTCCAGTTAAAGGGAGAGGTCGCAGATGCATCTGCGACCTCTCGTCATATTCAGGTAATCCATGACGTCTTTCGCCGACAGCAAGCCGCTTTCCATGCCACTTCCCCGTCTCCGGTCGGGAACGCGCGGAACGTTTGTTTTGGCCGTCATCATGGCGTTTCTGGCGCTGCTGCCGCTCGGTTTCGTTTTCTGGGCAACCGCCGTAACGGGCTGGGAAACCGCATCGCAGATGATCTTTAGGCCGCGTGTCGGCGAGTTGATGACCAATACGCTGCTGCTGGTGCTGTTTACGGTGCCGCTTGCAACCCTGCTCGCCACTGCGCTTGCGTGGCTGACGGAGCGCAGCGACCTGCCGTTTGCAAGGACGTGGTCGGCGCTCTGCGTCGCGCCGCTCGCCATTCCCGCCTTCGTGCATTCCTATGCCTGGATCGGCATGTGGCCGGGTTTCCACGGATTGCCTGCCGGTATCGCGATTTCCGTCACGGCCTATTTTCCGTTTCTCTATCTGCCGATCTCGGCAGCGCTTCGGCTTCTCGATCCGGCGCTCGAAGACCAGGCCGCTTCGCTCGGCCTTTCCGATGCGGCCGTTTTTCGCCGTGTGGTGCTGCCGCAACTGAGGCTGTCCATTCTCGGTGGCGGATTGCTGGTCGGCTTACATCTTCTGGCCGAATACGGCCTCTATGCGATGATCCGCTTCGACACGTTTACAACCGCGATCGTCGACCAGTTCCAGTCGACCTATAACGGCGTGGCGGCGAACATGCTGGCTCTGGTGCTGGTTTTATGCTGCCTCGTCCTGCTCGGTTTCGATGCGGGCTTGAGAGGCCGTCGGCGTTATGCTCGCATCGGCTCCGGCGTGGCGAGGAAGGCGAGGAAAGTCTCTCTCGGCCGCTGGCATTATGTCTGCGTGCTGTTGCCAATTGCAGCGGTCGCTTTTGCGCTGGGGATCCCGGCCGTTACCCTCTCGCATTGGCTGATCGCCGGCGGCGTGGAAATCTGGCGGATGAACGAAATCGGCCTGGCGCTTGCCCAGACGCTCGTGATCTGTGTGGTCGGCGGGCTTGCAACGACGCTTGCAGCGCTTCCCATCGCTTGGCTTTCGGTTCGCCGCCCCAGTCGCGGAAGCCGGATCATCGAGGGGTGTTATTATCTCGCCAGTTCGATGCCAGGCGTGGTCGTGGCGCTGGCGCTGGTGACGATCACGGTCAGGGTGGCGCTGCCGCTTTACCAGACGGTTGCAACGATCGTGCTTGCCTATGTCATCATGTTCCTGCCACGCGCACTTGTCAGTCTTCGCGCCAGCATCGCGCAGGTGCCGGCGGAGCTTGAACAGGCGGCTGCGAGCCTCGGGCGTTCGCCGGCCAACGCGCTGTGGTCGACCACCGTCAGGCTGGCGGCGCCAGGGGCCGCAGCAGCAGTGGCGCTCTCATCACTCGGCATCATGAACGAACTGACCGCAACGCAGATGCTGGCGCCGAACGGTACCCGCACGCTTGCCATGGCCTTCTGGGCGCTGACCAGCGAGATCGATTATGCGGGGGCTGCACCCTATGCGCTGCTGATGATTCTGTTCTCGCTGCCGATGACGGCACTTCTCCACCATCAATCGAAAAAGATCGCCGGCCGATGAGTTTTGTAGAGATCCAGGGACTACGCAAGAATTTTGGGCCTGTAGTGGCTCTCGACGGGATCGATCTTACCGTCGAGCGCGGCAGCCACACTGTCGTCGTCGGGCCTTCCGGTTGCGGCAAGACCACGCTGTTGCGCCTGATTGCCGGTTTCGAGGTGGCGGATGCGGGCCGTATCGTTATCGGTGGCGATACTCTGGCCGATGGTGTGAGTGCAATGCCGGCACATAAGCGCAATATCGGCATCGTCGCGCAGGACGGGTGCCTGTTTCCGCATCTGACCGTTGCCGGTAACATCGTCTTCGGCATGACGGAAGAGCCGTCGGCGAGGCAGCGAACGGCCGCGGAATTGATGGAAATGGTCGGGCTGGAGCGTTCAATGCTGGTGAGGCGCCCGGACGAGCTTTCCGGCGGGCAGCAGCAGCGCGTGGCGCTAGCGCGCGCGCTTGCCCGCAAGCCGCGACTGATGCTGCTCGATGAGCCCTTCTCCGCGCTCGATACGGGCCTTCGGGCTCAGACGCGCAAGGCGATCGGCAACGTGTTGAAAGAGGAGGGGATCGCGACGCTGCTCGTCACTCACGATCAAGCCGAAGCGCTGCTCTTTGCCGATCAGCTAGCGGTGATGCGGGGAGGCATTCTCGTGCAATCCGGCCGGCCGCGTGATGTCTATTCGCGCCCGATCGACGCGGCGACGGCCGCGTTTCTCGGCGAAGCGATCGTCCTGCCGGCCGAGATCGCGGATGGATATGCTCATTGCGTGCTGGGGCGGCTGCCGCTTGCTGCCTCCGTGGCTCCCGCGCGGCAGGTGACGATCATGCTGCGGCCAGAGCAGATCAGCGTCACCGAGCCGGGTGAAAGGGCCTGTGAACGGGAAATTCGCGGACGCGTGGTCGAGGCCGGTTTCCGCGGCTCGACCAGCGATCTGCGCATCGTTCTACGCGAAAACGAGAATATCGTCCTCAACATCGAAGTGCCGAGTTCAGTCGACGTGATCGCAGGTCAGGAAATTGCTCTGCGTGTCTCGGGAGCCGCGCACGTATTCAGCTGATTTTGTTCCAGAGACGGGAACCGGGAACATTGACCAAACGTTATCCGGCCATCGCAATCAAGGACACAAATCCATGCTGAAATGGGCGCTCATTTTCCTCGTCATTTCCCTGATTTCGGGTTTCCTCGGCTTCTCGGGAGTTTCCGCCGCGACGGCAGGCATCGCCAAGATCCTGTTCTTCCTGTTCCTGGTTATCTTCCTGGTCTTCCTCGTGCTTGCGCTTATGGCGGGCAGTGCGATCATGTGATCGCTTGAAAGCCTTAAAACGATGAAGCCGCCCTTGCGGGCGGCTTTGACGTGTTCCGGCGAAGCTATATGGACGTCATCGTCCCGGGTGTTTCTGGGCGAAGACGAGCAATTGCCAGACGACCGGCCCCAGAAGCGAATGCTCGTGATGGCTTTTCGGGATCGTTGCCCCCTTGTCGACGACAATCTCGTCACCACAGGCCCGACAGCGGTAGATGCCGGCATTGGTGACGGGCTGTCCAGGCTTATAGTCCTGGTCGAAGGCCCACGAATTGGCCTGAACGAGGCGGTCAGAATATTTGTACTGTGCCATCCTGCTTCTCTCGGATCGATGCCTTTGGTCGGCGCAAGACTGCCCAAAACAAGTGACCAAACAGTAATTTAGGTCTGAGGCATTGCAGATTTTTTGCCTTTTGGCAGGTTTCGACAAAGATTTCTTCGCCGCAGGATTGCATGAGCATTCGACATTGTAATCCAGGGTGAATATACGCGACCTGATTTGTTATCCTTCAGCGGAATGGGGCGGGCCTTCTGGTTCTGCCAGGGAGAGCAGGAACGAGGCGCAGGCTATGACGACCTGATCTGTCCTGAAGCAACATGATTGCGCTCTGCGCCGAGGCTTTCATCTGTCCAGACCCATTAAGAAGGCGATTTGTCGACAGGCGCGGAACGTGTACTGACGTCTGCAGGAGATAGTCGATGAACGTCAGCAATCCCGTCGAAGGCGATAAGCCGCCGCCGAAGCGAAAGCCGATATGGCCATGGCTGGCTATGCTGGTTCTCACGCTCGCGATAATTTACACCCATCATCGAATATCTTTGATCATCGATGACCTGGCGCAGATGGCGAGAGATTTTATCCAGTTGCTACGATGGGTTCTTGCAAAGCTGGAGGGCTAATCGGAAGATAGGAAAAACTGGCCGGAGCGGACTTTCCGAGTTGGTTCAGCCGAACCCAGCGGCGCTATTCGTGCGTCTTCCAGAAATGCAAAAGGCCTTGTCATTACAAGGCCTTGCCGAAAGTTCGGATGGTGGGCGTGACAGGGATTGAACCTGTGACCCCTACGATGTCAACGTAGTGCTCTCCCGCTGAGCTACACGCCCATCCGATGTCGGCGCATAGACCATACCGTGATCGGGGCGTCAACTGGTTTTTTGGAAGAAATGCGAAGCTTTTTTGACAGGCCCGGATTTCCGGGATTTTTGTGCCTGTGGATGATTGAAGGCGGGATTGGGGGGGCGGTATGTGCCGATCCCAAAACACAAAAGGCGCCCGATTGGGCGCCTCGATCGTTCGTCTGATTCCGAAAAAAATGATTCAGGCTGCAGCGAGCATCTTGTTCACTTCGTCGACGAGGTCACGAAGGTGGAAAGGCTTCGACAGGACCTTGGCGTCCTTTGGGGCCTTCGAATCGGAATTCAGGGCAACGGCGGCAAAGCCGGTGATGAACATCACCTTGAGGTCCGGATCGAGTTCGGTGGCGCGGCGGGCAAGCTCGATGCCATCCATCTCCGGCATAACGATGTCGGTCAGGAGAAGAGAGAAGGGCTCTTCGCGAAGCCGGTCATAGGCGCTTGCGCCATTGTCGAAAGAGGCGACCTTATATCCCGCCTTTTCCAGTGCCTTCACCAGAAAACGGCGCATATCGTTGTCGTCTTCGGCGAGAAGGATTTTCTGTATCATCGTCGGGACCGTATCCGTGCATGCCTGAGGTTGTATGAGCCTTCCATAATGCCGGCTTACGGTAAATTTCCGTTTAACCGACGCGGAACGGCGTTTGGTGGGCTATACATAGTATGGACTTGGCGTCGGGCAACTGGCAACATGCCACATCAGACTTGTTCGTGACATGGTAAAGGCAGGATGGATCAGTCGACGGGAGATTTTCAGGAATTCGAAGTCAGAGAACCCGCGTCGCAGACCATTCCATTCGTCTTCAATTCACCGCATAGCGGCAACCATTTTCCTGTGGATTTCCTCGCGAGCAGCCATCTGGACTCGCTTTCGATCCGGCGTTCTGCCGATCATTACGTCGATGAGCTTTTTGCCGATGCCCCTGAACTGGGAGCCCCGCTTCTCGTTGCACACTTTCCGCGTGCATATCTCGATGTCAACCGCGAACCGTACGAATTGGACCCGCGCATGTTCGACGGGCCGCTGCCGCCCTATGTGAATATAGGGTCGATGAGGGTTGCAGGTGGTCTCGGGACGATTCCGCGGATTGTGGCGGAGAACATGGAAATCTACCGCAAGCGGCTTTCCGTCGATGAGGGATTGTCCCGTATCGAGACGATTTATAAACCTTACCACGCCTGCCTGCGAAAACTGATCGCGCGCACCCATGCTCGGTTCGGCATCGGCATCCTGATCGACTGCCATTCGATGCCGGGCAATGTCCGTCTCTCCGGTTCGGATGTGCGGCCGGATTTCATTATTGGTGATCGTTACGGAACGAGTGCGTCGGCCGAGCTTTCGCGCGCAGCGCTGCAGTTCTTCGATGACATGGGTTTTTCCGCCGTGCGCAACAAGCCATATGCGGGCGGGTTCATTACCGAGCATTACGGTCGGCCGGTTCGCGGGCTGCATGCGCTGCAGATCGAGATCAATCGTGGCCTTTATGTCGATGAGGTGACGCTGGAGAAGAAGGCGGAGTTCCCGCTTGTTGCTGCAGCGCTTTCCACCTTCATGCGGCAGATGGCGGAGCTCGTCGGTGATTTCGCCGATGATGCAGGCGCTCTCGCGGCGGAATAGCCGCGTTCTCAAGATTCCAGCTTGTATTCCTGAATTTGCCGGGCCTTGCGCGCGTCGGCTGACGTGCGGGCAAAAAAAACCGCGCTCATCGCGCGGCTAAGTCTAGGGAGGAAACACCCAAGGAGGGTATTTACAGTCAAAGACTGTGATTAGGAAAATACGGCCAGTTATGCACAATTGTCAAGCATGTTTTTCGAATGACTAAATTTGCGTCATTTTTGGGCTTTCTGATTAAGGGGTCGGCATCGAAAGCGGTTTTCTTTGGCAGAAGGACGCCTTAAGAAGGATTTGACCTGCCTACGCTCAACGTTTTCACGCCACAAACCCAAGGATTTGCCGATGTTGCCTGACCGCGATTTCTTCGATGCGCTTGCCGATGCCGCCAAGGGTGAGACGCTGCCGCGGTTTCGCACCGGAATTTCCGTCGTCAACAAACTGGCCGGCGGTTTCGATCCGGTAACAGAAGGTGACCGCGCAGCTGAAACGGCTATCCGTGCGCTGATTGAAGAGCGTTTTCCCGAACATGGCATACTTGGCGAGGAGCATGAAAGCATCGGGCTCGATCGCGAGCATGTCTGGGTGATCGATCCGATCGACGGAACGCGGGCGTTCATTTCCGGCCTGCCTGTCTGGGGCACGCTGATCGGTTTCCGCTCCAATGGACGCGCGACGATGGGGATGATGGACCAGCCGTTCATCGGCGAGCGTTATTTCGCCGATGGCAATCGTTCGTGGTATTCGGGGCCGGACGGCGAGCGGCAGATTTCGGTGCGTGACTGCGGATCGCTTTCCGATGCCATCCTGTTCACGACCTCGCCGCATATCTTTCAGGGGGATGATCTGAAGCGCTATCGGGCCGTCGAGGAGAAGGTGCGGCTGTTTCGGTATGGCTGCGATTGTTATGCCTATGCGCTGCTTGCGGCGGGGCATGTCGATCTCGTCGTCGAAAATAGCCTGCAGCCGTATGATGTCGGGGCGCTGATCCCGATCATCGAACAGGCCGGCGGTATCATCACGACCTGGGACGGTGGCCGACCGGAGAATGGCGGCAATATCATCGCAGCCGGCTCGAAGGCCGTTTACGAGCAGGCTATGGCGTTGCTCGACGGGCGGTGATCAAGATCGTCAGGCGGCGGTTTCTGCCATTTCCAGCCCGCCATCGAGGCCGGGCATGAAGGTCTCGATCGCATCCATGGCCTGGGCGCGATAGATATCCTTCTCCTGAAACAGTTCGTGCCGGCCACCGGTGACGGGGATGAGCTGTCCGGCACGAAAATTCCGCGACAGATTTTCCTGCAGGCGGTAGGGCACGACGCCGTCGAGCACGGGTGCGAGGATCAATGTCGGGATGGTGATTTCCATCAGGTGCGACTGCAGTGATACGCGGGAGGCTGCTTTCAGCGTTTCGTGCACCCAGCGCGCCGTGGGAGCGCCGACAGTCAGGTCTTCGAAACTGCGATAAAGTTCGAGATTACGTTCGAAACGCTTCCGGTCTCCCGTCAGGCCATTGCCCTCGAAGGGGATCAGTCGTCGGTCGCCGCCGAGCTGTACGCCACCGAAACCGGTCCAGGACATCAGTCGCGCCAGAGGGCGGGCGAATTTTTCCGATGCGGGCTGACCATGGAAGCCGACATAGGGGGATGCGAGCGCCATCCTGCTGATACGGTTCGACAGGCGCGGTGCGACTGAGAGGGCAATCAGCGCGCCGGTGGAATGGGCTACAAGGAAGAAGGGCAGGCGGGCATCCGGCAGAACGACCTGTTCCAGAAAGATCTCGAGATCCTTCTCGTAATCGGAAAAGCGCCGGACATGCCCTTTCCTGGCATCTTTCTTCAGCCGGTCGGATCCGCCTTGCCCGCGCAGGTCATATGTTGCGACCCACAGGCCCATCGCGTTCAGATGGCGGATGGTCTCGAAATATTTCTCGATGAACTCGTTGCGACCCTGCAGCAAAACGATGGTGCCGCGTGCCGGCACGATATCCGATCGGAACAGGCCGTAGCGGATTTTCACGCCGCGATGGCCGGCAAAATAGCCCGCGGAGTAATTGTCCGGCGCAGGGTTTTCCGGCGTGGGGCGAAGGATGTCGTGGCTGATCTGGTTCTCGCTCATGAATTCAGCGTTAGGCGAGTGCGGCTGCAGGTCAAGCAAAATCGCGTCTTCCAGAATTATGCGTGGAGCGTGGGTGGACATGGGTGGCGTAACTGTATAACGCATCGTATGTAATGTTATTACATATAGGAGAGGTTATGTCCCATTTGTTGCGTGTTGCCGGATTTACGGCGACTCTTCTCGCCTCAAGCGCGGTGTTTGGATCCGTTGCATTTGCAGAGGAAAAGGATGCGGAGACGTGGCGGTTGTTCGTTGCCGATCACACTCTGCCAGTGGTGCGCGCCATCGATCTTTCGTCCGGCAAGGAGATCGGCAAGTTCGATCTGGAAGGATATGCAGCGCTTTCAGTGAGTGACAGCGGGCGGACGGTTTTCGCCGTTCAGGGTGCCGAGAATATCGTTCATGCCATCTCAACCGGAATTGCGCTGTCGGATCATGGCGAGCATCGCGATATCGAAATCAACGAACCGAACCTGATCCCGACGGCGATCAAGGGGCAGAAGCCCGGCCATGTCGTCACCCATGGTGATCAGGTCGCCGTCTTCTACGATCGGGAAGCGAAGTTCGATCTCGTCAGCGAGGAGGCGCTTGCGGATGGTGGCGCGGTGTTGAAACCGTTCGACACGATCGCAGCCCATCATGGTGTCGCCGTTCCTGTCGGCAATCATTTCCTCGTTTCGGTGCCGAATACCGAGGTGGCGGTGAAAGAGGGCGAATTGCCGCCGCGTCTCGGCCTGCGTGTCGTCGATGCCGATGGCAAGCAGGTGGGCGAGGTCGCGACCTGCACCGGCCTGCATGGCGAGGCAAGCTCTGCGCGGCTTGTCGCCTTCGGTTGCGAAGAAGGCGTTCTCGTTGCGCGGCCGGGCGGCATGGATGGGCCGAAGCTTGAGATGCTCGGCTATGGCAAGGACCTGCCGAAGGGAAAGGTGTCGACGCTACTGGGCGGAAAATCGATGCAGTTCTTTCTCGGCAATTACGGTGAGGACAAGATCGTGCTTGTCGATCCGGACAGCGCTGAGGAGGCTTATCGCCTGATCGAGCTGCCGACGCGACGTGTCGACTTCGCGCTCGATCCTGCCGATCCGCATAGCGCCTATGTGCTGACCGAAGACGGCAAGCTGCATCTCATCGATGTGGTGAAGGGGGAGATCGTCAAGAGCGAGACGGTAACCGAGCCTTATAGCAAGGACGGGCATTGGCGTGATCCGCGTCCGCGGCTGGCTGTTGCTGATGGCCAAATCGCCGTCACCGATCCGCGCAAGAGCCTCGTTCGCGTTGTCGATGGAGACAACCTGAAGGAGGTGCGGACCATCGCCGTGGAAGGTCAGCCCTTCGCCATCGTGGCGGCAGGCGGATCTGGCGCGGTGCACTGAGCCACGCCATGTCCAGTCAGGGTGGGCGCTGGTTCGGCTGGCGCTCATCTGTCCATGACGTGAGAAAAAGAGGGCCGGAACCGGCGACACGGGGATGACAGCGCGGTTCCGGCAAGGCTGACCGAAGCGACGGGACGAATATGCTTCGGTCCAAGGAGGCATGCCGCCTTCCAGAACCTTGCTTCTAGCAATATGGGGCTGAACCTCAGCAAAACCTGCTGTTCATGCGGTGTTCATTGGCAAAACGGCTGTGACGTATCGGGGTCTTGAAGGGCGTGGCTGCAATTCCCATCTTCACTCTGCAGGCGCCGAAAGGGTCTGCTCAACGGGGTCCTCATCGCCATTACGGGATGTTGACGCCCAAGTGAAAACCGCAACGTCGCTTCAATGGAGGACATTATGCGTCACGTCGATTTTTCCCCGCTTTACCGTTCCACCGTCGGTTTCGACCGGCTTTTCAATCTTCTCGACAATCGCAACTTTGGCGATCAGGGGCAGAGCTATCCGCCCTATAATATCGAGCGGACCGGTGAAAATACCTATCGCATCACCATGGCTGTCGCCGGTTTCGACGAAAAGGAACTTTCGATCGAATTCCAGGCTCATGCACTCACCGTGAAGGGTGAAAAGGCTGAAGAAGATGGCGCCGATCAGAACGAGTTTCTCTATCGCGGTATCGCCAAGCGCGCCTTCGAGCGACGCTTCCAGCTTGCCGATCACGTCGAAGTCGAAACCGCTTCACTGAAGAACGGATTGCTTCATATCGACCTCGTCCGGAATATTCCGGAAGCGATGAAGCCCCGCCGTATCTCGATTGCAGCTGAAGCCGGCGACACGACCAAAACGATCGAAGCCCAGGTCGCTCCGCAGCAGGTGAACTAACGCTTTCGTCTCTGATCCTCCCATCAAGGACCGCAAGCCGCCGCCCCTTCCTTTCGCGAGGAGGGGGCGTTTTTGTATCCGGGCCTGGTTAAGCCGCTGCCGGTTCCGCCTTCAGTTCCTTTGCTTTCAGGCGGTCCGCATATTTCTGCGCCAGCACTGCACAGGTCATCAGCTGGATCTGGTGGAAGAGCATGATCGGCAGAACGATCGCGCCGATCGATGCGGAATTGCCGGAAAAGATTGCATTTGCCATCGGCACGCCTGATGCCAGCGACTTCTTCGAACCGCAGAAGGTGATGGTGATCTCGTCTTCCTTGCTGAAGCCGAGCAGTCTGCTGCCGAACATGGTGATGCAGAGTACGGCGGCCAGCAGGACGATATCGAGGCCAATGACGACGGCGATATCGGTGAGCGAGAAGGTTTTCCAGATGCCTTCCATAACGGCCGTCGAGAAGGCGAGATAGACCACCATCAGGATCGAGCCGCGATCAAACGGCATCAGCAACTTCTTCTTCGAGCGGATCCAGTTGCCGATCCAGGGCTGCAGGAGCTGGCCGAGGACGAAGGGGGCGAGTAGCTGCAGCGCGATCTTTTCCAGAGCATCAAGCGAAACCCCGCCGCCGCCCGTCGTCGACAGAAGCAATGCGATGAGGGCAGGGGTCAGGAACATGCCGAGAATGTTGGAGCCAGATGCTGCGACGATGGCGGCCGGAACGTTGCCTCCGGCCATTGAGGTGAAGGCGATCGATGACTGCACGGTAGACGGCAAAACGCAAAGGAACAGCATGCCGAGATAAAGCGGTGCCGGCAGTATGCTTTCGGGAATGAAACCTAGGGCAAGCCCGAGAAGCGGGAAGATCGCGAATGTGGTGAGCACGATCGTCAGGTGCAGGCGCCAGTGCAGTACGCCGGCGACAACCGTGTCGCGGGCAAGGCGTGCGCCATGCAGGAAGAAGAGAAGGCCGATGGCGATATCCGTCGCAATGGCGAACCAGTCTGCCCAAGTGCCGTAAATGGGAAAGAATGACGCAAGGATCACGGTTCCCAGCAGCATCATCGTATATAGATCGGGCAGAAAGCGCTTCATCACATGCTCCGCGGGCCTTGGCCCTCAAGGGTGGGTAGATTGCGGTTTCTATTATCGTAAAGTAGAATGCAAACACTAACAGTTATCATGAAGCGCGATAGCAATGCTGAACCTTCATCATCTCGACAGTTTTCTCATGCTGCAGCAGACGGGCAGTTTTACCGAGGCTGCGGCTAGGCTCGGTGTCGGGCAGTCGACCGTAACGCAGCATATTCAGCGGCTGGAAAAATCGCTGGGACGCCAGTTGGTGTTTCGCGACACACATCAGGTGAGGCTGACGGCGGATGGCGAGGCGCTTGTCGGTTATGCGCGGGGGATGCTGGATCTCAATGGTCAGGTCCTGTCGCTTTTCGGTGAAAGCCGGCTGCGCGGGCGGCTGAGGCTCGGTGTGTCCGAGGATGTGGTCGCCAACCGGTTGACGGGGATATTGGAGGATTTCATTCGCCTCCATCCGCTGGTCGATCTGGAGCTGACTGTTGCGCTGTCGGCGGTGCTCAACCAGATGCAGGATGCCGGCGATCTGGATCTGGTGCTCGCCAAGCGGCATGTCGGCGAAACGCATGGCAAGCTTCTGTACCGCGAGCCGTTGGTCTGGCTTGCGCGTGATCCGCACTTCGCTCCGGCCAGGGATGCGGTTCTGCCGCTGATCGCATTTCCGCCGCCGTCGATTACCCGGCGGGTGGTGCAGGAGGCGCTGGATCGGGAGAAGCTTGCGTGGCGCGTCGTCTGTACCTGCGGCAGCCTGAGCGGGCTGACCGCTGCGGCGCGCGCCGGCATGGGCGTGATGGTGCAGCCGCGCAGCATGGTGCCTGAGGGCCTGCGTGAGATTGCCGGTGACCGCCTGCCGCGGCTTGAAGACGTGGAGTTCGTGCTGATCCCGCGGCGTGGCGCCGATGCGGTGATGGTTGAGGCCCTGTCGAGCCTGATTGCGGCACGCATCGTGCCGCAATCGATTTAAGCGTCGAATCCGATCTTACGCAGAAGCGCAGATAGACAAGAACTGGTCGACATCCTCTTCGGTCGTAGCAAAAGAGGTGACCATGCGGATGAGAGCTTCATCCTTGCCGACTTTTTCCGGCATGTCGCGCGGTTCCAGCCAGTCGTAGAATTTCGCGCCCTGTTCGGCTGCAGCCTTGGCTGAGGCTTTGGGCAGGACGGCGAAGACTTCATTTGCTTCGGTCGGCCATGCTAGGCGTGCGCTGTTGAGCGAGCCAAAGCCTGTGCGCAGGCGATCAGCCATCGTATTGGCATGCTTGGCAAGGCCTAGCCACAGATCATCCTGGAGATACGCTTCGAACTGTGCGGCGATGAAGCGTGACTTAGAGAAAAGCTGGGCGGTGCGCTTGCGCAGGAAGGCGAAGTCCTTTGCAAGCTGCGGGTCGAAGAAAACGATGGCTTCGGCGCACCAGCAGCCATTCTTCGTGCCGCCGAAGGAGAGAACGTCTACGCCGCGCTTCCAGGTCATTTCCGCCGGCGTGCAGCCGAGTGAAACCAGAGCATTGGCAAAGCGCGCGCCGTCCATGTGAAGCGGCAGGCCATTTTGCTTGGCGATCTTCGAGATCGTGTCGATTTCGTCGAGCGTATAGATGGTGCCGACTTCCGTTGCCTGGGTCATGGTGACGGCGGCAGCGCGGCCATGGTGGACGGCGTCCTGAGGGTAACGCGCAATCCGCTCCAGAAGGTTTTCCGGAAGCATCTTGCCGGCCGGGCCCTCGACACCAACCATGCGCATGCCGGAGAAGAAGTCCGGGGCGCCGCATTCGTCTTCGATCACATGCGCTTCGGTGTGGCAGAAGGTCAGGCCGCCGGGGCGGGCGATGCTGGCAAGCGAGAGCGAATTGGCGGCCGTGCCGGTGGCGACAAAAAAGACCGCGACCTCTTTTTCAAAGATCTCGTTGAAGCGCTGCTCAATGGAGCGATCCAGATCGCTCGTTCCATAGGCTGCGGCGAAACGAGTCGATTCCTTCGACAAGCGTTCGTTGATGGCAGGATGGGCTCCTGCCCAATTGTCGGAGGCGAAGAACATAAAATGACACCTTGGGGTGGTTGGGAGGTGCCGGGAGATTAAGACTTTTTCGCATTCGTGCAACGGTAAAGCCTGTCTCCGACGGGTGGACCTATTCGCATGGCAATGAAAGGGTTTATCGGATCGGCTTTGCGCAATTAAATTACTCAAACCCCTTTGTTTTGCGTAATGGACTGTCGCGTCGCGTGCAGATTTTTGCAGACACGCCCTTGTGAGAAAGTTAAAATCATGCGATATCAGATTGAGAATTAGGTCAGCTTTTCTGTCCTAATTTATCCGGCAATCAGCTTTGAACTCGTGTCGAGCCGCCGAATTTGACGCCGATCTGGTTTGAGCTTCGAGCCTTTATAGGTTCTTGGCCCGATGCTGGAGCGGCGCCGTTGCGTGACTGGTGATGGCTCTGTCATCTCCAGGATTTGATGGGGTGCCACCTTGCTCGCTGAAGATAGCGGCCAACAGGAGGAATGACGATGACGAAGAAGGTTCTAGATCAGCACTGTCCCACCGACATGGCCTCGGCGAAAGCCGGGCAGGGCGTGCCTTTCGTCGCGTCAGGCATTCCTGCCGCCCAAGGCCTTTATGATCCGCGCAACGAGCATGATGCCTGCGGCGTCGGCTTCATTGCCAATATGAAGGGCCAGAAGTCTCACCAGATCGTCAAGGACGGCCTGTTCATCCTGGAAAACCTGACGCATCGCGGTGCTGTCGGTGCCGACCCTCTGATGGGTGACGGCGCGGGTATTCTTGTGCAGATCCCTGATCGTTTCTTCCGTGAAGAAATGGCAAAGCAGGGCATAACGCTGCCGAAGGCCGGTGAATATGCCGTTGGTCATTTCTTCCTGCCGCGCGACGCCGAGCAGATCGAGCATTTCAAGAAGGTCATCATCGATGTGATCGCCGAAGAGGGGCAGCAGTTCCTCGGCTTCCGCGATGTGCCGGTCGATAATTCCTCGCTCTCCAAGGCGCCGGATATTGCCGCCACCGAGCCCTATCATCTGCAGGTCTTTATCGGTGCGGGGCGCGATACCGCGACCAATGCCGAATTCGAGCGCCAGCTTTTCCTCGTCCGCAAGGTGATTTCCAACCGCATCTACGACCAGTTCGGTGGTCAGGAGACCGGCTTCTACCCGGTTTCGCTGTCGTCCTCGACGATCGTCTACAAGGGCATGTTCCTCGCCTATCAGGTCGGTGCCTATTACAAGGACTTGGCCGATCCGCGTTTCGAGACGGCCGTGGCACTTGTTCACCAGCGGTTCTCGACCAACACCTTCCCGTCCTGGAAGCTGGCGCACCCGTACCGCATGGTCGCGCATAACGGCGAAATCAACACGCTGCGCTCCAACGTCAACTGGATGGCGGCGCGCCAGGCTTCCGTGTCTTCGCCGCTCTTCGGTGACGATATCTCCAAGCTTTGGCCGATTTCCTATGAAGGCCAGTCGGATACGGCCTGCTTCGACAACGCGCTCGAATTCCTGCTTCGCGGCGGTTATTCGCTGGCGCATGCGATGATGATGCTGATCCCGGAAGCATGGGCCGGCAACCAGTCCATGTCGAAGGAACGCAAGGCGTTCTACGAATATCACGCTGCCCTGATGGAGCCGTGGGACGGCCCGGCTGCTGTCTGCTTTACCGACGGCAAGCAGATTGGCGCGACGCTTGACCGTAACGGTCTGCGTCCGGCCCGTTATCTCGTCACCGATGACGACCGCGTCATTCTCGCGTCGGAAGCCGGCACGTTGCCGGTGCCGGAAGAAAAGATCATCAAGAAGTGGCGCCTCCAGCCGGGCAAGATGCTGCTGATCGACATGGAGAAGGGCCAGATCATCTCCGACGAGGAGCTGAAGACGACGCTTGCGACCAAGCACCCATACGAGAAGTGGCTCGATCGCACCCAGCTTATCCTTGAAGACCTGAAGCCGGTGGAGCCGCGCGCGCTGCGCCGTGACGTGTCCCTGCTCGATCGCCAGCAGGCCTTCGGTTACACGACCGAGGACACGAAGATCCTGATGTCGCCGATGGCGACGACCGGTCAGGAAGCCGTCGGTTCGATGGGCACCGATACGCCGATCTCGGCGATGTCGGACAAGTCGAAGCTGCTCTATACCTATTTCAAGCAGAACTTCGCGCAGGTGACGAACCCGCCGATCGATCCGATCCGCGAAGAACTCGTCATGAGCCTCGTGTCCTTCATCGGTCCGCGCCCGAACATTCTCGACCATGAAGGCATGGCGAATGCCAAGCGTCTGGAAGTGCGCCAGCCGATCCTGACCAATGGCGATCTGGAAAAAATCCGCTCGATCGGTCACACGGAAGATCGCTTCGACACCAAGACGCTCGATTTCACCTATGACATCGAGCGCGGCGCCGAAGGCATGCCGGAAATGCTCGATCGTCTCTGCGAACGCGCAGAGGCTGCGGTCAAGGGCGGCTACAACATCATCGTGCTGTCCGACCGCCAGATTGGCCCTGACCGTATCGCGATCCCGGCGCTTCTGGCGACGGCTGCCGTGCATCACCACCTGATCCGCAAGGGGCTTCGCACCTCGGTCGGTCTCGTCGTTGAATCCGGCGAGCCGCGCGAGATCCATCACTTCTGTCTTCTGGCCGGTTACGGTGCGGAAGCGATCAACCCCTATCTGGCGTTCGACACGCTGACCGACATGCATATGCGCGGCGAATTCCCCAAGGAAGTCGACGCCGGCGAGATGGTCTATCGCTATATCAAGGCGGTCGGTAAGGGCATCCTCAAGGTCATGTCCAAGATGGGCATTTCCACCTACCAGTCTTATTGCGGCGGTCAGATCTTTGACGCCGTCGGCCTGAACTCGGAACTGGTCAACCAGTATTTCTTCGGAACCGCGACGTCGATCGAAGGCATCGGCCTCACCGAAATCGCCGAGGAAACCGTCAGCCGCCATGCATCGGCCTTTGGCAAGGACCCGGTTCTGGCCTCGTCGCTCGATATCGGCGGCGAATATGCCTACCGCATGCGCGGCGAAAGCCATGCCTGGACGCCGGATGTGGTGGCGACCCTGCAGCACGCCGTGCGCGGCAACAGCCAGGATCGCTACCGCGAGTTCGCCCAGATGGTGAACGAGAGCTCGGTTCGGATGAACACGATCCGCGGCCTGTTCAAGATCAAGTCGGCGGAAGCGCTTGGCCGCAAGCCTGTGTCGCTCGATGAGGTCGAACCGGCTGTCGATATCGTCAAGCGGTTCTCGACCGGCGCGATGTCCTTCGGCTCGATTTCCCGCGAAGCGCATACGACGCTTGCGATCGCCATGAACCGGATCGGCGGCAAGTCGAATACCGGTGAGGGCGGTGAGGAGAGCGACCGTTACCTGCCGCTGCCGGACGGTTCGATGAACCCCGAGCGTTCGGCGATCAAGCAGATCGCATCGGGCCGCTTCGGTGTTACGACCGAATATCTGGTCAATGCCGACATGCTACAGATCAAGGTGGCGCAGGGCGCGAAGCCCGGCGAAGGTGGTCAGTTGCCCGGCCATAAGGTCGATGCAACTGTCGCCAAAACGCGTCACTCGACGCCGGGTGTCGGCCTCATCTCGCCGCCGCCGCACCATGACATCTATTCGATCGAAGATCTGGCGCAGCTGATCTACGACCTGAAGAACGTCAACCCGACGTCCGACATTTCGGTCAAGCTGGTGTCCGAAGTCGGTGTCGGCACGGTTGCTGCCGGTGTCGCCAAGGCGCGCGCCGACCATATCACGGTTGCCGGTTTCGACGGCGGCACGGGTGCTTCGCCGCTGACCTCGCTGAAGCATGCCGGTAGCCCATGGGAAATCGGCCTTGCCGAAACCCAGCAGACGCTGGTGCTGAACGGCCTTCGTTCGCGCATCGCGCTGCAGGTCGATGGCGGCCTGAAGACCGGCCGTGACGTCATCATCGGTGCGCTTCTCGGTGCCGACGAGTTCGGCTTCGCGACGGCTCCGGTCATCGCTGCCGGCTGCATCATGATGCGCAAGTGCCATCTCAATACCTGCCCGGTTGGCGTTGCCACGCAGGATCCGGTTCTGCGCAAGCGCTTCAAGGGTACGCCGGAGCACGTGATCAACTACTTCTTCTTCGTTGCCGAAGAAGTACGCGAGATCCTGGCATCGCTCGGCTTTACCAAGTTCGACGAGATCATCGGCCTTTCCGACCTGCTCGAGAAGGACGACATGCTGGCGCACTGGAAGTCCCAGGGGCTCGATTTCTCCAAGATCTTCCACAAGGTAGAAGCTCCGAAGAGCGCTACCTACTGGACCGAGCGTCAGAAGCATCCGATCGACGACATTCTCGACCGCAAGATGATCGAGAAGTCGCAGGCAGCCCTTGAAAGCAAGGAGCCGGTTGTCTTCGAAGTGCCGATCAAGAACGTCGACCGTTCTGCCGGCGCGATGCTTTCGGGTGAGCTTGCCAAACGCTGGGGCCAGAAGGGTCTGAAGGACGACACGATCCATGTGACGCTGACCGGTACGGCCGGCCAGTCCTTCGGTGCCTTCCTCGCCCGCGGCATCACGTTCGATCTCGTTGGCGACGGCAACGACTATGTCGGCAAGGGCTTGTCCGGTGGCCGGATCATTGTGCGTCCGCCGGAAAACTCGAAGATCGTTGCCGAAAACTCGATCATCGTCGGCAATACCGTGCTTTACGGCGCGACGACCGGTGAGTGCTATTTCCGCGGTGTTGCCGGTGAGCGTTTCTCGGTGCGCAACTCCGGGGCGATCGCGGTTGTCGAAGGCGTGGGTGACCATGGCTGCGAATACATGACCGGCGGCATTGTCGTCGTTCTCGGCGAAACGGGCCGCAACTTCGCGGCCGGCATGTCGGGCGGCGTCGCTTACGTGCTGGACGAGAAGGGCGATTTCGCCAAGCGCTGCAACATGGCGATGGTCGAGCTTGAGCCGGTTCCGGAAGAGGACGACATGCTGGAAAAGCTGCACCATCACGGCGGCGACATCATGCACAAGGGACGTGTCGACGTTTCCGAAGACATGACGCGCCACGACGAGGAGCGTCTCTACCAGCTGATCTCCAACCACATGCATTACACCGGTTCGACCCGCGCCAAGGATATCCTTGATCGCTGGAGCGAGTTCCGGCCGAAGTTCCGCAAGGTCATGCCGGTCGAATATCGCCGTGCGCTGGTCGAGATGGAACGCATGCGGATGGGCGTGGCTGCGGAGTAAGCCAGATGGCTTTTGTTCATCGACTGGTTTCGGTGAGCATCGCAGTCGCTGTGCCAGCGGCTGCATTCTTCGCGAGCGGCAATGTTGCAATAGAGTTTATCGTGCTGGGGGCGGTTATCGGTTTCGCCTACTGGTACTGGGGTCCTACGGGCACCCTGCTTTGAAGAGGGAATGACATGGGCAAGGTAACGGGTTTCATGGAAATCGACCGGCAGGTGGCGAAGTACCAGCCTGCGTCGGATCGTATCCGCCATTTCCGCGAATTCACCATTCCGATGTCGGATGCGGAAGTAACCAAACAGGCTGCCCGCTGCATGGACTGTGGCATCCCCTATTGCCATGGCCCGACCGGCTGTCCCGTGCATAACCAGATCCCGGACTGGAACGATCTGGTCTATAACAACAAGTGGGAAGAGGCGATCCGCAACCTCCATTCCACCAACAATTTCCCGGAATTCACCGGTCGCGTCTGTCCCGCGCCGTGCGAGGAAGCCTGCACGCTGAATCTTGAGGATGCGCCGGTTGCGATCAAGACGGTTGAACAGGCGATTGCCGACAAGGCCTACGAGCTTGGCTATATCGTGCCGCATCCGGCAACGGTGAAGACCGGCAAGAAGGTTGCCGTTATCGGTTCAGGCCCCGCTGGCATGGCGGCTGCACAGCAGCTTGCCCGCGCCGGTCATGAAGTTCATGTCTATGAGCGCGAGAGCAAGGCCGGCGGCCTGCTGCGTTACGGCATTCCGGACTTCAAGATGGAGAAGAACTTCATCGATCGCCGCGTCGAGCAGATGACCGGCGAAGGCGTTACTTTCCATTACGGCGTCAATATCGGCGTCGACAAGAAGGTCGAAGAACTGACCGCCGAACACGATGCCGTCGTCTATTGCGGTGGTTCGGAAACTCCGCGTCCGGCCGGCATCCCCGGCGCTGACCTGCATGGTGTCTATGATGCCATGCCGTATCTTGTGCAGCAGAACCGCCGCATCGGCCGCGAAAACATCGATAGCGTTGCCTGGGCGGCCGAACCGATCCTCGCCGGCGCCAAGCATGTCGTCGTCGTCGGTGGTGGCGATACGGCGTCCGACTGCGTCGGTACGGCCTTCCGTCAGGGTGCCGTCAAGGTAACCCAGCTCGACATCCGTCCGCAGCCGCCGGAAAAGGAAGACAAGCTTGCCGTCTGGCCCTTCTGGGCAACCAAGATGCGTACCTCTTCCTCTCAGGCTGAGGGCGCTGTCCGCGAGTTTCAGGTCGCGACACTCGAATTCATCGGCGAAGACGGTCAGTTGACCGGCGTGCGTTGCTGCGAAGTCGACGAACGCCGCAAGCCGATCGCCGGAACCGATTTCATCATCAAGGCCGATCTCGCCTTCATCGCCATCGGATTCTCGGGTCCGCTGAAGGAAGGCGTGCTGAGCGAACTCGACGGAAAGCTCGATATCAATGTCGACCGTCGTGGCTCGACCAATGTCGTTGCCAACGAGCGCGACTACAAGACGTCGGTCGACAAGCTGTGGACGGCAGGTGACGTGCGCCGCGGTCAGTCGCTGGTCGTCTGGGCGATTCGTGAAGGTCGCCAAGCGGCTCGCGCCATCGATGAAGCTTTGATGGGAAGCTCTCTGCTGCCGCGCTGATATCGGCCTTCGAGCATTTTCAGGTCATCATGATCGAACCAAAGCCGCTACCTTCCCGAAAACCGGGTAGGTGGCGGTTTTGTTTTGTCTGAATCTCATTGTGCCGTCACAATTTTGCAAATTTGACCAACGTCAAGGGGAGGGCGGCGGGATCGTGTAACGCCTTGTTCGAAGGGCCTTGATAAACATCAAGGCTCTGGACACCCGAGGACAAGTTAATGCGCTTCAGTATTCCGGCTATTCTAAGTTATTTCAGGGACATGGTTCCGTTCCGAATCATTCCGGCGATCATCACGACGGTTTTTTTGTTCACCCTTCTGGCTATCCCGGCCCCTGCTGGGCTGGATGAAAACGGCTGGAAGATGCTGGCCATCTTCCTGACCACGATCCTGGCGATCATCCTCAAGGTCATGCCGATCGGCGTGATGGCGCTGATGGCGATCGTTATCGTCTCGCTGATGCAGGTGACATCGCCGAATTCTAAGGGCGCGGTTGCCGATGCGCTCAGCAGCTTCGCCAACCCGCTGATCTGGCTGATCGTCATTGCGGTCCTGATCTCGCTGGGTTTGAGGAAGACCGGTCTGGGGCGTCGCCTCGGCCTCGGCTTCATCGCGCTTCTCGGAAAGCGGACGATCGGCATCGGTTACGGTCTGGTTTTCTGCGAGTTGATCCTAGCGCCGTTTACACCGAGCAACACCGCACGTGGCGGCGGCATCATCCACCCGATCATGAAATCGATCGCCAATGCCTTCGATTCGGATCCGGCAAAGGGGACGCAGGGTAAGGTCGGCACCTATCTGGCGCTGGTGAACTATCACGCCAACCCGATTTCGTCGGCGATGTTTGTCACCGCAACCGCGCCCAACCCGCTAGTGCTCGAATATATCGCGAAGTCGACCGGTGGTGCGATGCAACTGACCTGGGTTACCTGGGCGCTGGCTATGTTCGTGCCGGGTCTGGTCGCGCTCGTGGTCATGCCGCTCGTGCTCTACATGATCTCGCCGCCTGAGCTTAAGCGCACGCCGGATGCCGTTTCGTATGCCAGGAAGGAATTGGCGGCGATGGGGCCTCTGTCGGGCAAGGAAATGGTGATGATCGGCACTTTCGTCATGCTGCTGATCCTTTGGGCCAACGTTCCGGCGATGATCTTCGGACCTGCCTTCACGCTTGACCCGACCGTGGTCGCAGTGCTCGGTCTCTTCGCTCTCCTGATCACCGGCACGATCAACTGGGATGATGTGCTGTCGGAAAAAAGCGCCTGGGATACGCTCATCTGGTTCGGTGCGCTCGTCATGATGGCCGACCAGCTGAACAAACTTGGTGTGATCGGCTGGTTCTCGAACGGCATGAAGGACATGATCTCGCATGCGGACTTGAGCTGGCAGATGACGGCTGCGATCCTGGTGCTGATCTTCACCTTCGCGCACTACATGTTCGCCAGCACCACCGCGCATGTCAGCGCCATGATGCTGGCCTTCCTAACCGTCGGCGTGATGCTGATTCCGGCAGAATACCATGCCGTCTTCCTGCTGATGATGGCAGCCTCGTCGTCGATCATGATGACGCTGACCCACTACGCGACAGGCACATCGCCGATTATCTTTGGCAGCGGTTACATCACCATGGGCAAGTGGTGGGGCGTGGGCTTCATCATGTGCCTGGTCAATCTCGTCATCTTCGCCGCGGTCGGCGCAGTGTGGTGGAGAGCGCTCGGCTACTGGTGATCCGTCAGCACCGTGCGAGACTGAACATTACAGGCGCCGTAAATGGCGCCTGTTCTTATTGTGTCTTCGAGATCTTGTAGTTGTCGATGCGGCCTGCGGGAGCCGGGTCCATTTCGCCGCGCTTGACCAGTCGCTCGCGCGGGGACTGGGTGAGGCTGTTTGTCTTCGGGACCGCTCCTAGCAGTTCCTTGCCGCCGTCGAGGTCGGGGTCGGATAGGCTGATCGGCAGCGCGGGGAGCGTCTTGTTGGGATCCACCGGCAGATTGAGGTCCGGCAGTGTGCCGGGTCCCAGGTTCACCAGTTCCGGGCTTGCCATGTCGCCCAGGTGGCGGCGGGCAAGCTTCTCGACATAGAAGGCCAGTTTCTGCTTGCCGGCTTCGGTAAAGGTAATGCCATCTGCTCCACGCAGACGGACCTGCTGGCCGTTCACGTCGGAGCCGGTCAGGATGAACTTGCCGTCCTCGTCGACGAAACCATCCCAGATGTCGACAAATTCGCCGCCCACGTCTTCCGCGCGTGCACGGTAGATGGCGTTGAGCTTGGCGGCATCCGCCATCATCGACGGCGACTGGAAAGAGGGCAGGCCGACCCAGAGCAGCGGCAGCCGGCGGCTGGTCACGATGCGAGCGACCTCCGATACGCGTCGCCGGTATTCGGCAAACCACGCGTCTGTCGGGAATTTTTCCCTTGCCCCCGAGGTCATCTGCTGGCGATCGTTGGCGCCGATCATGACGACGACCATCGCCGGCTTGGCCTCGGTGATGATGCCCGGAAGCTCCTTCAGCCAATCGTAATGATCGTCTCGAACGAGGCCCGAAGAGCCGTCGCTTCGGGTGAATACGGCGACGCCGGGAGATGCTTCAAATGTGGTCTCAAGCTGACCGCCGATATTGCCGGCGAAGAAATCACCGACCACGAGGATCTTGCGGGCATCTTCCAGTTTCGCGACCGGATCGGGTTTAGGCGGCGCAAGTGGGATCGGAGGCCGTGGAGCGGGCGGTCTTGCCGCGCTTCGGTTGCGCTCCCGTCGCGGAGCCGTCTCGATGATCGAGCCGTCACGTCGGTTATAGCGGACCGGAGGCTCTTCCCGTTCGTAACGGGGCCCGCCAAAAAGCAGATCAAACAGGTTCCGGCGTCTTACCGGTTCCTGTGCTCCGGCCGAAACGGGAAAGCTGCCGGCCAAGAGAGCAGCCGTCAGCACGCCGCAACCAACGCGCTGAACAAGGCTTTTCTTCATGGGGTCAATAAACATCGTTACGAATCCCGACGGGCTATCATGATCACAAATCTTGCGCCCGCTGAATCACATGTCAACGCAGGGCGCGCAGCAGCGATTGCGATGGCTCGCCGTCTTGGTTCATGCCCAGTCTTTTCTGGATCGCAGAAATCGCGGCCTTGGAGCCGGAGCCGAAATTGCCATCGACTTCGCCGTCATAATAGCCAAGTTCCTTCATGCGGCTCTGCAGTTCAAATTTTTCCCTGATATCGAGCGTGCCTTGTGGGCGCGGCCATGATTGTTGCATGCCGCCATAACCCGCGATCTCGTCGGCAAGAAGCCCTACAGCCAGAGCGTAGCTGTCTGCCGCGTTATATTTCTTGATGGTGTAGAAGTTTTTCATCATCAGGAAGGCCGGTCCGTTTGAACCGCCCATCAGCTTCAGCGTCGCACGATCCGTACCGCGCGGGAAACCCTTGCCGTTAGGGCGTACAAAGCCGAGTGCGGCCCATTGGGCAAGCGTCTTCGTCTGGCCTTCGTATCTGCCAGCGCCCGATGGAAGAACGGCCTCGTAACCCCATGTCTTGCCGGTAGTCCAGCCGTTCTGGGCGAGAAGGTTGGCGGAGGTTGCCAATGCATCGGGGATAGAGTGCCAGATATCGCGCTTGCCGTTGCCATCAGCATCAACCGCGTAAAGCAGGTAGCTCGTAGGAATGAACTGCGTATGGCCCATGGCGCCGGCCCAGGAGCCGGTCAGCTGCTTTGGCGTCACGTCACCTGCCTGCAGGATCTTCAGGGCGGCGATCAGCTGGGTACGGGCGAATTTTGCTCGCTTGGGATCAGCCCACGCGAGTGTGGCCAGTGCCTGTGGCACGTGATGCAGCCGTTCCGGCTTTTCCAAGACTGCGCCGTAATTGGATTCCATGGACCAGATGGCGAGCAGGATGTTCTTGTCAACGCCGAAATGGCGCTCAATGGCGTTCAGCGTGGCGCCATGGCGGGCGGCCATCTGCCGACCGATCTGGACGGTGTAGGGATTGACGCGGCTATCCAGATATTCCCAGATTTGCGATTTGAACTCGGGCTGGTACTGGGCCTTCTGTAAAGCCTCCGGGTCCGGTTCATTGATGCCGGCAAAAGCCTTCTGGTATGTCGAACGCGTGATGCCACTTTTGGCTGCGGTCTCGTAGAAATCTGCAACCCATCTCTTGAAGCCCGCATCGGCCTGAGCATTTAACGGCATCATGGCCGTCGCGAGACCGGCTGCAAGCAGGAGGGCGAAGCTACGTGAGCGGGTGCGGAATCTGGTCATCGGCAGTCGTATCCATTCCTTCATGCGCCGTTCATGGCGTGTCTGGTATGCGGCTCAACGATGTCTTAACGTAATAGAGTCAACAAATTCTTTACCATAGATCACGGGTTCGTGGGAGCCTTTTGCGAAACAGTAGCAATTGCACATTACAACCCCGAAGGTTTCATATCCGCACAATGAAGTGCATTCAGGAGGCATGAGTGTCTGAACAGCGTAAGATCCGCAAAGCAGTTTTTCCGGTGGCCGGACTCGGCACGCGTTTCCTTCCGGCGACCAAAGCCGTTCCAAAGGAAATGCTGACTGTGGTCGACAAGCCGGTCATTCAGTATGTGGTTGACGAAGCGGCTGAGGCCGGCATCGAGCATTTCGTTTTCGTCACAGGTCGCGGCAAGGGTGTCATCGAAGACTATTTCGATATCCAGTTCGAACTGGAGCAGATGCTGCGCGAGCGCAACAAGAATGCCGAACTGACGCTTCTGTCGCATATTTTGCCGAAGGCCGGCACGGCGAGCTTCACTCGCCAGCAGGTTCCGCTCGGTCTCGGCCATGCCGTGTGGTGCGCCCGTGACATCGTTGGCGACGAGCCTTTTGCAGTGCTGCTGCCCGACATGATCATGTCATCGGAAAAGAGTTGCCTCAGGGGCATGGTCGAGCTTTACGAACAGACTGGTGGCAATGTTCTGGCCGTTGAGGAATGCGATCCGGAACAGGCGCATAAATACGGGATCGTCGGCAAGGGCGCTTCCGTCGGCAATGGTGGTTTCAAGATCACCGAGATGGTCGAGAAGCCGGCCAAGGGCACCGCACCTTCCAACTTCTTCATCAACGGTCGCTACATCCTGCAGCCTGAGATCTTCAAGATCCTGGAGACCCAGGAGCGCGGCGCCGGCAACGAGATCCAGCTGACCGATGGCATGCTGGCCTTGGCCAAGGAACAGGACTTCGCTGCCTATCCGTTTACCGGCGAGACCTATGACTGCGGCGCCAAGGACGGCTTCATTCTGGCGAACCTCGCTTTTGCCCTGCAGCGCCCGGATATCCGCCCGGCCATCGAAGGCCCGCTCAAGGCGCTTGCTGCCAAACTGAAGTAACATCTGCGCAAGCTGAAAATAAAAGAAGCCGCCGAGGTCTGTCCCGGCGGCTTCTTTCTTTTGGGGCGTGTGAATTTACCCCACGCTAGATAGGCAATGTCAGACGGCCTTGTGGCCCTTGATGCCGTAGTAGAAGATGTAGATGTAGCAAATGACCGGCATCAGGAAGGCGAGGTGGATGCCGATCGTATCGGCAAGAGCGCCCATGATAACCGGAACGATCGCACCGCCGACGATGGCCAGGCACAGGATGCCCGAACCCTGGCTGGTGTGACGGCCAAGACCTTTCAGCGCAAGGCTGAAGATGGTCGGGAACATGATCGAGTTGAACAGGCCGATCGCGAGAACAGCCCACATGGCCAGCTTGCCGCCGGCAAAGACCGTTATCAGGAGAAGAACAGCTGCCAGAACGGCATTGAAGGCAAGCGCCTTGCCGTCTTCAATGTAGCGCATGGCATAGGCGCCGATGAAGCGTCCAACCATTGCGCCGCCCCAGAAGTAAGCCACATAGTGAGCTGCTTCTGCTTCCGGCAGGTTGGCGATGGTCGGCTCGGCAAGGTAGTTCACCAGGAAGCTACCGATCGAAACTTCGCCGCCGACATAAACGAAAATGCCGATCGCGCCGAGAACGAGGTGGCGGTAGGACCATGCCGAGGCGCGTTCACCACCTTCGGTTTCAACGGCTTCCTCTTCGATCTGCGGCAGCTTCAAGGCTGCGAAGATTGCCGACAGAACGAGGAAGGCAATAGCCAGAAGCATGTATGGGAAGCGGACTGCGTCGGCTTCCGCAAGGCGCATGGCTTCCAACTGCTCGCTGGTCGTGTTGGCGATGTCGCCGGTTGCGGCCGAGAGGATCAGGAAGGCGCCGAACAGCGGAGCAACGGTCGTGCCGAGCGCGTTGAATGCCTGAGTGAGTGTCAGGCGGCTGGCTGCTGTTTCCGGTGCGCCGAGTTCGGTGACGTACGGGTTGGCAGCGACCTGAAGGACGGTCACGCCAGAAGCGAGAATGAAGAGTGCTCCGAGGAACAGGCCGTAGACGCGGTAGCTTGCTGCCGGAATGAAGAGGGCGCAGCCGATCGCGGCGATCAGCAGGCCAACGACGATACCCCATTTATAGGTGATGCGCTTGACCAACGCACCCGCTGGCAGCGACACGATGAAATAGGCGCCGAAGAAGCAAAGCTGAATGAGCATCGACTGCGTGTAGTTCAGCGAGAAGACGTTCTTCAGATGCGGAATGAGAATGTCGTTCAGGCATGTGATAAAGCCCCACATGAAGAACAGCGACGTCAGTGCAATAAGAGCGAACTGATAATTGTTGGCGCCGGCCTTGGAAGACTTCGTGCTTCCGGCCTTTGTGCCGTTGTTGGTAAGACTAGCCAATTTGAAACCTCAAACTTGCGCCATGCGGCAATGCTGCATTGCGGCAAAAATATGCCGAATGGGCCGCTATATGCTGCATCTGCTAACAGATGAAAGAGGTAGGGATCAGGAAACAGCGATATTTCACAGTTCACTTCCGGCTTGATATTACCGGGCAGCCTTTTAACCATTGCATTTCAAGCATGGGAAACATGATGTGGGGTTGCGCGAAACATTTGTTCATAGGCTTCGAGATTGCGACAAGATGCGACAACTTGTCGTCATGCCATAATTTGTCTGCTGAGCTTTTGCTCATTCTATAGGCAAACTCTAGTTATGGGAGTTGCGACGTATGCTCATCATGCATCACGTATGTTCACGGAAATGTGATTATCGCCGCAGGGTCAACCCTATGCCGGCGCGAAGAATGTCCTGATCGGAGCCGCCCCCGGTCGTTGTTTCGTATTCTACGTCGCCGGTCATATCCAGATATCGATTGATACTCCATGTCAGGCCTGCTCCGGTAATCCAGGTGACGTTGTTGTTGCCGGATCCCTGAAAATCGCGAAGCGTCGCGCTTCCCGTCAGGCGGGCGACGAGATGATCACGCATCTGGTGAGCGAGAACGGAACTCAGCTGATATTCCGCCCACCCGCCTTGGCCTGCCGCAGTCGAATCCTGGACAGTGCTGCGAAGCCCGATATTGATGTCCGTGCCACGGCGCGGAGACCAACTGACGTTGCCGTCTGCGGTAAAGGCATTCACGGCATCCAGCCGGGCGTCCTCATAGGATACGCGCTGGTATCCGCCGGCCAGTTCCCCGCGCAGTTTTTCGCCAAAATCGAATGCAACGCCGGCACGTGCCGCATAATTGTCGGAAGAGCGTTCATAACCGGCGCTGTCGCGTCGGCGGTCGTAGGACGTATGCCCCAGTGCGACTTCAACGAAAGGAATGATTGCCGGCGAAAGCTCGTATCCAAGGCGTAGACGTCCGTCGATGCCGGTGCGGTCTCGATCCTTCATGCTCAAGACGGAGCCATCGGACAGTTTAGCATCCGTATAAACATTGCGGCTGGCACCGATGGCCGCCAGGCCGTGGATGCGCCCCACCTCACGTTCTATCGAGGCCTCGGTCTCGAATTGATGGACGCCTGCCTGTTCGGAGGCATTGCCGACTGCGTTGGGGTCCGCGACATCCTCGCGTTCGAAACTGTAATTTCCGGTAATATGTGCAACTGTATCGTCGGCAAGATCCAGCCGAAGATCGGCGCCGATCCGTGCGTTCGGATCGGCGTTGTTCTGGCTGCCGTTCAAATTGCGTTCGTAGACGCCCTGACCGGTAATCGTCAGTGCGTGGCGAGACCAGTCGGAGGTCAATGTGCCGCGTATGCCAGTTGCAAGATAATTGCGTGTTTCCTTCGAGCCGTGATCGCGGATCACTTCCGTATTGATGCTCTGATTGACAGATGGACGGAGAACGAACGTGCCCAGACGCATGCCGGGCGCGTCAGCGCCCTCGCGGTACCGTTCTTCCCATTGTGACCGGTCCAGAGGCCCCGGGTCGTCATCCGCCGGCTGGTCGTATTGCTGATTCAGATCCTGTTCGACAGGTTGGTTCAGGTCATCATTCTCAGCGGTATTTTCCGGCCGGGCAGGTCGTTGCGTCGCTGGAATAGCGGTAGGATCATAAAGGCGGGACGCTCCCTGATCGATATCATCCTGCGTTGTCGGTGTCGGCCATGTCGCCGTTGCGGCACCGCCCGTAACACTTGTGGTTCCTGCTGTTCCGAACTGGCTGTCCGGAAGGCCGGGCAGGGGAGTGGTGTTGCTTGAAAAAACACTCTGAGCATAAGCCGGATTGACGCCGGACACAGCAGCCACTGCGACGACAAAGCCTAAAGCCGTCCGCCGCCCGCGTCGAGCCGTACCTGTCAGAAGCGCTTTTTTCATCGAATGCCCGGCAACCATAAATGCTTACCCAAATGTAAATCACTGTGGTTAAGGATTGGTTGAAATAGCCGGCCGGTAGTGGATGGACAAAGGATCGCGCCGAAAGCCGATGGACTTGAGGCGGAAAAGGGACTAATCCTGCCGCCATGATCAAGCGCGCATTACAACTTGTCGAACATGACGTCGTCGATTCCGCCTTGCGGACAATTGCTTTCGGACAACAAGGGCTTAGCGCTCTTGAGGAGACTCTGAAGGATAGCCTTGGGCCAGCCTTTCGACAGGCTGTGGAGACAATTGGCGCAATCGATGGTCGAGTGGTGATCACCGGTGTCGGCAAGAGCGGGCATATCGGCCGCAAGATTTCGGCGAGCCTTGCCTCGACCGGTACGCCGTCTTTCTTCGTTCATCCCGTCGAGGCAAATCATGGCGATCTCGGCATGATTGCGCCCGGCGATGTGGTGCTGGCCTTGTCGTGGAGTGGCGAGACTGCCGAGTTGCAGGGTATAGTCTCCTTCACCCGTCGCTTCTCCGTTCCCCTGATCGCGCTGACCTCGGGCGAAACATCGACGCTTGCGCGTGAAGCAGACATCGTGCTGTTGCTGCCGAAGGCGCAGGAGGCATGCCCGCATGGATTGGCGCCCACAACGTCTACGCTGATGCAGCTCGCACTCGGCGATGCGCTTGCCGTGGCCCTGCTTGAGGCGCGTGGGTTCTCTGCAGCTGATTTTCGCGTCTATCATCCGGGCGGCAAGCTTGGCGCTATGCTATCTCATGTCAGCGACCTGATGCATACGGGAGATCGCCTGCCGTTGGTGAACAAGGGCGCGTCGATGCCTGATGCGATCCGCGAGCTTTCTGCCAAGCGGTTCGGCTGTGTCGGCGTGATTGATGATGAGGGACGTATCTGCGGCGTCCTGACCGATGGCGACATCGCCCGTCATCTCGATGGTAATCTTGGTACGATGATCGTTGACGAAGTCATGACGGCCAACCCGAAAACGGTCGGCAAGACGACACTTGCGACTGCTGCCATGGCGCTTCTCAACAAGCACAGTATCGGTGCTCTTCTGGTGGTCGATGAGGAAAAGCGACCGATCGGTATCGTGCATTTCCACGATCTGTTGCGGGTCGGAGTGGCCTGAGGTCGGACCCGTTGCCGGATCTTCAGGCCCATCTTCATGCTCTCGAGGTGGCGCTTCAGACGAAGGAGGTGCGGTCTTCAAGGGCGCGTCTGCTTGAGATCCTCGCGCCGGATTTTCGTGAATTCGGCCGCTCTGGCCGGTCCTATGGCCTTGCGGAAATCCTTGCAGGTCTGACGACTGAAGTGACGGTCGCAAAAACGGCCATCGAGGATTTCGCCATATCGCTTCTGAGCGAGGAAATTGTGCTCGCGACCTATCGCGGTATCCGCTTCAATGATCACGGGATCGAACTGCGGACCAATCGCAGTTCGATCTGGCGCCTGGAAAAGGATTGTCGCTGGCGCATGGTTTTTCACCAGGGCACGCCAGCGGCCTGAGCGTCTTCATTTCTCCCGGTAGAATATCATGCCGCCGTGATGCAGGACGTCTTTTTCCACGAATGTCCCGTCGGCGGTAAAGCCGGTATCGTCCCAGTAATCAATATGAGCGCCGGTCACGACATAACGGCCCTGATATGCGCTCTTCCTGTTTCCCCGGGCCTCGTCATAACGACCGGTGGGCAAGAGCTCCTGGCGTATCCGGCCATCGCCGGTTACCCACATGCCGAGATAGGGGTGGTTTTGGGCTTGCGCCTGAGTGCTCATGCTGTTCTCTGCCTTTGCCATATGGACAACCGCGCCAAGCGAGGTGGCGGTGGCGATGATAATGCCGACAATAACGGCAAGGGGGTTGTTCAAGATCCTCATGGACGAGCCTCACCGTTTTCTACTTCGTTCACGGCGCGTCTTTCCTCGAAGAGTTGCGACAGCGTCTGTGATGCGGCAATCGCCTTGGGGAAACCTGCAGGGACCGTGACCATGTAGATGAGTTCCTTCAGTTCTTCTTCGGTCGCACCGATATTGAGCGCATAGCCCGCGTGGACACGCATCATGGCCGTCTCCCCGATGGCTGCGAAGGCTGCCACCGCCGCCAGCTGCCGCGTCCGGTTATCGAGGCCGGGGCGCGACCAGACATCACCCAGTGCATAAGCCTCGGTTGCCTCCGCAAGGAACGGAAATTCCTGCCGCATGGCTTCCAGATTGGGCTGGGTCTTCCCGTTGTTGAGTTCGCGGATTACGGCTGCGCCGCGTTCACGCCTTTCCTCGGTCGTCTGTCCGAAGGCCGGTTGTGAGGCAAGCCCCAGAAGGGCAACCGCGCCGGTAGTGGCGACATGGGATCTGATCTTTTGAAGCATCACTATCTCCTCAATGATTGCGTGATCGGGTCCAATCCGGATGGGGATCAGTAGGAAGAGCGTGTCGGGCGCACGACGATCTCGTTGACGTCGACATCCTCGGGCTGCTCGATGGCGAAGCGCACCGCGCGGGCGATTGCATCAGGCTTGAGGGCGATGGCCCGGTAGGTCTTCATGCCTTCGGCGGCAACCGGATCGGTGATCGTGCTGGCCAGCTCGCTTTCCACCACGCCGGGATGGATGCAGGTGACACGCAGCCTGTCGTTCTCCTGTCGCAGCCCGTCCGAAATGGCCCGCACGGCGAATTTCGTGGCGCAATAGACGGCCGCCGTCGGCACGACCTGGAGTGCACCGATCGAGGCTATGTTGATGATGTGGCCCGAGCCGCGTTCCGTCATCTCGGGCAGGACGGCAGCCACGCCGTGAAGAACGCCCTTGATGTTGACATCGACCATGCGGTCCCATTCGTCGACCTTCATCGAGGCCATGGGTGACAAGGGCATAATGCCAGCATTGTTGACGATGACATCGACGCGGCCGAATTCTGCTCTTGCCGCATCGGCAAAGGCTGCGACATCGGCGCGGTTCGTCACGTCGAGCCTGCGGGTCATGACTTTGCCGCCGTTCTGGCGGATTTCATCGGCCAGTTCTTCGAGACGTTCGGTACGTCGCGCGCCGAGCACCACAGTTGCTCCGGCCTTTGCCAGTTCACGCGCAATTCCTGCTCCGATGCCGCTGGAAGCGCCGGTGATGAGAACAACCTTTTCCATGACATTTCCTTCCATGTTTGCCGCTTGATTGCGGTTGCCAGAAAGGTAGTCGCAGTGCATTGTCGCGATAAGTCGCTTAGTGTTTTCCAGTTTGGTAAGTGAAACTAACCAATGTTGCCTGACTTCAATGCCCTTGCCGCTTTCGTTATCGTTGCCGAGGAGAAGAGTTTTCGCGCTGCGGCGGATCGGTTGGGCGTCACGCGCTCGGCAGTCAGCCAGACGATCCGCAAGCTGGAGGAAACGCTTGGCATCGCGGTGGTTTCCCGCACCACCCGCAGCGTCGCCCTGACCGAAGCGGGCGAGCGGCTTTATGCGGAAGTGGCGCCGGCATTTTCCGGTATGCAGTCAGCTATCGAGACGGCAGCAAGCCTGCGGGACAGGCCGCGCGGGCAATTGCGGCTTGCAGTCTCGTCCATCGCCGAGAGTTTTCTGTCCGGGCCGATGCTTGCTTCCTTTGCGGAAAGCAATCCTGAGGTCAGGCTGCATGTCACGGTTACCGACGAGGAATTCGATATCGTCGAGGAGGGCTATGATGCCGGCGTGAGGCTAGGGGAGCTGATTGCCCAGGACATGATCGCGGTTCCTGTATCGGGCGAGCAGCGCCAGCTTGCCGTCGCATCGCCAGACTATATCAAGCGCTTCGGGGTGCCCGCTCACCCGCGCGAACTAACCGAACGCCGCTGCATCGGCTGGCGCAAGGCCCCCAACCTGCCGGCTTATCGCTGGGAATTCGAGGAAGACGGGCGGGAAATTTCCGTCGCAGTCAACGATGCGATCACGACGACCGACATGGCGTTGATGATCAAGCTTGCGGTCGCCGGCGCCGGTATCAGCTTCGGCATGGAGGACAGTTTTCGGGCAGCCATCAAGCGTGGAGAGCTTGTGCCGATCCTCGAGCAGTTCTGCCCTCAATTTCCGGGTTTCTATCTGTATTATCCGAGCCGCCGCAACATGGCGCCGAAACTGCGCGCGCTGGTGGATCACCTGCGCGGTTTTCGCCAGAGCCAAACGCTTTCAAACGGATGAGATGCGGCAGTGGATTTCGCAGTCCGCGCTTCAAACTGCGTGGCGGCGGTGTTATGGCGCGTGAGATCCGCAATGCTGGCGGGATTAGGAACGGGCAGGGAGCCGCTGCGGCTAAGGGACATGGATCGGAATTCTTCTCCCTATATTCTGTTTCGTGACGATCTTGCCGAGCGGCAGCTTCTGTTTGCGTCTCCGAGTGAGCTGGTTATTGCGCGCCGTGTCGACGAGGTCATTCCGGCTTTGCGACGGCTGGAAGAATGCCGGGCCTCCGGCAAGTGGCTTGCCGGTTACCTTACTTACGAGGCTGGTTATGCGTTCGAGGAAAAGCTTCGACCGCTTGTGCCGGAGTGCCGGGAGACGCCGCTCGTCTGCATGGGCGTGTTCGACAGACCGGTCGAGGATGGTGATCCGAGGCTGGAGCCGCCGGCAGGGCCCAAGTCCGACGCGACCTTGAGCGAGCCGCATGCGGCCTGGAACGAAGAGAGTTATGCCGCCCGTTTTTCCGTCCTGCATGATCACCTGCGCAAGGGAGACTGTTTTCAGGGCAATCTCACCATGCCGATAGAAGCGCATTGGCCGGGGGATGCGCGGGAGCTGTTCTGGTCGCTGATCGCGCGCCAGCCGGTCCGTTACGGAGCGCTTGCCGAGCTTGGCGGTCCCGCCATCGTCTCGCGGTCGCCGGAATTGTTCTTCTCCGTCGACGAGAATGGCTGGATCGAGACCCATCCGATGAAGGGGACGGCCGCACGCGGCGCTACGCCCGAGGAAGACGAGGCGATCAAGCAGCAGATGCTGGCGGATGAAAAGACGCTGGCGGAAAACCGGATGATCGTCGATCTGTTGCGAAACGATATCTCGCATGTCAGCGAGGCGGGCACGCTTTTGGTGCCGAAACTGTTCGAGATCGAGACCTATCCGACCGTGCACCAGATGGTGAGCCATGTCCGCGCCCGGCTTTTGCCGGATGCGGGTCTGCCGGAGATCATGCGGGCGCTGTTTCCCTGCGGGTCGATCACCGGTGCGCCGAAGCTTTCCGCCATGACGATCCTGCAAAAGCTGGAAAGGGTGCCGCGGGATGTCTATTGCGGAGCGATCGGCTGGTGTGATCCGGCAGGGCCGATGCGATTTTCGGTGGCTATCCGCACGATCAGCCTTTTTTCCGGCGGAAGGGCAGTTTTCAATGTCGGCGGCGGTATCGTCTTCGATTCGATGCCGCAGGCGGAATATGAAGAGTGCCTGTTGAAGGCCAGGTTTGCGGTGGGAGACCAATGGATTTCTCGTTGATCGAGACGATGCGCTGGACGCCCGAGGACGGGTTCGTCCGTCTGGAGCAGCATTTGCGCCGGCTCAGTCGCTCGGCAGATGCGCTCGGTTTTCGCCAGCCGCAGGACGCCCGCAGAGCGCTCGATGACGCCGTCGACGGTGATGAGCCGCTGCGTGTTCGCCTGGTCATGTCATTTCGCGGCAAGATCGAGGTGACGACGGCTCCGTTCGTCATCCAGTCTCCGGAGACCGTCTGGAAAGTCAGGATCGGGACGACGAAGCTGAAGTCTGACGATCCGCTCTATCGCCACAAGACCTCACGGCGCGAGCCTTATGAAGCGGCGCGTGCCGAGTTTTCCGCCGACGAAGCCGATGAAGTGCTTTTGACCAACGAGCGCGGCGAGATGTGCGAGGGCACAATCACCAACCTGTTCGTTGAGGATCAGGAGGGCATGCTCATGACCCCGCCGATCACCAGCGGCATCCTGCCCGGCGTGCTGCGCGCCGACCTGATCCGCGAGCGTCGCGCCAAGGGGGCGGTTCTGAAGCCTGCCGATCTGGAGGAGGCGATGACGGCCGGGCGAAGGATCTTCGTCGGCAATTCGCTTCGCGGGCTCATTCAGGCCGAGTTGCTCTGATCTGTTCCAAAGCGCTTGAAAAGACGCGGTCTTGAAACGACACTGCGGCAAACAGGAGATGTCGCGGATCCGATGCCTGCCCCTATAGCCCCGACCTACACACCTTACGACGGTTCGTCGAAACCGTTCACGATCGGTCTTATGCAACTGGAACCTGAGCGCTGGATCGAGCCCGATGGCGATCTAGCAGAACAGGTATTGCTGAAACGCAATCTGGTGGCGGAGCATGGCGAGCTTGTGCTGCGCGCCGAGGCGGGTACGCAGGAGGCACAGCAGGAAGTTCTCGATCTCCTGATCGACTATCTGCCGCACTATCATCCGGAGAATTACCGTCTGGTTGGCAATGATATGCGCATCGCGGGCCTCGATCCGGATATTGCCGATGAAGCGATGATGCCGCTGCATCGAGCCGGGTTGCTGGTGCAGGACGATCTGGTGATCATGCGCAAAGGCGAAAACGGCTGGCGAATTGCCGCAGCTTTTCTGGCCTTCCCATCGTCCTGGCGGCTATCGGAGAAATTCGGCCTGTCGATGGATGAGGTGCATGCACCGGTGCCGGGCTTCGAAGGCGGCAGTCGCAATGCCGGGCTGATCAACCGAATGTTCGACAATCTCTCCGCCGACAGGATCGTGGTGCGCTGGAACTGGTCGGTGAATTGGTCGCATGCGCTCTATCATCCGGATGCGAAGTCGGCAGAAGAAAAACGCGGGGTGTCTGCGGACAAGGCCTTCATCCGGGTGGAGCGTCAGACACTGCGCAAGCTGCCGGTTTCGGGCGATATCCTTTTCACCATTCGTATCTATCTCGATCCGGTTTCAGTCATTCTTGCGCAGCCGAATGCAGTGGAACTTGCAGCCTCGATGGCGGAGCAGCTGGAAGCGATGTCGGATGTAGAAGTCGACTACAAGGGGCTGACGGAAAAGCGCGTCGAGCTTGTCGGTTTGCTGCGCCGAACGGAGCCGGTTAAGACTTTGGCAGAATAGTATGCTGTCCTTGTCGCGATCCCGGCACAAGCCCTTTATTGTGACTGATTTTTGTGATCTAGGGCCGCGCATCAGAACAGCGTCACACTCGCTGATTATGCGTGAAGCCAGGCTGCGGTTTGCATAGAGCAGTCGATTTTTAGGGAGTATGACATGTCGGATACCAACTACCCGGTCCATGCCGAAATTACCGGCCCGATCGTGATGATCGGCTTCGGTTCGATCGGTCGCGGCACTCTGCCGCTGATCGAGCGCCATTTCAAGTTCGACAAGAGCCGGATGGTGGTCATCGACCCGCGCGAAGAACCTTCCGACATGGAAATTCTTGCCAAGCACGGCGTTCGCCACATCAAGGAACACGTCACCAAGGACAATTACAAGACGCTTCTCAAGCCATTGCTGGACGACGGCAAGGGCGGGCAGGGTTTCTGCGTCAACCTGTCGGTTGATACCGGCTCGCTTGACCTGATGAAGCTCTGCCGCAAGCTCGATGTTCTTTATATCGATACGGTCGTCGAGCCGTGGCTTGGCTTCTATTTCGACAAGAGCCTGAAGAATTCCGACCGCACCAACTATGCGCTGCGCGAAACCGTGCGCCATGAGAAGAAGAAGAACCCGGGCGGCACGACGGCTGTTTCCACCTGCGGCGCAAACCCGGGCATGGTCTCGTGGTTCGTCAAGCAGGCGCTGGTCAACCTCGCCAACGACACCGGCCTGAAGTTCGACGAGCCGGATCAGAATGATCGCGAAGGCTGGGCCAAGCTGATGAAGAAGCTCGGCGTCAAGGGCGTGCATATTGCGGAGCGCGATACACAGCGCACCAAGCACCCGAAGCCGCTCAACGTGTTCTGGAATACGTGGTCTGTCGAAGGCTTCATCTCGGAAGGCCTGCAGCCGGCCGAACTCGGCTGGGGCACCCATGAAAACTGGATGCCGAAGAACGCCAAGAAGCACAAGAAGGGCTGCAAGGCCGCCATCTATCTGGAGCAGCCGGGCGCCAATACCCGCGTCCGCACCTGGTGCCCGACGCCGGGCCCGCAATACGGCTTCCTCGTCACCCATAACGAGTCGATCTCGATTGCCGATTACTTCACGGTCGAGAAGGACGGCGAAGTCGCCTACCGTCCGACCTGCCACTATGCCTACCACCCGGCCAATGACGCCGTGCTTTCGCTGCACGAGATGTTCGGCAATGGCGGCAACCAGCAGCCGGTCCTGCACGTTCTCAACGAGGACGAGCTTGAGGATGGCGTCGATGAACTCGGCGTGCTGCTCTACGGCCACGAAAAGAACGCCTACTGGTACGGTTCGCGCCTGTCGCTGGAAGAAACCCGCCGCATCGCGCCTTACCAGAACGCCACCGGTCTGCAGGTGACGTCGGCTGTTCTCGCCGGCATGGTCTGGGCGTTGGAAAATCCGAAGGCCGGCATCGTCGAGGCCGACGAGGTGGATTACAAGCGCTGCCTGGAAGTGCAGACGCCTTACCTTGGCCCGGTCGAGGGTCATTACACCGACTGGACCCCGCTCGAAGGTCGTCCGGGTCTCTTCCCGGAAGATATTGACGAGAAGGATGCCTGGCAGTTCAAGAACATTCTGGTGCGGTAAGCACTGGCCTGTTGCCGATCTTTTTGTGTATTTTGGAAACGCCCGCGCAAAAGCGGGCGTTTTCTGTAGAGACAGAATGTCCCGACACTGTACAAGCTGGCGGCTTGCCATAGATGAAGCGGGACGCCATGGTCCTTGTTACGTATGACCGAGCGAATCGCGGGAGATAAATCATGAAACTGAAAATGGGCTTTGCGCTGATCGCAGCTGCCAGTCTGAGTGCTTGCGTGTCCTCGCCGCCGCCGCGGCAGATGGCTGCAGCCCCGCAGCCGCAGGGCGTAGAAGGAAGCTGGGTCGATCCGAACGGCATCGTCTCGACCTTCCAGGCGGGGACGTTCAACACCCGCGCCAGCGACAGCAACGCGCTGCTGGCATCCGGTACCTATACGACGCTTTCGCCAACGCTGGTCGAGATCAACATGACCTCTCTGGTGCGCAAGACCCAGTCGCGCGTCAACTGCTCGCTCGTGAGCACCAGCCAGCTCAACTGCACCCAGGATAGCGGCGCGCAGTTCTCGCTGACGCGACGCATCTGATTTTAGCGCACAACATTCGAAGTCTCTTGAGAACCCTGCGCAAGCGGGGTTTTCGCGTTATGGAGGCAAAATGATGCAGTGCGCTCTTGTCATATTTGCCTTGAAACCGATTTTGCTTGGTGAAAGCATGCAGTGCACAATCACTGTCACGCTGAAAAGTTAAGACAATCGGGAACAGCCGTGCGTTCTGCACGGTGATTAAACAAGGAGAGAAATGATGATGAAGACTATGGGATTAGGGCTGTTGACCGCATCGGTCATGGCCTTGTCGAGCGGAGTGGCGTTTGCCGACTACGAACTCAATATCCTGCACATCAACGATTTCCACTCCCGTATCGAATCCGTCAACAAATTCGATTCCACTTGCTCGGCCGAAGAAGAAGGCAAGGGTGAGTGCTTTGGCGGTGCAGCCCGCCTGCTGACCGCGATCAACCAGACGCGCGATGCGCTGAAGGCCGACAACAAGAATGTTCTGCTGCTCAATGCCGGCGACAACTTCCAGGGCTCGCTGTTCTACACGACCTACAAGGGCGCTGTTGAAGCAGAAGTCCTGAATGCGATGAAGTTCGATGCGATGGCCGTCGGCAACCACGAATTCGACGATTCGGACGATGTTCTCGCCACCTTCCTCGACAAGATCCAGTTCCCGGTCGTTACCGCCAACGTCGTTGCTTCCGCAGCTTCTAAGGTCGGTGACCGCATCAAGCCCCATATCGTTCTTGAGGTCGGTGGCCAGAAGATCGGTATCGTCGGTGCGGTGACCAACGATACGCCGGAAATTGCAAATCCCGGTCCGAACATCACCATTGCAGACGATATCGCCAAGATCACCGAAGCCGTACAGGCGGTGAAGGCAGAAGGCGTGACCAAGATTATCGCGCTTACTCATGTCGGTTATCCGCGTGACCTCGCCTACATCGCCAAAATCCCGGATGTCGACGTCGTTGTCGGCGGCCACACGCACACGCTTCTTTCGAACACCGTCAAGGGTGCCGCCGGTCCTTATCCGACCTGGGTGGATAATCCGGGCGGCTACAAGGTTCCGGTCGTGCAGGCATTCCAGTACAGCCGCTACCTGGGCGACCTGAAGGTCGTGTTCGACGACAACGGCGTGGTCAAGTCGGCCGAAGGCGAACCGATCCCGGTCGATGTCAAGTTCCAGCCGAATGCGGACATGGTCAAGCGCGTCGACGAGTTGAAGGCGCCGATCGACGAGCTGAAGAAGAAGGTCGTCGGCTCGACCGAAACGGCGATAGAGGGCGACCGCAAGATTTGCCGCGCAGCCGAATGCTCGATGGGTAACCTGCTTGCCGATGCGCAGCTCGATCGCGTCAAGGATCAGGGCATCACCATCTCCATCCAGAATGGCGGTGGTCTGCGTGCGTCGATCGATGCCGGCGAAGTAACCATGGGTGAAGTGCTGACCGTTCTGCCGTTCCAGAACACGATCGCTACCTTCCAGATCAAGGGTTCGGACCTTGTTGCCGCGCTTGAAAACGGCGTCAGCCAGATTGACGACGGTGCAGGCCGCTTCCCGCAGGTCGCAGGCATGAAGTTCTCCTTCGACAAGTCTAAGCCGGTCGGCTCGCGCACCAGCGACGTGCAGGTCAAGGAAGGCGATGCCTTTGTGGCGATCGATCCGAACAAGGTCTATGGCGTCGTCACCAACAACTATGTTCGTGGTGGCGGTGACGGGTTCAAGATCTTTGCGACTGCTGCGCAAAACGCCTATGACTTCGGTCCCAACCTTGAGCAGGCGGTTGCCGATTATCTTACGGCTCACAATCCCTACAAGCCTTACACGGATGGACGCATCACCGACCTGACGCCGGCTGGCTACACGCCGCCTCCGCCGCCGGCTCCGGCTGCTGCACCGGCTGCCGCTGCACCAGCCGCAACGCCTGCTCCGGCTGCTCCTGCACCGGCAACCACTGCCCAGGCTCCCGCTGCAACGGCTCCGGCCGCAGTCGAAGCCCAGGGGCAGACAACTCCGCCGGCTGCGGGTCCGAGCAAGTACACGGTCGTAAAGGGCGACTCGCTGTGGAAGATCGCCGAAAGCACCTATGGTGACGGCGAGCGCTGGACCGAAATTGCTAAGGCCAACAGCCTGCGTCATCCGAACCTGATCCAGGTCGGCGCAGAGCTGGAACTGCCGGCCAAGTGAGGTTCTTGATCCCGGTCAAGGCCGGGATTGATAAACTAAATCATTGGATCGGGACAAATTGTCTCAGCGACGATTGCGGCTCGGGGTTTCCCGAGCCGTTTTTTGTTTCTAAATGATCCGCAGCCCGTCGATCGCCGTAATGGTTTCGGTTCGCATATCTGGAAAGCTTTCATGAGCACGTCTTCTGCCTCCATGCCCGCATCCCATCCGTCCGTTTACTTTGGCAAGGTCGGCGTGCTGCTGGTCAATCTCGGCACGCCCGATGGTACCGACTACTGGTCGATGCGGCGTTATCTCGCCGAATTCCTGTCCGATAGCCGCGTCATCGAATGGTCGAAGCTCTATTGGTACCCGATCCTTTACGGCATCGTCTTGAACAAGCGGCCGCAGAAGGTCGGCAAAGCGTATGAGGAGATCTGGAACAAGGATCTCAACGAAAGCTATCTGCGCACCTATACCCGCAACCAGGGTGAGCTGATGGCGCAGCGGCTGAAGGATCTGCCGAATGTCGTGGTCGACTGGGGCATGCGTTACGGCAATCCGTCAATCGCCTCGAAGATCGATGCCTTGAAGGCGCAAGGCTGCGACCGCATCGTGCTCTTCCCGCTCTATCCGCAATATGCGGCGGCGACGACGGCAACGGTTAACGACAAGGCGTTCGAGCACCTGATGAAGATGCGCTGGCAGCCGGCCGTGCGCACGGTGCCGACCTATCACGACGATCCCGTCTACATCGAAGCGCTCGCCAACTCGGTGCGGCAGACGCTTTCGACGCTCGACTGGGAACCGCAGCTGCTGATCACCTCGTTCCACGGCATCCCGCAGTCCTATTTCAAGGCCGGCGATCCCTATCAGTGTTTCTGCCAGAAGACGGCGCGGCTGTTGCGCGAAAAACTCGGCTATCGCGAGGATCAGTTGCGGATCACCTTCCAGTCGCGTTTCGGCCCGGAAGAATGGCTGCAGCCCTATACAGACAAGACGATGGAAGGGCTGGCGGCAGAGGGCATCAAGCGTGTCGCCATCATGAACCCGGGCTTCGTTTCGGATTGTCTTGAGACACTGGAAGAAATCGCCGGAGAGGCAGGCGAGATCTTCATGCATCATGGCGGCGAGAAATTCGTTCACATCCCCTGCCTGAACGACAGCGAGGGCGGAATGGACGTGCTGGAGACGGTGGTGCGGCGGGAGCTGCAGGGCTGGGTTTGATTGGTAGAGTGCGCTCTTAGAGAGAGCCTCTGCCCCTCACCCTAACCCTCTCCCCGCAAGCGGGGAGAGGGGACGTGCCCTGCCTGATGCTCGAGAGGGACGGAGGCCTTGCGGCTCGCGTCCTTCTCCCCGTCATTACGGGGAGAAGGTGCCGGCAGGCGGATGAGGGGCAGCGCCAACGCTCAAGATGACGCTTACAGCGAAGCCAGTTAGCCAAAGGAACACCCCATGAAAAAGGCAATCGTTACCGGTGGAGCAGGCCTGATCGGGGCTGGGATTTGCGAGGCGCTGGTTGCCCGCGGTTTCGAGGTTGCCTCTTTCGACCTCTCCGGCAAGACCCACGCTGTCGAGGGTGTTCGTGCCATCGAATGTGATGTTGCAGACGAAGCCTCAGTCGAGATCGCGATTGCCGAACTCGGCTGGGATCGTCTCGATCTGCTCGTCAGCAATGCCGGTGCCACAGGCGGGGCGCTCGGCACCTCCATCCTCGAGATGTCCTATCTCGACTGGCGCCGCGTGATCGACAGCCATCTCACGGGTGCCTTTCTGATGACGCGGGCCGTCGTGCCGTTGATGAAAACCGGCGGATCGGTGGTCAACATGGCTTCGACCCGAGCCTTCATGTCGGAGCCGAATTCGGAAGCCTATGCGGCGTCCAAGGGCGGGCTGGTTGCGCTGACGCATGCGCTTGCCGTCAGCCTTGGCCCAACGATCCGGGTGAATGCGATTGCTCCGGGCTGGATCACCAACGAGACGAACCTGAGCCATGAGGATGAGGCGCAGCATCCCGCAGGCCGCGTCGGGCGGCCGAAGGATATTGCCGATGCCGTGCTCTATCTCGACGGTGCCGGTTTCGTCACAGGGCAGGTGCTGACCGTCGATGGCGGGATGACGAAGAAGATGATCTACGCCGAGTAAGTGTTTGGGGCGTTTCTCAGACGCCCCGCTTGTTGCCCCAGAGCAGAACGTGAAGCTGCGGCAAAACCGTTGCCGAAAACCAGCGGTCAGCCGTCACCTTGTCGACCAGCCACAACATCCGATCCATGATGCCGTCGAGATCGATGCGGGCATCGTCGTCTTCCGGCGGCGGCGGCGTGTGGTTGCCGGGCTGCAGATAGACGGGCAGTTCCGGAAAGCGCAGCGATGCCTCGCGGGCAAACGCATAATCGGTATCGTCGAAGATAACGAATTTGAGTGCGATGCGCGGTGCTTTTCCCGCCGCTTCAAGACAGTCGGCCAAAACGTCCCAATCCGTTTCCATTCCGCTCGATGGCGGTTTGGGCGAGAGGACAAGCACGTCGAGATCGGCAAACCAGTCGCGGGCGATGCTGCCCTGGGTCTCGATGGCAAATCGGTAACCGTCGTTCTTGCCGCGCCGGATCAGGGATTTCAATGGCTGAATGGCCGGATTGCCGCCCGAAAGCGAGACCATCAGCGGCATTCCGCCCGAAAGTTCCCGCACTTCCTGCCAGATCGCGTCGGCCTCCATCGGCGTCCAGTCGTGGCGATAGGCGCTATCGACGGCATGCAGAGTGTCGCACCACGAGCAGCGATAATCGCAGCCGCCGGTGCGCACGAAAACGGTCGGCTGGCCGATCAGCATGCCTTCGCCCTGAATGGTCGGGCCGAAGATCTCGCTGATCCGGATCGTTTCTGCGGATGCGGTCATGGTCTGTACTCAGCCCAGGTCTTGGGCGTTTCGCTGACCTTGACGGCCGAAGTTTCGGGCAGGCGCTGCTTGCACCAGTCGTAAAAATGCTTCGCCAGATATTCCGAGGTCACCTTGTCATGGCCCAGAACCTCGTTCAGGTGGCGGTGATCGAATTCGTCATCGATATAGCGCTTCAGCGGTGCCAGTTCGTGATAGTCGCGAACGAACCCGTCCTCGTTCAGGTCGGCGCAGGCGAGTTCGACCACGACGATGTAGTTATGGCCGTGCAGGCGGGCGCATTGATGGTCTGCCGGCAGATGCGACAGCTGGTGAGAAGCGGAGAAGTGGAATTCCTTGGTGATGCGATACATCAGCGGACCTCCTCTGCCTTAAATTCCGGGGCCTTGAAGCCCTCGGTTGCTGCCTTCCAGAAATCCGGGTCTTCGTAATCGGTCGGGTCGGTGACACCGGCGAGGTGGAAGGCTTCGCGCCGTTCGACACAGGTGCCGCAGCGGCCGCAATGACGCTCACCGCCCTTGTAGCAGGACCATGTTTCGACGAAGGGCGTGCCGTGCTTCGCGCCATCTGTGACGATATCGGCCTTGGAGCCGGTGACATAAGGAGCGAGCAGTTTCACCGAGGCGTAGCCGTCCAGTGCGTGGCGCTGCATCGCATCAAAGCTGTCGATGAAGTCGGGGCGGCAGTCGGGATAGATGAAATGATCGCCGCCATGGACGGCGATTGCCACCGCATCTGCCTTTCGGGCGGCCGCGACGCCGAAGGCGATGGTCAGCATGATCGCATTGCGGTTCGGCACAACGGTGATGCGCATCGTCTCTTCGGCATAATGGCCGTCGGGAACGTCGACATCATCGGTCAGCGCCGAGCCGGTGAGCTGGCTGCCGATGGCGCGCATGTCGATGATCTGGTGGAAAACGCCGAGGCGTTCCGCAGTGGCTGCGGCAAATTCCAACTCCTTCTTGTGGCGCTGGCCATAGTCGAAGGAGATGAGGCCCATAAGCTCGCCCTTGGCGGCGATGTTATGGGCAAGCGAAACGGAATCCAGTCCGCCGGAGCAGACGACGATAGTCTTCATGATTGGTGTCCTTGTTTTATCCGGGTAGGCTGCGACCGGTCTTCGGGTGCCTTCTAGACTACCTTCCTGTGCTTGTGAATGGTGCTCCGGTTGAATAGGATTGCCGCGATTTTAAGCAATTCATAAGGGAGGCTTTAATGGGCTTGGGTGGTTTCGATATTTTCGTCATCGTTGTGGTGATCCTCGCGATCCTGCTCCTCTTTGCATTGGTGAAGACGGTACCGCAGGGTTACGCCTATACGGTCGAGCGTTTCGGCCGTTACACGCGTACGCTTCAGCCGGGTTTGAACATTCTCACACCGTTCATCGAACGCATCGGCGCGAAGATGAACGTGATGGAGCAGGTGCTCGACATTCCGACACAGGAAGTCATCACCAAGGACAATGCCAGCGTGGCGGCCGATGCCGTGGCCTTCTACCAGGTGCTCAATCCGGCGCAGGCGGCCTATCAGATCGCCAATCTGGAAAACGCCATCCAAAATATCACGATGACGAATATACGCTCGGTCATGGGGTCCATGGATCTCGACGAATTGCTGTCGAACCGTGATGTCATTAACGACAAGCTGTTGCGCGTGGTCGACGAGGCAGTGCACCCGTGGGGCATCAAGGTCACCCGTATCGAGATCAAGGACATCCAGCCACCGAAGGATCTGGTGGAATCCATGGCGCGGCAGATGAAGGCGGAACGCGAAAAGCGTGCGCTGGTGCTGGAAGCCGAAGGTGCGCGTAACGCACAGATCCTTCGGGCAGAAGGCGCCAAGCAGGCGGCGGTTCTGCAGGCCGAAGGCGAGCGCGAAGCGGCGTTCCGCGAGGCCGAGGCGCGCGAGCGTCTGGCCGAAGCCGAAGCGAGGGCGACCCAGTTCGTCTCGGAAGCCATTGCTGCCGGTGACGTGCAGGCGATCAACTACTTCGTTGCGCAGAAATACACAGAGGCGCTGGTCGAGATCGGCAAGGCCAACAATTCCAAGATCGTGCTGATGCCGCTCGAAGCTTCGTCGCTGATCGGTTCGCTCGGCGGTATCGGCGCCATTGCTAAGGAAGTGTTCGGCGACGGCAATGGCCCGGCACCGTCCACTCCTCGTACTCAACAGCCACGTCCGGCGCGCAGCACGCCGACGGTAACCGCCGTGGTGCCGCCTTTCACCCCGCCGACCTCCGAGAGGTGATGTGATGGTGGTTGAACTCTGGAACAGTCTCGGTCCCTGGGGCTGGTGGATTGTCGGTATTGCGCTGCTGGTGCTGGAACTGCTGGTACCCGGCGTATTCCTGATCTGGATAGGTGCCGCGGCCGTGGTGCTCGGCGCGCTGTCGCTGGCGCTCTGGGATGCCGCCTTCTGGGGCTGGCATGTTCAGCTGCTGCTGTTTGCCGTGCTTTCGGTTCTGTTCGCGGTTATCGGTCGGCGAATCTATAACGGCAAACGCACGACAAGCGACGAGCCTTGGCTCAACCGTCGTGGCGAAAGCCTCATCGGTCGCACGGCGACGCTTTCCGAGCCTATTCAGGAAGGGCGCGGCCGGATCAGGCTCGACGATACGATGTGGTCGGTCATGGGGCCGGATCTGCCGGTCGGTTCCCGCGTCCGGGTCGTGGCGTCGAGTGGCCGGGACCTGACAGTGGAACCGGTGGTACGGTAGACATTCACTTCAAATAGAAAACAGCCGGGTCTCCCCGGCCGTTTGTCATTTCGGGCCCTCAGCCCAGTTCCTTGTCCAGTGCTTCCAATTCGTCGATCAGGCCTTCGATCATCGAGAGGCCCTTGGACCAGAAGGTCGGGTCTGTGGCGTCGAGGCCGAAGGGCTTCAGGAGTTCGGAATGATGCTTGGTGCCGCCGGCCTTCAGAAGCTCGAAATACTTGTCCTGGAAGCCGGGAGCAGCGTTCTGGTAGACGGCGTAGAGCGAGTTCACCAGGCAGTCACCAAAGGCATAGGCATAGACATAGAAGGGCGAGTGGATGAAGTGGGGGATGTAGGTCCACCAGCTTTCATAACCTTCCGAAATCCGGATTGCCGGGCCGAGGCTTTCGCCCTGGACTGACAGCCAAAGCTCGCCGATCTGCTGTGATGTCAGCTCGCCTTCCTTGCGGGCCGTATGGACCTTGCGCTCGAACTGGTAGAAGGCGATCTGGCGCACGACCGTGTTGATCATGTCCTCGACCTTCTGGGCGAGCATCGCCTTGCGCTCGCGCTTGTCCTTCGTTTTCTCCAGTAGCGTACGAAAAGTCAGCATTTCGCCGAAGACGGAGGCGGTTTCGGCAAGCGTCAGCGGCGTCTGGCACATCAGTGCGCCCTGTCCACCGGCGAGAACCTGATGCACGCCATGGCCGAGTTCGTGGGCGAGCGTCATCACGTCGCGCGGTTTGCCGAGATAGTTAACCAGAACATAAGGGTGGGCAGACGGCACGGTCGGATGGGCAAAGGCTCCGGGTGCCTTGCCGGGACGCGACGGCGCGTCGATCCATTCTTCCGCAAAGAAGCGGCTGGCGATATCGGCCATTTCCGGGGCAAAGGCACCGTATGCCGAAAGCACGGTCTCCTTCGCGGTTTCCCACGGAATGACGGCCTTGGGCGTTTCCGGCAGCGGTGCGTTGCGGTCCCAGTAGTTCAGCTGGTCCATGCCGAGCCATTTTGCCTTCATCGCATAATAGCGGTGCGACAGGCGCGGATAGGCGTCCTGAACGGCGGCGGCCAGCGCATCGACCACTTCGCGCTCGACCCGGTTGGCAAGGTGGCGGCTGTCGGCGATATCCTCTAAGCCGCGCCAGCGGTCGGAAATATCCTTGTCCTTGGCGAGCGTGTTGGTGATCAGGGTGAAGACACGCAGGTTGTCGCTGAAGGTTTTCGACAGGGCACTTGCCGCCTTGGCGCGGATGGCCGGATCGGCCTCCTGCAGCATGTTGAGCGTGACTTCGAGCGGCTGCTTTTCGCCGTCGATATCGAAGCGCAGTTCCGCCATGGTCTCGTCGAACAGGCGGTTGAAGGCAGACGCTGACGTCATCGACTTTTCGAGGAACAGCTGTTCCAGCTTGTCATCCAGCTGAAAGGGCTTGTCCTTGCGCAGGTCGACGATCCATGGGCGGTAGTGGCCGGCGGCCGGATCGCCATCCACGCAGGCATCCATCAAGGCATCGTCGATGCGGTTGAGTTCCAGCGCGAAGAACAGAAGGTGTGACGAGATGTCGGTGAGTTTCGCCTGGGCGTCGCCGAAGAATTTGCCGTTGGCGGGGTCGGACGTATCGGAAAAGTAGGTGAGGCCGGCGAATGAGCCGATCTTGCCGAGGAGATCGTCGAGCGCTTCGTATTCCTTGAGTGCCTCGCCGATACCGCCTGCGCCGTTCTTCGTCGCGGCCTCGGCCAGCTTGCCCTTCCACTTGTTTTCAAAAGCGAGCGCGTCCGTTTCGGATTGCTTCAGGTCGGCTGTAAAGGCCGGTGCATCCTTGGCGGCATAGAGATCGGAAAGCTTCCAGACGGGCAGGAGACCAAGCGCGGGATCCGTTGCGCCGCCACCGGCCGCCGGTGCGGCATGTGCAATTTCAGACAGCGCTATGCGATTTTTCATGGTCTTTCCTTCCCTCAACCGGGTACTCGAATGGGTGCCAGATGGGTAGCATTTCAACCCTTCTGCCGCCACCCGTCCGTTTTCTGTTCAGACTGTTAAAATGTGAGCTTTTCTCAAAAGGGGATGTTCAAGCCTATCTGGCACAACTTCCAGCATAAGAGCCCGCAAAGGGTGCACGATGAACGTTGCCGGGAGTTCACAAATGTCTGCTCATATCCTTGTCGTCGATGACGATCCCATTCAGCGCCGCCTTCTGAAGAATGCAGTCGAGCGGCAAGGTTATGTCGCGCATCTGGCCGAAAACGGAAAGGTCGCACTCGATTTTCTCAGTCGCACCAGCGGCGATGTGAATGTCATCGTGCTTGACCTGATGATGCCGGAAATGGACGGGCTTTCCTTCCTCGTCGCACTGCGGGAGATGGGCGTTCAGACCCCGGTCATCGTGCAGACCGGACAGGGCAGCATCGAATATGTCGTTCAGGCGATGCGGGCAGGGGCTTTCGACTTCGTCGTCAAGCCGGTTTCGCCGGAGCGGATCGCGACCTCCATCGCCAACGCATTGAAGCTCGATTATCGCGAAGGCAAGGCCAAGGTCGGCCGCCGTCGCGCCGGTGTCGTCGGCTTCAACGACATCGTATCTGCAAGCCCGGACATGCTGCGGGTTATCGATCTGGCACAGCGTGCGGCGCATTCGAATATTCCGGTCGTGCTCGAGGGTGAATCCGGCGTCGGCAAGGAAATGATCGCCCGCGCCATCCAGTCGGGCAGCGATCGTGCCGGCAAGCCGTTCATCACCGTCAACTGCGGCGCGATCCCGGCCAATCTGGTCGAGAGCATCCTCTTCGGTCACGAAAAAGGTGCGTTTACCGGAGCGACAGAGCGTCACACCGGCAAGTTCGTCGAGGCCGATGGCGGCACGCTTTTCCTGGACGAAATCGGTGATCTGCCGCTCGAAGTTCAGGTGAAACTCTTACGCGCCGTGCAGTCGGGCGAGATTGAAACGGTCGGTGCCGGCCGGGTTCACAAGGTCAATGTTCGGCTGATTTCGGCCACCAACAAGGACCTGATCGAAGAGGTTCGCGCCGGTCGTTTCCGCGAGGATCTCTACTACCGCCTCAACGTTTTTCCGATCACTATTCCGGCTCTGCGCCGCCGCAAGGAAGACATTCCGCATCTGGTGCGCGTCTTCGCCGAGCGTTTTTCGCTGGAGCAGAAGCTGCCGCAGAACCTCAATGTCAGCGCCGGTGCGCTGGCGCTGCTGACGGCTTACGACTGGCCGGGCAATATCCGTCAGCTCGAAAACGCCATCTTCCGGGCCATCGTGCTTGCGGAAGGTGATGAGCTTACAGAGCTTGATTTCCCGCAGATTGCGGCCCAGGTGCCGGAATTCCGCACTCCCGAACTGGTCGCGACTGCCACGACACAAATGTCTGCTCCTTCATCGGTCCTACGCCCGATCATCGAAGATCTGGGCTTCCCGCAGCCGATGCTGCCGCCTCGTACGACACGGCCGGATCCGCGCGCGCTTCTGGCTGCCGCCTACCCGGCATCGGACAATGTCATCGTAAGCACCGACGACACGGGTGAGGTGAGAAAACTTGCCGATGTGGAAGAGGAACTGATTCGTTTCGCGCTGAAGTTCTACCGCGGCCAGATGAGCCAGGTTGCCCGCAAGCTCGGCATCGGTCGTTCGACGCTTTACCGCAAGCTGAAGGATTACGGTATCGATCCGGATGACCCACTCAAGGAAGCAGCCTGATTAGAGAGTGTTAATTTTCAGGCAAGGAAGCGATGGCAATTTCTGTCAATCTCTCTTTAGCACATCATTGACTATAAGAGAGATGCTTGTACATGTGTGGCAGATTTGCCATCGTGTGACCGCAATTGTCAGCCAAATGGGACAACGAGGGACGTTGTCTGCAGGACGGGGATCGCTTTGCCTGATTTGAATGCAAAAGAAATGCCTTCGGGCACAGGCGTTCATCGCCTCGTCCTAAAGGCCTTTCAATCGCTGACCAGGCGTGCTGCTCAGGGTGCGGCACTTGCTGTCGTTGCTGCTTCCATCTGGTCCGTGCAGGTGTCCGAGGCGGCTGCGGAAAACCGCAGCCTCAAGCTCTATTTCATCCATACCGGCGAAAAGGCCGAGATTACGTTCAAGCGTAACGGCCGCTTCGATCCCAAGGGTCTTCAGCAGATCAACAATTTCCTGCGTGACTGGCGCAAGAACGAGCCGACAAAGATGGACCCGCGTCTTTTCGATCTCGTCTGGGAAGTCTATCGGCGCAGTGGCGCCAAGGATTACATCCACGTCGTCTCCGCCTATCGTTCGCCGACCACCAACGGCATGCTGCGCGGTCGCTCGCGCAATACCGGCGTGGCGAAGAACAGCCAGCACATGCTCGGCAAGGCAATGGACTTTTACATTCCCGGCGTAAAGCTTGCGACGCTGCGTGCGCTCGCGATGCAGATGCAGGTCGGTGGCGTCGGCTTCTATCCGACATCCGGTTCACCTTTCGTGCATCTGGACGTCGGTGGCGTGCGTGCATGGCCGCGTATGTCGCGCCAGGAGCTGGTGCAGATTTTCCCGAAGGGCAATACGCTGCATCTTCCGGCAGATGGTCAGCCGCTTCCAGGCTATGATCAGGCGCTCGCAGATTACAAGAAACGTGTCGGTTCAAGCTCGATCGAGATCGCATCGACGGCCGGCGGCGCGCCCGCCGCTGAACGCAAGCGCCGCGGCTTCCTCGCAACTCTCTTTGGCGGCGGTGCCGACGAAGAAGAGGATAATGGTGAAAGCAGCACGCCAGCCATTGCGTCGCCGCGGCCCTCCGCGCCTGCAAGCCGGCCGGCTGATGCAGAGGACGAAGCACCTGCCGCCGCTCCGCTGCCGGGTGTGATGGTCGCTTCGGCCCAACCTCAGCAGGCGCCGCAGCCGGAGAATATCACGGCGCCGGTTCCCGCTTCACGCCCAGCTTTCCGCCAGGACGGCCCGGGTGCACTTGCAACTGCTCTCTATTCGCAGCAGCGCAATCCTGCCCAGGAGGCGCTTGCGCTTCAGGCCGCTGCGGCTGTTAACAGCAGGCCTCAAGGTGAAAGCTTCGAAGATCTGACGAAATACGCCGTTCCGGTGCCGACCTTGCTCGGTTCGCGCGGGACGAAGGCTGATGCCGACACATCAAACATGATGGCGTCGCTGGGCGATGTCCCGCCTTCGCTGCAGGATGTGTCGGGCGTACCGCTTCCTGCTCACCGTCCGGCTGTCGCGCAGGTTGCCGCAATGGTGCCAGCTCCGCAACCGGCGGAACGGGCAAGGGAAAATGAGCAAGCCTTGACGCCTGAACTGGTCGCAGCCCTTTCCCGCAGTGTCGATGATGATCGCAGAGCAGCGGCCGGTATTCGTGCTGTCAGCGATGAGGCCGGTGCTACTCCGGCACCTTTGCATTCTCAGGCGCGCAAGCCGACGGAAGTTGCAGCACTACCGAAAAAGGTTATCCAGGCACCTTCGGCTTCCGGTCATTTCGGCGATGGTTTCGATACGCCCAAGTGGGTCGCTGCAGCAGCTTCCGCAGTGCCAACCAAGGGTGGCCGATCGACGAAGCCTGACCTAGCACCGGCTTCCGGCAACCTGACCAAGGATACGCTGGAGAAATGGGCGCTGGATAACAAGCGCTCGGGCGACGTGGTTTCGATGAAGGCGCCGCGGGTGGTGACCCGCACGCTGAACAGCGAATATTCGGCGGCCTATGCGAGCGAGGGCTTCAAGCCGGTTGCTGCCGCAGTGAAGATCGATCCCAATCGTTTCAGCGGCTCCAACTGATCCCCGTTTTGAAGCTGATTGATGCTCGGCTAGGTTCACCCGAGCTAAAGTCTATTCTCTGTCTTGCAAGATAGACTGCGCAGCCAGTTTTCCGGCGACGATCGCACCCTCGATATATCCAGGGAAAGACGGCGACAGCTCCGAACAGGCAAAATGCAGGCGCGGCAGTCCCTTGAGCAGGATCTCTTCCGCATCCGTAGCCTTAAGGTCGGTGATGACGTCGCTATAGGCACCATCGCTCCAGGCATCGTTGACCCAATCGCGAATGCAGACGGAAACCGGTTCGTGACCTTTCTCTCCCAATGCGGCGCTGAGTTCTGACGTGACGAAGTTCGCCAGCTCGGTCTGCGGTCGCTTATGCCATTCCGAGGCCAGCGGTCCGCCAAGAAAGACGACGATGCCGAAATAATCGTCATGGCTGGCGTCGCAGGCGTAGATGCCCTGCGGATCGCTCCACATGACCGACCCGCTCAGTCCCTTGTCGCGCCAGAATGGTGTCCTGTAGCCGATCTGCAGCTTGATCGCACAACCCGGCTCCCAGGCAGAAAGTGCCCTTTCGAGTTCAGCTGGAAGCGGTGGCGATATTTCTATTCTTCGCGCCATGACGGGCGGTACGGCAATGATCACATGTCCTGCAGTGAGCGCGCGTCCCTCGACATCCACTTCAACCGCATCTTCCATGATGGTGATAGAGGTGGCGGGGGCGGACAGTCTCAGTCGGTCATCGAGGCCCGCCGCTAAACGGTCGGCCAGCGCGTGCATGGTGTCACGCATGAACATCTCAAGTTCGGGATAGATATTGGTAATCCGCCGGTCGTTCGAGACGAGATAGGCAAGCGCCACGTCTTCCGGCGCGCGGCACCACAATCCCTTTACGAGTCTTCGGAATGAGCCGGTCACATCCGAAGGCATGTCGGTCTGGCGGTCGATCCATTGCCCCACGGTCAGACCCGAGAATGCAGGATTGGTGAGATCGATGGAGCGCATTCGCTCACGCAACTGCTCCACGCCGTTCCAGATGGCATCACCGTGTTCGGGTGGAATGGCGGGGCGATAGGATTGTTCTCCATCGACATGAGAGAAGACGGTGCGTGCTCCGAAGCGCTGCGCCGTCTCGACCAGATGTGTCATGTCACGGCATAGGAACTGGCCGCCGGTATCGATGCGTGTCCCGTTCGGCAAATATTCCGATTCCACCCGGCCGCCGACGCGGTTGCGGGCCTCGACCACGATGACATCGAGGCCGGCAGCCATCAGGTCCGTGGCCGCGGTAAGGCCGGTAAAGCCTGCGCCGATAACGATGACGTCGTGATCTGCCATTGGAAACTCGCGCGAAGGGAGATTTGCTGCATCAGGCGCAAAAGAAAAAGCCCGCCTTCAAGGGGCGGGCTTTGAAAAGCGGATCAGGCGGCTTCTTCCTCGTCGGTGCCGGCGCCCGGGATCATGCCGAGGGCGCTGAGGTAAGTGTCGAGGATCAGGTCCTCTTCCATGCGCTCCTGGTCATCCTTCTTGCGAAGGGCGATGACCTTTTTCATGATCTTGGTGTCGTAGCCCATCGACTTCGCTTCGCCATAGACGTCCTTGATGTCGTCGGCGATCGTCTTCTTTTCTTCTTCAAGTCGTTCAATGCGCTCTACAAAAGCGCGGAGCTGGTCGCGGGCGACGCCATGAGCATCAGACATCGGTGTCTCCTGATAATGGAAATCTCTATTGGATAGTGGTCAAGTGCCGAAAAGCAGGCGCAAGGTCAAGCCTAATCAATCGCCAATGCCAATTCAGCCATGCGGCGGCTTGTTGATCTCGAATGCGGCTTTTTGAGCGTCGCTTGCTTCCATCTGGTGAAGGTTCTTCCAGTCTTCATAGGGCATGCCGTAGACGATCTCGCGGGAAGCCTCTTTTGAAAGGTCCAGTCCTGCCTCGGTCGCTGCATCGCGATACCAGTTGGACAGACAGTTCCGGCAAAAGCCTGCCAGATTCATCATGTCGATATTCTGGACGTCGCTCCGTTCACGCAGATGCTGGACGAGCCGGCGAAATGCCGCCGCTTCAAGCTCGGTTTGTTGTTCCTTGCTGATGTCGGTCATGGGAACGTCTCCTGACTGCTGTCGTCACACGGCGGGGTAGGGGTCGGTACGCGACGGGAAAATCCTGTATTCATGCAATTTGGGGTCTGCGTTGAGCGAGGTAAAGATCGGCGCAAGCCTTGCCGCCCAGGCATCCATGCCTGCATCATCGCCGATCAGGTCCTGCCTTACTTCCAGAAGCGCGTGCGGAATGCCGGGGATCATGCAGTGGCGATACATCGTGTCGCCCTTCAAGGCGCCATCATAAGGCTCGTTGTCGCCTATAACGATATCGCCCGGTTCGCGAAGTTTTGACAGAAGCGGCAAAACTGCCCTGTCATCGCTGTCCCATAACACTGCTGCATGCCAGGGCCTTGCGAAATCCTTCCAGTAGGGAGTGAAGGAATGTATTGAAAGCACCAGAGGCGCCCGGCCGGATGTCGAGGCCTTGGCTATCGTCTGTTCGACGGCGCGGTGATAAGGCCGGTGGTAGGTGTCGAGGCGGGTTTGCCATTCTTCATCGGTAATCGGGTGATTGCCGGGAATGATCGCGCCGTCGGAAATCTTCATGATCAGGGTCGGATCGTCTTCACCACGGTTCGGATCGATCAGCAGGCGCGAGAAGCAGCCGAGCAGTGCCGGCACGCCGAGCATGGCGGCAAGCCTGCGTGTCAGGCCCTCGACGCCGATATCGAAAGCGATGTGCCTGAGAAAGGCGCTGTCGGGTAGGCCAAGAGTGCCATATTTCGAAGGAAGGCTGTTCATGGCGTGATCTGCGAGAAGCACCATGCCTGTGTCATAGTTGCCGTCTATGATTTCGAACGATTGGAAATTCTGCATGCTCACGTACATTTCAAACGATTATGTTGTGAGTTTGGTGATCGCATGACAGCCGTTTTGGCGCAAGAGAGGCGGCCTGTGCTTGTCAAAAAGCAAGCCCGTGCAGGGGGATGAAACAAATTTAAGCAAGCGTAGCGGCAGGGCGACGCAATCAACCACAGCTTCGTTGACTTTCTGCCCGTTGCGCGCGAGAAAGTGCCTCCACGATAACCATGGAGACCTGACGGAAACCGTGCCGATAAAATCGATTAAAATCTATCTTCGTTCGCTCCTTTCCGTTCCGGCGGGTGCTTTTGCTGTTTGCGCAAGCGCACCGCTTCTCATGGCTTCTCCGGCTCATGCTGATTTTCGTGTCTGTAACGGCACGCAGAATCTTGTCGGGGTGGCAATCGGTTATCGTGCCCAGGATGGTTGGAATACCGAGGGTTGGTGGCAGGTTCCTGCTTCCACCTGCGCTACTCTGATCGAAGGGGAACTGCAGTCACGATACTATTATCTTTATGCCGAGGATGCCGCCCGCGGAGGGCGGTGGACCGGAAATATCAATATGTGCGTCGCCGAGAATGAATTCAAAATTGTCGGCGTCAATGATTGTTTCACCCGTGGCCACCAGCGCATGGGTTTCAAAGAGTATGATACGGGTCGTCAGGGAAGCTGGATGGTCCAGCTGTCCGACACGCCCGGTACGCAAGAAGGCCAGAATTGATGAGGCGTAACCGCAAAGTAAAGATCCTTGCCACGCTCGGTCCGGCATCGTCGGAAGAGGCAATGATCCAGAAGCTCCACGAAGCAGGCGCTGACCTCTTCCGTATCAACATGAGCCATGCCAGCCATGAAATGATGCGTACCCTGATCGAGCGCATCCGCTCGGTCGAGAAGAAGTCGGGTCGCCCGATCGGTATTCTCTGTGACTTGCAGGGACCGAAGCTTCGCGTCGGCAAATTTGCCAACACCAAAGTAACACTGACCCCGGGTCAGACATTCACGCTCGACAACAACGAAGCGCCGGGTGACGAAAACCGCGTTTACCTTCCGCATCCGGAAATCCTCGAAGCGGTCAAGGCCGGCGATCGCCTGCTGATCGACGACGGCAAGCTGGCTCTGAAGGCTGTCGAAGCCGACGGCAAGAAGATCGTCTGCACCGTTGTTGCCGGCACCAGCATTTCCGACCGCAAGGGCGTCAGCCTGCCCGACACGATCCTGACCGTCGGCGTTCTGACCGACAAGGACCGCGCCGACCTCGATGCCGTTCTTGCCACCGAAGACGCCGACTGGGTTGCGCTGTCCTTCGTGCAGCGTCCGGAAGACCTGGCGGAAGTCCGCAAGATCGCTCGCGGCCGTGTCGGCATCATGTCGAAGATCGAAAAGCCGCAGGCTATCGAACGCATCGACGAGATCATCGAGCTTTCCGACGCCGTCATGGTTGCCCGTGGTGACCTTGGTGTTGAAATGCCGATCGAAATGGTTCCCGGTATCCAGAAGCAGCTGACTCGCGCCTGCCGCCGTGCAGGCAAGCCGGTCGTGGTTGCCACCCAGATGCTGGAATCGATGATCACGGCTCCGGTTCCGACTCGCGCGGAAGTCTCCGACGTGTCGATCGCCGTCTTCGAAGGCGCTGATGCCGTCATGCTGTCGGCCGAATCCGCTTCCGGTCAGTATCCGGTCGAAGCTGTCTCGATGATGGCGTCCATCGCCCGTCAGGTCGAGCAGGATCCGCTTTATCCGAGCATCATTTACGCACAGCGCGCAACGCCGGAAGCCACCGGCTCCGACGCGATCTCGCTTGCTGCACGCCAGATTGCCGAAACACTCAAGGCTGCCGCGATCGTCACCTACACCCAGTCCGGCACGACCGGTCTGCGCGCCTCGCGCGAGCGTCCGAATGTTCCGATCCTGGCGCTGTCCCCGAATGTCAAGACGGCCCGCCGCCTTGCTGTCTGCTGGGGCCTGCACTGCGTCGTAACCGAGGATGCAAGCGATCTGGAAGACATGGTGAACCGCGCTGCGCGCATCACCGTTTCGGAAGAGTTCGGCAAGCCCGGCGACCGCGTCATCATCTCGGCCGGCGTTCCGCTCGGCACGCCCGGTTCGACGAACATGCTGCGTATCGCCTATATCGGCGCTGACGGCCAGACCGGCGCATAATCGGCTGACACAATTTGCAATTAACAGACGGCCGGAGCGATCCGGCCGTCTGTCGTTTTGGAATGGGCATATCCATGAACAGTCAATCATCTGCTTCGATCACGGTGATCGAAACCGACCGTCTCAGGCTGCGTGTGCCGAACATGGCGGACTGGCCGACCTATGCGGCGTTCATGGCCTCGGAACGAGCTGCGCATATGGCGGTCCGTTTTCGCGGGCCGCCGCCTGGGGCATGTTCTGCCATGACGTGGCGCAGTGGCAGCTGATGGGCCATGGCTCATTGATGATCGAGAGGCGGGACGACGGAACCTGCCTTGGTCAGGTCGGCATCAATGCCGGCCCGCTATTCCCCGAGCATGAATTGGGCTGGCTTCTTTACCCCAGCTTCGAAGGGCTGGGCTATGCTCTGGAGGCTGCGGCCGCATTGGGAAACTGGGGCTTCAGGGCACTCGGCCTGAAGACGCTGGTCAGCTATGTTCATCGTGACAACGACAAATCCCGCAGACTGGCCGAAAGGCTGGGTGCCTGGCTGGATGAGACTGCCGAGCGGCATGATCCGGAAGATGTCGTCTACCGGCATGTCGTTGCGGCGACATAATCCTTCAGCTCAGATCTTTTCGATCGTCATTCCTATTGCAGGCTGATCCGTAGTTCCCGACTGGGTCAGCCGCGCCTCAACCATGCGTGCCAATGCCTGCAGGTCGCGGTCCATGCCTGCGATCTTTTCCATTGCGGCGATTGCCACGTCGGGCACCACATAGTCCGGCTTGTGGCCGAGGCCATGGATCTTCACCAGTTCGGAACCGGCTATATCACGCGCAAGCCCTTGGGAATGGATCTCTTCGAGCACGATCGGGTCGCTGTCGCCTGTGATGACAATGGTTGGTGCCGTTATCTCTTTATAACGTGGTGAGATGCGCGTGACATAGTCGTGCAGATTGGCGACATCGACCGCGTTGTTGCGGAAGTTTTCAGGCCTCAGCACCAGTGCGGGTGCGCCCTTCTCGACATAGCGGTCACGACGGAGGTTGGGGCTGAAGACGGACCTCGTTGCACCATCCAGCAGAACAAGGCCTGCGGGCAGGCTGATGAGGCGGGTGAACCAGAAGCCCAGATAGGGAGCGGCAGAAATCCTGTAGTACCAGTCCACGCCGCCGGGCCAGGGATGGGTTGCCGGTGCGAGAAACAGCAATCCGGCCGTCTTTTCGGGATGGAAGACGGCAAAGCTTGCAGTAATCGCCCCGCCGAAGGAGTGTCCGACGATGATGGCGCGCTCCATGCCCTTCATATCCATTACGCGGCTGATGGCTACCGCCTGTCCGTCCGGAAAGCCATTCTCTGGCCTTCCGCGCTCCGAATAGCCATGTCCAGGCCTGTCGATGAAGAGAAGCTCCGCACGGCTTTCCAGGAGCTTGCGGAAGGCCGTTTCCTGGTCCCGCAGGTTGCCGCTTGCTCCATGGATGAAGACGATCGGGGGCAGGGCGGGATTTGGCGGTGCAGGAATATGCAGGGCGTTGATCCTGTAGCCGCCGACATCGATCAGTTCGCCATGGCGCGGAAACTGCCGCTCAATCTGGCGGCTTTTCCAGGCGGTAAAGCTGAAGGCCGCGGCGACAAGAATGGCGACAAGGGCAAGCGGCAGAATCATTGGAGAATAACCTGGGAAAGGCTCAAGTTCTGTTCCCGGCGATCTTTTCCGAGAGTTTCGAGACGGCTTCCTGTGCCTCCCGATCTGCTGGATAGACGTTGAGATAGCGCTCCCAGGCCTTAAGCGCCATGTCGTCATCGCCGGCTTCCGTCAGTATTCCCGCTAAGCCGGCAAGAGCGCCGAAGTGGCGCGGTTCACGCTTCAAGACTTCGGCAATATCGGCCATCGCCTTGCGCTGATCCCCCATCGTGTAGTGAAGTGTAGCACGCCTGTTCCAGCCCTCTGTGAAGGCAGGATCGAGAAGGGTTACACGGTCGAGGAAGTCCAGCGCGGCGGCGTTCTTCTTTTCCTTGATGGCGTCTTCGGACCACTGCATCAGAAGGTTGACCGTGGCGCTGCCGGAATCGTTCATCTCGGCAATGACCTGGCTGGCGATGCCCTTGGCCTTTTCAGGATCGCGTTCGCGTTTCAGCGCCTCGAACAATGTGTCGAGCGGTTTTGCGGCTGCGGCTGATTCTACTGCGGGGGCGGTTGGTTGCGGAACGGCTTGTGCAGGAGGGGCGGCTTGAGGCGCCTGTGCATGAGCGACAGGGACGAAAACGGCCAAGGCCAGAATAGGGGTGCTCAGAAGCAAATAGCGCATCCGGATAAGTTAATCCGGATGCGCCGAAGGTCAAAGCCGAATTGTCGCGCTATCGACAATTTGATTGCAGGCGAAAAATTCGCCCTGAGCAATCAGCCCTGGCGGGCCTTGAAGCGCGGGTTCTGCTTGTTGATGATGTAGATGCGGCCCTTACGGCGAACCAGACGGTTGTCGCGGTGACGAGCCTTCAGCGCCTTAAGCGAGTTCTTGATCTTCATTGTACTGGTCCAGCAGTCTGTGGGCTCATAGAGCCGCTTGTCTCTAACAATCGAAAGCGCGCCGCCTAGTCCCTAGAGATAGGGGCGCGCCTCAGGTTGGGGTGCAGATAACCCGAGGCTTTCTCCATGTCAACCTTGTGACGAGGTTTTCCGGCCTTTCAATTCGGTGACATGGCCCATTTTACGGCCCGGACGGGCTTCCGTCTTGCCGTAAAGATGGACAAGCACATCCTTGGTTGCCAGCCATTGCGGCAGCGTCAGAATGTCGTCGCCGATCAGGTTGGTCATCACGCAATCGGAATGCCTGTCCGGGTCACCGAGCCCAAGACCGGCAACCGCGCGCATATGCTGCTCGAACTGCGAGATGACGCAGGCAGCCTCCGTCCAGTGACCGGAATTGTGGACGCGCGGGGCAATCTCGTTGGCGATCAGCGTGCCGTCGGCCATGGCGAAGAATTCCATGCCGATAACGCCGACGTAACCGAGCGCTGCGAGCAGCTTTTCGGCCGCAGCACGGGCGGTTGCCGCTGTCTCGGCCGGTATGTTTGCCGGCAGGGTCGACGTATGCAGTATGCCGTTGCGGTGGACATTCTCAGCCGGGTCGTAGCACCGAATCGTGCCGTCCTTGGCACGGGCGGCGATGATCGAGATCTCGCGCTCGAATGGAACGAAGCTTTCGAGAATCAGGGGCACGGAACCGAGCGCTTCATACGCGCCTGCGGGTGAGTCGTCGCTCGAGCGGAAAACGCGCTGGCCCTTGCCGTCGTAACCCATGCGACAGGTCTTCAGCACGCCCTTGCCGCCGAAGTCGACCAAAGCTGCTTCGAGCTCCTGCTGGCTGTTGACCGCATGGAAACGGGCCGTCTCGATGCCGCAGCTGTTGAGGAAGCGTTTTTCCGTCAGCCTGTCCTGGGCGACTTCGAGCGCCTTGGAGGGCGGGTAGACGGGAACGGAGCGCTCCAGCGCTTGTGCGGCGGAGACCGGCACGTTTTCGAACTCGTAGGTGACGATATCGCAACGTCTGGCCAGTTCCGCGAGAGCGGCAGGATCATCATAGGCTGCGGTGATCTGCTCGTTGGCGACCTGAGCTGCGGGACAATCGGCCTGCGGTTCCAGAATGATGATGGTGAGGTTCAGCCTTGCGGCTGCCATTGCAAGCATACGGCCCAGCTGGCCGCCGCCGATAATCCCGATCGTCTGGGCCTTCATGCTTCGTCCATCGGGTATTCGGCGACTGCGGCACTCTGGCGGGCACGCCATTCGTCCAGGCGATAGGCGATGTCCTCGTCGGAGAGGGCAAGCACGGCCGCTGCAAGCAGGGCCGCATTGACCGCACCGGCGCGGCCAATGGCAAGCGTGCCGACGGGTATCCCGGCCGGCATCTGCACGATCGACAGAAGGCTGTCCTGACCGGATAGAGCCTTGGACTGGACCGGAACGCCGAAGACCGGCAGCGGCGTCATCGAGGCGGCCATGCCGGGCAGGTGGGCAGCGCCGCCGGCACCGGCGATGATGACCTGAAAGCCCTCGTCACGCGCGCCCTTGGCGAAAGTGAACAGGCGTTCGGGCGTCCGGTGTGCCGAAATAATGCGGGCCTCGTAGTCGATTTCGAGGGCATCGAGGGTTTCGGCGGCGTTCTTCATGGTCTCCCAGTCGGACTGGCTTCCCATGATGATGGCGACGGGCGGTGTCTCGGCCATTTGAGCGTTCCTAGGCAATGATGTCGGGCAGGATCTGATCTTCGATCTGGGTCATCTTGTCTTTTATGGCGAGCTTTTTCTTCTTCATGCGCTGCACGCGCAACGCATCGCAGCCCACCTTTATCATGGCGTTGATCGCGGCGTCGTAGTCTTCATGCTCCTGCCGGAGCTTTGCCAGCGCCAGCCGGTTGTCCGCCTGTTCCTGATCGGCCATGTCTTAAAGTCCCCATATCGATCCGGGCTTGTGACCCGGCCCAGCTTAATGCGCAAGCTCCTATCACCAAACCGCGTTAACGGGAAGTTCGCCAACGTCACGAATTTGCCGCGCTCTTGTCACGAAAACACCTTCGACAAACAGCTCAGATCGTGTCACACTTCCGTCGTAAACCTGAAGCTTCGGCCGATGGAGTGGCCGGAGCAGGCAATAGGGAAGGACATGCCACATGACCATCCAGGCTCATATAGCATCGCTTGAAAAGAAGCACGGCGATCTCGAGGAGGAGCTCCAGGCGATTCTTTCGTCTCCTTCATCTGACGATCGGGAAATCGCCGATCTGAAGCGTCGTAAGCTGCGTATCAAAGACCAAATGCAGCGCCTCAAGGCGTCTACACGCCACTAAGGCAAGCTAATAGAGCCATAGCCGCGGATCTCGATTTGGATATGATCCGATAGCGGCACAAAACCCAATTTTCAGTTCTGGTCGTGGTTCATGCGGGCTGCGGCCAGAATTGTTTCCGGAGCCTGGTTTTATCCCCAATCCGCGCCTGTTCAGAACGGGAGGCCATCCCATAGCAGCTTGAGGCCGGCAAGGAAGGCGAGGCCATAGGTCATTGGGTAAAAGGTTTCGGCCTTGAGATGCTTGACGACGGCCGCTCCCATTATTGTCGAGACGAGTGCTACGGGCAGAAGCGTTGCCGACAGGGTCAGGTTCTGCGTATCCAACGCACCCAGAAAGAAATAGGGTATCACCTTCACCGCATTGACGATGGCGAAGAAGCGGATGCTCGCGCCGGTGTAGTTTTTCGGGTCAAGCTGCATCGGCAGGACATAAATCTGGAATGGCGGGCCACCGGCGTGGGCGACGAAGCTGGCATAACCGGACAGCGATCCCCAGAATGTTGCGGCCACCGGGCGGTGCGGGAGAGGAGCCACGATTTCGCCCCGGCGCCCATAGACCTGCCAGAAATAGCGGGCGGCGAACAGAATGGTCGCGGAAGCGATCACCACTTTCAGCGCATCGTCGGAGACATAGGCCGACGTCGCCCAACCGAGGGCGATGCCGATCACACCGCCGGGCATAATCATCAGCAGTGTTTTCGGATCATTGTATTTGCGCCAGGACCAGAGCGCGACAGCATCCATCAGAATGAGGATCGGCAGAAAAATCGCAGCCGCCTGGACCGGCTCGACCGCAAGCGACATGATCGGTACTCCCATCAGGCCGATCGCGCCGCCGATGCCGCCTTTCGACAGACCGACAAGCATGACTGCCGGAATTGCGGCGAGGAAGAACGACAGGTTGGGGATATCTATCATCGGCGGTTACTGTCGAGGGTGTTGATCCTGCAATCCGTCCGGTCTATCGAATTGTCCGAATAAAACCAGAGCGGAACGTGCTGAAGCGGTACGTCTTCGCTTCAAGGCGAGAATGATCGGATAAGAACATGACAGAACCGGACAACCGCTGCCGCATCGTGCTGATCGTACCGGATGATGCCGACGCCGATCACCAGGCCAGACTTCTAACGGAGGCCATGTCGGGTGGCGATGTCGCATCGGTCATCCTGCCGCAATACGGGCTGGACGATCAGGCATTCCAGAAGCGGGCGGAAGTGGTGGTGCAGATCATCCAGAATGCCGGAGCCGCCGCCATCATTTCCGGTGACAGCCGGGTTGCCGGTCGCGCCAAGGCCGATGGTCTTCACATGTCGGGTTCGCTCGAGGAACTGGGTGAGGCGATCGAGAAGTTCACGCCGAAGATGATCGTCGGAGCCGGCGGTGCGGCGGAACGGCATACTGCGCTCGAGATCGGCGAATTGAGGCCGGACTATATTTTCTTCGGCCGTTTCGATGGCGACATCAAGCCGGAAGCTCATCCGAAGAACGTTGCGCTTGCTGAGTGGTGGGCGTCGATGATCGAGATCCCCTGCATCACTATGGGCGGCAACGATGCCGAATCGGTGGTCGCCGTCGCCGAGAGCGGAGCCGAATTCGTGGCGTTGCGCGATGCCGTTTTTGCCAGTGGTGATGGCCCCGCTGCAGCCGTTGCCAAGGCCAATGCGTTGCTGGACGAAAAAGCGCCACGGTTTGAGGGTTGATGGTCGCATGCCATCGACGAAAAAACTGTATCGCAATCCGGTCAAAATCTTCACTGCACTGCTCGTTTCTGTGGCTGCGGTCACATCTGTGTATGCCCAGTCCAATCAGGCGGTGACCCGGCCGGTCGGGCCGGACGCAGGCAAGATGGAGCGGCAGCAGCAGCCTGATGGCTTGGTGCCGTCCGGCGGCGTCGAGCTTTACAGGCGAATGGGTGCTGCATTGCCAGCGCCACCTGAGGAGAAAACTTATAGCGGCAAGGTCGATGAGGCTTATGGCGCCTATCAGCGTGGCATGTATGTCGAGGCTATGAAGCTTGCGCTTGAACGGGCGCAGCAGGGCGATGCAGCGGCGCAGACATTGGTTGCAGAGATGATGACGAAGGGGCAGGGGATCGCGCGCGACCCCAAGGGCGCTGCCTTCTGGTATGGTCAGGCCGCCGAAGGAGGCGATGCCGCAGCAATGTTCCAGTATGCGCTGCTGTTGATGACGGGACGCGATTTTCCGGCCGACAAAAAGAAGGCCGATGATTTCATGCGTCGCGCGGCGGAAGCCGGTAATTCGGCGGCTCAGTTCAACTGGGGCCAAATCCTGATTTCCGACAATCCCGGCGAAAAGGGAATGCAACTGGCACTGCCGTTCTATGAAAAATCCGCCAGCCAGGGCGTAGCCGATGCGCAATATGCCGTGGCCCAGCTCTACATGGCGCTTCGCGAAGTTTCACCGACCAAAAAGGCACAGGCGCGTGACTGGATGCTGCGTTCCGCCAAGGCAGGCTATGACACCGCCCAGTTGGACATGGGCATCTGGTATGTAAACGGCGTCGGCGGCGAGCGTGACTACGACAAGGGGTTCGAGTGGTTGAGGATTGCCGCGATGCGCGGCAATGTGGTCGCCCAAAACAAGCTTGCCTATCTCTATATCAATGCGCTCGGCACGCGACCCAACCCCGTGGAAGCCGCCAAGTGGTACGTGCTCTCCCGGCGCGCCGGCCTGCAGGATGCCGGGCTTGAGGATTTCTATCTCGGCATTAACGAAGATCAGCAGAAACAGGCGATCGATGCGGCCAACAAGTTCCGGCGGAATTAGCCCTGTAGCGCCTGCAATGCAAAGAGCGCGCCGCGGATGATGAAGCCGTGGGCTACGGCCAGCGCCAGAATAACAAACAACCAGATGGCAGTGTAAAGACCGGGTCGATCAAGCGCCTTCGGGTTGATGGACGGCGACACGACAAAGACGGCGACCGCAAACAGCATCGCGCCCGGCAGCAGGAAAAGAGCGATCGTCGGGCGCGCGAAATTATCCGGATTTCCGGAGAAGTCGAAGTGGATCGGCAGCATAGTCTCGGCCGGCAGTGCGGCCCATAGGCCCAGCGACAAAAAGGTCATGGTGATGAGCATGCCGAGGCTGATAAAAAGAGGGATGGGCATGCGCATGGGGCTGTCTCCTGTATGAGGTCTGCCCTCCTTTCGCAGGCTGGGCCGCGAATGACAACACTGCCGTGCGACCGCATGACTTGAATTTACCGGCAATTTGTGGTCTTGAAGCCGCCCAATCAACAAAATCAGTATCGCCCGCTCTCCCGGTCATCCGGATTCCGGGGCTCAAGGATTCCGAAATGGCCCGTTCAGCGCTTCTCAATGTCATGGTGCAGGCTGCCTTGAAGGCAGGCAAATCGCTTACCAGAGATTTTGGTGAGGTGCAGAATCTGCAGGTTTCCGTAAAGGGACCGAGCGACTTCGTTTCGCAGGCCGACCTGAAAGCTGAAAAGATCGTCCGTGACGAGCTGATGAAGGCTCGCCCGACCTATGGCTTCCTCGGTGAAGAGGGTGGCGAAGAAAAGGGCACCGACGGTGCGCATCGCTGGATCGTCGATCCGCTCGATGGCACGACCAACTTCCTCCACGGCATTCCGCAGTTTGCAGTCTCGATCGCGCTCGAGCGCAATGGCGAGATCGTTGCCGGTGTCGTGTTCAATCCGGCAGTGGATGAACTCTATACGGCGGAAAAGGGCGGCGGTGCGTTCCTCAACGACCGCCGTATCCGTGTCGCTGCCCGTCGGGTGCTGTCCGATTGCGTCATCGGCTGCGGCATTCCGCATCTGGGCCGTGGCAACCACGGCAAGTTCCTCGTCGAACTGCGTCATGTCATGGGTGAAGTTGCAGGCGTTCGCCGTGCAGGTGCGGCTGCTCTCGATCTTGCTTATGTCGCTGCCGGTCGTCTTGACGGTTTTTGGGAAGCCGAGCTTTCTCCGTGGGATATGGCTGCCGGCCTGCTGCTCATTCGCGAAGCCGGCGGCTTCGTTTCCGACATGAAGGGCGCGCAGAACATGTTCGAGGCCCGCAATGTGATCGCTGGCAACGAACTGATCCGTAATGCACTGGTCGAAGTCGTCAATCGTCCGGTGCCGAGCCGCTGAGGCAATAGTGAATTCAGTGCGCGCTATTGGATAGCGCACTGTTTTCCAATGCTTGCGCACTTCAATTCGTCGCAATTTTACACTAGCCTCCGCTCAATTTAGCGGAGTCGAGGCGTATTATGGCGAATGCGACAGTGGATGATCTGGACGAGTCGGAAACCGGCCGCGGCGGCTATAAACACAAGCTCTCCAATCCTGCGTCGTTCCTCTGGACGATGCTCATCTTTCTCGCGCTTGTCGGCTTCGTCGCGTCGATCCTCTACCGACAGGCGGCGCACGCATTCCAGACCAATCCGGGCCTGAACGGGCTGATCCTCGGCGTTCTGGCGATCGGTATCCTGCTCGTCTTCGTGCAGGTGATCAGTCTTGCGCGGGAAGTCGGCTGGTTCAATTCCTTCCGGGCCGCCGGTGGTAATGCCGACAAGGTGGGCCGCGAACCGCGCCTGCTCGCCCCGATGCGCACCCTGATCGGTCGCCGCCGCAAGGTGGCGCTGTCGACCGTCGCCTATCGCTCCATCCTCGATTCGATCGGCACGCGACTGGACGAAACGCGCGATACTTCGCGCTATCTCATAGGCCTTCTGGTTTTCCTCGGCCTGCTTGGCACGTTCTGGGGGCTAATTGAAACGATCGGCTCGATCAGCGACGTCATTGGTGCGCTTGATCCGTCGTCGGGCGGCTCGAACGACATTCTGAGCGCAATCAAAAGCGGATTGGCCCAGCCGCTCGCCGGCATGGGCACGGCGTTTTCGTCCTCGCTGCTCGGCCTTTCCGGTTCGCTGATTCTAGGCTTCCTCGATCTGCAGGCCGGCCGCGCACAGAACCGCTTCTATACGGAACTCGAAAACTGGCTCTCTTCGGTAACCGACGTTGGTTACGACGGGCCGATCGCCAATGGCGATAACGGCGCCGCAGACGAGTTGAAGGCTCTGACCGCCGAATTGCGCAAGCTTGCCGCCGTCCAGGCCAAGGCCGGGCGTGACGGCGCCGAGAGCGAGCGTTCGATGGCTGCCATGGCCAATCTGGCGGAAGGCATTCAGGGGCTCGTGAAGAACATGCGCAACGAGCAGCAGATGCTGCGTGACTGGATCGAGGCGCAGCAGGAAGAATCCAAGGCGATGCGTCGCACGCTTGACCGGCTTTCCGACAAGATCGGGGGGAAATAAGCGATGGCGCTCGCCAAGAACCGCCGTCGCGAACGCACAGTCGATTTCTGGCCGGGCTTCGTGGATGCGCTGTCCACTCTTCTCATGGCGATCATGTTCCTGCTGACGGTCTTCGTGCTGGCGCAGTTTCTGCTCAGCCGCGAGATCACCGGTCGTGACGAGGTGTTGAACCGCCTAAACAGCCAGATCGCAGAGCTGACAAACCTGCTGGCGCTGGAAAAGAGCGGCAATCAGGATCTCGAAGATCAGCTTGCCAACCTTCAATCCTCGTTGGCTGCAGTGGAAAGCGATCGCTCGCGTCTGCAGCAGCTTTTGAATGACGGCGCCGGCAGCAGTGCGGCCGCCAATGCAAAAGTCGGTGAGCTAACCAGCGAGTTGAACAACCAGCAGCAAATCAGCCAGCGCGCGGCAAGTCAGATCGAACTCCTCAACCAGCAGATCGCAGCATTGCGCGCGCAGATCGCTGCGGTGGAGCAGGCGCTTCAGGCTTCGGAAGCCAAGGATGCGACCTCGCAGGCGCAGATCTCGGATCTCGGCCGCCGCCTGAATGTTGCCCTCGCTGCGCGCGTGCAGGAACTCAACCGCTATCGCTCCGACTTCTTCGGCCGTTTGCGTGAAATCCTCTCGGATCGCGAAAATATCCGTATCGTCGGCGACCGTTTCGTCTTCCAGTCGGAAGTGCTGTTTCCGGTCGGTGGCAGCGAGCTGGATGATGCCGGGCATGGTGAAATGGACAAGCTGGCAATGGCCCTGCTTGAGCTTGCCAAGGAAATACCGGCGGAAATCAATTGGGTGCTCAGGGTCGACGGCCATACCGATAATTCGCCGCTCTCCGGTGCGGGGCGTTATCGCGACAACTGGGAGCTTTCATCCGCCCGAGCAACTTCGGTTGTGAAGTATCTGATTTCGAAGGGTGTTCCGCCTAACCGGCTTGTCGCTGCCGGCTTCGGCGAATTCCAGCCGATCGCTCCGGGCGACACGCCAGAAGCGAAGTCTCAGAACCGGCGTATCGAATTGAAGCTGACGGAACGCTGATCGATGGTTGCGCAAAAACGAGATATCAACGCCCTGATCAAGGCGGTGGCGGATACGCCACGCCGTGACAATAGCACCTACCATCAGGTAATTGCCGAGGCGCGCGAAATGTTTGACCAAGCCGAAGCAGCGCTCGGCGGGGCGGTCAGGATGAAGACGAAGACCAAGCTGAAGCCGAACGGCAAATATGTGGTGAAATGGGTATTCGAACGGGCCGAATAGGCCCTGTCCTCATGCCGTATAGTGGCTTGAGGTGAAGCCGAGGCGCTCCAGTCCGCGCCGCACTTCAGGCGCCTTCATGAACAGGCTCCACAAAAGGCCGGAGCGGTGGTTCTCTATCATGGCGATGAGCGGACCCTGGTCGATGGCGATATAGGTTGGCGCGAGCCAGTCTATTGCCGGGGCAAAGGCATCGACGAAACCGAACGATCCGAACAGCTTTCCATCCTCGTAGCGGATCATGGCGCGCAGGGCCTCTTCGGCCTCCGCCGGCTGAAAGGGGAAGCTCGACAGTGCCGCGGTCGGGGCGATGGCGCCCGTGTCCGACGTCGGAGAGTTGGCGTTGTAGCCATTCGGCGCTTCCGAAGCCGTAAGGCCCCAGACATCGTATTGCTTATAGGCCAGGATGCTGAGGCAGTAGTCCCGGTTGATCTTCGTATGCGCCACGGCCTGCTGCCAATAATCGGCATAGCGGTCCGACAGTCCGCGCGGATCAAGCGCGCAGAAGGAATATTGGGAGAGGAACAGCGGGCCACCAAGAGGCTCACCGAGGGGAAGTTCGGTGCCGAAATAGCTTTCGCCGTTTTTCATCGCGCCGGAGCGCGCCCAGCCTGCATGATAACTTTCCGGCTTGATCGGATGCGTGTCAGAACCAGCCGCCAGCACATAGGCCGAGAGCGCTTCGTTCCAGCCCTTGATCGGAAGGTTCATGGTCCAGTTGTGGATCGGGCTCCAGTGCCAGTAAAGCGGACCATCGTCCTTGCCGCGTGTGAACCAGTCCCACTCGACTTCGTCGAACAGCCGCGTGACAGTTGCCCGCAGAGCCAGCTCGGTTTCCGATGCGCCGGTGAAATATTCTCGCGCGCAGATCAGGCCCTGAAACAGGAGGGCGGTTTCCACAAGGTCACCGGCATCGTCATATTGCGAAAACTGGACGGTTTCGCTGGTGGCGCCATCGACCATGTGGGGGAAGGCGCCGTGATAGCGGGTTGCGAGGTTCAGGCGGTCCAGAATGAGGCTGATCCGCTCCAGCGCCTCATCGCGGGTCACCCATTGCCGCTCTGCCGCAACAAGGATCGCCATCAGCCCGAAACCGGTGCCGCTGATGGAGATCATGTTGGTGGCAATCGCGCCGTTTACCCAGCGCTTGTCATAGGTGAGCTTGCTATCTGCATGCGCGCCTTCCCAAAAATACAGGAAAGTCTGGTACTGAACCCTGTCCAGCAATTGCTCGAGCGGGGCATTCGGGTCCAGTGGCTCGACAATCATGCAGTCCTAATCCTGTTTATCGGTCAGATAGCGCTTACGCTGCGCTGTTCCAGATCATGGAACTGCAGGCGCGCCAGCTTGGCGTAAAGTCCACCCTTGGCGACGAGGCTCTGATGGGTTCCTTCCTCGACAACGCGACCGTCTTCAAGCACGAGAATTCTGTCAGCCTTGAGGACGGTTGCCAGGCGATGGGCGATGACGAGCGTCGTGCGGTTTTCCATCAGCCCGTCAAGCGCGCGCTGTACCAGCGTTTCGCTTTCGGCATCGAGCGCGGAGGTCGCCTCATCCAGAAGCAGGACGGGCGCATTCTTCAGGATCGCCCGGGCAATCGCGATGCGCTGCCGCTGGCCGCCGGAAAGGGTGATGCCGCGTTCGCCGGCCATGGTGTCATAACCCTGGTCGAGCTTGCCGATGAACTCGTCAGCCTGGGCGGAAATGGCCGCGGCACGGATTGCCTCGCGGGTAGCGCCCGGCATGCCGAAGGCGATGTTGTCGTGGATCGATGCGGCAAAGATCGTCACGTCCTGCGGCACGATTGCCAGGCGCGAGCGGATGTCTTCGATGCGGGCCTCGCGAAGATCGACGCCGTCCAGTTTCACCGATCCGGTCTGTGGGTCGTAGAACCGCATCAGAAGCGAGAATATCGTGCTTTTGCCGGCACCCGACGGGCCGACGATGGCGATCGTTTCACCGGCTTTGACATTGAAGGACAGGCTGTTGAGCGTAATCGCGCTGACGCGGGCCGGATAAGCGAAGGAGACCTGATCGAATTCGACCTCCCCGCGGGCCGGTGAAGGCAGGGTAACCGGTTGTTCCGGGTCGTGAACGGCCGGGATTTCGTGCAGAAGTTCGGTCAGCCGTTCGGCGGCGCCACCGGCGGCGGAAAGCTCGCCCCAGACTTCCGAGAGCTGGCCGAGCGAGCTTGCGGCGATCACCGAATAAAGCACGAACTGGCCAAGCGTGCCGGCACTCATCTCGCCGGCAAGAACGCTCTGCGCGCCATACCACAAGACGCCGACGATCGAGCCGAAGACGAGGAGAATGGCAAAGCCGGTCAGCAGTGCGCGCGAACGGATCGCGACGCGGGCGGCGTCATACGCACTCTCGACAGCAGAGGCATAACGCACGCTTGCCATCTCTTCGCCGCCGAAGGCCTGAACGGTGCGGGTCGCCGCCACGGTCTCCGATGCGAAAGCCGAGCTTTCTGCCAGCGTGTCCTGTGCGGCGCGGGAGCGGCGGCGCACATTGCGGCCAAAACCGACGATCGGGAACACGATGACCGGAATGGCGCCGAGCACCATGACGGAAAGCCATGGGCTGGTATAGATCATCATGCCCATGGCGCCGAGACAGAGAATAGTGTTGCGCAAAGCCTGGGAGGCGGCCGAGCCGAAGGCGGACTTGATCTGTGTCGTGTCGGCTGTCAGGCGCGAGACGATCTCGCCCGACTGGTTGACGTCGAAGAAGGATGCTGAAAGGCGGGTGACATGCGCGAAGACTTCGCGCCTCAGGTCGGCCACTACGCGTTCGCCGATGGTGATCACGTAATAATAGCGCATGGCGCTGGCCAGCGCTAAGAGGATGGCAAGGATCAGCAGCATGCCGAAATAGTTGTTTATGAAATGGCCGTCGGAAGACGCGAATCCATGATCGACCATGCGCCGGACGGCGAGCGGAAGAGCAAGTGTTGTCGCGGCCGCCAGAACCAGAAAGAAAAGAGCCGAAGCAACCAGCCTTCGATAACGGGAAAGATAGGGGATCAGTCGGGCGAGGGGCTTGAGGCTGCGATTCTTCTTTTCGGTCTCAGACATGTCTGCCACGGGAACTCCTGCTTGCGCATCGTCATTTTCACAATACGCGAACTCTGATATTTCAACGCACGCTGCCCGCCATTGATGTCGGACAAAGAACGCTGTAGAGGCCCTCTTATCTTGGCCTTGCGGGTACTTGTGCTAGTCGCGACCTTCCTGTATAGGCTCCGCATCGAATTGGGAAGCCGTGACCGTGCTGGTCTACGGCTTCATTGATTAAAGAGGGTCGGTGATCGCAAATGCGGCATGGAGACCCCGCAGAGCAGGAATATCGACATGAAGGCTGACATTCATCCCGAATACCACAAGATCAAGGTCGTCATGACCGATGGCACCGAGTACGAAACCTTCTCCACCTGGGGTTCGGCCGGCGACACGATGAACCTTGAAATCGACCCGAAGTCCCATCCGGCATGGACTGGTGGCAACCAGCAGCTGATGGACCGTGGCGGTCGCGTTTCCAAGTTCAACAAGCGTTTCGGCGGCCTCGGCCTCTAATAGCCTTAACGTTGGCGGACTAAAAAAAGCCTGGCGAAAGCCGGGCTTTTTTCGTTTGGTGTCATGGCAGGGCTCAAGGGGAGTGCCATGATAAAAGACAAGCAATATGAGGCCCTTCGCCGGGTGGTGATCATGGGCAATGGCGGTTCGGGCAAGACATGGCTCGCCCGCAAGCTGTCGTTATACCTCGACCGCGCTCCCGTGCATCTCGATGATGTCTACTGGCAACCCGGCCCGCATGGCGACGGCATTGCCCGTGACAAGGCGATCGTCATCGAAGAGGTGCGGGAATTGTCGCTGACCTCCGGATGGATCATCGAAGGCGTCTATGGCTGGCTGGTCAATGTCATCCTGCCGCGCGCGACGACACTGGTGTTTCTCGATCTGCCGGAAGACGAATGCATCGCCAATATCAGGGCGAGGGGCAAACAGCGCGGAGAAAGCGACGAGAGCTTCGCAGAATTGCTCGATTGGGTGTCGAAGTATCGGGAGCGGAAAAACAACTGGAATTCGTTCGAAAGCCATTTGCGGATGTTCGAAGAGTTTCCCAACGAAAAAGTGCGGCTGAGAAGCCGCACTGAAATTCTCGAATATCTGGAGCAACTGGCTGATCGATGATCAGTTGCCGAAGGCTGTCTGCAGCAGGTTCAACTGCGAGCGGACGCTGTTTTCGTTGTCCGGAACGGCAACTGCGTCAGACGGGCGATAGATCTCGCGATCGAGAAGGGCCACTCGGTTTTGCAGGCGCAAAGAGCGCTCGATGAGATCGCGGAAACCTTCCGGAAGTTCGTTCCAGCCCGGTGCGTTGCGGTCGACGTTGAAACCGTCAAGGCGAACCTTGTTCTTTTCGGCGAGAACCTGATCCTTCGACATCTCGCCATTGTTGACGGCGCGCTGCAGCAGCAGCCAAGAGGCCATCTGCATGAGGCGGGTCGTCAGGCGCATAGATTCAGCGGCGTAAAGAACCGAGGCGATACGCGGCAGGACCTTCGATGCGGCGCGACCCGTTCCGTCGAGATAGGTCGCGGTCTCTTCCACCAGGGACATGCCCTCGGAGTAAAGTGTCTTGAACTGCGAGGAATTCGCTGCGCGACCGGCGAAATTGACGGTATTCAGACCCTGTTCTTGCATGAATGTCATCCTGCTAACGCAACCACGATGAGGCAATGGCGGGATGTAGCGAAAGGTTCCATCGCCGCCCTCATTGACTTGAACATGATCTTTATAATTGAAATCCGCAAGGCGTTTATTAAGGAAAGGTTAATACCCACAAGAAGCGGTAAACCGATGCGGATGTTCTTGTTTTGGAACACATTTTCGGAAACTGCAAGAGAGCCTGCGAGGCGTCTCTACACGGCCGAGTAAAGCAGTTTTGCGGCGTGCCAAAAAAGAAGAGCCGCGGAAAGGCGGCTCTCAAGGTAAAACAGGGAGAAATCAGACCATTCGCCGGGTGGTGAAACTGTCTGAGTCCAGGAAGCCTGGACGGTCTTATAATGTCTGTTAATGATTAATATCCACTTAAAATCCCCAGGCTTTACTTGGGCATTTTCGGATCGTCTCACTTCTTGAAGAAGTTGTCGGCCGCCATGCGGCCGGCCTGTTTGTTCTGCTTGTCGGTTTCCAGCCGCGCGATTTCCTCTCTGAGGAGATCGATTCGAGCATCGAGATCGCCCACCGAAAGCATGGAAAGATCCGAGCCGATCTCATGGGCGAGCTTCTTGGCCGGCCGGTCGTCGTCGAAAAATGTCATCCTCAGTTCCTCCGGTCTTCTGTCGTGCCTTCCGCCTGCGCTGCACGCGGGTCGAGCGCCAGGCTTTCCGGGGTCGTCATCGGCGATGTTGCGGCCGGAGCGACCGTATAGGCATCACGATGCTCTGCCGGTACCGGTGCCCGCTGGCGACTGCGGATGATGGCATAGGCTGTGATCAGGATATGCGCGATCGCGGTGACGAGGAAGAGCGCATAAGGTCCGGCCCAGGTCATGACCGGGCCGCCGAGTGTCGGGCCGATGATGGTGCCGATGCCGTAGAGCAGGAGCAGGCCACCGGAAACCTTGACGAAGTCCTCCGGCGAGGCGAAGTCGTTGGCATGGGCAACCGCGATCGGATAGAGCGCGTTTGCCGCGGCACCGTAGATCGCGACCAGCACGATGATCCCGTAGGCGTCAGTCGGCCGCACCATGGCGACAACCAGTCCCGCCAGTGCCGCAGCGGCGGAAAGGCCTGCCAGCACGTAGCGACGGTCCATGCGATCGGAGAGGCGGCCCGCCGGAAACTGCATGATCGCGCCGGCAAAGATGGTGATCGTCACCATTGCAGCGACTGCCCCTTGAGAGAGGCCGGCGCGGTTTGCGAAGACAGCGGCCAGAGTGCCGTAGGCGCCATTGGCAATGCCGATCAGCAGAATGCCGACGAAGGAGATCGGCGAGTTTTTGAACAGCCCCTTCAAATCCAGCTTGGCGCGTTTGAGCGGCTGGGGAGAGGCGGCTTTTGAGAGCGTCGTGGGCAGCGCGGCGATGCTGTAGAGAATGCCGCAGATCATGAAGAGCGTCGTCGTTGTCACGTCAGAAAAGGGGACCAGCATCTGGCCGCCGACGACGCCGAAGAGCGTGATGGAAATGTAGAAGGAAAAGATCGTGCCCCGGCTTTCCGGCGTTGCCCGCTCGTTCAGCCAGCTTTCGATGATCATCGAGGTGCCGGCGGTGCAGAAGCCGGTGATGGCTCTCAACGTCAGCCATGCCGTCTGATCGACCAGCAGGCCGGTCAGCAGCACGTTCAGGCAGATCAGCGCGAGGAAGCCGGAAAAGGCGCGGACGTGGCCGATCCGTCGCACCACGTTCGGGGCAACAAAGCAGCCGATGACAAAACCCGCAGCCCAGGTCGTGCCGAGCAGGCCGAGCGTCTCGTTGGAATAACCTTCGAGAGAGCCCCTCAAGGGCAGGAGCAGGCCCTGGAGGCCGTTGCCAAGGAATAGAAAAAGGGTTCCGGATAAAAGGGCGAGGACGGGAAGCAGGTTTCGTCTCATCGTCTCACAAATGGGTTCGTGTCAAACAATCAATGGCACATTTCCCTGCCGTCAGACGTGTTGCGCCTTGCCGCAGGGAACGGTAACGAGGGACGGGGCTCGCTGTTGATTTGTTAGCCCCTCCCAAAGCCTATCTGTGGTGGAGTTTAAAAATGTCTACCCTGTGGCGGAAAACGAAAAGATCGCAGCAGGGCGAACAATGACGAAAGCAATCTCCATCCTGCTCATGCTCGCCATGGTCGTTCAGATCATAAGGCCGCTGGGCTTTCCCGGCCTCAAGCGGCGCATGGATTTCTGGAAACTCGCCGTGCTTGCTTTCGTCATCTGGACTATTGCACTGCTTGCGCGGGAATTCTTCTGATCAGCATTCGACGCTGCCGCGCATGACGAAGACAGAGCGGCCGCTGATCCGCACATCGGTTACCTTGCCATGTTGCTTGGTAACATCGAGTTCGATGATGCTCCTGCGGCCCATCTCCACGCCCTGCTCGATAGTCAGTTGGGTGTGGATATCCGCCTCGGGCATGTTGGCGACCAGATATGCGCCGAGCGCACCGGATGCACTGCCGGTCGCGGGATCTTCCGGAACGTCGTCGAGTGGTGCGAACATGCGTGCACGGATAAGGTCCGGCCGCGACGGATCGCGGACATAGAGAAATACTGAAAATCCGAGGCCGTCGCCGGGATGACGGGCGACTGCTTCCCGGAAGGCAGCAAGATCCGGTAGAGCGCGGCCAAGGGCGTCGAGGCCATCCAGTTCGGCAAGGACGAAGCCGAGGCCTACCGATGCGAAGACCGGCTGATGCCGCTCGGTGCGGACATTCTTTGTATCGATCGCAACGCAGCGCGCGACAAGCTCTGCGGCCACCGTCTCTCCGATCTCGAGCGATCTCGGGGCGCGGATCGAAGCGGCGGCGACCTTGCCGTCTTCGCGCTTCAATTGGACCTCGACGAGGCCGGCTTTTTCCTCGAAACGAAGGCTGTCGCCGATGGCTTTACCGAACAGGCTCGCCTCCTGGCCTAGAACGTAAGCCGTGCCGACATTGGGATGGCCGGCGAAGGGAACTTCCAGCGTCGGCGTGAAGATACGGACATGGGCGCTGTTGGCCGGATCTTCTGGCGGCAGCACGAATGTGCTTTCGGAATAGCCGAATTCGGTAGCGATCTCTTGCATCTGCTGCGTGGTCAGTCCGCGTGCATCGGTGATGACGGCAAGCGGGTTGCCGGTGAAGCGTTCGGCAGTGAAAACATCGACGGTGACGAATTCGACTTTGGGCATGGCATCCTCCAAGGGTGAGGGACGATGCTTAAGCGGCTGCGATGCGGCTCACCAGTCAAACTTTGTTATGGTATCAATCAACGGAAAAACCGCGCCGTTGCCGACGCGGTTTTCTCCCTCCCTGCAGCATCCGCGCCAAATCAAGGCTGCGGACCGGCTGCAACGATTTCGGTGAAAAGGCTTGGCTTACGCTGCCTTTTCGAGATCCTTCTTCCACGTGCCCTTGGCGGCGAGCGTGTTCATCTCGGCACGGTGCGCAAAGGCGCGCTGGCCGGCTGCCACGTTCTCGGACTTGCCGCCCCAAGCCTTGAGGGCGGTTTCCTGCAGTGCTCGGCCGTAGGAATAGGTCAGCTTCCAGGGCAGGTCGTAACCGGCAACCATGGCTGAAAGGTGTGCCGTCGCTTCTTCCGAGGTCTGGCCGCCGGACAGGAAGGCGATGCCCGGTACGGAAGCAGGAACGGTGGCCTTCAGAACCTTGACGGTGCGTGCGGCGACTTCTTCCACCGAAGCCTTGCGGGCCTTGATGCCATCGATGACCATGTTCGGCTTCAGGATCATGCCTTCGAGATCGACGCGGGCGTCGAACAGGTCGGCGAAGACGGTCTGCAGTACGTGCTGGGTAACTTCGGCGCAACGGTCGATGTCATGGTCGCCGGGAGTGCCGTCCATCATCACTTCCGGCTCGACGATCGGCACGATGTCAGCCTGCTGGCAGAGCGCTGCATAGCGAGCGAGAGACTGCGAGTTGGCCTTGATCGAACCCCAGCTCGGACGTTGGTCACCGATGGTGATGACGCCGCGCCACTTGGCGAAACGGGCACCGGCTTCACGATATTTGCGGAGGCGTTCATAAAGGCCATCGAGACCTTCAGTAATGAATTCGTGCGGGTGAAGCGCCATCGGCTTCGCGCCGATATCAACCTTGATGCCAGGAATCGAGCCGGCTGCGGTCATGATGTCGACGAACGGAGTGCCGTCGGCTGCCTTCTGGTAGAGGGTTTCTTCATAGAGGATGACACCGGAAATGCAGTTCTTCATCGCTGCTTCGGTGCGGAAGAGCATCTCGCGGTAGTCACGGCGGCTCTCTTCGGTAGACTCGATCCCGATGCTATCGAAGCGCTTTTTGATCGTCCCGGTGGACTCGTCGGCGGCCAGAAGGCCCTTGCCGTTCGATACCATCTTGAGTGCAATATCTTCCAGACGTTCGGTCATTTGTCGATCTCCAACACTTGATATCTGAGGCGATAACAGATGTAGGGCGGAAGTAAATCCACGGCTAAATATTTGAAACGATTGAATTCAATTCAATCGTTTAAAACATCTAAAAAATTTAAAGGGGCCTTGAAACGCGAATGCGCGGAGCCATGTCCGCGCACTCTGGTTGTGGTCAAGCTGTGGATAAACAGCAATCAGGCCGTCTTGGACAGAACTGCCACGCCGGGCAGTTCCTTACCTTCCATCCATTCAAGGAAAGCGCCGCCTGCCGTCGAAATGTAGGTGAAGTCGTCGGCAACGCCCGCATGGTTCAAGGCTGCGACCGTGTCACCGCCACCGGCGACCGAGGTCAGCTTGCCGGCCTTGGTCTGTGCCGCTGCGAACTTTGCTGCCGAAACGGTTGCTGCGTCGAAGGGCGTGATTTCGAAGGCGCCGAGCGGACCATTCCAGACGAGCGTAGAGGCCTTGCCGATCCATTCGTTGATGGCTTCGACGGACTTCGGGCCGACATCAAGGGCCATGGCATCGGCCGGGATGGCGTCGATGGCGACGATCTCGTTTGCTGCATTGGCCTTGAACTCGCGGGCAACGACAGCATCGACGGGGAGGACGATGGCGCAACCGGCGCTTTCGGCTTCAGCCATGATTGCCTTGGCGGTTTCGCCGAGATCATGTTCGCAGAGCGACTTGCCGACATTGATGCCCTTTGCCGCGATAAAGGTGTTGGCCATGCCGCCGCCGATGACGAGCGCGTCGACCTTCTTTACCAGGTTCTGCAACAGGTCGATCTTGGTCGATACCTTTGCACCACCAACGATGGCAACTGTCGGGCGAACCGGTGCGCCAAGACCCTTTTCCAGCGCCTCAAGCTCGGCCTGCATGGTGCGGCCAGCATAGGCGGGCAGATGGTGCGCGAGGCCTTCGGTCGATGCGTGAGCGCGGTGAGCGGCAGAGAAGGCGTCGTTGACGTAGATGTCGCCGTTTGCGGCAAGCGCTTCGGTAAACTCGGCGTCGTTCTTTTCCTCGCCCTTGTGGAAGCGGGTGTTTTCCAGAAGCAGGATGTCGCCGTCCTTCATCGATGCGACGGCCTTTTCGGCGTCGGGGCCGATGCAATCGGCGGCGAAGAGGATCTTGGTGCCGAGCACTTCGTTGATGGCCGGGACGATCAGCGAGAGAGACATGTCGGCGACAGGCTCACCCTTTGGGCGACCGAAATGGGCAAGCAGGATGACCTTGGCGCCTTTTTTCGACAGTTCAAGGATGGTCGGGGCAACACGCTCGATGCGAGTCTTGTCGGTTACCTTACCGTCGGCAACCGGTACGTTGAGATCGACGCGTACGAGAACGCGCTTGCCCGCTGGGTTGCTGATATCGTCAATAGTCTTGAATGCCGGCATGGGCTAATCCACTCCTTGAGTGCTGAAATGGGACCGAGTGCCCTGAAGCGCCCGGCCGCTGAAACTGGCGGACCATACTATGGTTGCGGCCCGACGCAAGGGCGCCAAGAGCCGCAGTGGTCTCTCAAGTATAGCCTATCGCCTTTGGGTGGGCACCGGCTTTCCGCGGTATTTGCGGATGAGGTCACGCACGCGATGGGCGATCTCGCGCATGTTGATGAAGATGGGCAGGTTGGTCGTCGGTTCGACCGGTTCCAGCGAAACGCCGATCGAGCGAATATGGTTCAACTCGTCGACTTCGCGGACGATCAGGATGATCGAGCCGAAGCGCATGCGGTCGGCATATTCCGCCTTGCCGCCAAGGCGGGCGATGAGCAGTTCGCCGACAGTCATGGCCTGTTCTGCGGGTGAGATGAGACCTGGACCATAGGCAGCATCGAGTTCCTTGGCGGGACGGGCGGGCGAGATGGCGAAGGCGCCGAAGAACTCCTCGTCATTGTCATCCACCGGCGCGCGGGCGGCAAACAGGCGGTCGAGCAGTTTCGTGTAGGTCGGGGCGACGAAAAGATAGACCTGATCGCCCTCGCGCAGGCGTCCGGCATATTGATAACGCATGCTCTTTGCGTCGCGGATGACGAGCGAAGGCATGGCCCAGCGGGGAATGCGCTCGCCGCGCATGATCGGGCTGTCCTTGATGACCTTGTAGGAGATCAGTTCGTGCTGGGCAGCGCCCGGCAGATCGAGCTCGATCTTGTCGACCGCGCCCATGCGCGGCGGAATGATAAGGCCAAGTTTTGTCGCGACCGGCTTGATCGTCCAGCCCTGCAGGCAGAGCGATACGAGGACGATGATGAAGGCGACATTGAAGAAGAGTTCGCCGTTTTCGACGCCGCTTAAGAGCGGCATGATCGCTAGCAGAATGGAGACCGCGCCGCGCAGGCCGACCCAGGCGACGAAGCCGATTTCCTGCTGGGTGAAATCGAAGGGCAGCAGGCTCAGCCAAACCGCGATGGGCCGGGCGACAAAGATGAGGAAGAGTGCAAGGCCGATTGCCGGCAGAAGAATGGCCGGGAATTGCGATGGCGTGGCGAGCAGGCCGAGAACGAGGAACATGATGATCTGGGCAAGCCAGGTCAGTCCCTCGTTGAAACGCATGATCTGCTGCTTGGCGTACATCTTGCGGTTTCCCGCATACATGCCAGCGACATAAACGGCGAGAAAGCCGCTGCCGCCCATGGCGCCGGTGAAGGCGAAGACGAGCAGGGCGAGTGTCAGTACGAAGATCGGCGCGAGGCCGCGGTCGGAGGTGAAGCGGTTGAGGATCGCCACGATCATCATGCCGCCTAGCAGGCCGAAGACGAGGCCGAGCCCCATTTCCTCGAAGAAGGTGAAGAAGAAATGCAGGTCGATGCCGGAGAAGCGCTGGCCGGTGCCGATCAACTCGGCAATTGCGATGGTCAGGAAGATCGCCATCGGATCGTTGGTGCCGGATTCGACTTCGAGCGTCGAGCGTACCTTGTCGCGGATATTGATGCCGCCGATGCGCAGAAGAAAGAAGACGGCGGCAGCATCGGTCGAGGCAACGATCGAACCGAGCAGCAGTCCTTCCAGCCAGTCGAGATTCAGAAAAAGGGCTGCGGCAAAGGCGAAGATGCCGGAGGTCAGAAGCACGCCGACCGTGGCCAGCGTGATTGCCGGTACTGCAGCGATCTTGAAGGAGTGAATGGGAGTGATGAAGCCGGAATCGAACAGGATAACGGCCAATGCCAGCGATCCCAGCATGAAGGTGAAGGGATAGTTGGAGAATTGTATTCCGAGGCCATCGACGCCGGCGAGAAGGCCGATCGACAGGAAGACGAGAAGCAGCGGTGCGCCGAAGCGGAAGGCGAGAAGGCTGGAGAAGGCGGAAACCAGCACAAGCAGTGTGCCGATCAACAATACGATATAAAACGCCTCCAAAGACCCCGACCTCTTCGTTTGCCGCTTGCTCCCTTCCCGGGCAGCACGTGCTGGTCGCGAAACCGGTTTTCGGTCGCGGGGCATCTGTCGGGGCGGGGGCAGATCCGGCGCGAGCCGGAGCGAATCGTCACTCTCAGCAATAGGCAGGAACAAATCCGGCAAGAGAAGGGCAGGGTGGAAAAAAGACGGTCTTACCCCTTGGTGCTTTCAGCTTTTCAGAGAACGGAGAGCCCACGCAAATGCGGAACCTCGATTGGGTAGATAAGGCGGCTCCGCATTCGCGTGGCCTTCGGCTGGTATCGGGACTTCCGGTCCTACGGGTGATCTTCTCGCCTGGCTGCATGTGGTTACCCACACTTGGACGGCTCAACCGAACCCGACATGGTCGCCGGGGGGGGGCTTGATAGGAGGGGCCGGTTTTGACGACGCCGGACGCTCCATGCGTTTCGCCCCTCTCGTCCTTGCCGCACGTAATGGGGCAGACGAAAGCGCCGGCCGCCGCCTGCCTGCGAACGTCTCGCGAAACACTCCGGCGATGGAGGCGGGCGGATTGTAAATGCAGGTCGGGAGGGCGGGGATGATTGATGTGCTAAAGTATTGAATATGTGTGCAAGGATGGCGCTCGCGTCCACGTGATGGTGGTTCAGCGCTCGACGGTTACGTCCTCATCAATTATCTATAATTCATGACGACAGCCAAATCAGACACGATTGCCTCGCGTATCAGTCGAGAGCTTGCCGAGCGTATCGTTACCGGCGTGATTGCCGCCGGGGCACGGCTTCGGCAGGATCATATTGCCGAAGAGTTCGGGGCCAGCCATGTGCCTGTGCGTGAGGCGTTTCGGCGGCTGGAGGCGCAGGGCCTGGTTGTCAGCGAGCCGCGCCGGGGGGTGAGGGTTGCGGGCTTCAGTCTCGACGAGGTAAAAGAGGTGGCCGAAATGCGCGCCGCCCTGGAAGTGCTGGCTTTGCGCCATGCTGCGCCGCATCTGACGAGGGCCATTCTGGATGCGGCCGAGGCTGCGAACCATGCCGGCGAAAAGGCTGCCGATGTGCAGGCGTGGGATGAGGCAAACCGGAGTTTTCATCGTCTGATCCTCAGCCCTTGCGGCATGCCGCGCCTGTTGAAGTCCATCGACGACCTGCAGGTGGTCGGTGCGCGATTGTTGTTTTCGGGATGGCGGGCCGAGTGGGAAGCGCCAACGGACCGGGATCATCGTGCCATTCTCTCCGCGCTGAGGGCCGGGGATGTGGATCAGGCCGCCTCGGTTCTTGCGCGGCATGTGCAGTGGGTCGGCCCAAGCCCCCGCAAAAGCTAAAATTCCTTCGCAATTTCAAGGCGTTTTGCTGACCGTGAATTTCATGGCTTGTCAATTCGTGTGGTCTGTGGACTCATTAGCTATAGATTCCTTAAATTATCTATAATTTGGAGATCCGCATGAACTACGCTTCTACCCGCACTGCCAAGCCTGCCTTCAGCCCGCTTGATCTGCAGAATGCTCCGCTCGTCCTGCGTGGCCTGGCTATCGTGCTCGGCACTGGGATACTTGCCGCATCTTCCTACGTCTCGGTGCCGATGATCCCCGTGCCAATCACCATGCAGACCCTGGCTGTCACGCTGATCGGTGCGCTTTACGGCTGGCGTCTGGGGGCGGCGACGGTTGTCGCATGGCTTGCCGAGGCTGCCATGGGCATGCCGGTTCTGGCCAACGGGGCAGGCGGACTTCATGTTTTCGTCGGGCCGACGTCCGGTTATCTGTTTTCCTTCCCCGTCATCGCAGCCGTCACGGGCTTTCTGGCGGAGAAGGGTTGGAACGGTCATCGCCCGGTTCTGGCGTTCGTGGCGATGTTGGTCGCCAATCTTCTGTGCCTTGTTATCGGCGGTGCCGTGCTGGCCTTTATGATCGGGGCGCAGAAGGCTTTTCTGTTCGGAGTGCTGCCGTTCCTCGTCGGCGCCGGGTTGAAATCCGCGCTCGGCGCGGCGATCCTGCGTCTGCTGGCGCGAGGCAGGACCAAGCCTGCTGCATGACGGTTCGGCTGAGACCGCATCATCTCCTTTGCCTGCTCACATATGTGGGCAAAGGATACACGCCGGGTTTTGTCGCCAACTACGATCGTATCGCCAAACGGCTATCGAGCGGCGAGGATGTTCTCGTCGTCGACGGTCCGGACGACATTTGCGCAGCACTTTTGTGCGAGCCTGAACCGCATTGTTTTCGTGACAGCGTGCGTGTCCGTGATGCGCAGGCGGCGGCGGATATCGGGGATCTGCTGGAGATGCGCTTGTCGGCGGGTGCGCGGATCGATCTGCATCCGGGGTTGCTTGCTAGAATGCGAAAAGCCTTTACCGAGGGACAATCGCGGAAAGCCTGTCGCGGCTGCGAATGGTACGATCTCTGCAGCGGTATCGCCAATGATGGTTATGGTACGGTGCGGGTGAGGGCGACTATCGAGACGACGTGTCTCTGATGCAATAAAAAAGGGGCGCTCGAGGCGCCCCTTTCTTCATTCGTATCGGCTCGATCAGATGAGCTTTGCCATTGCGACGGAGGTGTCGGCCATGCGGTTGGAGAAGCCCCATTCGTTGTCGTACCAGGACAGAACGCGGACGAAGTTGCCTTCCAGCACCTTGGTCTGGTCGATCGCGAAGATCGAGGAATGGCTGTCGTGGTTGAAGTCGCGGGAAACCAGCGGCTCTTCGGTGTAGCCGAGGATGCCCTTCAGCTTGCCGTTTGCAGCAGCCTTGATGGCTTCGCTGATTTCGGCAACCGTGGTGTTCTTCTTGGCAACGAACTTGAAGTCGACAACCGAGACGTTCGGGGTCGGCACGCGGATCGAGGTGCCGTCGAGGCGGCCCTTGAGGTGCGGCAGAACGAGGCCAACTGCCTTTGCGGCGCCGGTCGAGGTCGGGATCATGGACAGGGCCGCAGCGCGGGCGCGGTACAGGTCCTTGTGCATGGTGTCGAGCGTCGGCTGGTCACCCGTGTAGGAATGGATCGTGGTCATGAAGCCGTGGTCGATACCGACGGCGTCATCCAGCGTCTTGACGACCGGAACCAAGCAGTTCGTGGTGCACGACGCGTTGGAGATGACCAGATGGTCCTTGGTCAGGGCGTCATGGTTGACGCCGAAGACGACGGTCAGGTCTGCGCCGTCGGACGGAGCCGAAACGATGACGCGCTTTGCGCCGGCGGTCAGATGCAGGGCAGCCTTTTCACGGGAGGTGAAGATGCCGGTGCATTCGAGCGCGATGTCGACGCCGAGTTCCTTGTGCGGCAGGGTTGCCGGATCCTTGATCGCGGTAACCTTGATCGGCTTGCCGCCGCCAACGGTGATGGTATCGCCGTCAACCTTCACTTCGGCCGGGAATTTGCCGTGGATCGAGTCGTAGCGGAGCAGATGGGCATTGGTTTCAACCGGGCCAAGGTCGTTGATGGCAACGACTTCGATATCGGTGCGACCCGATTCGACGATGGCGCGGAGGACGTTGCGGCCGATACGGCCGAAGCCGTTGATGGCAACCTTTACAGTCATATGAGCTTTACTCCCTGATAATGGGGCTACGTTCTAACGCGGGTTGTGACTGCCCTACTTTGATCTAGGGCAGTCGGTAGCATTAAATTTTTGCTTCGGCGGCAGCGACGACAGCGTCAGCCGTGATGCCGAAGTGCTTGAAGACATCCTTGGCCGGGCCGGAAGCGCCAAAGCCCTTCATGCCGATGAATGTGCCTTCCGGACCGATGAAGGCATCCCAGCCTTCGCGAACGCCGGCTTCGACGGCGATCTTGACCGGGGACTTGCCGATGATTTCGGCGCGGTAGGCATCCGGCTGTTCGAAGAAGAGTTCTGTCGAGGGAACCGAGACGACGCGAACGGTCGTGCCCTTTTCACCGAGCGTCTTTGCCGCAGCTACTGCCAGTTCGACTTCCGAGCCGGATGCGAAGATCGTGACCTTAGCATCGGCATTGCCGGAGAGTGTGTAGGCGCCCTTGGCCGAACGGTTCTCTTCCGAATATTCGGTGCGAACGGTGGTGAGGTTCTGGCGGGTGAGGGCAAGACCCGACGGACGATCCTTGGTCGAGACGGCGATCTGCCAGCATTCGGCAGTTTCGACGGCATCGGCCGGGCGGAACATCATCAGGTTCGGGATGGCGCGCAGCGAGGCCATCTGTTCGACCGGCTGGTGGGTCGGGCCGTCTTCGCCGACGCCGATCGAATCATGCGTCAGGACGTGGATGACGCGGATACCCATCAGGGATGCCAGGCGGATCGGCGGGCGGCAATAATCCGAGAAGATCATGAAGCCGCCGCCGTAAGGGATCAGGCCGCCATGCAGCGCGATGCCGTTCATGGCCGACGCCATGCCGTGCTCGCGGATGCCCCAGTGCATATAGCGACCGGAGAAATCCGTCGGCGTGACGGAGATCATCTGGCTGGTCTTGGTGTTGTTCGACGGCGTCAGGTCGGCGGAGCCGCCGAGCGTTTCCGGCAGGAAGCCGTTGATGATTTCAAGCGCGTCTTCGGAAGCCTTGCGGGTTGCGACCGTCGGCTTGGTTTCGGCGAGCTTCTTCTTGTAGTCGCTGATCGCAGCGTCGAAGCCTGCCGGCAGGTCGCCGGCAAAGCGGCGGTCGAATTCGGCCTTCTTGTCGGACTTTTCGAGGCGGCCTTCCCATGCCTTGACGGCGTCTGCCGAGCGGGTGCCGGCGGCGCGCCATTCGGACAGGACATCGTTCGGGACGACGAAGGGTTCGTATTCCCAGTTCAGCGCCTTGCGAGTTGCAGCGATTTCTTCCGCACCGAGCGGGGAGCCGTGAACCTTGTGGCTGCCGGCCTTGTTCGGAGAGCCGAAGCCGATCACCGTCTTGCAGGCGATAAAGGTCGGCTTGTCGGACTTGTGGGCTTCTTCAATCGCGGCGGCAATGGCTGCCTGATCATGGCCGTCGATTTCGATCGTGTGCCAGTGAACGGCCTTGAAGCGGGCGATCTGGTCGGTCGAGTCCGACAGCGAAACGGCGCCGTCGATGGTGATCGAATTGTTGTCCCAGAAGAGGACGAGCTTGTTGAGCTTCAGGTGGCCGGCAAGCGCGATGGCTTCGTGGGAGATGCCTTCCATCAGGCAGCCATCGCCGTTGATCACGTATGTATAGTGATCCTGCAGGTCGGCGCCGAATTCGTCGCGCAGCTTGCGTTCGGCAATCGCCATGCCGACGGCATTGGCGATGCCCTGGCCGAGCGGGCCGGTGGTGGTCTCGATGCCGGTGGCGTGGCCGTATTCCGGATGACCGGCGGTCTTGGAGCCGAGCTGGCGAAAGCCCTTCAGGTCCTCGACGGTCATGTCTTCATAACCGGTCAAATACAGCAGCGAATAAAGAAGCATCGAACCGTGGCCGGCCGACAGCACGAAGCGATCGCGGTCCGGCCAGTGCGGTTTCGTCGGGTCGAACTTCAAATATTTGGAGAACAGGACCGTTGCCACGTCGGCCATGCCCATCGGCATGCCCGGGTGGCCGGAATTCGCCTTTTCGACGGCATCCATGGCAAGGAAACGGATCGCATTCGCCATCCGGTCGTTTTGTTCGCGAGAAGTCATGGCTAATCCACTGTATCCGAGTGTCGGTCAGAGGCCCGTTTGGAGGGCCATTTGAGGGAGCGCCTGATCCTTATCAGGTGGCGCGCGCAAGTCAACAAATGTGGGGCTATAGCTATTACATATTGAGCAGGTTTGCGACAGGTCGCCGTTTGTTTGGGCAGATGTGTGCAAAAACGATATAAGGTGATTGATCCACAAGTCGATGACGCACAGAGGGTGGTGGTTTGTTGACCGGCTTTCAAGCGGTGCTTAATCTGTTTTACCTAATGGCGAGGTTTGGCTGCACGATTCGGTCTTCTTCGCATTCTCACGGGATATGATGGATGCCGGCAGAAAAGACGGTTGAGGTGGCGCTTTCGGAACTGCGCGCAGCGGTGGGCAGTCTCGAAAATGCCGTGGATGCCCGTATCGAACGTCAGCGCGAGAGCCGCGACGTCGATAGCGAAGTTCGTCGCGTCCATGCAGATCGTGCCCGTCTGGCACAGGAGCTCGATCAGTCGCAATTTCGCGCCAATCGGCTGGAAGAAGTCAATCGCGAAGTATCGCGTCGACTGGTGACGGCTATGGAAACGATCCGCGCCGTGCTTGATCGCTGACGGGAGAATTTGATGGCTCAGATTACAGTCACGATCGATGGCAAGGCCTATCGAATGGCCTGCGAGGAGGGGCAGGAAGATCACCTGACCCAGCTTGCCGACCGGCTGGACCGCTATGTCGGCCACCTCAAGGGGCAGTTCGGCGAAATCGGCGATCTGAGGATCACCGTCATGGCCGGCATCATGATCATGGACGAACTGTCCGAAATGACGCGTAAGGTTTCGGCTCTCGAGGCGGAACTGGCTTCCCTGCGGTCCAATCGCGACGGATCTATCGAGGTGCAACAGCGCAACGAGCAGGTGCTGGTCTCTACGATCGGCGAGCTTGCTGCGCGGATCGAAGGGCTTGCGGCAAAGCTCAACGGGCGCACACCTGCCGAGATCAATTGATACTTACAAAAATTCGATCCCTGGCTACTGGCGCTGCCCGAGGATCGCACATATATTCTGGTCGCGTTCTGCGCTTCCCGACAGGAACCACAATCCCTGGGGCCATACTCGATCCAAAGGGAGCTGTCCCTGACCAGGCCCGTGGGCTTGGACATATGGCGCCCACCTACGTTTGTAGGCACCCAGGATCGTAAACATCCATCGGTCGCCGCGGATCGCGCTTTCCTTTTTTAGATTGTCGTTGATGCAGTCCGGCGCTTGCCGGATATGCATTGACAATGCCGGCGTTGCGGCCAAGTTCATTCCGCCCAGTTCAATCGACGGTTCCTCTTCATGCTCTTTGCCAATAACAAGTTTGCCCGGTCTTCGCTCTTCATGCTTTTGATCGGTGCTGCACTGCTCGTTGCTATCGTCCTGTCGTCCTTCTTCCTTGCAGGCATGACGCGGACCTATTTCGATGAAGTGACTAAGCTGAGGGCGGTGCGCTCTGTCGCGGCTGACATGCTGGTTCTGCTGAATTCTGCTGAGTCGAGCCAGCGCGGTTATCTTCTGGTGCAAAACGAGGCCTTTCTCGAGCCATACCAAAAGGCGCTCGAAGCGTTGCCGAGTCAGGTCGAGCGGCTGGAGCGCGTTTCCAAAAATCAGAATACGGTCAACGTGCCGCTTGAGGATATCCGTCGCCTGATCGCTGAAAAGGTGACGGAGATGCAGTCGACGCTCAATCTTGCCAGCGAGGGCAAGGTGGCGGATGCCGTTGCCATCGTGCGCAATGAGTCCGGCTTCGTCGTCATGCAGCAGCTTCGGCAGGCGATCGGCGATGTCGTGCAGGAACTGGACGGGCATCTGATCAACGGTATCGGCGAAATCCGCGAAAGCGCGGGATCGCTGCAATATGTGACACTTGGCGGCGGACTGCTGATCATCCTGGTCGTCGGCGGCGCAATTGCCGTCGTGATGCAGCATGTGCGTGAACTCGCTCATGCCCGGGCGGAGGTCGAGGAGCTGAATGTCGGGCTTGAGGAACGGGTCAACGAGCGCACCGAAGACCTGATACAGGCCAATCGTGAAATCCAGCGTTACGCTTATATCGTCTCCCATGACCTGAGGGCTCCTCTCGTCAATATCATGGGCTTTACCAGCGAACTCGATGCGTCTCTCAAGTCGATCAGTGCCTATGTGCTGGCCGATGAGGCGCGCCCAAGCGAAGACGAGGTGCGCGAGGCGCGGCTTGCCGTCGAGGAGGATCTACCGGAGGCGATCGGGTTCATCCGGTCATCGACCAAGAAGATGGATGCCCTGATCAACGCCATCCTGAAGATTTCGCGCGATGGCCGCCGCGAGCTGAAACCTGAACGCATCGATCTCGGCGAAATGCTGGAGACGACGGCCGCAAGCGTTCATCACCAGGTCAGCGATTCCGGCGGCGAGGTAAGCATCTCCGTGGGCGCAGCCCGTGGTCTTTTGACTGACCGGTTCTCCATGGAGCAGATTTTCGGCAACCTGTTCGACAATGCGGTAAAGTACAAACATCCGGAGCGACCGCTCAACCTTTCCGTGAAGGCATTCCCGATGGGGCGCAGTGCCGTCCGGATAGAGGTGGCGGACAATGGTCGCGGGATCGCGCCGGAAGACCATGAACGCGTCTTCGAACTTTTTCGCCGGGCCGGGGTGCAGGATAAGCCGGGCGAGGGGATCGGGCTTGCGCATGTGCGCTCGTTAGTCAGAAATTTAGGCGGGGAAATTACTGTGACCTCCACATTGGGGGGAGGATCGACATTTGTCATCCGTCTGCCCATGGATCTGTCCCAGTATGTTAGGAGTAGCGGGCCATGAAAGCTGCCGGCAAGGAAGTCACCATCGTCATGATCGAAGATGACGAAGGGCATGCCCGCCTGATCGAAAAAAATGTGCGCCGGGCCGGCGTCAGCAACGATATCGTGCCTTTTACCAATGGTACCGATGCGCTCGATTTCATTCTCGGTGCCGACCGCTCGGGCATGGCCAGCAGCGATCGGCATCTTCTTATCCTTCTCGATCTCAATCTGCCGGATATGTCGGGTATTGACATCCTTGAGAAGGTGAAGTCCAACCCTCATGCAAAACGACTGCCCGTGGTGATCCTCACGACGACGGACGACGAGCGTGAAATTCAGCGCTGTTACGATCTCGGCGCGAATGTCTACATTACCAAGCCAGTGGATTACGATAGTTTTGCACACGCCATTCGACAGCTGGGTCTGTTCTTTTCGGTGATGCAGATACCCGGACAATGATGAGAAGATATGCCGCGAACGATCCTTTATGTTGACGACGATGTCGCTCTGGCCCGTCTCGCGGAACGCCATCTCGGACGCGCCGGTTACAATGTCGTCACTGCCGTCGACGGGGAAAGCGCCATGGCGGCGTTCGAAAAGGGCGGGATCGATGCGATCGTTCTAGACCACTATCTCCGCGCCGAGACCGGTATGGATATCTTCCATCGCCTGCAGGGGCGTGGCTGTTCGGCGCCGGTCATTTACGTCACCGGTTCCAGCGAAGCGACGATCGCCATCGAGGCAATGAAGAACGGCGCATCCGATTATGTCATCAAGACCGTCGGCGACGAGTTCCTGCCGCTGATGCAGAATGCGATCGGCCAGGCGATCTCGACCGCAGATCTGTGGCGCGAGAAGGAAAAGGCCGACCAGGAAATCCGCATCGGCAAGGAACGAGCCGAAATCCTGCTGGCGGAGGTCAATCACCGCGTAGCAAACAGTCTAGCTCTGGTCGCGGCGATGATCCGACTCCAGGCCGGAAGCAGCAAGAACGAGGACGTGAAGGCAGCGCTTGCCGAGACACAGGCTCGGATTGCGGCAATCGCCGGCATGCACCGTAGCCTCTACACATCCGATGACGTGCGGCAGGTTGAGATGGACAAGTATCTCGGCACGCTGGTCAACGAGGTGCAAGGAACGGTCACCGACCGTCAGGGGGCGACCATCCATCTTTCGGCCGACGAGGTAATGTTGACGTCGGATCGCGCAGTTTCCGTCGGCATGATCGTCACCGAGCTTCTGACCAATGCGTTGAAATATGCTTATGAACCGGGAACTGATGGCGAAGTACGCGTCCTTCTGACACGTCAGCCGGATGACAAGGCGCTGCTTGCTGTCGAGGATGACGGGATCGGCTGGAAAGAAGGCGACGTCGTCAGGGGAACAGGTCTTGGAAGCCGGATCGTGAAGTCAATGGCGTCCACGCTCGGATCGGCCATTCAATACGTCGAGCGGCCAAAAGGCACACGTGCGGAGATGACGATCGATCTCTCTATTTGATCGGCGGCAGACATCAGTTGTTCCAGCCATTGCAATAGACGCAAGCCGACCTTATGATTTCTGCTCACAGGTGAAGGTGCGCAGTTCCGAGAACCGGCTGACGGTTTTCCGAACTGCGCGCGAGATCACATCATGAAATCAACGGCAGCCGCCGCAAGCGGTCAACGTTTTGTGCGCAGGATATTGTCCCAGCCTAAGAGCACCTTTTGTTAACCGAAATCCTTATCGTCGTTGCACTCACCATATTGAATGGTGTTCTTGCGATGTCGGAACTTGCCGTTGTTTCATCCCGCCCCATCCGTCTCAAGGTTATGGCAGAGCAGGGAAATCGCGGTGCGGCCACAGCCATCAAGCTTGCCGAAGACCCAGGTCGTTTTCTCTCTTCCGTTCAGATCGGCATCACGCTGGTTGGTGTTCTTTCCGGCGCATTTTCAGGCGCAACCCTCGGCACGCGCCTGACCTCATGGCTCGAGGCACAAGGCATGGCCGAGAACCTTGCCGACTGGCTTGGTGTCGGCGGTGTCGTTGTCGTCATCACCTATATGTCGCTTATCCTCGGCGAACTGGTGCCGAAGCAGATTGCGCTTCGCGCGCCGGAGTCTGTTGCCGCCCGCGTCGCGCCTGCGATGAAGCTCGTGGCAATGATCGGCGCGCCCATCGTCTGGTTTCTTGATATTTCCGGCCGCTTCGTGCTGGCCATACTCGGTCAGAAGGGCGAGTCCGAAGACAAGGTGACGGACGAGGAAATCCGCACCGTTCTTGCTGAAGCGCAGAGCGCCGGCGTCATCGAAAGCGGTGAGTCCGAGATGATTTCGGGCGTCATGCGCCTGGCCGACCGCACCGCCCGCGGCCTGATGACGCCGCGCCGCGATGTCGAGGTGATCGATACGGAGGACGAGCCGGAGGAAATCCGCGCCCAGCTTCGCGCCACGACACGCTCCCGCCTTCCGGTTCGCAAGGGCAGTTCCGACGAGATCATAGGCGTTCTGTTCGTCAAGGACGCCTATGATTTCATGGCCGGCGGAAAGCAGTTCGATGTTCAGCTCGCGATGCGCGAGGCTCCCGTCGTCTCCGACCTGACCGGCGCTCTCGACGTCATCCAGGCGCTCAGGAAGGCACCGGCGCATATGGTGCTTGTCTATGACGAATACGGTCATTTCGAAGGCATCATCAGCTCCGGCGACGTGCTGGAGGCAATCACCGGTGTGTTCCAGGAAGACGCGACCGAAGAGCCTGCAATCGTGGTGCGGGACGATGGTTCTTACCTGATCGCCGGCTGGATGCCGGTGGATGAGTTCGGGGCGCAGATGGGGATCTCTATCGAGGAAGATCCGGGTTACGAGACCGTTGCCGGTTTCGTGCTTGACGAATTGAAGCACCTGCCGGAACTCGGCGAAAGCTTCACGACGCATGGCTGGACCTTCGAGGTCGTCGATCTTGACGGTCGGCGTATCGACAAGCTGCTGGTCTCGCGCTCGGGCGACAAGGCCTGATGGCCGGCCGATCGATCAAGGCGTCGCTGCGGGCCGAAAGGCTCGCGGCGCGCGATGCGCTCAGTGCTGCGGAGCGCGTGGAGAAAAGCCTGTCGCTGGCATCGCATGGCATGGCGGCGATCTATCTCAACGACGGAACGCTCGTGTCCGGCTTCCTGCCGATCCGCTCCGAGGTGGATGTCCGTCCTCTTATGGATCTCCTGAGACAACGCGGGGCGCGGATTTGTGTGCCCGTTGTACTCGATAAGGAAACCATCGTTTTTCGCGAACTGACACCCGGCGCCGAGCTTGTCGCGGGTGTCTTCGGCACGGTCGGGCCGGGGTTGGACGCGGCCGAACTCGACCCCGAGATCATGCTGGTGCCGCTTGCGGCGTTCGACCGCAGAGGCCACCGGATCGGTTATGGTGGCGGTTATTATGATCGCGCAATTTACCGTTTGCAGCAAAAAGGCTGCAATCCACGGCTGATCGGCATTGCTTTCGACTGCCAGGAAGTGGCATCAGTTCCCGACGAACCTCATGATATAAGGCTTCACGGGATCCTGACGGAAAGCGGTTTTCGCGATCTGTCCGATGAGGCCATTGTAAAGATTGGATAGGAATGCGCCTTCTCTTTCTAGGTGACATGGTCGGCAAGACCGGCCGCACGACCGTATGGGAAAAACTGCCGGGCCTGATTTCCGACCTGAAGCTCGATTTCGTCATCGTCAACGGCGAGAACGCGGCCGGCGGTTTCGGCATCACCGAGGACATCTTTCTCGAGACGATCAATGCCGGCGCTGATGTCGTCACCACCGGCAACCACGTTTGGGACCAGAAGGAAGCGGTGACTTTTGCCGGTCGCCACGACCAGTTCCTGCGACCTGCCAACTATCCTGCCGGCACGCCGGGTAAGGGGTCGGGTCTCTATTATGCCCGCAATGGTGCGCGCATCCTCGTTGCCAACATCATGGGCCGGGTTTTCATGCATCCGGAACTCGACGATCCCTTCAAGAGCGCCGAGGCAATCCTTGATGCTGCTCCGTTGAAGGAGCAGGCCGACGCGATCATCTTCGATTTCCACGCAGAAGCGACCAGCGAGAAGCAGTGCTTTGGGCATTTCGTCGACGGGCGCGCCTCGCTCGTTGTCGGCACGCATACCCATGTGCCGACTGCCGATTGCCAGATCCTGAACGGCGGCACCGGCTACATGTCGGATGCCGGCATGTGCGGTGACTACGACTCGTCTCTGGGAATGGAGAAGGAAGAGCCGCTCAACCGCTTCATCTCGAAAATGCCTAAGGGCCGGTTCGAGGCGGCGCATGGACCGGCGACGCTTTGCGGTCTCGGGATCGAGATTTCGGATTCGACCGGGCTTGCCGAAAAGATCGAGCCCATCCGGATCGGGCCGCGGTTGGCGGAAACCATTCCCAGCTTCTGGCGTTGATTGGGCAACCGCGGTTACCATGCTATCATTCAGGCATGTGACTTCCTGCACCGGCGCTTGTGCCGGGCAGGGCGGCATCTGATGGAGGGCATAGCATGGTTGACCCGGTTACCCGCGTTTCTTCGACGTCAGCATCCGCCGCGACTTTGGTCGATAGCAGCGTGGTCAGCCGGGCTGAGCCCGACAATGTCTGGGCAGCCCACCGGCAGGATCAGATCAATGCCGACCTTATGACCATGAAGCGTTTTCGTGAGCAGCAGGACGAGGCCGGAAGCGAAGAAGAGCCTTCCGCGTCTCTCGATGGTCGGCACCCGCACCGCCGACAGGACGCGACTGCTTCGGAAACACTCGACGAGCAGGCAGATGACGCAAGATTGTCGGGTGAAAGCGAGCGTATCGGAACGCGGAATTACGATGACGAGACGCCATTCGGGCATCGTACACTGATCATCTGATCCGGTTTCATATGGGGCCATGTTCGGGAGCGCCTTGTGTCGGATCGAACTCAACCTTTGGCCGAATGACGGAATTGTGAGGCGCGGATCGGTAATGTCTGCTGGACCGATCCGCATGCTTGCCCCATCCTTTTCCCCGGAATGAGCATGAACGCGTTTTCCGGAGTGTGGCATGAAGCTGCGAACTCTCGCATTCGGTTTTTCGGCCTTTCTTCTTTCAGCATTCTCTTCGGCCTACGCACAGGAGGGCCTTCCTGTCAGCCAATGCCAGGCAATCGCTCAGAAACTGCCGCAAGTGCGGTTTGCGAGCTTCAGGCCGCCGGGCGTTCAGCTTGCGCAGGCGGGCAAGGCGTTGACGCTCGCCGAGCGGGAAGAGGTGAGGATCACCTTCGTCGGGCATTCTACCTATTTCATCGAGACGCCGGGCGGTATCGGGATTGCGACGGACTACAGCGGTGTCTATCGGCCTGACAGATTGCCGGACGTGGTGACGATGAACCGCGCGCATTCCACTCATTACTCTCTGACGCCCGATCCAGGGATTGAGATGGTGCTGCATGGGTGGAGCGATGTGCCGGGTGAAAAGGCTAAACATCAGGAGATGATTGGAGATGTCTATATCCGCAATGTCGTCTCCGACATCCGCAACTGGGGCGGCGGTATAGAGGAGAACGGCAATTCTATCTTCATCTTCGAGGTTGCGGGCCTGTGCATAGGCCATCTGGGGCATCTGCATTTTGAATTGAACGAGGCGCAATATACGGAGATCGGGCGTCTCGATATCCTGATGGTGCCTGTCGACGGTGGTTTGACCATGGGGGCGGACAGCATGAGCCGCGTCGTGCAACGGCTGCGGTCTTCGCTGATCCTGCCGATGCACCGTTTCGGGCCGCCGCTGGATACGTTCCTCGCGATGTTCGACGGGAAGTTCGACATCGCCTATGCGAAGGAAAAAACGCTCAGGGTATCGATGCGGTCTCTGCCCAAGAAACCGACGATCCTGGTGCCGCAGGGGCTTTAACGGCCCCCGCGGCTAAATCAGACTAATGGATTGCCGAGAAGGTGAGGTGCTGCTTGACGCCTACTTCCGGCATCTTCTCGTCGGTCATGTTGGCCTTGGCGATCTCCCAGCCGAATTTCAGCGTGCTGTTGGTCGAGGCCCAGATTTCGGCATCATCTACCTTGAAGGCGAGCATGGTGAGAAGCGGATCGTCCTTGCCCTGCTCGTACCAGGCGGCGGTTACGGCGCTCCAGTATTCGTCGCGCTTTGCGGCATCGAGGCGGACTTCGATCAGGCCCGACAGGCAAGCGTGATAGTCATGGTTCTTGCCGGTGACGCAGAAATGCGCCCGGCCGCCAGCGCCGATGGCGCGCACGAGATCCGTATCCGTCTTGGTAAAGAACCAGATCGTATTGGTCTTGGTATCGACATTCGGCGCCATCGGCTGGAAATGCATGTGTGTGCCTTCCAGACCAAGCATGCCGGCATGGACGCCATTGATCTCGTCCCACATCTGGCGTTCGGGTGCTTCGCGGGCTTCAGTGAGGCTTGCCATTCCTGCGTCTCCTTTGTTGTTTTCGATAGGTCAAACGGAGCTGCAAAGGCTTTGTTCCGGCCCATTTCGTTGAGGCGGGGACGCTTGGGTAATCGAAATGCCTTGAATGGCGGGCGCTTCGAAATTATAAGGCGCCCATTCCAAAACCGGTTAAAGTATCAGGGGTGCCATGGCTGGCCATTCACAGTTCAAAAACATCATGCACCGCAAGGGCAAGCAGGACGGCATCCGTTCGAAGATGTTCTCCAAGCTCGCACGCGAAATCACCGTTGCTGCCAAGACAGGTCTTCCCGACCCGACGATGAACGCTGCGCTTCGCCTTGCCGTGCAGAACGCCAAGGCACAGTCGATGCCGAAGGATAACATCGACCGTGCGATCAAGAAGGCTTCCGGTGCTGACGCCGAGAACTACGATTCCGTGCGTTACGAAGGCTACGGCCCGGGCGGCACGGCCGTCATCGTCGAGGCGCTGACTGACAACCGCAACCGCACCGCATCCAACGTCCGCTCCATCTTCACCAAGGCCGGCGGTGCGCTTGGTGAAACCGGTTCGGTTTCCTTCTCCTTCGATCACGTCGGCGAAATCACCTACAAGCTTTCCGTCGGCGATGCCGACAAGGTGATGGAAGCGGCTATCGAAGCCGGCGCCGATGACGTCGAGACCGACGAAGAAGGCCACACGATCTATTGCGGTTTCGAGGACATGAACGAAGTGTCCAAGGCGCTCGAAGGCGTTCTCGGCGAAGCCGAGACAGTCAAGGCGATCTGGAAGGCGCAGAACACGATCGAAGTCGATGAGGAAAAGGCGCAGTCGCTGATGAAGCTCATCGGCAACCTGGAAGACGATGATGACGTGCAGAACGTCTATTCGAACTTCGAGGTGTCGGACGAAGTTCTGGCCAAGCTTTCGGCCTGATTGTTATTGAGGGGTGGCTTCGGAGTTGCCCCTCACCCTAACCCTCTCCCCGCTTGCGGGGAGAGGGGACTTGCCACGCTCGGCGTTGGCGATATGCGGTGAGCTTGCCACACGGGTCCTTCGCCCCGCGAGCGGGGAGAAGGTGCCGGCAGGCGGATGAGGGGCAGCCCCCGCATCACCCTCAAGCTCCGTAATTTTCCTTTTCCATCATCGGCAGTGACGCAAACAGGTCCACCGAATGCAGGCGTGCGCCGATGTCATGGATCGGCATGGAGACGATCAGTTCGTCAGCGCCGGTTTCTTCGAGGAAATCCTTCAGCTTTGCCTCGATGGTCGCCACCGAGCCGACGGCTGCGTAGCGCAGCGTGTGCTCGACGCTCATCTTTTCCATCGGCGTCCAGAACCCGTCCATGCTGTCCAGCGGCTTGGGAAAGCGGGTGCGGACATTCTTGCGCAGATTGACGAATTGCTGCTGCGACGATGTGAAGAGGCGTTCCGCCTCCTTGTCGGTATCGGCGGCGACGCCCATGACGCCAACCATGACATAAGGCTTGTCGAGTTCCGCTGACGGCTGGAAGCGTTCGCGATAGATCGCAATCGCATCCATCAGCATGTCGGGCGCGAAATGGGAGGCGAAGGCATAGGGCAGGCCCAGCGCCGCGGCGAGATGGGCGCTGTAGAGGCTGGAGCCGAGAAGCCAGATCGGCACATTGGCTTCGGTTCCGGGGACTGCGATGATCGCCTGGTTCTCGATCGGCGTGCCGAGCAGGTGCTTCAGCTCGACGATATCCTGCGGAAAGCTTTCGGCACCGGCGTCCATGTTACGCCGTAACGCGCTGGCGGTGCGCATATCGGTGCCGGGAGCGCGGCCGAGGCCGAGGTCGACACGGCCGGGCAACAGGGCTTCCAGCGTGCCGAACTGTTCGGCGATGACGAGCGGGGAGTGGTTGGGCAGCATGACGCCGCCGGAACCGACGCGGATTTTCTTCGTCGCCGCCCCCACATGGGCGATGACGATCGATGTCGCGGCGCTGGCTATGCCGGGCATGCCGTGGTGCTCGGCCAGCCAGACACGCTTGTAACCCTGCTCTTCGGCCTTGATTGCCATGCGACGGGATTGATCGAGCGCATCGCGCACCGAGTAGCCTTCGCCGACCGGCGAAAGGTCAAGTATCGAGAACGGAATCATGGATCTACCTTGGAAAGGAACAATTCTGTCGTTCCTATCTAGGGAGCCGGAACCGCCGATGCGACCCTTTCGCGCAGAAAAGCATGAGCAGGCGGTTCCGCTTTTACGTCTTCACTAACTTCAGATGGCTGCGGTGGTGGGGCGGGCTGGTGTCTGGCGGTGTGTGGTCATCGTGAAGAACGGTGATATGAATGAAGCGTCCGCAATGCCTATTGATCACCGCAAGCTCCTGCGCCAGGCGTTCTAGCGCCGTCTCCAGCATATGGTCGAGCGAGCGGCGCTGGCTGGCATGCTTGAGTGACCCGTCCAGAATGACGCCGCTGCGGGCAACGATATCTGACGACATCGTCGAAGCTTCCGAGATTAACGTGAGCTTGTCGCCGATCGTCTCGAAACTCTCGTGCAGATGCTGTTCCTGCTGCAGGATACGACCCGTCTGGGTGCGCGCTTGCTGGAGGCAGAGAGTGACGTCGCGTTCCAGAAGCGAAGCCTGCTTTGCTGCTGCCGCGCTTGTTTCGGCCATATTGCGCAACTCGGCTGCGAAAGCCGGCAGCGTTTCCTGGGGGCCGGCCATGTTTGCTGCCGCAACGCTGGCGCTGACGGAAAGCATGTTGGTGCGGAATGCCATGTCGCGCATCAGCGCAGCGATCTCTCCAACCTGTTTCTCTGAGTCGCGCATGCTTTCAGATGCCTTGGCCTCCTGCGAAACGGTTTCGTGGCTTTGTTGCCAATAGGTCTTGGCATTGGCAGCGATTGTGGCGATCTCTCTCAACGCCGCATCCTGTTCACGCAGGAGATCCGCGATATCACGCAGGCCATTGCCGGCAACCGAAAGAGCAGGAACTTCATCCGGTATCATCGAACGCTCCTGCGCCAGCCGGATACGCGCCTCGGCGCATTCTCCATGCAGGGTGCTCGCCGAAGTGATGATGGTTGTCAGGCTTTCGTTGAGCGAATTGACTGCCTTGTTGAAATCACCGCGCAATCCTTCGAAGCCATCCGAGAAGGGAGTGTCGAGAGTGACGGAAAGGTCGCCTGTCGCGAGGCGACGCAAACCGGCATCCAAGGCGCTGAGCGCTTCTTCCGAAGCCTTCTGGCGATCGTTGCCTGCTATTCCATGCTGCTGGTCAATAGTCCTCAACCCAACCAAGCGGGGGATGGCCGGATTGAGGCGTTCAGGAGAAGTTTTTGGTTCTGAAGACTTTGGCAGCGGGCCTAAACCGGATGTGATCGCATTTTCAGGTGCCGCACCAAGCAATAGTCTGGTCGAGGCCGGTCTTGTTTCATGAGCGCCGGCAATGCGGGTGGCCATCATAGCCGTCGCCATTGAGAAACCAACGACGCCCGCTGCCAGAAGTACTGTCATGGCGGGGGACATTCCCGGAGAAAAAGTGGATGCGATCACTGCCAGCAGGCCATTCTGCACTAGCAGAAGAGCCGTGATCTTCATGAACAAGCTTTGGCGTTGAGACATCGCCCTCTCTCCCTCTCGTATCATTCGAGAACACCCAGAACGCGGAAAATCCGCCGTCGTTGCACAGGTCATATCAGTAGAGCGACATATGGTTAGCGACGCGTTAACCAGTTGAAATTCGATGTTTCTGTTTTGTTCATATTTCAATGGCTATCAAGGGCGGGTGAAGGTAGGGTGAGGCATGGCAGACATCATTCGAATCATCGGCATCGATCCCGGACTTCGGCGCACCGGCTGGGGTGTGATCGACACGATCGGCAACAGCCTGAAGTTCGTCGCCTCAGGTACGGTGACTTCGGATGGGGATCTGGATCTCGCTTCGCGCCTGTGCCAGCTGCATGACGGGCTTGCCGAGGTCGTACATGCCTACAAGCCGGACGAGGCGGCGGTCGAACAGACTTTCGTCAACAAGGATGCGGTCGCGACGCTGAAGCTTGGTCAGGCACGCGGCGTCGTGATGCTGGTGCCTGCTCGTGCCGGACTGCCTGTTTCGGAATATGCGCCGAATGCTGTGAAAAAATCGGTGATCGGCGTCGGCCACGGCGATAAGAAACAGATCCACATGATGCTGAAGATCCTGATGCCCAAGGTCGAGTTCAAGGGTGACGATGCTGCTGATGCTCTCGCCATTGCCATCTGCCACGCCCATAACCGTGGCGGAAATCGTATGCGTCAGGCGTTGGCCGGATAACCGCTCAATAGGTTTGTTCTTGACTTGTTCTCTAGGTAAGATATTTTCTTACTCAAAGGAGAGCAGGTCATGCGTGTAACATCGAAAGGGCAGGTGACCATACCACGGGATCTTCGCGAGCTGGTCGGCATAGAGCCGAACAGTGAGGTAATCTTCGGTTTGGAAGGTGGTGTGATTACCCTGACACCCAAGCATGGAACCACTGCAGACGCGGACCGTGCGCGGCTTGATCGTTTCATCGCCACGCTTGAAGAACTGGGCGGGACTGGTGACCAGTCCATCGATGCCGACGAACTGATGCGTATAACGCGCGATCGATAACGGCATGGCAACTCTCATCGATACCAATATTCTCGTAGACCTTGCCGTGCGAGATCCACATTGGCTCGAGTGGTCGCGTCGGCAGCTGCTGGCGGCGATGGCGCGCGGCAGCGTGGTGATCAATCAGATCATCTTTTCGGAATTCTCCTACCGATACGATGAGCTGGAAACCGTGGATGCGCTTTTGCCGCGCAACCAGTTTATTCGTGATAACCTGCCTTGGTCTGCTGCATTCGCAGCCTCTTATGCCTTTCGCCGATATGGGTCGGCAGACGGACAGCGTGATCGCGTATTGCCGGATTTCCTCATCGGCGCGCATGCGACGATCCGTGGATATACATTGCTGACGCGCGATCCATCCGGCTATCGCCGCTATTTTCCGGGTATCGATCTGATCGCGCCCGACACGCACCCTCTTTCAGGAAAACAGACATGATCGGCAAGCTTAAAGGCACTATCGACGAGATCGGAACGGACCATGTGCTCGTTGACGTGCATGGTGTCTGTTACGAAGCCTTCTGCTCGTCGCGCACGCTGTCGCGGCTGAATGTCGGCGAGGCGGCAATCCTGTTCATCGAGACCTATGTGCGCGAGGATCAGCTGAAGCTGTTCGGTTTCGTCTCGGCGCTGGAACGCGAATGGTTCGGTCTGTTGCAGAGCGTACAGGGCGTCGGTTCGAAGGTGGCGCTTGCCGTTCTTTCGACGTTGACACCGGGTGAGCTCGCCAATGCGATCGCGCTGCAGGACAAGACCGCGGTTTCGCGTGCGCCGGGTGTCGGCCCCAAGGTGGCGGTGCGCATTGTCACCGAGTTGAAGAACAAAGCGCCGGCCTTTGCGGGTGAAGCCTCCGCCAATATCGGCCTGAAGCAGGAAATTGGCGAGGGCGTCGCCTCCGCACCTATCTCCGATGCCGTTTCGGCGCTGACCAATCTCGGTTATTCGCGCGATCAGGCGGCCAATGCTGTGGCTGCGGCGCTGAAAACTGCAGGTGAGGAGGCGGACAGCGCCAAGCTGATCCGGCTGGGGCTAAAGGAACTCTCACGTTAACGGCTATCGCGGCTGCGTATTTTGTCCATGTCGTGTATTGACTGGATAACTGGTTCGAACGGAAATACCTTATGACTGACGAAACCCGCCTCATCTCGCCGGAAAAGCGGGGCGAAGATCTTGATACGGCTTTGCGCCCCCAATCGCTGGACGAGTTTAGCGGACAGGCAGAAGCCCGCGCCAATCTGAAGATCTTTATCGAGGCAGCGAAGAACCGTGGCGAGGCGCTGGACCATGTCCTGTTTGTCGGCCCGCCGGGACTGGGAAAGACGACGCTGGCGCAGATCATGGCGAAGGAACTCGGCGTCAATTTTCGATCGACCTCCGGCCCGGTCATTGCCAAGGCGGGAGATCTTGCGGCGCTTTTGACCAATCTCGAAGAACGCGACGTTCTGTTCATCGACGAAATCCATCGGCTGAACCCGGCGGTCGAGGAAATTCTTTATCCTGCCATGGAAGACTTTCAGCTCGACCTGATCATCGGCGAGGGGCCGGCGGCGCGTTCGGTGAAGATCGATCTTTCGAAATTCACGCTGGTTGCCGCCACCACCCGTATCGGCCTTCTGACCACGCCGCTGCGCGATCGCTTCGGTATTCCGGTGCGTCTGTCCTTCTATACCGTCGAGGAGCTGGAAGGCATCGTGCGCCGCGGCGCGCGGTTGATGGGACTTAAAATGACGGATGACGGTGCCCGCGAGATTGCCCGCCGGGCACGCGGGACGCCGCGGATCGCCGGACGTCTTTTGCGTCGCGTGCGCGATTTTGCCGAGGTGGCCCGCGCGGAGGCCGTGACCAAGGAGATTGCGGATGAGGCGCTCATCCGTCTCAATGTTGATCATGCCGGTTTCGACCAGCTCGACAAGCGCTATCTCAACATGATCGCGGTGAATTTTGCCGGCGGGCCGGTCGGGATCGAGACGATAGCAGCCGCTCTTTCGGAGCCTCGCGACGCGATTGAGGACATTATCGAGCCCTATATGATCCAGCAGGGTTTTATCCAGCGCACGCCGCGCGGTCGCGTGCTGACCGCCGTTGCGTGGAAACATCTCGGCCTGCAGCCGCCGAAGGATATGGAAGCGGCGCAGTTTCGCATGAGCCTGGAAGATGAGTAAAAAGGACAAGCTGCAGGATCTTCGCATCCGGATGAAGTTCAAGCCGAAGCGCATTTTTCAGATGCGCATTGCCGGGCTGGCGTTTCGCGACGGGCATGTGCTGGTGCATCGTGCCATTCATGAAAGCTTCTGGACGTTTCCAGGCGGGCGTGCCGAGATGGGCGAGACCTCGCAAGAGACACTGAAACGCGAGATGGTCGAAGAGCTTGGCGCCACGGCTGACGTCGGGCCGCTGCTTTGGGTTGCGGAGAACTTTTTTCATTACGAAGGCAAGGACTGGCACGAACTCGGCTTTTATTACCGGATGGAGCTGCCGGAAAGCTTTCCGTTTCATCCGAGCGATATCGTGCATCGTGTGGTCGATACGCATGAACTTGAGTTCAAATGGGTTCCGGCGACCAGGGATGCGCTCAAGGCTCTCGATATCCCACCCTATTTCATCGCTGAAGAGATCGAAAATCTGCCGACTTCGCCGCATCATGTCGTTCAACGGGATGGCGACCTCGATCTGAAGAGCTGATTTCGGAACATCATCCGGCTCCTCGAGTTTCCCAAGGGAGAAAGGAGCCATGCATGCAGAAAATCCAAGTCGGAAATGAAGTCGAATGGAAATGGGGTCGCTCCAAGGCAGAGGGTAAGGTCACCCAGAAATTCACCGAGGACGTAGAGCGCCGGATCAAGGGAAAGACGATCAAGCGCAAGGCGGAACACACGGAACCGGCATTCCTGATCAAACAGGATGATGGAGACCGCGTTCTGAAAAGTCAGTCGGAGGTGAAAAAGAGCCATGGCTGATAAGGATTTCGACAATCGTCCGCCGGCGGACGTGGCTGCTGCTGCTGAAAAAGGGCTGAAACTCAGGGCTAAGTTCCGGCGCGGCGGCACCACTGTTGGCATTGCGCGCGCCCGCGATCTCCAGCATCGCAAGTCGCTCTCCGATCTTACTGTCAAGAGAATGGTCAGCTATTTCGCCCGCCACAAGGTCGACAAGCGCGCCGAGAATTTCGGTGATGATGAAGAGCCTTCCACCGGGTACATCGCGTGGCTCCTATGGGGCGGCGATGCCGGGCAGAAATGGGCGGAAGAGCAGGCCAAGGCCATCGAGGCGAAGAAAAGGGAGAAACAGCCGAGCCGTCATGGCCGAGACGGCAATGTCCAGCGGCATGCTTCACATCATTAGTGATCCTCCTCAATCTGGTGAGCCAGTATCGCCATGGTTTCGTCGAACCGCCGCATTCCTCCAGGCCGCCAGCCCATGCGGCGGATCTTTTCGGTAGCCATCGCGTTCGCAGAGAGTGTCGCGAAGGCAACCAGCTGGGCCGAAAGCCCCAGTCTTTCCAGGATTGTTCGCGTATCGACTGTGATGTCCGAGATGTTGAAGCTCTGCGCACTTATCGAATAAGCGTCCATTGTCAGCATGAGCTGGACAGCCTGGGCGACATCTGCTCCGTGGACCTCCGTGCCTGCACGTGGCGCAACCGGTTTGCCGACAAGCGTATCGGCGATGAGATCATCCCATTTATTTGGACGGAATTCTCCATAGATGCCGGTGGCGCGCAGCGATGCGGTGACGAAATCCTGGCCGGATAAGGTGCTCAGCGCATGCTCACAAGCGAGCTTGATCTCGCCGTAAAGGGATGTCGGTGAGAGCGCCAGATCTTCCGTGAGGACCGTGCCTATTTCGAGACCATCATAAACGGCGCGGCTGGAGAGAAATACGGCTCGCTGTACGCCTGTCTTTTTCGCCGTCTCGAAAAGTTTGACCGAGCCGTCGAGATTCAGACGCCGGAAGCGCTTCGGATCCTTGCCTTCACCACCCCGGTATTTTCCCGGAAGGTGATCGAAAGCTGCATGGATAAAGGCGTCGATGCCTTCGAATGTGCCGGACTGATTGAGTTTGGGATCAAGGTGCAGCGGACGGAAATCAGCCGGCTGTGAGAAGAAACCTGCCGGAGGTGGTTTGCGGGCGCCAACTGTGACGGCATATCCTGCCGACAGAAGGCCTTCAATGATATAGCGGCCGACAAGACCTGTGCCGCCGGAAACCAGAACCCTCACGCCACATCTCCGGGATTGGAGAGCTGTGGGCCGGGTAGGGTGCTGGTATCGGGGATGTTCCTGCCGTCATGAAAGGCCTGCCAGAGGTCGATCAGCGGACGCAGCACTTCTGCCTTGGGATGGTCCGTCTCCCATGGCTTCTCATACTGGTAATGCAGGATGGCGACACTTTTCCAATCCCACAAAGCTGGCATATTGAACCAGACATATTGCAGCATGTTCATGGTGATCGGTAGGCCGTGCCAGTCTGGGAAGAAGCTTTCGAGAAAGGTCTGGTCGGTCCGCCGCCAGAAGGCGCCGGGTTGGTCGAGGGCTGCAAGCATGCGCTCGAAGGTTTCGGCGGACGGTTTTGCGACGAAGACGCCGGAATTGAGCCGGTGGAAATCGGCAAGGCTCTCGTAGACATTCGGGGCTGCGGAAAATTCCGGATAATCGAACAGCTTGTCGATGTTCTTCAGCACGATCACGTCTGCATCAAGGAAAACGACAGTGCCGTATTCCTTGAGTTGCCAGAGCCGAAGCTTGCAGAAATTGTCGAGCGGCGTGTGGAAGTCGGGTTTGCGGCCCTTTGTGAAAGGGGCGGCACCATGCAGGTTCTTGCGGGCATGGCGCTCGTTGAAGTCGTCGGACAGGGGAAGGTGCGAGACTTCGATGGTTCGGCAGCCGAGCCTCTTGAGATTGCCCAGAGCCTCCTGGGAAACCGCACCCGTATGGAGAAGGACGATGTCAGCCGTGGTGCCGGTCCGGTGCAGTGAGTGGACCAGTGCTGTCGCGCCCATGATGTAATCTGCATTGGTCACGAGTGTGACGAAGGCGTTCCGCATGGCTTGTTGTGGTCCTGTTGGCGCGCCGCGTATGTCATGCTCGGGCCCGTCCCAAGCATGACATACGCCTTGGCAGGATTGTACATCATCCTCGGGTTTAACCCGAGGACGAGGAGGACGAAATACGGTTTCCTAGCAAACCGACTTCAGCCGCTTGCCTTCCGGGTCGCGTTCGACGGTGGCGGCGATGTCCTTGGTCCAGGCGGAGACGGCTGGAACGCGGCTGCGATCAACGCGATAGGCGTATTTCTTCGCAACGTCGACGATCTCGGACAGCAGACCTTCGCCGAGCGTTGTCGGCTTGAGGCCGAGTTCGATGAATTTCTCGTTCTTCACCACGAGATCGTTTTCCGGTGCTTCCTTGCGCGGATTTGGCAGCCAGGCGATCTTTGCGCCGGTCATCTTCGAGATCATCTCGGCCAGATCACGGACCCGGTGGGTCTCGGTCATCTGGTTGAAGATTTCGACGCGGCCACCGCGGGCAGGGGGATTGTTGAGGGCGATCTCGATGCAGCGAACCGAATCCTGAACATGGATGAAGGCGCGGGTCTGGCCGCCGGTGCCATGTACGGTAAGCGGATACCCGATTGCCGCCTGGATGAGAAAACGATTCAAGACCGTCCCGTAATCCCCGTCATAATCAAAGCGATTTATCAGTTGTTCATGGATGCGCGTCTCGGCCGTATGGGTGCCCCAGACGATGCCCTGATGCAGGTCGGTGATCCGCATGCGGTCGTTCTTGGCGTAGAATTGGAAGAGAAGCTGATCCAGGCACTTGGTCATGTGATAGATCGAGCCGGGATTGGACGGGTAGAGAATTTCCTGGGATACCGTCTCGCCGCTCATCGTCTCGATGCCGACCGGCAGATAGCCTTCGGGGATGGCTGCGCCGACCGTCGAATAGCCATAGACGCCCATTGTGCCGAGATGGACGAGGTGGGTGTCGAGATCGAGTTCGACCAGCGCATTCAGGAGATTGTGCGTGGCGTTGACGTTGTTGTTGACCGTGTAGTTCTTGTGGCGGTCACTCTTCATCGAATAGGGGGCTGCGCGCTGTTCGGCAAAATGCACGATCGCATCCGGGCGATGCTCGGCAAGCCAGTTCTTCAGGAGTTCGTAGTCCTTGGCGAGATCGATGAGATTGAAATGGATGCGGCGGCCGGTCTCCGCGTGCCAGATGCGGGTGCGCTCCTGGATACTGTCCATCGGGGTAAGAGACTGCACGCCGAGTTCCGTATCGATCCAGCGGCGGGAAAGATTGTCGAGAATATGGACTTCATGGCCCGCATGGGACAGGTGAAGGGATGTTGGCCATCCGATGAAACCGTCGCCGCCCATGACTGCAATCTTCATAAAAAATCTCCGGTGGTGTTCTAAACTTTTCCTGATAGGGAGGAAATATGACGCCCTTTAAATGGTGGTGCAGAGTGCTCCCAATATCCAGATGGCGATAAGGTTTTTCCAAGGCAAGCCTCATGAGCAGTGATAATTTTCTTCTTTCCGGCGAATTGACCGATCACGGACACCGGCTCGTACAACGCGTCTATTACGAGGACACGGACTTTTCCGGCGTCGTCTATCACGCGCGTTACCTGCACTTCCTAGAAAGGGGCCGGACTGACTATCTGCGCTGCCTGGGATGCGAGCAGAGCGCGCTTCTGGCTGCCGATGAGGAAGGTCTCGTGTTCGTGGTCCACCGGATGGAAATCGACTTCAAGCAACCGGCGCGGATGGATGATGTCCTGACGATTACGACAGCGACGGAAAAGGCGGGTGGCGCCAAGATGGTGCTCAGTCAGGAAATCCGCCGTGGCGACACGCTGCTGATCGCTGCCAAAGTGGTGATCGCTGTGATCAACAAACATGGTCGGCCCCGGCGGCTGCCGGAGACGATCGCAGATAAGTTTCTGGGGCATGGCGCGTAGTGCGCCACGCCTGACGTATAGATCTTGCGGTCAGGGGCGGAGAATAAGGCCGCTCTTGGTCATCCTCTTCATGCCCGGCTTAAGCTCGGCCGGGCATTTTCCGGCATAGGTCACCTTGGCATTGGCATGGAGAGTATTGGTCTTGCCGAGCGCATTCACGAACTGCGTGACTGATTCGAAGCTGTAGCCGGTCTTGAAGTCTCCCGAAAACGTGATCTGCAATTTGGCCTCGGTCTTTTCGGTCAGCTTGCAGGTCGCGTCGATCTTGCCTGATGATTTGCGGGTGCTGGAGTTCGTGACCTTGCACTCATTGGCGAAATTATCCCAGACGTCGGTATCGAGAAAGTCGTTCCTAGCCTCTTCGATGCACATCGACCAGTCCGCGAACGGATTGTCTTCGGCCTTGAGCAGCCACAAGCCGGCTGTTCTCGGAGGGATATCCTTGGCGGCCGCGGGTGAAATCAGAAACACGGACAGGAGAGCGGCACCGATCAGGGTGCGTTTGAAAACAAGCATTTATTCCTCTTTGAAAATGTTCTCCGCCAAGTTGCGCGAGGTCGCCTCAAGGCGGGATGGTGATGGTCGGACGGATAGCCAAGGCATCTGCCTTGCTCAAGCTGCCGGTGGTTGCATGCCGGCATATCTCGCGCTCACTCTGCCGGAATGGCCGGCGAGTGGTGGCGAAAACAATCATCATTTGCGGATTTGTCGAGTCGTTTCAGGAGGATGGGGTGCGCAATTGTAACGCATTATTAACGATAATGTTGTCTTACTCAGGACCGAGGAATTTGTGCAACGCACGCCTTCCTTTGACCAAATTTGAAGGCGAGAAGCCAAGCAGAAAACTCAGGACATCTTGGGGTTAGGGCTGCGCTCTCGGTGGTCAGGCAGATATTCGCGAGCATGCGCTTTGGAACCCGCCCGGTCACCATGCCGGGCGTTTGGATTCGGGGATAGTTGATGGAACAGGTAGCTTTGGAAGCCGCAACGCACGACGTCAGTCTGCTGGCGTTGTTTATGCAGGCGGGGCTTCTCGTCAAGCTGGTCATGATCGGTTTGCTCGGGGCGTCGGTCTGGACCTGGGCGATCGTGCTCGACAAGTATGTGAGCTTCTCCAAGGCGCGGAAGCAGTTCGATCAGTTCGAGCAGGTCTTCTGGTCGGGCCAGTCGCTGGAAGAGCTCTACCGCACACTCGGTGAGCGTCAAAACAATGGTCTCGCTGCCATCTTCGTTGCCGCCATGCGCGAATGGAAAAAGAGCTTCGAGCGCGGCGCACGGTCGCCGATCGGCCTGCAGATGCGTATCGACCGTGCGATGGACGTGACCATGGCACGCGAAGGTGAAGCCTATGAGGCACGCCTCGGATCGCTGGCAACGATCGGTTCGGCCGGTCCGTTCATCGGCCTCTTCGGTACGGTCGTCGGTATCATGACATCGTTCCAGGCGATTGCCGGTTCGAAGTCGACCAACCTTGCAGTCGTTGCTCCCGGTATTGCCGAAGCTTTGCTTGCAACCGCGATCGGCCTTGTCGCCGCTATCCCGGCTGTTATCGCTTACAACAAGTTCATGGCCGAAGCGGGCAAGCTGCATTCCCGCATGGAAGGTTTTGCCGACGAATTTTCGGCCATCCTGTCTCGTCAGATCGACGAGAAGCTGCAGCCGCGCCAGGCCGCGCAATAAGCCGCGCGACGAAGGAGAGCTAGATCATGGGCATGTCTGCCGGAGGAGCGAATGCATCGGGTGGCGGTCGCCGCGGACGTCGTGGTCGCCGCCGTGGCGGTGCCATCAGCGAAATCAACGTGACGCCGCTCGTCGACGTCATGCTGGTGCTTCTGATCATTTTCATGGTCGCGGCTCCGATGATGACCGTAGGCGTGCCGATCGACCTGCCGGAAACGCAGGCGAAGGCGATGAACTCCGATACCCAGCCGATCACCATTTCCGTCAATCCGGCAGGTGAAATCTACCTGCAGGAAACACCGATCGTGATCGACGAAGTCGTTCCGAAGCTCGAGGCGATTGCCACGACCGGTTATAACGAGCGCATTTATGTGCGTGGCGACACAGCTGCCGCCTATGGCGTCGTGATGAAGGTCATGGCCCGCATTTCTGCTGCCGGTTATAAGAATATCGGCCTCGTTACCCTTCAGGAACAGGACAGGTAATCGAGTGCCATGAAGGGAAGTCTCGGCACATCGCTGGTTCTTCACACGCTGGTTCTGACCTGGGCGATGGTTTCGCTCAGTGCGCCGGCGCCCATGACCGTTGCCGATGTCGAGGCGCTGCCCGTCGACATCGTGCCGATCGAAGACGTCACCCATATGATGCAGGGTGACAAGAAGGCACCGATGACGGAAAAGCCTTCGGTCAAGGAAACAAAAAACCAGAAGATCGTCGAGAACGCCGAGAATGCAGGCGAAAACGATGTCGACCTGAAGGCACCGCCGACACCTTCCAAGAAGCCGACACAAGTGGAAGCTGCAGCCGCGCCGAAACCGACGGAACGCCCGACGCCGACACCAACGCCCGAGCAGAACGAAGTCAAGGATATCGCGCCGGAAGAGACCGCGCCGAAGCCGACCGAGGTCGCCGCGCTGCCGCAGCCGAAGCCCGAGCCTACGCCGCCGAAGCCTGAGCCCACTCCGAAGCCGGAACCGACACCTGCTCCCGCCGAGACCCAAGCGGAGGAAATTCCGCTGCCGTCTTCTATTCCGCTGCCGGCCTCCAAGCCGAAGCCGGAACCGCCGAAGGAACAGGCAAAGCCGGTTGAAAAGCCCGTCGAGAAGCCGGTCGAGAAAAAGCCGGAAACGAAGCCTGCGGAGACTGCCAAGCCGACCGACAAGAAGGAAGGCAAGAAGCAGGAGACCGCGAAGTCTTCTTCTTCGCAGAAGAGCGACTTCAACGCCGACGAGATCGCCTCGCTCCTTAACAAGCAGGAATCATCCGGCGGTGGCGCCAAGCGGTCAACCTCGCCGGCATCAACCGGAAGCACCAAGCCGTCCACCGGCGCGAAGCTGAGCCTCAGCGAGATGGACGCGCTACGCGGCCAGATTCAGAACAACTGGTCGACCATTGCCGGTATCGAAGGATTGCAGGGCATGGTGATCCGGGTGACGTTCAGGCTCGACAAGTCGGGCATGATTGTCGGTGAGCCCGAAGTAACGTCGACTGGCGGCTCTTCGATGGCGCGCCGGACGATGGAGGGGGGTGCGTTGCGCGCGGTCCTCAAGTCGCAGCCCTTCAAGGGCCTGCCGGCCGAGAAATACGACGCCTGGAGCGAAGTTGCCGTGAATTTCGACCCCAGTGATCTGGGGCTCTAAAGAATCAAATAGCTGAAAGGCTTTAGCGATATGATCAGACATTCCCTCATCGGTATCATGATGGCGATTGCCGGAATGGCGATGACGTTTTCCACGTCGGCACAGGCCGCAGTGGAAATCAACATCAACAAGGGCAATGTCCAGCCATTGCCGATCGCGATCACGGACTTCCAGTCCAACAATGATCTCGGTGCCCAGATCGCCCAGGTGGTCGCTGCCGACCTGCAGCGCTCCGGCCTGTTTGCTCCGGTGAACAAGGCGGCCTTCATCGAGAAGATCTCCGATCCGAACAAGGCGCCGCGTTTCCAGGACTGGACGGCGATCAACGCCCAGGCGCTGGTCGTCGGCCGGGTTACCCGTGAGGGCGACGGCCGTCTGCGCGCCGAGTTTCGCCTGTGGGATACCTATGCCGGCCAGCAGATGACCGGCCAGCAATTTTTCACCCAGCCGGACAACTGGCGGCGTCTCGCCCATATCATCGCCGACGCGATCTACGAGCGCATTACCGGTGAAAAGGGCTATTTCGACACCCGCGTCGTGTTCGTCTCGGAAAGCGGTCCGAAGACCGCCCGCCAGCGCCAGCTTGCGATCATGGACCAGGACGGTTTCAACGTCCGCATGCTGACCAACACCAAGGACCTGGTGTTGACGCCGCGCTTCTCGCCGAGCCGTCAGGAAGTCACCTACATGTCGTTTGAAGGCAATCAGCCGCGCGTCTATCTGCTGCAGCTGGAAACCGGACAGCGCGAAGTGGTCGGCAATTTCCCGGGCATGACGTTCTCGCCGCGCTTCTCCCCCGATGGCCAGAAGGTCATCATGAGCCTGCAGCAGGAAGGCAATGCCAATATCTATACCATGGACCTGCGCTCGCGAACGACGACGCGCCTGACCTCGACGGCCGCAATCGATACAGCACCTTCCTATTCGCCGGACGGTCAGAGAATCACTTTCGAAAGCGACCGTGGCGGCCGTCAGCAGATCTACGTGATGAACGCCGATGGTTCGGGACAGAACCGTATTTCCTTCGGTGACGGTTCGTATTCGACACCGGTCTGGTCGCCGCGCGGCGATCTGATCGCCTTCACCAAACAGTCGGGCGGAAAATTCTCGATCGGTGTGATGAAGCCGGACGGTTCGGGCGAACGTATCCTGACGTCGGGCTTCCACAACGAAGGTCCGACCTGGGCGCCGAATGGCCGCGTGCTGATGTTCTTCCGCCAGGGAGCAGGTGCCGGTGGTCCGCAGCTCTATTCGATCGACCTGACCGGTTACAATGAACAGATGGTCAAGACGCCGTCTTACGGCTCCGACCCGGCGTGGTCGCCGCTCTTGGAATAGGTTGTGTGAACAGGTGCAATCAAGAGTGAGGCGACCTCGCCTCTTTTCCGCCCCAATCCCAGCAGAATGGGGCGGTTACGGGACACCGGAAGGTTTGGTTAACCATAGCCATTTGAATATGGTTAACTCAATTAGGTTAGAGTCTGGCAACTCTGAATTTCATGATCCAAGGAGAGATCGGCCATGAGCCGCACTTATACCCCGGCGATGAGCCGCATGCAGACCCTCGCTCGCAATCCAGCCGTCATCGCACTCACGCTGGCGCTCGCACTTGCTGGCTGCGCCAACAAGAAGAACCTGCCCAACAGCGCAGGTGAACTTGGCCTCGGCGGTGCAGGCTCGGCAACCCCCGGCTCGACCCAGGACTTCACGGTCAACGTTGGCGACCGTATCTTCTTCGATACCGACTCGACCTCGATCCGCGCGGACGCCCAGCAGACGCTCGACCGTCAGGCTCAGTGGCTCGGCCGTTACCCGAACTACGCGATCACCGTCGAAGGCCATGCCGACGAACGCGGTACCCGCGAATACAACCTGGCTCTCGGCGCACGCCGTGCCGCTGCCACCAAGGAATATCTTGCATCGCGCGGCGTTCCGGCAAACCGCATGAAGACGATCTCCTACGGTAAGGAACGTCCGGTCGCCGTTTGTGACGACATCTCCTGCTGGTCGCAGAATCGTCGCGCTGTTACCGTTCTCGGTGGCGCCGGCATGTAATCTCAGTAGAGGCTTCGGTCTCGGCGAAGATGACAATTACGTTAGAAAAGGTGGTCTTTCGGCCACCTTTTTTGTTTTTCCTTAGTTTGGCCCCGATTCCCTAGATTTTGAATGATGGCTTGGTTGCTTTTTGCCGGCAGGTAAGAAAAATCCGTCTTGCGTCATCCCGACGCAAATCAGAGAAGCAGGACGAACGACATGAAGAAAATTGTCTTGGCAGCAATGCTAGGGCTGGCGGCAATGACAGGCCCCGCCGGGGCATTTCAACTGTCTCTGCCGAAACTCTTCCAGGGCGAGCAGAGCGCTCCGCAACAGGCAAAGCCCGAACAAGGCGAAATCATCCTGGCGCAGAGCAATGATGCCGTTCGTAACCAGCAACTCCAGGAAGAACTCCGGCAGCTTAACGGCCGGATCGAGGAAATGAGCTATCAGCTGCTGCAGATGCAGGAGCAACTGCGCAAAACGCAGGAAGATAACGAATTCCGCTTCCAGGAGCTGGAAAAGAAGAAGAGAAGCGATTTGGGCGACACGACCGGGCAACCGGCCGTGGCGTCCAGCCGCCCTTCCTCATCCACCCCGCCTCAGTCTTCCGGAGGTGATGATGTCGCTCGCGCCATCGAGGCGCCATCCGACATCGGTACAGGTGGTCAGCAGAGCAGTAGCGCGCCGGCCCCAACGACGCTTGGCTCAATGGAGTTTGATCAGAACGGTAATCCGGTCGGCGCCAGCCGCAACGACAGTGCCCGCAATTCATCCGCGCTTCCTGGGGTCGACACGGGATCGCCTCGTGCAGGCAAGGATCCTCAGAAAACAGCGTCGCTCGGCAGTGAAAGCGATGCCTACAAGATTGCTTATGATCACGTACTGACTGGCGATTACCAGCTCGCCGAAACGGAGTTTTCCACCTACATCTCTTCCTATCCCAAGAGCACTCGGCTTGCGGATGCCAATTTCTGGCTTGGCGAGGCGCAGTATTCGCAGGCCAAGTATAACGACGCTGCCAAGACGTTCCTCAATGCACACCAGACATACGGAAAATCGCCCAAGGCTCCGGAAATGCTTCTGAAGCTCGGCATGTCGCTTGCGGCTCTGGATAACAATGAGACTGCCTGCGCGACGCTTAAGGAAGTGCCGCGCCGTTACCCAACTGCTGCCAAGGCCGTGCTTTCGAAAGTCAGCAGTGAGCAGAAGCGCCTCGGCTGCTAGCGAACCGCGCGATGACCGTCGTCCAAGGCTGGCCGATCTCACCACAGGAGGCGGTACAATCGCTTCTCGAGCGTCTGGTAAGGCCAACCCGTATTCTTGTGGCGGTCTCGGGGGGAAGCGATTCGATAGGCCTGCTTCTTGGGCTTCACGTTGCACTTGCTGCCGATAAGGAAGCGCGACATGAGCTTGTCGCGGCAACGATCGATCACGAATTGAGGGGCGAATCTGCTGACGAAGCCAAGGCTGTGGCACGTCAATGCAAGGAAATGTCTATCCCTCACCGGACCCTCCGCTGGTCAGGCGAAAAGCCCAAGTCCGGAATCTCTGCTGCAGCAAGGGAAGCGCGTTATTTCCTGCTGATGGAGGCTGCCGATGTGCTCGAAGCCGATATCATCGTTACCGGGCACACGCTGGACGACCAGCTGGAAACGATCGCGATGCGGGCTGTCCGCAGCGAGGCGAATGCCAATCTTGGGCTCGCGGGCATGGCGGAGGCCGTTTTGCTCGATCGACGCCGCTGGCTGTTGCGCCCGTTTCTTGCGACGCGGCGCGAGGCCATACGAGAATTCCTGCGCCGGTCGGGTAGGGGATGGATCGACGATCCAAGCAATATCGACCGACACTATGAGCGCGTGCGGGTGAGACAGGACCTTTCGGATCATTCCGCCCAGGCGCTGGAGACCATCCAGCCAGCCGCTCGCCGCCGCAGCCAGTTGGCCGAAGAGGCTGCCGGACTTGCCCGCCGCCATCTGACCGTTGTGCACGGCGTCCTCGCTCAGCTCGCTCCGGAAGCGCTCAACGAGGATGCCGAGACGTTACGGCATCTGCTGGCGAGCCTTGCTGCGATTCTCGGTGGACGCCAACACCTGCCGGCCGCAGCAGCAATGGAACGCGTCATGACGATGCTTGATCGGCGCAGCATGGGGCGCATGACGGCTGGGCGCGTGATCTTCGACCTGAGGCGGGAAGGCCTTTATATGCATCGCGAAAATCGCGACCTGATTTCCGTTAATATTCTGGGCGGAACAACCGGGATTTGGGACGGCCGCTACCGGATCAGCAACCGGACGGATCAGGTTGTCGAGGTCGGTCCGAGGGTTTCGGAGCGTGCCGTGGCCATGGTCATGTTCCCCGATGCGCCTCCTGCTGTCTCGATGCGTGCCATTGGGGTAATGCCGCAGATTGAAATCTACCCTCCGTCGTTGAACGAAATCGATAAAGAGAGTGTGATCGCCCAGCCGGTTCTTGCCCCATATGACCGTTTTTTGCCGCAGTTTGATCTTATTCTAGGTGGTGAACTCGGGCTTTTGTTCGGATGTGATGAGTTTCCCGCCGCTCCAATTAAGGTTTTCGAGCGGAAAAGCTAAACGGCAGGGCTGCCTTGCCTTGGCAAGGGCGTAACGCAACCTTATGTTATGCGCAAGAAAGGCGGCCGCTTCAGCGGCTGCAATGGCAGTCCGGGGAGTTCGATGAACCCAAACTTTCGTAATTTTGCCCTCTGGGCTATCATAGCCCTCTTGCTGATCGCATTGTTCAGCATGTTCCAGACGGCGCCTTCACAAACCAGTTCCCGCGAAGTTTCTTATTCGCAGTTCCTTAAGGACGTGGATTCTGGTCGTGTGCGCGACGTCGTGGTGACGGGCAACCGTGTCATGGGTACACTTGCCGAAAATGGCCAGAGCTTCCAGACGTATTCGCCTGTAATCGACGACTCGCTGATGTCGCGTTTGCAGGAGAAGAATGTCAACATCGTCGCTCGGCCGGAAACGGACGGTTCTTCAGGTTTCCTGAGCTATCTCGGCACCTTGCTGCCAATGTTGCTCATCCTCGGTGTCTGGTTGTTCTTCATGCGCCAGATGCAGGGTGGATCTCGCGGCGCAATGGGATTTGGCAAGTCCAAGGCCAAGCTTCTGACAGAGGCACATGGCCGTGTGACGTTTGAAGACGTTGCCGGTGTCGACGAGGCCAAGCAGGATCTTGAGGAAATCGTTGAATTCCTGCGTGACCCGCAGAAGTTCCAGCGCCTCGGCGGTCGCATTCCGCGAGGCGTTCTTCTTGTCGGCCCTCCGGGTACCGGTAAGACGCTGCTCGCCCGTTCTGTTGCCGGCGAAGCGAATGTGCCGTTCTTCACCATTTCCGGTTCGGACTTCGTTGAAATGTTCGTCGGTGTCGGTGCATCCCGTGTGCGCGACATGTTCGAACAGGCGAAGAAGAATGCGCCTTGCATCATCTTCATCGACGAAATCGACGCCGTCGGCCGCCATCGTGGCGCAGGCCTTGGCGGCGGTAACGACGAACGCGAACAGACCCTCAACCAGCTGCTGGTCGAGATGGACGGCTTTGAGGCAAACGAAGGCATCATCCTGATCGCCGCTACCAACCGTCCCGACGTTCTCGATCCGGCGCTCTTGCGTCCGGGCCGTTTCGACCGCCAGGTCGTGGTGCCGAACCCGGACATCGTCGGTCGTGAGCGCATCCTCAAGGTGCATGCTCGCAACGTGCCTTTGGCGCCGAATGTCGATCTCAAGGTTCTCGCTCGTGGTACGCCCGGCTTCTCCGGTGCCGACCTGATGAACCTCGTCAACGAAGCTGCCCTGATGGCTGCGCGCCGTAACAAGCGTCTTGTCACCATGGCCGAATTCGAAGACGCCAAGGACAAGATCATGATGGGCGCGGAACGTCGCTCGTCTGCCATGACCGAAGCCGAAAAGAAGCTTACCGCCTATCACGAAGCCGGCCACGCCATCACGGCGCTCAAGGTCGCGGTTGCCGATCCGCTGCACAAGGCGACGATCATTCCGCGCGGCCGTGCGCTCGGCATGGTCATGCAGTTACCGGAAGGCGACCGCTATTCGATGAGCTACAAGTGGATGGTGTCGCGCCTGACCATCATGATGGGCGGTCGCGTTGCCGAAGAACTGACGTTCGGCAAGGAAAACATCACGTCTGGCGCATCATCGGATATCGAGCAGGCCACCAAGCTTGCCCGCGCCATGGTCACCCAGTGGGGCTTTTCCGACATCCTCGGTCAGGTTGCCTATGGTGAGAACCAGCAGGAGGTCTTCCTCGGTCACTCGGTTTCGCAGTCCAAGAACGTCTCGGAGGCAACCGCCCAGAAGATCGACCAGGAAGTGCGTCGTCTCATAGATGAAGCGTATACCGAGGCACGCCAGATCCTCACCGACCATCATGACGGGTTCGTCGCGATCGCCGAAGGCCTGCTGGAGTATGAGACGCTGACCGGCGAAGAGATCAAGGCTTTGCTTCGGGGCGAAAAGCCGGCGCGCGATCTCGGTGACGATTCGACACCAAGCCGTGGTTCGGCAGTGCCCTCGACTGGTAGCAAGAAAGATGAGCCGAAGGGTGGAGAACCCGAAGCAGGTCTTGAGCCACAGCCGCACTAAGGCCGCTCACATTACTTAACAAGACCGCCGTGGACCCGTCTGCGGCGGTCTTTTATGTTAACGATGACTTATCCGGTCACGCGATATGATCGGCTTTGACGCTAATTTACGTGCTTGCGCCACTCGCCTGTGGCAATAGCCAGACATACGCCGATCCGAAGTGATGCGGCAGCGGGCGCTAAATTGATTCTGCCCGCAGCGCATCGATCGCGCGACGACGAAGGAGATTACATGGCACGCCGCTATTTTGGTACCGATGGTATCCGCGGACATTCGAACGTCTTTCCGATGACGCCGGATCTGGCGATGCGGGTCGGCATTGCAGTGGGCACGATCTTCCGCAACGGCAGCCACCGCCACCGCGTCGTGATCGGCAAGGACACGCGCCTTTCGGGTTACATGCTGGAAAATGCCATGGTGGCGGGTTTTACCGCTGCTGGCCTCGACGTTTTTCTGCTCGGCCCGATCCCGACGCCCGCCGTTGCCATGCTGACGCGCTCGCTGCGTGCGGATGTCGGTGTGATGATCTCCGCTTCGCATAATCCTTTCGAGGACAATGGCATCAAGCTCTTCGGCCCGGATGGCTACAAGCTTTCCGACGAGTTGGAGATGCGCATCGAGGATCTGCTCGACAGCGATCTGCATGCCCAGCTTGCCAAATCCGCCGATATCGGCCGGGCGAAGCGCGTCGAGGGTGATATCTATCGCTATATCGAGCAGGCCAAGCGCACACTGCCGCGTGACGTGACGCTTCATGGTCTTCGGATCGCCATCGATTGCGCCAACGGTGCGGCTTACAAGGTCGCTCCTCTGGCTCTTTGGGAACTCGGCGCGGATGTCGTGACGATCGGCAACGAGCCGAATGGCACCAACATCAATCTCGGCTGCGGATCGACCAGCCCGGAAGCGCTGCAGAAGAAGGTGCATGAAGTGCGCGCCGATATCGGTATCGCGCTGGATGGCGATGCGGACCGTGTGATCATCGTCGACGAGAATGGCGAGATCATCGACGGCGACCAGCTGATGGCCGTGATCGCTGAAAGCTGGGCACAGGACCAGCGTCTGACGGGTGGTGGTATCGTTGCCACCGTCATGTCGAATCTGGGCCTTGAGCGTTTCCTTGGCGACAACGGGCTGACACTTGCGCGCACCAAGGTCGGTGACCGCTATGTCGTCGAGCACATGCGTAACCACGATTTCAACGTCGGCGGCGAGCAGTCCGGCCATATCGTTCTGTCGGATTTCGGCACGACGGGCGACGGTCTTGTCGCTGCGCTTCAGATTCTCGCCTGCGTGAAGAAGCTCGGGCGGCCTGTCAGTGAGGTCTGCCGCCGCTTCGAGCCGGTTCCGCAGCTTCTGAAGAACGTTCGTTTCTCCGGCGGCAAGCCGCTTGAGGACAGTGTCGTCCGCCAGGCGATTGCCGATGCGGAAGCCGAACTTGGTTCCAAGGGCCGTCTCGTAATTCGTCCGTCCGGCACCGAGCCGCTGATCCGGGTGATGGCGGAAGGTGACGATCGCGCCCAGGTCGAAAAGATCGTCAATGGTCTAATCGACGTGATCGGCAATGTCAGGTCGGAAGCGGCCTGACGCTTCCGGCAGCTAAGGCCGCCACTCCCGAAATTTGCCGTCCAGAGCGCCGTCGAGATAAAAGGCGGCGCTTATCAGGGCGAGATGGGTGAGGGCCTGGGGGAAGTTTCCGAGGAATTCCCCGCGCGGATCGAATTCTTCGGCATAAAGCTGCAGGTGGTTGCCGAAGAGCAGCAGCTTTTCCATATTGATCTCGGCCTCCTGAAGCCTGCCAGCACGGGCCAGGCATTCGACAAACCAGAATGAGCACGCGCCGAAAAAACCTTCTCGCCCTTCCAGTGCATCCTGCCATTTGTAGCGCATGACGAGGCTGTCATCGGCGAGTTCGCGGGAGATCGCGTCGAGCGTCGCCAGCCATTTGGGATCGGTGGCGCTAATGAAGCGGACAAGCGGCATCATCAGCATCGAGGCATCCAGTTCCTCGCCGCCTTTGGCATGGACAAAGTGACCATGCTTTTCGTTCCAGAAGTTCGCCCAGATGTCTTCTGTAATCGCATTGCGGGCCTCGATCCACTTGCCGAAAGGAGCGGCAAGCGAACGTTTCTGTGCAAGGCGCAAAGCGCGATCGACGGCGACCCAACACATAAGCCGGGAATGCAGGTGTTCCTGCGGTTCACTGCGCGCTTCCCATATTCCAGCATCGGGTTCCTGCCAGACCTCGCAGACATGATCGACGACGTTGCGGACGTTCAGCCAGTTCTCGTGCGAGATGGAGCCGCCATATTTGTTGCTGATATAGATGGAGTCGAGCAGTTCACCGTAGATATCGAGCTGCACCTGGCCGGCGGCGTCATTGCCGATCCTCACGGGTCTGGCACCTCCATATCCGGAGAGATGATCCAGTGATTCTTCACGTGCGACCCTTGAGCCGTCGAGATTATACATGATCTGCACATTGCCGTCGGAGCGGTCGGTCCGTTCGCTGATCCAGCGGCCGAAGGCATTGGCTTCATCCAGATAGCCGAGCCGCATCAGGGCGTAGATCGAGAAGGAAGCGTCGCGGATCCATGTGGCGCGGTAATCCCAATTGCGCTCGCCCCCCGGAGCTTCCGGCAAACCGAACGTTCCTGCCGCGGCGATAGAGCCATATTCGGCCGAGGTCAGCATCTTCAGCGCGAGAGCGGACCGAGTGACAGATGAGCGCCAGCGGCCGCGATAGGTCGATTTCTTTGCCCAGCCCTGCCAGTAGCCGGTCGTCTCCTCAAGGAGAGCGTCGATGGCTTCCGTATTCGGCGCATGGCGTGTTTCATCACCATCCAGCGTAAAGTCGATGGTTTCCCCACCCTGCAAGGTAAACTCCGCAAACGCGGCTCCTTGCCTGGTATGAAAATCTACTGCACCCGACAGGCGGAGGGTGAAGTCGCCGCAATGAAAGAAGACATGGCCTTTTCCGGTCTTTACCTTCGGCGTGCTTCGGGCGTAGTCGAATCGCGGCCAGCACTTCAGTTTGAACGCGACCTTTCCTCGCGTGACGGTGACGCGCCTCACGAGTGATGAAGGCTCATCCGGGCCGTGCGGCAGCGGCATGAAATCGACGATCTCGGCACTGTTGCTCGTGCCGAGCCAGCGGGTCAGAAGGACATTGCTTTCCGGGACATACATCTGCAGGCGACGGGCGCCCTCGATCTGCGGCGTCAGTTCGAATGCGCCGCCCTTTTCCGGATCAAGCAGGGAGGCGAAGACGCTCGGGCTGTCAAGATTCGGCCAGCACAGGTAATCGATCGTGCAATCCTTGGCGACGAGTGCGATCGTGCGCATATTTCCAATGGTGCCATGCTCGGAGATGGGGCGGGGGACATCGACTGTGTTTACGATCGATTTGCCCGCATCGTCTTTCAAATGCTTCAAGGCCGGTCCTTTCGTGTTGAGCATGTCAACGCCGGAAAAGAACATCGGCTCCATCACTGGGATGCTGAACTTTGCGTGAAGCGCCAAGTAACGCTTCTGTCGCGTAACGAAGCATATCGGTAAACATCTATGGTTAAGTGGGGCTTAACCTTTATCATTCATTCTCCATGCCAAATAAGGTGGTCGTGCAGGTGGCACGCCATGCATGATGAAGCTTGGAGAAGCGAACATGAAGATGCGCCTTGCAGCGACGGTTGCTGCCGCCATGCTGTCGGCTGGCGTTGCCCAGTCGGCAGATCTCTACCAGCCCCAGCCCGCACCGCTCATGGACGCACCGGAAGTCACGGTGCAGGAAGCGAGCGGCTGGTATCTGCGTGGCGATGTGGGATATTCGTTCAACCGGCTGCGTGGCGCAAACTTCTACCAGGGCGGTTCCTCGGCAAACGAGGTGGATTTCGAATCCACGGATATCGATGACAGCTTCCTGATCGGCGGCGGCGTCGGTTACCAGATCAACAACTATCTCCGCACCGACCTGACGCTCGACTACCTGTCGAAGACCGATTTCCGCGGTTCGACTTCCGGCGGCTGCGGCACGATCCCGGGCAATTGCGTCTCGGACGATCGTTCATCCTTCTCGGCCTACAGCCTGATGGCCAACGTCTATGTCGATCTCGGCACCTACGCCTATTTCACGCCATATGTCGGTGCTGGCTTCGGCGCTTCATACGTGAAGTGGGACAAGCTGCGGAACACCTCCTGCTCGGTCACCGACCCGACGGATTGCGATCCCTCGTCGGATCACGATGGCAAGGGTAAATGGCGTGCGACCGCTGCCCTGATGGCAGGTGCCACGATCGACGTCACCTGTAATCTCAAGGCGGATGTTGGCTATCGCTTCCGTTACATCGACGGCGGCAACATGTTCGGTTACGCCAATTCAGGCGGTCCAGGCCGCGACAAGGGCATCTACAGTCACGAAGCCCGCGTCGGCGCCCGCTACATGTTCAACAACAATTGTGAACAGGCGACTTACGAGCCTGAACCTCAGCCGATCGTCTACAAGTAAGATCAGCGCATGTTGCCAAAGCCGCCTTCGGGCGGCTTTTTGCGTTTTTGCCTGCCTGTCGATGTGATCACGGCATTTGCGACGAAGATTTTCTTCAAGCGACGAAATGACCCGCTTGACTGTGAAAGCAGGGAAATATATCCACGACGGCGGGACACCTCTCCCCAACGAGAGGCTAATTACCTGGAAGGGTATCTATATGGCCAATGTCGCCGCGAAGCCGGATGTGCGTCCGGATAATACTCATTTTTCTTCTGGCCCTTGCGCCAAGCGTCCTGGTTGGTCGCTTGAAGCGCTTTCCGATGCCCCGCTCGGTCGTTCGCACCGCGCCAAGGTTGGCAAGGACAAGCTGGCACAGGCCATCAATCTCACCCGCGAAATTCTGAACGTACCAGCGGATTACCGCATTGGCATCGTTCCTGCATCCGATACCGGTGCCGTCGAAATGGCGCTCTGGTCGCTGCTCGGCGAGCGCGGCGTCGACATGCTTGCCTGGGAAAGCTTTGGTGCCGGCTGGGTCACAGATGTCGTCAAGCAGCTGAAGCTCAAGGATGTTCGCAAGTTCGAGGCCGATTACGGTCTCCTTCCGAACCTCAATGAAGTCGATTTCGACCGTGACGTCGTCTTCACCTGGAACGGCACGACGTCTGGTGTCCGCGTTCCGAACGCCGACTTTATTCCTGCAGATCGCAAGGGTCTGACTATCTGCGACGCCACATCCGCCGCCTTTGCGCAGGATCTGGATTTCGCCAAGCTCGACGTCGTCACCTTCTCCTGGCAGAAGGTTCTCGGCGGTGAGGGCGGTCACGGCATGATCATTCTGTCGCCGCGCGCTGTCGAACGCCTGACGACTTATGTCCCGGCCTGGCCGTTGCCGAAAATTTTCCGCATGACCTCGGGCGGCAAGCTTTCCGAAGGCATCTTCAAGGGCGAAACCATCAACACGCCGTCGATGCTCTGCGTCGAGGATTATATTGATGCGCTGAATTGGGCAAAGACGGTCGGCGGCCTTAAAGGCCTGATCGCCCGCGCTGACGCCAATGCCAAGGTCATCTTCGATTTCGTTGCTGCCAATGATTGGATTGCCAATCTGGCGCAGCTCGACGAGACCCGCTCCAACACCTCCGTCTGCCTGAAGATCGTCGATGCCGAAGTCGCGGCTCTCGACGCCGACGCGCAGGCCGCATTCGCCAAGGGCGTGACCTCGATCCTCGAGAAGGAAGGCGTCGCTCTCGACGTCGGCGCTTACCGCGATGCTCCGTCCGGTCTGCGCATCTGGGCCGGCGCCACGATCGATGAGGCAGACATGAAGGCCTTGATGCCGTGGCTGGCCTATGCGTTCGAAACGCAGAAGGCTGCGCTCAACAAGGCCGCTGCCTGATCCGATTTCCGGTGCCATGGAATGTGGCACCGTTTCATCCCGCATTCAGAGACTGAACCCTTTATCAGGAGCCCAGACCATGGCACCTCGCGTACTTGTATCCGACGAACTGTCGGAAACCGCCGTCCAGATCTTCCGCGATCGCGGCGTTGAAGTCGATTTCCAGCCGAAACTCGGCAAGGACAAAGACAAGCTGGCCGAAATCATCGGCAATTATGATGGTCTCGCCATTCGCTCGGCCACCAAGGCGACCGAAAAGCTGATCGCTGCTGCGACCAATCTGAAGGTCATCGGCCGCGCCGGTATAGGCGTCGACAACGTCGATATCCCGGCCGCTTCCAAGCGCGGTATCATCGTCATGAACACCCCGTTCGGCAACTCGATCACGACGGCGGAACACGCCATCGCGTTGATGTTCGCCGTTGCCCGCCAGCTGCCGCAGGCCGACGCATCGACCCAGGCCGGCAAGTGGGAAAAGTCGAAGTTCATGGGTGTCGAAATCACCGGCAAGACGCTCGGCGTCATCGGCGCCGGCAATATCGGAGGCATCGTCTGCAAGAAGGCCATTGGCCTTGGCATGAACGTGATTGCCTATGACCCCTTCCTGTCTGCCGAGCGTGCACAGGAAATGGGCGTCGAGAAAGTGGAACTGGACGAACTGCTGCCGCGTGCCGACTTCATCACACTGCATGTGCCGATGACCGACAAGACCCGCGGCATTCTGGGCAAGGAAAACCTCGCCAAGACGAAACCCGGCGTTCGCATCATCAACTGCGCCCGCGGCGGTCTCGTCGATGAGGCAGCGCTTGCCGAAGCCATCAAGTCCGGTCATGTCGCCGGTGCCGGTTTTGACGTGTTCGAAGTCGAGCCTGCCACCGAGAGCCCGCTCTTCGGCCTGCCGAACGTCGTCTGCACGCCGCATCTTGGTGCTTCGACCACGGAAGCGCAGGAGAACGTTGCCCTTCAGGTCGCCGAACAGATGTCGGATTACCTCGTCAAGGGCGCCGTATCCAACGCCATCAACATGCCGTCGATCACCGCCGAAGAAGCGCCGATCCTGAAGCCGTTCATTCGTCTCGCCGACGTTCTCGGTGCCTTCGTCGGCCAGGTTTCGGATGATCCGATCAAGGAAATCGAAATTCTGTTCGATGGCCAGACGGCCAACATGAATACGCGCGCATTGACGTCTGCCTTGCTGGCCGGCCTGATCCGCAACCAGGTGTCCGACGTCAACATGGTTTCGGCGCCGATCATGATCAAGGAAAAGGGCATCGTCCTTTCCGAAGTCAAGCGTGACAAGACCGGCGTTTACGACGGTTACATCAAGCTGACGGTCAAGACCGACAAGCAGACCCGTTCGGTTGCCGGTACCGTGTTCTCGGATGGCAAGCCGCGCTTCATCCAGATCAAGGGCATCAACATGGACGCCGATGTCGGCGCCAACATGGTCTACATCTCCAACACCGACGTTCCCGGCATGATCGGCTTCATGGGCACGACGCTTGGTAATGCCGGCGTCAACATCGCCAACTTCCAGCTCGGTCGCGAGAAGGAAGCCGGTGATGCCATCGCACTGCTTTATGTCGATGCGCCTGTTTCGGAAGATGTGCTTGCGCAGCTGACGGCAAACCCGGCAATCCGCCAGGCTCGCCCGCTGGTGTTCAACGTCGAGTAAGCCATCATTTGGTGGGGCGTATTGCCCTGCCTTTTCCTCCCAAGGAAGACGCAGAACGGGTCTGGTGCGATATGCACCGGGCCCGTTTTGTTTCGTCTGACGATTATGTGATCACTTTACTCGTAAAAACGCCCCTTGGTTGTATTTCTGTCAATTGGCTCTCGTCTTGAACTTTTGTAACTACTAAAGCGGGAAAAAGTGGACAGGCTACTGAAAACTGCTCCACGGCTCCCCATATCAGGGTCACGGACCGCATAGGGCGGCCAGAGGAGAAATTGATGTTGTTCAAGCTTCGGCGTTTCCAGAAACTCTTCGCGATCGCAGCGATCGGAATGGCAGTTTCGCTAACAGCCGTCGATTTCGCGGAAGCGCGTCGCGCCGGCGGTGGTTCCAGCTTCGGCAGCCGTGGTACGCGTACCTTTGCGGCACCGCCGGCCACGAATACGGCTCCGGGTGCAGCAGGCGGCATCAACCGCTCGATGACCCCGAATACGCAGCAGAATGCGGCAAGCCCAGCTAACGGCATGGGCGCGCAGGCAGCTCAGCAGCAGCGTCGCCCCGGCATGTTCGGCGGTATGTTCGGCGGCATTCTGGGTGGTCTCGCTCTGGGCGGCCTGTTCGGCATGCTGATGGGTGGTGGTTTTGGTGGAATGGCAGGCTTCTTCGGCATGCTGTTGCAGATCGCGCTGATCGCTGGTCTCGCCATGCTGGCCTTCCGTTTCTTCGCCCGTCGTCAGCAGCAGCAGGCTGCCGGTCCGGCCGCTAATGCCCGCGCTTATGGCGATGGCGGCAATGGTGGCAAGGACGGTTTTGGCCAGAGCCAGAACAACGCCTATGAGGCACCGCAGCAGAACCAGGGCGGTTTCCAGATCCCGAAGATCGGTTCTGGCGCGGGGGCCGCAGCTTTCGGTGGCGGCCAGCAGGCGGTTCAGCGCCAGGCTGGTCCGGATACGGATGAAGTTGGCATCACCAATCGCGACCTCAGCCAGTTCGAAAAGCTGCTGACCGAGGTGCAGGGTGCTTATGCCGACGAAAACTATGCCAAGCTTCGTGACCTCACGACGCCGGAAGCGATGTCCTACCTTGCCGAAGAGTTGGGTGAAAACGCAACCAATGGCGTGAAGAACGAGGTTCGCGACGTGACCCTGCTGCAGGGTGACCTTGCCGAGGCATGGCGCGAAAACGGCCAGGAATATGCGACCGTCGCAATGCGCTATTCCTCGATCGACTTCCTGCGCGACCGCAACACGGGCGAAGTTGCCGAAGGCAATCCGAACGAAATCACCGAAACGGTGGAAGTCTGGACCTTCGTGCGCAAGCCGGCCAATGATTGGAAGCTTTCTGCAATCCAGTCCGCTGCTTAAAACCAGCGCCTAGAGTTTGAGGAGTTCGGCGGTCCTGCCGTCGTGCTCACCCTGGTAAAAGATATGAAGGGCTCGCTCGTAAGGCGAGCCCTTTTCGCTGACCAGATGAAAGAGCGTCATCGAACTTCTGAATTTCAGATCATCCGTCGCGCCGAGGATATCACCTGCGCTGCGCCCTTCATGCCCGAGCATGGCTGCCGTACATTCGCCGAGCCGCCAGCCGAGCAGGGGATGTTCGAGATAGGCGATGGCTTCCGCCCGCGAGCGTATGGCGAAGCGCTGCGATGTGGCAGATACGCCCAAGCCGTTGATTTGCGGGAATATATACCACATCCAATGGCTGCGCTTCTGTCCGTCGCGCAGCTCCGCGATCACCTGATTATAGATGGATGCCTGCGCCTCGACGAAGCGAGTCAGATCGAAAGGAACAAATTGTTCGTTCATGAAACGCTCCTCACCCCAATTGCGGCATGAAGTCGGAGAAAGATGATATTTTTGCGGCCGCACTTTTCTATGTTGCGCTGCACCCTAACTGAACTCCGATGAACCAGTTTATCGCAGAGTTTCGCCAATATACAGATTGGCTGCCGAACTGGATGGTGAGCCTTGGTGTGCTGGCTGCCGCCATCGCGATCGGCCTTGCCATGCATCGGCTGGCATTCCGGATTCTAACACGCCTGGTCGAGAATAAGGATCTGTTCTGGCGTTCTCTTGTGTCCAGGGGAACTCGGCCGCTCAGGCTTGCCATCCTCACGGCCACGCTATCCTTTGCTGCCACGGTCGCGCCACTTGCCGCGCGCCCTGCCGAGATTATCCGGCATCTCCTTCTGATCGCCTTCATCCTAGTTGTCGGCTGGTCGGCAAAGGCGGCATTGCATATCTGGATGACCGTTTATCTGCGCCGTTTCAAACTGGATGCGGAAGACAATCTGCTTGCACGCACCCACGTGACGCAGTCACGTATCGCGGAGCGTATTGCAGGGGCTATGATCATCGTGCTGACGATCGCCGCCATGCTGATGACCTTCCCGGCGGTGCAACAATATGGTGTCAGCGTGCTGGCGTCGGCCGGTGTCGCCGGTATCGTTCTCGGTCTCGCGCTGCAGCCGATGCTGAAGAACATATTTGCCGGCATCCAGCTTGCGATTACCCAGCCGATCCGTATCGACGATGCGCTGATCGTCGAAGGCGAGTGGGGCAATGTCGAGGAGATTACCTCGACTTATGTAGTGGTAAAGCTGTGGGACTGGCGGCGGATGATCCTGCCGCTCTCCTATTTCATCGAGAACCCTTTCCAGAACTGGACGCGTGAAAGCTCGGCGCTGATTGGGACCGTGATGATCTATCTCGATTACACGATCCCGGTTTCTGTTGTCCGTTCAAAGGTAGAGGAGATCACGGCTGCTTCTAAACTCTGGGACAGGAAGGTCGTGGCGGTTCAGGTGACGGATTTTCGGGAAAACGTCATGGAAATCCGTATTCTCGCCTCTGCCAGCAGTGCGCCAAAGGTCTTCGATATCCGCTGCGAGGTGCGCGAAAAGCTTATCGAGTTCATCCAACGGGAATATCCGCAGGCACTGCCCAAGGTGCGGACCGACCGGCCGCTGGACGGCAACGGCGTTGCCCCCGTGCATGCCGCACATCAGGCTGCATTACAGTCCTGATTTGCTGGTGCTTGCATGCGGAAAGAATAGTTTCTATATCCGGTCGACATTGCCCGGCAGGCGGCCGATCCCTCCTCGGGCGCAACGTGCCGCTGATAGATGCGGCGCATAAGATATTGCAGCGAGAGTTGTCCCGTGAATACGCTGGATTTTGACAAGAAGCCGGAAGATACGCGCGTGGTCGTCGCCATGTCGGGCGGCGTGGATTCCTCTGTCGTGGCCGGGCTTCTGAAACAACAGGGCTATGATGTTCTAGGCATCACGCTGCAGCTTTACGATCATGGCGCTGCGGTTCACCGCGCCGGTTCGTGCTGCGCCGGTCAGGATATCGACGATGCACGCCGCGTCTGCGAAACGCTCGGCATTCCGCATTATGTGCTCGACTACGAAAAGCGGTTCCGTGAGACGGTGATCAATCCGTTTGCCGAAGCCTATGCGATGGGCGAGACGCCGGTTCCCTGCGTTGCCTGCAACCAGACGGTCAAGTTTGCCGATCTTCTGGCAACGGCTCAGGAACTCGGTGCCGATGCGCTGGCGACTGGCCACTATATCCGCTCGTCCGCCAATCCGACTGCAGATAACCCGAACCGTCGCGCGCTCTATCGCCCAATCGACAGCGATCGCGACCAGAGCTGGTTCCTATTTGCGACGACCCAGGAGCAGATCGACTACCTGCGGTTTCCGCTCGGCGGCATGTCGAAGGCACAGGTGCGCGAGCTTGCTGAAGAGATGGGGCTCGTCGTTGCCAAGAAGGCCGACAGCCAGGACATCTGCTTCGTGCCCGCCGGCAAATATGCCGACATCATCAGCAAGGTGAAGCCGAACGCGGCGCTTGCCGGCGATATCGTGCATATGGACGGGCGTGTGCTCGGTCGCCACGAAGGGATCGTTCACTACACGATCGGTCAGCGCAAGGGGCTGGGCGTCGCCACGGGCGAGCCGCTTTATGTCGTCTATCTCGATGCCCGTTCGCGTCGTGTCATCGTCGGACCGAAGGAAGCGCTCGATACGCATCGCGTCTATCTGCGCGACATGAACTGGCTCGGCGATTCGTCACTCGAAAGCGATGCGCGCGAAGGCTTCGCGTGTTTCGCCAAAGTTCGTTCCACCCGCCCGCCGACACCGGCCACGCTGCATGTGGATGAGCGCGGTGTCTATGTCGATCTATCGATCGGCGAAGCGGGTGTCGCACCGGGCCAGGCCTGCGTTCTTTATTCGGCACCCGGTGCCGATGCGCGGGTTTATGGCGGTGGTTTCATCGAACGCTCGGAGCGTGCGGAAGAGGCGGAAGCTTCGCTGAAGCAACTTCTTGCACAGCCGGTTGCGGCCTGATCTCCAAGAGTTCCCTACTTCTCAAGGGCGGGGAACTGGATGAAAACGGAGGTTTGAAACTCCTTTGTTTTTCTCCTGTCATATGCTTGACAAGGTTCGCGGCCTGCCTTTATAAGCCGCTCATTCCTCGGAGCGGATGCTTTAAAAGCAGCTTCGTTGGTGTGGCTGGGTAGCTCAGTTGGTGAGAGCGCAGGATTCATAACCCTGAGGTCGGCGGTTCAATTCCGCCCCCCGCTACCAATTTTCTACAAGCTGTAAGTTTCTGATTTTACGGCTCGCATTTCCCGGATGGCTCCATCGTGACGACTGCGCTTTCCGATGTTTCTCCGATCTATCATCCGCCGCTCGATCCCTATCTGACCATCCTGCACCGTGACCGGGATTTTCTGGTCTGCGACAAGCCGAGCGGTCTTCTTTCCGTTCCCGGCCGTCATCCGGCGCTGAGCGACAGTCTTTTGACGCGGGTGCAGAAAGAGTTTCCCAAAGCGCTGATCGTCCATCGGCTCGACAAGGATACGTCCGGCATCGTGCTGATGTCGCTGAACCGCAAGGCACATGCGTTCGTCGCAGCGCAGTTTGAGGCGCGGGAGACGAAAAAGTCCTATGTCGCGGAAGTCTGGGGCAGGGTCGAGGGCGAGGAGGGGGTGATCGATCTGCCGCTTGCCATCGATCCCGACAACAAGCCTCGTCACCGTGTGGATCATGAACATGGCAAGCCTGCGCTGACGCGATGGCAGGTTATCGGGCATGGCGAGAACAGGACGCGGCTTCGCTTGTTTCCGATGACCGGGCGGACCCATCAGTTGCGGGTGCATATGAAGGCACTCGGCCATGTTATTCTCGGCGACGAATTTTACGCGGAGGGCGAGGCGCTGGCTGCTGCCGACCGTCTGATGCTCCATGCCGAAGAGCTGAGCTTCCGCAAGCCTGACGGATCGGACGTGACGTTCACGGCGCCAACCCCTTTCTGAGATCGGTCCATCGTGCAGAAACTCGAAAAATCCGATCTGGTTGTCGATTTCGTCGGTGGGGCTGTCGGTCACCGGTTTCGCTCCAACGAAGGGCGCAAACAGGGATTGGCAAAGGCTGTCGGCTTCTCCGGAAATACGGCCCCGGAAGTCGTCGATGCGACAGCAGGGCTTGGGCGCGATGCGTTTCTCCTTGCATCGCTTGGCGCAAACGTGACGCTGATTGAGCGCTCCGAGACGATGCATGCGCTGCTTGCCGAAGGATTGAAACGGGCAGAAGCGGAAGGCGGGCGTCATGCGGAGACGGTTGCGCGGATGACGCTGCTGCACGGCGATTCCTGCGCGCTTATTCCGCAGCTAAAGCCTCAGATCATTCTCATCGATCCCATGCACCCGCCGCGCGATAAAACGGCGCTGGTGAAGAAGGAGATGCGGTTGATCCGCGAGATCGTCGGCGACGATCCGGATTCTCTGCAACTGATGCAGGTCGCACTGGAAAACGCGCAGAAAAGGGTGGTTCTGAAATGGCCCCTGCGCGCCGATCCGATGCCGGGTATTCGCAAGCCCAGCCATCAGATCATCGGGAAAAGCACCCGGTATGATGTGTTTGTGACTGCGAAGGCGACCGGAGATCTGGCGTAAGGCATGTGCTGGAGGGGCTTACCCCTCCAGATCGTATCATCCCCGGATGACGTCCTCGTATCGAAGCGCTGCGGTGAGCAGCTTTTCGTCATCTCCGGCAACGCCCGAGAGAAGCAAGCCGACCGGCATTCCGGCATCGCCGGTGCCGCAGGGAATGGAAACGCCGCACCAGTCGAGGAAATTGCCGAAGCCGGTATTACGCAATGTCTTGCCATTCACGGCAAAGAACAGGTCGTCATCGGCGAGCAGCGGATCGATTGCCGGCGCGACATGGGCGACCGACGGGAAGGCCACAATGCGTCCGGCGATGAGGTCTTCTGTTTCCTTGGTCAGACGGCGGCGAATATCGAGTATGTCGATATAATCGGCCATGCTTGTCTTTTCACCGAGCTTGATGCGGGCTACGACGCGTGGATCGATCTGATCTGCAATGGCGCCGGTCAGGCGTTCGCGGTGCAGGGCAAAGGCTTCCGCCGTGACGAGCGCGCCGCGGGCCTTGACGAGATCGGTGATCGCATCGAATGCCGGAATACGGATGCGTTCGATACGGGCACCGGCTTTTTCGAGGCGGGCAAGGGCGGTTTCGAAAGCGTCAATGACGCCCGGTTCGGCGCCGTCGAATACGCCGTTTTCCGGCACGACGATATCAAGCCTTGCGTCCGTGGCGCGGGTGATCTCCGGCCGGGTAGCGCCACGCATGGCGGCATCGACCCAGATGGCGTCCTGGACGGTGCGGCAGAGCGGGCCGAGGCAATCGAGGCTCTTTGCCAGCGGGAATACGCCATCCATCGAATAATGGCCGCGGCTTGCCTTGTAGCCGACAATGCCGTTGAAGGCGGCAGGGATGCGGATAGAGCCGCCGGTATCGGTGCCGATCGCGACCGGAACGAGGCCTGCCGCAACCGCAACCGCGGAACCGGAGGACGAGCCGCCGGAGACGCGCGGCACATCGGTGCTTTTCGGGTTATGCGGCGTGCCGTAATGCGGGTTGATGCCGATGCCGGAAAAGGCGAATTCGCTCATGTTGGTTCGGCCGATCGCAACCATGCCGGACTGCCGCACGAGATCGACCACCGCGGCATCCTTCGTAGCCGGCGCTTTGGTCGACAACACCGTGGAGCCCGCCGTCGTCGCCAGTCCCTTGATGTCGAACAGGTCCTTCCAAGCGATCGGGATGCCATCCAGCAAGCCGAGTGAACGGCCGTCTGCGACACGCTTGGCAGCGGCCGCTGCTTCGTCCATGGCGCGGTCTTTCAGGAGCGATATGAAAACGGATTTGTCGGCGTGGCGATCTATGGCATCGAAAACGGCCTCGGCGATCTCTACGGGGCTCATGACGCCCGAGTGAATCAGCATCGACATCTCGGCAACGGACATGCCGGAAACAGGTCTTCTCACGAATGCTTCCTTAAATGGGCTGGCTTCATTGGAATGGCTGGCTTAAAGATGTAGCCGATATCTTCGGCAAGGGTAGCGGAATTATTCGCAGAGCCCTATTTCATCATCATCACCAAAGAAAGGGATCGCGCAGACGGTCCTTCCGTTCAAGGATAATGCCATGAAACCGGCTCTTGTCTTATCCATCCTGGCGCTCGCTCTTGCGGGCTGCTCTGCCTCGGCCACCACCGTCGGCTACAGCTTCAACAACGGGCCTGGCCTTGCTCCGATACCCGGCAGCATCACCTATGGCGGCCAGCCGCGCACGAGGCTTACCAAATCGCCTGTCGGCAGCACGTTCTCGCATGAATTCACCAACCAGGTGGGTCGCGAGGTGCATGAAACCTATATGATCCAGCCTGATCGCAGCCTGAAGATCGTTGACCGGTATGTAAAGCGCGAGCGAATCTGGGATTAACCCCCAATCAGGGTTGCATTTTTGATGAGTGCATCTTTTGAGATGGGCAGATTGACGCGCTACATCTTGCTACCTTGATGATTGCTAATGTTCAGCGCTAGGCATTCTTCAGATGAATTTCGAGAGGAAGCCGGATCCATGGGACATGAAGCGCACTGGCCGACACTTTCGCCGTCTAATACAGGGTTACGAGGTCGCTGCCCGCGCTGCGGGCAGGGCCATTTATTCGATGGCTTCCTTTCGATGAAGCCGAATTGCGAGGTCTGCGGTCTGGACTACGGGTTTGCCGACCCTGCCGATGGGCCGGCTTTTTTCGTGGTATGTTTTGCCTGCGTGCCGAGCGTGGCGCTGGCGGTCCTGATCGAGGCAATATACCAGCCTCCGTTCTGGATCCATTTCTTCACCTCGCTTCCGTTTCTGCTTCTGACCTGCATCCTGCCGCTCAGACCGCTCAAGGGCTGGCTGCTGTCCAACCAATATTTTGACAAGGCAGAGCACGGAAAGCTCGATCGAAATTCGGGCTTGAGGCGGGATGGGCCATAACTTTTTGCGTCATTTGCGTGCGTCTGAAAATGACGCCCGACAGCGTGTGGATCCGGGAACCTTTTGGGGTTGCGACCGTTCACTTTTGCGACATCAAAAGGAGAACGTAATGAACAGTATCATTTGGTTGGTCGGAGCAGTCGTGATCGTCATCGCGGTTCTCAATCTTGTCGGTTTTGCGTGACCGGGAGCATGTCGCTTTACGGTTTCAAACCTATCAGGAGAACATCATGAACAGCATTGTCTGGCTCGTTGGAGCCGTTGTCATAGTCCTCGCAATTCTTTCGTTTTTCGGGCTTCGTTAAGCCCGACACAAATATTTAGCGAGACAGAAAACCGCTGGGCTGAAAAGTCCGGCGGTTTCTTCTTGTCCGATCTTCAGCGTCTCATTCTGCCAGCAGGACTGCGAAAGGATGATCGGCAAATGCCCAGTTGACCGAAGCATCACGGGAAAAATCAAAGATACGGCCCGAAAAAATATCCCGGTAACGCCGTTCCGCAAGCGGTAGCGGTAATACGACACGCGTCACGGCCCAGTGGGCGGAGCGGGATGATGCCAGATCCTGCAATGCCTCCAGAACATGGCGTGGTGTCACCACGAGCAAGGCATTGCGATCATCATGCCGCGCTAAAGCGACAATGTTCTTCGCGCGTACGCCGTTCACTTCCAGCGGGAGATACTCGCCGTTACGGAAGAGATCGGGTAGGGTCCGGCGGAGCTTCAATATCCTGCCGATAATCTGCTGTTTGAAGTGACCGCTCAACCATCCCTCTTCGGAGGATGTATCGAGCTCTCCAGCTTCCGAAAACTGTTGCGACAGGCTTTCGAAATCCGGTTCGCGCCGGTTGTCAGGATCAACCAGCGACAGGTCGCAGGTCTCGCTGCCCTGATAGACATCAGGCACGCCGGGAGCCGTCAGCTTGATGATTGTCTGGGAAATTGAGTTGACGCTGCCAGCGCGGAAAAATGGGCGGAGAGTGGAGGCAAAGTCCACGAGGAAGACGTCGTTTTCGGGTGAGAGCATCGCATGGATGTAGTTCTTAACGGCTGCCTCGTAATGCGTTTTGCCATCCGCCCAATTGGTTCGCAGCTTTGCCTCGCGGATTGCCTTTTCGGCATATGTTTGAAAACGTTCCTTCAGTTTGGCAAGGCCCATGGCGTCATCCGGCGTCAGGTCGGCTGGCCAGACGCCAGCCAATGCCTGATACAGCATCCATTCCACGGCGGGCTCCGGCGCTGGCCCATCGTCAAGATGGGTTACGGAAGCACTGTTGGCCCGTCGCCAACGTTCGACTGCGTCAGCCCAGATCTTCGGCGCTTCACTCAATGCATAAAGCCGTGCGCGAGCGTCTTCGCCCCGCTTGGTATCGTGGGTGGAGGTGCCTGAAAGCGCATCCGGCTGGCGCTTCTGCCGCTCGATCATCTGTTCGTGGAAACGGTCCAGCGAAAACTCTCGCGGCAGAGGTTCAGCACCGACCTCATTGAGAGCAATCAAAGCGTGGTGTCGGAAGAAGAGCGTATCTTCCACTGACTTCGCCATCAACGGCCCGGTCAATTGCTGGAAGCGGGTGCGGAATGTCGAGGCCTTGTGTGAAAGCTGGGGCGCGAGGTCGCCGTTCAGGATCTTTGCCAGGAACGGCAGGGCGGAAAGATCTGCTGTCGTCTTGCTGCGCCGGATATCGGTTGCGACCTTTTCCAGCATCTGACGGCCTTCGGGGGGCATGCCATCGGCGGTGCCGTAGGTGCGATACACGGGGAAGGCCACCAGCAGTTCCCTGAGCCCGGCCCTGATCGCCTCCGATGAAATAGCGGCTGCCTCCGGCCGTTCTTCAAGTATTGATTCAGCAAGCTTCACGAGGGTTTCAACTTCGCCCGCGAAGTTGTTGTCAACCATCAGCAATTTGGCTGCGCGCAGCTCATCTGCCATGTCAGGAGACGCCCCGGTCAATGCCGCGTAAGCCGCATGAAGCTGGGGTAACCTTTCGCCGTCCACAAGGGCGTCGCTTAGGGTCGCAATGAACTCGTATCCTGTCGTGCCGGAGACAGGCCAGTCGGGCGCAAGATCCTCTCCTTCGCCAAGGATCTTTTCGACCGCGATGTAACAGTCCTGCCCGGCTTCCTGTCGAAGGCGTTCGAGATAGGCTTTGGGATCGGCAAGTCCATCGATATGGTCGACGCGCAGGCCATCGACGGCGCCTGAGCGAACCAGCTGAAGGATCAGGCGATGCGTGTCGTCGAAGACATCGTCATCCTCGACGCGGACACCTGCGAGCCCGGTGATCTCAAAAAAGCGGCGATAGGAGAGATCGCGTGATGCATCCCGCCAGGACATCAGCCGATAGGGCTGCCGGTCATGGAGATCGGCAATGACGGCTTTGTCGGCAATCTGCAGCACTCCCGTTTCGCTGCCGGGGTAGGTTTCCGGGCTCAAGGGATAGAAAGTATCGAAATAGGCGAGGGCCGGTTTGCCAGTTTTCGGGTCAGGTTTAAGCGCGATTTCCCCTGCTTCCAGCACCGCTTCGAACGTGTCGCCGAGGAAGGGCAGGGTGAGGCGGCGTAACCAGTCGATATCGAAATGATGGGCGTAACGGCTTTTTTCGCCATGCTCGATGACATCGCGCCACCAGGGATTTTCGAGCGAGGCGGCCATATGGTTCGGCACGATGTCAAGGATCAGACCGAGGTCTTCTGCCTTCAGCGCCTTCACCATCCGGTCGAAACCTTCCCGGCCGCCGATCGCCGGATCGATCTCGTTGGCGTCGATAACATCATAACCGTGGGTGGAACCGGTCGTGGCGGTGAAGATCGGCGAGGCATAGAGATGACTTATGCCCAGGCGCTTGAGATAAGGCACGAGCGCTGCGGCGCGATCGAAGGTCATGCCATTGCGGAACTGGATGCGGTAGGTCGCGGTCGGGATCATGCGGCGGCTCATGCCTTTTCGAAACTGACGATGATGGAATTGTGGGAAAGTTCGCTAAGGCGCTCCGGATGATCCTTCTTCGGAAAAGCATAGATCGGTCTGCCTGGCATTTCGGGGAGCGGTCTTGCTGCATCACCGATGTTGAGCGCGATCGCGAGCCTGCCCTTGGGGTAATCCCAGGAGACGGCTAGATATCCGGTACCGGTCTCGATCACCTTGCCGGTGCCGCCTTTCGCGGTTGCCAGCAACGGGACGATGATCTCCTGCCGAAGTTTCAGCAACTGACTGGTGAACTCGAACCATTCCCGGCCTTTGGGTGATCCAAGTTTCTCCCAGTCGAGTTTCGACCTTTCGAATGTCTTTTTCGCGTTCGGGTCCGGCACCTTTTCGCCGTGGCCCGCATGGCCTTCGAATTCTCTTGCCCGTCCTTCGCGAACGGCCCTTGCCAGATCGCCGTGAAAATCGGTGAAGAACAGGAATGGGTTGGTCTCGCCATATTCCTCGCCCATGAAGATCAGCGGGATATGCGGCGACAGAATAAGGGTAGCGAGCAGGATTTTCGTGCGCGTGTCGCCGGCCAGCGAGATAAGGCGCTCGCCTTGCGCGCGGTTGCCGGTCTGGTCGTGGTTCTGGATGAAATCGACGAAGGCTATAGGTGGTTGGCTGGTGCTGTCGACGCCGCGCTTTTTGCCCGATTGCGGCGAGACCTCGCCCTGATAGGCAAAGCCTTCCGCCAGGCAACGGGCGACAAGCGTTTCCGGGCTCTCGGCGAAATCTCCGTAATAGGCATGGGTCTCGCCGGTGGCGAAGACATGCACGGCGTTGTGAAAATCGTCGTTCCATTCCCCGGTGAAAAGTGGTGCCGAACCGTCCTCGTCGCGTGGATGCAGGAAGGTGACGTTGCGGCAGTCTTCGGTTGTCAGGTGGACCGGGCGGTCGGTAATCTCAGCGCGGATGCGCTCGGCGATCTCGATCAGGACATGTTTGTCGGACGGATCCTCGATCTGGTCGACTGCATCGAAGCGAAGGCCATCGAGATGATACTCCTCCAGCCAGTAGAGCGGTGCCTCCGCGATATAGCGGCGGGCGGCATCGACATCATAGGCGATGCCGGCGCCCCAGGGTGTCATGCGATCCTTGTGAAAGAAGTCGGGTGCCAGAAGCGGCAGATAGTTACCTTCTGGGCCGAAGTGGTTGAGCACGATATCGAGCACAACGGAAATGCCATGCCGGTGGGCGGCATCAACGAAGGCTTTGAAGTCTTCCGGCGGGCCATAGGCCGAATGGGGTGCGTAAAGCAGGACGCCATCGTAACCCCAACCGTGTTTGCCCCCGAACTGGGAGAGGGGCATGACCTCGATCATCGTGATGCCGAGATCGGCCAGATAAGGCAGTTTGTCGATCGCAGCGTGGAATGTGCCCTCCGGCGTGAACGTGCCGAAATGCAGTTCGTAGACGACGGTTTCTTCCCAGGGGCGGCCCGTCCACTCGGTATCCTGCCAGTCGTAATTGGTTGGGTCGATGACCAGCGACGGGCCGTTGACGTCATCTTTTTGGGCGCGGGAGGCGGGATCGGGAACCACGGTGCCGTCTGCGAGAACGAAGTTATATTCGGAGCCGGCAGAGACACCGGTCGCGAGAATCTCGAACCAGCCGTCACGGCTGGCGCTCATTTCGGTGTCTTCACCGTCAAGGCGCAGGCTCACCGTCTTCTGGCCGGGTGCCCACAGCCGGAAACGCACTTCGCCGAGAGCGACATATTCCGCTCCCCAAGTCTTTGGAAAAACTCGAAACTCTTCGGCGGAATGCAAGTCCGTCATACGATCCGGCCCTTCGCTGGTGAACGAGACCGGCAAACGGGTGAAGAGGCTTACAGTTCCATGGATGGGGTGAGGGGCGCGCGATTTTCGGTGTAGTCTGGAGATTACAGGCGGCGGCTGCCACTCACCCTAACCCTCTCCCGCATGCGGGGAGAGGGAACGTGCCACACTCGGTGTTGGCGAGGGACGGAGAGTTGCAGCTTTGCCCTTCTCCCCGTCATAACGGGGAGAGGGTGCCGGCAGGCGGATGAGAGGCTGCCGCCGATCCGGATCGCGGGTGCGGCATCAATCATTCACAACTCGAGCAGCGCATACGCCTTACCGGTTGGCTTCTCTATGTGGGAGGCGACGTTATAGACCGGCGCACCGCCGGGAGTTTTGCCCTCGTAGGTGCCACGATGGGCGTGGCCGTGAACGACGGCTGTTACCGGGAAGCGATCGATTGTCTCGGCTAGGCGGGAAGAGCCGAGGAAGGGGAAGATTTCAGGCGGCTCGCCTTCGACTGTCTGCTGGATGGGCGCATAATGCAGCACCACCAAGGCACGTTCGGACTTCACCTGGCGCAGCGCGTTTTCCAGCCGCATCGTTTCCTCGACGCTTTCTGCCACCATCGCCTTGATCGCCGGTTCGCCGAAGGAGCCGAGCATGTAACGGCCGAAACCGCCGGCAAAGCCTTTGACACCGGCGAAACCGACGCCGTTGATCTCGATCGCTGAGCCTTCGAGAAGATGCACGCCGGCATCCTTGATGATGGCTTTCACCTCATCCACATGGCCGCATTCATAATCGTGATTGCCCAAAACGGCGACCATCGGAATGGAGCAGGAGCGAAGGTCAGCCGCAAGCAACTCCGCCTCTTTCGGCTTGCCGAGATCGGTCAGATCACCGGTCAGCACGAGAATGTCGGCCTCCTGCGAAATTTCCGCAAAAAGCTCCTTGTATGAAGGAGAGCCATGTTCCTTGACATGAAGATCTCCCATTGCCGCGACACGCTGCTTGACGTCGGCCTTTTTCCGGGCGGTGGTGTCATGGTTATCGGGCGCCTTGCTCATGCCGGGCCTCCTTTTCTGGTTTCCTCGTCAACGCCTTCGCGCAGATCACCTTCGCCACCGACATCGGCAAAACCCCATTCCTTAACGTCGATCTCGAAATCGACGCGGCTGAACATGCGACCGCGGCAAATCTTCATCTGCGGCAGGGGCAGTTCGCGCTGGGCCTTCAAGCGGTCGAGCAGTTCATCGAGCAGCCAATCCGGTACCTTGTCGCGCTCGGTCGGGTAGATCCAGCGGAAGTTGAGGAGGTGGATGAGCAGAACCTCCCAATGCACTTCCATGTAGTTGAGCAGCTTTTCCCAATCGATCTGGTCATGAGCGCGCAGGATCATGTGGACCACGTCGCCGCCGTCGTAACGATGGCGAAGCTGCACGAAACATTTCGACCAGATCAGTTCGGTCGGTGCGATGATGCGCACCTTGTGGCCGTTCATCTCGATCTGGCGGGCGTTTTCGAACCAACTGTCGCTGATCGGCATCGTGCCGTTGGAAGCGGCGAAGATGACATCGCAGAAATGCCGGCCCTTCTTGATCTTGCCGAGCCACCGGTCGTCCTCCACCTCGATCTCGTAACCCTTTTCCTTGAAATGGGCGAGGATGCGGGCGTAGTCGCCGGCCTTGCAAAAGATATCCAGGTCCTTGGTGGGGCGGGTGATGCCGGTATAGGCGCTGATCGCAAATGTTCCCGCCAGAAGGAATGGTATGTGGCAGGCGACCAGATCCTCCAGCGCTTCAGAAACAAAGGATTCGGCGTCCGGGTCAGCAAGCGTGGGCGCGGCTTTTACCTCCATCCCCTGCATCAGATGCAGGGGATGGCTGCCGCGCTCGCGTTCACTTGCCGTCATATTGTTTTCGGTCGTCGGCTCCGGCTTTTTCGTCGGTATCGTGTCGGCGTCCATGGCGTGTCTCCAATTCTCCCAGGTGACTAGCAACACCCGAGAAGCGACGGAGGTTCCGTTTCGCTCTTCAGTCGGCCTCAGGGTTGTCGGCATTTGCCATGGGGCTTGGGCGACCATCTGGCTGGTCGCCGTCTTCGCGTTGATCCGCATCCTCCAGATCCGTTTCGACAAGGTAGGCGTCCCTGTTGCCGAGGCGTGCAGCCTCTTTCAGCGCTTCGGGATTGGTGGTGTCGAGCTGCTCGCGTTCGATGTCCGTTGCAATAGGCTTATTCGGATTTGCAGTGTTCATGGTCGTTACCTTCCCGTTGAGTGTGCCAACTACAGGTGTGCCGCAGGCTGTCTGAGAAACCCTTGGCGAATGCAGAGGTTCCGCGCTTGTCGATTGGAACGAAAATCGCAGTCGGCGTGTTGGAAATGGAGATGATCTCTAAGGAGGAGAAACATGCCGGCGAAATCGAAGGCACAGCAGAAGGCAGCGGGGGCAGCCCTTGCGGCCAAGCGCGGCGATGCAAAGAAAAGCGATCTCAAGGGCGCTTCGAAAGAAATGGAAAAATCGATGAGCGAGAAGCAGCTGGAGGAGTTTGCTTCGACCAAGCATAAGAGCAAACCCGAACACGTCGCGCATCGCTGAATTGCATATTTCCGGTCCGAACCCGGACTTCCCGGAAAGGCGGGTGCTTCAGCAGGCACCCGCCTTTTTCTTTTTGTCGATCAGGCGTAGCTGGCGCGTAATGCGTCGAATTTTGCCAGCTGTTCGGGGAGCAGTTCGCGTGCCTCGTCGCGCTTGACGAAGACCTTGAACATTGGTGCGCCCTTGGCATTCATGAACCAAATGGAACAGGAGCGCCGGCCGTGGAAGGCGCGATCGACAAAGGTGATCGAGGCGCAGTTGTCCTTCTTGATGTGACCGCCGATCGGGCTGTCACCATGAATGTTGAACCAGCCATGGCCTTCCGAACCGACCGGCAATTCGCCATCGATTTCGGCCACAACATCCTCGGTGTGGACGAGGAAGAGGACGATGCCCCAGGTGGTCAGCTCGTTCCAGATGTCGAGAAAGCTCTCTTTCGGCGCAATGACGGCCGAACCCTCGGGCAGAATTTCAAGAATCTCGGCGGGGGTAACGTCTGCAGCGGCAGCGATCGACTCGACGATGCCGTCGGGCTTTTCGGCGAGTGCAGCCAGAGCCCGTTGACGACGGTCAGCTGTGATTTCGGATACGGCGTTCATCGATGATCCTCAGGCCGCGTCGGCGGCGCGTACGCCGTTCTTGTCTTCGTGGATGATGACTTCGAAACCCTCGAAATGCGGGCCGGAGAGATATTCCACCTTGCTGCGGTTGTTGCCGGCATTGGCATGGGCTGCGCGGAATTGTTCGGAAGTCGTCCAGGCCTTGAAATGCTCGAATGTTTCCCAGACCGTGTGGGACGCGTAAAGCGAATGGTCTTCGGCCTTGGGGCCTTTCAGCATGTGGAATTCGATATAACCTGGCAGTTCCGCAAGGCGGCCCTGACGGTCACGCCAGATCGCTTCAAATGCTTCTTCGAAGCCCGGAACGACGCGAAAACGGTTCATTGCGATATACATGAAAACTTCCCTCACTTAAGTTTCATTTGCCAGTCAAGATATCTGCCGGCCCTCCCCTTGAAAAGCCAAAAAAACTTGCGTAGTCAACTCAAGTTATTAAAATTTGCAGCGCTGCCTAATCCTGCTTTCATCAGATGTGCGGCAACGCCAAGGGGTGGATCACAATGGTTTCCTGTTCCAAAATCGGGCGTCTTCTTGCAATCATTCTGCTGGGATCGACGATAAGTGCGGGCGGCGTTCTTGCTGCCGACAAGGGTAATCCCGAAGCAAAACGCATCGTCTCGGTCGGCGGAACGATCACCGAAATCCTTTATGACCTCGGTGCCCAGGACCGTATCGTGGCGCGCGACTCGACCAGCTTTTATCCGGCTGACGCCAATTCCAAGCCGGATGTGGGCTATATGCGCCAGCTTTCGGCGGAAGGTATTCTGGGGCAGAAACCAGACCTGATCCTGATGGAAGAAGGCTCCGGCCCGCCGCCGGTGCTGGAGATCCTGAAGGCCAGCGAGGTGCCGATGGTCGTGATCCCGACACCGCCGAAGGCGGACAAGATCGGTCAGAAGATCCGTGATGTTGGTGCGGCCGTCGGATTGTCCGACAAGGCGGAGGCGCTGGCGAAGAAAACCGAGGATGGCTTGAAGGCGGTTGCAGCCGATGTGACCAAGATCAGCGGCGGCAAGAAGAAGGTTCTCTTCGTTCTGTCTATTTCGAATGGCCGCCTGATGGCTGGCGGTGCTGATACCGAAGCGGGTGCGATCATCGAGATGGCAGGCGGCGTCAATGCCGCGCCGACGATCAACGGCTACAAGCCGCTTTCCGATGAGGCGGTGATTGCTGCAGCACCGGATGTAATTCTGTCGATGTCGCGTGGCGATCATTCGATTACGCCTGAACAGATGTTCGCTCTTCCCTCGATGCAGACGACGCCGGCTGCGGCAAACAAGGCGCTGGTTTCGATGGATGGTTTGCTGCTGCTGGGCTTCGGTCCTCGCACACCGGAAGCTGCGCGGGCACTGGCAGCCAAAATCTATCCGGGTGCAATCAACTGATGAAGGCACTCGCCATGCCCTTTCGCCGGACGGGTGAGGGAGACCGGACGTCTCAGGGCGTGCTGGTGCTCTTTCTGCTGGCTGTCCTGCTCGTCTTTTCCTGCCTGCTCTCGCTGCATGTCGGGCCAACGGGTGTGGGGTTGCGGGATCTTTTCTCCTATCTCACCGGCAATGGCGACAGCCTGACGATACAGGAACGGGTGATCCTCGAAGCGGTGCGCCTGCCGCGCACGGCGCTCGGGCTGCTGATTGGTGCGGGGCTCGCCGTCTCTGGCGCGATGATGCAGGGCCTGTTTCGAAATCCGCTCGCCGATCCCGGCATTGTCGGGGTAACGTCGGGAGCGGGACTTGCCGCCGTCTGTGCCATCGTGCTCGGGGGGGGCGTGCTCGCACCTATCGCCATGGTGCTTGGCAATCAGTTTCTGCCACTGATGGCATTTTTCGGCGGACTGCTGGTCACGTGGGCTCTTTATGCGATCGCCACGCGGGACGGACGTACATCGACCACCGCACTTATTCTCTGTGGTATTGCGATCGGTGCACTTGCAGGGGCTTTCATGGGGCTTCTGATCGTCATGGCAGATGACCGGCAGCTGCGCGATATTACCTTCTGGAGTCTTGGCTCTCTGGGTGGCGCCACCTATGGCCGCGTGCTCTCGATCCTGCCTTTCATCGTTTTCGTCATGGGGATCATTCCTTTCGTCGCCAAAGGTCTCGATGCGTTGATTCTCGGCGATGCGGCGGCCTTTCACATGGGTATTCCGGTTCAGCGGTTGAAGAAGATTGTCATCGTCGCCGTGGCGGCGGCCTGTGGCTCTACCGTGGCGGTCGCCGGATCTATCGGTTTTGTGGGCATCGTTGTGCCGCATCTGCTCAGGCTTGCGATGGGGCCGTCCCATCGTTTCCTTTTGCCGGGATCAGCATTGGGTGGAGGAGCCTTGCTCCTGATCGCGGACAGTGTTGCGCGCACCGTCGCAGCACCTGCTGAACTGCCGATCGGTGTCATTACCGCACTGTTCGGCGCACCTGTCTTCCTGTTCCTGCTGATCGGCAAGAATGGTATCGGCGCGCGGGATCTGCCATGATCATTGCCGATAAGGTCACCGCCAGCCGTTCAGGTCGCAAGCTGATCGACGACATCTCGATCGAGCTGAAGCCCGGCCAGTTTACCGTCGTCATCGGCCCGAACGGAGCCGGCAAATCGACGTTAATGAAGGTATTGTCGGGCGAGATGCAGCCGGATAGCGGTCTTGTCTCGTACTATGGGACGAGCGTCGATCTCTGCCAGCCGGCCGATCTTGCCAGACGCCGTGCAGTGCTGCCGCAGGCGACGCAGCTTGCTTTCCCGTTCACGGCACTGGAGATTGCCCGCATGGGCGCTGTGGCGCATGGCGCGCTCAACCCCAGCGAAGAAGCGCGCAAGGCCCTGTCGCGCGTGGGGCTGAGAGGCTTCGAGAGCCGTCCTTATCCGTCAATGTCGGGCGGCGAGCAACAGCGGGTGCAGTTTGCCCGCGCGCTCGCACAGGTGCCGCAGGCCGTCGTCGATGGCGTGCCGCGGGCGCTTTTCCTAGATGAACCGACTGCAAGCCTCGATCTCGGCCATCAGATTTCGGTGCTCGAGACTGCTCGGGATTTTGCGTCAGCCGGCGGCATGGTGCTCGCCATCCTGCACGATCTCAATCTAGCGGCGGAATTTGCCGATCATCTGGTGGTGCTGCATCACGGCCGGGTGGTCGCGGAAGGTGCCTGCCATGAGACGGTGAGCGACGACATCATTGCTTCGGTCTATGGCATTGCGGGTGCGGTCGGTCGCGTGCCTGCGGCGCATATTCCCTATGTTTTGCCGCAGTCGCGGAACCGGTGATTTTAGGCGCTCGGCCTTGTGATCATAAAAATCGCGGGGCCGATCATGAGGGCTGCGACGAGTATGGCCAGCCATGCCGAAGGGTGGGAGCCAAACCAAAAACCGGCATAACTCAGAGCCATGAGCGAGATCGCCGTGATTTTCGCGCGCCGTGAAATCGCGCCGCGCTCACGCCAGTTTTTCAGCGGCGGGCCGAATGTGTTGTGGTTCATCAGCCAGGCCTCAAGCTTCGGCGAGGAGCGCGCGAAACAGGCGACGGCCAGCAGCAGAAAAGGCGTCGTCGGCAAAACGGGCAGAAATGCACCGACCACGCCAAGTGCCACAAAGAACCAGCCGAGACAGAGAAAGATGTAACGCATGAAAGGCCTATGGCGAAAACCTGAACAGGATAGACAAGTTTGCTTGCCGCGTCCTCATGTAAAGAGTCAACTCGGCCCGACAAGATCGCACCGCAATTTTTAGCTGCTGTGCATGTGCAGCATGCGCCCTTCCCATTTGATCCCGGGGAGCTATATTGCCGCCGGCTTCAACAACCTTTGAGGACATGATGTCGAAGAAGAAAGTGCTTGTGGTGGGCGGTGCCGGTTATATCGGCTCCCATACGTGTCTGGTACTGGCTGAAAGAGGTTACGAGCCCGTCGTTTTCGACAATCTCTCGAATGGACACGCGGAATTCGTCCGCTGGGGCGAGCTCGAACAGGGCGATATCCGTGACCATGCGCGACTGGATGAAGTGTTTGCAAAACACAAGCCCGAAGCGGTTCTGCATTTCGCGGCTCTCATCGAAGTAGGGGAATCGGTCAAGAACCCGGTCGGTTTCTACGACAACAACGTGGTCGGCGCGCTGACGCTGATGTCGGCTGCTATTCAGGCCGGTGTGAAGGCCTTCGTCTTCTCCTCCACCTGCGCGACCTATGGTCTGCCGGTTCAGGTGCCGATGGACGAGAGCCATGGCCAGGCGCCGATCAATCCCTATGGCCGCACGAAGTACATTATCGAACAGGCATTGAAGGACTACGGCCAGTATATGGACCTGAAATCGGTCATGCTGCGATATTTCAATGCCGCAGGCGCTGATTTCGAGGGCCGGATCGGTGAGTGGCATACGCCGGAAACCCATGCGATCCCGCTCGCCATCGAAGCCGCCCTCGGCCGTCGTCAGGGCTTCAAGGTGTTCGGCGACGATTACGACACGCGCGATGGCACCTGTGTGCGCGACTATATCCATGTTCTCGACCTTGCCGATGCGCATGTGCGCGCCGTCGACTATCTGCTGGCTGGTGGCGACATGGTTGAGCTCAACCTGGGCACCGGCACCGGCACGACAGTGAAAGAGCTGCTTGCGGCAATTTCGGACGTTTCCGGCAAGCCGTTCCCGGTGGAGTATGTCGGCCGTCGCGAGGGCGATTCCACCTCGCTCGTAGCCAATAACGACAAGGCGCGCGAAGTCCTGGGCTGGGAGCCGCAATATACGCTCAACGACATTATCAAATCAGCCTGGGACTGGCATAAGCGCTCGAACCACGTGATGAGTTAAGGAAAACATAGCCATGGCCAAGATGGTCCATTCGATGATCCGTGTTCTCGAAGAGACGCGGTCAGTCGATTTCTATGACAAGGCCTTTGGTCTGAAAGTCGCCAGCCGCGTGCCCTTCGACGGCTTCACGCTGATCTATCTCTCGAACCCGGAAACCGGGTTCGAGCTGGAGCTGACCGTCAATGCAGGGCGCGAGCAAGCCTATGATCTCGGAAACGGTTACGGCCATCTGGCCGTGACGGTCGAGGATATCGAGGCCGAATATAAGCGCTTCACTGATCTGGGCCTCACCGTCGGCAAGCTCGTCGAGATGCCGCATGAGGGCAAGCCGTTTGCGCGGTTCTTCTTCGTGACAGATCCGGATGGCTACAAGACGGAAGTCATCCAGCGTGGCGGACGTTTCCAGTAAAAGGTGAATGGCATGGCTGAAGGTGAGATCAAGCTGGAAGAGAGCTGGAAATTCGCTCTGGAGGGCGAGTTCGCAGACCCGTACATGGCTGATCTCAAACGTTTTCTCGTCTCCGAAAAACAGGCGGGAAAACGAATCTTCCCAAAGGGTTCCGAGTATTTTCGCGCGCTAGACCTTACCCCGCTCGATGAGGTGAAGGTGGTCATTCTCGGTCAGGACCCGTATCACGGGTTTGGCCAGGCGCATGGTTTGTGCTTTTCGGTGCAGCCGGGGGTGAAGACGCCGCCTTCGCTCGTCAATATCTACAAGGAAATGCAGGCCGATCTCGGCATTCCGCCGGCAAAACACGGCTTCCTCGAAAGCTGGGCCGAACAGGGCGTGCTTCTCCTGAACAGCGTGCTGACGGTGGAAGAGGGTAAAGCGGCGGCGCATCAGGGCCAGGGCTGGGAAAAATTCACCGATGCCGTCATTCGCACGGTGAACGACGAATGCGATGGGATCGTCTTCATTCTCTGGGGTTCCTACGCTCAGAAGAAAGCCTCCTTCGTCGATCAGGAGCGGCATCTGGTGTTGAAATCGGCGCATCCATCGCCGCTTTCTGCCCATAACGGCTTTCTCGGCTCGCGCCCGTTTTCCAAGACCAATGAGTATCTGCAGTCGATCGGTAAGGATCCTGTCGATTGGCAATTGCCGGAAACTGTCTGATCAGTGAACGGTACGCATTCTTCGTCAACGATAAGCGAACAATCCGTTCGGATGTGTTTATCTATCCAATCTGCGTCTGATCGACCAAATATCACCCCATGAACAGCGGGCCGCGAGGCGGCTCCAAAGGAACAAGGGGTTTGATATGATTACCCAGATCAGGGGCCTGCACCACGTCACGTCGATGGCCGCGAGTGCCTCCACCAACAATAAATTCTTCACCGACACGCTCGGCCTGCGCCGGGTCAAGAAGACCGTCAATTTCGACGCGCCGGATGTCTATCATCTCTACTACGGGGACGAAGTCGGCACACCGGGTTCGGTGATGACTTACTTTCCCTTCCCGCATATTGCCCAGGGCCGTCCCGGCACCGGCGAAGTGGGTACGACCGTGTTTTCCGTGCCTGAAGGTTCTCTTGGTTACTGGACCGATCGGCTGACCAAGGCTGGTGCCGATGGGTTGAAAGCCGATGAAGCTTTCGGTGAGAAGCGACTGCATTTTGCCGGCCCCGATGGCGACGGTTTTGCGCTTGTCGAAGTCAGGGATGACAATCGTGCGCCCTGGATCGGCAATGGTGTCGGTGCAGAGGAGGCAATCCGTGGGTTCCACTCCGCGTCGATGCGTCTTCGTGATGAAGGCTCAACGGCCGAGCTTCTAAAGTTCATGGGCTATGAGCAGGTCGATGCCAGGGATGGCGTTACCCGCTTCGGCATTCCGGGCGGCAATGGTGCCGACTTCATCGACGTCGAGACGATGCCGAATATTTCGAGCGCCCGTCTTGGTGCCGGATCCGTGCATCATATCGCCTTTGCCGTCGAGAACCGTGCAAAGCAGCTCGAAGTGAGGAAGGCGCTGATGGATACCGGCTATCAGGTCACGCCGGTGATCGACCGCGATTACTTCTGGGCGATCTATTTCCGCACGCCAGGTGGCGTCCTGTTCGAGATCGCCACCAACGAGCCTGGCTTCGACCGCGATGAAGACACCGCGCATCTCGGCGAAGCTCTGAAGCTGCCGACCCAGCACGAGCATCTGCGCAAGGCGCTCGAAGAACATCTGGAACCAATTGCCTAAGGCCATTTCAGGGCAGGGCGTTCGCGCCCTGCCGATACCGTTCAGGAGATTTCAATGAGTTACGACAGTTATCTGCACCGGGTGCGCCCCGGTGCGCCCGGATCGCCGATCCTGTTCGTCTTTCACGGTACGGGCGGCGACGAAAACCAGTTCTTCGATTTCGGTAGTCGCCTTCTGCCTGGTGCGACAGTTGTCTCGCCGCGCGGCGACGTTTCCGAACATGGTGCTGCGCGCTTCTTCCGGCGCAAGGCGGAAGGTGTCTATGACTGCGACGACCTTGCTCGTGCCACCGAGCGCATGGGCGACTTCATTGCCGCCAATCGCGAGCGTTACGAGTCTTCAACCGTGCTTGGCCTCGGCTTTTCCAACGGCGCGAACATCCTCGCCAACATCATGATCGAGAAACCCAGCCTCATCGAAGCCGGTGTGCTGATGCATCCGCTGATCCCGTTCCAGCCGGCCGAGCGCAAAGTGACTGAGAAGGCGCATGTTCTGATTACGGCTGGCGAGCGTGATCCGATCTGTCCGGTGCCCGCAACACTTGAGCTTGGCGAATATTTCAAGCGGCAGGGCGATGCTGTGACGTTCGAATGGCACGCAGGCGGCCATGAGATCCGGCCGAACGAGATCGAGGCGATCAAGGCATTCCTCGCTCCCTATGGCGGACAGGCCTGATCTTTCAAAGTCTGCTCTCCGGGCTTGCGGAAGCGCATGGTGTTGGCCGATAGTGCCTTCATCATAGCGCGCAAGCCCGGAGGATGGCATGAGCAATCACCTGAAATTCTTCATCAATGGCGAATGGGTGGAGCCGGTGGTCCCCGTCGCACTCGATGTCATAGATCCCTCCACGGAAGAGCCCTTCACGCAGATCGCACTCGGCTCCAAGGCAGATGTCGACAAGGCTGTCGCTGCTGCCAAAGCTGCGTTTCCGGTATTTTCGAGATGGACGCAGAGCGAGCGGCTTACGCTCTTGAAACGAATTCTCTGGGAATATGAAAAACGTGCCGAGGATATCGCCCAGGCAGTCAGCCGCGAGATGGGCGCGCCGATTGCGTTCGCTCGCGATTCCCAAGTCGCAGCCGGCCATGGCCATCTGAGCGCAACGATCACTGCGCTCGAAACCTACAAGTTCATCGAGGATCGCGGTACGACGCGTATCGTCAAGGAACCGATCGGCGTCGTGGCGCTGATTACGCCATGGAACTGGCCGCTCAACCAGATTACCTGCAAGGTCGGTCCGGCAATCGCCACCGGCTGCACGATGGTGCTCAAACCCTCCGAGATCGCACCGATCTCCGGCGTTATCTTCGCCGAGGTGATGGAGGCGGCGGGAGTGCCGAAGGGTGTGTTCAACATGGTCAACGGCACCGGCCCGGATGTGGGGCAGGTGATGGCGGGGCATCCGGACGTCGACATGGTGTCCTTCACCGGCTCGACGCGTGCCGGCATCATTGTGGCGAAGACGGCTGCCGACACTGTCAAGCGCGTGGCGCAGGAACTTGGCGGCAAGTCCGCAAACATCATTCTGCCTGATGCTGATCTCAAACAGGCCGTGGCCGATGGGGTAACCGGTTGTTTCGGCAATTCCGGCCAGTCCTGCGATGCGCCGACGCGCATGCTGGTGCCGCGTGCCTGGCATGAAGAGGCGCTCAACGTTGCACGGGAGGCTGCCGAGAAGCTGGTCACCGGCGATCCTCAAGCTGAGGGAACTGATCTTGGTCCGGTTGTCAGCAAGGTGCAGTTCGACAAGATTCAGCGTCTGATCGAGGCAGGTATTTCGGAAGGCGCTACGCTGGTCACCGGCGGTCCGGGGCGACCGGAGAACCTGAACCGTGGCTATTATATTCGCCCGACCGTGTTCGGTAACGTCAACAATAACATGACGATCGCGCGGGAAGAGATTTTCGGTCCGGTTCTGTCGATCCTGCCTTATGACGGCGAGGAAGAGGCAATCGAGATCGCCAACGATACGCCCTATGGTCTTGCCGCCTATGTGCAGGGCGAGCCGGAACATGCGAGGAAGATCGCGCCGTATTTGAGGGCCGGGTCGGTTTATCTGAATTATCCCGATTGGGATCTGTTTTCTTCCTTCGGCGGCTACAAGCAGTCCGGCAACGGGCGCGAATATGCCGACTGGGGCATTCACGACTTCCTCGAGATCAAGAGCGTCGTCGGTTACGGCAATTGAAGGCTGCTGTCCGCGGGCGGCTTTGCCGCTCGCGGGGATATTCTCGCCGGGTCCGGCGCTCAGGCCGATAAAACTGAGTAAGTTTCTGTTAACTCTGGTTAAAGCTTTTCCCTCCGGCGTCGATCTCCGCTAATCAAACCTTGTGGGGGAAACCGTACAATGGGTCGGATAGAAGCCAGCATGATGCTGGTGCGAGGGTTAAAGATTTGAACAGTCTCTGGGTTGGATTGCTTGCGAATATGGCGGTGGTGGCGCTGGTCATATCGCTCTGGTCCAACATTCGCCTGCCGGTTTTCGGTCAGAAAGAATCCATTCGGGGATGGGCTTTCGGTATCCTGTTCGGCCTTGGGGCGATCAGCCTGATGTTGATCCCGTTCCAGCTCGGCTCAGGTTTCTTCATCGATCTGAGGATGACGATGATCGGGACCTCTGCGTTTATCGGCGGCCCTCTTGCGGGTATCGTGACCACGATCATAGCGGCGGCTTTCCGCGTTTATCTTGGTGGAGCAGGGGCTACGATCGGACTGGTCGGAATAGCATTCGCCTGCGCTGCCGGGCTTGTCGGTTGGCGTTTGAAGACGAAGGATGCGCCGTCTCTCAAGGCGAACGTGCTGTTTTCACTGGTGATGGCGATTGGCGCGATGGCGCCGGGTTTTGTCTACGCCCTCTATCAGGATATCGATACCGGCCCTCAGATTCGTTTGCCTTACATGACGCTTGTTTTCGTGGCGACCTTGATGGCTTGTGTCGCGCTTGCCAACGAGATCAGGCGGAGGGAGACGGAGGCGCGAAACCACATGTACCGCCATGTCATCAACAGCCTGCCGGAGGCGCTGAATGTGAAGGATCGTGAAGGCCGGTTCATCATGGCGAACCCGGCCACCGCCACCCTGATGCAGGCGGAGAATGCCGATGCGCTGATCGGAAAGACAGACTTCGATTTCTTCTGCCAGGAAGTGGCCGCAGCTTTTCGTGCCGACGAGGAAAAGGCGTTGAAGGCTGGAACTGCGATAGTCGAAGAGCAGATGCTTGCCCGAATGGATGGCAGCCGGTCTTATCTTTCCACGCTCAAGGCCCCGTTCACCGACATTGACGGCAATATCATCGGGCTCATCACCCATAGCCGCGATACGACCGACAAGAAGCTGCTTGAGGCAGCCCTTACACAGAGCGACAGGCGTGCTGCCGAAGCTCTGTCCAGCATTTCCGATGGTCTCGTGATGTTCGACAAGGATCTCACGCTCGTCTTTTGTAATGAGCGCTACCGGGCAATGTTTTCCGTTACCGCCGATCTGCGCGTTCCCGGTACGCCGGCAGCCGCCATTCTTTATGCATCGATTGCTCGCGGCGAACTCGTCGGGATACCACAGGAGCAGGTCGCGCAGTGGGTGGATATCGCGCTTGGGCGGTTGAAACAGGGCGGCACCGTTGAGTTTCCGCTTGCCGACGGGCGCTGGATCGAATCCCGTACGCGTCCGACGCCGGAAGGGGCCTGTTTCGTCATCTGCTCCGACATTACCGCCGCCAAACAGCATGAACTGGAACTGCAGAACCTGAATGACAGGCTTTCCGTGCTTGCCGAGACGGATAGTCTGACCGGACTTTTGAACCGCCGCGCTTTCGATGCGGTGATGGCCGAGGAGCTCGATCGGGTTGCGCGTGGCGAAGGGTCGCTCGCACTTCTGATGATCGATGTCGATTACTTCAAACGCTTCAACGATACCTATGGCCATGGAGCGGGCGATTCCTGCCTCAAGACAGTCGCCGATTGCCTGAGAGCGGCAGCCCGCCGGACCAGTGACCGGGCCGCCCGTTATGGTGGAGAGGAACTCGCACTGGTTCTGCCGGATATCGATGAAGCGGCGGCACTGAAGATTGCGGAGGAGTTCTGCGAGCGATTGAGGGGGCTGCGCATTCCTCATACGGGAAGCGACAAGGGTATCGTGACTGTCAGCATCGGTGTTGCCACGCTTGGGTCTGGTTCGGGGCCGACGGATGCAGTGCGCCTCATTGCTCGCGCTGACGAGGCGCTTTACACGGCAAAGCGTGATGGCCGGGACGGTGTCAGGATCTGGGAACCCAGCCGGCCGCGCATCGTCCATTCCGATAATGCGCGGTCCTGATTATCTTCGGATGTGAGGCAGGTGTTGCGAGAAAGAGCGGGCTGCTCTTTCTCCAGATACGCCGTCGTGTGATCGAAGGGTTCGCAAGCCCGCTTGGCTCCGCCTTCATGCTCAGTATCCGCAACCCTTCAACTGTGCTGCGTAACGTGCTGCCATTCCTGCCGATTTCTGAGCAGTCTGCCTCAGGCTGCCGCTAAAATTGCCGCGGTCATATCCCGCATGTCCGGCGTAGTAGGCGAGATAAAGATTGTAAGCGTCGTTTCGGGCAACGCCGTTCCGTGCCGCCGTCTGGTTATGATACCAAGCAACGAAACGGATCGCATCGCCGAAGTCATTGCGGCGAGCTGCCCAGCGGCCGGTGGCACGCTGATAGGTGGCCCAGGTGCCATCGAGGGCTTGCGCGTAACCATAGGCCGATGATGCCCGCTTGCCGGGGATGAAGCCGAGGAACCATTTGCGGGGCGGACGGGCATTGGCCCGGAAGCTTGATTCGACGTAGATCGTCGCCATCAGGATCGGTACGGGCACGCCGTATTCGCGCTCTGCGGCACGTGCTTGTCGTTCCCAATTGTTGAAGAAACCGTCGCGCTGCTCGAAAATCGCGCAGGCGTTGCTAATCCTGCTGGGTGCGCTGGCGCAGCCGGCGAGAGTGAGGAGCGCGATGAAAAACGCAATACGCATCGCAGAAACACGGGTCATGCCCGATAGATGACTCTTAAGATTTAATGAAAAGTTTAAGGATCGCATGTTCCCCGAAGTTGTGAGCAGCATGGTCCTTGCAAGGATGCTTTGAACAGCGGATTCTGCGGCAAAGCGCCACGTCGTGCGGTCACACGCATTTGATAATAGTCAAGCATGAAGGTGGGTTTTGAAAAGCCCAATTGGGGAAGCATGCATGTCCAAGCGCAGTTTTTCGTTTCCGGTCGCTGATGTGAGAGCGCGAGCGCTCGGTGAAATCCATGCGCGACCCTACACGCTGCTGCCGCTACCACGGGTTATCTTCCAACTGGCGTTCCTTACGGAGGCCAATCTGTCCGCAGACCATTCCATCCTTGCGGAGCTTTCTCTGGGGCAGGGCGTGCCTGCACCGTCTCCCGATACCAGCCACCACACGATGAGCTGGGGCAGCGGCACGCTGCGCTGGGAACGACATACGGAATTTTCGACCTATTTCTGGGACACGCCTGCGCCGGCGACATTCGGAGGCGAAATTGCGGTCAACCCGTTCGGCGCGAGCTTTGCCGCGCCCGGTCCGTTTATTTCCGGTGTGCGTATAGAGGTTCGGCCTGCGGGCGACGATATGTCGGATATTACCTCCCGTTTCGATCCGACGAGCCTCTGCCAGAGTATGGTGGCCGATAATCAGGCAACGCTGATCACCGATTTTCGGCAGGATGGCGATGGGCTGACGAAGTTTTTGGTGCTTGATCACGGCATGACCGATGCTGCGCGTGGCATGCTCGTCCAGCGTATTCTCGATATCGAGACCTATCGCACGCTGGCGATGATGGGCTTGCCGATGGCGCAGAGCCTTTCACCGGAAATCAGGCAGTTCGAGGCCCGGTTTACCGCAATCACGCAACGCATGAAGCAGCATGCGCGTGACGAGGCGGACGAGATGCTTCTGGAAATCACCACGCTTGCGGCGGAGCTGGAAGCCAATGCCGCGCTCAGCCTTTACCGGTTCGGCGCAAGCCGCGCCTATAACGACATCGTTCTCGACCGTGTGGGCATGTTGGCGGAAAAGGCTCTGCCCGGCAGTGAGACGCTGGGCGCCTTTCTCCATCGCCGTCTTGCGCCGGCCATGCGAACCTGCCAGTCGGTCGAAGAGCGGCAAATGAACCTGTCCCGAAAGCTGACCCGTGCCACGGCGCTGCTGCGTAGCTGGATCGATGTCGATCTGCAAAAGTTCAATACCGAGATACTTGCTTCGATGGACAAGCGGTCGCACCTGCAATTGCGTCTGCAGCAAACCGTCGAAGGTCTGTCGGTTGCTGCAATTTCCTATTATGTGATCGGGCTGGTCGGTTATCTTGCGAAGTCGCTGCACTATGTCGGGCTGGCGATCATGCCGGAGGTACTGACCGGGGCTTCCGTGCCTATCGTTGTGATAGCAATATGGCTGCTCGTTCGACGTATCCGCAACAGGCATGATGACGATGGTGGCCGCAGGCTCAACTGGCGTCAACGTCGTGTGGATGGGCGTGATGCCGAAAAGTGACCGGTTGCCTAATCTGCTTTATGCCTGACGGGTGATCTTTCCTGTGCCAAGGCGGGAAAAAGAGCCATTTCAGTAAAATTGCATCTTTCCATTTAAGCCCGCCGAAAAGTTGTCCCGCCTAAAGTCGTGCCAGAACGAAACGCGATGGCCAGAGAGCCGTCCGTAAAACAGGGTTCAGGCAATGATCAGGAAGCTTATTATTTCGGCGGCTGTTCTGGCCGCACTTATCCACGGCAAGGAAGCCAGTGCTGCTGGCCCAGGCGGCTTTGCACGCGAACTTGCATCCGTTGTCGTCAAACAGGCCGAAGTGGACCATGCGATTACCGACCTGGATGTCTATTTCGACATGTTTGGCTCAGATGAAGCCAAGTCGATAGCCGTGCAGGATTGCTTCGACTGCATCGACATCTAGTACTCGCGGATGGTCGGCGCTGATTGCCAGCGGGTGTTGCGCCTGTCTCTATTGTCTCTATTTCGACATTTGCCGGACCTCAGGTGAGGGCCGGCTTTCCGCGTTCGGCTATGGCTATGCCGCCAAGCGCCAGGACCAGCGCAATGACATGGAACAGCTGTAACTGCTCGCCGAGAAGCATGACCGAGAGAAGCGTACCGAAGACGGGCACGAGATTGATGAACAGCCCGGCGCGGTTGGCGCCAATGTCCGTCACGCCTCTGATATAGAGGACCTGAGCCACGAGTGAGGCAAATACGGCCGTGTAGAGCGCCACCATCCAGCCCGTCATATCCGGCCAGATCATGCCGCCACTCGAAAATTCCCAGCCTGCGAGCGGAATGCTGAAGACAAGCGCAAATAGCGCCGGCACCGCCATCAGGCTTTTCCAGCTGATCGGCGGGCGCCATCTGAGCGCGATCGTGTACAAGGCGTAAGCGGCGATCGCTATGATCATGATCGCGTCACCGAAATTGACCGTCAGGGTGACGAGCGTGGCGAAATCCCCGTGAGCCGCAGTCAACAGACTACCGATTGCGGTCAGGCTGAAACCGACGATCTGGAGCCAGGACACTTTCGTTCTGAACAACGCGAAATTCAGGATGAAGATGAGGACGGGAATCAGCGTCTGCTCGACTGTGACGTTGATCGCGCTTGTATAGGTTACGGCTGTGTAGAGCACCGCGTTGAAGACGACGTAGCCCACGATGCCGAGGAAGCCGAGCACGGGAATATTCGCGCGGATCACCGGCCAGTCCCGGCGCAAATCCTTCAGCGAGATGGCGAAGATGATGACGACGGCAAAGAACCAGCGCCAGAAGGTCAGCATCATCGGGCTGATATGGCCGATCGCAAGCTTGCCTGCGACTGCATTGCCGCCCCAGCAAAGCGTGGCGATGACGAGAAACAGATAGGCTTGGCGATGCACGTTGCCTCCTAGACACGCCGCCCTGCCGACGCCAGTATGCTCTTACGATTTGGCAAATAGCGTGCGGTTTTGGCCTTTGTCACGCAAAAACCTTGTCGCAGTCACAAACAGGTCGCTTTCCTCACGCCAAGGCATTATAGATGCGCGCGTTTGTGGAGCCGTTGGCCGTGACCGACCGGCTTCGAGAAAAAGAACTTGTGTAAGGCTCGCTGTCGATCGAGGTCATAGACCGGCATCGTCGAGCGGGTTTCGTCCAAAGGGCAGGAAGCAGATATGACGAACTGTGTCGTAGTGGGTTCGCAATGGGGTGATGAGGGCAAGGGCAAGATTGTCGACTGGCTCTCGGAGCGCGCCGACATCGTTGTGCGTTACCAAGGCGGTCATAATGCCGGCCATACGCTCGTCATCGATGGCGTAAGCTACAAGCTGTCGCTGCTGCCTTCCGGCGTCGTTCGTCCAGGCAAGATGGCCGTCATCGGCAACGGCGTCGTCGTCGATCCGCATGCGCTGATTGCCGAAATGGGGCGACTTGCTGCCCAGGGTGTGACGGTAACCCCCGAAAATCTGCGAATCGCTGAAAACGCCACGCTGATCCTGTCGCTCCACCGCGAACTCGACGGTATGCGTGAAGATGCCGCCTCCAACAGCGGCACGAAGATCGGCACGACCCGCCGTGGCATCGGCCCGGCTTACGAAGACAAGGTCGGCCGCCGCGCCATCCGCGTCATGGATCTGGCCGACCGCGATGCGCTGGAAGCCAAGGTCGAGCGCATTCTCACCCATCACAATGCCCTGCGTCGTGGTTTCGGTGCTCCGGAAGTCGAGCACAAGGACATCATGGAGGAACTGACCTCCATCGCCGATACGGTCCTGCCGTTCATGGACAGCGTCTGGCAGTTGCTGGACAAGGAGCGCCGCAAGGGTTCGCGCATCCTGTTCGAGGGTGCGCAGGGCTCGCTGCTCGATATCGACCACGGTACCTATCCGTTCGTCACCTCGTCCAACACCGTTGCCGGCCAGGCCGCTGCCGGTTCCGGCATGGGGCCGGGTTCGCTCGGTTATATCCTCGGCATCACCAAGGCCTACACGACGCGCGTCGGCGAAGGCCCGTTCCCGACGGAACTGACGGACGAAATCGGACAGTTTCTTGGGGAAAAAGGTCATGAATTCGGCACCGTGACGGGCCGCAAGCGCCGTTGCGGCTGGTTCGATGCTGCTCTTGTGCGCCAGTCGGTTGCAACCAACGGCATTACCGGCATCGCGCTGACCAAGCTCGACGTTCTCGATGGTCTCGAAGAGCTGAAGATCTGCGTCGGCTATATGCTTGACGGCCAGAAAATCGATTATCTGCCGGCTTCGCAGGCCGCTCAGGCGCGTGTCGAGCCGATCTACATCACGCTCGAAGGCTGGAAGGAATCGACGGTCGGCGCCCGCACCTGGGCCGAACTTCCTGCCCAGGCGATCAAGTATGTGCGCCAGGTCGAAGAGCTTATCGGTGCCCCGGTTGCACTGTTGTCCACAAGCCCGGAACGCGACGACACGATACTTGTGACCGACCCGTTTGAAGATTAATGTCAAGAATTGATTATCCATTCGGCCGGCCGATGCCGGCTACCATGAGAAAGTGCTGATGGCTGATTTTGTAGCGGTGATCCGCCGCGCTGTTGACGGTTTGGCGACCAACACGCCCGAGGCGCGCACGCGGGTTTATGAAAAGGCCCGCGGTGCCGTCCAGCGCCAGCTTGAGAACATGAAGCCTCGTCCGCCGGAGGAAATGCTGCGGCGGCAGATGGACAAGCTGGAAGCGGCCATCATCGAGGTCGAGACCGAGCATGCGGAAGCGCTTCCGGCGGAGCCGGAGGTAGCTGTCGCTCCTGCGCCGGTGCCCTATGAGGCGCCGGAACCGGTCGAGGAGTATGCCGAAGTGCCGGCAGCAGCCGCGGAACCACAGCATGCGGAAGAGCTTGCCGCTTCGCATTCTCTTGCCGAACCCTATAGGGAAGAGGAACCTGCCGAGGCAGGAACCGTAGCCGAACCCTATCGCGAGCCGGAAACGCATTGGGAAGAAGCGCCACATTCCGAGGCCGCAGCGAAACCGGCAGAGCACGACTGGCGGGAGGCCGCCGAAGAGCCTGTGGCAGAGCGTTACGGCGATTGGCGTGACGACGTTCCCGAGGAAAAGGTCGAATATCCGCAGCAGGTCGCTGTCGAGGAGACGACCTATAGCCCTGAAGCTGATTCGCGCGAGGAAGCCTCTCCATTCGCCGAAGAACGCCATGAAACGCAGTCTTTTGCGGAACGTGACACTGCTCCCGCTGAATGGCAGGTAGAACCGCAGGCGCCGACGCAGGATTACGTCGCACCGGAAACCGTATCTGCGGACCACACGACATGGGCCGCCCCGGAACGGGAGCCGGTTCACCAGGCCGAAGAACCTAGTGCAGACTCGGCGTGGAACGAGGTCGACGACCTTACCCGCCATCTCGATGCCGGACATCGCAGCGCGCCGGTCGCCGCCCATTTCGGGGAGGAGATGCATGTCTCCGCCGAGCCGGTCCGCATGCCGCAAGCGACAGATATGCCGCAGACATCCCGGCCGGCGGACGAAGTCGACGAAGACCCGTTCGCAGCCTATGTGAACGCGCAGCCTTCCGCGCCCGTGGAGCAGCCGAAACAGGCTCAGGCACAGCCGCAGTCGCAGCAGGATGAGCAGCGTGACCCGTGGAGCGATCTGGAAGATCTGATCGGCTACACGAAGGATGCACCTTCTTCGGAGCAGAAGCCGCAAAAGGCGGCCGATGAAGATGATTTCAGCGATCTGCTGTCGCCGCCGGCCAAGCCCTATCGGGTGACGCCGGTTCGCAAGCGCAACTATGCCGGCATGATCCTCGGGCTTCTGGGCCTGATCATCATCGGTGGTGGCGCTTATGGTGCCTGGATGTATCGCGACAAGCTCAACGACATGGTTGGCGGTCTGATGCCGTCGGGCTCCAGCACGAGCGAAACGGCTCAGCAAACGCCTGCTGCCAGCGCGCCGGCAAATTCCGGTACTGCCGCACAGCCGCCCGCTGCCCAGCCGCAGCCGAGCGCATCAACGCCTGCGCAACCACAGACGACCACGCCGCCGCCGGCTGACGGTTCGTCGACCGCGACGAAGTTCACGCAGAGGCTTCTCGAAAACGGAAGCGAAGTCGATGCAGGCCCGGGTGATGCGGGTAGCCTCGCGCAAAATGCCGAGGGACAGTCTGTTGCCCAGTTGAATGCGCCGCCGGCCGATCCCGCACCTGCGGCACCTTCGACCACCGGTACGGCAACTCCTCCTGCCGGAACTGCGGCACCGGCAACGCCCGGCGCTTCGGCGACCGAAGTGCCTGCTGCTGCCGGCGAGAAGATGTTCCTTTACGAGGAGCGTATCGGGCAATCCGCGCCAACAGCTATCGAAGGTAGTGTCTCCTGGTCTCTCCAGCGTGAGCCGGGCCAGAATGGGGGACCGGCGGAACCCGTGGTCCAGGGCCGTATCACAATTCCGGGTCGTGGCCTGACAGCCCTTCTGACCGTCAAGAAGAACAGCGATTCGTCGCTGCCGGCGAGCCATCTGATCGAGATCGTCTTCGCAGTCCCACCGGACTTTGAAGGCGGCGCCATCGACAGCGTTCTGCGGATTGCGATGAAGCAGACCGAGCAGGATCGTGGAAACGCACTGGTTGCCGTTCCGGCGAAGATCACCGACGATTTCCACATGATCGCGCTCAATGACTTCCCGGATGCGCAGAGGACCAATCTCGAGCTCCTGCGGACCCGCAATTGGATCGACATCCCGCTTGCCTATCGCAACGGTCGCCGCGCTCTGCTGACCCTGCAGAAGGGACCTGATGGCGTGAAGGCTTTCGACGAGGCGATCCGCGAGTGGAGCCAGAACACGACCGGCCAGACCGGCCAGTAAGTATCGCTCAAGCAAAATCAGAAGGCCCGCAGGTTTGAAAACCTTGCGGGCTTTTTCTTTTGGTGGGTTGCGGTTGGGCCGAATGTCGCGCGACGATATGCGCTAATGTCGCATTGACAATCATCACCTTGATTGTGATGAGGTTCAGCCATGCGTTTCCTTCGGCACCTTATCAGAGACGGATTTTGCGGCGGCCCGCTGGCCGCTCTGATCGGCGTGCTGATGGCGCTGCAAGCCTTGATCGGCGGATTCGGCACCGGTGCGATGGCATTTGCCTCTCCTGCGGAAATGGTCATCTGTTCCACCGATAGTGTCGGTGATCATTCGCAGCATGCGGTTGATCCGCATGCTGGCCATGGCGGGACGCATGGTTCGGGTGAGCCGAAAAACGCCAAGCATGCCAAGGATTGCTGTCTGACCGCCTGCCAGGTGGCGGCTGCGGTCCATGTCGGTATTCCGTCCAAGGCGCCGGCACCCGTCGGGCGCATCGCGATCGACGCGGCAACGCTCGTGGCCATGGTCGAGGCCGCTGTTGCGCCACGCAGGCTCGGTCTCAGTGGCGATGCAAGAGGACCACCAATCTTTCCAGTCTGACGTCACCCTTTCTGCCGGCTGTTACCGGCTGTCGTCCTATTGGAGATCATCATGACCTTTTCCCGGATAGTTCTTCCGGCGTCGCTGTGCGCAGCGTCCTTTTTGGGAGGCGCATATGCAGGCTGAGCCCGCGCAACCGTCCTTTGCCGCCATCAGGCAGTTCATCACGCGCCTGCACTTCTATGTCGGCCTGTTCGTCGGGCCTTTCCTGCTTGTTGCTGCGGTAACCGGCACGCTCTACGTGCTCACGCCGCAGATCGAAAGCCTGCTTTATCGCGATCAGCTAGTCGCGCGCACTGCCGGCCCCGAGCATCCGCTGTCGGAGCAGATCGCGGCGGCAAGGGCATCGATCGGAGAGGCGCCGCGGCTGTTTGCCGTGAGGCCCGCAACCGCGCCCGGGCTGACAACGCGGGTGATGTTCAGCCAGCCTGATCTGGGGGAATCCGAAACCCGCACTGTGTTCGTCGATCCGGCATCGCTGGCGGTTCAGGGTGAACTGATCACCTATGGTACGAGCGGCATCCTGCCGTTCCGCATCACGCTCGATTACCTGCATCGCAACCTGCTGCTCGGCGATATCGGGCGGCATTACAGCGAGCTTGCCGCATCCTGGCTGTGGTTCTCGATCCTCGGCGGGATGTTACTGTGGTATTGGCAGCGAAGCGTGGCACGTCCCAAGGCTGCCAAGGTCAGCAACTGGCAGCGTTCGCGCAGGCTCCATACGCTGATCGGCCTTTGGACGGCGCTGGGATTGCTATTTCTCTCCGCTACCGGGCTTACCTGGTCGCGCTGGGCGGGTGGCAATATCGATACGTTCCGCAACGAAGTCGGCTGGATCACGCCGGCCATCACCACGGCGCTCAATCCGCAGGCGGAAGCGCCTGTTCTGGGCGAACATGCCGCGCATGGCATGGGTGCGGCGGTCGAGACTGCACCGCCGGTTTCCGAAGCGGATATGGTTGCGCGTTTCGACAGGGTAGTCAGCTCAGCTCGCGCAGTCGGCATCGATTCACCGATGATCGAGATACGGCCGCCGCGCACCGTCGGCCAGGCATTCCGTGTCAGCGAGTATGATCGCAGCTGGCCGACGCAGGTGGATACGATCGCCGTTGATCCCTCCAATTTCAACGTCACGAGCCGGGCGGATTTCGAAACGTTTCCGATCGTCGCCAAGCTGATCCGTTGGGGGATCGATGCCCATATGGGCGTGCTGTTCGGTGTTGCCAATCAGGTCTTGATGGCGGTGCTCGGCCTCGCGCTGACAGCGATGATCATCTACGGCTACCGCATGTGGTGGCTGCGCCGTCCCGCGCCCGGCGCATCGGCACGAACGCTGATCCGCAGCTTTTCCTACCTGCCGCCGGTTGCCAAGATCACGGCACTGGCCGTGGCTCTTGTCTTCGGTATCGCCCTGCCGGTGATGGGCGTCAGCCTGCTGGTCTTCCTGTTGATCGATTTCTTCCGTGCGGCGCTTGCGGAGATGATGGCGGCCGAACAGCGCAACATGCCGCCGGGCATGCGCTGAGGCGAAGAGCTGCAATAAAAAAGCCCGCGGTAATGGCCGCGGGCTTGTCGTTAATTGAAGCGATTTTTGGATCGATCAATCGGGCGAGCGAACCAGGATCTTGATCTGGCTCTTTTCCGCAACCAGCGTATCAAAGCCCTGGGCAACGATGTCGTCGAGTTCGATGCGCTTGGTCACCAGCTTCTCTGCCGAGAAATAACCCTGGACCATCAGGTTCATCACGGCGGGGAAGACGTCGCGATAGGCGATCGTGCCCTTCAGGCTCTTTTCCTTCAGGACGACCGTGTTGGGCTGGAATGGGGCTTCCTTTTCCCAGATCGACACGATGACCGTTTCGCCCTCATAGCGGGTTGCGTCGATGCATTGCTGCAGGACAGCGGGCACGCCGGTGACTTCGAACGTGACATCGACACCGCCGGGCGTCAGTTCACGGATCCGCTGGGCAGCGTTTTCCTTGGACGGATCTATGATGCTGGTCGCACCGAGTTCGATCGCCTTGGCGCCACGCTGCGGAGAAAGCTCGACGACATGGATCGCGGACGCGCCGGCCACCTTCAGAGCTTCGACGACGAGCAGGCCGATCGGACCGGCGCCGAAGACGGCTGCGGTCCCGCCGGCCTTGAGGCTGGAAATGCGCACGGCATGCAGGGCAACCGCTGCCGGCTCCACAAGCGCACCCTGTTCGAAGGACAGGCCTTCGGGCATCTTATGAACCCAGCGCTCTCCCACCGTAGTGTAGCCGGCAAAACCGCCGCCGCCACCGGAAAGGCCGTGGAAGCCGAGATTGTCGCAGAGATTGTATTTGCCGTGGAAGCAGGCATCACACTTGCCGCAGGCGAGGATCGGCTCGACAACAACGCGGTCGCCCGGCTTGACGCGCTCGACGCCTTCGCCGACTTCGGATACTTCGCCGGAGAATTCGTGGCCCATGATGATCGGGGCGACGTCGTGGCTGACCGGATGCGGAGCCTTGACCGGCACGAAGATCGGGCCTGCCACATATTCATGCAGGTCGCTGCCGCAGATGCCGGCCCATTTGACCTTGATCTTCACCTGTCCTGCTGCGGGCTTCGGCTCGGTGACTTCCTCGACGCGAATATCCTTGGCGCTGTACCAGCGTGCTGCTTTCATTGCTTATTCTCCTCTAGGCTCTGCCTTGCGCAGTCAGTCGGTTCTAGCGGGGAAGCATGCGGAACTTGATGCACGACAGCGTGAGGGGAACTCGAAATCTGGTCAAAGTGTCGCAGCTTTGAGACAGGTATATATACAAAAAAGCCGCAACCATTTGGCTGCGGCTTTTCTAAATTAGTCTTTATTTCTGGATTGTTAGGCGTCGACCACGCGCAGGGCTTGGGCCTGTGCGAGGGCTTCCTTCTGAACGGCGTCCTGCACCTTTTCGAAGGCACGGACTTCGATCTGGCGGACGCGCTCGCGGCTGATGTCGAATTCCGACGACAGCTCTTCCAGCGTGATCGGATCCTCGGTCAGGCGGCGGGCCTCGAAGATGCGGCGTTCACGATCGTTCAGCACGCTGAGCGCCTTCGCCAGCATGCGGCGGCGCGTGTCCAGCTCGTCCTGCTCGATCAGCACGTCTTCCTGGCTGTCCGAGTCATCCACCAGCCAATCCTGCCACTGGCCGGCTTCGCCCTCGGAGGCGCGGATAGGCGCGTTCAGCGATGCGTCGCCGGAAAGCCGGCGGTTCATCGAGATGACTTCTTCCTCGGATACATTCAGCTTGGTGGCGATCTCTGCGACCTGATCAGGCTTCAGATCGCCTTCATCGATCGCCTGAATCTTGCCCTTGAGGCGGCGCAGGTTGAAGAACAGGCGCTTCTGGTTGGCGGTCGTGCCCATCTTTACCAGCGACCACGAGCGCAGGATGTATTCCTGAATCGAAGCCTTGATCCACCACATGGCGTAGGTGGCAAGGCGGAAGCCGCGTTCAGCGTCGAATTTCTTCACGGCCTGCATCAGGCCGACATTGCCCTCGGAGACCACTTCGCCGATCGGCAGGCCGTAGCCGCGATAACCCATGGCGATCTTTGCCACGAGACGAAGGTGGCTGGTCACCAGCTTGTGGGCGGCATCACGGTCACCATGCTCGGCGTAACGCTTCGCAAGCATGTATTCCTGCTGGGGTTCCAGCATGGGGAACTTGCGGATTTCGTCGAGATAACGATTGAGGCCGGCTTCACCGGCGGTAATGGAAGGCAAAGTATTGCGGGCCATAAAGCACCCCTTTCCAAACGTTGTCGGCTCCCTCAGACGTCTATTGTCCCTGCTTGAAGGCGAACCGAATATGGCGCGGATCGTTCCCGATCCCGCACCAATGCAGGTATCAAGTAAGTACGGCGGAACAGTGATTCAAGATATCACGAAGGCGTTATATCATTACGTTTTGGTAATGCTCCTGAGCCTTTTCGGGTCAGCGATAGACCCGTTCCGAAAGGGCTCTCATTCCTGACCTGACCATCATCTCATAGACCATGCGGCGGGCTATCGGATTGTGCAATCTTACTGCCTTGGAGCCGAGGAAGTCGGTTTCGACGTGATCGAAGGCGCGAAGGTCGGCGGCATCATCGATGATGCGGCGATAGAAATCGTGAAACTGCTTTCGGCACACATAGGTCTTGTACTTGGTCATGCAGAAGGTTGCGAGTTCGTGCTGTCGTTCTCGCAGAAAGTCGGTCACGCCGACGGTCACTTCCGGCCATGCCGGATTGAACGTGTCGTCGAACGCGATGATGCCGTGCGGAGCCAGCGTGCTGAGCGCCAGCATGCTGTCAGCGCTCACATGATGCAGCATATGTCCGCCATCAATGCTGAAGAAGCGCGTATGGCCGATCTTGCCGACGATCTCGTCTGGCTGAAGCTGCGTGCTGTCGCCGCTGATGACCAGATCCTGATCCACCGGCAGGTTCAGCCTCTCTCCATTGTCGATGAAACGCCGATATTGCGTAACCGTTTCTCCCGCCTTCTGCTCTATGTCGAACAGGTCGATCGCGAGGATCTTTTCGGTGCTGCCGCAGACTTTTTTGAAGAGAAAGTAAGAGCGTCCGTAAAACACGCCGATCTCGGCAATGCCGCCGCTCAAGCCATGTGCGCTTTGCGCCTGCAGCAAGGCCATGAAAACAAGCGCATCGGGCGGATCGATATAGCCCTCGACGGTTTGCAGGTCCTTGAAGATGAATTTCCGGATATCTCCGTTCATATCGCTGGTCCTCTACCGTTCGTAGGGCTGCCCCGGTGAGGCGAATGTGACAAGGAAAGTCGATGCGGACGGATGATCTATGAAGTCCTGATTTCCCTGATGTTCTTGCTGCTCTGCAGCAAAAATGATTGACTCTGATCTTTATTGTCTGTTTTCAAGGAATCTTCCTCGGTCTAGGCATTCCAAATAAGTACATTATTTTCATAAATTGGAAATGTATTATTTTAATATTGTGTTTATGCAGTCGTTTCAGCCGCTGGTTGCTTTTATCTCTCTGGATACATCGAATTCGGCCGTGCATCGATTTTCAGATGCACGGCCGCCCAATCGGTGGGTGGTTTGGTTGGCATGAACGTATCCGGGCTAGAGGCAGCGTTTTTCCAGATCATGTGCGCTGCTTCGGCGATAGCGGCTATAGCCGCCCCAGGCCTGGCAGCGGGAAAGGCCGATATCCTTGAGCTGTTCGTCATTCAGGTCCATCAGCGCAAATGCGGTGCGGCGCCGATTGAGCCATGCGGTGATCCTGCCAATGGGATTGGTGAAGAGGGTTTTCTTCTTCGCCGACTCCGATGAGACGCTTGTATTGCCGTCCGCGTCGGGCGGCAGATCGAAGGCATAGTCTATCGGTTCCGGTGCGCGGCCAAAGGCCGCCCGGTTTTCATTCTTCATGATATCCTCCTGGGGTGTCGGCCTAATCTTTTCTGGCCGGGAAGGGGCGGCTGTTCAGCCGCTCCCGTTATTGCCATGCCCGAGGCTCAGTGGCCGGTATGGGCTCCTGTCGATGCCGCCGCGCGTGCTGCGGCTTCCGCTTCACGAAGAACGGTGGCGCATTCCTCGCAGCATACTTCGACGGTCTTTCCGCCTATCCGGACGGCGATGCGGGTGTCATCCAGTTCGCAATCGCACACGGCGCAGGTATTGTCCTTCATCTCATCTCTCCGGTGTTTGGTTTCGATACGCTGAGGAAACACCCGTCAGGGATTTTGCGCTGTCAGAATCTTTAGCGATCTGCAGTTCGGCGCCGCTTAAACGGTCATGTCGGCGACAGTCAGCGCAGTCCGGCAAAACGCTGGAATTCGGCCGGCGTGCGGCCATAGGCTTGCCGGAAGGCAGAGGAAAAATGGCTGTGGCTGGAGAAGCCGAGATCGAGCCCGAGCTCGGTCAGGTCGTCATAGCTGCCGAGCAGGTCGAGCGCGCGGGCAAGCCGGAGGCGCAACTGGTAGCGATAAAGCGGCATGCCTTCCACCTTGCGGAAGACCTGGGTGAGATAGACGGGCGACACACCGGTCTCGTTGGCAATCTCCGACAATGTCCAGCGTCGTGCGAGGTCGGAGGAAAGCAGTAGCTTGGTGCGGTTGACGAGTTTCTGGGTGCTGAAACCGGGTGTCGGGGGACGTGCGGTCCGCTCGCCGACGGAGCGACGTACAAGTGTGAGCGCCAGAGCCTCGCCTTCCAGCGGTTCGGCGATCCGGTTGAGCAGGCTGTGGCGCAAGAGGGCCACCTGTGCCTGCGCGCGGGCATCTATGCCGAGGCGCTGCTTGTTGAAGGCGAATTTTTCTCCCGCGCGGCGATGGAGGGCGGGGACCACTTCGTCGAACAAGGCTTCCGGCAGGCTGACGCTGATCGAGCAGTCGCCACCTTCTACCGGGTGGCTGATTCGATAGACATCGCCCTTGTTGAAGAACAAAACCTGGCTGGCCTCGGCCACCGCCTCGTCATCGCCAATATGGCGCATGAAGACGCCGCGGTAGGGAAAGACGAGGCATGTGTTGCTGGCCGTCTCTTCCTCACTCATATGCCGGCATGCGCCGTCGCAAACGACATCCCAGACCGTGACGAGCTCGGTCTCCAGCAGTTTGGTCGATTGCATATGGCTCACGGACATGGCGACAGGGCATTCTCCCGGTAATCATCGCCGAGATATACGCTTGTTCGTGTTTTGTTTCCATACCCAAAAATGGGGCGTAATCCTTCGCGACGAGGTTACGCCCGCTTCGCAAGTTTTGTCTTAGCCGCGCAGAGCTTCGACCAGTGCCGCCATGTCATCTGGCATCGGTGCTTCGAATTCCATGATCTCGCCGGTGCGGGGATGTTCAAAGGCCAGCAGGAAGGCGTGCAGGGCCTGGCGCGGGAAGGCGGCGACGACGCTTCTCACCGGTTCGGGTAGACGGTTCGCCTTGGTGCGGAAGCCGCCGGAATATTCCGGATCGCCGACCAGCGGATTGCCGACATGCGCCATGTGAACGCGGATCTGGTGGGTGCGGCCCGTTTCAAGCCTGCATTCGATCAGGGAGGCAAGCGCTGTGGCGTCAGGCGTTTCCTGAAAGCGCTCCATCACCTCGTAATGGGTGACCGCATGACGGGCGTCGGCGGAATCCTCGCGCTTGACCGCGCGCTTGGTGCGGTCGCCCGTGGCGCGGCCGAGCGGCGCGTCGATCGTGCCCTTCAACTGGCTTGGACGGCCCCAGACGACGGCCTGATAGGCGCGTTCCAGATCTCCCGAACGGCCGTGATCGGCGAATTGCTCGGCGAGATGGCGGTGGGCGATGTCGTTCTTGGCGGCAACCATGACGCCGCTCGTCTCCTTGTCGAGGCGGTGGACGATGCCGGGGCGCTTGACGCCGCCGATGCCGGAAAGGCTTGCGCCGCAATGATGGATGAGCGCGTTGACCAGCGTGCCGGTCCAGTTGCCGGCGCCGGGATGGACGACTAGGCCGGCCGGCTTGGCGATGACGATCAGGTCGTCATCCTCATAGAGAACTTCAAGCGGAATATCCTCGCCCTTGGGCTCTGGATCCTCGGGTTCAGGCTGGACGAGTTCGATCACGTCGCCGGGCTGAATCTTCTTCTTCGGCTCGGTCACGACCTTGCCGTTGATCGTGACCGCACCTTCCTCGATGAGCGCCTTGATGCGGTTGCGGGACAATTCTCCGTCAACCTGTGCCGTCAGCCAGGCATCCAGCCTTCCGCCGTCGTCCTCTCCGGCATTCAGGACTTTCCTTGGCAGCCCGGCTTCGCTAAAGGTCTCGCTCATTCAATCATTCCGTTCAAAGGACAGTCCATGCCGCAGCCCGATCTCGAGGACAAGGAACAGCCACTCGATCCGGCCATGGAGCGTATCCGCCAGAAGATGGTGCGCCTGCAGCTCATTTCGGGCGGTATCTTGGTGGTGTGCTTTATGGCGGTCATTGCCGCCATTGTCTACAAGATCTCCCAGCGCCCGGAAGCGCCTGCGATTGCCGCTACTTCCGGTGGTTTCTCCGTTCCCGCCGATCAGCCGCTTGCCGTAACCGCGGCCCTGCCGCCCGGCTTCGATATCCAGCAGGTTTCGCTTTCGGGTAGCCAGGTGCTGTTTTACGGTGCCCTGAACGGCACTCCGAAACTCTTCATCTTCGATCTCTCCGTCGGTCGCGTGATCGCCGACGTGACCGTGGGCCAGGGGCGGTGATGAATGTGATCCGCATTGAAAATGCGGATGATGCCCGCATCGACGAGTTCCGCTCCATTCGTGAACGGGATCTCGTCGGAAGGCATGGACGTTTCATCGCCGAGGGAACGGTAGTGCTGCGCATGCTGGCGGCGGCGCATAAGCGCGGTGGCGAGTTTTTAGCCGAGAAAATCCTCATTCTTGAAAATCGGCTTGCCGGGGTGGCCGACATTCTGGTCGATTTTCCCGCCGAGGTGCCCATCTATGTCGCCGACAGCGCGGTGCTGGACGGCATCGTCGGCTTTCACCTGCATCGTGGTATCCTTGCTGTCGGCAAACGGGTGAGGGACGTGCAGGCTTCGGAACTGCTTGCTTCGTTGCCGGACCGTGCGCTTGTGGCGGCCGCGATCGGCATATCCAATCACGACAATATCGGTTCGATCTTTCGCAATGCGGCAGCTTTCGGTGTCAGCGCGGTGCTGTTAGACGAAAGCTGTTGCGATCCGCTTTATCGCAAGTCCCTGAGGGTGTCGGTCGGTGCCGTTTTGCAGGTTCCTTACGCGCGGGGCGGAACGACACTGGAGCTGGTGTCTGGTCTTTTCGAGAACGGCTTTTCCGTGTGGGGTCTTTCTCCTGCCGGTCGAACGGAAATCCGCAAGGTTCAACCGCAGCCGCGGATGGCGCTTTTGACCGGAAGCGAGGGAAATGGTCTGCCCTCGGCGTTGATGGAAAAAATCGAGACGGCCAGCATCGCTCAGGCGCCAGGTCTCGACAGTCTCAATGCAGCGACAGCAACAGGTATCGCGCTTTATCAAATTGCCAGTGCCCAAGGGGGCATCTGACCGATCCCAGGCTTATTGATTTGTTGTCGATCCGCTGGTCGTTTCGAGCAGCGAGCGGACGCGTGTCGCGAGGCTCCGGCGTTCGCCTCCCGCAGGCTTGCCGGCAATCATGGCATTGATCGGCGATGATTTGCCCTCGGAGAGCGAAGTCATGGCCACCATGTTGGCGGCGATCGTTGCCATTTCCTCGCGCAATACGTCGTCGTTAGTGGTCGTCTTGGCATTCGCCACGCGCTCCGAAAGCGCCGTCGCACGGTTTCGCGAATCACCGGCAAGCTGGGTAATGCGGGCTTGCGTATCGTCATCCGATTTTACCGGAGGGGCCTTTGTCGAGGGCTTGGCGGGTGTTTCCTTTGCAACTGCCAAGGCTGGCTTCATCTCGCTCTTGACCGTCATCTTTTCACGCAAGCGGGCCAGCTCCTCGTTGCGGCGCTCCAGCGCCGTTTCCTTGTCGGTCCTCAGGGACACTTCCTTGGTGAGTTTGTCTTCCAGCTTCGTAGAACGGTATTCCTCGTTGGCAAGGCGCGTTTCGGCCTCCTTGGCCCTTGCCGTCTGGATACGGACATCCTTGCGAAGAGTATCACGTTCCTCTCGCAGGGCACTGATGCGGAATTTCAGGTTCTCGACTTCGGTCTCTCGGGTCGAAAGGTCTATCCGGGTATTGTCCCGCTTGGATACGAGAAGCTCGATCTCCTGTTTCAATTCCTGGATATCTATATCCTTGCCGATGCTCTGCTCTTCCGAGGCCTCCAGCGCGGCCTTCAATTCGGCGATATAGCTTTCTTCCTGACGCAACTGCGATTTCAAGTCTGCGGCAGCAACATCCAGATTTTCGGCAACGGACTTCAGTTCGATATTGTCGGCAGTGAGCCTGCGGACTTCGTCCCTGAGGTTGTCGCCCTGCAACGTCAGAGAGACGATCTTGTCCTTCTCCTGCACCAGCTCCTGCTTGGTGCGCGCATTTTCTGCTGCGTAGGCGGCGCGCGCCATGTCGCGCTGGGCTCGCACTTCCTGCGGACTGATCGGTACCGTGGCCCTGATGCGGTTTTCGGTGAAGACAACGATGCGGCGATGAATTGCAGGCGCAACCAGCATCGCGATCAGTAGGGCGCTCAGGAAGCCAAGGCCAAAAAGCAGAGCAAATTCGATCACGACCGGGCCGTCTTGGTGTGTATGTGCAGGGATGCACGTTTAAGCATGCAGATCAGAAAGCGGCAAGCACGCAGTTTGTCGTCAACTCGCCTCAACCCACAAGGAAAATCAGAAGGGGTTCCAGGTGGGCGAGCGGGTCAGCTTCAGATAGCCGATATTGACGCCCAGGCGTGCGCCAACACCCGTCCTGATCGGAACGAGGATGACGTTTTCGTTGCGCAGCACCGTCATGCCGACGCCCGCGACGACAAATGCGGAGCCGGATACCCCGCCGAACCTGGCATAAAGCGAATCAACCGATGGGAGATCGTAAACGAGCATCATCACGCGTGTGCCCTGACCACCATAGTCGATGCCAAGCGACGGGCCCTGCCAGAAGCTCGGGTGCTGGCCGGCATTCTTTGTGTAAAGCTGGCCTTCCCCATAGGTGAGGCCGGCGATGAAGGCGCCGGAGCCTTCCTGGCCGAGGATGTAACCATTCGGCAGACCGAATTTCTGGAAGGCGTTTTCCACCACCTTCGCAAGTCCGCCGCTGGTCGAACCGAAGAAGCCGTGACCTGCATCGACGACTTCCTGCAGCGAATACTGGTTGCTGTTTTGCTGCGCGGCAGCCGGCATGGCGCAAAGCCAGACAGTCGCAAACGCAGCGATCAGGGCATTCAGGCGAAGGGCGAGAGCGGAGACGTGGAGGCGGCGCATGTTCAGGTCCGTTTTTAATTCGTCCGTAAGGCGTAGCATCATGCTTCAGCGCGTACCATTCTGGCGAGATGATATTAACAACCAGTTAAGCATTTCAAATACTAAGATGTTGATATCTTTAAGGATGGGTACTGCTACGCATCGCTGACGTGACTTTTGCCATTCTCCCGGCAACCGTCTCCGACCCGTTACTGCAGCATGATTGGCTCGCTGAACTTGTCATTGTTGAGGCGTTGCCCGCCGTCATGGATGAAGAACAGATTGCCGAAATGGGACAATTCGACAATCTTTGTCATCTTCTTGAGCGTGGGCTTAATGGTCAATTTACCAAACGTAGTGTCATTATGCCGGCCTTATCGTTCCATCCCCGCACAACCTTGCCATGGCAAAGAGCGGCGGTTGGCGCCAGATGCATCAGGAGAACAGCATGCCGAAAAACCCCAATCTCACCCTGAGCGGTCCGGATCTGGCGGCACTCCTGTGCAGCCGTGTCTGCCATGACGTGATCTCGCCGGTCGGTGCAATCAACAATGGTCTCGAGCTCCTCGACGAGGGGGCTGCCGATGCCGACGCGCTCGATCTCATCCGCACTTCCGCGCTTAACGCCTCTGTACGTTTGAAGTTCGCCCGGCTTGCCTTCGGTGCTTCCGGTTCTGTTGGCGCATCTATCGATACCGGTGAAGCTGAAAAGGCTGCCAAGGATTTCGCTGCGGCAGAAAAGAAGACTGAGGTTACCTGGAGCGGTCCGCGGGCGATCATCCCGAAAAACCGGGTCAAGCTGCTGCTTAACCTGTTTCTCGTGGCCTATGCCGGCATCCCGCGCGGGGGTTCGGTGGAGGTCGAGCTTGAGAACCCGGAAACGGACGCCCGTTTCACAATCACGGTCAAAGGCCGGATGATGCGGGTTCCGGCCAAGTTCGTCGAGATCTGCACCGGCGTTCTGGAAGAGGCTGTCGATGCTCACACGATCCAGCCTTATTATACGGTTCTGCTGGCTGAAGAATGCGGCATGGATCTGAAGCACGTCGTTTCCGAAGACAAGATCAGCTTCATTGCGGAAATGGCGACCGAATAAGCTTAGGCGAGGTCGCCCCTTCGGGGGCGCGTAACGTTTCGTTAGCCGCGATCCGCTATATCTGCAGGGTCTACCGCCGTGGCGGTCGCTGAAGGGGAGCGGGTTATGCAACGTCTGATGATCGCAGATAGTACTGATATTGTGCGGAAAGTCGGCAAGCGTATTCTTTCCGAACTGGGATTTCTTGTCGCTGAAGCGGGCGATTCTCGCGATGCGCTGAGAGGCTGCCAGACCGAACTGCCGAATTTCATGATCGTCGATGCGAGCCTCGACGGGGCGCTGGACCTGATTGCTGCCGTGCGTGCGCTACCCAACGGAAAGAGCGTTAAGATTTTCTACTGCGTTATTGAGGCCGATCTGAAGCGGATGATGGCAGGCAAGCGGGCAGGGGCCGACGATTTCCTGCTGAAGCCGTTCGACCGGAAGATCCTCACTTCGGTGTTTTCTCCTTACGCTGCCGCAGCCTGATCGCGGCCGAAGCTTTGACGTCCAGGTTTGAACGGCGGCCTCGGTCGCCGTTTTTTGTTGGATGCACTTAACACACCGTAAGGCGGACAAAATAAAACCCGCCTGGCGAACCAAGCGGGTTTTAAGGCAAAGGGGAATGCCGTTGGCTTTAGGCCGTTTCGGCGTATTCCGCACCATCCGGCTCGCGCAGAACGTAGCCGCGGCCCCAGACGGTTTCGATGTAGTTTGCGCCACCGGCAGCGTTTGCAAGCTTCTTACGCAGCTTGCAGATGAAGACGTCGATGATCTTCAGTTCCGGTTCGTCCATGCCGCCGTAAAGGTGGTTGAGGAACATCTCCTTGGTGAGCGTGGTACCCTTGCGGAGCGAAAGCAGCTCCAGCATCTGGTATTCCTTGCCCGTCAGATGAACGCGCTGGCCGCCGACTTCGACGGTCTTGGCGTCGAGGTTTACGATCAGTTCGCCAGTGATGATGATCGACTGGGCGTGACCCTTGGAGCGACGGACGATCGCATGAATGCGAGCAACCAGTTCGTCCTTGTGGAAGGGCTTGGTCATGTAGTCGTCGGCGCCGAAGCCGAGACCACGTACCTTGTCCTCGATGCCGGCCATGCCGGAAAGGATGAGGATCGGCGTCTTGACCTTGGACAGACGGAGCGTCCGCAGAACTTCATAACCCGACATGTCGGGCAAGTTCAGGTCAAGAAGAATGATGTCGTAGTCGTATAGCTTGCCAAGATCGACGCCTTCTTCACCAAGATCAGTGGTGTAGACATTAAAGCTTTCCGATTTCAGCATCAGCTCGATGCTCTGCGCTGTCGCGCTGTCATCTTCGATGAGTAGAACCCGCATATTTTTCCCCTTTACCGCCGCGCAAGGTTACCTTTTGCCCCCTCACTCGTTACGGATCCAGACTGTGCCTGATTTGGAAGCTGCCACCAAATGGTTAACAAACTGTGACCTGATTTGGCAAGGTGCATCAATTTATTAAGCAAAATAAGTAGCAGCCTGTTTTCCTTTACGGATTGGACATCACCATGTTGAATCAGCGAACGAGGAAGTTTCGCTAAGTGATTCTTGCGGCTGACACATTGCCGCTGTCCAATTCGGACTTGGTATTTACCGACCCTTAAACGATCGTCTTTATCATTAATGATGCCCGTAAACGAAAAGTTAATGCCGCGTCAAATTTATTAACGCGTCAGAAATTTTTTGATCTGCAGTGTAACAGGCAGATCACGGGCCGGGGTGTTGGTATCCACGGAGTATTGCGTATGAAGTCGCGTGACAGCCTTGTTCGCCTGAAGGGATTTCAGGTTAACGAAAAGCGTCGTCAGCTGCAGCAGTTGCAGATGATGATGGCAGAATTCGAACGGATGGCGAAGGAACTGGAACACCAGATCACGCTTGAAGAGAAAAAGTCCGGGATCACCGATCCGGGTCATTTCGCTTATCCGACCTTTGCAAAGGCCGCACGGCAGCGGGCGGATAACCTGCAGGTCTCGATTCGAGAACTGAAGGTTCAGCAGGATAGTGCCGAACTGGCACTGGAAGAGGCGGAGGCGGAACTCGCCAAGGCTTCGGCGCTCGAAGAGCGCGACGGCGGGATGCGCGCCCGCGCCTAAAGCGCGGATGCATCGAGGAGTTGAAGAGGGCGACCCGCAAGGGGCGGCGCCCTTTTTCCATTTTCTGTACGGCTGCAGATCGTTCAGCCGATAGTCTTCTGCTTCGAAGTGAAGCGATGATTTATTTGATGACGTCCTGCCATTCGGGGTGGCGCTCGACCTGGGCCTTGAAGAAGGGGCAAAGCGGAATGATCTTCCAGCCGCCCTGGCGTGCATCATCAACCGCGAATTTTGCCAGAGCCTGACCGACGCCCTTGCCGCGCAGAGCATCCGGAACGCCGGTGTGATCGATGATGATCAGTTGCGGCGAGGTGCGGGAATAGGTCATCTCGGCCTCATGTCCCTCGACACTTGCGGCATAACGTCCACCCGATGTTTTCTCTTCGCGGCTGATTTCCATTTTGTTGCTCCTGTCGCATTCACATGTCGGCTTGGAGCATAAACCGATTTGCGCCATGTTATGAAGCTCAGCTTTCGACTTCAGTTTCGAGGCGTCTTTCAGGGAGTTTGCTTGAGCCGGATTGTACCGTTTTCGATACTGGGTCTGTCGGCAGTGCTGCTCGCATTCGGCGTGAGCCTCCCGATCATGCGGTTCGATCAGCTTTACTTTTTCAGTAGCGAGCCATCACTGCTGCAGCTTGTCGGAGAGTTGTGGGGAGATGGGAATTTCGGGCTGGCCATTGCCGTCGGCGCTTTTTCGCTCGCGTTTCCAGCAGTCAAGCTGATCGCTCTCGGGCTTGAGGTCGCGGCCGGCGAGGGGAGGTCGCAATTGCTTAGCCAAGCGATGCCGCATCTTGCCAGATGGTCGATGATGGACGTGATGCTTGTCGCGATCGTCATCTTCGCGGCGAAGACGAGCGGCGTTGCGACTGCCGTCACGCTTCCCGGTTTCTGGTGTTATGCGGCGTCCGCCGTGATTGCGGCCATCTTTCCCTCTGTGGTCAAACTGGGAAAGACGGATCGGCAATCAGGAAATGGATAAAACAAAGGATGCCGCGACCTTGATCACGGCACCCGGATAAGGGTGGCTTTTCGCCGGATGCGCCTAGTGGCGGTACTGCTGGATACGCGTCGTACGCAGGCCGGCAAGGCCATGATCGTTGATCGAGGACTGCCAGGAGAGGAATTCTTCGACGGTAAGCGTATAACGGTCGCAGGCTTCCTCCAAGCTCAACAAGCCACCGCGAACAGCCGCGACAACCTCAGCCTTACGACGGATAACCCAGCGGCGCGTATTGGCCGGGGGAAGGTCCGCAATCGTAAGCGGGCTGCCATCGGGGCCGATGACATATTTAACTCGTGGACGGATCATTTCGGTCATTGGAACTCTCTACACAACACAAGACCACGCCGGAGAGCCTAGTCCGGCAGTTTTAACATTTGACTAAACAGGTTCCGCAAATGTGACCTAACTCGCAAAGGTCGTATTTTTTCTGTGCCTTAGCCCTCAATCCCCTGCGAAATAAGGCTTGCAGGGGAGGGGAAGAGGGCGAGAAAGTCGAATTGAGCGTGTCGGGCTGTGCGAATTTGGCACGGGCCTGTATCATTTTTTGAAGTTTTTTCGCTAAATCATTGCGACTGAAAGGATAGTTCCTGTTGGTCCGGCATTGAGCGTGGCGGAACCTGTATGGCTGAATGTCAGCGTATCCCCTTGTTGCAATTGGGCGATAGCGGAAGACGACAATGTCGTGGAATTCCCGGCCGCGCCGGCAAGCGTCAGCAGGCCCGGACTACCATTGCGCGAAACCGTCACGCCATAGGCGGCGGCCGCCGCTGCCATAGAAAGCGTGAGGGCTATAAGATAAAGGCCGGTTGCGGGTATGACGATCGCGTTGCCCCCGCCCGCAACAGCCGCTCCGAGCGTAAAGCCGCCCCGGTTCAAGGCGAAGTCCGACATGCCGCTCTGTTGTCCCGAGGTCGGGGTGAAACTCGTGCCGCTGCGATAGAGCCTTGCTGCCGGCTGGTTGGGCGTGGTGATGCGGCCGGTGCCGTCTATCACAAGGCCGGTCTTCCATTCTGATCCATCGCTGACCTTGATGGAAAAATCGGTGTTTCCTGCCAGCCCCATTTCCGCATGTCCCGTCCAACCGGACTGGAAAAGCAGTGTGGCTGTATCTGCTGCGGACGCCTTGTTGATCTTCAGCCGATGGCTGTCGCCCGCATGGTTGAACAGGCTGGCGGGAGAAGAGAGAGAAAGCCTGTTGGTATCGTCGGCGGCGGCAGAGATGCCAAGCGTCATGACGCCGGCATTTTCGGGCAAGGCTAAATCCTGCCACGCCGATCCATCGAACACCTTCAGCCTGGCGTCTATCTCGAACCAGGCGCGCCAGCCCGTGCCCGGCTTCGCAAAGGCCCAGTAGCTATCCTGCCAGATGGCGATCCGGCCCCCGCGACCGCTCCATGCATCCGTGGCGTCGGTTGCGACGACGAAGCGATCTCCCGGCTCAGGTGTCTCCGGAGGGCCGACGCTTTCCCCGATCACGGAAAGCTGAACGATCGCATCCAGCAGCAGCAGGGCCTCGTTATGGGTGACGTGTTTCTGTGCCTGCGAGGGCATTATGAAAGGCATGTCGAGATTGGTGGTGCGGTCGCTCATGGTCATCTCCGGCAACTATGTTTGCCGGATTTTACGGCCGTGCCGATGCTGCGGGGACGAAGTTGAAGCCAAGCTATTGAAAGCACTTGCGCGACCTTGCTATTCATCCCCGCGGTCTGCTTCGGGGATAGTGTCGCGGGCTGCGTCCTATCGGCGCAAGAACCTGATGTGATGTAGGGAAAGCTGTCGCAAACGGAACCGGTGGTGTCCTCATTGCGCTTGTCCTTATCCCTGCATATGCGAAGGTGGACCGGACATGAACGGGACGGATGGATGCGATATTCGGCATATTCGATCATCAAGCAGGCGCTTTCGGGCAACCGGCTGTGGAAACCGGCCTGGCGTGAGCCGGAGCCGAAATCGCATTACGATGTGATCATTGTCGGTGGCGGCGGGCATGGCCTGTCGACGGCCTATTATCTTGCCAAGGAATTCGGCATCACCAACATCGCGGTGCTGGAAAAAGGCTATATCGGCTCCGGAAATGTCGGCCGAAACACGACGATCATCCGCTCCAACTATCTGCTCGAAGGCAATATCCCGTTCTACGAATTTTCGCTGAAGCTGTGGGAAGGGCTTGAGCAGGATTTCAACTATAACGCCATGGTCAGCCAACGCGGCGTGATGATGCTCGCCCATTCCGACGGCCAGCGCGACGCCTATGCGCGGCGCGGAAATGCCATGCGCATGCACGGCGTCGATGCGGAATTGCTCGACCGCAAGCAGCTTCAGGCGCTGATGCCCTATCTCAATTACGACCACGCCCGTTTCCCGATCCTCGCAGGCCTGCTGCAGAAGCGCGGCGGAACCGTCCGGCACGATGCGGTTGCCTGGGGTTATGCGCGCGGCGCCGACATGCGCGGCGTCGATATCATCCAGCATTGCGAGGTAAACGCCATCCGCCGCGACGAGCAGGGCCGGGTGACAGGCGTCGAAACCAACAAAGGGTTCATCGGCTGCAACAAATTGGCGCTGGCGACTGCCGGCCATTCTTCCGAGACCGCGCGCATGGCCGGGCTGGAACTGCCGATCGAAACTCATGTGCTGCAGGCTTTCGTCTCGGAAGGGATCAAACCGGCGATCGATCATGTGATCGTCTACGGCGCCGGGCATTTCTACATTTCGCAGTCGGACAAGGGCGGTTTGGTTTTCGGTGCGGATATCGATTATTATTCGTCCTACGCCCAGCGCGGCAATCTCGCGACCGTCGAGCACACGATGGAAGAGGGCGTCTCGCTTATCCCCGGCCTATCCCGCGGCAAGGTTCTGCGCTCATGGGGTGGGGTGATGGACATGTCGATGGATGGTTCGCCGATCATCGACCGGACGCCGATCGACAATCTCTACCTCAATGCGGGATGGTGTTACGGCGGGTTCAAGGCGACGCCCGCCTCGGGCTTTTGTTTCGCTCACCTGATCGCCAAGAACGAGAGCCACCATGTTTCACGCTTCCTGCGGCTCGACCGCTTCGAGCGCGGCCACATGATCGACGAAGCGGGCAAAGGCCCCCAGCCGAACATTCACTGAGATAGTCCATGGCAAGCCTGATTACCTGTCCGCATTGCGGTACCAGACCCAAGGAAGAGTTTTCCATTCGCGGCGCGGCGCTGGCGCGCCCTCATCCTGCCGCGAGCGAGGAGGACTGGCACGCCTACGTCTATCTGCGGGAAAATCCGAAAGGCCGTTACCAGGAATACTGGCACCATGCGGCCGGCTGCCGCCGCTGGCTGATTGTCGACCGCGACAACGTGACTCACGACGTGTTCAGCGTCACCGATGCCGCATCGATCCGGGAGCCGAGCGAATGACCTCCTATCGTCTCGGATCCGCAGGGCGGGTCAATCGCGGGCAGCCGCTTAGTTTCACGTTCGACGGCAAGAGCTACAAGGGTTTCGAGGGTGACACGCTCGCGTCTGCCCTGCTTGCCAACGACCAGATGCTGATGGGCCGCAGCTTCAAATATCACCGTCCGCGCGGTCCGGTGACGGCCGGCTCTGCCGAACCGAATGCGCTGATGACGATCGGCGCCGGCGCGCGCGCCGAGCCGAATGTGCGCGCGACCGTTGCCGAGCTCTACGACGGGCTGACGGCGGTCAGCCAGAACCGCTGGCCTTCATTGTCGTTCGATATCGGGGCGATAAACGGCCTGCTTTCGCCGATGCTGGGTGCTGGCTTCTACTACAAGACCTTCATGTGGCCGGCAGCGCTTTGGGAAAAGCTCTACGAGCCGGTAATCCGTCGCGCAGCCGGCCTCGGCAAGCTGACGATGCAGACCGACCCGGACCGCTACGAGAAATCCTGGGTGCATTGCGATCTGCTGGTTATCGGTTCCGGTCCCGCCGGCCTGATGGCGGCGCTTGCCGCAGGGCGTGCCGGTGCACGCGTGGTCCTTTCGGACGAAGGTTTTCGGCTTGGCGGATCGCTTCTGTCCGAAAGCGCCTCGGTGGGCGGTATTGCGGCTGCCGATTTCGCCAAGGCGATGATCGAGGAACTGGCGGCACTTCCAAATGTCACGCTGATGCCGTGCACGACCGTGTTCGGCTGGTATGACGATATGGTTTTCGGTGCCGTCGAGCGGGTGCAGAAACATGTCTCCGCACCGTCGCCGGATCTGCCGATGGAACGGCTCTGGCGCATCGTCGCCAAGCGCGCCATTCTGGCGTCCGGCTCGGAAGAGCGGCCGCTGGTGTTCGGCGGCAACGACAAGCCTGGCGTGATGACGGCGAGCGCGATGCGCACCTATGCCAACCGATATGGCGTGGCGGCGGGCGGCAAGGTCGCCATCTTTACCAATGGTGGATCGGGTTATCGCACGGCAGCCGATCTGGTGGCGGCCGGCGTCGATGTCACGGCAATCATCGATGCGCGCGCACAGTCTGCGGATGTCGGGCCAGATGGCGTGCGGGTGATCCGCAATGGTGGTGTCGTCGGCACCAGGGGCCGCAATCGCATCGATGCGCTGATTGCCGAACGGTCCGGTTTTCAGGAACAGATCGCCTGCGATGCGCTGGCGATCTCGGGCGGCTGGTCGCCGATCGTACACCTGATGTGCCAGCGCGGCGCAAAACCCGTCTGGTCCGACGAAGCCCAGGCCTTCATGGCACCGGATGTCGGTTCAGCCTTCATTGCTGCTGGTTCCGCTGCCGGCGCCGATACGATTTCGGCCTGTCTGCAAGATGGCGCCGGTAAAGCCACGGCGCTTGCACGCGAACTCGGCTTTGCCGCCTACGAGATGAACATCCCCGAGGTGGAAGGCGAATATGATCCGGCCTTCGCGCCGGTCTGGTATGTGCCGGGGGCCAAGGACAAGGCCTTTGTCGATTTCCAGAACGATGTGGCGGTGAGCGATCTCGGGCTCGCCCAGCGGGAAGGGTTCGGCCATATCGAGCATACCAAACGCTATACCACTGCCGGCATGGCGACCGATCAGGGCAAGCTTGGGGGCGTCAACACGGTCGGTATCGTTGCCGGCATGCGCGGCGTCTCTCCGACCGAGATCGGCACCACGACCTTCCGGCCGTTCTACACGCCGGTCTCCTTCGGTGCTCTGGCAGGAACATCGCGCGGCGAGCATGCGGCTCCGGTTCGTACATCGCCCTTGCATGACTGGGCGAAAAAGAATGGGGCCACTTTCGTCGAAGCCGGCTTGTGGCATCGCTCCGCCTGGTTTGTGCGCGCGGGGGAAAATAGCTGGCGGGAAAGCGTCGACCGCGAGGTCAAGAATGTCCGCAGTAATGCCGGGCTTTGCGATGTCTCGACGCTCGGCAAGATCGAGATTTTCGGCACCCACGCGGCGGAATTCCTGAACCGTATCTATTGCAACAATTTCCTCAAGCTGCCGGTCGGCAGGGCGCGATATGGCCTTATGCTGCGCGAGGACGGGATGATCTTCGACGACGGCACCACGAGCCGCCTTGCCGAGAACCACTATGTGATGACCTCGACGACAGCCTATGCGGCAGAAGTGATGGCGCATCTGGAATTTGCGTCGCAGACCTTCTGGCCTGACCTCGACGTTCGTTTTGTCTCCACGACCGACCATTGGGCGCAGATGTCGCTCGCCGGGCCCCGCGCCCGGACGATCATGAGCCGGGTGGTGGAAGACGATATTTCCGATGTTGCCTTCCCTTATCTTGCCGCCAGGACAGTGACGCTTCGCGGCGGGCTGAAGGCGCGGCTGTTCCGTATCTCCTTCTCAGGCGAACTGGCTTATGAGCTTGCCGTTCCGGCCGGTTACGGCGAGGCGGTTGCGGACGCGATCATGGAGGCGGGCAAGGGTGAGGGGATCTGCGCCTATGGCGTCGAGGCACTCAATGTCCTGCGCATCGAGAAGGGTTTTGTCACCCATAGCGAGATGGATGGCCGCACGACGCCGGACGATCTCGGCCTTGGCCGGATGATGGCGCTGCAAAAGCCGGATTTCATCGGCAAGCGGCAGTCGAGCCGTTTCGGCCTCACCGCTGCCGACCGGTTGCAGCTCGTGGGCTTGAGGCCGTTGGAAAAGCTTGATGAATTTTTGGCCGGCGCGCATCTGCTGAAGGAAGACGTGCCGCCATCGATGGCAAGCGACCAGGGCTGGGTGTCCTCGGTCTGCCACTCGCCGACGCTCGGTCACACGATCGGCCTTGCCATGCTGAAATCTGGCCGGGAACGCTATGGCGAAACCATCGTCGTGTGGGATGGATTGCGTGGGAAAGAGGTGCTGGCGCAAGTCTGCCCGCCCGTCTTCGTCGATCCCGATAACAGCAAGCTTCAGGGGTAAGCCATCATGTCGCTCACTCTCTATCACCGGCATGTGCTGGAAGATTATCTCGCAGGCTTCGAGGCCAAGGCCAATCCGAACCATCTGTCCGTCATCCGCCGTCCGGCGATTTTTTCGGTGTTGGCGCATCGCGGCAATGAGGCTTCCGTCAAGCAAGCGCTGAATTCGATCGAGGGTGCTCTGCTGCATGACTGCGCGCCGGGTGAGTGGCTGGTCGTCTCGACGGCGTCAGGGGCTGCTGTGGTCGAGAACCTTCTCGGTGAAATCACAGGCGCTTCGGCTATCGATCAGAGCGATGGCCGGGTGCTGCTTAGGATTTCCGGCCCGAATGTGCGCAAGATCCTGGCGAAATGCGTGGCGGTGGATCTGCATCCCGATGCATTCTCCATCGGCGCTTCGGCCAACATGCTCTGCTGCCATGTGGCTGCCAATCTGGCGCGCACCGGAGCCGAGGCGTTCGAGATCATCGTGCCGCGTTCCTTCGCAGGCTCGGTATTCGAGGAAATGATGGAGATGGGCCGCGAGTTCGCGCTGACTGCCGCTTTTGCGGAGTGGTGAGGCGGATCGTCAGTCAGAGTGATGACTGATGACGCTCACTGGATAAGTATTTTTCGCTAAGCGACATTGGGCTTCGCAGAACGGTCTACTGAGCCGTTCTGATTGTCATTAGGCTGCGGTGAGTTGCAGCATTCAACGCATGACGAAAGTCCTGCTCTCACCGGAGAATTTGAATGAAGAGCCATGCCCGGGTTGTGGTGATCGGCGGCGGTGTCGTCGGCTGTTCCGTCCTCTACCATCTGACGAAATTCGGCTGGACGGACGTGGTTCTGGTCGAGCGGTCCGAGCTTACTTCCGGTTCCACCTGGCATGCGGCTGGCGGCATGCACACGATCAACGGTGACCCCAACGTCGCCAAGCTGCAGAAATACACGGTCGAGCTCTACAAGGAGATCGAGGCCTATTCCGGCCAGGATATCGGGCTGCACATGACGTCCGGCCTGATGCTGGCGGCGACGAACGAGCGTTTCGACTGGTTCAAGTCGCTACTCGCCAAGGGGAAATATGCCGGCGGCGAGGCGCGGCTCGTGTCGGTGGAAGAGGCGCATGAGATGATGCCGCTTCTCGATCCCAAGGAATTCGTCGGCGCCGTCTTTGATCCGCATGAGGGCCATCTCGATCCTTACGGCACGACACACGCCTATGCGAAATCGGCGAAGAAGAACGGGGCGGAAATCTATCTCCACACCAAGGTGGAGGAGCTGATCCAGCTGCCGGACGGCATGTGGCGGGTGGTGACGGACAAGGGGGAGATCCGAGCCGAGCACGTCGTCAACGCTGCGGGGCTGTGGGCGCGTGAGGTTGGCCGCATGGTCGGGCTGGAACTGCCGGTGCTTGCCATGGAACATATGTATCTGATCACCGAGGACATGCCCGAGGTGATCGAATTCAACCAAAAGTCCGGCCGCGAGCTGATGCATTGCGTCGATTTTGACGGCGAAATCTATATTCGCCAGGAACGCAACGGCATGCTGATGGGCACCTATGAAAAGGACTGCCGCCCGTGGTCGCCGATCGAGACGCCTTGGACCTTCGGGCACGAGTTGCTGGCCGAGGATATCGAGCGGATTTCCGGTGAGCTTGAGGTCGGCTTCCGGCACTTTCCGGCCTTCAATACTGCCGGGATCAAGACGATCATCAACGGCCCCTTCACCTTTTCGCCGGATGGCAATCCGCTGGTCGGGCCGGTGCGCGGCGTGACGAATTTCTGGTCGGCCTGCGCGGTCATGGCCGGCTTTTCCCAGGGCGGCGGCGTCGGACTGGCGCTGGCGCAGTGGATCATCAACGGCGATCCGGGTTTCGACGTTTTCGCCATGGATGTCTGCCGCTACGGCGACTATGCGACGCTCGGCTACACCAATGCCAAGGTGCGGGAAAACTATTCGCGCCGCTTTTCGATCCGCTATCCGAACGAGGAGCTGCCCGGCGCCCGCCCACTGCTGACGACGCCGATCTACGACAAGCTGAAGGCTGCCGGTGCCGTGTTCGGCGCATCCTACGGGCTGGAAACACCGTTGTGGTTTGCCCCCGAAGGTGTCGAAGACGCTTTCTCCTGGCGGCGCTCGACCGATTTTGACCATGTCGGAAACGAAGCAAAGGCGGTGCGTGCTTCCGTCGGCATGATGGAAACCTCGGGTTTCGCCAAATACCTGATCGCGGGTGGGCGCGCGCGGAGCTGGCTGGATCGCATGCTTGCCGGCCGTATTCCGCCGGAAGGGCGCATGGCGCTGACGCCGATGCTGAACGAGGCGGGCAAGATGATCGGCGACTTCACGCTGGCGACGCTGGAAGGCGAGGAATTCCTGTTGATCGGTTCCGGCATTGCCGAGGATTATCACATGCGCTGGTTCGAGCAGCATCTGCCCGAAGATGGTTCGGTAGAGGTGGAGACGCTCAATCTCGGCCTGCTGGGCCTGTCGGTTGCCGGGCCGAAGGCACGCGAGGTGCTGCAGAAGCTGACGCATCTCGACCTATCGGATAGAGCCTTTCCCTTTATGTCGGTGCGCGAGATCGATCTCGGCATGGCGCCGGTCATTCTCGGCCGGGTCAGCTATACCGGTGATCTCGGGTACGAAATCTGGATGAAGCCGGAATATCAGCGCTATCTGTTCGATGCGTTGATGGAGGCGGGTGCGGAGTTCGCCATTTCGCTTTTCGGCCTGCGGGCACTCAATGCTCTTCGCGTCGAGAAATCCTTCGGCAGTTGGTCGCGGGAATATCGTCCGCTCTACGGGCCGGCGGAGGCGGGGCTTGGCCGTTTCATCTCCTATAGCAAACCGGCCGATTTCATAGGTAAAGAGGCGGTGCTCGACGAAAAGCTTACCGGCGGCGCATTGAGGCTCATCACCCTGATCGTTGATGCCGTGGATGCCGACGTCATCGGCGACGAGCCGATCTCGCTTGATGGAGAGGTGAGGGGATGGGTGACTTCGGGCGGTTATGCTCATGCATCCGGAGTCTCGGTCGCCATGGGCTACGTGCCGAAGGCGATCGCCGAGGTGGTGAATGGATGGCAGATTGAGATTCTGGGAGAAATGCTGCCGGCGCGCCTGCCGCCTGTGCCGCTGTTTGACGCAAACGGGTCGCGAATGCGCTCTTGATAGTTGTAAACTCTATAGAAAATCACTGGTTGGATAGGGCGTTATTGCACGCCGAAAACGCTCATTTTCTGTGAGGTTCATGCCGCATTTCTGGCATTCCTGAGTGTATTTGCGCCATCCTGGGCAAAAGCTCGTGAAAATTGATCTGCCTCTTTCTTTTGCACTTCACATTTTTAACGAAACGGATAGGAATCAAAAAAATTGAAGATCTCATCAGGTCTTTGAAAGAATGGTGCGGCCGCAAAGGACCGCATTAGGGGAAACTATATGGAATACTTTATCCAGCAGCTCATCAACGGGCTGACTCTCGGATCCATCTATGGCCTCGTGGCAATCGGCTATACGATGGTTTACGGTATCATCGGCATGATCAACTTCGCCCATGGCGATATTTTCATGCTCGGCGGCTTCGCTGCCCTCATAATCTTCCTGATCCTGACATCCTTCTTTGCCGGCATTCCGGTAGCGCTGCTGCTGCTGTTGATGCTGCTGGTCGGTATGCTGATGACGGGCCTGTGGAACTGGACGATCGAGCGCGTGGCCTACCGGCCGTTGCGCGGATCCTTCCGCCTTGCGCCTCTGATTACGGCGATCGGTATGTCGATCGCCCTGTCGAACTTCATCCAGGTGACGCAGGGACCGCGCAACAAGCCGATCCCACCGCTTGTCACCGACACCTATCACCTCGGCGCGATTACCATTTCGCTGAAGCAGATCCTGATCGTGGTGATTACCTCGATCCTGCTGTTCGCCTTCTGGTACATCGTGAACAAGACACCGCTCGGCCGCGCCCAGCGCGCGACCGAACAGGACCGCAAGATGGCGGCACTACTCGGCGTCGATGTCGACAAGACGATCTCGATCACCTTCATCATGGGGGCAGCACTCGCGGCGGTCGCCGGGGCGATGTACCTGATGTATTACGGTGTCGCATCCTTCAACGACGGGTTCATTCCGGGCGTTAAGGCCTTCACTGCAGCCGTTCTTGGCGGTATCGGCTCGCTGCCGGGCGCCGTTCTCGGCGGGCTGCTGATCGGCCTGATCGAAAGCCTGTGGTCGGCCTATTTCTCGATTGCCTACAAGGATGTGGCGACCTTCGCCATCCTTGCGATCGTGCTGATCTTCAAGCCGACCGGCATTCTCGGTCGTCCGGAAGTGGAGAAGGTCTGACATGGCTTACACCACTGAAAACAACCAGTCCGGCCAGATGGCAAAGGCCATCAAGGAAGGCATTTTCGCGGGCCTGATCGCGTTCGGCATGTTCCTGCTGTTCGTCGGCATCGAGACCTATCAGGACATCAACAACCAGCTGGTCTGGCGCACGCGCTGGGGGCTGCTTGCGGTCTTCGTCGCGGTTGCCGCCATCGGCCGCTTCGTGACGGTCGGTTTCATCAAGCCGCATCTCGACAGCCGCAAGCTCGCCAAGGCGAAGAGCGGCGTTCTGGAAATCTCGGACGAGAAGGGCTTCTTCCGCACGCATTTCCTCAAGATCGCACTGATCTTCCTGCTCTGCTATCCGTTCCTGGCAATGCTCATCTTCGGCCGTCAGGGCTCGCTGAAATATGTCGACAACTTTGGCATCCAGATCCTCATCTACGTGATGCTCGCCTGGGGTCTCAACATCGTCGTCGGCCTCGCGGGCCTGCTCGATCTGGGTTATGTCGCCTTCTACGCGGTCGGCGCCTATTCCTACGCGCTGCTGTCGGCCCATTTCGGCTTCTCCTTCTGGCTGCTCCTGCCGATGGCCGGCATTCTGGCCGCGCTCTGGGGCATTATCCTCGGTTTCCCGGTTCTGCGGCTGCGAGGAGACTATCTTGCGATCGTGACGCTCGCCTTCGGTGAAATCATCCGCCTCGTGCTGATCAACTGGACGGATGTCACCCGCGGCACGTTCGGCATCTCGGGCATCGAGAAGGCGACCTTCTTCGGTATCTGGTCCTTCGACGCAGGCACGCCGAACAATTTTGCCAAGGCCTGGGGTCTGCCGACCTCGTCGGTCTATTACAAGATGTTCCTGTTCTATATCATTCTGGCACTCTGCATGCTGACGGCATACGTCACCATTCGCCTGCGGCGCATGCCGATCGGCCGCGCCTGGGAAGCACTGCGTGAGGACGAGATCGCCTGCCGTTCGCTCGGCATCAACACCGTCACCACCAAGCTGACGGCGTTCGCTACGGGCGCAATGTTCGGCGGTTTCGCCGGCTCGTTCTTCGCCGCCCGTCAGGGTTTCGTCTCTCCGGAAAGCTTCGTCTTCCTGGAATCGGCGGTCATCCTTGCTATCGTCGTTCTCGGCGGCATGGGATCGCTCACCGGCATCGCCATTGCGGCGGTCGTCATGGTCGGCGGCACGGAATTGCTGCGCGAAATGGAGTTCCTCAAGCATGTCTTCGGGCCTGACTTCACGCCTGAACTCTACCGCATGCTGCTCTTCGGTCTGGCGATGATCATCGTCATGCTGTTCAAGCCGCGCGGCTTTGTCGGCACCCGTGAGCCAACCGCCTTCCTGAAGGAGAGAAAAGCTGTCTCCGGCAGCTTCACCAAGGAAGGCCACGGCTGATGACGACCGGGACCATGACAATGACAAAAGACGCTATCCTCAAGGTCGAACACCTGTCGATGAAGTTCGGCGGCCTGATGGCCATCAACGACTTCTCGTTCGAAGCCAAGCGCGGCGAAATCACCGCACTGATCGGCCCGAACGGTGCCGGCAAGACCACGGTGTTCAACTGCATCACCGGCTTCTACAAGCCGACCATGGGCATGATCACGCTGTCACGCGACAACGGCAAGGAGTTCCTGCTGGAGCGCCTGCGCGATTTCGAGATCAACAAGGTGGCGGGTGTCTCCCGCACCTTCCAGAACATCCGGCTGTTTTCCGGCCTGACGGTTCTGGAAAACCTGCTGGTCGCACAGCACAACGTGTTGATGAAGGCTTCGGGCTTCACGATCCTCGGTCTCCTCGGCTTGCCGACCTACAAGAACGCCGCGAAGGCGGCGATCGAGAAGGCGCAATACTGGCTGGAAATGGCCGATCTCGTCGATCGTGCCGACGATCCGGCAGGTGACCTTTCCTATGGCGCGCAGCGCCGCCTGGAAATCGCCCGCGCCATGTGCACCGGGCCGGAACTTCTGTGCCTGGACGAACCGGCAGCCGGTCTCAATCCGAAGGAATCCCTGACGCTCAACACGCTGTTGCGCGCCATCCGCGACCAAGGCACGTCACTGCTCCTGATCGAGCACGACATGTCGGTCGTCATGGAGATTTCCGACCATGTCGTCGTTCTGGAATATGGTCAGAAGATCTCCGACGGCACGCCGGATCATGTGAAAAACGACCCGAAGGTCATAGCAGCCTATCTCGGCGTCGAGGATGATGAAGTTGAAGAAATCGAGGAAAAGCTGGACAAGGGCATTATCGAAGAGGGGACCGTCTGATGGCCGGTGAAACCCTCCTGAAGGTCCAGGGTGTCGAAACCTACTACGGCAATATCCGCGCACTCTCGGGCGTCGATGTCGAGGTCAACAAGGGCGAAATCGTCAGCCTGATCGGCGCCAACGGCGCCGGCAAGTCGACCCTGATGATGACAATCTGCGGGGCACCGCAGGCTAAGACCGGCCAGGTCATCTTCGACGGCGAGGATATTACCAAGCTGCCGACGCATCTGATCGCGCGCAAGCGCATCGCCCAGTCGCCGGAAGGCCGCCGCATTTTCCCCCGCATGACGGTGCTGGAAAACCTGCAGATGGGCGCCAATCTCGACAACCTGAAATACTTCAAGGAAGACGTCGAGAAGGTCTTCGTCATGTTCCCGCGCCTGAAGGAGCGGCAGAGCCAGCGCGGCGGCACGCTTTCGGGCGGCGAGCAGCAGATGCTGTCGATCGGTCGCGCGCTGATGTCGCGTCCGAAACTGCTGCTTCTGGACGAGCCGTCGCTCGGTCTGGCTCCGCTGATCGTCAAGGGCATTTTCGAAGCGATCAAGACGCTCAATAAGGAGGAGGGGCTGACCGTCTTTCTCGTGGAGCAGAACGCATTCGCGGCGCTGAAACTGTCGGACCGCGCCTATGTCATGGTCAACGGCAAGGTGACGATGAGTGGCTCCGGCAAGGAGCTTCTCGCCAATCCGGAAGTCCGTGCCGCCTACCTCGAAGGAGGCCGGCATTGAGCGCGATCACCATTTTTACGGCCAGCGGAGTATACTGACATGCAGGGCCTGTTTTTCGAAACCGATACGGTGGTCCGCTATTTCCTGCGCGGCATCGTGCTTTTGCTCGGCTTCTGGACCGCCTGGCGGTCCGGCAAGGCTGCGGCCGAGGGCTGGAACGGCTATCGCGAAGTCGTGATCTATGCGGTCCTGCTCACCGTCGCCATGCAGTTCCTGCATTATGCGCTGTTCCAAGGGCCGTTCATCAACGCCTTCTACTTCATTCTGGACCTCATTCTCCTGTTCGGCTTCGCCCTTGCGGGTTTCCGCATCCGCCGCACCCGGCAGATGGTCCAGAACTACTACTGGCTCTACGAGCCGACCTCAGCTTTCTCATGGAAGAAGAAAGATTGACACCAGAACAGTTCTGAATTCAGATCGGTTTTGGCAAAGATAAATACACCAAAAGGTGGAACAGCTTCCGGCGCAATAATGGTGGGTATTGTGTCGGACCCCAAAAAACCTCTCACCTCATAATAACTGGGAGTTATTCTATGAAGAAGTCTCTTCTTTCCGCAGTTGCGCTGTCGGCCATGGTCGCCTTCGGTGGCAATGCATGGGCTGATATCGTCATCGCCGTCGGTGGTCCGCTGACCGGTCCGAACGCAGCCTTCGGTGCACAGCTGCAGAAGGGTGCCGAACAGGCTATCGCCGACATCAATGCTGCTGGCGGCATCAACGGCGAAAAGCTGACGATCGCGCTCGGCGACGACGTCTCCGACGCCAAGCAGGGTGTATCTGTCGCCAACAAGTTCGTTGCCGACGGCGTCAAATACGTGGTCGGTCACTTCAACTCGGGCGTTTCGATCCCGGCTTCGGAAGTCTATGCCGAAAACGGCATCCTCGAAATCACCCCTGCTGCGACCAACCCGGTCTTCACCGAGCGCGGCCTGTGGAATACGTTCCGCACCTGCGGCCGTGACGACCAGCAGGGCGGCGTTGCCGGCAAGTATCTTGCCGAAAAGTTCGCTGACGCCAAGATCGCGATCATCGACGACAAGACGCCTTACGGCCAGGGTCTCGCTGAAGAAACCAAGAAGGCTTACAACGCTCTCGGCAAGAAGGAAGTCGTGCGCGAAGGTGTCAACACCGGCGACAAGGACTTCTCCGCCCTCATCTCCAAGATGAAGGAAGCCGGCGTTTCGATCATCTACTGGGGTGGTCTCCACACAGAAGCCGGCTTGATCATCCGCCAGGCGAAGGACGCAGGCCTCAAGGCAACGCTCGTTTCTGGTGACGGTATCGTCTCCAACGAACTTGCCTCGATCGCTGGCGATGCCGTCGAAGGCACGCTCAACACGTTCGGCCCCGACCCGACGCTGATCCCGGAAAACAAGGCACTGGTCGAGAAGTTCAAGGCCGCCGGCTTCAACCCGGAAGCCTACACGCTCTACTCCTACGCCGCCGTCCAGATCATTGCCGAAGGCATCAAGGCTGCCGGAAGCGCGGACGATGCCGAGGCCGTTGCCAAGATCCTGCACGAAAAGGGTCCGTTCAAGACCGTTCTCGGCGACATCGCCTTCGACGAAAAGGGCGACCCCAAGCTTCCGGGCTACGTCATGTACGAATGGAAGAAGGGTCCGGACGGCAAGTACAGCTACTTCCAGCAGGGCAGCTAAGCTCTAGCCGATATATGATGCTTCATGGAAAAGCCCGGTTTCGACCGGGCTTTTCTCGTTTCCAGGTAAGAGATCGTTCTGTTACCCCCCCCCAAAAAAAACGGGGCCAATTCTTAATAGGTCATAAACTGTAATTTACGAATTTCTTATATTTCAAATAAGTGATCTGAGAATGTTTCAGAAAAGGATTCGCATGTCCCCGCTGAATACTGAACTCAGTGCTGCATTTTTATCTTGTGGGATGGCTTTTTTCAGTTGGGATCTGGCTGAAGATCGGTTCTACGGCGACGTTGCCTTGGCGGAGCTCTTCGATATTGACGCAAGCGTCATGGCTGCGGGCCTACCAATTCTGTCGCTGATCGAGCGAATATCAGTTGAAGACCGTAGTAGGGTCGCTGCATCCATTCATCGAGCAATTACCAGCGGCCTTGTCTATCAGGAGCAATACCGCATCAATCACGGCAAACGAGGCGCTGTGGATGTGCTTTCCGTCGGTCGTTGTCTCAGGGATGATGCAGGGACCCCGTTCATCTACAATGGCACGATCATGGAAATTTCGAGCAATGTCGCCTCTTGCATTCCCGATCCGCTTGCCAGTCATTGCAGGTCGGCGCTTGAGCTTGCCCAGAAACGAGGCAATGATCTTGCTGCGCGTTATCTTTCTTCAGCGCTGAAGGTCATCGGTGCGGCTTGAGCGGGAACGGGCTGGAATTTCGCCAGCTTCGTGATGACGTCAAAAATCCTGGCTTCCTTTTCGGAGGCCGACAGGTGTCGTCGGTTGCTGTCCTGTTTCAACGTCTTTACGAGGTTGATGAGGGAGGCGATGGAAGAGTTGCTATCGTCGGATGTCATCAGCTCGACCTTGTGGGTGCCGTGACTCTTTATCCGCTTCGCTGCGGCGCAACAACGAACGTCAGATTGTAATTAGGAATATAATATATTCTATTTGTTGAATGTAACTATGGCGCACATTTTTCCGAGGTTCGCGTGGGCGCCAAGGTCAAGCGTATTCAGCTGTCCTCATGCAGGACATGTGCTGCCCTCACTGCCGCCGATGCCCGGTTTTCCACGCCAAGCTTGACGTAAATCTGCTCCAGGTGCTTGTTGACCGTGCGTGCGGAGAGGCCAAGAATTTCGCCGATGTCGCGGTTTGATTTGCCCTTGGCGATCCAGAGGAGGACGTCGGATTCCCTTGCCGTCAGCGGGAAATGCTGGCGCAGGACTTCAGCGCCGGGCCGACGATTGTTCGCCGTCAGCCGGAACAGGAATTCATCGGCACTCAGGCCTCCAAGATAGGAGAGCTGCAGGCCCTTCTCATCGCCGTCTTCTAGCGAGAAGGCGGCATCGCGCGAAAAGCCTGGACGATCGCGCTCAGCCATCCATGTCGCAATGCGCCCGGCAATCAGTTCCAAACCGTCATCGCGGTTGGTGGCGGCATTGATCAGCCGGGTTGCCTGTGGCGTCGACCATTGAATGCTGCCGTCAGCCCTGACGGCAAGCAGGTGCCGGCCGGCGGCATCGAGTGCAACTCGGGCGCTCTGAGCAGAACGGGCATTGGTGAGATGCACGCGGATGCGGGCTCTGAGTTCATCGATGTTGATGGGCTTGGTCAGATAGTCGACGCCGCCTGATCCGAGTGCGTGGACGACATGCTCCGTCTCGGTGAGGCCGGTCATGAAAATCACCGGTACCTGTGCCACACCGGCATTGGTTTTTAGCCGGCGGCAGGTTTCAAACCCGTCCATGCCGGGCATGACTGCATCGAGAAGAATGAGATCGGGCGTGATCTTGTCGACGATATTGAGCGCCGACTGACCCGATGTTGCGATCAGCACGGAGAAGCCGGATTGCTCCAGTGCTTCGGTTAGAAAGCCGAGCGCATCGGGGCTGTCATCGACCAGAAGAACGATGTCGCGGGGCGTCGTGGTGTCAGCCATCGCTTATCTCCTCCTTGTCCAGGCGTTCCAGAAATTTCATGTAGCCGGCCATGTCGAAGGCCTTGAGATAGAAACCAAGCTCGTCCGCGAAGGGGCGATTGGTCTCGTCAGCGGCAAGATCGGCAAGCTTGGCTTCTATACCCCGCACGTAACCAATCTCTCCAAGGCGCAGCAAGTCCTGCACATGGCTCGTCCCCGGACTTATGACCGGTTTTTTCGCCGCAGCGATGGGCAAGGGCGGTGTTTCGCCCTCATAGACCCAGGAGAGCCCGAGATGTGAGGCGAGCTTGTCGGCGAGCCGGCGCAGATTAACCGGCTTGGAGAGCGTATCGTCATGGCCTTCGCCCGCAGCATCGGCCGTCGTTCCGTCGCCGATATTGGCCGAGAGCATGATGATCGGTGCATTCTGCCCTTCATCACGCAGGCGGGTTACGAGCTGCCAGCCGCTCATGCCGGGCATGGAAATGTCGATCAGGAATATGTCGGGCTTCACCCCCTCGATCAGCGTCAGGCATTCCGGGCCGCCGGCAGCGGTCAGCACGACGAAATCCATGGGAGCCAGCACTTCGCGCATCAGGTCACGGTGATCCTGATTGTCGTCGACCACGACAACCGTGCGGCGCGGACCGGTGTAGGAGACGATCTTGCGCTCGGTGGCGGGTGTGGTGTTCGGCCGCTCGACGGCAGACAGCATCAGTCTCACGCGGAAGGTCGAGCCTTCGTCCTTGACGCTCTTGACCGAGATCTCGCCGCCAAGGGTGTTGGTGAGAAGCTGGGTGATGGTCAGGCCGAGACCTAGCCCCGGCATCGGCCTCACGCTTTCTGCCTCGCCGCGCTGGAACGGTTCGTAGATCCGGCCGAGGTCCTTTTCGGCAATGCCGCGCCCCGTGTCTGAAATGGTGAAAGTCGCGACCTGGCTGCGATAGGCGATCTCGAAGCGCACTCTGCCTTCATCGGTGAACTTTATCGCATTGGACAGGAGGTTGACCAAAATCTGCCGCAGCCGCTTTTCGTCGGTGCGGACATAGTGCGGCAATGAGGCCGCGCGGATGTGCTCGAATTCCAGACCCTTGGCCTGAGCCTGAAGGCCGAACATTTCGACGATCTGGTCTAGAAAATCCTGGATATTGATCTCGTTGGAATAGACTTGCAGACGGCCCGCCTCGATTTTCGATATGTCGAGAAGGCCGTCGATCAGGCCTGAAAGATGATCTGCCGAACGCTTGATGACCTTGATCGCCGACTGGCGCGGGGCAGGGATGGTCTCGTCACGCTCGAGGATCTGGGCGTAACCGAGCACGGCGTTGAGCGGTGTGCGCAATTCGTGGCTGAGGCCGACGACATAACGGCTCTTGGCGCGGTTGGCAGCCTCTGCCGTTTCCTTGGCGTCCTGGAGTGCTGCATCGGTCTTCTTGTGGGCGGAAATTTCCTTCAGGAGCAACGTGTTCTGGCGCGAAGATTCCTCTTCCGCGACGACTCGGCTGTCATGGGCGAGAACGTAGAACCACGAGACGATGCCGGCGATGATGGCGAAGACGAAAAAGACGATGGAGATCGTGCCGTAGATGATCTCCGCATTGGCCGGTGCCGCTTCGCCCGCCTGATAGGCGACCATGGCAAGAATCGAGCCGATCAACGAGATCGAGACGACGGCTGTCGTTGCATAACGTCCGAGCCGTGTGGTCAGCTTGTCGATGATCCGGTCGGACAGGAAAGTCCGGGCGACCGTTCCGACCTGTGTGTTGAGGCGCGCATGCGGCTTGCACATGTCGTGGCAGCGGCTGTCGAGCGAGCAGCAGAGCGAGCAGATGGGCGCCGCGTAGGCCGGACACCAGGCCATGTCCTCGTGTTCGAAAGGATGTTCACAAACCGAACAGGTGATCGAACCGAGCGTCTTCCAGCTCTGGCGCGGTTTGCGGGCCAGGTAATATTTGCCGCGGGTGGCGAAGGCGATCGCCGGGGAGATTACGAAAGCGGACAAGGTAACATAGGTCGCGAGCGACACCATCAGCTCGCCAAACGCGCCGAAATGCGCAGCAAGCGCGATTGTCGTCGCACCGAACATGGCACCAAGGCCGACCGGATTGATGTCGTAGAGATGGGCGCGCTTGAACTCGATGCCAGGAGGGGAAAGCCCGAGCTGTTTGTTGATGAACAGGTCGGCGGAGATCGTGCAGAGCCAACTCATGGCGACGATCGAGAAAATGCCGAGCGTTTCCTCCAGCAGCCGGTAGATACCGAGTTCCATCAACAAAAGCGCGATGGCGACGTTGAAGACCAGCCAGACGACGCGGCCCGGGTGGCTGTGGGTCAGCCGCGAGAAGAAATTCGACCAGGCGAGCGACCCGGCATAGGCGTTCATCACGTTGATCTTCAACTGCGAAACGACGACGAAGGCGGCCATTAGCAGCAGTGCCGCCGTCTCGTTGGGGATCATGTAGCCGAAGGCTGCCAGATACATGTGCGCCGGATCGGCTGCCTCGTTTGCGGGGACGGCCGTCGACAGGGTCAACACGGCGAGGAAGGAGCCGGCCAGAAGTTTCGGCACGCCCACCACCACCCAGCCGGGGCCGGCGAGGAAGACGGCGAACTTATGCCGCCATTTGCGCATGCCCTCGGGAGGAAGGAAGCGAAGGAAGTCGACCTGCTCGCCGATCTGCGGCATCAGCGCCAAAATGACAGCGGATGCTGCTCCGAATTCCACGAGGTCGAAGGGGGCAGTGCCGCCGATCTCGCCATTGGAATGCCCGATCCCGGCAAAGGCGCGCCAGAGATCGAATTTCTCCCAATCGAGAAAAGCGATGAAGATGAAGGGCAGGATGTTGAGAACGATCCAGAAGGGCTGGGTCAGGAGCTGAAAGCGTGAGATCAGTTGCACGCCGTATATGACGAGCGGGATCACCACGATTGCGCTGATGATGTAACCGAGCCAGAGGGGAATGCCGAAGGCGAGTTCGAGTGCGCCTGTCATGATGGATGCCTCGATGGCAAACAGCATGAAGGTGAAGCTGGCATAGATCAGCGAGGTGATCGTCGAGCCGATATAGCCGAAGGACGCGCCGCGGGTCAGGAGGTCGATATCGACACCGTGGCGGATCGCGTAACGGCTGATCGGCAGCCCTACAAGCAGCATGACGACCGCAGCCGCCATGATGGCGAAAAAGGCGTTGGTCGTGCCGTAGGAAAGGGTGATCGCACCGCCGATCGCCTCCAGCGCCAGAAAGGAGATCGCGCCGATCGCCGTATGCGAGATACGGCTGGACGAAAATCTTCGCGCGCTCTTTGCGGTGAAGCGAAGGGCGTAATCTTCCAATGTCTGGTTGGCGACCCAGCGGTTATATTCCCGCCGGACCGGAATGATCCGCTGCCGCGCTGCCATGCCTTGTTTTTGATCCCTTGGGAGGAGTGATCGTCAAAAAGGCACTTTCGGTGCTGGATCGCGGTTTTGCAACCGAATTGACGCGGTTAGAGCGTTTCGGCTGCCGGAATCGCTAAATCGCTCTATTCTTTATTTCCACGCAATTCCGGAGACAAAACCGGTACCCACTTTTGCTGGCATTGCTCAGTGCGCAACCGTCTTCGAAAAGACGTTGACGATGACAACGCCGGCGATGATGAAGCCGAGACCGATCATTGCTGCCATGTCCAGGCTCTGGCGAAAGACGATCAGGCCGACTGCCGAGATCAGCACGATGCCGAGACCGCTCCAGATCGCATAGGCGATGCCGACCGGCAGCACGCGCAGCGTGATCGACAACAGATAGAAGGCCGCGCCGTAACACAGAGCCATGCCGAGCGTCGGCAGAATGCGGGTGAACTGCTGGCTCTGCTGCAGAAGTGTGGTGCCGACGACTTCCAGTGCGATGGCGGAGAGCAGTGAGCCGTAGGTGATGAGGGCGGGATTCACGTCTTATGTCTTTCGTGTCATTGATATGAGTTGTTCGATCAGGGCGTCCTGGCCTGTTGCCTCGACGCCCGAATATTCCAGAAGGCCGGCAAGCCAGAGGCCATCGGCGGCATAACGGGCAATACCCAGTTCAGGTCCGGCATCCGTTTCTGCGTGTCGTGCAAGCCGGGACGCGTACCAGTCGGACCACATCGCCTTCATCTCGGGATCCGTCAGCGAAGAGAGGGGAAGCGCGTTCCAGTTGCTCGCGCCCTGGCTCTCGGCATTGGCAAAGGCCCGGATGTAAGCGCGCGTGAAACGGCCATAGGCGTCCCGGTCGTCTTCCAGAAGCGCATCGATCTGGGCGTCCAGTTGCTCCAGAAGATCGTGAAAAACGGCCTGAACGAGCGCCTGCTTGTTGGGGAAATGGTGCAGCAGCCCACCTTTCGTCACATGTGCAGCATCCGCCACTGCCTGCAGTGTTACTGCAGGCAGACCCTGTTCTTGCGAGATCTGGGCGGCGCAATCCAGAAGCGCGCGGCGAACGATTTCCGGCTGCTTCTTACGTTCGTGAGCTTCAGTCATACCTAAACATACCAGATGGTCGGTTTGTTTTGCAAGTGGTCGAACGACCACGTGTTTTCGTCGTCACTCATCGATTCAGTGGGGCGCAGAAGCGGGCTGGGCAACGCTTGCAACAAATCGCGGCGACAGTTCGCGTTTCAGCTTCTGACGGATAGCAGCAGCGTAATCGTCCTGACTTCTGATTGTCATTGTGAAGCCGCCGGTGCCGCGTATGACATCCTGCGCATAATATGCGGCAAGACCGTCATCATCGTCGGCGATCGCAAGAGCGTTGATCGTCACGCCCATCCTAATCGTCCGTAGGCGGGCCTGATAGAGCGTCGCCCTGACGCGCTGTTTCGGCAGCATCGTCTCGCGGCCGTCGCCGGACAGATTGATGATCAAGCGCCGCGCACAGACGCCGGGCTCAGATAACTTGTCGAGGGCGGACCAGAGGCCGCTGCCGATATTGGTGTCGCCATAGACGTGCCGTTCGTTTCGCTCCAGCCCCTCGGCAAAACCTTCTGCTCCCACTCCGTCATAGACCACGAACCAGCCGAGATCTTCGGTCGGAAACTCGCCATCACCCCAGAACACCGCGGAAAGCATCACCGTACCGGCATCCTTCAAGGCCGACACGACGCCATCATCCCTGAGGGCTGCCGCTATCGCCGATTTCTGAAACCGATATTCGCTGTTGGTAACGCTGCCCGATCCGTCGATCGCCAGTACCAGTGCGACATCGGCGCATATTGGCTGAGCCGATGCGACGCTACCGCATGCCGAAAGCAGCAGCGTAAGCGACGCCGCTTTCCCCCATCGAGACATTTCGTTGCCCTCCAACCCCGCTCGATTGGAGTATTTTAGCACATCTTTAAATTCTGGACATGAAGAAATGCGGAGCGGCGGAATACAGTGGTCGGCAGATCTCTAACAAACACCCCGCCGAACTTGCATCCGGTGATACACCTATCTCGATATGGCGATGGAATTGAACCGGTGAAAGCCATGTTGCCGCAACATACATGTCACAAAGTCGCGCTAGTTAGCTGATATCCCTTCATGTTTTTTAGAGGTTTTACAGTGTCTGTTTCGATCAGGTTTCGCGGTGCAACGGCGCTTCTCACCGTGCTGCTCCTTTCGCCATCCATAGTTTTGGCGGAAACACGAGCGGCACCCTATGTGGATACAGGCGCCAGCAACAAGCGCGGCGATGCCTGTTTTGCGACCAAGGACACGAATGCCGCTGTCCATGTTCTATCCGGTTTTCTCGAAGTCTGGACACCGCGTTCGGCTTTTGTCGATGCAGGGGTGGAAGCGCCTGCGAAGGATAATTGCCCTGCAATTAGCAAGTCTGACTGGGATGGCATTCCGTACAGCGCCACCGACGGTACGATTGTCAATCAGCCGCTGCACAGGGCCAATATCGATTATGTGGTGAAAATCACGCGCGGCCGCACCGCCGAACAAGCATTTGCCGCGTATCTCGATGATCGCCGCGGCAAGAACGCCAGCATTGTCGATGGCCTCGGTCCCCTGGCCGAAGCCTGGAGAGAGGGCGCCAGGCAGACGACGACGATTACCGATGTCGCCGCAGACGCGACCACGGTCAAGCATGATGACGATGGCAACAATCGCGGCCTGGGAAGCAAGCCTGACGAGAAGGCCAAGACTGCGGCCAATCCCGATCTCGGCCTGGCTGTCGATTTCATCAACATGGCAAGCGAAGAAGCTTCGACGGAGCCCGCTAAACGTTATTTCAAATATGCTCGCCCCTATCGCTGGAGCAACGATGTCGTGGTGCTGCCGACGCTGGAGCCGGCCAAAAGCCAAAAGCCGGCCGAAGATGGCGGTTTCCCGAGCGGCCATACGGCAGAAGCCTGGCGCGACGCGATTGCGATGGCCTATCTCGTGCCGCAGCGTTACCAGGAAATGCTTACGCGGGCCGCGGTCATGGGCGACAATCGTATCATCGCCGGCATGCATTCGCCCTTCGATGTGATCGGCGGCCGGGTGCTGGCAACGGCGCAGGTCACCTACAATCTCAACAGGTCGCAGAATGCGGATCTGAAAAAGCAGGCTTATGATCAGGCACAAACCTGGCTGAGCGCAAAGGTCGGTGTGGAAAGCGCAAGCGAATTGGCACGGTTCGCCCAGTCACAGCCGGTATCCAGTGATCGCTTCGCGGATCGCGCCGTCAATGCCGCCCTGATCGAAAAGACGACGACCTACGGCCTGCCGGCAATCCATCCGATCGACCAGCCGGCCCGCGTGCCAGAGGGGGCGGAGGTGCTGCTCGAAACGCGCTTGCCTTATCTCGACGCCGATCAGCGCCGTGACGTGTTACGCACCACCGAGATCCGTTCCGGCTTTGCCGTTCTCGATGACGAAGAAGGCTATGGCCGCCTCAACCTTTTTGCTGCCGCCGATGGTTATGGCGCATTCGATGCGATGACCACGGTGACGATGACAGCCGGGAAGGGTGGCTTCAACGAGATCGATACCTGGAAAAACGACATTTCCGGCAAGGGTGGCCTGACGAAACGCGGTGATGGCACCTTGGGCCTGTCCGGCACCAACACTTATGGTGGCGGCACCATGGTCGAAGCCGGCCTGCTGGTTGCCTCTTCGCAGTCGGCGCTAGGCACCGGCAATCTCGAGATCGCCGGCGGTGAAGTTGTCATGGCCGCACAACAGCCGGTCCTTCTGGGCGGAACTTTCAGGCAGGCCGATGCGGGCCAGCTGACGCTGGTTGTCGAAGGCGGCAAGCCTGTCGTGGTAATCAAGGGGGCGGCACAACTCGGCGGTTCGCTTGTGCTGCGGATGACCGAGGATAACCTGCCGAAGGCTGGCGAAAGCATTCAACTGATCAAGGCAGGCTCGCTTTCCGGAACCTTCTCGAAGGTCGAGATCAATGGCGTCGAAGGTAATGTCGAATACACGCCGGACGATGTGATCCTGACCGTTGGCAAGTAATGCTCCGGTAAACCGGACGGACTGATCCGATCGCCGCGACCGCAAGGATTGCGGCGATCGACGTCCCGCCGCAACCTGCTACCACTTTCCCCCTCTGCATACGTCATTTTGCGTATGTGGTTTTGGGCTGTCGCACCCGATAGTCCCCTCAGGCAACGGTCAACGTCACCGTTGTGCCAACAAACCAAAAAAGAGGGGGTTTGATCCTATGAGCTTCAAGGCGAAACTGGGCGGAGCGCTGCTGGCTGCCGCACTTTCCACCACGGCCTTCCACGGCGCATTCGCGGCCGACGACACGATCAAGATCGGCGTTCTTCATTCGCTCTCCGGCACAATGGCGATTTCGGAAACCACGCTGAAAGACGCCATGCTGATGCTCGTCGAAGAGCAGAACAAGAAGGGCGGCGTGCTTGGAAAGAAGCTCGAAGCCGTTGTCGTCGATCCGGCCTCCGACTGGCCGCTGTTTGCCGAAAAAGCCCGTCAGCTGATCTCCCAGGACAAGGTTGCCGCCGTCTTCGGTTGCTGGACCTCGTCTTCGCGCAAATCGGTGCTGCCGGTCTTTGAAGAGCTGAACTCGATCCTCTTCTACCCGGTCCAGTACGAGGGTGAAGAATCCTCGCGCAACATCTTCTACACCGGTGCTGCTCCGAACCAGCAGGCAATCCCGGCCGTCGATTACCTCGCTTCGACCGAAGGCGTGGAGCGCTGGGTTCTCGCCGGCACCGACTATGTCTATCCGCAGACGACCAACAAGATCCTGAAGGCCTACCTGATGTCCAAGGGCGTCAAGGAAGAGGACATCATGGTCAACTACACGCCGTTCGGTCATTCCGACTGGCAGACGATCGTCTCCGACATCAAGAAATTTGGCTCGGCCGGCAAGAAGACCGCCGTCGTCTCGACCATCAACGGCGACGCCAACGTGCCGTTCTACAAGGAACTCGGCAACCAGGGCATCAAGGCTGAAGACATCCCGGTCGTCGCCTTCTCCGTCGGTGAAGAAGAGCTTGCCGGTCTCGACACGACACCGCTTGTCGGCCACCTTGCCGCCTGGAACTACTTCCAGTCCGTCGATGCGCCGGTCAATGCCGAGTTCATCAAGACCTGGCATGCCTATACCAAGAACGACAAGCGCGTGACCAACGACCCGATGGAAGCAGCCTATATCGGCTTCAACGCCTGGGTAAAGGCCGTCGAGGCTGCCGGCACGACCGACACCGACGAAGTTCTCGACTCGATCATCGGCGTCGCCGTGCCGAACCTTTCGGGCGGCACCTCCACCGTCATGCCGAACCACCACATCACCAAGCCGGTGCTGATCGGTGAAATCCAGGCCGACGGCCAGTTCGACATCGTGCAGGAAACGCCTGCCGTCGTTGGCGACGAGTGGTCTGATTACCTGCCGGACTCGAAGGACCTGATCTCCGATTGGCGCAAGCCGATGTCTTGCGGCAACTTCAACGTCGCCACCGGCAAATGCGGCGGCAAGGGTAGCTGATCTCTCACCGCTCGGGGCAAAGACCCCTCCCAACCCTCCCCACAAGGGGGAGGGCTTAACCTAGCCGCCCCGCCGCAGTTGACCTGAGCCGGGGCGGATGCCGCGAGTTTTCTCCCCCCTTGTGGGGGAGATGGCCGGCAGGCCAGAGGGGGAAGACGCCCCCGCCACGCCATCCGGGGGACAGACACATGCTTATCCGTTTCATCACACTGATCTTTCTGGTCCTTGCATCCGCGGCGACATCCTTCGCGCAAGGCAGCGACCCCAAGCCGCTGTTTGACCAGCTGGCGGACGCCAATTTCAACCAGGCGGAAACGCTTGTCGGGCAAATCGCTGCGACCGGGGATCCGCGCGTGGTGCCGGCGCTGAATGCCTTTTCCGAGGGTGACCTTTATTTCCGCAAGTCCGACAAGGCAGTCTTTTCCGCCAAATCTGCCGGTTCTCAGCTTGAGCTGATCGACCCGGTTACCGGTGAGAGCGCCGGCCAGGTGGCAAAAGGCGCGGTCACCAAAATCAAGGTCAACAACAATCTGCGCCGCGCTATCCGCGCGGCTCTCGGCGGCCTGACGCTGATGAGCCCGGATCGTGGTGCGCGCCTTTCCGCCGCCGATGCGATCTTGCGTTCGCCAAGTGCCGAAGCTCTCGAACTCGTCGAGGCCGCACTTGCCAAGGAGACAGATGGCGAAGTGAAGGCGCGCATGGAAGAGGCGCGTGCCGTGTCGCTTCTTTCCTCCGATCGCTCGATCGATGAAAAGCGCGCGGCAATCGAAACGATTTCCGGCCTCGGTGCGAGCGGCCTAGGTGTGCTGAATTCCGTTTCTTCATCCATCGATCCCAGCCTCAAGCCGGATCTCGACAAGGCGATCGCCTCGATCCAGAACGCACAGCAACTCTGGAACCTCGCCCAGAATGTCTGGTACGGCATGTCGCTCGGCTCGGTTCTGCTGCTGGCCGCCATCGGCCTTGCCATCACCTTCGGCGTGATGGGCATCATCAACATGGCGCATGGCGAGATGGTCATGCTCGGCGCCTATTCCACTTTCATGGTGCAGGAAGTGATCCGCGAGAACGCGCCCAGCCTGTTCGACTGGTCGCTGGCAATCGCGCTGCCCGTCGCCTTCCTCGTCACCGGCCTTGTCGGTTTCGTCATCGAGCGCGGTGTCATCCGCTTCCTTTACGGTCGGCCGCTTGAAACGCTGCTCGCCACCTGGGGCGTGTCACTCATTCTGCAGCAGGCGATCCGCACGATCTTCGGTCCGACCAACCAGGAAGTCGGCAATCCGTCGTGGATGTCCGGTTCCTTTCCGCTCGGCGGCATGACGATCACCTATAATCGCATGTGGATCATCGTTTTCTCGTTGACGATCTTCTTCGCGCTGCTCTTCGTGATGAAGAAGACGGCCTACGGCCTCAACATGCGCGCCGTCACCCAGAACCGCCGGATGGCGTCGTCGATGGGCATTCGCACGCCCTGGGTCGATGCGCTGACCTTCGCTCTTGGTTCGGGTATCGCGGGCATTGCCGGCGTGGCGCTTTCCCAGATCGACAACGTCTCGCCGAACCTCGGCCAGAGCTACATCATCGACAGTTTCATGGTCGTGGTCTTCGGCGGGGTGGGCAATCTCTGGGGTACGCTGGTCGGCGCACTGTCGCTCGGCATCCTCAACAAGTTCCTCGAACCGTCCGTCGGGGCCGTGCTCGGAAAAATCCTCGTGCTCGTCCTCATCATCCTCTTCATCCAGAAACGTCCGCGCGGCCTGTTCGCGCTCAAGGGAAGGGCGGTGGAAGCATGATCTCCGGCTTCATTCTTCGTGCACTCGAAGGCAGGATCGTCGTCACCGTCGGTATTCTTCTCGCCGTCGCCATCATCGTGCCGGCGCTCAACCTGCTGACCGCACCGGACAGCGCGCTGCATATCCCGACCTATGCCATGGCGCTGATGGGCAAGTATCTCTGCTACGCGCTCCTGGCGCTCGCGCTCGATCTCGTCTGGGGCTATTGCGGCATCCTCTCGCTCGGCCACGGCGCATTCTTCGCGCTCGGCGGGTATGCGATGGGCATGTATCTGATGCGCCAGATCGGTTCGCGCGGCACTTATGGCAATCCCGACCTGCCGGATTTCATGGTCTTCCTCAACTGGAAGGAGTTGCCGTGGTTCTGGTACGGGTTCGACATGTTCCCCTTCGCCATGCTGATGGTCCTTGTCGTTCCGGGCCTGCTCGCCTTCGTTTTCGGCTGGTTCGCCTTCCGCTCCCGCGTCAACGGCGTCTATCTGTCTATCATCACCCAGGCGATGACCTATGCCCTCATGCTCGCCTTCTTCCGCAACGACATGGGTTTCGGCGGTAATAACGGCCTGACCGACTTCAAGGATATCCTTGGCTTCCAGGTGCAGGCGGGCGGTACGCGGGCCGTGCTCTTCGCCATGTCGGCGATCATGCTGGCGCTCTGCCTGATCGTCGCCTCGGCCATAACACGGTCGAAATTCGGCAAGGTTCTGGTCGGTGTGCGCGATGCGGAAAGCCGGGTGCGCTTTCTCGGTTTCCGCGTCGAGAACATCAAGCTGTTCACCTTCGTCGTCTCGGCCATGTTCGCCGGCATTGCCGGTGCGCTGTTCGTGCCGCAGGTCGGCATCATCAATCCGGGCGAATTTGCGCCTGCCAACTCGATCGAAGTGGTCGTCTGGACGGCTGTCGGCGGCCGCGGGACCCTGATCGGCCCGATCATCGGCGCGATCCTCGTCAATGCGGGCAAGAGCTATTTTACCGGCGCATTCCCTGAATTCTGGCTGTTTGCTCTTGGTGGGCTGTTCATCGCCGTCACGCTGTTCCTGCCTAAAGGCATTGTCGGCACTATCCAGCATGGCTGGAACGCCCGCAAGGCGATGAAGGCTGCGGCAGATGCGGAAAAGGGCAGGAATGCCGGCGCTGCGCCGGTCACGCAACAGGCTCAGGCAGCGGAGTGAGACGATGAACACGATTGCCGAAACCAGAAGCAAAAGCCTGCTCTATCTCGAAGACGTTTCCGTCTCCTTCGACGGGTTCAAGGCGATCAACTCGCTGTCGCTGGTGGTTGAGCCGGGCGAGCTTCGCGCCATCATCGGCCCAAACGGCGCGGGCAAAACGACGATGATGGATATCATCACCGGCAAGACCCGACCGGATACGGGTAAGGTGATCTTCGAGGATACGATCGACCTGACGAAAAAGGACGAAGCCGACATCGCCCAGCTCGGCATCGGCCGCAAGTTTCAGAAGCCGACGGTGTTCGAAAGCCATACGGTCTGGGACAATCTGGAGCTGGCGCTCAACCGTTCCCGCGGCGTGTTTGCCACGCTGTTCTACACGCTGAGCGCCGACGACAAGGCGCGGATCGAGGAAATCCTCTCGACGATCCGCCTGACCCATCGCGCCCACGAATATGCTGCCAATCTTTCCCACGGTCAGAAACAGTGGCTGGAGATCGGCATGCTGCTGGCCCAGGAGCCGAAGCTGCTTCTCGTCGACGAGCCGGTGGCCGGCATGACGGATGCAGAAACAGCCGAGACGGCAATCCTGTTGCGCGAGATCGCCAAGACCCGCTCGGTCGTCGTGGTCGAGCACGACATGAGCTTCATCCGCGATCTCGGGGTGAAGGTGACGTGTCTGGCGGAAGGTTCGGTTCTGGCGGAAGGTTCGATCGATTTCGTCTCCAGCGATCCGAAGGTGATCGAGAATTATCTGGGGCGGTGATGGAGAGCGCAGTGGTCTTGATACCCCCCTCTGGCCCGCCGGCCATCTCCCCCACAAGGGGGGAGATCGGCTGGGAGCGATCCTTCTGCCTCAAGCACGCATCTCTTCCGGTTTCGATTTCATCGCGGGATGATGTCTCGCCTCCACTCGACCTTCAAAGGGGGGCGAGTGGTCGCCTTCCTCCGATCTCCCTCCTTGTGGGGGAGATGCCCGGCAGGGCAGAGGGGGGTAATGCCATCCTCCTGAGCAAACAGGGAGGCTCCCCATGCTGACAGTCAACAACGTCAATCTCCACTATGGCGCAGCGCAAGCCCTTCGCGGGGTCTCCGTCAATGCCGAAATGGGCAAGATCACCTGCGTGCTCGGCCGTAACGGCGTCGGCAAATCCTCGCTCTTGCGCGCCGTCACCGGCCAGCATCCGGTCTCCGGCGGCACGATCAGCTTTCAGGGGGAAGTGCTGAACGGGCTTGCGCCTTATTCCCGGGCCAAACACGGTATCGGTTATGTACCGCAAGGGCGCGAGATATTTCCGCTTCTGACCGTTCAGGAAAACCTGCAGAGCGGTTATGCGCCGCTGGCGCGCAAGGATCGATATATTCCCGACGAGATCTTCTCGCTGTTTCCGGTGCTCAAAACCATGCTTGGCCGCCGAGGCGGCGACCTGTCAGGCGGACAGCAGCAGCAGCTGGCGATCGGCCGGGCCATGGTCACGCGACCGAAAATCCTCGTTCTCGACGAGCCCACCGAAGGCATCCAGCCATCGATCATCAAGGATATCGGCCGGGCGATCCGTTATCTGCGGGATTCAACCGGCATGGCGATCCTGCTTGTCGAGCAGTATCTGGACTTCTGCCGCGAGCTTGCCGACCAAGTCTACATCATGGATCGCGGCGAGATCGTGCATGAAGGCCCTGCCGAAACCTTGGATACGGCAGAAGCAAGGCGGCATCTAACAGTTTAATGGTGAATGTTTGCATTGCTTACTTTGATCCAAGGCATATCAATGCTTCAACAGGTGTGTTAGATGAACCGCAGATGAACGACATCTCCGAACATCGTTGACAACCCGCACCCCATGATGAGGCGCTGATGGTCTTTGCATGCATTCCTGGTCACCGTTCCCGCTCCGCTCTTGTTCGCTTCGTCGCGACCGGAGCGTTTTTCTTGGCTGCAGGCTCAGTTTTCGCTGCTTGTGGTCAGCCGATGGCGCCGGGTCGCCATGCGATGACGATCGAGAGCGACGGTGTTGACCGTCAGGCCGTCTATTATGTTCCGTCTTCCTATACCGGCCGCGACAAGGTTGCCGTCGTGTTCGATTTTCACGGCAGCAACAGCAATCCGGATGGGCAGCTGAACCGATCGTCCTGGGACAAGGTCGCCGAGAAGAACGGTTTCATTGCAGTCGCGCTGCAGGGCAGCCTCCCTGGCAAGGTGCCGGGGACCTATGCCTGGAACGTGCCTTTCGTGCAGGTGAGCAAGGCCATCATTCCGACCGGCGCGCAGGGCGGTCTCGACGAGATCGCCTTCATCGATGACGCCGTCGATGAGGTGAAGGAAGATTTCTGCGTCGATGCCAACCGCATCTTTGCTTCCGGTTATTCCGGCGGCGGGCGCATGCTGTCGGCTTATGTCTGCTCGGGACAGGATGATTTTGCCGGTGCCGGTTTCGTCAATTCGCTGCGTGCCGGCCGACCGGTCGAGGTTGATGGCAAATGGGGGCCGGACAAGGCCAATTGCAATCCGGCCAAGCCTATCTCCATCGTCGCCTTCGCCGGCGAAAAGGATGCACAGAACCCCTATGCGGGTGGCGGTTCCGCCTATTGGCAATATGGTTTCAACACGGCGATCCAGCGCTGGAATGATCTCGACGGCTGCAAGGGCAATGGCGACCCTAAAACCGTCGATGGCGTGACCTATACGATGTACGGGACCTGCAAGAACGGCGCGCGGATTGCAACTTACGTCTTCGAAAAGGGCACGCATGACTGGCCGAAGCCGCTTGCTGCCAAGGAAGCCGTCATGGCTGCCGCCAAGGATGGTGCTGCGAGCGTGACCAAGGTTGCGGCCGTGGTGCCGGCCAAGCAGCCCGCCTTCGACGCCAATGTTGATCCCGCTTTCCGGATGTGGGACTTCTTCGGCAAGGCCGACACGACGGATGTCGTTGCGACTGCAACGCCTGCAAAGTCGACTGCGTCCATGAAGTCTGGCACAGCCATTGCTTCTGACTGCGCAACACAGGCGGAACTCGAAGGTACATCGTGCAGCATTCCTCAGTCGAACACTATGCGCCGCAACGGGCAAGGGGTTCAGGGCGCCTTGTAACCAAGGCTTTTGACGGCCGTACACGGCTCGACGAGTTCTTCCAGGAAGGCTGCGCAAAAATTCGCCTTCCGGAAACCTTTTCGCCTGAAATGGAGGCGATTCTCATCAATACGTCAGGGGGACTGACGGGCGGCGACGTGATCGATTGGTCCGTCGCCGCTGCGGCTTCCACCAGGCTTTCGGTCACCACCCAGGCGAACGAGAAGATCTACAAGGCGTCATCCGGCACTGCCTCGGTTTCCACTCATATCACTGTTGGCGACAATGCCTCCGTTCATTGGCTTCCGCAGGAGACCATCCTGTTCGACCGGGCGTCACTCAGTCGCCGCCTCGATGTCGATCTTGCCGAAAGCGCTGAATTTCTCGCCGTCGAAGCTGTGCTTCTGGGGCGCCGCGCGATGGGCGAGGCGGTCGCCAACGGATTTTTCCGCGATCGCTGGCGGGTGCGCCGCAATGCTCAGTTGATCCACGCCGAAGAGATGCGCTTCGAAGGCGAGATTGCGCAAATGGCGCAGGCCGCGGCCGTGCTTTCCGGCCAGGTCGCCTTCGCCACACTTTTCCATACGGGGCCTTTGAGCGAATCCATGCTGCCCAAGTTGAGGGAGTGCATCGGCAATGCCGGTGGTGCGAGTTACTGGAACGGCAAACTGATCGCGCGGATCGCCGCACCCACGGGCTTCGATTTGAGAAAAATCCTGGTACCGGCAATTTCCGTATTGCGTAACGGCGCGCCAGTGCCGAAAGTCTGGCATATCTGATTTGCCCTATCCGAAGTCGATTGCGGGATTTCCATGAACCTGACCCCACGCGAAAAAGACAAGCTGCTGATTTCCATGGCGGCAATGGTTGCCCGTCGCCGCCTGGAGCGCGGCGTCAAGCTCAACTATCCCGAAGCGATCGCGCTGATCACGGACTATGTCGTCGAGGGTGCCCGTGACGGCCGTTCGGTTGCGGACCTGATGGAGGCCGGCGCGCATGTCATCTCCCGCGATCAGGTGATGGAAGGCATTCCGGAAATGATCCATGACGTGCAGGTGGAGGCGACCTTTCCGGACGGCACCAAGCTGGTGACCGTGCACGAACCGATCCGCTGAGGAGCCTAGCCATGGCACTGGAACTACGCCCCAACTGCGAATGCTGCGACAAGGATCTTAATCCCGACAGCTGCGAGGCGATGATCTGCACGTTCGAGTGCACATTCTGTGCGGATTGCGCGGCGGATGTGCTTGGTGGGATCTGCCCGAACTGCTCGGGCGAACTGGTGAGGCGACCGATCCGTCCGGCGGCGGCACTGGTTCGTAACCCCGCATCGACGGTGCGTGTCTTGAAGGCGGAGGGTTGTATCCCCCAAACCGCTTTAACAGCCTGAGGAGCTGATTCATGATTCCTGGTGAAGTCATTGCCGCAAAAGGCGAAATCGAGCTCAATGCCGGCGCGCCGACGATATCCATCGAAGTTTCCAATACTGGTGACCGACCGGTGCAGGTCGGCAGCCACTATCATTTCTTCGAGACCAATAATGGTCTATCCTTCGATCGCGACAAGGCGCGCGGCATGCGGCTCGATATACCTGCTGGAACCGCTGTGCGCTTCGAGCCGGGCCAGACCCGATCCGTCACGCTGATCCCGCTTTCGGGTGCGCGACGGGTCTATGGTTTCCAGCAGAAGATCATGGGAGGACTCTGACATGGCGACCAAACATTATCTCGGCAGCTGCCAGTGCGGCGCGGTTTCCTACGAAGTCGAGGCGGATCTCGACCAGACGGTCACCTGTAACTGCTCGCGCTGCCAGCGACTGGGCATTGTTCTCGCCTTCGCGCCACGTGGTGCATTTTCGCTGACGTCGGGCGAGGGGAGCCTTACCGAATACAGGTTCAACACGAAGAAGCTGCAGCATCTGTTCTGCAAGACCTGCGGCATCGAGAGTTTTGCCTATGGGGACTCGCCGAAGGATGGTTCCCCCATGGTGGCGATCAACGTCAACTGCCTGGAAAGCGTCAATCCACGGGCTTTGACGTCGCATCACTATGACGGGGCTGCGGCCTGAGCCGATGCTGAAACTCGCCCTCTTGCCGTTGCTGTGTGGATGCGTGCTTCTTCTCGATGCACCGACATCCGCGCAACAGCCGCGACCGGATTGCAAGGAGCCGCAGACCCAGGCGGATATGACGATCTGCGCCGGCCTCGATCTGGCCGATGCGGATACGGCGTTGAACGCGCAGTACCAAGTGACACGCAAGACGCTGAAGGAGCGGGATGCCGGGGTTTCCACTGAGCTGAAGGGCGGTGAAGAGGCTTTGATCAAGGCGCAGCGCGCCTGGCTCTCCTATCGCGACGCCCAATGTGCTTCCGTCGGGTTTCAGGCGCGCGGCGGCTCGATGGAGCCGATGCTTGTCTCCAGTTGCGAGGCCGATCTGACGCGCAAGCGTACGGCCGAGCTTAAGGCGCTTGTCAATAACATGCTGTAATTTTTGGAATGGCTCGTCGCCATCCAGGTGAAATTGTCCGAACTCATATTGCCCGAAGGATTGAGGTAATTCATGTCCTACAAGATGTCCCGCGCCGCTTATGCCTCGATGTTCGGTCCGACCGCCGGCGACAAGGTGCGGCTTGCCGATACCGAATTGTTCATCGAGGTGGAGCGCGATTTCACCATCTATGGCGAAGAGGTGAAATTCGGTGGCGGCAAGGTCATCCGCGACGGCATGGGGCAGAGCCAGGCGACACGCGCCGAAGGGGCGGTCGATACCGTCATCACCAATGCGCTGATCGTCGATCATAGCGGCATCTATAAGGCCGATGTGGGCTTGAAGAACGGCCGTATCCACGCGATCGGCAAGGCTGGTAATCCGGATACGCAGCCGGGCGTGACGATCATCGTCGGCCCGTCGACGGAAGCGATCGCCGGCGAAGGCAAGATCCTGACGGCCGGTGGCATGGATGCCCATATCCACTATATCTGCCCGCAGCAGATCGAAGAGGCGCTGATGAGCGGTGTCACCACCATGCTTGGTGGCGGTTCAGGCCCGGCGCATGGAACGCTCGCCACCACCTGCACCGGTGCGTGGCATATCGAGCGGATGATCGAAAGTTTTGACGCCTTCCCGATGAACCTCGCGCTTGCCGGCAAGGGCAATGCCTCGCTTCCGGCACCGCTCGAAGAAATGATCCTCGCGGGTGCTTCGTCGCTGAAACTGCATGAGGACTGGGGCACGACACCGGCTGCGATCGACAACTGCCTGACCGTGGCAGACGCGTTCGACGTGCAGGTGATGATCCATACCGATACACTGAACGAAAGTGGCTTTGTCGAAGACACGGTCGCCGCCATCAAGGGCCGCACGATCCATGCCTTCCATACGGAAGGGGCGGGCGGTGGGCATGCGCCCGATATCATCAAGGTCTGCGGCAATCCGAACGTCATTCCGTCTTCGACCAACCCCACGCGGCCCTATACGGTCAACACGCTGGCCGAGCATCTCGACATGCTGATGGTTTGCCATCACCTGTCGCCGTCTATTCCCGAAGACATCGCCTTTGCCGAAAGCCGTATCCGCAAGGAGACGATCGCGGCGGAAGACATTCTGCACGATATCGGCGCCTTCTCGATCATCTCTTCCGACAGCCAGGCCATGGGTCGCGTCGGCGAAGTCGCGATCCGCACTTGGCAGACGGCAGACAAGATGAAGCGGCAGCGGGGTCCTTTGAAGGACGAGACCGGCGACAACGACAATTTCCGGGTCAAGCGCTACATTGCCAAATACACGATCAACCCGGCGATCGCGCATGGTGTGTCCCACGAGATCGGTTCGGTCGAAGTGGGAAAACGCGCCGACCTCGTGCTGTGGAGCCCGGCCTTCTTCGGCGTGAAGCCGGAAATGGTGCTGCTCGGCGGTTCGATTGCCGCTGCGCCGATGGGCGATCCGAATGCTTCGATCCCGACGCCGCAGCCGATGCATTACCGGCCGATGTTTGCGGCCTATGGCAAGCTCAGGACCAATTCATCGGTCACTTTCGTTTCGCAGGCCTCGCTCGATGGCGGTCTGGCACAGCGGCTTGGCGTCGCCAAGAAGCTGGTTGCGGTGAAGAACGTGCGCGGCGGCATCGGCAAGGCGTCGATGATCCACAATTCGGCAACGCCGCATGTGGAAGTCGATCCGGAAACTTATGAGGTTCGCGCCGACGGCGAGTTGCTCACCTGCAAACCGGCAACGGTACTGCCGATGGCGCAGCGGTATTTCCTGTTCTGAAGGGAGATGGAATGAGCCTCTCCATCCGGGGATGCGCTGCCGCCGACATTGCCGAGTGGGCCTGGCTGCGACACGCATTATGGCCGGATGGACTGGTTGAAGGGCATCGAGCCGAGATTGCTGCCGCTCTGTCTGACGGTGTTTTGCGGGGTTATCTTGCGGTTGACGAACAGGGGCAGGGGATCGGCTTTGCCGAAGTCTCCATTCGGCGTTACGCCAATGGCAGCACGCAATCTCCAGTGCCGTTTCTGGAGGGGATCTGGATTGTGCCGGAGCATCGGCAGCAAAAGATTGGGCGTTTGCTGATCGAGCGGATTTCGGCGGATTGTGCGGCGGAAGGCTTTGTCGAACTCTGCTCGGATGCCGAGATTGACAATCTCGCATCCCGTCATGCGCATGAGAGTTGGGGTTTTGCCGAGACGGAGCGGGTGGTGTATTTCCGCAAGGCCCTTTGAGTTGTTCGGCATGAGATTTATCCTCCGAATATCGATAGCTGTCGTCGCCGTTGTTGTGTTCGCGGCGGCTGCGGGCACATTCGTGCCGCGGCCGCTGTCTGCACTGGACCGATCAGGTTCCTCTGCCGAAACCCGGCGCATTCTGTTGCTCTCCAATCCCATTCATACGGATATCGCCATTCCTCTCGACGAGGAAACACGTGCCGACTACGCGTTTCTCGAAGCGTCCGGCATTCCGATTGCTGATCCGGTCGCGCAGTGGCTGGTATTCGGCTGGGGAGGTCGCGCATTTTATCTTGAGACACCGACCTGGAGTGACCTGAAGCCGATGCCGGTGTTTCGGGCGCTGACCATTGATCGCTCGGTAATGCATGTGGACGTGGCAGGGAGCATGGATGAAACGCATCCGGCTATACGCTCCTTCAATCTGCCACCGGCAGAATTTCAAACTCTCTCGAACTTCATCAAAGCCAGTTTTGTAAGGGATCGCGGTGAGATCGTGGCCATTCCCGATGCAGGCTACGGAGTTTATGACCAGTTCTTCGAGGCTCATGGCTCTTTCAACGCGCTCCTCGGCTGCAATACCTGGACAGCCTAGGCGCTTCGTTCCGCGGGCATTCGCACAGGCTGGTGGAACCCGTTGCCGCAGACGCTGGGTCTGTCTCTGAGACTCTTCAACTGAAAACAAAGTTCACCCTTGGCGATCTGGTTTACTCGCTCCAAGCCCTGCTTTCTGTGAATAGCAGGTTTGCGTTGCGTCAATTTTCGCCTGACTTTGCTGCATCGCAAGAGAAATGCGGTTAAGGGAGTGCATCTGCCTCTTACCGGGGCGAATATTCATTCTCATGGAGGCATTGATGCTGGGCAAAAAGGTTCCGCAAGTCACTTTCCGCACCCGCGTACGCGACGAGGCCGTTGGCGGCCCGAACCCCTTCCGTTGGCAGGACGTTACCTCGGACGATTATTTCGCCGGAAAGCGCGTAGTGCTCTTCTCGCTGCCGGGCGCATTTACGCCGACCTGCTCGACCTACCAGCTTCCCGATTTCGAAAAGCTGTTTTCCGATTTCCAGGCTGAAGGCATCGACGCGATCTACTGCATGTCGGTCAACGATGCTTTCGTCATGAATGCATGGGCCAAGAGCCAGAATCTTGAAAACGTCACCGTCATTCCGGACGGTTCGGGCGAATTCACCCGCAAGATGGGCATGCTGGTTGCCAAGGATAATCTTGGCTTCGGCATGCGCTCGTGGCGTTATGGCGCGATCGTCAACGACGGCGTCGTCGAGCAGTGGTTCGAAGAAGAAGGTTATTCCGACAATTGCGAGAGCGATCCCTATGGTGCGTCCTCGCCGCAGAACATTCTTGAAAATCTCAAGGCGATGAAGATCGCAGCCGAATAAGCGGCGATAGACTTCTGCCAATAGGAAGCCCGGTCTCGCGCCGGGCTTTTTGTTGTCCAGCCCCAACTAAGCCTTGTGCGGCAGGCCGGCTTTGGCAATGATGTCTTTTGCACATGTCTCCCAACACCTGTGACCACTTTCGGTAGACATGCGTCAAGAGTTTGCATTTCAACGGGTTATCCATCATGCAGCACATCCATTCCTATCGCCCTGCCGGCGAAATTTCCGACCCGCCGATTGACACCGTCAGCCTGCCGCACGATCTGCGTCACCTGCGCCGCAAACTGCTGCATCTTTCGAATGGCGATATGGTGATGCTCGATCTCAAGGAAGCCGTTCTTTTCCATAACGGCGACCGTCTGGTGCTCGACAACGGTGACACGGTGGAAGTACAGGCGGCACCGGAAAAGCTTTTCGAAGTCAAGGCGCGCGACACGCTGCATCTGATCGAACTCGCATGGCATCTCGGTAATCGGCATCTTTCCGCCCAGATCGAGGAAGGCCGTATCCTAATCCTGCGCGATCATGTGATCCGCTCCATGCTGCAGGGGCTGGGCGCCAGCGTCAGCGATGTCGAGGAACCGTTCCAGCCGGCTCGCGGCGCCTATCACTCGCATGGTTCCCATGGCAGCCATTCGCATGATGATGGGCATTCCCATGGTCACGACCATCATCATCATGACTGATCGCATATCGTGACAGAGCATCCGCGGCCGAGCGACCCGGCGACAGAGGCGAAGATTAGCAGAGCAGTGGACACGAGGGCCTTGCTGCGGCTGATGGCCTGGCTTTCGCCGGCCTTTCCGATTGGCGGCTTCGCCTGGTCCGGCGGGCTGGAGCGTGCTGTCGAAGATAGGCTGGTCAGAAATGCCCGGGGTCTTGAGGACTGGCTGTCGACGGTGCTTCAGCATGGTTCGCTGTGGAACGATGCCGTGCTGTTCTGCGAAGCATGGCGCCAGGCCGATAAACAAGGCCCGCTTTCAGAGGTAGCGGCTCTCGGGCTGGCGCTGGCGGGTTCGGCCGAGCGCTTCAACGAGACGCTGTCACTTGGAAAGGCTTTCATTGCTGCAGCTTCGGCATGGCCGCATCCGGTCTTCGAACGGCTTCCGGCCAATGTGCCATTTCCCGTGGCCGTCGGAGCCGTGGCTGCAGGTCATGGCCTGCCTTCTGCGCCGGCGCTTGCCGCATTCCTTCACGCAGCCGTATCGCAAGCCGTTTCGGCCGGAATCCGGCTAAGCGTTGCCGGTCAGGCGGAAGGGGTTGCGATCATTGCGAGGCTCGAAGCCCGGATAGAAGATCTTTCGCTCAGAGCGGCTTCAACCGGCCTCGAAGATTTGGGTGGCGCGGCCGTACAGGCCGAAATAGCGTCTCTTCGTCACGAAACGCAGCATTCCCGGCTTTTTCGATCCTGAAATGCCGGAATTGCATTGTCGTTGGGCAGTTTAGTTCAGGCGTCGTGTGCGATGAGAAGGATCTGGTCGTCAATCGCGTCTGCCAGCGACAGGACAACCTCAGTTCTGTCAAAGCCGTAGGATTCCAGCATTTTCAACATGCTGGAAAGAGCGGCCTCTGCCGCCTTGTGGCAGTCGTGTTGTTTTTCCAATACTTCAGATGTGGATGCAGTCGTTTGATAATCCATTCTGATTTCCCCGTTTCCCAGTTCAGGTAAGGTCTCAGCATGCGATATTAAATTGCAACTACAATACGTATTATGACGGTCTTATCTCGCTACCACAATTTGTGTAATGAGTTTTCTACAGGTATCTAGGGATATACTTAATTCACAAATCTGCGTTGAATGTTTACTTTTGTGATACCCGGCCGCTCGTGGCTGCCGACTGATGACGCCGCAGGTGGGGCATCCACTTTCCGATTGCGCTGATTTCCCGCGGCATTATTGTCATCTCATCATACCGAAAGGACATTTCATGAAATCGGCAAACGGTCCCCTTCGTGTCGGCATCGGTGGGCCGGTCGGATCCGGCAAGACGCATTTGACGGAAAAACTCTGTAAGGCGATGCGGGACGAATTCTCCGTCGCGGTCGTTACCAACGATATTTACACCAAAGAAGATGCCGATGCGCTGGTGCGGATGCAGGCGCTTTCCTCGGATCGTATCGTGGGCGTCGAGACAGGTGGTTGTCCGCACACGGCGATCCGCGAAGACGCGACGATCAATCTCCAGGCGATTGCGGGTCTCAACGAACGTTTTCCGGATTTGGATGTCGTGTTCATCGAGTCTGGCGGAGACAATCTCGCAGCTACCTTCTCTCCGGATCTGGCGGACATCACGATCTATGTCATCTCCACTTGTCAGGGTGAGGAAATACCGCGCAAAGGCGGGCCTGGCATTACCCGATCTGATCTGCTGGTGATCAACAAGAAAGATCTGGCGCCTTATGTCGGCGTCGACATGGACGTGATGGACCGGGATGCCAGCCGCATGCGGGAAATGAAGCCTCATGTCTTCACCGACCTGAAACGCGGCGAGGGGGTAGGCCATATCGTGGAGTTCCTGAAGGTTCAGGGCGGACTTTAAAGCCGGCCTATAACCGGAAAAGAAAAAGGCCGGCGGTCTAATGACCCGCCGGCCTCGCCTGTCGCCGGACACCCCTGTGGCAACAGGCCGCTGCGAAGGCTGCGTCGTCTCGCGCGCCTTCGAGCCTGTAGCAATTCCGCCTTTCTTCGAAACGCGAAACTGCTCAATGTTTTATGCTTCAGATATTTCTGAGCGCCTGAACGTCTCCGACCTGGATGATACGTCCCCTGACTGTCACGCCGACGCGGCGCAGGCTGGAGAAGGCGCGGGAGAGCGCTTCCGGCGCAAGGCCGAGCATGCCGGCAAGCAGGCTCTTCTGGAATGGCAGGCGGATCGAGGCGGAGCCTCCGTCAACCGGGCAGCGGCTGAGGATGTAGTTGGCGACCCGCTGCGGTGCGGTGAAAAGACGGTCGTTGGCGATGCAATCCATCGTACCGACGAGATGCCGGGATATGGCAGCAATCAGTGCCTTGGCTATTTCTGGATCCTGCTGGGCAAGGTCACGCACGGCCTGCATGTCGAAGCGGGCGAGCGTTGCCGGCTCGGCCGTCTGGGCGTTGCAAAGATAAACGTTTTCGCTGAACAGAAGATGCTCTGCAAATGTGTCGCCCGGGGCGCAGACCATGATGTCGGCTTCGCGACCTTCACGGCTCAGCCGGAAGAGCCGGACATAACCGTTGAGAACGCAATAGAAGGCGTCGGCTGTTTCGCCTTCGCGCATCACGAATTTGCGGGCCGGAAGCGTGCTGATCGTCATCATGGACATCAGCCGGACAAGGGCACTGTTGCCCAGCCCTGCCAGAAACGGTGCCTTCATGAGCACTGCCCGGTCTCGATTGCTGAGTTTCAGACTGCTGTTCATCTCGCTATCTCTTCCCTTTTTTGCGAACACTGCCAAATCCTTGAGAAGCAGGATAGCGTGTGAGGCAGAGAGGGATTTGATACTGATCAATCAATCACGCAATTCGGAGCGTTGTCTGACAATCGGACCGGGGAGATTGCCTCCATCAGGCGTCATTCGGCTGCCATAGGTGGCAACCGAAGCACACGTTGGCCTGCCTGTGCTCCTGAGTGGGAGCCGGAAACTGTTGTTTTCTCATTGTTTTCCAAGCGGTTTAGCCGTTCTTCCAACTCCGAAAGGCTGCGACGATTTTGTCGGGTATGGTGGGCGACTTCTTCCGACGACATCAAATCCTCTTCTTCCTTCTTTCCGACGAAGCGGCCGAAGAGCTTGCCGAGCAGGCGCGACAGATCGTCCATGATGAGGAAGAAGGAGGGTACGACGAGCAGCGAAAGCACCGTCGAGACGATGATGCCGCCGATGACGGCGATCGCCATGGGAGCACGGAAGGAGCCGCCTTCGCCGACCCCCATGGCGGATGGCAGCATGCCGGCCGACATGGCGATCGAGGTCATGATGATCGGCCTTGCGCGCTTGCGGCCGGCCTCGACCATTGCGTGAACCCGCTCCAGCCCGTGCCGTTTCATCTCGATGGCGAAATCGACGAGCAGGATGGCGTTCTTCGTGACGATGCCCATCAGCATCAGGATGCCGATGAGGACGGGCATGGAGAGCGCATTCTGTGTCGCGATCAGCGCCACTGCCACGCCGCCGATGGCGAGCGGCAGGGAGAATAGGATGGTGAAAGGCTGGATGACATCCTTGAACAACAGGATCAGGACGACGAGGACCAGCATCAGGCCCATCAGCATCGCATTGCCGAAGCTTTGCGTCATTTCGGCCTGGACCTTGGCGTCACCGCTTTCCGCCAGACGCACTGTCGGCGGTAGCTCAGTCTCGTCGACGATCCGCTTGAACTCGGCGGTCGAGGTGTCGAGCGCCGTGCCGAAGGGAACGTCGGAGCCGATCGCCACGACGCGGTTGCGGTCGTTACGCTTGATTGAGCTTGGACCTTCCGAATAGTCGATATCGGCAACGCTGTAGAGCGGCACCATCGTGCCGGACGATGTCTTGACCTTGAGATTGCGGATCGACTGCAGGTCGCGGCGCGTGTCGAGCGATGTCTGCACGCGGATCGGGATCTGGCGGCTGTCGAGCGAGATTTTTGCGAGGTTGGCGTCGATATCGCCAATCGTTGCGACGCGTACGGTTTCGGAGATCTGCTGCGGGGTGATGCCGAGGCGGGAGGCTTCTGCCATGCGCGGACGGATCTGCAGTTCGGGACGGGGCAGGGCGCCTTCCGACGAGACGTTGACCAGGATCGGCGAGGCTCGTAGCCTGGATTCCAACAGGCTCACGGCATTGTTCAGGTCTTCCTCGTTCGAAGAGAGGAAGTTGAACGAAAGTTCGCGTTCGGCCCGGTCGTTGACCTTGGAGATACGTACGTCGGGGATCGAGCGTACGGCGGCGAAGATATCCTTCTCCACATCCCATTGCGCGCGCGTGCGGCCGCGTTCGGGCAGTTTCGGCAACAGGTCGCCGATCAGCGGGAGAGAGCCCAGGCCTTTGTTGACCAAGGTCTTTACCAGCGAATGGTCGATATTCTGCAGGATGATGCGGACGGTTGCCCGGCGCAGTTCGAGATCGCCCTTGGGCGAGGCGCCGCCCAGCGTGAAGACGCTTTCGACGCCATCTATATCCTTCACAGCATCATAGACGCTGGTGGAGACCGCATCCGTCTCTTCGAGCGTTGCGGTCGGCGGCAGTTCGAGAGATAGGACCACGCGGGAACTGTCATCCGGCGGCAGGAAACTGCCCGGCACCTTGCTCAAAAGTGCCAGCGAGCCGGCGAGGAAGGCGATGGCGCCGAGAAGCGTCGCATAGCGCCAGTACCATTTGCGGGTCGTGGCGGTGACAATGCGGGTATAGGCCTTCATCAGCCTGCCGTCATTGTCGTGGTGATCGTCCTCGCGCCCGTCCTCGGCGCGCATCAGATAGGCGGCCATCAGCGGGGTTATCAGGCGCGCCACCGCGAGCGAGAAGAATACCGAGAAGGCGACGGTCAGGCCGAACTGGATGAAATACTGGCCCGGAATGCCAGGCATGAAGGAAACCGGCACGAAGACCGCGATGATGGTGAAGCTGGTGGCGATCACCGCAAGGCCGATTTCATCGGCCGCCTCAAGCGCCGCCCGATAGGGCGTTTTGCCCATCTTGATATGGCGGGCAATGTTCTCGATCTCGACGATCGCATCATCGACGAGGATACCGGTTGCCAATGTCAGAGCGAGGAACGAGACGAGGTTCAGCGAGAACCCCATCATGTGCATGATCCAGAAAGTCGGGATGGCCGACAAGGGGAGAGCGACGGCTGCGATCAGCGTCGCGCGCCAATTGCGCAGGAACAGGAAGACAACGATAACGGCGAGGATCGAACCTTCCATCAGCGTGTGTAGCGCCGCCTCGTAATTGCCATAGGTGAAGTAGACAGAGTCATCGACCATCTCGATCGTGACATCTGGATGCGCCTTGCGGATGCCGTCCAGGCCTTCGGCAACGGTTTCCGCCACCGAGACTTCGCTTGCACCCTTGGCGCGGAAGACGGCGAAGGTGACCGACGGCGTGCCGTTGAAGCGCGAGAAGGATTTCTGCTCCTCATAGGTATCGGTCACCCGCCCGAGTTCTGAGAGTTTTACGAAGCGGCCGTTCGAGAGCGCGATGTTGGTATCGGCAAGTTGCTGGACATTGCGAGCGTCGCCGAGCGTGCGGATCGTCTGCTCGTTGCCGGCGACCTGGCCCCGGCCCGAGCCGAGATCGACATTGGTGCCCTTGATCTGCGTATTCACGTCTGCCGCGGTGATGCCGTAGGCGTCGAGCTTTGCCGGGTTGAGGGCGACGCGCACTTCTCGGTCCGCGCCGCCGTAGCGGTCGATACGACCGATACCGGGCTTGCCCTGAAGGTCGCGGGTGATCGTGTCGTCGACGAACCAGGACAGCTCCTCCAGCGTCATGTTGGGCGAGGAGACGGCGAAGGTCTGGATCGCCTGTCCTTCGACATCGACCTTGGTGACGATCGGTTCCTCGATGCCGGCAGGCAGGTCGCTGCGGATCTTGTCGATCTGGTCCTTGGTGTCCTGCACCGCCTCTTCTGTGGGCTTTTCGATGCGGAAGACGATCGTCGTGAGCGACTGGCCGTCGGTCACGGTCGACTGAATCTCGTCGATGCCGCTGATCGATGCGACGGCGTCCTCGATCTCCTTCGTCACCTGCATTTCGAGTTCAGCCGGTGATGCGCCGCTCTGAACCACCGTCACAGAGACGACGGGAACGTCGATATTCGGGAAACGGGTGATCGGCAGGGCGAAGAAGGATTGCAGGCCGACATAGAGCAGCAGGCCGAAGGCAAGCAGGGGAGCGATCGGGTTGCGGATAGACCAGGCGGAAAAGTTCATTGCGAAGCCTCCGTGCCCTTGGTGGCTGCCGCCTTTTCCGGAACCGGTGCAATATGATCGCCGTCTCGGACGAAAGCGCCGGCCTTGGCGACGACGACATCGCCGGGCTGCAGGCCGTTCAAGACCTGAATGAAGCCGCCGTCCTGGAAGCCGATGTCGATCTTGACCTGCTTGACGACGCCGCCTTCCACCTTGCGGGCAAAGGACCCTTCGCGGCCTGTCGTTACGGCGGAGAGCGGAAGGGCGAGCGTATCTGCCTGATTCACGACGATTGCCGCGCGCCCATACATGCCGGCGCGCGCGCCGCTATCGGGGTCGATCTCGATATGGACGAGGCCGAGCCTGGTTGTCTGGTCGACAGTCGGGGAGACCAGCCGCACACGGCCCTCGATCTCCCGCTGGCCGCCGGCGACGGTCACCAGTGCCTTCTGACCGAGTTTGACCTTCTGAATGTCGGATTCGGAGATGTCGGCAACCAGCTCGATCGCGCCGTCCTTGATGATGGTGAAAAGCGGATCGCCGTTGCCGGACGCGATGGCGCCGACCTTGGCATTCTTTGCCGAGATGACACCGGCAACGGGCGCCTTTACGCCGGTGCGGGCGAGCTGCAGTTCGACATCGGCAAGCTGGGCGTCAATGACGTGGACATCGGCTTCTCCCACCGTCACCGCCTGGCGGGCGGCATTCAGCCGGGCGCGTGCGACATCGACCTGGGCATTCGCCTGTTCAAGCTGAGAGACCGTGCTCGTGCCGCTCTCGTTGAGCTTTTTCGTGCGGTCGCGTTGTTTGACTGCGTCATCGAGGTTTGCTTCGGCCTCGATCACCTGAGCCTGGTATTGCGCGACCGATGCTTCGGCCTTGGCCTTGTTTGCCTGATACTGGCTCTTCTGGAGCAGCAACGCATCGTCGTTCAGGGTGGCCAGAACCGCGTTGGCTTCGACCTCGTCGGAGACATCAACATTGATCGTCTTCACCGAGAGGCCCTCGACAAGCGGCTGCACGTAGATCTCGTCTATGGGACGTATGGTGCCGGTTGCGATGATCCGGTCTGTCAGCGATTTCTTCAAGGCCTCGGTCACGATGATCGACGGGAGCTTTGCTTCCGCGGCGGCAGGCTGGCCGGTTTGCTGTGCCGCAAGCGGTGAGGCTGCGACGGAGGAAAGCAGCAGAACGAGGGCGGGGATCGATTTCGACAAGCTATGCGGCATGCGGCAAATCCACTGTTTGGAGGAACGGGCATGCGCCGACCATCGGCATCCCTCGAGTCATACTTCCTCCCTGTATGACGCGGGACCAAAGCTTCATCCGACACTTCTTTCTGGTTCAACCGAAAAAAGTCGGCGTCGGCTTCGGCAGCTACCTTTACGTGTTCATTCTCAGGCGATCAATCCATGCAGGCAGTGACGGGTTGACATGTCCTGATGGCAAAAAAATGCCCGACTAGGAAGCCGGGCAGGAAGAAGTATCAGAGACTTTTGTTGCTGGATTATTTCAGCATGATTTCATCATTATTTCAGGGCTGCGCTGGTGATATCGGCCGTGTAGGCCCCTTCCGGGGCCTTGCTGATGATCTTCTGGTCGGTCAGCGCCTTCACCGTGCGTTCGTAAGTCGCCATGTCGAGCTTGCCATCGCCGATCAGCTTGGCGACTTCGCCCATCATCCGTTTCTGGTGGTTTTCGTCCTGGCCGCCATTTTCCATCACGATCTCGGCGGCTTCATCCGGATTGTCGATGGCGTATTTCCAGCCCTTCATCGAGGCACGGACGAACTTAACCATGTTCTCCTTGAACTTTTCGTCCTTCAGCTTGGTATCGAGGACATAAAGCCCGTCTTCCAGGAGATCGTTGCCGAGCGCCGTGTAGTTGAAGACGACAAGGTCGTTCGCCTTGAAACCGGCATCGATTGCCTGCCAATATTCGTTATAGGTCATGACCGAGATACAGTTTGCCTGTTTCTGTACGAGCGGCTGCACGTCGAAGCTCTGTTTCAGCACGGTCACGCCATCCGTGCCGCCTTCGGTCTTCAAGCCCAGCTTGTTCATCCAGGCGAAGAACGGATATTCGTTGCCGAAGAACCAGACGCCGAGCGTCTTGCCCTTGAAGTCGGCTTCGGTCTTTACCGGGCCGTCCTTGGGGCAGATCAGTTCGAGGCCGGACTTCTGGAACGGCTGGGCGATGTTGATCAGCGGTACGCCCTTTTCACGGGCGACCAGTGCGCCGCCCATCCAGTCGACGATGACATCTGCGCCGCCGCCGGCAATCACCTGTTCCGGTGCGATATCCGGGCCGCCCGGCTTGATCGTGACGTCGAGGCCTTCTTCCTCGTAGAACCCCTTGTCCTTGGCGACGAAATATCCGCCGAACTGGCCCTGAGCCACCCATTTCAGCTGCAGCGTCAGTTTGTCTGCGGCCATTGCTTGGGCCGCCGAAAGCGCCACGGTGGTTCCGATTGCGCCGGCCATCAATGCCTTCATGATCTTTTTCATTGCTGCTACCCTCTCTTTTCCGCCCTTGCGATGTTACGCCAAGCGGTTCGTTGCGCCTAACCCCCACGGTTAGACGGATGCCAGAATGTCAGTGCCCGCTCTCCCAGCGCGACCACACCATAAAAGATCGATCCGACAATCGCTGCAACCGTGATTTCGGCCCAGACCATGTCGACATTCATGCGACCGATTTCGGTTGAGATACGGAAGCCCATGCCGACGATCGGCGTGCCGAAGAATTCCGCAACGATCGCGCCGATCAGCGCCAGCGTCGAATTGATCTTGAGCGCGTTGAAGATGAAGGGCATGGCAGCGGGAAGCCTGAGCTTTGTCAGCGTCTGCCAGTAATCCGATGCGTAGGAGCGCATCAGGTCGCGTTCCATCGAGCCTGCTGCACTTAAGCCGGCGATGGTGTTCACCAGCATGGGGAAAAAGGTCATGACGATGACGACGGCAGCCTTGGACTGCCAGTCGAAGCCGAACCACATGACCATGATCGGCGCGACACCGATGATCGGCAGCGCCGACATGAGATTGGCGATCGGCAACAAGCCGCGGCGGAAAAACGCGATGCGATCGGCAAGGATCGCTACCGCAAAGCCGGATGCGCAGCCGACAAGATAACCGAAGATGACGGCCTTGAAGACGGTCTGCTGCACATCCGCCCAGAGCGTCGGGATAGACGACGCAAACCGGGCGCCGATGGCGGATGGCGGTGGCAGGATGATGAAGGGGATGCCAAGCCCGCGGGTTGCCGCTTCCCAGAGGATGAGGATCCAGGCGCCGAAGATTGCCGGGATGATGAGGCGTAGGAGGCTGTCTATCGCCCTGGAGCGAATCCGGAGTTCGGAGAGGATGCTGACGCAGCGCCAAGCCAGCAGCCAGTTGGCCGCGAGGATGAGGAAGAAGGCCGTAGAGGCCATTCCCTCGTTTCCGGCAAGGCGTGAGATCAGCAGACCGGTAGAGAAATGAGCGCAGACGAGGAGGGTCACTGCGACGAAGACGGGCGGCAGGGAAAGGAGGGAGACGACGGTTGCGCCGATCGTCAGGACGAAGATGGAGAACATCCGGATCGGCTTGTAGGCAATCGGTGCTTCGGCTGAGAGGAGGGGCAAGGTTGCCAGTGCCGCAAGGATAAGGGCGAGTGCCAACCAGGATTGCCAGGAGCGTTTCAGGATCGTCATGCCTGCCTCCTTTCCGGCTTTGCACCCATCGCCCGTTCAACGAGCTTGCCGATCAGTGCGACGATGGCGACCAGAAGGGCTGCAAGCACCGAGCCTGCTATCAGGGCTGCCCAGATGTCTATCGTCTGGCTGTAATAGGCGCCGGCGAGCAGTTTGGAGCCGATGCCTGCCACAGCCCCTGTCGGCAGTTCGCCGACAATCGCGCCGACGAGGCTGGCTGCGATCGCCACTTTCATCGAGGTGAACAGGAAAGGCACGGAGGCGGGGACGCGAAGCTTCCAGAACGTCAGGGCGACGCTGGCATTATAGGTGCGCATCAGGTCGAGCTGAATGAGTTCCGGCGAGCGCAGGCCCTTCACCATGCCGACCGCGACGGGGAAGAAGGAAAGATAGGTCGAGATCAGCGCCTTGGGCAGAAGGCCTGTGATGTTGACCGCGCCGAGCACGACGATGACCATCGGGGCGATGGCGAGGATCGGTACCATTTGCGAGGCGATGATCCAGGGCATCAGGCTGCGATCCAGCGCCTTTACATGGACGATGCCGACGGCAATCAGGATGCCGAGAAGGGTGCCCAGCGTGAAGCCAACGGCGGTGGACGATAGCGTGACCCAGGCGTGGTAGACGAGGCTGCGGTTGGAAGTGACCTTTCTGAGAAAGGTGTTTTCGAAAACGTTCGAGGCCACCTGATGCGGGGCGGGAAGCGTTGGCTTCGGCTGCGACATGGTCTTTTGGAGGAACTCGATCGCCGTCGAGGTGACGTTGGCGCGGCGGTCGAGATCGCGCTGGAAGGGGGCGTTCATGAAGTAAGCGCCGACATACCAGATGGCGATGATGGCGAGCACGATCACCGTGACGGGCATGATCCGATGTTGGATGAGTTTTTCCCGTTCCATCAGCTTTTCGCTCCGACCGGAAACAGCATCAGCACCATGGCGACGACACCGAGGCCTACGCCGGCCATCTGGGTGGCTGTGAGGCGTTCGCCGAAAAGGGCGAAGGCGATGAGGTTGATGAGCAGCAATTGAGCAATCGCCGAGACCGAGATCGCCAGACCCAGCCCGCCTTCACGCATCAGCTTCACCATCATCAGGTTGCCGACACAGTAGAGCGCCAGCGACAGGATCAGCAGGACGATGTTGCTGGAGGTGATGTAGGCGCGAGAGGCGGTGGCGGCCGCGAGGAAGGTTGCCATGGCGCCGGTGAGCCAAAGGAGGAAGGCGGGGGTCATGAATGGCCTCCCGTCAGCTTGCCTATGGTGCCGCCCTGTGGCTCACCCCCCTCTGCCCTGCCGGGCATCTCCCCCACAAGGGGGGAGATCACAAGCAGCGGGCTCACGGCCCCAAGACAATACCGCGCGGTATTCAAAGGCTTCCGATGGAGTGGCGAGTGAAAGCCCATCCGATCTCCCCCTTTGTGGGGGAGATGCCCGGCAGGGCAGAGGGGGGTATCGCTCGCTGACGTGCGGGAAAGATCACTCCTCATAACTATGCCCCGCTCTCAAACCTTCCCGGACCCTATGGGCTATCGCGAGAAACTCCGGTGTCTCGCGGATTTCCAGCGGGCGGTCCTTTGGCAGTGTCGAGGTGATCACATCCGTTACCCGGCCGGGGCGAGGGGACATGACGACTATTTTCGTCGATAGGTAGACCGCCTCGGGGATCGAATGGGTGACGAAGCAGATCGTCTTTTCCGTGCGTGCCCAGAGTTTCAGAAGCTGTTCGTTCAAATGGTCGCGAACGATTTCGTCCAGTGCGCCAAAAGGTTCGTCCATCAGCAGGAGATCGGCGTCGAAGGCCAGAGCTCTCGCGATCGAGGCGCGTTGCTGCATGCCGCCGGAGAGCTGCCACGGGTATTTTTTGCCGAAGCCTGCAAGATTGACGAGATCGAGGGTGCGGTCAATGCGTTCCTTCCGCTGCGTTGCCGAGTAATTCATGATCTCCAGCGGCAGCGCGATATTCTTTTCGATCGTGCGCCAGGGATAAAGCGCCGGTGCCTGGAAGACATAGCCATAGGACCGCGACTTTCGGGCGTTTTCCGGCGTCATGCCGTTGACGGTGATTTCGCCCGAAGTGGCGCTTTCGAGATCGGCGATGACGCGCAGGAATGTCGTCTTGCCGCAGCCGGACGGGCCGATGAAGGAGACGAAATCGCCCCGCTTCACCTCCAGATCGACATCGGACAGAGCATGGACCGGCCCGTCGCTCGTCTCGAAAGTCAGGCCGAGTTTTTTCGCGGAAACGACGGAGAAATTGTTCTCAGCCATGTCACGATCACACCCCGCTTGCCGGGATCCCCGTTCGTTCGACCTTGCGCGGTGCGGTTAGGTCCTTCCAGGTGGAGAGCGCCTTGCTGACCGCCGGATAGGGCTCGCGGGCGACGAACTGGCCGTGGCCTTCGCGGCTTTTCATCGTGCCGTCCTCGACGACGACAACACCACGCGAGAGGGTGTAGCGCGGCAGGCCGGTGACCTGCTTGCCCTCGAAGACGTTGTAATCGATCGCCGATTGCTGGGTTTTGGCCGAGATCGTCTTCGACTTCTTCGGATCGAGCACGACGAGATCGGCATCGGCCCCAACGAGGATTGCGCCCTTTCTCGGATAAAGATTGAGGATTTTCGCTATATTGGTCGAGGTGACGGCGACGAATTCGTTCATGGTGATGCGGCCGTTAGCGACGCCGTAGGTCCAGAGCATGGGAAGGCGATCTTCCAGACCACCGGTGCCGTTCGGAATTTTTCTGAAATCGCCGACGCCGTAACGCTTCTGGTCGGTGGTGAAGGCGCAGTGGTCGGTTGCCACGCATTGCAGCGAACCCGATGCGAGGCCGGCCCAGAGTGAGTCCTGATGCTGCTTGTTGCGGAAGGGGGGCGACATGACGCGGCGGGCAGAGTGATCCCAGTCCTTGTCGAAATATTCGCTTTCATCGAGCGTCAGGTGCTGGATCAGCGGTTCGCCATAGACCCGCATGCCATTCTGGCGCGCCCGACGGATCGCCTCATGCGCCTGTTCGCAGGAGGTATGGACGACATAGAGCGGCACGCCTGCCATGTCGGCGATGATGATGGCGCGGTTTGTGGCTTCGCCCTCGACGGAAGCGGGGCGTGAATAGGCGTGGGCTTCCGGGCCGTTATTGCCTTCGTCCATCAATTTCTGCTGCATGGCGGCAACGACATCGCCGTTTTCGGCATGGACGAGGGGCAGCGCGCCAAGCTCGGCGCAGCGCGAGAACGAGGCGAACATCTCGTCATCGTTGACCATCAGCGAGCCCTTGTAGGCCATGAAGTGCTTGAAGGTGTTGATGCCTTTTTCCTGAACGACGGTCTGCATCTCGTTGAAGACCTGCCCGCTCCACCAGGTGACTGCCATATGGAAGGAATAGTCGCAGTGCGCGCGGGTCGCCTTGTTGTCCCAGCGCTTCAGGGCATCCAGCATGGACTGGCCGGGATCGGGAAGACAGAAATCGACCACCATGGTCGTGCCGCCGGCAAGGGCTGCGCGGGTGCCGCTATCGAAATCGTCGGCGGAATAGGTGCCCATGAAGGGCATTTCGAGGTGAACATGCGGATCGATGCCGCCCGGCATGACATAACAGCCGGTGGCGTCGAGCGTTTCGTCGCCCGCAAGGTCCGGGCCGATCTCGACGATCTTGCCGCCGTCTATCTTCAAATCCGCCTTGTAGGTCAGGTCGGCGGTAACGATGGTTCCGTTCTTGATTACTGTGGCCATGGTTGTTCCCCTTATCGTGTGCCGCAGTCAATCGCCCGAGATCGAGGACCTCAGGGACTGAACATCTCGGGTGGTGATCGTTTTATTTTCGGTTTCGATGCGAAGAAGGCGCTCATTCGGCGGCCTCCCGCTGTTTGAGATCCTTCGTCATGAACAGGCTGTGCGGATTTTCCTCGTAGTCCGCAAACGGGCCGCAGGTTTGGTAACCGAGCGCTTCGTATAGCCGAACGGCTTCTACATTCAGCGGGCCGGTTTCGAGATAGAGCCGGGTGACATTGCGCGCGGTTGCCTGCGCCTCCAGTTCGGCTATGATCTTACGGCCGATACCGTGGCCGCGTGCTTCGTCATGAACGAAGATGCGCTTTAGCTCAGCACTGCCGTCGGAGAACCATTTGATGCCGCCGCAGCCGACCGCCTTGCCGTCGAGCCTTGCAACGAGGAAGGAAATGTCAGGCTGGGACAAGGCATCGAGATCGACGGCGAAATTGCCTTCGGGCGGATAAAGCGATGCCATGTAGTCGTCAGACAGTCCGATCAGGGCTGCGACGTCAGGCTGTTTCGGCTGCTCAATGGCAATCGTGACGGTCACTCGACGATCTCCGCCGTCTCGACAACAGCGTGGAAGAGCACGTCGCAGCCGGCGGCGGCCCAGTCCTTCGAGATTTCCTCGGCCTCGTTATGCGACAGTCCGTCGACGCAGGGGCAGAAGATCATCGTGGTCGGGGCAAGCTTTGCAGCCCAGCAGGCGTCGTGGCCGGCGCCGGAGATAATGTCCATGTGGCTGTAGCCGAGTTTTTCCGCGGCACCGCGAACACGGCCGACCAGTGTCGGATCAAAAGTGACCGGATCGAAATGGCCGACAGCTTCGACCGAGCAGCCGACGCCGAGGGCTTCACAGACTTCCGTCGCTGCTGCCTCGATCTTTGCGCGCATGCGGTCGAGTTTTTCCTGGCTCGGCGTGCGCAGGTCGACGGTGAAGACCACCTTGCCGGGCAGCACGTTGCGGGAGTTCGGGGTGAAAAAGGCCTGGCCGACGCCGGCGACCGCGCCGGGCTGTTCGGCCATGGCGATCTCCTGCACCTTCTCCATGATACGGCCAAAGGCGAGGCCGGCGTTGACGCGCATCGCCATCGGGGTGGAGCCGGTATGGGCTTCCTTGCCGGTTAGCGTGAATTCCAGCCACCAAAGGCCCTGACAATGGGTGACCACGCCGATCTGCTTGTCTTCAGCTTCGAGGATCGGGCCCTGTTCGATATGATATTCGAAATAGGCGTGCATCTTTCGCGCACCGACTTCCTCATCGCCCAGCCAACCGATGCGCTTCAGCTCATCACCATAGGCTTTGCCTTCGGGATCCTTGCGGCCATAGGCATAATCGATCGTATGGACGCCGGCAAAAACGCCTGAGGCGAGCATGGCAGGCGCAAAACGCGCGCCTTCCTCGTTGGCCCAATTGGTGACGACGATCGGGTGTTTCGTCTTGATGCCGAGGTCGTTCATCGAGCGGACGACTTCAAGACCGGCCAGAACGCCGAGCACGCCGTCGAACTTGCCTCCGGTCGGCTGGGTGTCGAGATGGGAGCCGATATAGACGGGCAGGGCATCCGGGTCCGAACCGGGGCGGGTGGCGAACATCGTGCCCATCTTGTCGACGCCGACCGTCATGCCGGCCGCTTCACACCAGCGCTTGAAAAGATGGCGGCCTTCGCCATCGGCATCCGTCAGGGTCTGGCGATTGTTGCCGCCGGCAATGCCGGGGCCGATCTTTGCCATATCCATCAACATGTCCCAGAGACGGTCGCCGTTGACGCGCAAGTTCTCGCCCGGTGCTGCCACCATTTTGAAATTCCTTATCTGTTTATGCTCTGCCGACCGGCAGCAAATCTGTTCGTTCCCATGGGCCTCGTCCGGCCTTGAGGCCGGAAGATCGGCATTGCGTTTGAGCCGCTTGTCGCCGATAATTTAACCGCTTGGTAAAAGCTTACAATTTCCCCAGCCGCACTCAAGCTGAAAATCGTCACGCTTCGAATGTTTTCGAGGATTGGGCGGCGGGTAACCACAAGGGCATAAGACGGCATGGCTATTCCGAGGGCCGCGAAGACGCAGCGGCGCACGCGCATCCAGGAGGAGAAGGAAGAGCGCATCCTGGAGGCTGCTTTGGACGTATTCTCGGTGAACGGTTTCCGCGGCTCTACGATCGATCAGATTGCCGAGGCGGCTGGCATGTCGAAGCCTAATCTTCTTTATTATTTCCGCACCAAGGAAGCCATCCACCGGCAATTGATCGACCGGGTCCTAACCACATGGCTGGAGCCGCTTAGGGTCTTTGACGCGGCAGGTGAGCCGGAAAGCGAAATCCGCTCCTATATTCGTCGCAAGCTGGAGATGGCGCGTGATTTCCCGAGGGAAAGCAGGCTTTTCGCCAATGAAATCCTGCAGGGCGCGCCGCGTATCGAGGACGAGCTGAAGGGGCCGCTGAAAGAGCTGGTGGATGAAAAGGCCGAGGTTATCCGGACCTGGGCGCGTGCCGGCAAGATCGCCAGATGCGATCCCTATCACCTGATCTTCTCGATCTGGTCGACCACGCAGCATTATGCCGATTTCGATGTGCAGGTGAGGGCGGTGCTCGGGCAGGCGCATTCCGGCGACGGTCGATTCGAGGATGCTGCGCGGTTTCTGGAGCAGCTGTTCATGAATGGGCTACGGGTGCGGGCGTAATATTGGCAGGGTTGCTGTCTGCGTGCGTTGCCAAATTCGCCAGCTTTTCCAGTTGTCCGGATGAGAAGTACCAGCCTCCGCTCAGCTTTGGTCCCTCAATCTGGATTTCGTAATAGCCTTTACGCCGCCCAATTGTTTTCCCAGAGATGTGTCTGATCGTTACAACGTGATCAGGTATGGCCCCATCCAGATAAGGCCCAATGTCTGCGGCAATGCCCGGGTGCAGGCGTCGCCCAGCCAGCAATGTGCCGAGCAGCACAAAAACATGATGGACTGGGCTTGCTCGCCAAGTTGCTGAATATTCTTCCATAGGTTCCACTGAGACGGGCAATAGCTGCTGCTGTCAACAGCCTGAGCAAAAACGAAAACGCCGGCTTGAAGCCGGCGTTTCCGTTTATCCTTGGGAGGACTTTTATCAGGCAGCAGCCGACTTTGCGGTCGGGACTTCCGAGATCGTCTTCAGAACCTGGGAAGCGATCTGGTAAGGGCAGCCCTGGGAGTTCGGACGACGGTCTTCGAGGTAACCCTTGTAGCCGTTGTTGACGAAGGAATGCGGAACGCGGATCGAAGCGCCACGGTCAGCAACGCCGTAGGAGAACTTGTTCCACGGAGCAGTTTCGTGCTTGCCGGTCAGACGCAGATGGTTGTCCGGGCCGTAAACGTCGATGTGGTCCTGAAGGTTCGTTTCGAACTGAGCCATGAGGGCTTCGAAATATTCCTTGCCGCCAACTTCGCGCATGTACTTGGTCGAGAAGTTGCAGTGCATGCCCGAGCCGTTCCAGTCGGTGTCGCCGAGCGGCTTGCAGTGGAATTCGACGTCGATGCCGTACTGTTCGCAAAGGCGGAGCAGGAGGTAACGAGCCATCCAGATCTGGTCGGCGGCGCGCTTGGAGCCCTTGCCGAAAATCTGGAATTCCCACTGGCCCTTGGCCACTTCGGCGTTGATGCCTTCGTGGTTGATGCCGGCTTCGAGGCACAGGTCGAGGTGCTCTTCAACGATTTCGCGGGCAACCGAACCGACATTCTTGTAGCCGACGCCGGTGTAGTACGGGCCCTGCGGAGCCGGGTAACCCTGTTCCGGGAAGCCGAGCGGGCGTCCGTCCTGGTAGAAAAAGTATTCCTGCTCGAAACCGAACCATGCATCTTCGTCGTCGAGGATGGTTGCGCGGCTGTTGGACGAATGCGGGGTAACGCCGTCCGGCATCATGACTTCGCACATGACCAGAGCACCGTTGGTGCGGGCCGGATCGGGGTAGATTGCGACAGGCTTCAGAACGCAGTCAGACGAACGGCCTTCAGCCTGCATCGTCGAGGAACCGTCAAAGCCCCAAAGCGGAAGCTGCTCGAGCGTCGGGAAAGAATCGAATTCCTTGATCTGCGTCTTGCCGCGCAGGTTCGGGACGGGAGTGTAGCCGTCCAGCCAGATGTACTCGAGCTTATACTTGGTCATGTTTTGTCTCTCAGGCCGTAGTGTTCATCGTTGAGCCAATCCGAGGACGCCTTTCATCAAGGCCAGCATCCCGGGCTTAAACAAATGAATGCATGCTGCGTGCCAGTTTGCGCCTGCGTGAGCCGGCGGCGATGAAAAAAATGTCACTGCCGCTCAAATGGGCCGTTTTCGACAAGCCGTCTTGTTTGGATTTGCTTAACAAACAAGCCGAATTCGAAGATAGACTCCCTCCTCCGGAACTCAGGAGGGTGCGTCAACGTTTATCCGGGTTAACGGCGTGCGGCGTTGTGCAAAGTTATTTGATTACAATCTCCGCTGGCGGAAATCATCGGAATGATGTAAAATGCAGCAATTGGATTAAATAATAGGCAGAATATGTGCCTGTCCAATGTGATGCAGTCTTTCAGGAGGCGATTGATGGCAGGCATCCATCGTGAAACAGCAAAAATTTATGAGTTTCCCCTGATGCAGCGGAGACGTCTCGATAACGGGCTGACAGCGCCGGCTTCTTCCAAGGAGGTGATTTTCTCCGTGGTGGATACTTGCTGGTATCACGGCGAGGCCATTCGTGAGGATGAGCACGCGCACGACACGCCCAAACCCTGCTGACCCGGATTTCCAAAGTGTTCGAAGCCACCCGCTCGCGGGTGGCTGATCAGAAGCCGAAGAGCTTCAGTGTGGCATAGCCGAAGGCTGCGATGAAAATCCAGCCGAATGCGCCCAGCGCCAGCGGTCGCCATCCCTCAGCACGCAGTTTACCGATATTTGCCTGCAGTCCCATTGCAGCAAGCGCCATGGACAGCAGGAAGTTGGTCAGCATCACGATGTGGCGGCTCATGTCGGCCGGGATAGAAACAGCACTATTCACCAGCATCATCGCAATAAAGCCCAGGACGAACCACGGCATGGGTGTCGAGACGCGCTGGCCTTCGCCCGTGTCTGCGCCTGCGTCCGAACGCATCGCGATCGCCAGCGTCATGATCAGCGGCGCGAGCAGGACGACGCGTGTCAGCTTGGAAATCGTGCCGAACTGGCCGGCCACATCACCCGCCTGAAACGATGCCGCGACGACCTGCGCAACTTCGTGGATGGTTGCGCCCGACCAGAGGCCGTAGGCGCGTTCGTCCAGACCTAGCGGTACGGCCAGCAGCGGGTAGGCGATCATCGAAATCGAACCGAAGAGGGTTACGCAGGCCACGGCATAAGCGACATGTTCCTGCCTGCCGCGCACGACGGTATTGGCGGCGATGACGGCCGAGGCGCCACAGACCGAGGTTCCGGCTGCAATCAAATCCGTCAATTGACGGTCGACGCCTATCAGCTTGCCGGCTAGGCGCATGGCAAGGAAGGTTGTCACCAGCGTCAATGTCACCATGATGAGGGCCGAGCCGCCGAGTGACAGGATCTGGGCTATCGTGACCTGCAGGCCAAGCAGAATGATGCCTGCTCTCAGGATGCGCTTCAGCGAGAACTGGATGCCGGTTTCGACGATCTGCGGCAGGGCGATGGTATTGCGGATAAGCATGCCGAGGATGATGGAGAGAATGAGCGGACTGAGGGCCATCCAGCCGGTTGCGGACCTAATCGCCAGCGCTACTGCAGCGGTCGTTGCCGTCAGCGCAAGACCGGGCAGAAGCGGCTTCAGTCCGGATAGCGATGAGTAAGGGCGTTCTGCCCAATCGGAAAACGACATTGATAAAATTCCACAAAATCACGGGATTCTCGAATGTCATTCTCCATTTCGCGAAAGAACAAATCCAACTCATAAGTTTTGTGGTATTGTTCGATAAAATCGAATGGTTTGCTGATGACGCTGGAACAATTGAAGATATTTCTGGAGGTTGCGCGGCTTGAGCATGTGACGCGCGCAGCAGAAACGCTCCATCTCACGCAGTCGGCTGTCAGTGCCGCGATCTCGGCGCTGGAAGCGCGCCATGGCGTTATTCTGTTCGACCGGGTCGGACGGCGTATCGGACTAACGGAAGCGGGCCGTCTTTTCGTCGATGAGGCGCGGGCGGTGATGGAGCGGGCGCGGGCGGCCGAGCTGGCGCTTGCCGATCTCGGTGGCTCTGCTTCCGGCGTTCTGCGCGTCCATGCTAGCCAGACGGTGGCGAGCTATTGGCTTCCCTCCCGGCTGGTTGCCTATCACGAGCGTTTTCCGCGCGTCGACCTGCGGCTGATCGTCGGCAATACGCAGAGTGCCGTTGAGGCGGTAGTGAGAGGTGAGGCGGATCTTGCCGTGGTCGAGGGGGAGGTCGTGGTTCCTGACCTGCAGCGCTCGACCGTGGCGGAGGATCGACTTGTGCTCGTCGTCGGCCGTCGCCATGCCTGGGCGGATGGGCGAAAACTTGTGGCGAGTGATCTTCTGGAAACCAACTGGATCATGCGCGAAGCCGGGTCGGGAACGAGAGCCGCCTTCGAGAGCCAGCTTTCTAGCCTCGGTCTCGATCCGCAGGCGCTTTCCGTCGTGCTTGAAATGCCGTCAAACGAGGCGGCGATGGCGGCGGTGGAGGCGGGGCTTTCTGCGACCGTGCTTTCCAGCCGTGCAACGCAGTTTCACTCGATGGCCGGCCGGCTGCATGTGGTGGATTTTCCCATGCCGCTACGGCGATTTTCAGCCGCCTATCATTTCGAGCGGCATGTGACGCGCGCTTTGCGCTCGATGCTGGATCTTCTCGATGAGGATTTTGGAGACGAGGGGCTGGCAGGCGTCGCCGGCGCCGGATGATACAAAAATGGCCCCGTCCTTGAAAAAAGACGAGGCCGTGCAATGTCGGTAGTCTCGGTGGATCTTGTTCAGATCATCGGCTTGCCGACCGGCAGCACGTCACGGCCGAAGGCGTCCTTGTAGATCTGGTGCGCCATGACATAGAGCGCCAGCGCGCCGCAGACCATCAGTTCGTAACCGGCGATGACGTTGAAGACATGCGGTCCGAAATGGCCGATGACCAGCAGAACGAAGCCGATGAACAGTGTGATGAAGACCAGACCGAGGCCAGTGCTGGCGCGCATCGCGCCGGGGGTCATGATGGCGGTATAGATTGCCCAGATGACTAGGAACCAGCCGAGATCGGTTTCGCTGACTGCGAAGAGGCCCATCGCATTGCCGATCTGGATCAGGCAAAGGGCGATCCAGAAGCAGCCATAGGCAGTGAAGGCGCTATAGCCGAAATTGTTGCCGATCTTGCCTTCGTGCAGGCCAGCGATCAGCTGGGCCAGGCCGCCGAAGATCAGGCCCATCCAGATGACCGGTCCGAGCGATGCCCAGCCGACATTGTGGAACTGAAGGACAATGGTGGTCATGCCGAAGCCGGCGAGGCCGACGACGGCGGGATTGCCGTGGCCGCCATGCGAGGCTGCCGCGTGTTCGGTTGGTGTTGCTGTGCTGGTGGAGGACGGAGGGACGTTCGCGTTCATCTGAGATCCATGGTTGGGGTGGCTGTGTTCAACATGCTGCCACCCTCCTCATGTGTGCAGCGCGCATTAGGGTGCGCTGACTAGCGCGGCGTTTGCCGAGTGAGAGTGATCTCGATCAAGTGCGGCGGTTGGTCTCATCCGGTAGTTGTCTTTTGCAATTTCTGTTGGCGGCTGGTGCTGTGGAGGATGTGGTTTGCCACAACGAAAAAAGCCCGGCATTGCCGGGCTTTCTCATGTCTGATGCGTGATGCCGTCAGGCTGCGTAGCGCATGCCGCGAGCGGGGGCGGCTTCCGCGCCGCCGAGCTTGAAGCTCGACAGGATCTGCTGCAGCTGGCGGCTTTCTTCTGCGAGCGTTTCGCTGGCTGCAGTGGTCTCTTCGACCATGGCTGCGTTCTTCTGGGTCATCTGGTCCATGTGGTTGACCGAGGAATTGATCTCGGCGAGCGCCGTTGCCTGTTCGCGGGCGGCAGTTGCGATCGATTCCACATGCTCGTTGACCTTGTTGACGAGGCCTTCGATCTCAAGCAGCGCGTCGCCGGTCGAACGGACGAGCGACACGCCGCCTTCGACTTCGGCAGCAGACGCGCTGATCAGGGTCTTGATTTCCTTGGCGGCGTTTGCAGAGCGCTGTGCCAGTTCGCGGACTTCCTGTGCGACGACGGCAAAGCCACGACCGGCTTCACCCGCACGGGCAGCCTCGACGCCGGCATTGAGCGCGAGCAGGTTGGTCTGGAAGGCAATTTCGTCGATCACGCCGATGATCTGGCTGATCTTGCTGGATGAATCCTCGATGCGACCCATGGCGGTGACGGCCGAGCGGACGATGTCGCCGGACTTCGTGGCGCTCTGCTTGGTGGCATGCACCATGTCGCGGGCCTCAGTGGCGCGCGAAGAGGCGGCGCGGACGGTCGCGGTGATCTCGTCGAGAGCGGCTGCGGTTTCTTCAAGCGCGGCTGCCTGCTGTTCCGTGCGCTTCGACAGATCGTTAGCGGCCGACGACAGTTCGGCGGAGTTGTTGTTGATCGTGCCGGCTGCGCCGCGGACATTGTTCATCGTGCCGCGCAGGCGCACCATCGTATTATTGACGTTGGTCTGCAGTTCGGCGAACGCGCCCTGGAACTGGCCGTTCATGCTTTGCGTCAGGTCGGCATCGGCGAGCGCGGCGATAACGCGGCGGACTTCGGTGGTGGCGGCGTCGACGCTTCCGACCAACTCATTGACGCCCGAGGCGAAGCGGTTGAGATCTTCGTTCTGGTAGTCCTTGGAGATGCGGCCGGAGAAGTCGCCGGCGACGGCGGAGGCAACGACGGTGGAGATGCTCGACTGCAGGTCGCTGCTGTTGCGATGCAGGGCGGCTTCCTGGGCCTTGAGTTCGTTCATGGCGAGCGCATTGGTGCGGAAGACTTCGACCGCGCGGGCCATCTCGCCGATCTCGTCCTTGCGGGCGGCATCAATCTTGAGGTTGTCGAGTTCGCCATTGGCGAGGCGGGTCATGGCCTGGGTCAGCGAACGGATCGGGCTGACGATGCCGCGGGTCGCAACCATCAGGCTGATTGCAGCGCCGATGACGATGAAGATGATGGCGGAGATTGCCGAAATCAGGATGGCGGTCGTCGAGGAGGCGACGGCGGCTTCGCGCGCTTCGGCCAGCGACTTGCCGGAATAGGTGCTGTAGACCTTGACCGTGTCCGTGACGGCCTTCTGGCCATCCAGTGCGGCCTTCAGTCCGCCGGTGATCGCGGCCGTATCTGCCGGGTTCTTTTCGGCGATATCGACCATGCCGCGGATCGAAGTGAAATAGCTGTCGAGAGCGCCGCGGATCGCCTTCAGCTGATCCTTTTCGGCGGCATCGGCGGTGGCTTCGATCTTCGGCAGGCGGGCGAGCATTTCGCCGGCGCGTTTTTCGGCATCCGCGCGAAAATCCTTCGCCTTGTCCGGCGCTGCCGCCAGCTGGTAGGTCATGCGGCTGATGGCAATGATATCGACGCGCAGGTCCATCGCCTCGCGGGCGACTTCCTCGCGGGCGCCGACGGAAATCATTGCTTTCTGAAGGCCGAACAGGCCAGACGCCGCAACGCCCGCAATAATCAGGGAAGAAAGGCCCATCACGACGGTGACTAGACCGAGTTTCTTCGAAATAGCCATATCTCGAAATGCCATAATGCACACCATTTAGTTTGCCCAACACATCAGCTCGCTGCCGTCTTACGAGACGTGTCAGGATGCCGCGCTAAAATATTGTCAGGGTTGAACTAATTGTGAGTTAAAATGCTCTCGATGCTGCATTATTTGCTTGCAGGTTCATTATGCTGTTGTAGTTGTTTTTTGAGCAAAACATCGAATATTGGGCATTTGCTCGTAAAAGATGTGGCTAAAATTCATTGTTTGCCCGACACTTCATCTCCGGCGAGTACAGCGGAGTGGATGACTTGCTGCAGTGCAGCATAGGGTTGATTTTTTTATTCGGTCCGCTGGGATTCTGTTCGCTCTTCCTGCTTTTTGTCAGGAAACGGCTGCGGGCACTGCAACTCCGCAGCCGTTCCTTCCTCGTCATGCCGCTGTAGCGGCGTCATAGACGAAGCCTTCATCGGCCCAACCGGTCATGCCGCCGATCATCACCTTGACCGAAAGGCCGAGGCGGGAGAGGCGTAGCGCGGCCTTGTCCGCGCCGTTGCAATGAGGCCCGGCGCAATAGACGACAAACAAGGTATCCGCCGGCCATTGCGACATCTTACGTGCGGTCATCTTGCCGTGGGGCAGATTGAGTGCGCCCGGAACATGCGCCCGGGCGAAGAGTGCGGGAGCGCGTACATCGAGCAGGACGAAATCGACTGTGCCCGAGGCGAAAGAGGCATGCACGTCCCAGCAGTCCGCTTCGAAGGCGAGCTTGCGGGAAAAGTGTTCGGCGGCATCCTGCGGGGCGGCGGCGGGGAAATCCGAGACGGGGCTTGGCATGACACGATCCTTTCCTTGTGTCGCTGAGGCTGTGTTGCGGGCGATCATGCCTGATGATAGAGATGGCTGAAATTGGCCATTGTGACTTGCGGCGTAAAAATCATGCCAAAGCAACTTACTCACCGGACAAGCGGTCCGCATGTCGTCACCCTTGTCTATGACGGGCTTTGCACCTTCGAATTCGGCATCGCCCATGAGGTCTTCGGTCTGGCGCGACCGGAAATGGGGGAGGGCTGGTATCGGTTCTCCGTCGCGGGTGTTGAGCCGGGGCCGCTGCGCGCGGCGGGCGGCTTGACCGTTTCCGTCGATGCCGGACTGGAGGTTGTGGCCGCGGCCGACCTTATCATCGTTCCGGGCTGGCGCGGGATCGGCGAGCCGGTGCCGGCGCCGCTGATCGAGGCGCTGCAGGCAGCGCATCGGCGGGGAGCGCGGGTCATGTCGCTCTGTTCGGGCGTTGCGGTTCTGGCCGCTGCCGGCCTTTTATCTGGACGGCGCGCGACGACGCATTGGCGGTATGTGGAGGCAATCGCTAAGGCTTATCCCGATGCCGCCTTCGATGCTGATGTTCTCTATATGGATGAGGGCAATACGCTGACAGCTGCAGGAAGCGCTGCCGGCATCGATCTTTGCCTGCATGTGGTGCGCGGCGATTTCGGTGTCGAGGCGGCCAACAGCGTTGCCCGCCGGCTTGTCGTACCGCCGCATCGCGAAGGAGGGCAGGCGCAGTTCATCGCTGCACCGGTGCCGCAACAGAGAGAAGGTCTCAGGCTTGGGCCGCTGATCGAATGGATGCGCGAGCGGCTTTGCGAGGAGCAGTCGATCCGGATGCTGGCGGAACGGGCCGGGATGAGCATGCGCACCTTCCAGCGCCGTTTCGAGGCAGCGACCGGCGACAGCGTGGGGGAGTGGCTGGTGAAAGAGCGCGTGAGGCTGGCGCGCGAGTTGCTCGAAAAACGGTTTTCATCCTCGCTGGACGATATCGCAATCGCCTGCGGTTTCGGCACACAGGCGACCTTGCGCCATCATTTCCGCAAGCGGCTGGGCACAAGCCCGGCAGCTTACAGGAAGACATTCGGGCAATAGAAGGTCGGCCGAACTGAGGGCGACCGACCTTCTTCTCTAATCCTATTCCGCCGCCTGTCGCGCCATCTGGTTGTTGGGATGGCTTGTCCAGTTGGCGTAGTTGGGATCGACCGGGCGGCCGGTGCGCTGGTCGAGGGAGCCTGCGGGGAGTGCTTCCATGGTGATGCAGTTTTCCACCGGACAGACGTTGACGCAGAGGTTGCAGCCGACGCAATCCTCTTCCTTCACCTCGAAATGCCTGACGCCGTCGACCATCGCGGTGATCGCCTGGTGGGACGTGTCCTCGCAGGCGATGTGACAACGGCCGCATTTGATGCAGGCGTCCTGATCGATATGTGCCTTGGCGATGTAGTTGAGGTTGAGATACTGCCAGTCGGTGACGTTCTGCACCGCGCGGCCGGTGATCTCGTCCAGGGTTTGATGGCCCTTCGTGTCCATCCAGTTGGACAGGCCTGTGATCATCTCCTCGACGATCTTGAAGCCGTAAGTCATGGCCGCGGTGCAGACCTGCACATTGCCGGCGCCGAGCGCCAGGAATTCGGCCGCATCACGCCATGTCGTCACGCCGCCGATGCCGGAGATCGGCAGGCCGTAGGTTTCCGGATCGCGGGCGATCTCGGCGACCATGTTGAGCGCGATCGGCTTGACCGCCGGGCCGCAATAACCGCCGTGGCTGCCCTTGCCGTTGATCGACGGGTTGGGCGAAAAGCTGTCGAGATCGACCGAGACGATCGAGGAGATCGTGTTGATCAGCGACACGGCATCGGTACCGCCGCGCTTTGCTGCACGGGCAGGGTGCCGGATGTCGGTGATGTTCGGTGTCAGCTTGGTAATGACCGGCATGCGGGTATACTGCTTGCACCAGCGCACCACCATCTCGATATATTCCGGCACCTGACCGACGGCGGAGCCCATGCCACGCTCCGACATGCCGTGAGGACAGCCGAAGTTCAGCTCGATGCCGTCGACTTCCGTCTCTTCCACCAGCGGCAGGATCGCCTTCCAGGCGTTTTCCTCGCAAGGAACCATGATCGAGGCGACGATCGCCCTATCCGGCCAGTTCTTCTTCACCTGCTTCATCTCGATGAGATTGGTGTAGAGGTCGCGGTCGGTGATCAGTTCAATATTGTTGAGGCCCAAAAGCCTGCGGTCTGCGCCCCAAATCGCGCCATAGCGCGGGCCATTGACGTTGACGACCGGCGGTCCCTGTTCGCCCAGCGTCTTCCACACGACGCCGCCCCAGCCGGCCTTGAAGGCGCGCTCGACATTGTAGGCCTTGTCGGTCGGTGGGGCCGACGCGAGCCAGAAGGGATTGGGGGATTTGATGCCGATGAAATTGTTGCGGATATCAGCCATGGTTGAAAACTCCCCTCAGGCCACTGCACTGGCCGGCTGAGCGCCGGCTGCGAGCATGCTGTTGATGCTTTCGGCAGCATCGCGCCCTTGAGCGACCGCCGAAACGGTGAGGTCTTCGCCGGTGCCGATACAGTCGCCGCCGGCCCAGACGTTTTCGATCGACGTGCGGCCTTGGCTGTCGACAACGATCTTGCCTTTGTCGAACTGCAGGGCGCCGAGGCCGGTGGCGACAAAGCTCTGGCCGATGGCCTTGAAAATCTGGTCGGCGGCGATAATGCCGGTCTCGCCGGTGGTGGCGAGCTTGCCGTCGGTCATCGCGGTATAGTCGACTTCGATTCCGGCCACTTTTCCGTCCTTCCCGATGATCGATTTCGGGGCCAGCCAGTGGCGGATGATGACGCCTTTCGAGGCTGCAAGATCCTGCTCCCAGGTCGAGGCGTTCATGTTTTCCTTGCCGCGGCGGTAACAGATCGTCACTTCCTCTGCGCCGAGCAGCTTTGCCTGGATCGCGGCGTCGATCGCGGTCATGCCGCCACCGATGACGACGACACGGCGGCCGATCGGGACAGTTGCCTTGTCCTCGGTCTGACGCAGTGCCGCGATGAAATCGACGGCGTCATCGACGCCAAAGAGGTTTTCGCCCTCGACGCCCAATCCGTTGACGCCGGAGAGACCCATGCCGAGGAAGACGGCATCATATTCTGCGGTCAGGTCCGAGAGCGAGTAGTCGCGGCCGAGCACTTTGCCGTGTTCAATGGCGATGCCGCCGATGGCGGTGACATAATCCACTTCGCGCTGGGCAAAATCGTCCACCGCCTTGTAGGTGGCGATGCCATATTCGTTGAGGCCGCCGGATTTTTCGCGGGCTTCAAGAATGGTGACATCGTGGCCGTTGACCGCCAGCCGGTGTGCCGCGGCAAGGCCTGCGGGGCCTGCGCCGACAACGGCAATCCTCTTTCCGCTCGATGCCTTGCGCTCGAAGAACTGCCGTCCGGCCTCCATGGCGATGTCGGTTGCGTAGCGCTGCAGCCTGCCGATCTCGACCGGTCGGTCCTCGGCCGTGTTGCGGACGCAGACGTCCTCGCAGAGCGTTTCGGTGGGACAGACGCGGGCGCACATGCCGCCGAGAATGTTCTGAGCGAAGATGGTTTTAGCCGATCCGAGCGGGTTGCCAGTCGATATCTGCCGGATGAAAAGCGGGATATCGATGGCGGTGGGACAGGCCGTCATGCATGGTGCATCGTAACAGAAGTAACAGCGGTCTGACGCCACCAGCGCCTCATGCTTGTCAAGGCGCGGGTGAAGGTCGGAAAAATTCGATGCGTATTCGTTGGTCGAGAGCCTGCCGGCCTCGATCCCGCTTCCCAGTCGCTCCATCCGAGTTCCCTCATTATATGGTTATGGACAACTATTGGGCAGATCGTAACACGGCTCAAAATTTTATCAAACGGTAAAATTTCTGCCGGCAAGCTTGACGATGATGCACCATGCGGCGGATCGCGGGGGTATTTGGTTCCGGCTATCGTGACCTGCATCAATAGCCGGAACCGGCGGCGGCCCTAAATACGGATCCGTAGATCAAAGCAATTGGAGTGACGAAATGGTTGAAACGTTCAGGGCGATGGTCATCGATACTGTCGACGGCAAGCCGGCAGCGGGTTTTCGGGAGGTTTCCCTCACAGACCTGCCCGACAACGATGTCCTCGTCGAGATCGCCTACTCGACGCTGAACTATAAGGACGGGCTGGCAATCACCGGCAAAGGTCGTATTGCCCGCCGCACGCCGCTGATCGCCGGTATCGATATTTCCGGCACGGTCGTCGAGTCACGGTCGGCAGAATGGAAGACGGGCGACAAGGTGATCGTGAACGGATGGGGCCTTTCGGAAACCGAACCGGGTGCATATGGGCGCTATCAGCGGGTGAAGGCCGAATGGCTGATCCCGCTGCCGGAGGCATTTTCCCTGCAGCAGGCGATGGCGATCGGCACGGCGGGTTACACGTCGGCGCTTTGCGTCGATGCGCTTGAAAAATGGGGCGCGATCAAGCCGGGCGAGGGCGAAGTGCTGGTGACCGGCGCTGCCGGCGGCGTCGGTTCGGTGGCAATCGCGCTGCTTTCCGCCCGCGGCTACAATGTCACCGCCTCGACAGGTCGGCCCGAGACCCATCCCTATCTTGAATCGCTCGGTGCGACGAATTTCATCGATCGCGCTGAACTGCAGCAGAAGGGCGGACCTCTGCAGAAGGAGCGCTGGACGGGCGGCGTCGACAGCGTCGGTTCGACAACGCTTGCCAATGCGCTGGCGCAGACGGCGCGGGGCGGGGCGATCGCCGCCTGTGGTCTGGCGGGCGGTGCGGATCTTCCGGGGACCGTTCTGCCGCATATCCTGCGCAGCGTTGCCCTGATCGGTGTGGACTCGGTCATGGCGCCGAAGGAGCAGCGTCTTTCGGCATGGAGCAGGCTGGCGCGCGATCTGGACAAGTCGAAACTCGACGCCATCACAACTGTCGAGCCAATGTCGAAGCTGCCGGAACTTGCGCAGGCCATCATCGACGGCCAGATCAGAGGCCGTGTCGTCATCGACGTCACCGCCTGAGCGGCTCTGCGTTTCTATTTTCTGCGGCCTTCACTCGACTGTGAGGGTCATGATCCAAGGGCAATCGGCCGCCTGCCATGCGGGCGGCCTTCCCGCGGAGCGCAAGCTGTAAAGCTTGCGGTTGCCCGCGTCGGGACAGGTGTCCTTCCTCCCGTTTTCCGTCAAGCCAGCGGCTTGCCGACAGTTTCCAGCCCTCCGATAAGCATTTTCACTATTCACGACGGCCTCCCATCGCGGGCGGACTTATCCTTCTGTGAATGTGCCAAGTCTCTGAAATACCCCTTAAATCTGATAATTGAACGTGTTTTCCCAGTCCGGTACGGTGTTAAGATTGTTTTAACCATTTCCGGGTCGCCATCATGTTGGAGAACAGCAAGCCTCGCCATTATCTTGCTCAGTTCTATGGGGCGAACGACAATCCGCACGTCCGATATCGTAGGACTAATATTATCGCTCGTGCCGTTTATCCGAATGGCGGAGTGAAGTCCTTTTCCAGCCTGCAGGTCCGGATTGTCGGGATATGCGAGACCGGCGCCCTCATTCAGGCCGGGGCGGTGGAGTTTCTGCCTGACCACTTCTATCTTTGTCTTGGTGAGAACGAGGTCATCTTCACCTGTGCCAAGCGGAACGTAATGAAGGATAAGATGGTCCTTGTGTTTTCGCAGGCGGAAGACACGTTTTTTATCAATTCCCTGGCCAAGGGCGGACTACCTCTGACGACACTGAAACGCATGCGCGCTTCCACCGTTGTACGGACACGTACGATGCGCAGCGGGCATTCTTAACCGGTTTCGTGATCACCTGTCGTGTTTGCGTCTTTATGATCCGTCAACTGTGGAAGTTAACGACTCGTTAAGGACGGCTGTCTGTCCGGGGCGAATGCGGGGGGCGCAGCGTTTATTTTCGAGTGAGTCGCGCCCCACACATTTCAGAAGGTGACCATTATGATCAACGACCTTGCCGGCAAGCCGTCTCCAGTATTTCCAGAATTTCCGGTGTCGGAGGAAAGCTCAATGCAGCCGGCTCCCTCTCGCGCCCGCCTTGGTGAAATTCCCGTCGAAGTTCAGGTTGTCATCGGTAGGGCGAAAGTTTCCGTCGCTCAATTGGCAGCAGCCAAGCAGGGATCATGGTTCAGGCTCGACAAACGTTTTGGTGAGCCTGTCGAGATCCAGGTGAACGGAAAGACGATCGGCCACGGTGAAATAGTGTCCGACGACCGCGACAATTTTGTCGGCATCCGCATGACGTCGGTCGAAAACCGCCTCTAAGAGACGTTGGAGGGGTGATCTTCGGTTGCTTCCAATTGCTGTCCCGACTGCTCGATAAATATGAGTGTGATCCTCACGTTTAATCTTTACTCTGATAGTCAACTTATCTAAGGTGCCGCTCACCGAAGGTTCCCGAGACGAGAATCGATCAGGCGAGGCGTGATGGCGAAGAAGCAGAAACGGAAGAATGGCGGCGCAAGCGAGGCGGCATCTGCGGCCCAGCAGGCGAAACCGGATCGTGATGCGATCGATGTCCGCAGCTTCCTTTATGTCGGTGGCCGTGACTGTCAGGTCGCTCATCTGCGTGAAATCGCGACTCGTCACGGGGCCGAACTGATCCATCATGACGGTGGCCTGCGTGAGGCCGTCTCCCGTATCGATACCGTGCTTCCCTCCGTCGACTGCGTGTTTTGCCCCATCGACTGTATCAGCCACGATGCGTGTCTGAGGGTGAAGACCGGCTGCAAGAAGTTCGGCGTCACCTTCGTCCCGCTGCGCAACGGCTCGAAATCGAGCCTTGAACGTGCGCTCCAGACGATGAAGGAAAAAAACGATGAGAGACGAGCGTCCTGATCCCAGCCTGTTTATCGGCCTGCACAAGCTGGCGGAGCAGAATGGCGAGGGACTGGTGCCGGAGCTTTACGAAATTCTGGCAAGCCGCAGCCGGGAGGACTGGAGTGATGACAATGTCATCCGTTTTGCCGACCATGCCACTGTAAGCCCCACGACCGTACCGTCATGGGAGGCGGGCAAGGTGCTGTTGTTCCGCAGGTAAAATCGGCAGACGACATGAGGGGTCAGGTGCGGCGGCCAAGGAAGGCGCCTGCCGCTACCAATAGCCAGCCGAGCATCATCAACGAGCCGCCTGCCGGTGCCGCGAACGGAAAAAGCCTGTCTCCGAGATAATGCCGCGACACGAGATCGCCGGTAAATAGGATTGTCCCCAAACCAAGGGTGAGGGCGGAAAGCGTTGCTGTCCTGAATGTTGCGTGACCAAGATAAAGCGCCAGCAGAACCGGTGCGTGGGCAAGGCACATGGTGGAGGCATTGCCAAGGAAATGCGTGTCGCCGCCATGGCTTGATGCGGCTGCGAGCGCCACGCCGGACAGACCCATCAAACCGCTGACGAAGAGAATCAACGGGCGCATTTTCGCTAAATTTTCCAAGAGCCTATTCCCTATTCTGCATGTGATGGCCAAGGCGCTCGATCGGCGGCCAGATGATGTCGCGTAGTTTTGGGTTTTCAATGGTTTCGTCCAGCGCGCGGCTGAAGCATAAAAGCCATTCGTCGCGTTCGGCCGGCCCTATTGCTGCGCCGAAGTGGCGGGAGCGCAGTCGCGGATGGCCATACTTCTCGACATAGACGGGAGGACCGCCGAGATATCCCGTCAGGTATTCATAAAGCTTTGCTTCACTGTCCTGGAGATTCTCTGGATGGATCGCACGGCAATTGCGTGCCTCGGGCAAAGTGTCCATCAAATCGTAAAAACGCTTCACCAACGCTTTTACCGCCACATCACCGCCGATCGCTTCATAAAGAGTGATGGTCCCGCCCGTCATCATGCCCATCCCGCATTACCCTCACGCGGTGTTAACCGGCGGGAGAGGGGCGGGCAAGTGGATTAACCGTTTCGCTCACATGGGAAAGCGGACGCCTGGGAAATGACGACGCCGCTTTTTGGTTCATTCCGGCCCGGAATCGGTGTCCTTGCTGTCCTTTGCAGGCAGAGATCCAGTGCCCGGTGTCTTATCGTGGTCCGTCAGGCTATCCTTGGCGTGAGGTCCGGCTGCCGGGTGGCGTCCGGTCCCTGCGTAGGCACTGCCACGTTCAATCGCTTCGCGCGCGTCTCTGTCTTCTGCCATTGTGGCCTCCATTTTGTTGGGAGGAAAACGACTGCCGGGGCGGTCTGTTCCGCTCGGTGACAAACGCTGTTGCGCAGATGAGGTAACTAGCGTCCGTGGCTGATGGTGATCGGCGTGATCCGGCGGCTGTAGATGTCGAGGCTACCATCTTCCAGGACGCGGTAACGCTCTTCGACGCGGCTTCCGAAGCTGCTGAAAAACTCGTGGGTGAAAGTATAGCCGACAGGCATGTTTCCAAACCGGGCGTTGGCTTTCCCGCCATACGTGAGGCTGCCGGCGATAGGTGCTATGCCGGGTCCATAATCTATTGCACGAAATTCGGGGTTGCCCGTGGAGTTGCAGGCGGTCAGCGTTGCTGCCGCAAGAGCTATGACAAGCAATCGTTTCATTGAACAGCTTCCTTCGCTGGGTGCGGCTTTTGCGATGAACAGAAACCCGTGACACGGAATTTAGTTCAAGCCGAAGGACAAAGGAAGTCAGTTGCCTGTGTGGAGGGGGGAGGCTGGAAGCGCAACCGAGTGGTGTCCTGACTGGAGGTCGAGAATAAACCGGCGGTTCCGATTGCGCTTCCAAAGCAAGGAGCTGTGAAAGGTGGTTCTTTTCACAGCGTCAACATCAACGGAGAATTCGACGCTACCATTGACCGGGTAAGAATTTCGAACTCTTCGACGAAATCCTTATAGCGAATGTTTGTCTCCGGATTATCCCTGACAAAAGCCAGAATGGTATCGGTTTGTCGCAGTCGAAGTATCTGCGACGTGCCGTTACAAAAATCCTGATGCGTGGCGATCTGGCATCGGATAAATCGCTACCATGGCAAGCTCTCCTAATATCCTGATTGTCGACGACCACGCCCAGACCCGTGATGCTCTGAGGCTCTACCTGGAGAAGGTAGGTATGCGGGCGGTTGCGGTGGACAGTGGCAAGGAAATGGACAGGGTCCTGACGTCCGGAGGGTTCGATCTGATCGTTCTCGACGTCATGTTGCCGGGCGAGGACGGATTGGCGATTTGCCATCGGCTCAGAGCCACAAGCAAGATTCCAATCCTGATGCTGAGTGCGCTCAACGAGGAGACGGACCGCATCATCGGCCTTGAGCTCGGAGCGGACGACTATCTCGCAAAACCGTTCAATCCGCGCGAAGTTGTGGCGCGCATCAAGGCGATCCTGCGGCGTTACGAGCCGTCGGCGCCTTCGCTCGGCGGGGAGCATGGTGGTCAGGTGCTTCGTTTCGGTAACTGGTCCCTTCAGATTGATCGCCGCTGCCTCGTCGACGAGGACGGTGTGGAGACACCGCTCACCGTTGCAGACTTTCAGTTGCTGATGGCGTTTCTCGAGCGACCAAGGGTCATCCTGTCACGGGAGAGGTTGCTTGAGCTGACTTCGGCGCGCAGTGCAGGCCCGTTCGATCGCGCCATCGACAATCAGGTCAGCCGATTGCGGCGAAAGATCGAACAGAGTAAGGATCGTCCCGAACTCATCATCACCGTGCGCGGAGGCGGCTACTGCCTCGTTGCGGATGTGACCAAGGTCTGAAACATGAAAATCGGCGTTCCCCAAAGCGTTCGAGGACAGCTTATCCTGCTGCTCCTCGGCTGTCTGCTTGCGGCGCAGATACTCAGCATTTCCTATTTCATGCATGACAAGAACAAGCAGATTCTTGGTTATCGGGCTTTCGATGCAGTCGAGCGACTGCTCAGTACCGCAAAATTGCTGAGGACCCTGCCCGCAGCTGACGATGAAGCGATCATCAAAACCCCCTCAGAATGGGGCATGCAGTTTACGATTACCGATGCGGCTCCACAGGTGCGTGATGAGCTGCTGCCCTCTGATGACATCGCAATCTTTCTCAAGAACAAATTCGGTGTAACCGTCGGGGATGGTTTCATCCTTGCTGCAACAGAAATTGCGCCGAGCCATGAAATAATGGGCCACGCCAGCAAGCCCGGCCGTAATTTGGTGCTTCTGGCTTCCATCACCCTGGATGACGGCCGGTGGCTTACTGCGCGTGACGTGATGCGCCTGCCAAAGACATGGGCATGGCAACTCATGGCAACAATCCTTGTAACGATCCTGATCGTCGTGGCGGTCGTGTGGATCATCGTTGCAAAGATCACCACGCCGCTTCAGCATCTGTCCAACGCCGCCGACAATCTTGGTCGAGGCGAAAGCCCACAGCCCATCTCGGCTTCCGGCCCTTCCGAGCTTAGAAAGCTCACTCATGCCTTCAACGACATGGCGGCACGCCTCACCAGATTGCTCAACGAGCGCGCCAAGATGCTCGGGGCGATCGGCCACGATCTGAAATCTCCGATCACTGCGATGCGATTGAGGATCGAGCTTCTCGATGACGGTGATTCCAAGGATCGGCTTGGCGTGTGTCTCGATGAGATCCAGGAACTGGTTGATGGCGCGCTCTCGCTTTCCCGCGGCTATGACACCACGGAGACGGAAACCGTATTTCAGTTCGAAGATCTGATGCAGGAGCTGATTGCGGACTTGGTCGTCGCAGGAGGCGACATTACTCTCGTCAATCCACACCGGTTCTTTATCCATGGCCGCCGGGGCGCCTTGAAGCGTGCTGTTCGCAATGTCGTGGAAAATGCGCTGCGCTACGGCTACCGGGCGAGGATTTTCGTTCGTCCGGCAATGGGAGACGTGTGTCTCCTTATTGATGATGACGGCCCGGGCATTCCCGAGGCGGACCGGACCCGCGTCTTCAACCCGTTTGTTCGCCTTGAAGAATCTCGCTGCAGGGATACGGGCGGAAGCGGCCTCGGCCTTGCCTTGGCCAAGTCGATCATTGACGCCCACCAGGGCAAGATCCGTTACGAGGAAGCAGATTCGGGCGGCGCTCGCGCTGTTATCATGCTACCGCGATTGATGGACCAGGCAGGCGCTGCATAAGCCCTGTTTCGCAGTGTTTCTGCGTCTTTGGCAGCTTTTTCCACCAATCTCGGCATCGGGAATCAGGCCGCTATGCGTGGCCGGAATACGAGATAAAGGCCTCCGCGTCTTTGTCGCAGAAACATGGCCGCTTCCCGTCGTTGATACGGTTTGATTACCATCACATTACGTACGGTTACAAACCGATGCGGCTAGGCAACATCCTTGATCACGGCACTCCGTTCTCGCCCTGACGGCAAGTGCTGCTGCTTTCACCTCCCGGCAGCCCCTCGTATTCATTGCTCACCGAATATGCCTTCGGTTTTTCAATTTGGTGGGTGGGGGCTCCGAGCCGCGGTCCATCATCTCAATGGAGATCATAATGAACATCAAGAGCCTCCTTCTCGGCTCCGCTGCAGCTCTCGCAGCAGTATCCGGCGCGCAGGCCGCCGATGCGATCGTCGCGGCAGAGCCCGAGCCGATGGAATATGTCCGCGTTTGTGACGCCTTCGGCACCGGTTACTTCTACATCCCGGGCACCGAAACCTGCCTCAAGATCGGCGGTTATGTCCGCGTACAGCTCGATGGCCGCAGCGACGATGATCTGTCCGGCAACGACGCTGGCTACCGCACCAACACGCGCGCTCAGCTTTACCTCTCGGCAAAGTCCGACACCGAATTCGGTGCACTTGGTTCACGCATCACGCTTCGCGCCAACAACAATGCCAATGACACGAGCGATTTCGCTCTGAACGAAACCTATATCGAACTCGGCGGTTTCCGCGTTGGTTACTTCTACAACTACTTCGATACAGGACTTCCGGGTGAGACCGTTCTCGCCGACGACCGTCCGTACAACAACGGTGGCGAAGGCGCTGACACGCTGAACAACTCCATCCGTTACACCTATGATGGCGGTGCGTTCTCGGTTTACGGTCAGGTTGACGCGTTCAACTCTCAGGCTGGCTACAAGACCGATGATGCAGGCAATGCTGACGAAATCGGCATCAACGGCGTCATCACCGGCAAGTTCGGTGGCGTAACCGCCGACTTCTTCGCTGGTTATGACTTCGACAACGAAAATGCAGCTCTCGCTTCCACGCTGACTGCAGAGCTCGGCCCGGGTTCGCTCGGCATCTTCGCTGCTTACTCCTTCGGACAGAACCGTTACTTCGACGCTTCCGAGTGGACGATCGGTGCGGAATACGCCATCAAGCTCACCGACAAGTTCAGCCTGACCCCGGGTGCCCAGTACTGGGATAAGGTCAGCCTCGACAGCGACGGCGACTTCGACGGCGGTGACGCATGGCGCGTTGGTCTGACGGCTGACTACGCCATCACCACCAACCTCGCCGCCAAGGCAACGATCAACTACACCGACGTTGATAACGGCACCGACTCTGCCGACAAGTGGGACGGTTTCCTGCGTCTGCAGCGCTCGTTCTAATTCGACCGCATATTCTAAGCGAAAGCCCGGAGCAATCCGGGCTTTTTGCGTTTGGACACTTGCTGGGAAACAGGTTTTGCGACAGCCGGCAATTTGTCGACTGCGTTGACGAGGTCAAAATCATTTCGCCCGCTGAAAACCTTGGATAATCTCAGTGAGAGCTGCCCATTGATCGATATCCTTGATGTGATCTGTCGTGAGGCAGGTGCCTGCTATGTGGGGGCACTACCGACTTCGACAAGCGGATGATCGACTATGCGACGTGCAGATCCCGCACGGCCTTTGCCAGATCCTTCGAGGGAGGGAGCCCAAACAGCCTGGCGTATTCACGGCTGAACTGGTTCGGGCTTTCGTATCCCACCCCGAACGAGATGGATGTCGCATTTCCCTGGCCCGCAATGAGTTGCGAACGCGCGTGCAGAAGGCGTACGCGCTTCTGATATTGGAGCGGGCTAAGCGCCGTCACAGCCTTGAAGTGACGATGGAATGCCGACACGCTCAAGGCGGCCATCTCCGCAAGCGCTTCAACTCTGATCGGCTCGGCAAAATTCTGTCGGATCCAGTCGATCGCCACGCTGATGCGCGAGAGTGCGGTGTCAGGCGTTGCGATGTCGCGCAACATCCAGCCGAGCGGCCCCTGCAGGACGCGGAACAGGATCTCGCGCTCGTAGGTGGGAGATAGCACCGTGATCTCGTCGGGACGATCCATCAGCTTGAGCATGCGGATCCAGGCGTCGAGAAAATCCTCGTTGACCGGGGCGACCGAGAACCCTGATCCGAACAGTTTGCTGCAGACCTTCACCGGAAGGTCGCGGATCAACGCGCCGACAATGGTGGGATCGAGCGTCAGGCTGACGGCGAGATAGGGTTCGCCAGTAGCTGCAGGATGGACTGATCCCACGGCCGGGAGATCGACGGACATCACGAAGTAGGTTGCCGGGTCGTAATGAAACGTCCGATCGCCGACCGTCATCGTCTTCGATCCCGTCAGGATCAGGTTGACCATGGGATCGTAGACAGCGGCGAGCTGGTGTTCGGGGATCTCGCCCTGGACCATGGCGACGCGGGGAATGCCCGTTTCCGTCCGCCTGTTTTCGGCCTTCGAGGCCAGTGCCCGCAGTTCATTCAGTTGCTTTTCCATGAGCCGACCGTGGCAGACCTCACAGGTGGGCGCAAGCGTGAAGCAGAAACAGGCAAGTTTCAGGGAGGAATAGGTGAGCGCCCGGCAGGCTGCGGACGTAGCTTCATCTCACACCAGATGAATGGAGAAACCCATGAAGATCGTCATCGTTACCGGAAGCAGCCGGGGTCTCGGAGCCAGCACAGCCCTCAAGTGCGCAGAGCGCGGCATGGGGGTAATCGTCACCTACAATAGCAATCCGGAGAAAGCCGATGAAGTCGTCAGCACGATCGTGGAAATGGGCGGTAAAGCCGTGGCGTTGAAGCTCGATGTTGCCGATAGCCGTTCATTCCCCGAATTCCGCGGTGCGGTGCAAGCACAGCTAAAGGCGGTCTGGGGCAGAGAGAGCTTCGACTACCTCGTCAATAATGCGGGATATGGCCTCTATGCGCCGTTCTCCACGGTGACGGAGGAGCAGTTCGACGGCCTCTTCGAGGTTCACCTCAAGGGACCATTCTTCCTGACGCAGGCTCTTCTTCCGCTGATGGAAGACGGCGGCCACATCATCAATATGACGAGCGCCACCAGCCGTGTCGCCACTGCGGGCGTATCGCCATACGCATCGTTCAAGGGTGGCCTTGAAGTGCTGACGCGCTACATGGCCAAGGAATTCGGCGAGCGCCGTATTCGGGCGAACTCGGTTGCTCCCGGCGCAATCCGCACCGAACTCGGCGGCGGCCTGAACAACGATTTCGAAGCCATGCTCGCCGGGCAGACGGCTCTCAGTCGCGTCGGCGAGCCGGAAGAGATCGGCGGCGTTATCGCCAGCCTGCTATCCGAAGAGAGCCGCTGGATCAACGCCCAGAACATCGAAGTGGCAGGCGGCTACATCATCTAAGCACAAGGAGAGCCGCATGCTCGATCACGTCTTCATCTCGGTCAGCGACATCAATCGTTCGATCGCCTTCTATGAAGTGGCACTAGCGCCCCTGGGGATCGTCCATGCCGTCGACTACGATGGCAAAGACGGACCTCCCAGCCATCCCGATCTCAAGGGTTTCGGCGCGAACGGTCGGGTATTCTTCTGGCTCCGCGAGGGCATCGTCGAAGGCCGCGCCGCCCATATCGGCTTTGTTGCCGATGGGACGGCACAGGTAGATACCGCCCATGCCGCAGCGATGGCGGCAGGTGCCATCGAGATCCATCCGCCCGGACCACAGCTTCATTACGACCCCCGATATTACGCGGCGCAGGTCCGTGATCCGGACGGCTACTCACTCGAATTCGTCTACAAGGAATGGCAGCACTAAAATGACAAAACTGATGATCTACGGTGCGACGGGTTATACCGGCCGCATGGTGGCGGAGCATGCGACTAGGGCTGGAACGCCTGTTGTCTTGGGTGGGCGAAGCAAAAAGCCACTTGCTGACCTGGCCGCGAAACTCGGTGTCGAATATCGCGTGTTCGCTCTCGATGACGACGCACTGATCGACCGCTCGCTGACGGATGTCGCCGTCATCGTGAATGCTGCAGGCCCCTTCCTGCGCACGGCGAAGCCGATGATGGAAGCATCCATCCGCAACGGCGTGCATTATATCGACACCGCGGCCGAGCTCGACAGCTACCGCCTCGCAGAACAACTGGGTGCCGAGGCGGTAGCTGCAGGCGTGACGCTTTTGCCGGGCGGCGGGGGCAGCGTGGCGATGTTGGGAAGCCTTGCCGGTCATGCGGTCGCGAGGGTCAAGAATCCCTGTAGCATTCGGATCGCGATGCATGTCGCGGGCGGCATGTCACGGGGATCCGCCATCACCGCGACCGAGAACATTTCGGCTGAAACCCTGGCGCGCGTCGATGGCGAGCTTGTGGCGGTCGCCAACAGCATCCAGAAGCTCGACTTCGGACAGGGGGCTGTCGACAGTTTCCAGGTCACGCTTCCAGATCTCATCACCATCTGGAGAGCCACGGGCGTCTCGAATATCGAGACCTTCGTGCATGTGACAGGCGGAGGATTTCCCCAAGGCGATCTGTCGGCTCTTCCAGACGGCCCGACCGAGGAGGAACGTCGGGAAAACCGTTACAAGGCCGTCGCCGAGGTGACGGATTCTGATGGCGCCGTCGTCCGGTCGATCCTTGATACGGTCAACGGATACTCATTCACGGCAATCGCGGTTGCGGAGGCTGGCCGCCGTATTCTCAACGGGGAGGCGCGTCCGGGATTCCAGACACCTGCGGAGCTGTTCGGCGATGGTTTCGCCGAGACAATCGCCGACACGACGATCATCGATGTCTGAGGAGCAAATCATGCAGAAGCTCGTCGAAAACTTCATCCGGACCGCAAACGCTTTCGACATCGAGCGCACACTGTCCCTGTTCGCGACCGACGCGGTCATAGACGATGTTTCCGTTGGCAGCGCTTTCAAGGGCAGGGATGGTGTCCGCCTTTATCTCGAACGCTTTTTTGTCGGCTACAGCACCAGAACCAAGCTACTGGCGATCGAGGAAGAGGACAGTTCCAACGCGCTTGTCCGGGTCGACTTCACGGGCGACTTCGGCCACGAGATCGGGATCCTCAAGATCGTCGTGGGACAGGATGGCCTGATCACCCGCATCGATGCCGATCTCGAGTAGCCGACCCTCAAGGATCCCTCGCCACGACCGCTATTGCCGCGGATGGCTTGCATTCAGCGAGCCTCCGGCCTGAAAAGGACCATGTTCATGACGACTTCACCTTCATTTGCCCAACAGACCGCCGACAAGCTCGCTGTTGTCGAGGCCCTGTATCGTTTCGCCGCCGGCATCGATCTTCGCGACAAGGAGCTTCTTGCGTCCTCGCTGTCGGAGAACGCGGTTTCGGATTTTCGCCCGGCTGCCGCAAAGGCAGGATTCGAGTACCCGGTTATCGAAGGGAGAGAGGCCATCGTATCCGCGCTCTTGACTTCCCTCAGCACTCTGGACACGACGCATTCCATCAGCAACCCGCGCGTGACCATCAATGGCGACATTGCCTGTGTGGATGTGCTCGTTGAAGCACAGCACGTTCTCCGGAACGACGGAACCCGCCACTATCTGATGAAGAACCGTTACGATGTCGAACTGGCTCGAAGCGGCGACATCTGGGTGATCACTCGGAACACGGTAGATAATGTCTGGCGATCCGGCGAACTTGCTGTCCTGTCGGCGATATAGTCGGACTGGTCTGATGAGACCATGTTCATTCTTGATGAGGCGCGGGAATTTTTCCCTTGAGCGGAGGTTATTTGAGGAAGCCTTCAGCATCGAACTCGTCCCATCCCCGCAACGGTGACGGGTCCGCTCCGTCCTTTCGCATGGTCTTCTTCTTGCCTTTCCGAAGCGATCTCGTGAGTTTCGCTTTCATGGCCGACTGACGGCGTTTCTCGGCCGCCGCAGCTATATCGTCCTCGCGCCATTCATCGACGGCACCGCGGTCGAGGATGTCCACCACCACGGCCGGATCGAAAACGTGGAAAGTTATCTGACGGGCGCGCCCACGCAGCTTCACAGTTCGCGTGCCTGCTGAGGGGAGGCGACCATCCTCCAGCCAGCGCCGCCGTTCCGAGGTGGAGATCGCCAGGATGTCTTCTATCTCCCGGGGGATGACGGGAAGAGCTTCCATCTCGGCGAGCATCTCGGTTGTCGATGCGGAGGTTGCGCGGAAGATCGCTCTCGATGTCTCAGGCATCGCCAGCGTCAGAATTCCGCTTTCGAGATCCAGCGCCTTCCGAACCGCGAACGGAAAACGGGCGCGGATTTCCTGGAGGATGCCCTTGGCGCGCACCGCTGATCCGATCGTCATCGACGTTGGCAGTGACCACGTCTTCATCAGTTCCGGTTCCGCGCTTTCTTTCTTCTTTGCCATCCTCATCAGATGGATGCTGCGCGCGCCCACGTCAACGGCGGGTCAGCAAGGAGCGCCATATCCGAGGATTGACAATGATGTTATATCTATTATTCTGGATATATGGAAAGCAACTCTGCGATCGCGGCGCTCGCTGCACTGGCCCAGAACACCCGCCTTGAGACCTTCCGGTTGCTGGTGAGGCACGAACCCGACGGCATTCCCGCAGGCGAACTCGCGCGGTTGCTTGACGTACCGCAGAATACGATGTCGGCCCATCTCGCAACGCTTTCGCGGGCTGGACTCGTCAAGAGCGAGCGGCAGAGCAGATCGATCATCTACCGGGCAGATCTGGATGGTCTGCGTGACCTGACGCTGTTCCTGCTCAAGGACTGCTGCGGCGGCTCGATAGAACTCTGCGCACCGCTTATCGCGGAGCTGACGCCGTGTTGCAACCCGGAGGCGAAACCATGTTGAATCCTGTCTCGCTCGAACCTGTGTCCGGTTCCGATGATGATCTCCGCGACGCACTCGCCACAGCGCAGCTTCCGACCGAAGATATCCAGGAGGCGGGACGGACATTCTTCAAAGCCCGTTCTGATGGTGTCGAGGTGATCGGCTTCTGCGGGATAGAGCAGTGCGGGAGCGACTTCCTTCTGCGTTCGGTAGTCGTGCTTTCCGGACATCGCGGTCGGGGCTTCGGGAAGGCCATCGTCGAGCAGACCCTTCGAGGTCTGGATCGCAATGGCGACGTCTATCTCGCGACCACCACTGCTGCCCCATTCTTCTCGACTATCGGGTTCTCCGAAGTTCCGCGGGAGAGTGTGCCTCCGGCAGTTCTCGACACCCGTCAGCTTTCCTCCATCTGCCCATCGTCGGCAACCATCATGAAGCTCCAAAGGCCTCCGACCTAAAACGGACAACGACCATGACTGAAAAAACCTACAACGTGCTCTTCCTGTGCACGGGCAATTCCGCTCGCTCTATTCTCGCCGAATCCATCCTCAACAAGGAAGGCGGCGGGCGCTTCAAGGCCTATTCCGCCGGCAGCCAGCCGAAAGGCGAGGTAAACCCTCATGCCTTGGCGGAGCTGACCGCCTTGGGGTATTCGGCAACGGGCTTCTCGTCCAAGAGCTGGGATGTCTTCGCGGAACCCGATGCGCCCGAGATGGACTTCGTCTTCACCGTCTGCGACAGCGCCGCGGGCGAGGCCTGCCCGGTCTGGATCGGGCATCCGATGACGGCGCACTGGGGTGTCGAGGATCCTGCTGCCGCGGTCGGATCCGAGGTCGAGATCCAACGCGCCTTTGCGCAGGCTGCCCGCTTCCTGAAGAACCGCATCTCAGCCTTCATCAACCTGCCGATCACCTCGATCGATCGGATGGCTCTTGAGACGAGGCTCCGGCAGATCGGTGCGATGGAGGGCTCGACCTCGCCGCAAGGGAAGGCATCCTGATGTCCACTTTCGAACGATACCTGACCGTCTGGGTCTTCCTCTGCATCGCCGTCGGTGTGGGTCTCGGCCATCTCATGCCCGGCTTTTTCCAGATCGTCGGGTCCGCCGAGATCGCCAAGGTGAACATCCCAGTCGCCATCCTGATCTGGCTGATGATCATCCCGATGCTGCTGAAGATCGATTTCCGGTCGCTCACGCAGGTTGGTTCCTACTGGCGCGGGATCGGTGTCACGCTGTTCATCAACTGGGCGGTCAAGCCGTTCTCGATGGCGTTTCTGGGATGGCTGTTCGTCGGCTGGTTCTTCCGACCCTATCTGCCAGCGGATCAGATCGCCTCCTACATCGCAGGCCTGATCATCCTTGCCGCGGCTCCATGTACCGCCATGGTTTTCGTCTGGAGCAACCTGACGCGCGGAGAGCCGATGTTCACGCTCTCTCAGGTAGCACTGAACGACGCGATCATGGTCATCGCCTTCGCGCCGATCGTCGGTCTGCTGCTCGGTCTTTCTGCGATCACTGTGCCGTGGGCAACGCTTGCCTTGTCCGTTGCCCTCTACATTGTCGTGCCCGTCATCATTGCGCAGGTGCTTCGAAGCCGTCTAATCGCAGACGGAACCACCTGGGCGCTCGACAGCCTGCTTGCCAAGCTTCAACCGATGTCGCTTGTCGCATTGCTAGCCACCCTCGTGCTTCTCTTTGCATTCCAGGGCGAGCAGATCATCGCGCAGCCGACCATCATCGCTCTGCTCGCGATTCCGATTCTGATCCAGGTCTACTTCAACTCGGGTCTCGCCTACCTCCTGAACCGGATGTCGGGAGAACGCCATTGCGTCGCCGGACCCTCCGCACTCATCGGTGCCAGCAACTTCTTCGAATTGGCCGTCGCCGCCGCCATCAGCCTGTTCGGATTTCAGTCGGGCGCGGCGCTCGCCACAGTCGTCGGAGTTCTGATCGAGGTCCCGGTGATGCTGTCCGTCGTCTGGATCGTGAACCGTTCCAAGGGCTGGTACGAGGCATCTTCCGCCGTCGCAAAAACAACCGCTACCGAAAGGACATGATCATGGATGTCACCATCTACCACAACCCGGCCTGCGGCACGTCTCGCAACACGCTGGCGCTGATCCGCGCCGCCGGGATCGAGCCCACCGTCATCGAGTATCTCCAGAAACCGCCGACGCGGGACCGGCTCGCGAAGATGATCTCCGACGCTGGCATGACCATTCGCGAGGCGATCCGGGAGAAGGGCACGCCCTATGCCGAGCTTGGTCTCGACAATCCCGACCTGACCGACGAGCAATTGCTGGATGCGATGATCGCGACACCGATCCTCATTAACCGTCCTCTTGTTGTCACCCCGCTTGGTACCAGGCTTGCCCGGCCTTCGGAGGCAGTTCTCGACATCCTGCCCGCCGACGCATTCACGGGGCCCTTCACCAAGGAAGACGGTGAGCAGGTCCTCGACAATGAAGGAAAGCGCATTGCCTGATACATTCCCCGCACTGAACGACCAGCACATCCAGCCGATCGACATCGAATCCCTGCGGCCCGCCTTCTCCACGCACAAGCCACGGATCCTGATCCTCTACGGATCGCTCCGGGAGGTGTCATACAGTCGTCTGCTCGCATTCGAAGTCCGCTGTCTGCTCGAACGTATGGGATGCGAAGTTCGAATCTTCGATCCTGCGGGACTGCCGCTACCGGACGAGGCGCCTGTCAGCCATCCGAAGGTTCAGGAACTTCGCGAACTGACCCAGTGGTCTGAAGGCCATGTCTGGATCAGCCCGGAACGGCATGGTGCGATGACCGGGATCATGAAATCGCAGATCGACTGGATCCCGCTATCGGTCGGCTCCGTGCGGCCGACGCAGGGCAAGACGCTGGCGGTGATGGAAGTTTCCGGCGGCAGTCAGTCCTTCAACGCGGTCAATCAGTTGCGCATCCTTGGCCGCTGGATGCGGATGATTACAATCCCCAACCAGAGCAGCGTGGCGAAGGCGTTCCAGGAATTCGACACCGATGGCCGGATGAAGCCATCATCCTATTACGACCGTGTCGTCGACGTCTGCGAGGAACTGGTGAAGTTCACCATCATGACCCGCGATGCCTCGGCTTACCTGACCGACCGCTACAGCGAGCGGAAGGAAGAGGCAGCCGAGCTGGAGAAGCGGGTTTCGCTGAAGTCGATCTGACGAGCTAGGCCGTTGCGGTGACGGGCCGCCGACAGGATGCCGCCACCGCAACGAATGCCGCGATGCTGACCGCGCCAAGACATGCGTTTCCAATGAGCGACAAGCTCAAACCCAGGTTCTCCATCGCGGCCGCGAACGCGAAGGGTGCCCCGGCACCGAGCGCCAGTCGAGCCGCCGCCATCTTGCCCGTGATCGCGCCATATCCATCCGATCCGAACAGATAGAGCGGCAGGCTTCCCTGCGCGATGCTGTTGATGCCGGAACCGAGCCCGAGGCAGATTGCAAACGCGACAGCCCCCGGCAGCCAGTCTCCCGTTGCCAGCAGGATCAGGATGCCGAACACGATCAGCACTGCGGATACCACCGCGAGTGCCGGCGGCGACAGGTTCTTTCCGAAGACCATGTTGATCAGGCGGCTGGCGACCTGTGCCGGGCCGAACAGGGATCCGATCACCACGGCAGCAGTTCCCAGCCCGATGGAACCGAGCATCGGCACCATATGCGCGAGGATCGCGGCAAGCGTGAACCCGAGAAGCGCGAAGGCGAATGACACCATGATCATGCTTCGGCGACGCGCATTAAAGGGAATTGCCCCGATGACAGCTTCGCGAGGCCGGGCGGACGCATCCGCATTCGATCCGGTCTTGCCGACGCGCATTATCCAGAAGTGCAATGGCATGCAGAGGAGCAGGTTCAGCGCTGCGAAGACCAGATAGATCTCACGCCACGATATCCATCCGGAAAGTGCGGCCGAGATCGGCCAGAAGATCGTCGATGCGAAGCCTCCGATCAGGGTGAGGTAGGTGATGCTCCGGGATGCCGTGCGTGGATCGCTCTCGACCAAAGCCGCGAATGCCGCCTGATACTGCACCATACCCGACGAAACCTCGAGCAGGATGATGGCGATGGCGAACACCGCGACCGACGGCGACCAGGCGCAAAGCGCTAACGTCAACGCGGCAAGCGCGGATCCGATCGTCATGATGGTGGCGGCGCCGATCCGATCCATCTGCCTGCCGAGATAGGTGGCTGACAGGCCGCCGATGAACAGGGAGATGGAGAAGACCCCGAAGACCTGCGAGAGCGAGAGGCCGAGATCGGCGGCCATACCGGGGGCGAGAATGCTGAAACTATAATAGAGAGTGCCGTAGCCGATGATCTGCGTGACCCCGAGCGCGGAGACGATCCCGGCAAGAACCTGTCGACTATGCACTTGCTACCTCATCAGCCGAACTGCAGCAGGTGTCGCTCTTCTCGACATTTTCCCGGATAGCAGGATGTCCTGCACAGCAATCCTCCATCAGGAACTTCACGAGATCGGCCAGGCTCTCGTAGCTGGCGCTGTAGATGATCGAGCGGGATTCCCTTCGCTGTGAGATCAATCCCGACCGCTCGAGTTCCTTCAGGTGGAATGATACGTTCGTCGCCGATACACCCATGCGTTCGGCGATCACACCAGCCGCCAGTCCTTCTGGGCCAGCGACAACGAGTGCCCGGACGATGGCGAGGCGGGTCTCCTGGGAGAGGGCCGCGAATGACGAAAGGGCTTGACGTTCGTCCATCCTTCAATATTCCTTGAATTATTGCACAGAAGGGATATCGCACATGAACGCGATCGACAAGGCAGTTTCGTCCGACATCACACTGGGCCATCTCCTCGACGTTCTGGCGGTCGTTCCGGATGCACCGTTGGTGTTCACCTATGACGGCAATCCCGTCCGTGCCGGCTACCATGTCACCGAGGTCAAGGCCGGGCAGTTCGCGGCCCTTGACTGCGGCGCCAACCCGGAAGCCTGGTCCGAGATCTTCGTTCAGCTCTGGGATGTCGACGAAGACGGCCGGACACACATGGCCGCGGGCAAGTTCTCCGCGATCATCCGGAAAGTCTCCGATCACGTCCGGCTTGAGCCATCCGCCAAGCTGACGTTCGAGGTCAGTGATGGTGTGCGGCCGATGTCGCTCTATTGTGCGTCAGCGCCGCGAATTGATGCCGGAACATTCCAAGTGGAGCTCGCCGCCAGACCTGCGAGCTGCAAGCCTCGCGATCGCTGGCTTGCAGCGGAGCAGTCGAAGTCGGCGTGCTGCGGGGAGGCTGTGAACGCAACAAAGTGCTGCGGTTAGTCTTCTGCGCCAGCTTGGCTTCTCTCGATTCGCAGGCTTTGCTCAGTGATCAAAGAACTCGAGACCAAGTCCTTTGGGGCAGTCGGACCAATCCTCAGATGACAGGATTCGCCGCCCGCTTCTGATGGCCACCTTCGTTGCCCGGGAAGCCTCGGCCTCGGCCCTGACGGCGCTTCCCCAGCGTAGGGGCGGGCAACTTGGTGTAATAAATCGAGTTATATTTCGGATTTAAAAACAGTAGTTGAAAAATCTTTCGTAAAAAAGCCTTGGTCTTGGTGTTATCTGATAAAATTAAGCCGACCCCGATGTGCCCGGCAAGATCTACTTACTCAAGCCGCTCAGGGATCGCCTTTAGAGCCAAAAAATTTGTAACATTATGTGATCAACAAAATCGTCCGACCTGGTGAAGCCGATTGGGACTGTTTTGTTGCAAATTTCGTTGTCAACTTTCAATTGTCAACAGTAAAGCCGAAGATTCGACTGGTGGTCCGAGGACTCGATAGGAGCTCTTTAAACCTGACGAATCCACACTTATGCCGTCAGAATCCGGCTTTATTGGTAGTGAATCCGGGCTTATGTGGCGAGGCAGACCGACAAAAAATGGCGCACCCGACAGGATTCGAACCTGTGACCTTTGGAATCGGAATCCAACACTCTATCCAGCTGAGCTACGGGTGCTAACCGTGATGACGATGACTCGTCAGTGTCCGATGGGTGGTTCTTAGCCTAGCTCGGCAAAGGCTTCAATGCCAATCGCGCCATGGATGACGGAAAAATCGATGCTGAGGTGAGCGTCGATGCGGAATGTGAATATTGACGGGAAACGTGAGCAGGAATCGTGCCTGTGAAGAGAGTTTGTCTGCCAGTGATCTTGCATTTTTCCCTGTCAACCCGGATACCCCGTGAAAGCCGAGTGTGTCCGGTCGGAGGAGGCAATTTATATGATCGATCCTAACCATCCATTTTATGATGCGCTCTGGCGCCGAGTGCTTATCCCGGCCGTATGTTTCGTCTGGGTCGGAATCGAGCTTTATGCCGGCGAGGCGGTATGGGCCGGGATTGTCGCCATCGTCGGCTTGTTTGCCACCTACAAGCTGTTCTTTGACCGGAAGGCCTCACAGGATGTGAAGCCGAGGGAGCGGCCAGAGGATTGACCCTCCGCAAAAGCCGTTTACTTGCGCCAGTAAAGAGCGTTTAGGGCCCGATCGATCAAAAGATTGGCGGTTTTCATCCTGATCGTCGCATTGTCGCGAAATTCCGCATCTATCCGATCCGGATGATTGAGCTTGGCAAATTTCCGGCGTTTTTCGTTGAGCGATGTCTCATTATCCAGTGAGGAAATTGCTAGGTCCTCGGCAATTTCCGCCTCCGTCAGGCGATTGAGATGCGCTGGCATGACGGGTTTTTCCGGTGGTGGCGCAGCCTCTCCATCCGTCGCCGCGCCTGAGTTCGGTGTCACGCGGTCAGGCTCGCTTGCGGGCCAATCGGCAAGATAGTCGAAATAGCTACCTGCATCTGCTTTTGCAGATTCCGGGCGACCATCGGGCGTCAGAAAACCGGCGCCAAGACCGCGAATGCGGAAATCCGCCGTATCGGGTGCCGTATCCTCTTCGTCTCGCTGTTCTTCCTTCAGCCGGGTCAGGACCGACTGGAATATAGACTGCCCTAACAGCATGCACCCTCCGGTCCAGAAATCTCATTCTGGCAGGCGGACATGGCGCCGGGCTTGCGTTCGTCCATTCAGGACTGCGTCTGGCTTTGTTCCTGGCTCGGTTTGACCGTCAGGCTTACCGTGAGGTTTTCCCCGGCCGGTCCGATCCGCATGCCGGAAACCGGAGCGCAGTCTCGGTAGCAGAGGCCCGATGCGATGCGGACATAACGGTCATCAGGGCAGACATTGTTCGCGGCATCGAAGCCAACCCAGCCGAGGCCTGGAACATGGGCTTCCGCCCACGCATGGGTTGCCACTTGTTCCGGCCTATCCTCCATCAAAAGATAACCGGAAACATAACGGGCCGGAATGCCGGAAAACCTCGCGGCTGAAATGAAGATATGGGCGTGGTCCTGGCAGACGCCGGTCTTTGCCGCCAGCGCCTCTTCGGCCGTCGTTTCGGTCGTGGTGGTGCCGGGATTGTAGGCAACCGCCTCGTGGATTGCGTCCATCAGCGCATGCATCTGCGCCAGTTCGCTGTCGCCTTTCACGTTTTTAGCCAGATCCTTGACCAGCTTGCCGGGCTTTGTGCGGCCGGTGTCGCGCAGGTAAAGCCAGAGTGGGGTGCAGCCGAGATGGGCGCCGAAGACGCCGGCCTTGTCGAGCGTTTCCACCTCGCCTGTGGCGGTGATGCGGATCACATGTTCCGCGCCCTCGACCGAAACAAGATCGACATGATTGCCGTATTGGTCGAAATACCCCGTCTCGATCTTGGCGCCGTCGACCTTCACGCTCCAGTTCAGCACCTTTTGCGTCGGCCCGCTGATCGGGGTCAGCCGCAGGCGCTGCAGCAGATAGGGAACGGGTTCGTCATAGAGATATTCTGTCGTATGCGAAATCTTCAGCCGCATGGGTGGTCCTTCGGGTCGAGCGGTTGGGCTGATTACTGATAAAAGCGGTAGCCGTCGGAAATCTCGGCGCTGAGCTGATTGTTGCGGTAGACGAAGTCTTCGAGGAATTCGTGCAGGCCCTGGTCCATGATCTCGGTGACGGAGCCGCGCTTGAGCATGGTCCGGATCGCATCGGCCGTGTCATGCGCCGTCAGCCGCTCGCCGCCGTAATCTTCCGACAGGTAATGCAGGTTGCTGACGATCTTCTCGTAACAATAGGCGAGCGAGCGCGGCATCTGCACCTGCAGGATCAGCATATCGGCGATGTTTGAGGCTTGGTATTCGCCATCATAGACCCAGCCGTAGGAGCGGTGGGCCGAGACGGAGCGCAGGATCGATTCCCACTGGAAATTGTCGAGCGCGGAGCCGACCTGGCTGACGGAAGGCAGGAGCACGTAATATTTCACGTCGAGAATGCGGGCCGTATTGTCGGCCCGTTCTATGAATGTGCCGATGCGGGCGAAATTGTAGATCTCGTTTCTGAGCATCGAGCCGTGAAATGCGCCGCGGATGAGACCGCAGCGATGTTTTATGACGCCGATCAGCTCGGGCAGGTCGGCAGCCTTGGGCTTGCGCGACATACGGGCCTTGAGGTCGATCCACGCCTCGTTGGTCGCTTCCCAGGTCTCGCGCGTCAGGGCGGTTCTTACCATGCGGGCGTTGTTACGGCCCGCCTCGATGCAGGACATGACGCTCGACAGGTTGGTGCGGTCGCGCAGCAGATAATCGACCGCGTCGGAGGCGGTCATCTTGTCGTGGACCTCGGAATAGGCCTCGCGCACCCCCGCACTCTCGAGCACGCCGTGCCAGTCCTCATCCGAAGAGCCGGCGCGGGTCAGCGAGACGCGCAGGCCGGCATCGACGAGACGGGCGATGTTTTCGGCGCGCTCGATGTAACGGAACATCCAGTAGAGGCCGTTTGCAGTTCTTCCCAGCATTCTTCTACGCCCTCAATCTTCCAGTACCCAGGTGTCCTTGGTGCCGCCGCCCTGGCTGGAATTGACCACCAGCGAGCCTTGCTTGATCGCCACGCGGGTGAGACCGCCTGGAATGATCTTCACCTTGTCGGAAACCAGTACATAGGGCCGCAGATCGACGTGGCGCGGGGCGATGCCCTTGTTGACGAAGATCGGCACGGTGGACAGAGCCAGCGTCGGCTGGGCGATGTAGTTGGACGGGCGTGCGCTGAGCTTTTCGGCAAAGTCGGAGCGTTCCTTTTTTGTCGCCGTCGGCCCCACCAGCATGCCGTATCCGCCTGACCCGTGAACTTCCTTGATCACCAGGTCCGCGATATTTTCCAGCACGTATTTGAGGCTGGCCGGCTCGGAACAGCGCCAGGTCGGCACGTTTTCAAGAAGCGCCTTGCGACCCGTATAGAATTCGACGATTTCCGGCATGTAGGAATAGATCGCCTTGTCGTCGCAGATGCCGGTTCCCGGTGCATTGGCGATCGTGACATTGCCGGCGCGGTAGACATCCATGATGCCGGGAATGCCCAGCGCCGAATCCGGGCGGAAGGTGAGAGGGTCGAGGAAATCGTCGTCGACTCGGCGATAAAGAACGTCGATCGCCTCGTAACCGCGGGTGGTGCGCATCTGCACCTTGCCGTCGAGCACGCGCAGATCCGAACCTTCCACCAGTTCGACGCCCATCTGGTCGGCGAGGAAGGAGTGTTCGTAGTAGGCGGAATTGTAGATGCCGGGAGTGAGCACGGCAACGCGCGGCTTGCCCTTGCAGCCGGGAGGGGCGACAGCCGCGAGCGACTGGCGAAGCAGGCGCGGATAATCCTCGACCCGCTGCACCTTGTTCAAGGTGAACAGTTCGGGGAACATCTGCATCATCGTCTCGCGGTTCTCCAGCATGTAGGAGACGCCGGAGGGCGTGCGGGCATTGTCTTCCAGAACGTAGAACTGGTCTTCGCCGGTGCGCACGATGTCGGTGCCGACGATATGGGTATAGACGCCACCCGGTGGCTTGAAGCCGATCATCTCGGGCAGGAAGGCGACGTTCTTCTCGATCAGTTCGCGCGGGATGCGGCCTGCCTTGATGATCTCCTGCTTGTGGTAGATGTCGTCGAGAAAGGCGTTGAGCGCCAGAACCCGCTGCTCGATGCCCTGGGCCAGCTTGCGCCATTCGCGAGCGGAGATGATGCGGGGAATGATGTCGAAGGGGATGAGTTTTTCTGAACTGTCCGCGTGGCCGTAGACTGCGAAGGTGATGCCGGTCTTGCGAAAAATGTTTTCCGCATCCTGAGTCTTGCGGATCAGATGTGCGGTGTCCTGTGCCGCGTACCACTCGTGGTAGTCTTTATATGGTGGGCGCGGAAGGTTCTCCGCAGTTAACATTTCATCAAATGCCAAAGAAGCGTTCCCCTTTTTTTGGCCATAAGAATACAACGCAGAGGGCAATGCAAGAACCATGCGCAGTTGCCGAAGATAAAATCGAAACTCCACTTGGCGCTTAGGAAATAGGGTATTTGAGGCTGCCGCCCAGAGCTGAATCCGATAGGTCAGGATTTGCTAACATTCGTCAAATCAATGTGTTGCCCGTTAAAGCGCCAAGTGCTCACGGGATGATCAACGTCATTGACGATTGCCGTCAGATTTTCTGCTTTGACCGGGAAATATTGTCCGCCTATGGGAACTAACCTCTTTGACGGAAGCCAATCATGCTTGACCGCCTCGCGCCGGCGATATTTGCCTTTCTATGGTCCACGGGCTGGATCGTTGCGAAATATGCGGCCATGCATGCCGACCCGATCACCTTTCTCGCCGTGCGCCATGCTCTCGCGGCGTGTGCCTTTGCCGGCCTCTGTCTGCTGATCGGGGCAAAATGGCCCAAGAGCGGGGTGGCATTCGGCAAGGCCATTCTCTCCGGCGTGTTTCTGCACGGGCTTTATCTTGCCGGCGTCTGGTATGCGATCGGGCAGGGGGTGCCGTCGGGCCTGTCCGGCATCATCGCCGGGCTGCAACCGCTGTTGACTGCATTGGCAGCCACCTTCCTGCTTGGTGAACGGCTTTCTTCTCGCCAGCGCATCGGCCTCGGGCTCGGCTTTGCCGGCATACTGATCGCGATTTCACCGCAGCTTCTGGCCAGCCTTGCCGCCGGGCTGACGGGGCTCGGCATTCCGCTGATCATCAATCTCGTCGCCATGACATCGGTGACATACGGGACCATTTATCAGAAGCAGCATCTGCAGCAGGCAGACCTGATGGCGACGGCGACGCTGCAGTTCGTCGGCGCGTTGATCGTCACCCTGCCGATCGCCCTTCTGACAGAGGACATGCGTTTCGACTGGACATGGCAGGCGATCGCGTCGATGGCATGGTCGGTGATCGGCATTTCGATGGGGGCGGTGTTCCTGCTGCTTCGGCTCATTCGGCACGGACAGGTCTCGCGCGCGGCATCGCTGATCTATCTGATGCCGCCCATGGTGGCTATCGAGGCCGCGATCCTGTTCGGTGAGCCGCTGACCTTGCCGGTGGTGGTTGGCACGGTGATCGTGGTGGCGGGGGTGTATCTGGTGAACCGGAAGGCCGCCAATTTCAAAAAGGAAACAACTTGGCGCGGGTAATGCCAGCTTTGGTAAACGTGTCGAGCAGGTCTGCTTGTCGATCGTGAGTTAAAGCGCGTAGGGGGATAGGGTCCCAAATTGCTCCTCTCCGCAAGATCAGAAGGATACTGTCGTTCATTGCCCAAGATCTGAAATCCTGCAGGGGAACGCGCCAAAGTGAAACGCCTTGTTCGAAGGTAATGGTGTCGTTGTTCCAACTAAGTTCTATAGGCTTGTTTGCTTGAAACCGAGCCTTGAAATTGCGCAATGCCGCCCGTGAGGCGATGAAACCAGCCGCCAAGCTCAAAAGGGCAATGCTCAGAGGAACGCGGACAATTCTCATCAGCATCTGCATGTTGAGGTCATCATACATCAGCTCAGCGTAAGCGCTGATAAGGACGATCAAAATCAGGCAGGATATCAAGTAAACTCGATTGCCCCATTTTGTTCGTCGCCAGAGGCGGTGGGCGCTCAGGATATCTTTGTCTGATAGGTTGTATCTTATCAACTTCGCCCCTTTGGTTGTGGTCTTTGTGCTCACCTAGGAGGCTCTATGATCAAAGTAAAGCCGCCTGAGGCAAGACCCGAGGCGGCTTCAATGCTTATTTGTATTTTAGATTTGCAGCTTACGCCGGACGGCGCTTGCGGCCCTGGAAGCCGCCGCCGCGCTGTTCGTCGCCACGAGCAGGGCCGGGATTGCCGAAGCGGACGGGGCCGCGACCTTCGCCCTGGCTGGTCTTCTGCGGGGTATGGCGGTTCTGGCCACCGGTCTTTGCCGCAGCCTGCGCACCATCGGTCGCACCTGCCTGATGCTGCTGGCGCTGCTTGCCGGCTTCGTGGGCGCCGTGGGCGGCGCGGTCACGATTGCCGCCATTGTTCGGCTGACGCTGGCCCTGGCCCTGGTGACCACGGTTCTGGCCGCCGCCGCGCTTCTGCTGCTCGCCACGGTTCGGACGGAAGTCCGAGGTCGCTACCAGATCGTTGTCGCCTTCGGAGCGCGGAGCCTCCTCGTTGCGGCGCTGGCCACGAAACTCTTCGTTGCGGCGGCTGTCGCGCTGCGGACGATTGTTGGAGCCGCCACGATGTTCCTGGCGCTCTGCGCGCTCTTCCGAAGCACCTTCTGCGCCTTCCGCGAAGAACGGCTTGCGGGCCGGGCGTTCGCGGCGCTTGGACTTGCCGCTTTCGCCGTTGCCACCACCGTTACCGCGAGCATTGCCGCCACGGGCCTTGTTGCCGCCGCGGTTATTGTTATTGCCATTGCCGCGGACCGGACGGTTCAGCGCTTCCGGGCGCTCGCCGGATACGGACTTGATCTCGATGCCCATCAGCTTTTCGATATCGCGCAGGAGCAGCGTTTCATCCGGGGCGCAGAACGCGATCGCGATGCCGTCACGGCCCGCACGGGCGGTACGGCCGATGCGGTGAACATAGGCATCCGGCACTTCCGGCAGGTCGTAGTTATAGACGTGGCTGACGGCCGGAATGTCGATGCCGCGGGCGGCAACGTCGGTGGCGATCAGCGTCTTGATCTCGCCGTCACGGAAACCCTTTAGTGCCCGCTCGCGCTGGCCCTGGCTCTTGTTGCCGTGGATGGAGGCGACAGAGAAGCCGATATTGTCGAGATGCTTCATCAGCTTCTCGGCAGTGTGCTTGGTGCGCATGAAGACGATAGAGCGGCCATCCGGGTTTTCAAGCAGCGACTTGCGCAGAATTTCCGTCTTGTCGCCCTTGCCGGTAACGAAATGGACATACTGTTCGACCTTGTCGGCAGCCTTGCCCGGAGGCGTGACTTCGACCTTGACCGGATCGGTGAGGAAGTCGGCGGCCAGATCGGCGATCGCCTTCGGCATGGTGGCAGAGAAAAGCATGGTCTGGCGCTTCTTCGGCACCATCTTGGAGATCTTGCGCAGGTCATGGACGAAGCCCAGATCGAGCATCTGGTCGGCTTCGTCAAGAACGAGGAAGCGCACGGTCGTCAGGCCGATGGCGCGGCGGGCTACGAGATCGAGCAGGCGGCCGGGGGTGGCAACCAGAATGTCGGTGCCCTTTTCCAGCTGCAGCTGCTGCTTGTTGATCGACACACCGCCCACGACGAGGTTGATCTTCAGCGGACGGCCCTTGGCGAAGGACTTCAGGCTGGCGGCGATCTGGTTGACCAGCTCGCGCGTCGGCGCAAGGATCAGCGAACGGGTCGTGCGGTTGTCGGGACGCGTGCCATCGGCAAGCAGGCGCTCGATCAGCGGCAGGCCGAAAGCGGCTGTTTTGCCGGTGCCTGTCTGGGCAAGGCCGATCAGGTCGCGGCCTTCGAGGAGAAGCGGGATAGCCTGCGCCTGGATCGGCGTCGGAGTTTCAATGCCAAGCGCGGTCAGCGTGGCGACGATCTGCTTGGAGACACCAAGAGATTCAAAATTCGTCAAAGCGAATACCTTTCGGGGCGCCAGAAAACGACATGCCTGCATGGCACCATGCCATGTGGGCTGTTTCTGGCGTCAAGAACCCCGCGTGATTTGGGAACTTGTGTGTTGGAAATTGCTTCCCAGCGCTTGAACCCTGAGTGTCAGGGCGATCTATCTGTGCGCCTTGTTCCTTCTTTGCGATCTTTGTTGTCGCAGGGCCAACTCACGCGGCGGCCGGAAGGTGAAAGCATGAGCCGCATTTGGTGGATTTGCCGAGAAAAGTCAAGGATATTTCGCAAATGCGAAGCGCAGGCCAGCCATGCGGCCTGCGCGTTTGTCTCGTCAGGCCTGTTGATCCGGCTTGTTTGCAGCCTTGGTCAGGCCAAGCGCGTGATAGAGCACGATCGCGCCGATCGTAGCGGTGCCGATGCCGTCGAGCGTGAAGCCCGCGACATCGAGCTTGAAGTTGCCGGCGCCGAGAACCAGCGCCACACCGACGGTAATCAGGTTGCGCGGCTCGGAAAAGTCGACCTTGTTTTCCACCCAGATACGGCCGGCAGTGGCGGCGATCAGGCCGAAGACGACGATCGACAGACCGCCGAGAACAGGCCCCGGAATGGTCTGGATCAGCGCGCCGAACTTCGGCGAGAAGCCGAGCAGGATGGCGACGAAGGCGGCGACGAGGAAGACCAGCGTCGAGAAGATGCGGGTGACGGCCATGACACCCATGTTTTCGGCGTAGGTCGTCATGCCGGTGCCGCCGAAGAACCCGGAGAAGATCGTTGCGACACCGTCACCGATGAAGGCGCGGCCGAGATAAGGGTCGAGATTGCGGCCGGTCATGGCGCCGATCGCCTTGATATGTCCGAGGTTTTCGGCAACCAGAATGACGACGACCGGGGCGATCAGGGTGATCGCGGAGGCCGAGAATACCGGGGCAGTGAAGGTCGGCAAACCGAACCATGCGGCGGCAGAGACGCCGGAAAAGTCGATCGGTGTGCCGTAACCCATTCCATTCGCCAGCACGAGATAGAGGATGTAGGCGAAAGCGCCGCCGAGAAGGATCGGCAGGCGGCGGGTCATGCCGGGGGCGTAGACGGCGACGAGGCCGACAGCCGCGACAGTGGCTATTGCCACCCAGCGCGACAGCTGGCTGCCGTCGGGCGTTGCCGCACCGGTGCCGGATGCGCTTGCGATTGCGATCGGCGCCAGCACGAGGCCGATGGCGGCAACGATTGCACCGGTCAGGACCGGCGGCATCAGCCGCTCGATCCAGCGATGGCCGGCCATCATGACGATGACACCGATCAGGGCGTAAAGCGCACCGGCTGCGATGATGCCGCCGAGCGCCAAGGCGATATTCGGGTTAGGCGCGCCGGCTGCTGCCGCAGTTGCAACCAGAACCGGGCCGATGAAGGCGAAGGAGGAACCGAGATAGCTCGGCACGCGGCCGCCGACAGCGATGAAGAAGATCAATGTCGAAAGGCCGGAAAACAGGATCGATACGTTCGGATCGAAACCCATTATCATCGGGGCAAGCACGGTCGAGCCGAACATCGCCACCACATGCTGGAAGCCCAGCACCACCGTCGGCCCGGCCGGCAGACGTTCGTCGGGCAGGATGCGCCCTTCCGTCTTCAGCCGCCAACGCGGAAAATACCCACCCGTCTCGCTCATGTCTCGCCCTATCCCTGTTGCGTCCCGCCAAGCGACCCGACACGTTTCCTGTGCCGTGTTTTTTCGATTTGTAGTCTCATAAGGCGGGAATGAATTTTGCCTGTCGCGCGGGCACGGGATCGCCGCGGTTGCTTCGATGGATCGTGCCGGCTCGCAAAAAGCCTCGTTAACGCTATCATTGGCCGATGTCATCGGCGGGCAAGCGGTTTCCCACAGCGCTGATGCCTTTGAAGGCGGAAATCCTGTCGCAGTTCAAAAGGCGATGGTGACCTGTAACCCGGCTTGCCGCCGGTTTTCGATCGACAGGGTCAATCCGTAGACGGTGCAGATTTCCTTGACGATGGACAGGCCAAGGCCGGTTCCCGGCACCTGTTCGTCCAGGCGGACGCCGCGTTCGGTCATGCTGCGGATCTTTTCGGGATCGACGCCAGGGCCATCGTCGGCCACGGTCAGGCGGCGGTTTTTCCAGCTAATGGTCACTTCGCCTGCGGCCCATTTGACGGCGTTTTCGACGATATTACCGATCATCTCGCGAAGGTCATTCGGGTCGAGCGGAACGTCCGCCGGCTCGTCGATCTCCACATTCCAGTTGAGCGCTTCACCTTCCGGCGTTCGTTTCAGCGTGCGGACGATCTGGCCAGTGATCTTTTCGATGTCTGCATCGGACTGGCGCAGTTCGGCATTGGCGACGATGCGGCTTCTTGCCAGTTCCGCCTCGACATGGGCGCGCATCAGCGCCACCAGCCGGTCGATCTCGTCGGCCATCTCGCTTTCGCCCTTCTGGCGCAGCGTCAGGGCGTCGTTGGAAAGCACCGTCAGCGGTGTTTTCAGCCCGTGCGCCAGATCGCCGGCACGGGCGCGAGCCTTGGCGATTGCCTGAGCCTGCGCATCGAGCAGGCGGTTGACCGATATCTCGACCGGTTCGAATTCCTTCGGCAAAACGCCTTCCAGGCGACCGCCGCGTCGTTCGCGGATACGGTCGAGGCCGGTGGTCAGTTCTGCCAGCGGCTTCAGGCCGAAGACGACCTGGATCAGCGAGGCGCCGATCAGGAAAAGCGTAAGGCCTGCGAGATAAGGCAGGATGTCGAAGGCGAAGCGATAACCGGCTTCCTGCAATGGCTTGCGATCGGCCGCAACGATGATCTGCAGGGTCTTCAACCCTGCGGGCGTCGGCACCATAATCTGACGCTGCTGGGCGGTCAGCGTCGAGCCGTCCGGCCCGGCCATGTCGTAGCGAAGAACCCGCCCGTCGCTCGGCAGATCGGCAGGTGAAGTAAGCGTATAATCCCAAAGCGAGTGGGAACGCAGGCGGGCAGGGGAGGTGTCGTCGCCGATCTGCCAGTAGAGCCCGCCATAGGCATCCTCGAAACGCTTGTCGAAGAAGCCGGCCGGGCGTTCGGGTGTGCCATCGGCAGCAAAACGCAGCGAGGCGGCGATATTGTTGATATGGCCGGTCAGCTCCGCATCGAGCCGGCGTTCCAGATTGGCGGAAAAGACCGAGACCATAAACAAGCAGGCCAAGGCAAGCGCAGCCGGGACCGTGACCAGCGAGACGATCAGAAAACGGTTGCGGATCGAGAGCGGACGTCGCCCGGCCTTGGTGTCTTCGCTCATGCGGTGCCGATCCGGTAGCCGTAGCCGCGACGGGTGACGATGACTTCCCTGCCGAATTTTTTGCGCAAGCGTCCGACGAGCACCTCGACCGAATTGCTCTCTCGCTCGAAATCCTGCGCGTAGAGCTGTTCTGTCAGTTCCATCTGCGAGACATGCCGCTCGCCATTGGCCATCAGAAAATGCAGGCAGCGATATTCGAGCGGCGTCAGTTCGACGGGCAGGCCGTCGACCGAAGCGCTCTTCGCGCGCGGATCGAGCTTCAGCTTGCCTGCCTGCATCACTGGAGCCGCCTTGCCCTGCGAGCGGCGGATGATGGCGCGCAGGCGGGCGAGAAGCTCCGGCATCTGGAACGGTTTTGCCAGATAATCGTCGGCGCCGGCATCGATGCCCTCGACGCGCTCTTCCCAGTTGCCGCGGGCAGTCAGGATGAGAACGGGCAGTTCCCGCTCAGTGGCGCGCCAGCGTTTGAGGACCGACAGGCCATCGAGTTCGGGCAGGCCGAGATCGAGAATGACGGCGGCGAATTCTTCTGCGTCACCGCGGAACCAGCCGCTCTCGCCGTCACGTTCATGCTCGACCAGATAGCCGGCATGTTCGAGATGGCGGGTGACGTCGCGGGCGATCAACGGGTCGTCTTCAACAAGCAGGATACGCATGGCAATCAATCGTCGTCATCGTCATTATCGACATCGAGAACGCGGCCATCTCTGGCGTCCATCTCGATTTCGACCAGCCGGCCGTTGGTCTTGAGGACCTTGAACTCGTAGATGAAACGGCCGTCGTCCTCATCCAGCTTGACGCGGATGATCTCGCCCGGAAACGCGCGCCGCACTTCGTCCTGCAAGGCGGAAAGCGGCATGACCTCACCGCGGTTCACGGCATCGCGCAAGCGGTCAAGATCATGGTTGTCATCGCCCTTCGAAGGCGGGGCCGTAAAGACCAGAGCAGACAGAAGGGCGAGGGCAGTGAGGCGTTTCAACATCCGCTTCCTCTAACACGGGTTTGCTGAAATTTAGCTGACATGGCCTGTCAGTTATCGCTCAGCGCCACTTTCGTAAGGTCTGTCCATCGGTCAGGCAAGGATGCCTCGGCCGGATCAGTTCGAAAGGAACCCGTCATGAAAAGCATCATCCTTGCTGCCGTTGCGCTCTCTTCCGTTGGCTTTGCCTCTTTCGCCCATGCGGATGACGATGATCGTCGCCGTTGCGGCAATGTGCCGATCGCCGACTGGATGAGCGAAGCGGATTTGCGCAACAGGATCGCGCCGCTTGGTCTGGAAATCCGCGATATCAATATCGATGACGGCTGCTATGAGGTCGAGGCCCGCAACAAGGATGGCCGCAAGATGGAAATCAAGTTCCACCCGCAATCCGGCGAACAGGTGTGGATCGACGGCGACGACGATTGATCGCGTAGAATAGATAAAAGAAAAAGGCGGCGGTTCTTTCACCGCCGCCTTCAGCATCTCTGACTTCAGATATTAATAGCAGACGCGGGCGCGATAAGCTTCGCCATATTCGTTTTCCACCCATTCGAGATGGCAACGCGGCGGCGGCGGGGCCGGCTCGTAGTAAGCAGGGCGGTAAACGACCCGCGGTGGCGGTGGCGGTGCGTATTCGTATTGCGGCTCGACATATACCGGTCGCTGCGAACCGGAAACGATTGCGCCTCCGATAATACCGCCGGCAAGACCTGCGGCGGCGCCGATCAGGACGTCGTCGCCGTGATGATGGCGGTCGCGCGCTTCTGCGGCAGGTGCGGTCGCGGCAAGTGCGCCTGCGACAGACAGGGCGACGAGGCTCGCGGAAACTGTTTTCTTCATGAACGTCATGATCGTGGTCCTTTCCCTCTGGTTCGTTCCAAGGGCACGTTCATAAGATGGTGCTCAATCTCGGCAGATTGATGGAAGGAAACAGAACTTAGTCTGAACGGCTGTTCACACTCGATCATCCAAAGGTTGATTTCTGCCGCTAACGTGCAACCTCCGCCTCGCTTTGTGGTGGGATTGCGGCAATACTGTGCCGGTTTGAAGGTGTTCAGAAATCGGTTGCCACACCGCCTTCAGCCTTACGCCTGGTCACGAAAGAATCGAGTTCTTCTCCCATCGCGGGATCAAGTGCCGGCTGCTGGTAATTGGCCAGTGCTTCCTTGTAGATCCGGTTGGCATGGTCATAGGTGGTCGGCCTTCCTGCCTCGGTCCACGTTTCGAAATTGCGCCAATCTGAAAGGATGGGCGAATAGAAGGCGGTTTCGTAACGTGCGAGTGTATGCGGGGTGCCGAAGTAATGGCCGCCGGGGCCGACATCGCGCACCGCATCTAGCGCCAGGGCGTCGGCGCTTACGTCGAGCGGCGTCAGGAATTCCGCCACCATCTGCAACATGTCGACGTCGAGAATGAATTTCTCGAAGGATGCCGTCAGTCCGCCTTCCGTCCAGCCCGCGGAGTGAAGCACGAAGTTGCCGCCCCCTTGCGTCAGCGCCCAGAGCGACATGGAGCTTTCGTATGCCGCCTGTGCATCGAGCGTATTGGCGGCATTGGTGTTGGAGGTCCGGTAGGGAATGCCGTAGCGGCGGGCCAGTTGCCCACCGGCAATCACCGCCTTCATATATTCCGGGGTGCCGAAAGCGGGTGCACCCGTCTTCATGTCGACATTGGACGTGAAGCCGCCATACATGACGGGGGCGCCTTTTCGCACCATCTGGGTGAAGGCGATGCCAGCCAGCGCCTCGGCATTCTGCTGCACCAGAGCGCCGGCGATCGTTACCGGCGCCATGGCGCCCGCCAGCGTGAACGGCGTCATGATGACGACCTGGCCGCACGACGACATTTCGATGATCCCTTGAAGCATCGGCCCGTCGAGACGGAGCGGGGAGGATGAGTTGATGACGGTGAAAAGCGATGGCTCCGTCGCCATCTGCTCCATCGATATGCCTCTTCCGATACGGGCAATTTCAAGTGCATCGAGATTGCGCTGTGCGCCAAGCGAATAACAATGAAAGACCTTGTCGGTCAGTTTCACCAGATCGGACAGGCAGTCGAGGTGACGAACCGAAGCATGAATGTCGATCGGCTCGACCGGATAACCGCCGGTCGTGTGGATGATGTCGTAATGCTGCGCGAGTTTGATCAGCTTGCGAAAGTCTTCCTGATTGCCGGCGCGGCGACCACCCTCGCGATCGGCAACGAAAGGGGCGGAAGCGACCTGCGCGAAGACCAGGTTATTGCCGCCGATGCTGACATTCCGCTGCGGATTTCGGGCATGCATGGTGAAGCTTGACGGCGCGGATGCGATCAGTTCCTCGATCAGGCCACGGTCGAAACGCACCCGGTTGGAGCCGGGCGTAACATCTGCTCCCGCGATCTTCATCCGCTCACGCGCTTCCGGCAGGATGATGTCCATACCGATTTCCTCAAGCACAATCAGCGAGGCGCTGTGAATGTCTTCAATCGCTTCGGGCGAGAGGATGCTAGTCTTGTCTATCGTGTTGACCAGGTTGCGGTATTTTGTCCCGCTCAGGCCTGAGCGGAGGCGTTCGCCACCTCTGCCGCCGCTGCGGCGGCGTCTTTCACCGCTCGTCGGGCCAGCATCTGCTTCAGCAGGAGAAGGCGTCGTAATCTCGCTCATGACTATCCCATCTGCGGCGGTCCTTTCGCAGACTGTGTCAAATTCCCTTCACGGTTGCCCTCGCCATTTGCGACGATGTGCCGCCTCTTCCAGGACATCACGCCGCTCCGGCGAAAATTCTGCAATCGCTACACGAAAATCCGGGTATCGACTTGTGGTAAAAACGCGTTGTTAACACTCGCCATGGTGTTATCGTCGCCATCACGGCCGCAGTGAATCGGCCCAAAAAATTGCCCGGGAACATAATAAGGGACAGCAGCGCTTGGATATGCACAGCGACTTGCTCGACAAAGCCTGTGCGCGGATCCAGGATCTGCTGCAACCGGCCTATATCAAGGATAGCGCGCTGCGCTATGTGGCGGTCAATCTCGCCTATGCGGAACTTTTCAGTGCTAGTCCGGACGATTTCGTCGACGGCGCCAGCAACACTCTGACGGGCACTGTCGATGCCGGCGACCGCAAGGAGAAGGAAAGTCGGGCTATTGTTTTCGGCAGCGACGAGGTCGCGCGGTTGTTCGATGCCGCCGGTGCGCTTTTATATGAAGTTCATATCGAGCGCTTTCTAACCGAAAACGACCATACCTATCTGTTCGGCACTATCGAGGCGATTGCGCCGAAGGCGGAGCTTTCCTCCGGCACGGCCAAGATCGTCCCATTGCGCGTTGCAGGCGGCACTTCGCCCATGTTCGACAACAAACTTCTCGACGATGCCCTAGACATGCTGGAAATGGGCATCGGCATCTACGACCGCAACGACGTGTTGCTCTATTGTAATTCGCAGCTTACCGAATATGGCCGAACGCTGGATATCGATCTGCAGGTCGGGATGAGCCTGCCCCAGATCCTGGGGCAGGCCTACGACCGCCGCCGAAAGATCTATCAGTCGGACGATCAGGTTCTTGCGCTGGGCCGGGACGGATGGCTCGCAGAGCAGATCAAACCTTTCCGGCAGCCCTATCATGAAAGCATCGATCATCTTGCCGACGGGCGCTGGCTTCGATCGGTCAACAAACGGCTGGAAAACGGTGTTCTGATCGCGATCCGCCAGGACGTCACTGATTTCAAGGAGCAGGAAATGCTGCTCCGCAATCAGGTGGCGGAAACGGAGCTGTTTCGCGCCATCCTCGAGGACCTGCCGACGCCGGTCTTCGTGCGCAATGCCAGGCATGAACTGACCTATGCCAACCATGCCTATGAGCGGATGCTCGGCGATAGCCGGGACCGCTATATAGGCCAGACGGAAGCGCAGATGTTTCCCTGGGCCGCCGAACGTTTCTGGGACGAAAATGCCCGGGTTCTGGATGGCGAGAATATCGACAAGTCCGAGGACATGACCTTTCCGGACGGATCGGTCATACCGGTCCTGACCCGTCTTCGCTCTATCCAGACCGAGGATGGCAGCAATTACCTCCTCTGCTCGCGGACGGATGTCTCGCAGATCAGCGAGGCACAGGCGAAGGCGGAGAAGGTCAGCCGGGACCTACAGACCATTCTCGACGCCCTTCCTGTCGGCGTCGCCATCCTGACGGATCAGTTCGATTTCGAATATGCCAATCCCGCTTTCGGGGAGTTCTGGGATACGAAGCGGAGCTTCAATCTCTCCGGCCGTTCCTACCGTGATTTCCTTCTGTTTCTTTTCGAGAGCGGCGTGTTTGCCGATTTCGGTTCCGATTTCGAAGCGATCTACGAGCAGCGAATTGCAGCGCTGACGGAGGACGGGCATCCGCCGCTGGAGATCCGCTCTCTTACCGGCAGGCAGGTGCTGATTTCACCGTCGCGGCTTTCTGACGGCAAGCTCCTTCTCAGTTATACCGACATCACCGTCATGCGTAAGCGTGATGCGGAGATCCAGGAGGCACGTGCGGCGCTTGAACGTCACGGCGCGCTGATGCGCGATGCGACCAGCGCGATGTCGCAAGGGCTGCTGATCCTGCATGATGGAGAGGTCGAACTTTCTAACGATGCGCTTGCCGCCATGCTGGAAATGCCCGCCGAGATGGTTTCTCCCGGCGCGCAGTGGCGCGATCTGTTCCGTTATTGTGTCCGTCGCGGCGATCTCGGTGCGAGCGGTGAAGCGCTTGGAACGTTTCGGTCGCTGGAAGAGAACATGGCTGCGGGCCGGCCGTTCTATGCCTCGTTCAAGATCGAGAACCGCAAATGGGTTCAGGTCGAGGCGCGGCAGACCGACAGTGACCATTGGCTGGCCGTCTTTACTGACGTCACCGATGTCAAGGCGCGCGAAGAGGACCTGACGCGGCTGCTGCAGCGCGCCGAGGCTGCTGATCGTGCCAAGTCGGAATTCCTCGCCAATATGAGCCATGAAATCCGCACGCCGATGAATGGCGTGCTCGGCATGGCGGAACTACTGGCCAAATCCAATCTCGACACGCGGCAGAAGACCTTCATCGACATCATCGTTAAATCCGGCAATGCGCTTTTAACGATCATCAACGACATCCTCGATTTCTCGAAGATCGATGCCGGGCAGATGAAGCTGAGGAAGGCGCCTTTCGATCCGGTGGAGGCGATCGAAGATGTGGCCACGCTGCTTTCGTCCGCTGCCGCCGACAAGGATATCGAACTCATCGTGCGCGGTGATGCTTCCGTGCGGGAAACTGTGCTCGGCGATGCCGGGCGCTTCCGCCAGATCGTCACCAATCTCGTCGGCAATGCGGTGAAGTTTACCGAGAAGGGGCATGTCTTCATCGACCTGAAGTCGGAACCCGTGGGAGCTTCTGACCTGATGCTGACGATCCGGATCGAGGACACCGGGCTCGGCATTCCGGACGAGAAACTCGCCTCGGTGTTCGAAAAATTTTCGCAGGTCGATACGTCCTCGACGCGGCGGCACGAAGGCACGGGTCTGGGGCTGGCGATCACGTCGGGTCTCGTCGAACTGTTCGGCGGCTCGGTCAATGTCGAAAGCGAACTCGGACGCGGCTCGGTGTTTACCGTGAGCCTGCCGTTCCCGGTCGTCGCGGAGCGCAAGACGGAAACCGTGCTGCCGGTCAATACGAGCGGCGCTCGCGTGCTGATTGTCGACGACAATGCCGTCAATCGCCGCATCCTTTCCGAACAGCTTTCCATGTGGGGTTTCGATACGGTCGCGGCGGAAAGCGGTGCCGAGGGGTTGGCCGTCCTTGCCGAGGCAACGCGCCTCGGGATCACGGTCGATGCGATCGTGCTCGACTATCACATGCCGGAAATGAACGGGCTTGATTTCGCCAAGTCGCTGCGTGGAGACAATCGCTTCGACCGCACAGGCATCATCTTCCTGACCTCGATGGACATGGCAAATGACGAAAGCATGTTTGCCAGCCTGCAGATCCATGCGCATCTTATGAAGCCGGCGCGGGCCAACCTTCTGCGCAGCACTGTCATCGACGTGGTGCGATCGGTCAGAAGCCGGCGGCAGATGGAGGCAACTGTCGTTGCAGAGGCTATCGCGCCGATTGCAAGTCCTCAGTTGGTGACTGGTGCAAAGTCGACGCCTCCCGTTCAGGCCATGCCGTCGCTCGACGTATTGGTGGCCGAGGATAACGAGGTCAACCAGATCGTCTTCACCCAGATCCTGCAGACTACCGGCTGGTTGTTCCAAATCGTCAAGAATGGTGCGGAAGCGGTCGACGCCTGGCAGGCGCATGATCCGGCGATCATCCTCATGGATGTCTCCATGCCGGTGATGAACGGTCATCAGGCGACGCAGAAGATCCGCGAACTGGAGGAGCGCACCGGCACACATACACCGATCATCGGTGTGACCGCGCATGCGCTGGAAAGCGACCGCGAGCTCTGCTTCCAGGCCGGCATGGACGACTATCTGTCGAAGCCGATCAGCCCGGAAGCGCTCGAAGACAAGATCCGCACCTGGATCGGCGGCGCGCGGCTTTCGACGCAATCACGCTGAGAGAGATGATCAGGCCGCGGCGGTCCGCGGCCGGGTCAGGCTTCTGCCGATCTTTGACCCCTGCATTTCGATCAGACTGTAACCAATCGCCGCCACTGCATAGGTGAGGGGGAGGGTGATGACCAGCGTCACCAGCCATCGTGTCGGATCGCTCATTTCGAAATTCCGGATCAGGAAGGCTACGACCGGCTGCATGATCAGCAGGTGGGCAAGATAAGCGCCGAAGGACAGTTCGCCGAGCGTGTGGAAGAACCGGTTGCCGAGATGGTTCGACAGCTTCTCTGCCGCGCTGGAGATTGCTGCCGGCAGGCGGTGCGCATGGACAAGCGCGAAAAAGACGGCGACCAGTGCCAGACGGACGATTTCGTGCATCGGGTTCATCACGCCGCCGACCGGAATGAGCACGAACAGGCAGGCGAGCGCCGCATAGGCAAAGGCACGCCGATTGCTCAAGTCGAGCGCTGCCGCGAGCAACATGCCGGCGGCAAAGACATGCATCTTGAGCGGCAGGAAAGTCGGCATCGGGAAATGATAGCCGATCCTTGTGACGACATAGACGGTGGCGATGCCGGCCGCGACGACACCGATCATGGATCTGACCCAGCCGAGCCGGCCAACGATGATCATGATGAAGGGAAGGGCCGCATAGAACTGCATTTCCAGCCCGATGCTCCAGTCCGGCAGTGCCGTCCGATAGCCGTATGTCGGGCTGAGGCCGAAAAGGAAGCTCAGGTGCAGCAGGTAGTTCGTGAGGCTGTCGTCGATATAGCGGGCTGCTGGCTGCGGCGGAACGGCATTGAAGGCGTCGATCGTCGAGCGGGCGTCATAGATCATCGGGCCGAGCGCCAATGCTGCGAAAAGCATGACGTAATAGAGCGGGGCGATGCGGAAGAAGCGCCTGATCCAGAAGGCGGACCATGTGCCCGGCGCCTCCCAAGGCTCCTTCTTCTTCCGAAGCTGATAGTGAAACACCATCAGGAAGCCGGAGAGCATGACGAACAGGTCGACGCCGAGGTCGGGATCGCCGATGATGGGTATGCGGAAACCCGTCAGAATGTGAGCGTGTCCGACCAGCACCCAGAGTGCTGCCAGGCCGCGTAAGCCATCCAGGCATGCGATACGGTATCCCTGCTCGGCTTTCGCCATAAGATCGTCTCCCGTTGGCATCGGCTACCCCAGCCTAGTAGCCTGAAAATGTTGCAGTGCGACAAAAAGGAAAGGGATGTGGCCTCAATATGGCTCCGGTCTGCAGAACCTAACAAAACAATCAAAAAGGGGAGCCGGATGTGACGGCTCCCCTTTGAATGCTTTGCAGCTTTTAAACGGCTCAGCCCTGGCGGCCGGTCTTCAGGGCCGTTGCCCACGTTGCCAGCTGGTCGAGTGCTGCGTTCAGGCCCTCGTTCATCGGGGCGGTCGGGTTGAATACCTTCTGCTCGTCGATGAAGTTGGTGAAGAAGGGGATCGGAACCGTCTGCGGGATCGGCATCATGTTGAGATTGGAGATCAGCATGCGCAGTTCCTGGGCGGCACGAAGGCCGCCGGAGACGTGGGCGTAGCTCAGAACGCCGGCAGGCTTGAACGACCATTCGAGCGACAGAACCTGCAGTGCGTTGATCAGCGCGGCATTGGGGTAATAGTCATATTCCGGCGTCAGGAACAGATAGGCGTCGGCGGATGCGACGCTGGCAGCCCAGCGCCTGGTGTGCTCATGCTCGTATTTCTGCATGCGCGGGTGGTTCGGCTCGTCGAGAAGCGGCAGGTTGAAATCGGCGAGATCGACCAGTTCGACTTCGAACTTGCCGTGTTTCGTTGCGTGTTCGGCGGCCCATTTGCCAATGGCCGGGCCTGCGCGGCCTGGACGTGTGCTGCCGATGATCACGTTAAGCTTCAATGACATGCTGAAATTCCTATGTTGAACACAGGCACCTGTTTGGCCCCTGCGGCAGAAGGATGCAGGTGCTCATTGCGAATAGCTGCTATGTGCGGGTGATGGGGCTTTGCTGACTTCAGGCGATGTCAGGAGCGAGTGGCAGCAAGGCCGGCGGTCGCCAGTCAGATCGGAGAAGCTTCGGAGGCAACGCACAATTGCGCTCATCAGAAGGTGCTGTCACGGCTTGTCCACCAGAAAAGGGCCCGCCAGAGGCTTCGGTTTGTTGCCCTTGTAGAACATCAGCCGTGCTGTCTTGCAGTAATTATCGAGATCGCTTCTGGCATCCTTCTCGATCTTTGCCATCTCAGCCCTGAAAGCAGGATCTAGGGGCGGATAAACTCCGGTAGCGTATTCGTATCCCAAGAAGAAATCGCCGTTTAATTCGAGTTTTCCGCAGTACATGCCTGCAACGACTGCGCTTGCGGCGTAGGACAGAAACTGCTCCTTGCTCAGCACTGAATGAGACGGTATTTCCCGGGCCGCTGCCGTCGAGTAACTGACCAGCAATCCAGCGAAAACCAAAATTGCGTTTTTCAAACTTAATCTCCCTCGTATCATTTTCACAATGTCTTGCGATGCGAAGGTAAAAAAGTCTCAACCGATGCCGTGGTGGTCAAGACCACCAACCTGTAGCTCGCGACGCGCACTTGCCTTCGGTCTCAACATTCATCCTGGTTCTCGACAGAATTGAGAGGCACTGGCCGCTATGCCGTCAGATTGACCCATCGAATGTATCTGCCTCGCTTTGCGTGGCGAAGTTGAATGTGACGAGTTCGCTTTCGTCATCTTGACGGATACCAACCGCGGTGACGATCAGTCGAGCGACCTCATCCTGCGCTTCGCTTCCCGACCGGGACGATTTCACTGCCTTTTCGATGGCTGGTGCGAATACTTCACTGATCAGACCGAGGCGCATGTTGTGCTTCATGATGATATCCCTGTCCTCAAGGATCGCCACCTGTTCACCCTGCGGGATGCCCGCATTGTCCATTGCAGTCAGCGTGGCATTGGTCGCGAGTTTGATCGGGCCTTCCTGAAGCCAGCGATCGACCATCTGGTGGAACTGGCGCATGCGCGCGGCGGGGATTGTTTTCTGTACAGTGATCGACATCTGCGTTCCTTTGTCGGTTTTCAGTCAAACCGATATGCGCTCTTCGGATAGAGGATCGGTTGCGGAATTTCGAGTTTCCGGGATCAGTCGACCGCGGACGAGAGATTGGGCCGCGTGCCGCAGAGCATTTCGCGCTTGCCGGCAAAACCGGAACGGCGTTCGACGATGAAGCCGGCGGCGCCGAGGTTGCGACGGACGAAGCCCGCAGCGGCATAGGTGGCGAAGCCGCCGCCCGGTCTGGTGCGATCAAACAGCACCTGCATCAGTTCGGGCGACCACATGGCGGGATTGCGCGACGGGGCGAAGCCGTCGAGGAACCACGCATCGAAATCCGGCTCCGCCGCCGTGACGCCATCGAGTGCCGCGCCGCAGACGACGGTCAGGCGGGTCTGGTCGTCGAGTTCGAGCATGACATGCCCCGTCGGCTCGTCCGGCCATGCCGCAACAAGCGCCTGCCGCTCAGCATCGATTTCCGGCCAGCGGGACAGGGCGCGCTCGATCTCGTCGCGCTTCATCGGATAGAGTTCGAACGAGGTGAAGTGCAGATGCGTGCCCGGCTTGCGCGTGAGTTTCCACTGCCGCCAGGTCTCACAGAAATTCAGGCCGGTGCCGAAACCGAGTTCGCCGATACGAAATCCATCTCCGGTCGGAGACATTGTCTCCCATCGCTCCGGCAGTCCATTTCCGGAAAGGAAGACGTGGCCGCATTCCAGCCGCCCGTCGGTGCGGCAATAAAAGTGATCGCCAAATTCCTGGGAATACGGCATATCGCCTTCGTGCCAGTCGAGTGTCTGGAATGCCGGGCTTTCGCCCTCAACTGTCTTCAATTCGGGATGATTGTCGCTCATGAGCAATGCGGATAATCCGGCTGGCGCCGGCGGTCAATCTGGAGAGCGGACTATCGGCTCTGCGCGTGGCGCGACAACCCTGCCTGCTTCTGCCGATCTGGTCATTCTCGGCGGCGGCATCATGGGCCTGTGGGCGGCGGTAAAGGCGGAGCGGCTTGGTATCCGAACCGTGCTCATCGACAGCGGAAAGCTTGGGCGCGGCACGAGCGGCGGGCTGCTCGGTGCGCTGATGCCGCATATGCCGGACAAGTGGAACGACAAGAAACAGTTCCAGTTCGACGCGCTGCTTTCCCTTGAGGACGAGGTGGCGCAGATCGAGGCCGATACGGGGCTTTCATGCGGTTATTGCCGCACCGGTCGCCTGATCCCGTTGCCGAAATCGCATCTGCGGGCGATCGCGTTTCGCCATTCCGAAGACGCGGCCACACACTGGGATCAGGCCGGTCGTCGCTTTCACTGGCATGTTGCCGACCAGACACCGCATCCCGGCTGGCCGGATGCCTCGTTCTGCGAGGCCGGAATCGTGCATGACACTTTCGCCGCCAGGGTCTCGCCGCGCAAGCTGACCGAGGCGCTCGGTGCAAGCCTCAATGCCGGCCGTCACGTTACCGTGGTGGAGGGGCTTTCAGCCTCGCGCATCGACGGCGCATCGAGCCGTGTGGAATTTGCCGATGGGACGAGCATCGCCTTCGGCGCCTGCATCGTGGCTGCCGGCCATCAGGCTTTTCCGCTGATCGAGGGCTTGTCCGATCCGCTGCCGCAACCGATCGGCCAGCCGGTCAAGGGACAGGCGGCACTGCTGAGGGCCGGGGCCGATCCGGACCTGCCGCTTCTTTATCTCAACGGTCTCTATCTCGTGCCGCATGACAATGGCGATATCGCGCTCGGCAGCACCAGCGAGGAGGCTTTTGACGAACCGTACTCCACCGATCATCAGCTTGAGGATCTCGTTGCAAAGGCGAGGGCGCTGGTGCCGTCGCTCAGCAATGCTCCGGTTGTGGAACGATGGGCCGGCCTGCGCCCAAAGGCGATTGATCGCGACCCGATGGTCGGGCCGCATCCGGACAACGCGAACGTGATCGCGCTGACGGGTGGCTTCAAGGTCAGTTTCGGAGTGGCGCATCTTCTGGCCGAGGCTGCGCTTGATGCCGTTTCCGGCAGGATAATGCCGGTTCCTGCATCGTTTTTGCTGGAGAACCACCTTTCGGTCGCTTCGCGCTAAACGCGAATCTTCTTCATCTTCGTCGTTAATCTGTCACGCAAATCGCATACGTCCCTGATCAGGGACTGAATAAGCAAATGCGTAATTAAACAGGGCGTTTGACAGGGATGCACGAGAAGGTGACGCATGCGCTATGCCATATATTTCACGCCACCGGCACATGATCCGCTGACGCTCGCCGCGTCCCAATGGCTCGGCCGTAACGCCTTTTCCGGAGACGCTACCGAGCCGCCTGCCATTCGTGGCGTCGGTCTTCACGAGATCTCCTTCCACACAGCCATTCCGCGCCGCAGCGGGTTTCACGCTGCATTGAAGGCACCCTTCCGGCTTGCGCCCGAGATCAGCGAGCCCATGCTGCTGCGGCACCTGATGCGGTTTGCAGGCTCTCACGAGCCATTCCAGTTGCCACCACTGGAAGTGGCAAGGCTCGGCAATTTCTTCGGCCTTGTGCCGGAAATTCCCTGTGAACGGATGCGACTGTTTGCCTGCGCAGTCGTGCAGGAGTTCGACGTATTTCGCGCACCGTTGTCGGATGCGGAATTCGAGCGCAGCGATCCGGGCGATCTCTCGGCTCCGCAATTCGCCAATCTCTATCGCTGGGGCCATCCTTACGTAATGGACGAGTTCCGTTTCCACATGGCGCTCACCGGACCGCTGCTGCCGAAGGACGGCATTTTCATCGAACCGGCCCTGAGGGATTATTTCGCTCCCTATCTGACGAAGCCGGTCGAGGTTTCCAACCTGGCGCTGTTCGTCGAAGAAGAGCCGGGTGCGCCGCTTCAGGTTCATTCGCTGCACCCGATGGGACGCGTGGCAGCCCGCAAGATCGCCTGAGCACCGCTTCAGACCGGTCGATCCGGCTGCGGCTGGATGAACAGCAATTTGATGAAGGTGCGGTAGCTCAGGATCTGCCGTTCCAGATGGGTCGGATCGTTCAGGACCTTGGACATGATGATGGCGCCGTCGAAGGTGCATGACAGCATGTTGGCGAGATCCTTCAGTTCTATCGGCTCCTGCGGCGGGTGCACCGCGGCGATCTCTTCCAGATAACCGAGGAAGCGCCTGTTCCATGAGGCAACAGAGCTGGCGTTCAGCATGTGGATCTCGCGATCGAACAATCGCTCCTGATAACAGATAGAAGCGATGATGCAGCCAGGATGCACGCCCGGCAGGTCGCGCGCCAGTTCCGACAGCAGTTTGAGGCCAATCAGGAAAGCCTGCAGCGGATCATCCGCGAGTTCTCGCCCGCGGTCGAAAATGTCGTCGAAGAGGCGGTCGTTCTCGGTCACGTAGCGGCGCAGCATCTCGCGGGCGAGTTCGTTCTTGTCGTGGAAGTGGTAGAAAAAACCGCTCTTGGTGATACCGGCTTCAGCGATGACTTCTTCGATCGAGGTCGCGGCAAAGCCCTTGGACAGCACGGATATCTGCGCGACCTCGAGGATTCGCTCGCGAGTTGCTTCACCCTTTTTCGGTACGCGGGCGTAGGAAGACTGTACCGGAGGTACGGTTTTTGCGCCATCCAGGCCTTGCCCGGCCAAATCCTCGGTCTTTCGGGACATGGTATCCCCCTGAGCGAGCTCACGTTTTCGATATGTTGCCGTGCTGTACCGCAAGCCGCGTAGATCAAAGCGTCCACCGGGCGCAAAACAAACGGGCAAGCTGCAGCTTCGGGACATGCCTGTTTTCGCGCCGCGGCGATCATATCACAGGAGATGACGATGAAAAACGATCGCCAACGCCTGCCGCATCTGGGGCAAGAGATATATCTGACCGATGGCGGGCTGGAGACGACGCTGATCTTCCACCGTGGTCTGGAACTGCCGTTTTTCGCGTCCTTCCCGCTCATCGATGATGCCAGCGGGCGCGCCGAGCTGGATGCTTATTATGAGGCCTATCTATCGCTCGCGCGGAAGTATGGGCGGGGTTTCCTGCTCGATACGCCGACCTGGCGGGCCAATCCGGACTGGGCGGCAAAGCTCGGATATGATCTTGCTGCACTCTGGGCGCTCAATATTCGCTCCGTCGACTATGTCGCTGGCTTGCGGGAAAAATGGCAAAGGCCGGGTATGCCCATTCTGCTCAACGGCGTGATCGGGCCGCGGGGAGACGCCTACAAGCAGGGCCGGATGTCTGTTGCCGAGGCGGAAAATTATCACGCCCATCAGATCGATGCCTTTGCCGAAACACCGGTTGATATGCTGAGCGCCATGACGATCAACACGACCGAAGAGGCAATCGGTATCGTGCGGGCTGCCAGGGAGACGGGGCTGCCCGTCGTGATCTCTTTCACGGTCGAGACGAATGGAAGGCTCGCAAACGGCATGTCCTTGCGGGAAGCGATCGAGATGACGGATGACATGACCGCAAATGGTCCCGCCTATTACATGGTCAACTGTGCCCATCCCGTCCACTTCGAACAGGCTTTCGTCGACGGTGATACCTGGCTGCACAGGATCGGCGGTGTGCGCGCCAATGCTTCTTCCAAGAGCCATGCAGAGCTGGACGAGGCGACTGAAATCGATATCGGCGATCCTCAGGAGCTCGGTCGACATTACCGCAGCCTGAGAGCACGTTATCCGTCGATGTGCGTATTGGGTGGCTGCTGTGGCACCGATCACCGGCACGTGGCAGCTATCTGCGAGGCCTGCATGCCACGAGCGGCGGCCGAATGAAGGAGAAGGTTCCATGTCTATATTTGCATTTCCTCCGGCACTATCCACGGCATTCTCTGCCCTGACGCATATTCACTGGCGTGGGCATCACGAGCTCGACATGTCCGCCAAACCGACCGTCGGGCGGCCGCCATTCGCGTCTAAGCTGGAATTCGACGAATATATGCTGCGCGATATAGGTCTCGGCGACGGGGGCTATCACGAGTGGCAGGATGATCGCCTCAACTGATCAACTCGGCTGATCACGGGGACAAGTTTGCATCTCGACATCTGCGGAACCGGTGCGCTACCGTTGCCGCAAATAATCGAGGTGGAACATGCCAATAACCATAAAAGACTACCCGCGCGATCTCGTCGGCTACGGCCGAAACAGTCCCGATCCGAAATGGCCCGGCGGCGCCAATGTCGCCGTGCAGTTCGTCATCAACTATGAAGAGGGTGGTGAAAGCTCGATCCTCGACGGCGATGCGGCTTCCGAAAACCTGTTGTCCGAGATCGTCGGCGCGGCTCCTTGGCCCGGTCAGCGCAATCTCAATATGGAATCGATCTACGAATACGGGTCGCGCGCGGGTTTCTGGCGGTTATTCCGGCTGTTTAACGAACTGAAGATGCAATGCACTGTCTATGGCGTGACACTTGCCATGGCGCGCAATCCGGAAGCGGTCGCCGCGATGAAGGAAGCAGGCTGGGAGATTGCCAGTCACGGTTACCGCTGGCTGGAATACAAGGATTTTCCGATCGACAAGGAGCGTGAGCACATCCTCGAAGCTGTGCGCCTGCACACCGAGCTTGTCGGCGAGCGGCCATACGGCATGTACCAGGGCAAGCCGTCCGACAATACACTGAAGCTTGTGATGGAAGAGGGCGGGTTTCTCTATTCCTCCGACAGCTATGCGGACGATCTGCCCTATTGGGTGCCGGGCAGCGATGGCAAGCCGTTCCTGATCATTCCCTATACGCTCGAGACCAACGACATGCGGTTTGCCACGCCGCAGGGGTTCAATTCCGGCGATCAGTTCTTCGCCTATCTCAAGGATGCCTTCGACACGCTTTACCGCGAGGGCGAGGAAGGCAGCCCGAAGATGATGTCGGTCGGCCTGCATTGCCGTCTCGTGGGGCGTCCGGGCCGTATCGCGGCGCTGCGCCGGTTCATGGAATATGTCGCGTCGCACGACAAGGTCTGGGTTCCGCAGCGTATCGAGATCGCAAAACACTGGCATGAGCACCACAAGCCGGCTCACCGGCCTGCAGGTGCCGCATGACGGCAAGAGGGGATTTCATCGCGACCTTCGGCGGCGTGTTCGAGCATTCGCCTTTCATAGCGGAACGCGCCTATGATGCCGGCCTTATCTTCGTGCCTTTGACCGCGAAGGGCGTGCATGCGGCGATGGTCTCGGAGTTTCGCAAGGCGGGCGCAGGAGAACGGCTTGCCGTGCTGCGCTCGCATCCCGATCTGGCGGGCAGGCTTGCGATTGCCGGCGAGCTGACCGAAGACAGCAAACAGGAACAGGCCGGCGCCGGCCTCGACCGATTGAGCGCCGAAGAGCACGCCCGCTTCACGACCCTGAATGCCGCCTATACGACGAAATTCGGATTTCCGTTCATCATTGCGGTGAAAGGGCTGAACAAGGACGATATTCTGGCAGCTTTCGAGACGCGCATATCCAACAGCGCCGAGGAAGAGTTCGCGACCGCCTGCGCGCAGGTGGAGCGGATCGCGCATCTGCGATTGCTGGCGCTTTTACCCCAAGGGTAAGGGGCACGCTTTCTTCCACATTCGCTGTCGCCTATAGTGGTGATGACAGGAGTAGTGCCGATGCGACCGTCGGAAGTGCTTGAGAAGAACCGCGAGGCGATCCGCGAAGCGACGAAACGCTTCAATGCGGCGAACCCGCGCGTCTTCGGCTCGGTCGCCCGCGGCGAGGATGGGCCTGATAGCGATATCGATATCCTCGTCGATGCCTTGCCGGGAAGCACGCTTTTCAGCCTTGGCGGGCTCCAATACGAGCTGGAGCAGATGTTTGGCGGGATCAAGGTGGACTTGCTCACACCGGGTGATCTGCCGGCCATGATACGATCCCGCGTGCTCGCTGAGGCGAAGCCTTTATGACAGACAAAACACGCTTGTATCTGCATCAAATGCGGACTGCCACGGCGGATGCCTGTCGCTTTGTTGAAGGCGTGGATCGCGAAGCTTTTCTGAATGATCTGATGATTCAGAGAGCTGTGGGCATGAGCATACTCATGCTTGGTGAAGCCGTTGTCCGCATGGCCCGGGAAAATCCCGAATTTCTCAAAGAACATCCCGAAGTGCCGTGGTCCGAGATCCAGGGCCTGCGCAATCGTATCGCCCACGGCTATTTTGAAATAGATCTCAACATAGTCTGGGAGACAGTGCGTGTCTCGCTCCCTGACTTTTTGGAAAAGCTGCAAGTCGTTGAAAATTGGCATGCGCAAGGCGAATGAATTGACCGAAATTCTCGAAATCCTGCCTCTCACCCAAGAAGCCTTCGCGCCCTATGGCGATGTCATCGAGGCCAATCCTTCGAAGATGCGGCTGATCAATAATGGTACGACGGAGCGTTATCATGCGCTGGCAGAGCCGGTGGTGGTCGGCGCGCCCGAGCGGCTGATCTTCAATATCTTTCGTGGGCAGGCCCGGCAGTTTCCCTACGAAGTCGGCATGATGGAGCGGCATCCCTTTGGCAGCCAGAGTTTCGTGCCGCTCTCCGGCCGACCGTTTCTCGTCGGCGTGTCGGATGATGTGGATGGCAAACCGGGGAGGCCGAGAATATTTCTGGCTGCGGCGCATCAGGGGGTGAACTATTTCCCCAATACCTGGCATCATCCGCTGATGGCGCTCGGCGGGGTCAGCGATTTCCTCGTTGTCGACCGTGACAATACCGCCGCCAATCTCGAAGAGTTCTTTTTCGAGATGCCCTATCAGATTTTGGAGCCAAGCCTATGACCGGTCTCACCACTCATGTGCTCGATACGGCAAGCGGCAAGCCGGCCGAAGGGCTTGTGATCGAGCTTTACCGGATCGAGGGAGCCACGCGGACGACGGTCAAGTCGGTGAAGACCAATGCGGATGGGCGGGTCGATGGCGGACCTATCCTGATCGGAGAGACTTTTGTCGCCGGAACCTATGAGCTGGTTTTCCACGCGGGCGATTATCTGCGTGCCCACGGCGTCACCCTTGCCGAGCCGGCTTTTCTTGACGTTATTCCGATCCGTTTCGGCGTTTCCGATATCACGGCGCATTATCATGTGCCCTTGCTCATCTCACCTTACGGCTATTCCACCTATAGGGGCAGTTGATGCGTTTTGCTGCGATCGCCGATGTTCATGGAAATCGTGCGGCTCTGAAAGCCGTGCTTGATGACATCTCTGCGCTCGGCATTCGCGACATCGTCAATCTCGGCGATTGTTTCAGCGGGCCGCTTCAGGCGGATCAGACAGGCGACCTTCTGTTGCTGCTCGACCTTAAGGCTGAGCGGACGGTGCGCGGCAATCACGATCGCTACCTTGTCGAGAAGGCTGCCGATCAACTGGAGGCGTCGGACGCGCATGCGCATCGCCAGATGTCGCCCCGGCATTTCGACTGGCTGCGCAAACTGCCGTTCAGCATGATCTGGCGAGATGAGGTTTTCCTCTGCCATGCGACGCCTAAAGACGACAATCTTTATTGGCTGGAGACGGTCTCGCCGCAGGGGCATGTCACCTTGCGCCCTCAAGATGAGATCGAGGTGCTGGCGGAGGGCATCGAGCAGTCGCTCATTCTCTGCGGCCACAGTCATATTGCGCGCATGGTGTCGCTGTCCGACGGTCGGCTGATCGTCAATCCCGGCAGCGTCGGCCAACCTGCCTATGACGATGACGCGCCTTTCTACCACAAGGTGGAAACCGGCCACGCCATGGCTTCTTATGCGGTGATCGAGAAGACGGGGCACGGCTGGGCGCCGCTTTTCCGCAACGTACCCTATGACCACATGGCGATGTCGAGACTCGCTGCCGCCAATGGCCGGGCTGAATGGGCAAGCGCGCTGGCAACAGGACGTGTGTAAAACATCCGGATGATCCGGACACGGCTATTTCTGGAAACCATTCGGCAAGGCTTCCTGCCGATACTCCTATCCGATTCGACAGGAGATGATTCCATGGCCCCATCGCGCGCAAAATCAGGCTCGAAACGCAAGAGCAGCAGACGTGCGCCATCGCGGTCTGGATCCTCGTTCTGGCCGTGGATGGCTGCGCTCGTCGCGATCGGTGGCGGCATTGCGCTTTACGACAATTTTTCACCGGCCCGGAAGTTCGTCGCCAGCCTGACGACAGATAAGCCAGCTCACACGACCACACGGGAAGAGACGCGGGAAAAGGTGGCTGTGGCCAAGCCGCAGCCCGCACCATCACATCGCGGCGTCACTCCCGTTCCACCACGTCCGGTCGGACCACCGGATCAGACCCAGACTGCCGCGATCATTCCACCGGCGCCGGTCGGCAAGCCGGGGCTGGAGGTTGCCTCTCTGTCTGCTGCTGCTCCGAAATCCGGTGAAAGCCTTGCTGGCGGATATCAAGGCAAATTCTTTCTCTGTGGCACGGCCAAGCAGGACGATTGCGTGGTGACCGCTGACCGCTTCGTGTTCCACGGCCAGAAAATTCGTCTTGTCGGCATTGAGGTCCCGGATATCAAAAAGCCCCGTTGCGAGGCTGAGCGGATCAAGGCCAGTGATGCGAAACTTCGGGTGCGGGCCTTCCTCGATTCCGGCCCGTTCGAACTCGTCACCTGGCAGGGAAACAATTCCGCGGTTGACGGGCATCAACTGCGCGACGTGACCCGCAACGGCCGGTCGCTCGCCGACGTGCTGGTCAATGAAGGTCTTGCCAAGCGACCGGGAGCCGGCAAAGGCGGCTGGTGCGGCTGACGCGGCCCTATCTGTTTTTGAAGACGGTACAGGCACCGCCTGCAGCCTTGATCGCGGCGCAGAGTTTTGTCGCCTCCTGCCGCGTCTCGCGTCCGATCCTTGCGGCATAACGCGGGCGATACCCGAAATTGCCGCCGCGTTGCCTGACGATCAGCGCCCGCTCCTCATTCAGCGGTGCCGGCAGACCGAGAATCACGCGGGTGAACAGCCGGTCGACGACAGCGGGGCGATGGTGGGCTGCCAACTGAACGCCCCAGGGTGCCCAGTCGGCGGAAGTGGTCAGCACCGGTTCCGTCATCCGACGGGTTGAGGCCAGCATCGTGCAGGCCTCCTGAAAGGATTGCTCATTGTCGAGAGGCGGGGCCGCGATTTCCGGCGGGTCGTCACGCCAGGTCTCGATCAGCGTTCCGGTGATGGCAAAGACATAGTCGCGTGTTTCGATCGGCAGTCTGTCGGAGGCGAGAAAGCGGGAAAAGCCGTTCTCCCCGGCGTTATAGGCCGCAGCCGCAAAACCGAGATTGCCGAAACGGATGCTCATTTCCTTCAGGTAAGCGGCGGAAGCGTCCAGCGCGTCGAGGACATGAAAGCTGTTGCCGAGGCCGCGCATCCTGGCCGTCGATGGCATGAACTGCGCGATACCTTCCGCCCCCTTATGGCTGACGGCTTCGGGGCGGAACAGGCTTTCGCGCCAGATAAGACGCGCGAAGAAGTCGGGTGGAATGGCGTGGCTATTGGCCGATCTTTCGATCGCGCTGCAAAGATCCGTATTGAAGAAATCCTTGCGGATGCAGACCGGCTTGCCGCCGACAGATCTCTCGTAGAGGCAGGCCGCTTCTTCGCGCCTGGTGTCGCTATTTTCAGCCGCAGAGACGCTCTCTCCGCAAAGCATCGCGGCAGTCATGATCGCCGCTGCAAAATACCGCCCAAAGCCGCTCATTCAGCCCCCGCTGCATCGAGAAGGCATACTAAACGGCTTTGGGCATTATCCCAAATCAGAAGGGCGACGAGGCGATGATGTTCGTACCGCAATCCTTGATATCGCGCTTGCCGCAAAGCGCCATGGTGATGTCCATCTCCTTGCGGATGATTTCGAGCGCCGTCGTCACGCCCGGCTTGCCCATGGCACCAAGGCCATAGAGGAAGGGGCGGCCGATATAGGTGCCCTTGGCGCCGAGGGCCACGGCCTTCAGCACATCCTGTCCAGAGCGGATGCCGCCATCGAAATGCACTTCCATCCGGTCGCCGACCGCATCGACGATTTTTGGCAGCATCGAGATCGAGGACGGGGCTCCGTCGAGCTGGCGGCCACCGTGGTTGGAGACGATCAGGGCGTCAGCGCCGGTATCGGCGGCAGCACGTGCGTCTTCCTCGTCCAGAATGCCCTTGATGATCAGCTTGCCGCCCCACAGGTCCTTGATCCAGCGGATGTCGTCCCAGGAAAGCCGCGGGTCGAACTGTTCGGCCGTCCATGCCGAAAGCGAGGAGAGGTCGGAGACATTGCTTGCATGGCCGACGATATTGCCGAAGCCGCGGCGCTTGGTCTGCAGCATGTCCAGGCACCAGAATGGCTTGGTGGCCAGCTGGAACGCGCTGTTCAGCGTCCATTTCGGCGGAGCGGAAAGGCCGTTGCGCAGGTCCTTGTGGCGCTGGCCCAAAATCTGCAGGTCGGCTGTGACGACCAGCGCGCCGCAACCGGCCGCCTTGGCGCGACCGATCAGGCGCTCGATGAAACCGCGATCCTTCATCACGTAAAGCTGGAACCAGAAGGGCTTGCTGGTGACTGATTTCACATCCTCGATCGAGCAGATGCTCATGGTCGACAGGGTGAAGGGCACGCCGAATTCTTCCGCGGCCTTGGCTGCCAGCATTTCGCCATCGGCATGCTGCATGCCGGTCAAGCCCGTTGGTGCGAGCGCGACAGGCATCGAGACATCTTGCCCGACCATGGTCGTCGCCAGCGAGCGGTTGGTCATGTCGACCAGCACGCGCTGACGCAGCTTGATCTTCGAAAAATCATCCTCGTTGGCGCGGTAGGTACCTTCGGTCCATGCGCCGCTATCGGCATAATCGAAGAACATTTTAGGCACCCGGCGACGGGCCATTGTCTTCAGATCGGCGATGGTAAGCGGCTTGGACATGATAATCGGTTCCTCCTGAAATTGATATCAGACAGGTAGCATATGGGAGAGACGAAGGAAGACGAATTCTATGCCGTTCCGGCATTTTATGGCCTCGTATGAGCGTCGGGCCACGAAGGTGATTAGCCGCTCAGGCCGCGTCTTTTGTCGCTCGAATGGGCCGGATCAGAATCTCGGCCGGAATTCCCAGTTCGGCATGCAAGCGGCGGATCATGTCGAGAGAAAGCGGTCGTTTGCGATTGAGAATTTCAGCCACCCTGCCGCGGCTGCCGAGCAGTGGTTCAAGATCTTTGCGCGTCAGATTCTCCTGCTCCATCCGGAAAATTATGGCATCGATGGGGTCGGGAAGATCGATCGGATGATGAAGGCTTTCATAATCATCAATAAGCGTTACAAGCAGGTCAAGCTTATCGCCTTCGGGCGTGCCGATCTCTGCACCCCATAGGGTTTTCAACAAAGCCATTGCGTCGTCATAGTCGGCTTCGTTGCGGATGGGTTTCAGCTCACTCATGTTCCACCGTTGCAGCATCGATATGGTCGTAGTCGCGATGGGTGCCGATCCATTTGATCCAGACTGCTCCCACCTTAAAGTCCACCGCAGCAATTAGCCTGTAGTCGTTTCCCTTTATGTTGAAGACGATACGCTCCGCATTGATGATGCTGGAATGTGCGTATTGCTTCTTTATGTCGGCGGTTGACCGCCATTCAGCTTTTTGTATTTCATGAAACTAGGTATCCAGCGCGGCTTTCAATGCCGGGCCGCCCTTCTGGCCCTTGGGGCTTTCAGCAAATAGTCTCAGCGTGCGGCGGGAGATTATTCGCATTGAGAAAATCATGCTCCCGAATTGGGTGCAACAAGCCCGCTCTTCATCGCCTTGCCGGCCACATAGGTCTCTACCACGGCACGGTCGTCGCCCATGGTCTGCAGCAGGAAAAGTTCTTCGGGCAGCGTGCTTACCGTTTCCATGCGCAGTTTCATCGCCGGCGTGGAGGCTGCATCGAGGATGACGAGGTCGGCCACGGAGCCCAGATCCAGCGTGCCGATATCGGTTTCCATCGACAGCGCCTCGGCATTGCCCCTGGTCATCATGTAGAAGCTTTCGAGCGGGTTCAGCCGCTCGCCCAAAATCTGCTGGATCTTGTAGGCCTCGTCCATGGTTCTCAGCATCGAATAGCTGGAGCCGCCGCCGATATCGGTGGCGACTGCGATGCGCGCCGGCTTTTCGCGGCGTGTCATCGGCCGCAGCGGAAACAGGCCGGACCCGATGAAGAGGTTCGAAGTCGGGCAGTGCACGGCGATGCTGCCGGTTTCCGACAGGACATCCATTTCCCGCTCCGACAGATGGATTGCGTGGCCGAGCAGGGTCTTTTTCCCGAGCAGGCCATAACGGGCGTAGATGTCCGTATAGTCCTTCGCTTCCGGATAAAGCTCGCAGGTATAGCGGATTTCCTCGCGGTTTTCCGACAGATGCGTCTGGATGAAAAGGTCCGGGAATTCCTGTGCCAGCGCCTGCGTCGCCGACATTTGCTCCGGCGTCGAGGTGATGGCGAAGCGGGGAGTGATGGCGACGTGGTTACGGCCCTTGCCGTGCCATTCTTCGATCACCGCGCGGGTCTCGTCATAGCCCATTTCCGGCGTGTCGAGCAGGCCCTGCGGGGCGTTGCGGTCCATCATCACCTTGCCGCCGACCATGCACATGTTGCGCTTCAGGGCTTCGGCAAAGAAGGCGTCGGCGGAGGTCTTGTGGACGGAGCAATAGGCGACGGCCGTCGTCGTGCCATGGCGCAGGAACTCGTCGTAGAAATGTGTGGCGATGCGCGTCGCATGCTCGCTCTCGACGAAGCGGCATTCCTCCGGGAACGTATAGGTGTTCAGCCATTCAAGCAGGTTCGCGGCATAGGAGGCGATGACCTGCATCTGCGGAAAATGCACATGGGTGTCGATGAAGCCCGGCAGGATCAGATGTGGCCGATGGTCGATCTCGACCACATCCTCCGGCGCGGCGGCCTTCACCCTGGCATAATCCCCCACCGCGGTGATCTTTCCGTCGGCATCGACCAGCAGGCCGCCGTCATCTTCGTAAAGATAGCTGTCGCTATCGGTCAGAGACTGAGGCGCGCGCTTGAAGGACAGGAGGCGTCCGCGGATGAGGGTGTCTGTCATGTGAACCTTGGGTCGGTGAACTCTATTGCGAGGCGATGGCGCTTTCATACCATGCAACCAGCAGCTTGCGCTCGTCCGGCGTAAGATCCGTTATATTGCCGGGCGGCATGGCGTGGCTTCGTCCTGCCTGGATATAGATTTCCCGCGCATGGCTGGCAATCTCCGCGTCGGTTTCAAGTTTCACCGACTTGGGCGTGAAGGGAACGCCGTCCCAGACGGGCTCTGCCGCATGGCACATCGAGCAGCGCGCCATGACGACATCGCGGGCGGCTTCGAAATGCGCGTTGGAGGCGAATTTCTGGCTCACGGGTGACAATGCCGTTTCGGTCTCGCCGGTCAGCAGTTTCGGTACGGTCGACAGCCAGATGATCAGGACGAAGAGGATCACCGTCACCAGCCATGTCCAGGTCGGCTTGCCCTTCCTGGCATGGGTGGTGTTGAACCAGTGCCGGATGCTGACGCCCATCAGGAAGACCAGCGAGGCGATCACCCAGTTGAAATGGGTGGCGAAGGCCAGCGGATAGTGGTTCGACAGCATGAAGAAGATCACCGGCAGAACAAGGTAATTGTTGTGCAGTGACCGCTGCTTGGCGATGCGGCCGTATTTGGCATCCGGCGTGCGTCCGGCGATCAGGTCGGCGACGACGATCTTCTGGTTGGGAATGATGATGAAAAACACGTTGGCCGACATGATCGTGGCGGTAAAGGCGCCGAGATGCAGAAAGGCGGCGCGGCCGGTGAAGATCTGCGTATAACCCCAGGCCATGATGACCAGCAGGATATAGAGCAGGATCATCAAACCCCAGGTGTTGTTGCCGAGCTTCGACTTGCAGAGCTGGTCGTAGAACAGCCAGCCGATCGAGAGCGAAGCCAGCGACAGACAGATCGCCTCCCAGTTTTCCAGTTCCATCACTGTGCGGTCGACGAGGAAAAGTTCGGCGCCGCCGTAATAGACGATGCAGAGCAGAAGGAAGCCGGAAAGCCAGGTGAAATAGCTCTCGTATTTGAACCAGGTCAGGTGCTCCGGCATCTGGGCCGGTGCGACCAGATATTTCTGGATATGGTAGAAGCCGCCGCCATGGACCTGCCATTCCTCGCCATAGGCGCCCGGCGGCAGATGCGGTCGTTTTACCAGCCCCAGATCGAGTGCGATGAAATAGAAAGACGAGCCGATCCAGGCGACCGCGGTGACGACGTGCAGCCAGCGCACGGCAAAACTCAGCCATTCCCAGGCTATGGCATATTCATACATTGGGTTGTTCCCGTTCTTTTTGTTCCCGACTCGTGAGTGTGAGGAAAAAAACGAGAGGAGGGAAGGGGCAGGAGGACGCAGGCAGGACATATGACCCGTGTCGTTGCACGAGACAAGCAAAGATCTAAAAGCAGGTGACCAAGAAGCCTTAGCCGGCGGCTAAAAGCATGAGGCAAGCTCCGTTGGAAAACGATGCTAAAAAATCGAAGCCTCGGTGCGCAATAAAGAACACTATTTCGCCTTTCCATTGGCCCCGTTTCTCTGGGCAATCTACTGACGGCGAACAGAAACTCTGATCTTGCTGGATTTCAAACTATGGATATCAAGGAAACGCCGGATTTGTGGGTGCTGCGCGAAAAACGCCGGCTGCGCATACCGGATATCAGGCAGGTGGCAGCCGACTGCTCCGCAAACATGCAGAAAAATATGATTGAGGAGGGGTTGGAAATCGATGGTCCATGGCTGTTCATATCCTACAACCTTCCCAAGGACGGAAAGACGTTTTTCGACTGGGAAATATGCTGTCCGATAAAGATGCCTGCAGATTATCATGGTAAGGTCGAACTCATCCATCTTGAGCCGATCATGGTGGCAAGCCGGGTTTATCAAGGATCTCTGAGGACGCTTTTTACCCAAGGTTATGCGCCGCTCATCGCCGAGCTGGATAGGTCGCGCTACATCTATTCCGGCGAAAGTCGCGAAATCTATCATGGCTGGAATGGTGCCGGCAGTTTCTATCACAGAATAGAAATCCAGTTCGGACTGGCGCGCTGACCGCAGCCCCGTGCCTGCTCAATCCGGTGCGGCATCGGCGCCGATGTAAAACGACCGCATGTCCTCGTTTGCCTGCCGCCGCGAGCCGGGATCGCTGTAGAACATATGGCCGCCGCGATAGAGTTTCAGTTCGGTGCGTCCTCTGGCGAGTTGTTCGGGCAGATGGTCCAGAATGAATTTCGAGACGCCATAGGGTGTCAGGATGTCGCTGTAGCCGTGCAGGACAGAGAGCCTGAAAGAGGGGATGACCGAGAGCAGATCACGGATGTCGTCAGATGCCGAGGCATTCGACCGGCGGCCGTCCCAGTCCCATTGGCGGTTAACTTCGCCGTTCAGCAGCGTATAGGTCATGTCGTTTTCGAAGCGCAGGTCGTTCCTCGCGTAGGCGGCGAAGAGTGCGCCATAGGCGCGCGTATATCCGTCCAGAATGTTGTCGTCATTGGTAACGTTCGAGCGTTCCGGATAGGCGTCCGCCACGATGTCCGATGCATCATAAAGGCTGACGATCCGGCCGTCCCCGGCAGCCTCCGTCCGATATGCCGAACTGACGAAACCGCGGCTGCGGGCAACGATATTGACCGGCAGTCCCGTCAGGGCCGAAACGCGTGCGTAAAGCGCCTCTGCTTCAGTTCCGGATGGTGCGGGGCCTGCAAGCGAGACGAGATAGGTACTCATCGCATAGGTTTCGGCGGACTGAACCTTCTCTGCCGAGAATTCTCCCTTGCGTTCAAGCTCGGCGGCTGCCAGCGATGGCAGTTGCAGGGCTGCGGTGACTGGGTCGGTATCCGCGGCCATCAGGAAGCGGCCATCGATCATCGGCGAGACCATGACAATGCCGGAGACCAGAATGCCCTGGCTGTCCTTCAGGGCCTTCGCCACCTTCGCAGCGCGGAAGCCGCCGTAGCTTTCCCCGGCAAGATACTTTGGAGAGGACAGGCGGTTGTTCTTCTGGGTGTAGAGGGCGATGAACTTGGCCAGGCTCTCGGCATCCTGCCTTACACCATAAAAGGCGCCTTGCGCGTCGGGCGCAGCCCGGCTCCATCCGGTGCCGACCGGATCGATGAAGACGAGGTCGGTGAAGCCGAGCCAGCTTTCCGGATTGTCTTGAAGCGCCGGCGTCGTGCCGTCCTCCTTGCGGCTGCCGAGATTGGCGACCTTGGGTCCCATCAGGCCGAGATGCAGATAGGCTGAGGCCGCACCCGGGCCGCCATTGAAAGCGAAGGTGACGGGGCGGGGCGTTTTCGCGTCCGGAACGGTATAGGCCGTATAGAAGATCCTGGCGTTTTTTGCGCCGGTCTGGCCGAACAGGTCCATGGTTCCGGCGGTCGCCCTGTAGCGGAGATCGCCGCTGGGCGTTTTCAGCAGGTGCTCGGTGGTGGAATCTGCCGGAATGAGGTCGAAGATCGATCGCCCTGTGGCAGGGCTTCCTGCATCCTGGGCGTGCGCAGGGCCGGCAACGATTGCCAGCAGAACAAGGCCAAGGATCGCGCGGCTGCGGATTGACATGGCAAATCCTCCCTTCCGGATGTTGGCGAAGGATAGGCGATGTCGCCGATCACCGGAACTCAACTCTTGCTCAGTTCGTCGTCGAATTGAACAAGAGCTTCGCCCCCGCCAGATGGATTCTGTTCCCGCTTTGGAACCGGGCGATGTGACAGGGCGTTGATCGGCGGCCCCAATGTGCCTTCGAAGTCGCCAAACAAGATAATTGTGCATTGCACCAATTTGGGGCTTAGCCGGCTAAGGCGACTCGGGTATTGTAGCAGTTGCGAATTCAACCGGCAGTGCCGGGTATTGCGTCCGTCACGCTGCCGGGGATGACATCCATCAACGGAGAACAGGCTGATGCCCAAACACAGGCGATGCATTTCTACAGGTGTGATGATTGCGTTCTTCTCCGGTGCCGGGGCGTTTCCCGCCGCTGCTCACGAAGCCCACAGTCCCATGGGCGTAAAATGGAAATATGACGGTTACTGCTGCAACGGCGACAGCAAGAGCGGCGACTGCCAGATGATCTCGACGCGGAACGTCAAGATTACCAATCAGGGGTACGAAATATCGCTCGGTCCTGGAGATCACAGGCTGATCACGCGGCCGCATCACTTCACGATGCCGCAGAGCGAGGCGCGTCGGTCGAAGGATGAGGAATATCACCTCTGCCTCTATCCGACCGAGGATACGCTGCGCTGTTTCTATGCACCCGACATGAGCTACTGATATTGCCCGCGGCGGTGATCAGTCGCGAAATGTCGGCATCATCCTGCGCATGAAATCCCGGAAGGCGCTGATCTTTTTCGAGTGTCGACGTGTCTCGGGATAAGCGAACCAGTAATCGCTGCCGTCCGTTGCCCTCAAGTCAAAGGGTTGGATCAGGCGGCCGAGCGCCACGTCATCGGCATAAAACTCCGGTTTGAGGATTGCGACGCCCTGGCCGGCGATCGCAGCTGCCGCCTCGATGGTCTGGGCGCCGAAGCGGCTTATCGGTCGGCCGTGAAGCTCTTCCTCGGGCAGGCCTGCCGCGGCGAACCAGTGCGACCACCAGACATCGCCGGGATCGATGATCCTGAGCTTCAGGATATCTGCCGGCTCATGAACGCCACCGATTGTTTCTGCCAAAGCCGGGCTCAGCATCGGGGTGAAATCGCTCTTCATCAGGAAATGTGATTTCAGGCCCGGCCACTTGCCGCTGCCGCTGCGGATCGCAATATCGGCTTCGGTGCGGGTGAAATCCACCATTTCCTGCGAGGTTTCCAGTCTGACCGCAACCCCCGGATTTTCGAGCTGGAAGGTGCCGAGATGATGTGCCAGCCAGCGCACTGCGAAGGTCGCCGTCGTGTGAATGATCAAAGTGCTGTCGGACTGATTCTTGGTGCCGGCAAGGGCCTCGTCGATCATTTCGAAGGCCGCGGTGATCTTTGGGGCAAGCCTTGCGCCGGCATCCGTCAGCATCACCTGCCGCGGCCGACGCAGGAAAAACTGCTCTCCCAATGTGTCTTCCAGAAGCTTGATCTGATAGCTGACGGCCGTCTGCGTCAGCCCGAGTTCCTCGCCTGCACGGGTGAAGCTCATGTGCCGGGCCGCCGCTTCGAAGACGCGCAGGCTGTTCAGCGGAAATTGCTTCGACATCTTCATGGATCAAATCTCTTTATGCATGCAGACGGATGTTTCGTTGGAAATACATCATAATCCGGCGCATCTTCCAATCATAGACATCAGTTGAATGATGGTGAGACAAGGAGATGCGACCATGGCCAATGGTTTGCTGACGGGCTTTCTGCGCCTTAAAGACAGAAGTGAAAGTCCGGCAGTTGTGTTTTTCGGTATCCATGCCGGTGCGACCAATCATGCTGATGAGGAGGCTTTGAGCGAGCATGATCTGCGGGATTTGGGCATGCTTGACGGACGAGTGTCGCCAAGCACGGTCGACCGGTCTTGCCGGTCGAGCGCCTGGGATCTTATCGAGAGAGCGCCGCATTCGCTTTGAGGCGAACAACGGGTCAGGCGGTTGCGGGGCGCGCTTCGGGAAGCAAGGTTTGCAGAGCGTGGTCCGCGAGATCGGTTGCCATGGTCTCTTCGATCCATTGCCTGAATGCCTGGATCTTCCGCATGTTGCGCCTTGCGGCCGGATAGGCCAGCCAATAGGTCTTGCCGTCGCCGGCGGACAGGTCGAAGGGCTGGATCAGACGACCCGCCGAAAGATCGTCACGAAAGAAAAAGGGACTGAGCATCGCCACGCCATGGCCGGATATCGCCGCCCTGGCTTCGATATCCTGTGCGCCGAGCGCATCAAGGCTTGTCGGACGGATCGAGGCTGGGCTGATCTTGGCACTTTCGAACCAGTCCAGCCAGGCGCCGTCGATTTCGGAGATCCAGGGTAATTTCAGGAGGTCCGCCGGTTCATGGATTCCCCCGATGCTGGCAGCAAGTTCTGGAGATAGCATGGGAGAATAGCGAAGGCGCATGATCGGATGGCAGACGAGGTTTTCGGGCGGCTTGGCCGAAATTCTGATGGTGATGTCCGGTACCGTGCCCTGCTTTTCCGAAGCGTCCATCATGCGCAGTAGGCGCACGCCGATATTGGGGTGGCGTGCGCGAAAACCGGCGAGGCGAGGTGATAGCCAGTGAGACGCAAATGTTGGCGGAGAGTGGATGTCAAGCGTGGCATCGATGGTGTGCCGGGCCGCCTGCATCGCCTCTGCCAGCAGGTCGAAAGCTTCGGCCACTTTCGGCAGTAGATGTGTGCCGGTCTCGGTCAGTTGCAGAGCCCGCGGTTTGCGGATGAAGACTGTGTCGCCGAGATGTTCCTCGAGAAGCTTGATCTGGTAGCTGACGGCTGTCTGCGTCATGCCGAGTTCTTCTGCTGCCCGGGTGAAATTCTGCAGCCGTGCGACCGCCTCGAAGACCCGCAGGGCATTCAACGGAAGCTGGCGCGACAGTTTCATCTCGTGTGCCTTCAGCGATAAGCTGTCTTTATCGCGGCCGACTGTATTCGAATTGGAAAACTCCCGCAATCGGCGGCATTGCTGGATCCATCAAGACAGTTTCAACAACCGATGTGGAGCAGAACATGCCGTCCGCAAACGCGAATTCTTTGCCTGTTACAGAGGCTCCGCCATCGTTCTCCCGCCCCGCTTTCCCGCAACGTCTTCGCATGCATCTTGCCGGCTTCATCCGTCGCCTGTTGAGGGCCAACAGCAGAGTTGCGCCGACGCTGCCGGAAGAGCTGCATGGCGATATCGGTTTCCAACCGCCATTGCCGGAACGCGGCGAGGCTTTCTGGCAAGACAGGCGGCGTTCAATCGGCCGCGATCTGCCGCTCTGAAAGTGTTGCCGATGCCGACAGCGGCAGGTGTTGCAGCAATTCTGCGGCAACGAGGGCAGCGATCACTTGCGGACGCTTGTCTCTGATGGCGGAACCGCCGATCGGCAGGACAAGCCGGGACATCATCGCGGCGGTCTCCTGTTTTCTTGTCTCCTCGCCTTGCTGGCGTTGCAGCCAGTGGGAGAAGGTCGCCCGTTTGGTGGCAGAACCGATCATCCCGACATAATTCAGGTCCTGCCTCGCCAGGGCGCGTTCGGCGATCAGGAAATCCAGCGCGTGATCGTGGGTGAGAATAACCGCCGCGCCACCGGCCGGAATGTCATCCACGAACGCTTCCGGCATGGCCGTGAGGCGCGCTGTCACTCCCGAGGACAGGCCTTCCAGCGCCTGTCTGCGCGTCTCGACGACTGTTACGGCAAAGGGCAGGGGCATAAGCGCGGTTGCGAGCGCAAGGCCGACATGGCCTGCACCAAACAGATAGACCGCCGTGCGCTCGTCCCGCTCACGCAACAGCCGATGCTCCAGCGCCTTGGCAATCGCTGGCGTCACGAGAGAGAAGCGGAGTTTCGTGCGGCCGCCGCAACATTGACCGATCTCCGGGCCGAGCGGAATGTCCATGATTGTTTCGCCGCCGCCCCTCAGGATCGCGCGGGCATTGTCGATCGCCATGTATTCAAACTGGCCGCCGCCGATTGTGCCCCAGATCTCGAAGTCCGCCACAAGCATATAGGTGCCAGCTTCTCGCGGCGTCGAGCCTCTCGTCTCAATTACGTCGACGAGAACCGATCCGTTGCGCGCGAGAAAGCTGGAGAGGGAATGTTCGCTCATGAAGGAGAACATAGCATCATCGCGACTGACTGCATCGTGCATTTTTCTTCGCAATTATTGCGGGAAACATCTGTATTGCCGGTCATAACGCGGGAAATTCTATTAAAAATATATCAGTAATTTCGCCTTAGATGTTTGCCGGCGCAAACTTGATTTTTGATAAATGCTGCGCGTCCTACAAGTATACGACGGGATACTATGACCAAGAGAGCATCGATTGCCTCGCTGATTCCAGCCTCCCAGGATATCTACAGGAAAATCGTCTTTGAGATCGCCGATGGCATTATCGGCATCGATGACCATGGCATCATTCGCCTCTGTAATCCTGCCACCGAAAGCATCTTCGGTTGGCAAAGCGGAGAACTACTGGACAAGCCTCTGGAAGTCCTGCTGCCCGAACGGGTTCATGGCTTCCACCAAAGACTTGTGGCCGGGTTTCAGTCGGGAAATACCGAGGCTCGCTATATGGGGCAGCGAAGTGCGACCATTGTCGGCTGCCGTAAGGATGGCACGGAAATCAACCTCGGCATCACCATCCTGAGAACGTCTGCTGCCGGTGCGCCGATGATGGTGGCCGTCATCCGGGATATTTCCGATCACGTCCGTTACCAGAACGATCTCAAGCGGCTGGCCGAAACAGACAGTCTGAGCGGCCTTCTCAATCGCCGGGCGTTTCGCGCAAGTGTGTTGCAGAGCGTGAGCGCCAATGTCACCAAGCTTTCCTCGATGGCGATCTTCGACCTCGATGGCTTCAAGAGCGTCAATGATCGCTTCGGTCACGACGCCGGAGACGACGTCATTGTCCGTTTTTCGGAGGTTCTTCGCACTTCCATCCGCGCCACGGATGTTGCGGGACGCTGGGGCGGAGAGGAATTCGTGCTGTTCCTGCCTAACCTGAAAGCCAATGAAGCAATCGCGATTGTCGAGCGCATCAGGGCCAATTTTACCAGCGTGGACTTCAATTGGGACGGCCACCTCGCGGCGAATTTCACCGTCAGTGCTGGAATGGCGTTTGCCGAACCCGGGTTTGCAGACTTTTCCGACATGATCGCATCGGCGGACAAGGCGCTCTACGATGCGAAGCGCGGCGGTCGTGACAAACTGGTTTCGATCGAGATGCAGCAGGAAGCCCTGGCATCCTAAACGAGGTTCTGCTTCTGCATTTATCAGTGTGAAGGCCGGCGGTGGGAGGAGCCGCCGGCCTTCTGCAATCCGATCCCTTTCGAGGAGGGGACGGGGAGGCAAGGATCAGATTGCTGTTTTCAGCTCGGGCTGCCCGCGAGTGCCGCAAGCTGCGAGAGCATGACTTCCATATTGTGGTTGTCCTGCTTGAGTGCGTTCAGCAGATTGTCGGCTTCGTTGCCCGTCGCGGCGTAGCGATCGGCCTGCTTCAACAGGATCTGTTCGATCGTGGGGATCGGCCCCGGCAGATAGTGCACCCGGCCCGGTGCGGTATCCCCGTTGAAGGCAGGTCGGGCGACGGGCGGCATTTGCTGCAACGAGACAGGGATCATCTTTCGGACCTCTTTCATGCGGTGAACCGAGGATCATCAGGTTCCTTGGCTTCGCATCTTCAATGGGTCCATCATACCGGAGCGCCTGTTATCCGATATTGTGTTGATGTTTATCGTGGATATACTTTGGTATGGGTGTTGCAACCGAAAAGGCACGTTTTCGTGCAGCTATCCTTCCGAATATTTAGCTGTCTGTTCACTGTTTTACTGCGAAAGCCGGTGAAAAGGTCAGCACTCCATGGGGCGCATGGCCCGAAAGCGTGAGATGCTGCACATAGATATCCGGCACGCCTTCATGGGTCAGCCGTCCGTCGCTGACAAAGCCGACGCCCTGATAGACCGCCTGATCTCCGACCAGGGCGCAGCCTTTGGCGCCTAGCGCCTTCAACTTATGGATCCCTTCTCGGATCAGCGCGTGGCCGATACCCTGTTTCTGCCGGTCAGCTCTCACAGAAATCGGCCCAAGCCCGAACCAGTCGTCGTAATGGCCGTCGATCGTGACGGGTGAAAAGGCGACATGGCCGATGATCTCGTGATTGTCTTCCGCCACCAGTGAAAGCGTCAGGTCACCGCGGGCGCGAAGCGCCCGGATGATCGCCCCTTCGGTTCCTGCACTGTAGGACATGGGCGCGAATGCGGCCTGCGTCAGGTCGTGGATCACGTCTTCGTCGCCCGCACGTTCGGCACGAATGGTGATGGTCATGTCTGCCTCCTCGATATTTCGCTCCTCACCCGTAAAAATAGGCCTCGGCAGCGAAATATCGAAGCGTTTTTATAAGGCTTTCATCCGTTCCACCGCCATAAGCACCCGCTCCGGTGTCGCAGGGGTGTCGAGGCGTGGGCAGATGGCGTAATCGGCAACGCTTGCGACCGCCATGGAGATCGCCTCGAGAACCGAGATGGCCAGCATGAAGGGCGGTTCGCCGACCGCCTTGGAACGACCGATCGTCGGTTCCGCATTTTCCGACCATTCGGCGAGCTTCACATTGAAGATTTTTGGCCGGTCGGAAGCAAGCGGGATCTTGTATGTGGAGGGCGCGTGGGTGCGTAAGCGTCCCTTGGCGTCCCACCACAGTTCTTCCGTGGTCAGCCAGCCCATGCCCTGAACGAAGGCGCCTTCGATCTGACCGATGTCGAGGGCAGGGTTGAGCGACTTTCCGACGTCATGAAGAATGTCGGTGCGCTCGACGATATACTCGCCGGTCAGCGTGTCGATCGAGACTTCCGAGACGGCTGCGCCATAGGCGAAATAATAGAAGGGATGGCCACGGCCAGCGGCGCGGTCCCAGTGGATCTTCGGCGTCTTGTAGAAGCCGGCGGCCGACAGTTGTACCCGGTCGAAATAGGCGGCCTTGATGAAGGTGTCGAAGGGGACGATCTCGTTGCCGATCTTTACCCGGTTGGGCAGGAACTCGATCCGGTCGCGATTGACCTGCCATTGCCGTGCGGCGAATTCGATCAGCCTTTCCTTGATCTGGCGGCAGGCGTCATAGGCCGCCATGCCGTTTAGGTCCGAGCCGGACGAGGCAGCTGTTGCCGAGGTATTGGGCACCTTGCCGGTCGTTGTCGCGGTGATTTTTACCCTGTCGATATCGACCTGGAAACAATCGGCCACGACCTGCGCCACCTTGGTATAGAGGCCCTGGCCCATTTCGGTGCCGCCATGGTTCAGGTGGATGGAACCGTCCGAATAAACATGCACCAACGCGCCTGCCTGATTGTAGGCGGTCAACGTAAATGAGATGCCGAATTTCACCGGCGTCAGCGCGATGCCCTTGCGGATGACCGGGCTTGTCTCGTTGAATTTCAGGATCGCCTTGCGGCGTTTCTTGTAGTCGGATGAGGCCACAAGCTCATCGACAATGCGGGCGATCACATTGTCATGGATATCCTGATGATAGGGCGTCACCGTGCGGCCCGATCCGCGCTGGCCGTAAAAGTTCAGCTTGCGGATTTCGAGCGGATCCTTGCCGACCGCATAGGCGATCTCCTCGATGATCCGTTCCCCGCCGAGCAAGCCCTGCGGCCCACCGAAGCCGCGAAAGGCTGTGTTGGAGACGGTATGGGTCTTCAAAGGCTGCGAGGTGAGGCGCACATGCGGGTAGAAATAGCTACTATCTGCATGAAAGAGGGCGCGGTCGGTGACCGGGCCGGAGAGATCGGCGGAATAACCGCAACGCGCGGCATAGGTCGCGTCGACCGCGTGGATCCTGCCTTTCTCATCGAAGGCGACGTCGTAATCGACGCGGAAATCGTGCCGCTTGCCGGTGATCGACATATCTTCATCGCGGTCAGGGCGGAATTTTACCGCCCGGTTCAATTTCTTCGCCGCGACGGCGGCGAGAGCCGCAAATTGGTTGCTCTGGGTTTCCTTGCCGCCGAAGCCGCCACCCATGCGCCGGGTTTTGACCTCAACCGCGTGATTGGAAACGCCGAGCACATGCGCCACCATGTGCTGAACCTCGCTCGGATGCTGGGTGGATGACCAGACCGTTACGTCCTCGTCTTCGCCGGGAATGGCAAAGGCTATATGGCTTTCGAGATAAAAGTGCTCCTGACCGCCGATATTCATCGAGGCCTGAATTCGAAGGGGCGGTTTCTCGATTTCGGTTTCAGGCTCACCGCGCCTGAGCGTCATCGGTTCGGTGACAAGAGGCGCGCCGTTCTCCCGCGCACTGTCGATATCCGTCCAATGGGGGAGGTCGCTGTACTCGATCTTCGCAAGCCTTGCTGCACGGCGTGCCTCGTCACGCGTCTCGGCAAAAACGGCAAAGATCGGCTGGCCGTGGAACTGGACGAGATCGGTCGCGAGTAGCGGTTCGTCATGCTTGCCGGTTGAGGCGACGTCGTTTGCGCCGGGAATGTCTTCGGCGGTCATCACCCAGACAACACCGGGGGCGGCGCGGACGGCATCGAGATCGATCGAAAGGATTTTCGCATGCGCCCTGTCGGCAAGGCCAAGCCCGCCATGCAGCGTGCCTGCCGGTTCGGGAATATCGTCAATATATTCGGCGGTTCCGGTCACATGCTTATGTGCTGAATCATGTTTGCGCGACACATGCATCGGCCCGTCGATCGCAGGCTTCATCTCAAAGGAGGTCTTGTCCATCCTACACCTCCTCCATCTCGAAGCGCTGCAATTGTGCAGGGGCCCCTGCCGTCTCCAGGAAGAAGCGGGTGAGCAGGTTCCTGGCCGTCAGGCTGCGATACTGCGCACTTGCACGCCAGTCGGTCAGCGGCTGGTAATCCTGATCGAAGGCCTCGCCAGCGGCGGCGATCGTCTCCCATCGCCAGGACTTGCCAATCAGCGCCTGTTCGACATGGACCGCCCGTTTCGGGGTTGCCGCCATGCCGCCGAAGGCGATGCGGATATTTTCCACATGGCCGTCCATGTCGAGCGTCAGGTTGAAGGCGCCACACAGTGCGGAAATATCCTCGTCGCGACGCTTGGAAATCTTGTAGACGGCGAAATGGGCGTTTTCCGGCGGGCGCGGCACGCTGATCTTCTCGACGAATTCACCGGCCATGCGGTCCTGTTTGCCATAGTCCAGAAAATAGCTTTCGAGCGGCATGGTGCGGCGGCCGGAATGGGAACGCAGCGTCAGTTGGCTACCGAGTGCAATCAGCGGCGGCGGCGTGTCACCGATCGGCGAGCCGTTGGCGATGTTGCCGCCGATCGTGCCGGCGTTCCTCACCTGCTGGCCACCAATACGATCTATCAGCGCGCCAAATGCGGGGATGACCGCTTCTAGAAAACCATGCGCCTCGGAGTAGCTCACGCCTGCGCCGATGGTGATGCCGCTCTGCTCGACGGTGATGGTCTGCAGCTCGGGGAGGTGATTGATGAAGATGACCGGGTCGAGCCTGCGCATCTGCTTCGTCACCCATAGGCCGACATCGGTCGCGCCTGCGACGATTGTGGCTTGCGGTTCATCTGCGAGCGCCTCGGCAAAAGCTTCGAGTGATGCGGGGATGATTGAGCGCGCTCCGTCCTTTTCGATGACGACGGTCTCCATGGCCGAGCGGATCGACCAGAGCTTTGCCATGATCTCGGTGCGGTCACGTTCCAACGGGTCGAAGAGCGAGCTCGGCCGCGCCTTCGCCACCTGTTCGGCCGCCTTGACGATCGGCTCGTAACCCGTGCAGCGACAGAGATTGCCCTGCAGCGCGCTTTCGATTTCGGCCCGGCTCGGATTTTCGTTGGAAAGCCAAAGGCCGTAAAGCGACATGACGAAGCCCGGCGTGCAGAAGCCGCATTGCGAGCCATGACAGTCGACCATCGCCTGCTGTACCGGATGCAGGGTTCCGTCCGATGCCGCCAGATGCTCGATCGTCACGATATGGGTGCCGTGCATGGAGCCGAGGAGCCTGATACAGGCGTTGACGCCTTCGTAGCGCAGGCCGGTTTCAGTCAGGCGGCCGACCAGCACGGTGCAGGCACCGCAATCGCCTTCGGCGCATCCTTCCTTCGTCCCCGTCAACCGCCGCGTCAGGCGGAGATGATCCAGAAGCGTGTCCGTGGGTGAGAAATCTCCAAGGGTCACGTCTTCCCCGTTGAGGATGAAGCGGATGGCTGAATTCATCGGTCTCCTTCGTCCGCCGTTGCCGGCTCCCAGTCAAGAATCACCCGGTCGCCATTTTGGCTGTTCGCGGGCCGATTAGTTTACCCTCATTCCTGTGCTTGTCACAGAAATCCAGCAGCGTCGCGTCTGCGGCGCAAAACAGTCTTTTTCACGCAAAGGACTTCGCGTGGCTGGATTCCTGTCACAAGGACAGGAATGAGGGGCAGCTTACTGCGCCGTCCAGCCGCCGTCGATGGAGATGTGTGTGCCCGTGATGCTCCTTGCCGCATCGCTAGCGAGATAGATCGCGGCGGCCGCCACTTCGTCTATGCCGACGAATTCCTTGGTCGCCTGCAGCCGCAGCATCACCTCGTCCTTGACCCTTTCCTCGCTGATGCCCTTTTCGCGTGCCTGATCGGGAATCTGCCTTTCGACCAGCGGCGTCAGCACGAAGCCGGGGCAGATCGCGTTGACGGTGATGTTTTCCTGCGCAAGCTCCAGCGCCGCCGTCTTGGTCAGGCCCATGATGCCATGCTTGGCGGCCACATAAGCCGACTTGAACGGGGAGGCGACGAGGCCGTGGGCGGAGGCGACGTTGATGATCCGGCCCTTGCCTGCGGTTTTCATCAGCGGGATTGCGTGGCGCATCGTGTGGAAGGCCGATGACAGGAGAATGGCGATCAGCTGATCCCATTTTTCCGGCGGAAACTCCTCGATCCTTGCGACATGCTGGATGCCTGCATTGTTGACCAGAACATCGAGCGTGCCGAAGCTGTCGCGTGCCGTCAGGATCAGGTCTTCGATATCGACCGGTTTCGTCATGTCGGCGGGATGATAGAGAACCGTGCCGGAGCCCGCCGCATCGAGCGACGAACGGATCGCCTCGATCTCGTCCTTGTCACCGAACCCGTTGATGATGACATTGTCGCCCGCGGCCGCAAATGCCTTTGCAATGCCGAGGCCTATTCCGCTGGTGGAGCCGGTGATAACCACGGATCTGTTCATGCTGTTCCTCCCAAGAACGCCTAGAGCGCGGTGTCTCCCTCACCGCGCCGGAACGTTATGCGCAAAGTCGCTAATCTGGCAACGGTCAGTTGCCAGACGGCGTTCAGAGCGTCAGAGGATGTGTTTACCGTTGACCGGAGACGCGGCCTTTGCCGGTGCCAGTTTTGCGGATGCGATTGCTTCTTCGGTATTGGTGTCGTGTGCACGTCTGATGCAGTTACGGCCATCACGCTTGGCTTCGTAGAGGGCGAAATCGGCTCGTAATAGCATGTCAGGCAGCCGGTCGCCGGGACCGGCGGCGCAGATGCCGAAGCTTGCCGTCATCCGGCCTTGGCGCAATGGCGGTACGGTGGTGGCCGCCATTGCCGCGCGCAGCCGTTCGCTGATTGCTTCCGCATCGTCGAGCGAGGTGCGCGGCAAGAGAATACAGAATTCCTCGCCGCCGATACGCGCTGCAAGATCATAGGGGCGAAGGCAGGTTCTGACGATTTCGCCGGTTGCCACCAGTACCCGGTCGCCGGTCTCGTGGCCGTGGCCGTCGTTGATACCCTTGAAGCGGTCGAGGTCCAGCACGATGATCGACAACGGCTCTCCCTGCCGTTCGGCGCGTGCCAGCTCTTCGGCGGCGCGTTCGTTCAGCCAGCGGCGGTTGCCGAGGCCTGTCTGGAGGTCGGTCATGGCCTGGTGGCGCAGCTTGTTCATAAGCGTTTCGGTTTCCGCCACCATGGCCGTCACCGTCGATGCCAGAAGGCCGATCTCGTCCTTGCGATCTATCTGCATACGTACAGGAGTGCCGTTGGCGCGGTAGATCTTGATTGCTTGCGCCAGTTGGCTGAGCGGGCGGATCATCCACCAGAGGCTCAGGAGGCATATGGTCGTTCCCGCCACCGTGGCGGCGAGAAGCAGAAGCAGGACCGGTTCGGGCTCTGCCCCATTGCCCCCCGCAAGATAGACGATGAACACCAGTAGCGGTACGTGCACGGACACGAAGCAAATCGCGAAGACCTTGATGGTCAGAGACGTTTGCACCATGCGGGTCAGCCTCGAAGACATCGGAATCATTCCGAGCTTTCCTCCTCTGGAGATTGGATTCGGGGGCAAGCTAGAAAGTGGGCTTTAAAGTTCAGGTTAACCATTTCGTTAAAATGCAAACATTCACAGCCCTTGTCGTATTATGATACGGGATCAGTATTTTGCGGCTGAAACGAGTTGTGGGCGAGCAAATTAACCATAGGTCAAGAACTTGATTTAATTTCGGATCAGGTCATTTTCGCACCATGTTGGGTCAGTATTCATGGGCCGCAGTAACGAGGGGGAGCAAATGCTTCTAATCCGGCGGATCATGGCGTTCGTGTTTATGGCAGGCGCCTTTCTTTCAATCAGCCGGACGGCCGAGGCCGGTTATGCGCATTACATCTATGATGTGCAGAGCGGGAAGGTGCTTGCCTCGCAGAATGCGGAGACCATCAATCATCCGGCCTCGCTGACGAAGATGATGACCCTCTATCTGACCTTCGAGGCTTTGCGCACCGGCCGTCTTCGCTGGGACGACAGGATCGTCATGACGAAGAATGCAGCGTCGAAAATTCCCTTTAAACTCGGCGTACCGGCAGGCCAGACGATTACCGTGCGCGAGGCGGTCTATGGCATGGCAATCCGCTCCGCCAATGACGCGGCTGCCGCCATGGGCGATCATCTCGGCGGTTCAGAAGAGCGTTTCGGCGTACTGATGACGAAAAAGGCGCGTCAGCTCGGCATGCGTAATACGGTTTTTCGAAATGCATCGGGTCTGCCGGACAACGCACAGGTGACGACGGCGCGCGACATGGCGGTGCTGGCGCTGTCGCTCATCCGTGATTACCCGCGGGAATACAAGATCTTCTCGCAGCGCTCCTTCAGCTTTCGCGGGCGCACGATCAAAGGGCATAACAACCTGATGTATCGCTATCCGGGCATGGATGGCATCAAGACCGGCTTCGTCAACGCATCGGGCTACAATCTCGCCAGCGCCGTCGTGGTCAACGGGCGGCGTTATATCGGCGTCGTGCTTGGTGGCAATACGGCGCGCCAGCGCGACAACCGCATGGCGGAACTGCTCGATCAGGCTTTGCCGGGCGGCGGTCTTCCGGGTGTTGCTGTCGCGACTTCGGGCCAGCAGAAACGTCCTGCCGAGGGCGTTGCGGCCTTCACCTCCAATGCGCCGACACCTCGACCGCGCACCGAAATCATTCTTGGCGGGACAACGGCGAACGCTGCAAGCGTTACGCCTTACGTCACGGTTCCGCAGGCTGCACCAGTACAAAACGTCATCCAGCAGGGCGGGCCGCTTTGGGATATCCAGATCGCGGCGGCCGGAAGCCAGGCCGCAGCCACGGGTGCGCTGAATTCGGCATTGCCGCTGCTTGCCGATTTCGGCCAGATCGCACCAAGCGTCCAGGGATCGAGTTCGGGTGGCCGTGAAGTTTTTCGCGCCCGCCTGACAGGATTTGTCGATCGAGACGCTGCCGCGCGAGCCTGCTCGGTTCTGCAGAACCGGTCAATCGACTGCTTCGTCGTGCGCTAGCAGGTTACTCCACCCGCTCGTGCGGATAGACGCCCCAGAGATCCGCTTGGGCGACGTAACCTGACAGGCGACGTGTCTGCAGCGACACATCGCACCATGAACCGTCGCAGTTGCGGATGTTCAATCGCACGGATGGGGCGAGTTCGGCGATCACCGAAGCCGACGGGCGAGGTGCGTCATGCAGTTTGACGGATTTTGCCATCCACGGGCCGACCACGGCCGTGCGTCTGCCTGACAGGAGAGGCGCAAACATCCAGCCGCTGGTTCCGTCCTGATCCCTGACCTGCCGCCAGTTGCCATATTCCTCGATGATCTCGAGCGGCAATCCACGGGCCGAATAGACCCAGTTGGTCGCATAATCCGTCGACGGGCCGACGCGCATATGGGCATTTGCGGATTTGATCGATGCAAAGCGGGGGACGGGGTAACCCGTCACCCTGCCGGTTCTGAACCCTGCACCAAGACTGCCGGCCGCAATTGCAGACTGTACTTCGCTGGCTTCTATCCTGGCTGAAAGAGGAAGGCAGAGCGCAGCCGCCAGCGTGACGGCGACAAGGCCGCGGCGAATTCCTGTCCGTGTCATACTGGCGTGCAGCTCCGTTCTGCTGATGCTCAAGCCGGTGTCATCAGCGGCACTTGCTCACTTCCTGCAGCGCAGCGGTCACGCCGCTGAGCGAATAGGTGTAGTTGGTGGCGGTGCCTCGGCCGGAGGTTGCCTGTACCGTCATCCGGCTTCCGCCACGCATCGCATTGACCAATACCGGCTCACGGCTCTGGTCGCGCACCCATGCCGTGTTGTCGCGAGGAGCAAGATCGAACCTCTCGCTATCCACGGCAACCGTGACATCCGAACCCTGTCTCAGCGCATAACCCATGATCGCCTGCGGCATGTAGGATTGGCCCTGCGGGGAGATCAGGAAGAAATTGTCGCCGTGATTGACGCTGGAGGGTGCGGAACTGGTTGGAACCGACAGGGCATAACAGCTGGTGCGGCCATTGTTGCTATAGGAATATACGCCCCAGGCTTCGAACTGCTTGATTCGGGTGGGCTGTGCCGCACTGGCGGCGGCTGCCGAGACGAGGGTGAGGGCGAGTGCAAGAGCTGCAGTTTTGGTGCGCATGATATCTCCACAAAAAAACACGAACAGACCCGGGAGATGGGCCTAGCAAATTGAGAGGCCATACAAGGCTTCCACGGTTAGCGAGAGGTTAATTTGTGTGTCAATTCGATGATGCGTGCGGTCACAAAGGGGTGACCGCAGTTTGTGTGGAAGATGGTAATTTATTGTTTTTATATGTAAATTATGCGCATTCGTAATTGCGGCAAGCGTTTTCGCGCAGTCGTTGCCAGTGATTGTGATGCCGATCAGGAGCCTTTGACGACAGCGGTGAAGCGAGGCCGTGTGAAGGCGTTTTCCGAATAGGTGATGGTTCCGAAGCCGAACAGGGCGGAGAGCGCGGTATATTGCGTTATGCCCTCAACGAAAATGATCGAGTCACCGGAAGGGATGGTTGGCAAGGTGGTCGTGTCCAGCTTCTGTGTGGGCAGCAGAGCTGTCGTGCCTGCCTTTTTCGTCCAGTCAGCGGTGTATTTTCCATTCTTCCAGATGACGCTGGTGATGCGCAGCGCGTTCGGCATGGACTTGTCTGCCTGCAACGCGGCAAAGGTGCCATAGGTCTTGGTGAAGAAGGTATCGTCCATCGTCATCTGGCGCGCAACGATATCCGCCACGATGCCATTTGCCTCGACGATCCGGTTATAGGAGCGCAGCAGGTCATAGAGCGTCGGTGCGCCTAGAAACAGCAGGATGATGATCGGAACGGTCAGGGCGAATTCGATGCCGGACGTGCCGGCCTCGTTCGACAGGAGGCGCTTTGCGTAAAACTGTCTGGTCATATCGGCTCGTTGACGAAGGCGAAGCTTGAGGTGAGGCGCATGGCGCCGGTATTGTCTTTCGGCACGGAAAGCCCGTAGCCGATCCCCGGAATCATCGGATCGACGACAAAACAGGCACGGGCGAAGACAAGCTGCGAGGTCTGCCCCGCATGATAGGTGGTGACCGGATCGATCGCTACGCTTCGGTCGACGCAAGGCGTGTCCGAGGTGGGGAAGTCCGCTGCTGTATCGATCGGCGTCAGTTCCAGCCGCAACGCTTTCTCGCAATTGGCCAGGATGAAGGCTTCGTCACAGACCTTTTGCTTGTACTGGGTGTAGCTCATCGCGGTCGTGCCGATCTGCACGGCGCGCGATGCGCGGCTGAGACCACGGTCGAGCATGATCGACTGCGTCATGATCCAGCCGGCCTCAAGCACGGAAAACAGGAGAGCGAGAACGAGCGGTACCAGCAGCGCGAATTCGACGGCGGCACTGCCGCTCCTGTCGGCCAGATGAAGGCGAAGCCGGCGGGTCACTGGGTCAGTCTCAGCTTCTTGATCGAAATGGAGATCGATTTGAAGGCATCGGTGATGTTTGAGCCGGATGTCGGGTAGTAGTGCGCGGGGCTGGTGGCGCAGTTGGTCATCTGCGTTGTCGCATTGCCTGACACTTCAAAACCGATGGTGAAGATGGTGACACCTTTCGACTTGGCCGTGGTGCAGACATTGGCAAGGCGCGTCGCGTTAGTGGAGGAGGAGGATATTTCCTTGTTGTCCGGCTTCTGGGTTACCGGGCGGCTATAATCCTTCGGCCGAAACTGCTCGGTAATCGCTCCATCGGTCATCAGCACGATAACCTTCATCGTATCCGCATCATTGAAGGCGGCGGGTCGATCGGAGAACTTGCTGTCCATCTTTCCGGCCGCCAGCACCGCTGCAAAGACGCTCTTGGCTGAGGGGTTGAGCAGCGTATAGCCCCATTGCATGGCATTCTGGGTGCCGGTGCCGTCATGCATTTCGAGTGCGTCGATCTTGGTCTTCAGTGCGGTTGCATCATTGGAAAGATAAGTGATCGAGGTGCTTTCCATCGGACACCACCAGGGGCGCATGTCGGTTCTGCCGAAATTCCAGTGGGTGAAATGCGGCACCTGGGCGGCGCTCTTGAAGACCATCGGGTCGGCGCCATAGGCGGCATTCGTCTCGCCAAGCTCGAAGCAGGAGGAGTTGGAGTGGTCGCGCTTGCCGCCCAGCTTGTCGAACACCGCTGCACCGACATTCACATGGCCGGCGTAAGGCACGATGCTGATCGTCGTGTATTCCTTGGTGTCGTCGGTCAGCATCTGGTCGATGAAGGCTTTTGCCGCCGTTCTCAGGTTCTTGATCCGGTTGTTGCTGATCATCGAGCCGGACATATCGAGCATCAGCGACATTTCGATATTCTGCTTGGCTTCCTGCGCAGTCGAGACGGCACTCACCGTCAGCTTGTCAACGCCGACGAGCTTGATGAAGGACGTGTCGATCGTATAGCTGGCGGAGGCCTTGACGATGCGCTGGTTGAGGCTGTTCTGCCGCTCGAAATCGAGATTGACTTCATTGGCATAGCTCAGGTTCTTCAGGTAGTCTTGAAGCACGGCCTTGGCCTCGCGGGTCTGCGTCAGCGATGCGGCTGCGAGCACGCCCCGATCTAGCCCATCCTGAAGCTCGACGCGGATCGTCTCATAACGGGCGACATCGACGCCCGCTCCGCCGAGTGCGATCAGCGGCACCATAGCCAAGCCAAAGATCATGCCCACGTTTCCGCGCGCATCCGCACGGAAAGCCTGAAACCGACGCCAGATCATGAATGCCCCCATCAAATCGTGGAGGATATTCACGTCCGATAATTTACAAACTCGTGAATAACGTGCCGGGCCTGCAGGCAAATATTAGGGCTTGGTTTCTGACGAGTTACTGAATATTAGGCTTAATATATATCCATAAACATTGTCATATTTCTGCCTTGCTGCCGTCTGCATTGTTCCATTGTGCGAATTCCGTCATCAGCCCTTCGAAGGCATCGAGCGGCGGGAATTCCGGGTAACCGTGCACCGCACCGCTCTGTGCCCAGGGGAATTTCGTCGAGGTGTAGGTTTCAACGAAGGGGGCGAACCATGAGGCATCGTCGAGCATGGTTGGACGCAAGTTGACGAAAAAGTCCATGCCGACCATGCGGGTGAAGATCCAGCTCTTGCAGCGCGGGCAGTGGTAGTGGTGGATGTCATCGCCATGCGCACCGCCGATTACCGGTTCGCCGGCGATCACTTCGAAACCGGCGGTGGGGATTGCTGCCGAGCAGGAGAAGGCACTGGCGCTCATCTTCTGGCAGCCCCTGCAATGGCAGGCCATGGTGATCATTGGCGGGGCAGTGATCTTCACACGCACCTTGCCGCAGCGGCAGGAGCCTTCGGCGGGCAGTTTCATCTGTGGCATGGCTATCTCCTCCATCTTGGGTGAAGGAGATAGCGCAGGGCGGTTGTGAAGTCAGCCGTTCTCAGAGGATATCAGGCGGGGCGTTTCGGGATTTCCAGGCCACGCTGCACGGCCGGACGAGAAAGCCCACGTTCCAGCCATTTCGGCACGTTCTTCAGCTCGTCATAAGCGATAAGCTCACCGGCGCCGTAGAAACCGATCAGGTTACGCACCCAGCCGAGCATGGAAATGTCGGCGATCGTGTATTCGTCACCCATGACCCAGTCGCGACCTTCCAGCCGCGTTTCGAGCACACGGATCAGCCGGGCGCTTTCCTTGGCGTAGCGGTCGCGCGGGCGCTTGTCCTCAAAATCCTTACCGGCGAATTTGTGGAAGAAGCCGAGCTGGCCGAACATCGGGCCGATGCCACCCATCTGGAACATCACCCACTGGATCGTCTCGTAGCGTTTTGCCGGATCTGCAGGCAGAAGCTTACCGGTCTTTTCCGCCAGATAGATCAGGATCGCACCACTTTCGAATAGCGCCAGCGGTTTGCCGTCCGGACCGTTCGGATCGAGAATGGCCGGGATCTTGCCGTTGGGATTGAGCGACAGATATTCTGGCTCCCAAGTCTCGTCGGCGCCGATATTGATGAAATGCGGCTCATAGGCCAGCCCGGTTTCCTCCAGCATGATCGACACTTTCACGCCGTTCGGCGTCGGGGTCGAATAAAGCTGCAGCACGCCCTTATCCTTTGGCGGCCATTTGGAGGTGATGGGGAAGGCGGAAAGATCGGTCATGGGCAGTTTCCTCACATGTCATTCGAGCTTCAAGACTCATTCGTGTCCTGAGGGGAGATGCGTAATAAATCCTCTGCCAATCTCACCGGCAAATCCATTCGTTCATGCAGAATGCTGATGACACCGATGCGACCGCCCGAGAGTTGGCGGAAGATAATATAGTGATGCTTGTAGCGGCTGAACCAGACGTCGATAGTGAGATCTTTGGGAGCGGACAGCGATGACGGCAGGCGACGCCAGAGGGACTTCTGTCGGGAGATTCTTTCGAGATGGCGATGCAGGCCGATGATATAGGTTTCGGCTTGTGCCTCTCCCCAGGTCGAGACCGTATCCTGCCAAATTTGGTCCTGAGCCGCGTCTGCCGTAGTGTAGAAAAGATAGGCGGCCATCCAATTTAGGCTCGCTTGTTACGGCGAATGACGTCTGCCGCAGATACCTCTCTGAACTCGCTTTCGTCGGCCCGCAATCCGGGTTCGATATGTTGTTTCAGCCAGTCCCAGGCATCGTCGTTTTTCTGGATATCCTTGCGGATCAGCGCGCGAATATACTCGCTGGCATTTTCATAAAGTCCATTTTCGCCTGTCTGCTGGCGAATATGATCCTGAAGCTTGCCCGTTACACGGACGTGAATGCTTTCCGACGCCATTGCCTGTCCTTTCGTCGTAATCTCTATTGTCGCAGATATTGCCAATAAATGCGACATCCAGTTTTTCTGATGCACACTGTCGGATCGGTGGTTACCTTCTCGTCTTCCAAGGGAGAAGGAGAGAAATATGCTGTATGCCATCCTGTGCTACGCCCATGAGGAAACCGTTTTTGCCTGGTCGAAGGAAGAGGAGGCTTCCGTCATGGAGAGGCTTCATGCGGTGCAGGAGCCGCTGGCGAAGGCCGGCAAGCTTGGCCCGGTCGGGCGGCTGATGCCGACGACGGCGGCAACCACGGTCAGGAAGGGCAAGGACGAACCGTTGGTGCTCGACGGCCCGTTTGCCGAAACGAAGGAGGTGCTGCTCGGTTTTTATACCGCCGAGTTCGACAGTCTCGATGAAGCGGTGGCCTTTTCGAAAGAGCTGTCAGCGGTCAATCCCGGTTCGAGTTCCTACGAAATCCGGCCCTTCTATGTATTCCATCCGAACGAGATCAAAACGGCGGAAGGCGGATCGTCATGACGGATCTCGCCTATATCGAACTGGCGCTGACGGCGGCGCGGCCGCAGGCACTCGGGGCGCTTTTGCGCTATTTCCGTGATCTGGATATGGCGGAGGAAGCGTTTCAGGAGGCCTGCCTTCGCGCAATCCGCACATGGCCCGACAAGGGGCCGCCACGTGATCCCGCCGCCTGGCTGATCTTTGTCGGGCGCAATAGCGGCGTTGACCAGATCCGCAAACGGGCCAAGAATGAGCCGCTGCCGGAAGAGGCGGCGTTTTCCGATCTCTCCGATGCGGAAGAAAATATCGCCGACCGTCTCGATAATGCGCATTACCGAGACGATATCTTGCGACTGATGTTCATCTGCTGCCATCCGGACCTGCCGAATACTCAGCAGATCGCGCTCGCGCTTCGGATCGTCTCGGGGCTGACGGTGCCGCAGATCGCCCGCGCTTTCCTAGTGTCCGAGAGCGCCATGGAGCAGCGGATTACCCGCGCCAAGGGGCGCGTCGCCAAGGCCGGCGTCGCCTTCGAAACACCGGATGTACATGAGCGCGCCGAACGGCTGAAGACCGTCACGTCGATGATTTATCTGGTCTTCAACGAAGGGTATTCCGCCGGCATCACCAATCCGGAGAGCGCTGCCTTCTGTGATGAGGCGATAAGACTTGTTCGGCTGCTGCTGCGGATCTTTCCAGCCGAGCCGGAGGTCATGGGGCTGACCGCACTGATGCTGCTGCAGCATTCGCGTGCCGGGGCCCGGTTCGACGACGAGGGCCAGATCGTGCTGCTCGAAGATCAGGACCGCAGCCGCTGGGACAGGCAACTGATCACGGAAGCACTCGCCATGCTCGACAAGGCGATCCGCCATCGCAAGCCCGGACCTTATCAGGTCCAGGCGGCGATATCGGCGCTGCATGCGCGCGCTAGCCACCCGGAGGAGACCGACTGGGGTGAGATCACGCTGCTTTACGAACTTTTGGAAAAGCTCGCGCCATCACCTGTCATAACACTCAACCGGGCCGTTGCCCTGTCCAAGCTCAAGGGGCCGGATGCGGCGCTGGACCTGATCGAACCGCTTGCGGAGAAGCTCGACGGATATTTTTATTTCCACGGTGTGCGCGGCGCCTTGCTGATGCAGACAGGCAAGAGTGGGGAGGCGCGAATTGCCTTCGACCGGGCGATCACGCTCGCCAATTCGCCGGCCGAATGCGCCCATATTCGCCAGCAACTGGACAAGCTGAACACGCCGATGACTCAGACCGTCTAGTCGAGAGTTTTACCGTCACACTGAGCTGACGAAATTAGATTCGTTGAAACCTGCGCTCGATCGTTGAACGGTGCAGGCCCACGATCCGCTCTCTATTAAGGACGCAGGTGGATGGTAACCATAGCCCCTCCGCCTTGCCGATTTTCGAGTTCCAGATGCCCGCCGTGAGCAACTGCAATGGCTTTTACAACTGAAAGACCCAGCCCCGTGCCGCCCGTTTCGCGTGACCGGGACGGATCACCTCTCCAAAATGGATTGACGGCAACCGCCTCCATATCCTCGGGAAAACCGGGGCCGCGATCAAGCACGCGGATGATTACGCTTTCGTCCGGCAGTCGCTCTGTCTCACAACGCAGCCAACCGCCGGTTTCAGCATAGCGGCTTACGTTTTCCATGAGCGCCAGAACGGCCTGACGAATCCGTGAGGGGTCTGCGGATATGGGGGCGGGGTGCAGGCCTGTTTCGACCTCCAACCTGCTGGCGTCAAGCATGGGCTTGGCCGCCGAGAGAACGTTCTCCACGATTTCCGCCACATCGAGAATCTGGCGTTGCATCACGAGTTGCTGACCGATAGCCAGCGACAGGGTGCGCAAGTCTTCCACAATCTTCCCCAGACCTTCCACCTGAAGCAGAAGATCGGCCAAGATTTTTCGATCCAATGGAAAAACGCCGTCGAGCATGCCCTGCAACGCGCCTTGCAGGATGGTAAGCGGTGTACGCAGCTCGTGCGCAACCGCCATGTTGTTGAAATGCAGTCTTTCTTCCATCCTTTCGAGGCTTGTCGCCAGCGCGTTGAATGTCTCGACAAGGCTTGATACTTCGGAAGTCCCGCTCGATGACGCAGAGACGCGAGCTGAAAAATCGCCAGACTTGAGGGCTTCGGCGGCAATCGTCAGATCTTCCAGTGGGCGTGCGATCCGTCTCGCCAGAAAGATGCCGATAACGGCGCAGACCAGGGCCGAAAGCAGGCCGCATATCAGAGCTGCAATCTGAATTTTGAAATCCGCCGGAGCTGCCTGCGCGTCAAAATATTCAACAAGGGTCTTGAGGGAGGCCTCATCCGGAACCCGACCCTCATTCAATATCCTGTATGCGGCCGCTGCTTCCGGCGGAAGACCGTCGTTAATGCTCTCGTCTAGGTATTTGGAATACGATGTGACGCCGAGATAGGCGATGCCGACGCTCAGCATGAGCATTGTTGCAATCACGATCGCAGTAAGGGTGGCGAGCGGCAGGGCGCTGTATTTTCTTATATTCATTGGGGATCGGATAAACGATAGCCGACACCGCGCACGGCAGGGAAGAAACCAGTTTCTCCGATCTCTTCCAACTTGCGTCGAAGGTTGGAAATATGGGTGTCTACAGTCCGCACAAGCGCGTCACTTTCAGGCAAGCATGCGTCAAGGATATCGGCACGTCCGAATGCCTGGGTCGGGTGACGGATCATGTGTGCGAGAATCCGGAATTCGCTGAGCGTGAGGGACAAGGGGACACGCTGCCCGCCCCGGTTGATGAAGACCGCGTAGCTGCCGAAATCTACCTCTATCGTACGGAAACGGCGAATGGCGTCCTGCCGCTCTCCCAAAACTCGCCGCAGAACAGCCTTGACCCGCGCAACGACTTCCTGCGGGTTGAACGGTTTCACAACGTAATCGTCGGCACCCAAATGTAATCCGCTCAAGCGATCAATGTCGTCTGCAAGAGCCGTGACCATGATGACCGGCGTGGAACTCGTTTGTCGAAGGCGGGCCAGCACACCAAACCCGTCTATTCTGGGAATGCGTACGTCTAGCAATACAATGTCTGGCTTCAGAAGTGCGTGATGCTGCAGGGCGGTTTCACCGTCAGCGGCCTGCACGGTTCTGAAGCCCTCACGCAGCAGATATCCTTCAATTATCTTTGCTATTGCCGGCTCATCCTCGACGATGAGAACAAGATTGTTATTCATTTTAACGCCTTGCGGCCATTCATCTATTTTACATTGCGCCGCCAATACGTCGGACAATATGGGCTTCCGTAATTGCGGACAATCCTCAGACGGACGGATAACCGATTCCGGACAGGTCCTTGATCCGATCTTCGCCGTTTCTTGACACTCGGGTTCCACCTAGCCGCTGTCCCACAGTCAGGAGAGACCGGCATGCGAAGAACAGAAAACAGCTACTTGTCCGTAGCGTCCGATGACCTGTGGCGGTACGCCCCCCAAACAGGCGTCAATCGAGCGTTGACCGTCATCGCCAGGTCGATAATCTGCGTTAGCTTTGTTTTCATGATATTTCCGACGATCGATCTGGCTGTGTCGCGCTGGTTTGCCAATGGCGCGGTCTTCGTTCTGACGGAACAACCGGTTTTGAAAGGGCTGAGGGATTTCAGCCGCCAGAGCCTGATCTGCATTATCATTGCAATGCTGCTACTTATCGGCTTGCACATCTTCCTGCCAAGACGATACCGGTTCTGCCAACCCCACAAACCACTCTTCGTTCTCCTGAGCTTTTTCGTTGGCCCGATCATCGTTGTTGAAATCCTGAAAGTCTTAATCGGTCGAGCGCGTCCTCGAGATTTGGTCGAATTCGGCGGGAACGCGGACTTTACGCCAGTATTACAGTTTTCCGCCGCATGTGTTCGTAACTGCTCCTTCCCATCCGGAGAGGCTGCTGCTGCTGCTGCTGCGCTTTCTCTTCTGGTGCTCGTTCCTGCAAAGCTGCGCCGGATCGCGGCGATTGCTCTGACGCCGTGTCTTTTGTTTATTGCATTTAATCGCGTTCTCTTCGGCGCCCATTTCCTTTCAGATGTCGTCTTCGGCTGGCTTTTCACAATGCTGGCGATGGTCTGGATTTGGAGATGGATGGAAGCGCGGGCGAAAGACATCGACAAATTCTTCGCGAGGGCACGACCTTAGCAGGCGAATAAGGTGCCAGAGCTGTACGAAAGGTCCCTTCGACGGAAAGGTTCTGTGTGGGATGTTCAGCGCTTCGGCGGACGCAGCGTCATCACGACCGAGATGATGTCGCCGGCGGTAATGCCGGTCTTCTTGCGCACGGCATCCTTCAAGGGCAGGAAATAGGTGCCCTGCTTGACGAAGAGTGCCGTGTAGAATTCGGTACCGGAGATCTTAACGTCTACCGGGATCATGCCCCAGCCATAGGTGAGGAGCTTTGACAGGCGGGCGATTTCGTCGGCCTCATACTTCGGGAGCGGGGCGAAGAAAAAAGGGGCGGGGCCACGCCAGTGGATGACCTCGGCTTCGAACTGGATCGCCTTCATGGGCCGCCTTGCGTCGTTCATCGGTCTCTGGCGGTGAAAGGTAGTGTTGTGGAGCCAGAAAGCAAAACGGCCCCGCGTGAGCGGAGCCGTTTCCAGTCTCTTTCGAGATATTCCACAGCTTAGAGGGCGATATCGGGAACCTTCTTGACTTCGCCGGCCGGGGCGGTCGCTGCCGGCTGGCCGTAGGCTGCCGGGTCGATCGTTGGGGCCTTGATGGCGAGCTGCAGGCGCTCTTCGGTCGCTGCCCATTCGCGGACCAGCATGTCCGGGTTCTCGTTGAGCTTCTTGCCGTAGCTCGGAACGATCGTGTGCAGCTTGTCCTGCCATTCCTGGGTCTTGAGCTTTTCGGCAAAGACCTTCTTCAGCACGTCGAGCATGATCGGCGCTGCGGTCGAAGCACCCGGAGATGCGCCGAGCAGGGCCGCAATCGTGCCGTCTTCGGCAGCGACGATCTCTGTGCCGAGCTTCAGCACGCCGCCCTTTTCTGCATCCTTCTTGATGATCTGGACGCGCTGACCGGCCTGCCAGAAGCGCCAATCTTCAGCCTTGGCGTTCGGGAAATACTTGCGCAGTTCGGCCAGACGGTCGTCGTCGGACATCATCAGCTGGCCGGCGAGATACTGGACCAGCGCAAACTCGTCGGTGCCTACTTTGGCCATCGGCCAGATGTTGTCGAGCGTGATCGTCGAGGGCAGGTCGAACAGCGAACCGTCCTTGAGGAATTTGGTCGAGAAGGTGGCGAAAGGTCCGAACAGGATGTGGCGCTTGCCGTCGAAGACGCGGGTATCGAGATGCGGGACCGACATCGGCGGAGCACCGGTTTCCGCCTGGCCATAGGCCTTGGCGAGGTGCTGGTTGACGATTTCCGGATTGTCGCAGACGAGGAAGGAGCCGCCGACCGGGAAACCGGCATAATCGTCGCCTTCCGGAATGCCGGACATCTGCAGCAGCGGAAGCGCGCCGCCGCCTGCGCCGAGGAAGACGAACTTCGCCTTGATCGAACCGGCCGAACCGCTCTTGGTATCGTCGAAGAAGACGGTCCAGGTGCCGTCCTCATTCTTCTCGATCGCGGTGACTTCCGAGTTGGTGTGCAGTTTGAACGTGTCGCGGCTTTTCAGCGATGCGACATATTGCGTGGTGATCTCGCCGAAGTTGACGTCGGTGCCGAGCGGGCTCCAGGTGGCGGCGAGCTTCTGGGCCGGGTCGCGGCCTTCGATCATTAGCGGAACCCATTTGGCAATCTCTGCCTGATCGGTCGAGAACTGCATGCCGGCAAACAGCGGGCTCGCCTTCAGCGCTTCGAAGCGCTTGCCGAGAAATTCGATATTCTCGTCACCCCAGACAAAGCTCATGTGCGGGGTGGAGTTGATGAAGGAGCGCGGGTCCTTCAGAACGCCGGCATCGATCTGGTGCGCCAGGAACTGGCGGGTGATCTGGAACTGCTCGTTGATGCCGACGGCGCGGGCGATCTGGACGTTGCCGTTCGAATCTTCCGGCGTGTAGTTCAACTCGGCAAGAGCGGAGTGGCCGGTGCCGGCATTGTTCCAGCCGTTGGAGCTTTCCATCGCCACGTTGTCGAGGCGCTCGATCATTTCGATCTGCCAGGTCGGCTCAAGTTCGGAGAGAAGCACGCCGAGCGTGGCGCTCATGATGCCGCCGCCGACGAGAAGGACGTCGACCGTCTTGTCGGAGCTTGCCTGTGCCCAGGCGGGGATTGCAGTGGTGCTGACGACGGCCGCACCGCCGGCTGCTGAACCGAGAAGCTGGCGACGGCTCAGGTTGAGACCGCTTGCAGAGGCTTTGGATGGGGTGTTCTTGCTGGAAGGCAACGGGAACCTCAAAACTGTTTGTTGCTCCTCCCGGCGCGGTGAATAAGGGAAATATGTTTTAGCGACAAGTGGGCGATGCGGCATTTTGTCAGGATGGCGCAGTGTCGCAGTAAAAAAGATGATGAAAACTGTCTTGTTTCAATTCCGGCTCGTGGATATAGCGCGGGGGCGCATTGTCGCGCCACTAACTCAGGAAACACCGTCGTGACTGTATCCAAGTCCATTCTGGCCGTATCCGGCTTCTGCGCGGGTCTGAGCCTGCTTGCCATGAGCCCGGCCAATGCCGCCACTACCTATCCACTGACGATCGACAATTGCGGTGCATCGGTTACCTTCAACAAGGCTCCGGAGCGGGCAGTCGGTCTGGGCCAGAACAGCGCGGAAATCCTGCTGCTGCTCGGCCTCGAGGACAAGATGGTCGGCACGGCATTCTGGCCGAGCAAGGTGCTGCCGCAGCTTGAGGCCGCCAATGCGAAGGTCAAGCTTCTGACCGTCGAATTCCCGACCTTCGAGAGCATTCTGGCGCAGAACCCGGATTTCGTCGCCGCCGCGCTGCCGAGTTTGATCGGTCCGACTAGCAAGGTTGCCAAGCGCGAGGATTTCGACAAGGTCGGCGTGCCGTCCTACATCTCGCCGAGCACATGCCTCTCCACCGAAAAAGTGAAGAACGAATATGGCAGCCGAGAGCATCTGTGGAACATGGACCTGCTCTACAAGGAAATCTCCGAGCTTTCGCAGATCTTTGACGTTACGGATCGCGGCCAGGCCCTGATCGACGATTTCAAGAAGCGCGAGGCCGACTTGCGCGCCAGCGTTTCCAAGGACGGCAAGAAGCTCTCCTACGTCTTCTGGTTCTCCAGCCCGTCGCCGACCGCTGACGCCTATCTCGGCGGCAAGAACGGTGCGTCCGGTTTCATCGCCGATTTGCTTGGCGGCGAAAGTGCGATCAAGACCGAAGCGGAATGGCCGACGCTCGGCTGGGAAAGCATCATTGCCACCAATCCCGACGTCATCGTCGTTGCCAATCTCGACCGCAACCGCTGGGAACTCGACAAGCCGGAAGCCAAGATCAAGTTCCTGACCACCGATCCGGCCGTCAGCCAGATCCAGGCCGTCAAGAATAAGGCTTTGGTTGTGATGGACGGTCAGGCGATGAACCCGACCGTGCGCACCATTTATGGAGCTGAACAGGTGGCCGAACAGCTCAAGGCACTTGGTCTCCTGAAGTGAGCGAGGATCGCCGTTCGATACATTCCCAGGGCCAGCAGTTCGTCGTGTTTTCGGCACTGTTGCTGGTCTCGCTTGCGGCGATCGCGCTGGTCGTCGGTGTCAGTGTCGGGATAGGCGATCTGCCGATCCCGCTGTCGACCACCTACGCGGCGATAAGCAATCGGCTGGGCTGGACGGCGATCGAACTCAACCGCATCCATGAGACGGTGATCTGGGATTACCGTCTCAGCCGCGCGCTGGTCGCGGCTTTCTGCGGCGCGGGACTGGCTCTGTCCGGCGCGATCATGCAGTCGCTGCTGCGCAATCCACTGGCGGAGCCCTATGTGCTTGGCATTTCCGCCGGCGCCTCGACAGGGGCGGTGGCGATCGTCATTCTCGGGCTGGGTGCCGGTACGGTGTCGTTGTCTGCCGGTGCATTCGCGGGCGCCTTTGCTGCCTTCTTCTTCGTGGCGCTGTTGTCCAACGGCACGCGGGGCGGGGCGGATCGCACCATTCTTGCCGGTGTCGCAGCCTCGCAGCTTTTCAATGCTGCAACTTCCTATATCGTCACGACATCCGGCAATGCGCAGCAGGCGCGCGACGTGATGTTCTGGCTGCTCGGCAGTTTCGGCGGCGTGCGCTGGCCGGAATTCATGCTGGTCTCGGTTGTCGTCGGTATCTGTCTGATCGTCTGCCTGTGTTATGCGCGGGTGCTCGATGCCTTTGCCTTCGGGGATGAGGCGGCAGCCTCGCTCGGCGTCAATGTCGCCTGGGCGCGGATCATTCTTTTTGCGCTCACCGCCATGATGACGGCGACGATCGTCTCTATGGTCGGCACGATCGGTTTCGTCGGCCTTGTCGTGCCGCATGCGGCGCGGTTCGTCGTCGGGCCGCTGCATATCCGGCTGCTGCCGGCCTGTGCGGTCGTCGGGGCGATCTTCATGGTGCTGGCTGATATCGCCTCAAGGGCGCTGATCCCGCAGCAGGTCCTGCCGATCGGTGTCGTCACCGCACTCGTCGGCGTGCCGTTCTTTGCGGTTATCCTCTATCGTTTCCAGAGGGTGTCATGAGCATCAGGACCGAAAATCTCACCTGGAAGATCGGTGCCAAGACCATTCTCGACAGCGTCTCCTTCGAAGCGCAGCCCGGCCAGATGCTCGGGCTTCTGGGGCCGAACGGTTCCGGCAAAACTTCGCTTCTACGGCTGCTTGCAGGGCTGAAGAAGCCGCATTCGGGCAGCGTCACGCTCGAAGGCCGGGATATCAAAAGCATCGGCCGCCGCGCGATGGCGCAGCGTGTCGCCTTCGTCGAACAGCATGCGACGACCAATTCCAATCTCAAGGTCATCGATGTGGTGAAGCTCGGGCGGTTTCCGCATCGCTCGATGTTTTCCGGCTGGTCGAAGGCGGATGACGATGCGGTAGCGCAGGCATTGGAGCGTGCCGGCATGATCGAGAAGCGCCACGACCGTTGGCAGAGCCTTTCCGGTGGCGAGAAGCAGCGGGCACATATCGCCCGTGCGCTGGCGCAATCGCCGCAGGAGCTCATTCTCGACGAGCCGACCAACCATCTCGACATCCAGCACCAGATCAGCCTTATGCGGCTGGTTTCCAGTCTGCCGGTGACGAGCATCATCGCGCTGCATGACCTCAACCACGCAGCGATGTTCTGCGACCGGCTGATCGTCATGCAAAAGGGCAGGATCGTCGCGTCGGGTGCGCCGGAAGAGATCCTGACGCAGGAACTGCTGCGCGACGTCTTCTCGGTCGATGCACGGGTGGAGACTTCGCCGCATCACGCGCGACCGCATATCCATTATCTGCGATAGTCATTGAGGGCCGGAGAAAAAATCTCCCGACCTGTCGGTTTCCTGTCTTCTCCTTCGTCCTAGGTTCACCATCCGATGCGATGAACAGGATTTCAGAAGGGAGACAGAACCATGACCGCCAGCTATGCGCTGCAGCTTACCCGCGAATTCGACGTATCCGCCGAAAAGCTCTTCAAGGTGTGGACGACGCCGGAGCGGTTCGGCGAGTGGTTCTGCCCGCTTCCCTGGAAAGTCACCGAAGCGCGCTCGGACCTTCGACCGGGCGGCGAAAGTTTCGTGCTGATGGAAGGTCCGAACGGCGAGAAAATCCCCAATCCGGGCGTCTATCTGGAGATTGTGCCGGGCCGCAAGCTGGTGTTCACCGATGCCTATACCGCGACTGCGGTTCACTGGAACGAAGAGGACATGAAGGCGCATCAGCAAATGGGCTTCGAAGAAGGCTGGGGGATCGTTGCTGATCAGATGGCTGAGGTGGCGAAAATGATCTGAGGAATTCGGAGTCGTTTCAAATGGATATCCCGGCAGGCTGATAAAATGATTCAGTCGCCGGGTTCGCCTCAGATTTCCTGGATCCGGCGATCCTCTTCCGGCAGGACGGAAAGCTCGCGCCAGTCGATCTCCTCGAGGAAGAGATTGTATTCGTCGACGGTGAGCTTGTTGTCCTCGCGCAATTGTTCGAGGACTTCGCGCTGGGCATTGATCGCATCGAGCGCCAGCCGGCGATAGGTGGCGAGCGCGGTCGCGCCTTCCGCATGCAGGTTGCCGTGCTTTTCCAGCTTGAAATTGTTGCGCAGCATCTCGGCTTCCGGGCCGGTGGCGGTTTCGAGCTTCATGAAACCGGCCCGGGCGATATGGGCGCGCAGTTTCGTCACCTCGCGCAGGCTGTCTGCCGTGCGGTCGAGGCCAAGCCATTTTATCAGCGGGATGAGTGTCAGTCCCTGCGCCACGAGCGTTGCAAGAACGACGGCGAAGGCGGCGAGTACGACCATGTCACGCTGGGGGAAGTCTGCCGGCAGGGCAAAGGCTGTGGCGAGCGTGACGAGGCCGCGCATGCCGCACCAGCCGGCAAGCACCGCCTGTTTCATGGTGGCCGGTTCGGGCCGGCCGGCGCGACGGGCGTAATAGGCGTGGATGCGGTTGAAGCCGATGCAGACGATCAGTCTGACGACGATGACGGTGACGACGACAAGACCGGCGAAGGTTATGGCATCGCCCAGATGGCCGGGCTCCATGTCGGACAGGATGGCGCGCGCCTGCATGCCCATCAGCAGGAAGGCCATGACGTTGAGCACGAAGACGGCGGCGCTCCAGACCGCATAGGACTGGACCCGCATGCGGGCCGACGAACGCGCCTCCGACATCTGTGCCAGCGTCATGCCGCAGGCGACGACGGCGAGAACGGCGGAGAGATGCAGCCGTGTCGCTATGATCCAGAGCAGAAAGGTCTGGGCAAATTGCATGACATTGCCGCCGAGCGTGCCGCTGACGGACCGAGTGAGGCGGCGGATCAGGCGGGCGGCGAGAATGCCGAAGATGATGCCGCCGGGGACCGCGAGCGCCAGATGCAGCCCGACTTCGGTATCGAGATGACCAGCCGACTGGATCGCCAGCGCCGCATCAAAGATCAGCAGGGCGGCGGCATCGTTGAACAGGCTTTCGCCGCGCAGGATCGTGTCGGTTTCGCGTGGAATGGACACGGCGGAGAGCATTGCTGTTGCCGCTGCCGCATCCGGCGGGGCGACGATCGCGCCGAGCACCACGGCCGCCGCAATCGGCAGGCCGGCAAAGGTGGAACCGACCCAGGCGACGGATGCGGCGGTAACGATGACGCCACCGATGGCGAAGGCGACAAGCGGCAGCCAGAAGCGCTTGGCCGTGCCGAGCGGGAAGTCGAAGGCTGCATCGAGAAGGGCGGGGGCAATGAACAAGGCGAGTGCGGTTGCCGGGTCGATGTTGATCACCGGCGTGCCCGGAATGAGCGCCACGGCCGCGCCCGCCAGCGCCAGCATCGAGGGATAAGGCATCCTCAGCCGCCGCGACACCTGCAGGAGCATGATCGCTACGAGGATCAGGACGAGAAGGCTTTCGAAGAAGCTCATGTCATCTCCCGACTGAGCGAACAGGGATCCGTTTGGAACTTGATGATTGTCAGTGATCTGTCAGCGGAACTTAGGCCAGCTATCGAATTTGTCGAACGGTAAGTTCGATTGTTTGCGGTTTGCGCTTGAGGCCGCGGGTCTCTATCTGAAGCATGGAAACATCCCAATTTATCCTTTTGTCCAGATGACAGGATCTTCCATGGAACTCGGGCTTCATACATTCGGCGATATGGACGCGGCCGCTCTCGACAAGGGTGTCGAGGGCGCAAGGCGGCTTAAAAATCTTCTTGAGGAGATCAAGCTTGCCGATGAGGTGGGGCTCGACGTCTTCGGGCTGGGTGAACATCACCGTTCCGATTACGTGATCTCTTCGCCTTCGACGGTGCTTGCTGCAGCGGCCGCGATCACCAGGAATATCCGGCTGACCAGTTCCGTCACGGTGCTGAGTTCCGACGATCCGGTTCGGGTATTCCAGCAGTTTTCGACCGTCGACCTGATTTCCGGCGGGCGCGCCGAGATCATGGCCGGGCGCGGGTCGTTCATCGAGTCCTTCCCGCTGTTTGGCTACGATCTGGGAGATTATGACGAACTCTTCACCGAAAAGCTGGATCTGCTGCTAAAACTTCGCGACGAGGAGATCGTCAGCTGGAAGGGACAGATGCGCGCGCCGATCAACAGGCACGGTGTCTATCCGCGGCCGTTGCAGGAGCAGTTACCGGTCTGGATCGCCGTTGGTGGCACACCGCAATCGGTGGTGCGTGCCGGTTCGCTCGGCCTGCCTCTGGCGATCGCGATCATCGGCGGGGAATATCCGCGCTTCAAGCCGTTTGCCGATCTCTATCGCGAAGCAGGCGAGAATGCCGGCCACGATCCGGCGAAGCTGAAGACGAGCATCAATGTCCACGGTTTCATTGCCGATACGACGCAGGCCGCGGCAGACCAGTTCTACGGTCCGCAGTCCGAGGTGATGAACCGGCTTGGCCGCGAACGGGGCTGGGGCCCGACGAGCCGGGCACATTTCGATCAGGCTCGCTCTGCGCTTGGCAATCTTTTCGTCGGCGAGCCGGAACTGGTGGCCGAAAAGATCATTGCCGCCCACAGCGTGTTCAAGATGGACCGGTTCCTGCTGCAGATGGCGATCGGGCTTATGCCGCACGACCAGATCATGCGCGGCATCGAGCTTTACGGCACGAAGGTGGCGCCGATCGTCAGAAAGGAATTGACCGGATCGGCTGAGCGGGCCACATCGCAGGCGAACTAAAAAGACGAAGACAAGGAAACGACCCGCAATGGTAATCTCCAGTGAAGATGAACTCGACAAGCTGAAAGCGATCGGCCGGCTCTGCGCCCAGGCGATGGAGACGATGGCGAAGTCACTGGAGCCTGGGATCACCACCAAGGAACTGGACGATATCGGCCGCAAGCTGCTTGAGGATAACGGCGCGCAATCGGCGCCCGAGACCTGCTACCAGTTTCCCGGTGCGACCTGCATCAGCGTCAACGAAGAGGTTGCGCATGGCATTCCGGGCGGCAGGGTGATCAAGGCAGGTGATCTCGTCAATATCGACGTTTCTGCCGTGAAGGACGGTTTCTTCGGCGATTGCGGCGCATCCTATGCGGTGCCGCCGGTTCGCCGCGAGATCGAAAAGCTTTGCCGCGACGGCAAGCGCGCGCTCTGGACCGGGTTGCAGCAGGTCAAGGCCGGCAACAAGATCGCAGGTATCGGCAATGCGATCGGCGCGTTTGCCAAGAAGAACCGCTATACGCTGATCACCAATCTTTCCAGCCACGGCATCGGCCTGACCCTGCATGACGAGCCGAAGGAAATTCCGACCTGGCCGGAAAAGAGCGAGCGCCGGATCATGGAGGAGGGCCTTGTCTTTACCGTCGAGCCGTTTCTTTCGCTCGGCGGCACATGGGCGGAAGATGGCGACAATGACGATCCGTGGACGCTCTACAGCGACCCGAACGCACCGACCGTGCAATACGAACACACGATCGTCGCGACCAAGAGCGGGCCGCTTATCCTGACATTGGCGAATTAAGGATTGTCATAAGCCGGTCGCGGCGAAAGCGGCGACCGGAAACGTTTTTAGCGAACGCAGGATTCGGCGCGATTGGCCGCCTCGATAGCGCAATAGAAGGCGCTCACACGCTCTTCGCCTAGAGTATCGATCGAGCGGCGCGCATGAATGCGAGCGGCACTTTCCATCAGTTGAGCGAATGCGGCATTGCCGATCAGGTCCGCCTTGCGCAGCTGCGCGATCAGCGGGTCCACCAGCACTTCCGATACGGTCAGGTCACGATCCATTTTGCGCCTCCCGTCTGTTGATTTGGCACGAAGCAGACAATGACGATCATTCGTGTCAACAACAAGACAAATGACCGCATGCGGCGCACCAATTCGTTACTGCACCTGCTTTTCGCGTAGAATCATTCAAAATATTCCGACAACGATGAATAATGCTGATTTGTGCGGCCTATGTTGCGCTGCCATAAGCATGCCATGGACACGACCGCTCGCTTGAACCTTCGTCTCGTCGGCCTTTCCGGCGCAATCGCCATGGCTGCGGCCATGGGCTTCGGCCGCTTCTTCTACACGCCGGTCCTGCCGGGCATGATTGCAGGCATTCCGATTTCGTCGGCCGATGCGGGTTATATCGCCGCGGGCAATTTTGCCGGATATCTGGCCGGCGCGATTTTGGCGGGGCAGGGCTGGGCGGCCGGGCGTGAAAGAATGATCGCTTTGTCCTCGCTGATGGCGACCGCGATCCTGCTGGCGGCGATGGCGCTCACCACCTCCGTGCCGGCATTCGTGGCGATTCGCTTCCTCGCAGGCCTGGCGAGCGCGCTGGCGATGATCCTGACCTCGTCTATCGTGCTTCCCTTTGCACGAAACTGCGGCAGCCGAGGGCATGTCGTGAATTTCCTGCATTTCGGCGGCGTGGGGGCGGGGATCGCGCTATCCTCGGCGCTGGCGCTGGTCGTCAATACATCGGCGGGTGATGCGGCGCATGGCTGGCGGATCAACTGGCTGGCGGGTGCCGCGATCACACTTGCGGCGGTGCTTGTCGTGCAATGGATGCTGCCGCGCCCGCATGGCATGACGGAGCGTCGGGTGGAGCCTGCGCTCAGATGGAAACTGCCGCTGGTGCTGCTGACGACATCCTATGGCCTGTTCGGCTTCGGTTATGTGATTACCGCGACATTCCTGGTGACGATCGCAAGGCAGGGGGATGCGGGGCCGGTGATCGAATTTCTCGCATGGTTCGTGACCGGCTGCGCGGCTGCCGTGTCACTTCTCGTCTGGCATCCGCTGGCAGTCCGTGCCGGGCTTGCCAGATCCTACACGGTGGCGATGACGGTGCTTGCTATCGGTGTTGTCTGTTCGGTTCTTCTGCCACCGACCGCCGGTGCGCTGTTTGGCGGATTGCTGCTCGGCGCAACCTTCATGGTGATTACCGCCTACGGGTTGCAGCTGGGCGGCAAGCTTGCGCCTGAAAGCCCGCGCCGGGCGCTTGCCGCAATGACGGCGGCTTTTGGCGTCGGGCAGATCGTCGGCCCGCTGGTGGCAGGCTGGGCTGCTGAGAAGAGCGGCAGTTTCGCGCTTCCGACGCTGATCGCGACGGGCGTGCTCATCGTCTGCGTCGTGCTGGCGGCAATCGTGGCGAAACGTATTCCTTGAGTAGGAACGTGGTTACAAATGCGTAACAAAGCGGTGCGGCCATTGCCGCATCCACGCGATTGCCATAATTTCGCGCCCTAACACCGCACCCCGCAGCTCCGAACTCAGGAAAGCACCCGCTCCGTGTTCCATTCCTTCTTTCCCCGCCCGAAATTTTTCTTCATTTCCGCGGTAGTTTTTGCTTTCGTGGCCATTCTCGCCTGGTATTTCATCTTTGAAGGTCTGGGGGCTTCCTTCGGCTACGTCATGCCGGAACAGGAGCCTTACGACCTCACCTATTTCCTGGTGCCGGCCAATCTGTTTTTCTACGCCTATATGGCGTCCTGCCTCGTGTTATTCGGTGCCGTCTGGACCCTGATCGCCAAAGATAATCCGTGGCGGTACTGGTCGATATGGGGATCGCTGCTGATCATCGCGGTCACGTATTTCGGTGTTCAAATTTCTGTCGTCATCAACAACTTCCGGCGTCCATTCGGTGATCTCCTGCAAAACGCGTTGTCAAAACAGCCAGGCATCACGGCTTGGGACTTTTACGAGTTGCAGATCATCTTCGCCAAGATCGCTTTCCTCAGCATGGGCGTTTCCATCCTGACCGACTTCTTTACCAGCCATTACATCTTCCGTTGGCGCACGGCGATGAACGACTTCTATATGTCGAAATGGGAAAAACTCAGGCATATCGAAGGTGCCTCGCAGCGTGTTCAGGAAGATACGATGCGCTTCTCGGCTACTCTGGAAGGCCTCGGCATCACGCTGATCAACTCGGTTATGACGCTTGTCGTCTTCCTGCCGATTCTGTTTGGCTTGTCGAGCTACGTCTCCGAACTGCCGATCATCGGCGAGGTGCCGCATGCCCTGTTCTGGCTGGCTATCATCTGGTCTGTTTTCGGTACCGTTCTATTGGCGACCGTCGGCATCAAGCTGCCGGGGCTCAACTTTCGCAATCAGCGCGTCGAGGCCGCCTATCGTAAGGAGCTGGTCTATGGCGAAGATCATGCGGATCGCGCCCAGCCGCTGACGGTGAAAGAGCTCTATGGCAATGTGCGGAAGAACTATTTCCGCATGTACTGGCATTACCTCTATTTCAACGTCGCTCGTTATTTCTACATTCAGGCGGACGCCGTCTTCCTGCTCCTGATGCTGGTTCCGACGATCGTTGCGGGCAAGATCACCTACGGTATCTACCAGCAGATCGCCACGGCCTTCGGCCAGGTGACGAATTCGTTCCAGTATCTGGTCAATTCCTGGACGACGATCATCGAGCTGCTTTCGATCCACAAGCGCCTGAAGGCATTCGAGGCTGCGATCGACGGTGGTCCGCTGCCGGATATCGACCAGCGTTATCTTCAGCGCGAAGCCGAAGGTGGCGAGATGGCGGCGAACAAGCCGACCTGATCCAAGTCGGAGAGACCACGCAGTTTTGGCCGCGCCGGATTTGTCGATCCGGCGCGGTTCTGCGTTTTGAGGGGATCGCGCGGCCGCATCATGGGGGGATGGCCGGTGCGATCTGACCCTTTCGGGAATGAGGCAGGCGGATATTCGATTGCATTTTGTGGTTCAGGTTTTGCCTGCCCCGACCGCTTCGGATGAATTATGGAGGACTTGTCAGGCTCTCCGCTCACACCGTCTGCGACCATCACCGGAACCTGGCTCTTCGAACCCGTTGAGGAGGCCGGTTCGCGTAGCCGGTTTCCCATCCGATGACGCGCCGATTATCGCGCGGGTTTGGGGGGGCGGGGACGGGGCGGGGATGAAAAATATGTAAGTTGTTGAAATCTGGAATGCCGGAACGCCTGATTGCGGCATTTGTCCACGATTGGGTAGAAGATCGGTCAGGCCGCGACGGGGGCGCGAAAACGGGCGATCATGCGGTTGAACGCCCAGCCCATCAGGCAGCCGATAGCAGCGCCTGCGGCCTTGACCACTGCATCGTCGAGATGGGCATGCCGGGTCGGCGACAGGTATTGCAGCAATTCGATGCCTCCGGCGCCGAGGATGACGAGGATGCCGCAAAGCAGCCATTGCCGCGGGTAGGCCAGCATGAAAAGCAGCGCCATGGCGGCAAATGCACCAGCGCGATCGATGTCCACCGAGGCGAAATCCTGCGGGCGCAGGCGTATCGGCGAGACCGTTGCAAAGATGATGGCCGCGAGCGCCAGCCATGGCAGAAGCTTGATCAGGCGTGACGTCATCAATCGTGTCATGAAATTGTAATACCGTGCGCAGGAGATGGTCGGAAGCGGCGTAAGCTACCGAGACTAGGGACAAGAGATAAATATCGCGTGAGCGGCAATTTTGCGGCAGTGCAGCAAATAGCGATTATCCGGCGGAATTGCTGGCGTTTGCCGGTGACGAATGGCGCTCACCCAGCATACGGATCGCTTCCGTATAGCTGACGCAGGCGACATCGGCCTTGTTGCAGACTTCCGAGGCGAGCCGTTCCATCGCCCGCCAATAGGCGCCGGCATTCATCTCGACGAAATGCAGGCCGATCTGCATGGGAATGCGATCTCCGTCATACTGCTTGTCGAATGCGGCGCGGAAGGCGGAATAGGCACGTTCCTCGAATTCCGCCGAGCGGCTGGGATTGTCGATGCCGGCCGAGTGGCGGACGAAGAGATTGTAGTCCATGGCGATGATCGGCCGCTGTTGCGGACCTTCGGGGATCAGCGGCAGGCCGAAGCGGATAAGGTCGCCTTTGGTCTCCGGCATCATTGGTCCCTTGGTGACGAGGCTTGCGTCATACTGGAAGCCCGTCTTCTTCTCAGCCTCCGTCATGCCGGCGCTGGTGGAGAAATAGGGCGCGCGGAAACCGCGAATGTCGTTGTCGATGAACTCGCGCCAGCCCTGCGGCTCGTCGGACGATGCGCCGATCGCCTTCCAGGCATTGGTCATCACATCGTGAAAGCTCGCCATTTCCTGCCGCCATTCGGCCTCGGACCAGTCCTTGCCGTCGAAATGGCCGCAGGTATGGCTCGATATGTCGTGGCCTTCCTGATGCGCCTGCCAGATATGGCCGAGACGTTCCTTGGCCTCGGGAATATCTTGGGCAAAACCGATATTGGAGCGGCCGGCTTTTTTGTCCGGCCCCTGATACCGGGCCTTGTCGGCGCGTGGGATGACCAGTGTGCAGGAAAGAAAATAGGTGAAATGGGCGTTGTTGTTGCGGGCAAAATCGCGGCTACGCTGCCAAAGGGCATTCGAGCCCGCACCGTCAAAGGAGATCATCAGCAACTGCTTTGGCCTTTGCCCCACATCTTGCGCCATTGCACCTGTCGATAAGGTGAGTGCGGCAAGCAGGGTGGCCAAGGGTCGAAGACGCATCACTATTTCCTGATTCTACGAATGAACTGGCAATATCCGAGTGCTCTTGACCAGCGAATAAGGCGAAGCTTTGATTGCCTACACAGTGGATGCCGCTTATCTGCAATCGACGGCATCAGAACCGCAGCCGAAGCCCTATCGTCAAATACTGGACGCCACCATCTGCATCGCTGACCAAACCATAGCCACCGGACCGATGATGGAAGCGGATGACAAGCTCTCTCGACTTGTTCTCAGGTAATGCGAAGGTGATTTCCGGGGCGAGATAATGCAGCAGCCGGTCGCCGCGATCATTGCCTGCGCGGGCCTTTTCCTCCTGCGAAATACCGCTGGCGTAGTTGAGGCCGGTGGAGGCAGCTATGGTCGTGTAGATGTAATCATTCCAGGGGAAATCGCTGTAGCGGAGAAACAGGGCCGCCCACACTTCGGATTCGTGCATGCTGCCAAACCGCTTGCCGACACCGAGTTCGGTTTCGATCGCAAAACGTTCCCGCCAGAAGCTCGCGACCGTACGGGATGCGGACAGGCCGATGAAACCGCTGTCGCCGTAATCCCAGTTGAAAGGGGAGAGATCACCTCGGAGAAAGATGTCCTCCATGGGTGTTTCGACAAACTTGCCCCCGAAAACCATAACGGCACACTTATCGTCACAGGGGCCGGTGATGCCGTACCACTGCCAATCTAACCAATCGCCGGCCTCTGCAGATAGTGGACACATAAACATAGCCAGTGTGGCAAAAGCCAGAGCTGCGTAAACTCTTTGCATCGAGCCGACCTCCCGAGTCTCCTCTGAGCGATCGCAATGACGAGATGCAGTCTGTCGGCACGAAGGCGGCAATAAGAGCTAAACACTGGCCGTCATGTCCAGAGATGCATGTCATTGCGCGAAATTTCGCCTTCGAAAGCATACGCTAATTGATTGTGGCGGCAAGGGGCAGAGTAACGCGTCCGTGATCGGTGGGTTTCGAGCTTTATCAGTGCGTTGCTTCAATAAGCTTCCTCGTTTTGCATGGGGGGCCTTACATCCTAAGGAAAATAGGCTAGAAGGCGCTTTCCCGACCAATTGTTTGCCTCAGGCGGAGCTTTGGCCGGACGACCGACCCAGGATTGGCCCCTTGACGCGGGCCGGAGACTTCGATGGCGCATAACGACGACAGTTTTTTCCGTGAAGTGAACGAAGAGCTTCGCTCAGACCAGCTGAAGAACGCCTGGAGGCGTTACGGCCGGATCGCGATTGGTGTCGCGGTGGCGATCGTCATCGGTACGGCCGCCTGGCGCGGTTATGAATATTGGGACAACCATGCCTCTTCGCAGTCTGGCGACCGCTTCATCGCGGCTCTGACGCTTGCTTCGGAAGGCAAGAACGACGAGGCGCTTTCAGCCCTCGCTGCAATCGAGAAGGATGGCACGGGCGCCTATCCGGTACTCGCAAAGATGCGCGCAGCTTCCGTGCAGCAGGCCAAGGGTGATGCGGCTGCTGCCGTCGAGATCTACCGCCAAGTTGGAAACGACAATGCAGCGCCACAGGCTGTCCGCGATCTCGCCAAGATGCGCGCCGCCTTCATTCTGGTCGATACCGGCACTTACGAGCAGGTTGCGGCCGAAGCGGAAATCCTTTCGGCGCAGGGCCATGTTCTGGCCAATTCCGCACGCGAAGCGCTCGGCCTTTCCGCCTACAAGGCCGGAAACATGCCGCAGGCCAAGCAGTGGTTCCAGCAAATCGTAAACGATGCGGGCGCGCCTCGCAATGTTGTCAACCGCGCGCAAATCATGCTCGACAATATCGCCGCCACCGGCAAGGCGCCCTAATTCCGTTGCGGATAAGGGCTTGAGGAAAACACTATGAGCTTCACCGTCGCCATCGTCGGACGTCCGAATGTCGGCAAGTCCACGCTTTTCAACCGTCTGGTTGGCAAGAAGCTGGCGCTTGTCGATGACACGCCGGGTGTTACCCGCGACCGTCGTCCGGGCGATGCGAAGCTCGTTGACCTGCGTTTCACCATCATCGATACGGCCGGTCTGGAAGAGGCCGGTGCCGATACGCTCGAAGGCCGTATGCGCGCCCAGACGGAAGCCGCGATCGACGAGGCGGATCTGACGCTGTTCGTCGTCGATGCCAAGTCCGGACTGACACCGCTCGACAAGACTTTCGGCGAGCTTTTGCGCCGCTCCGGCAAGCCGGTCGTGCTGGTTGCCAACAAGTCCGAAGCCAAGGGATCGGATGGCGGCTTCTACGATGCCTTCACGCTGGGCCTTGGCGAGCCGGTTCCGATTTCCGCCGAACACGGCCAGGGCATGATCGACCTGCGCGACGCAATCGTCGAGGCGATCGGCCGGGAAAGAGCGTTCCCGGAAGACGGTGACGGCGACGAGGCGATCACGGATGTCGACGTCAGGGATTCCGTTCTCGGCGACGAGGCTGACGATGATGCCGAATATGACGAGACCAAGCCGCTGCGCGTCGCCATTATCGGCCGCCCGAATGCCGGAAAGTCGACGCTGATCAACCGGTTCCTCGGCGAAGACCGGCTTCTGACCGGGCCGGAAGCGGGGATTACCCGCGATTCGATCTCGGTCGAATGGGACTGGCGCGGTCGCACGATCAAGATGTTCGATACCGCCGGGATGCGTCGCAAGGCGCGGGTGACTGAAAAACTCGAAAAGCTCTCGGTCGCGGATTCGCTTCGGTCGATCCGCTTTGCCGAAACCGTCGTCATCGTCTTCGATGCGACGATCCCGTTCGAGAAGCAGGATCTGCAGCTGGCCGACCTCGTGTTGCGTGAAGGTCGCGCTGCCGTGCTCGCCTTCAACAAGTGGGACCTGATCGAAGATCCGCAGGCGGTTCTGGCCGAGTTGCGCGAAAAGACCGAACGGCTCTTGCCGCAGGCGCGCGGCCTACGTGCTGTGCCGATTTCCGGCCAGACGGGCTATGGCCTCGACAAGCTGATGCAGGAAATCGTCGCCACCGACAAGGTTTGGAACAAGCGCATCTCGACGGCCAAGCTCAATAAATGGCTGGAAGGAACGCAGGTCCAGCATCCGCCACCGGCAGTGTCCGGCCGCCGTCTGAAGCTGAAATACATGACCCAGGTTAAGGCGCGCCCGCCGGCCTTCATGGTGTCCTGCACACGTCCAGATGCGTTGCCGGAAAGCTATATCCGCTACATGATCAACGGATTGCGCAATGATTTCCAGATGCCGGGCGTACCGATCCGCATCCATTTCAAGGCAGGTGACAACCCGTTCGAGAACCGCAGGAAGAAGCGCTAAGCTTCTTCACTGGCGGATCTGAACCGCTCCCGATATCGCTGAGGTCAACCATCAGGGCGTCAGCTTGCACTTTTTAGTAAATCGTGATGCACTGCATCTCTGGCTTGTGCGGTTGGAGGACCTGCAAGCCGGATTTCGATCGGGCTGCCTTGCAGCGCCGATTCATGATCGGGAGGGTCATCATGATTGCAGTGGGTCTCGTCGCGGCTATCTGTCTTGGTGTCGGCAGTGTTTTCTATTTTCGCCAGCGTGACGGGAATGGCGGCTGAACCGCTGTAATCCTGAAACTCGTTGAAGTGCCTATCGCATCTGCGATGATGGCAGTTCATTCCGCTGCGGGCAACGCACGGTTGGCCTGGGCTTTGAGGACATTGCCGAGAAACTGTTTCGAGGCCGCTTCCCAGGTGTAGCTGCGGGCAAGCCGGCTTGCGTCCTCGCGACGGCAACCGAGTGCTCTCAGGCATGCGGCCTTGAGATCGTCATCCAGCGCACCTGCGCCGGAACCTTGCTCGATAATGTCGACCGGTCCCATGACCGGATAGGCTGCGACGGGAACGCCGCTCGCCAGCGCTTCGAGAATGGTGTTGCCAAACGTATCGGTCCTGGACGGGAAAACGAACACGTCCGCCTGGGCATAGGCGCGGGCGAGATCCTCACCGGTCTTCATGCCGGTAAAGAAAGGACGTTCGGATAACGTTTCTTCAGTTCAGCCAGGGCTGGGCCATCACCGACCACGACCTTCGAGCCGGGCAGGTCGAGATCGAGGAAGGCGGGAAGGTTTTTCTCGACCGCAACGCGGCCGACGGTCAGGAAAATAGGGCGAGGGAGGTCGAAGGGACGTTCCTCGAGGTTCATCGGGTGAAACGTGGTCTGGTCGATGCCACGGCTCCAGCGCAGGAGATTGCGGATGCCTATCCTCGAAAGTTCACGCTCGAGGCTTGCGGTCGCGACCCGCATGGGCGTAGAGGTGGTCATGGTCACGCCGAAGGATTTTCACAATATCCCCTGCCCCACCTATCCAGAAATCCGGCTTTCGGTCACCACCTTTGCGCAGGTCGCTGGCGCAATCGAAAAGACCCTGCCGACCGCCGTGCATATCGCGACCGAGGGGCCGCTCGGACTGATGGCCCGCCGCTGGTGCCTGAAGAATGGCATGCCCTTTTCGACCAGCTACCACACCCGCTTTCCCGAATATGTGGCAGCCCGCTTTCCGGTTCCGATCCGCTGGATGCAGGCTTTTGTCCGCTGGTTCCACAATGCAGTTCGCGGTTGGTGTTCTCGATCGAGCGGACGACGCCGTTTACCTGTGGGTACCACGCATCTGTCACGATGGTAATTCTGGTCATGCGTGGCCCAAAGCCTCGTTGCCGATCTGGTGGTCGCTTCCTTGGCGACTCGCGCGAAAGGATGCGGTTACAGCCCTCTATCGGCAAAGTTCATGACAGGCGGATGAAGCATGCCCTGAAGGTCGTTGCATGGCGCTCCTCATCGCCTTCTCATCTGGTTAAACGACACGCACCGTCATTTCGTGTTTGCAGTGCGGCAGGTGAAGTCTTATCTCAGCGGCATATGATGTTGTGAGTGACTTTAGTGACCCTGCGTTTGATCAAGATTGCCGCTGCCGTTCTTATCGCCCCGATTGCCGCTATCGGCATCCATATGGGCGTCAACCAGATGATCGGTAATTTCCATGAAGTCATTCCGGGCGAGCTTTACCGCTCAGGCCAGCCGGGTGACGCGCAGATTGATAAAGCGGTGACGCGATACGGCGTCAAGACGATCATAAACCTGCGCAATGAGCGCCGCGGGGATTGGTATGAGGAAGAGAAGGCGTCGGCCGAAGAGAACGGCGTAACGCTGATCGATTTTCCGCTAAGCTCCGGAAGATTCGTGCCGGTCGAGCAGAGCGAACGGCTGGCCGAAATCATGAGGACGGCAGAAAAGCCGATCCTGATACACTGCGAACATGGCGCCAACCGCACCGGGCTTGCATCGGCGATCTATGTCGGTGCGGTTGCCAAGCGTAGCGAGCTTTTCTCCGAACTGCAGCTTTCACCCTATTACGGGCATATTCCGATCCGTGGCATCGGCCGTTATGCGATGTACCAGTCCTGGGACGAGTTCGAAGAGACGATCGGCTTCTGACCGTCTCTTCTCTTCTAATGTTCTTTGTTACTTCGGCAGCAGGTCAGGGCTGATCAGTGCGCCGTGATGGCAGATGACGGTGGATGCGACAGCGGCACCGTAAGCGGCTGCTTCTGACGGCGTGCCGCCCTTGGCGAGACTGGCCAGAAAACCGCCGTTGAAGCTGTCGCCGGCGCTTGTCGTGTCGACGACCTTGTCGACCTTGACCGACGGGACGTGGTCGACGGGCGTGGAACCGAATGCCAGCGTAACACCACCTGGGCCATCTTTGACCACGACGTTCTCGACACCCAGTGCCTTGTAGCGGGCAATCGTTGCGGCCACATCCTTGTCGCCGAAATGAACGGCTTCATCGTCGAAGCTCGGCAATACGAGCGTCGAGGCGCGGGCGCCGTCTTCGATCGTCTTCAGCATATAGTTCTTGTTTGGCCACAGGCGCGGGCGAATGTTCGGGTCGAAGACGACCGTCTTGCCGGATGCCTTGGCACGGCGGGCTTCTGCGAGAAGCGTATCTACTGCTTCCGCTGCCAGAATGCCAAGCGTGATGCCGGAGAAATAGATGATCTGAGCACTCTCCATCGCGGCACGCAGGTGATCGGCGTCGTCGGCCAGCTTCTTTGCTGCAGCCGTGTCGCGCCAGTAGCTGAAGGTGCGCTCTCCGTCCTTCAATGTGATGAGGTAGAGACCGGGCGTCTTGCCGGCAATGCGCAGGATCTGGCTGGTGCCGATACCGGCGCCGTCCATCATGGCGAGCATTTCATTCGACATCGGATCATCGCCGACTGCGGTGAAATAGTCGATCGACCAGTCTGAAGGGAAGCAGGCGCGGGCATACCAGGCCGTGTTCAACGTATCGCCGGCAAAGCCCTTACGCAGCAGGCCTTCACCCGCCTGCGACAGTTCCACCATGCATTCGCCAATAGAAAGAAGTCTGCCTGCCAAAATATCGTCCCTCCGGTAAAGTCCTGTGGTCGCATAAGCTTTCGCACCGTGTCTGACAAGTCCGTGCGGGGGGCTCAATACGCGTTGTCTTTTGTCGCAGGGGCTCTAGGTTGGGGCTGGAACATCGCATAAGGGAGCATGATCGTATGGCGACGGAAGTGCAGAAGAAAGCCGTAGGCGCAGGCACGGACTGGTGGCGCGGGGCGGTGATCTACCAGATCTATCCGCGTTCATTCCAGGACACGACCGGCGACGGACTGGGCGATATCAAGGGCATTACCCGGCGTCTGGCCCATGTCGCCTCGCTCGGCGTCGATGCAATCTGGCTGTCGCCCTTCTTCACCTCGCCGATGGCCGATATGGGCTATGACGTTTCCGATTATTGCAATGTCGACCCGATGTTCGGCACGCTTGCCGATTTCGACGAGATGATGGACGAGGCGCACCGGCTGGGCCTCAAGGTCATCATCGACCAGGTAATCTCCCACACATCCGACCGGCATCCGTGGTTCATCGAAAGCCGCACCAGTCGCACCAATCCCAAAGCCGACTGGTTCGTCTGGGCCGACCCGAAGCCGGATGGGACCGCGCCGACCAACTGGCTCTCCATCTTCGGCGGGCCGGGCTGGGAATGGGATGGGGTGCGCAAGCAATATTACATGCATAATTTCCTGATTTCGCAGCCGGATCTCAACTTCCACAATCCCGAAGTTCAGGACGCGCTGCTGGATACGGTGAAATTCTGGCTCGATCGTCGGGTGGACGGGTTCCGGCTCGATACGGTGAACTATTATTTCCACGACAAGCAACTGCGGAACAACCCGCCGATGGTCTATGACACCGATGGCGCGGGCATGGAGACCGATACCAATCCGTATTCGATGCAGAACCATCTCTACGACAAGACGCAGCCGGAAAATATCGCTTTCCTGAAGCGGCTTCGGGCATTGCTCGATACCTATGATGACCGGATGACCGTGGGTGAGGTGGGTGATGGACCGCGCTCGCTGAAAACCCTTGCGGAATATACGACCGGCAGCGACAAGCTGCATATGTGCTACACGTTCGACTTTCTGGGCCCTGCCTTCGATGCGGGTTACATCCGCAAGATCATGACGACGGTGGCGGACACGGTGAGCGAAGGCTGGGTCTGCTGGGCTTTTTCCAATCACGATGTCATCCGTCACGTCACCCGTTTCATCGAGACGTCTGAGGAACAGGATCGGGTCGCCAAGCTGTCGATCAGCCTGATTTCGGTCTTGCGCGGTTCGATCTGCCTATATCAGGGCGAGGAACTGGGGCTGACCGAAGCGGAGCTTGCCTTCGAGGATCTGCGCGATCCCTATGGCATCCGCTTCTGGCCGGCCTTCAAGGGCCGCGACGGATGCCGTACGCCGATGGTGTGGGAGGCAAAGGCTCCTCATGCGGGCTTTACCGAGGGTTCCACGACATGGTTGCCGGTGCCGAATGAGCATGCCGCCCGCGCGGTCGATGTGCAGGAGAGGCTGGCGACATCCGTGCTCGCTCACTATCGGGCGACGCTCGCCTTCCGCAAGGCGCATGCCTCGCTCGTCGATGGCGACATGGCATTCATCGAGACCAACCAGAATCTGCTGGCCTTCACACGGGAGAAGGACGGGGAGCGGCTGCTGTTCGTGTTCAACCTGACGCGAGAGAAGCAGAAGTTCACGCTGCCTGAGCGGTTCGCTTTTGTGACGCCACTGGACATGCCGGGGTTCGTCTCGCGGCTGGAGAATGATGCGGTGGTGCTGGATGCGGTTGATGTGTTTTGTGCGCGGGTGTGAAGGCTAACTTGGAAGGCGCGCCAGTTTGCCCCGCTCGTCATCCTCGGGCTTGTCCCGAGGATCTGAGCACATCGCCAGAACCGAAACGGCAGTAGATCCTCGGGACAAGCCCGAGGATGACGACCTATCAAATGGAAAGGCCCGCGAGCGATCGCGGGCCTTTGTTATTCTATCATTCAGGCAATCGCCGCATCTCAGTCGAAATGCAGTTCGCGCTCGCCCTGTTCGTCGCGGATGCAGGTCTGCAGGCCGATCTTGTTCAAGATGTTGAGGAACGGGCGCGGCGCCAGTTCTTCGACATTGGCCATCTTCTTCACATCCCATTCGCCGGTGGCGACTAGCATTGCTGCTGCGACCGGGGGAACGCCGGCGGTGTAGGAAATGCCCTGGGAGCCCACTTCGTTGAAGGCTTCCTTGTGGTCGGCGACGTTGTAGATAAACACCGTGCGTTCCTTGCCGTCCTTGATGCCCTTGACGAAGTCACCGATGCAGGTCTTGCCTTCGTATTCCGGCGCGAGCGAGGACGGGTCGGGCAGGCAGGCTTTTACGACCTTGAGCGGCACGACTTCATCGCCGTTCGCCAGCTTCACCGGCTGCTCGGAGAGAAGGCCGATGTTCTTCAGGACGGTGAAGACGTTGATGTAGTGATCACCAAAGCCCATCCAGAAGCGCACGTCGGCGCCGTCCATGTTCTTGGCCAGCGAATGGACTTCGTCATGGCCGCAGAGATAGGCGCGGCGGGTGCCGACGACCGGCAGGTCGTAGTCCTTGCCGATTTCGAACATCTTGTTGACGTTCCATTCGCCGCCCTGCCAAGAATAAACGACGCCCGTGAATTCGCGGAAGTTGATTTCCGGGTCGAAGTTGGTGGCGAAATACTTGCCGTGGCTGCCGGCATTGATGTCGACGATGTCGACGTCGGTGACGGTGTCAAGGTACTCGTCCTTGGCGAGACGCGCATAGGCGTTGACGACGCCCGGATCGAAACCGGCGCCGAGGATGGCGGTGATGCCCTTTTCCTCGCATTCGGCGGCGCGCTTCCACTCGTAGTTACCGTACCACGGCGGGGTCTCGCAGATTTTGTTCGGCTCTTCGTGGATGGCGGTGTCGATATAGGCGACGCCGGTATCCATGCAGGCGCGCAGCACCGACATGTTCAAGAAAGCGGTGCCGACGTTGATGACGATCTGGCTGCCGGTCTTGGTGATCAAGGCCTTGGTGGCTTCGATGTCGAGCGCGTCGAGCGCGTGACCTTCGAGCACGCCTTCCTGCTTCATCGCCTTCTTTTCGTGAACCGAAGCGATGATGGCGTCGCACTTGGACTTGGTGCGCGATGCGATATGGATATCACCGAGGACATCGTTGTTCTGCGCACACTTGTGGGCAACGACCTGTGCGACGCCGCCGGCGCCGATGATGAGCACGTTCTTTTTCATTCTGGGGACCACTCCTTGCGTCCAATCGTCAGAAAGTCTTGTCCTGTGGGCCCTTTGGCCCTTTCTGGTCAGGAAAGGCTCTGTTCGTAGTCCGTGTAGTCAAACTCACGGACCGTCCTGAGGCTGCCATCCAGTTCCCGGATGGCGATTGCCGGCATTTTCACGCCGTTAAACCAGTTTTTCTTGACCATCGTGTAGCCGGCAGCATCCTGGAACGAGATGCGGTCGCCGACCTTTACCTCTTCGGGGAAGTCGAATTCTCCGAAGATGTCTCCGGCAAGGCATGACTTGCCGCAGACCATCGCACGATGGGGTCCCTGGTTGGGGTGAACCTTGGCATTCTCACGATAGATCAGGAGATCCAGCATGTGCGCTTCGATGGAACTATCCACCACGACAAGGTTCTTGCCGTTGTAAAGCGTGTCGAGGACGGTGGTTTCCAGCGTCGTCGATTTGGTGATCGAGGCTTCGCCCGGCTCGAGATAGACCTGCACGCCATATTCGCCGGAGAAACGCTTGAGGCGCTCGGCAAACTGGTCGACCGGGTAATCATCGCCGGTGAAATGGATGCCGCCGCCGAGCGAGACCCATTCGGCCTTCTTCAGCAGCGGTGCGAACTTCTGTTCGATATCGCCGAGCATGCGGTCGAACAGGGCAAAATCCTTGTTCTCGCAGTTGTTGTGGATCATGAAGCCGGTGATCATGTCCATGACCGGTTCGACCTTGGCGAGATCCCATTCGCCGAGACGCGAGAAGGGGCGGGCCGGGTCGGCGAGGTCGAAGCTGGAAGAGGATACGCCGGGGTTGAGGCGCAGGCCGCGGGTGATGCCGGAGGACTGGCTCTCGAACCGCTGCAGCTGGCCGATCGAGTTGAAGATGATCTTGTCGGCGTGGGACACGACCTCGTCGATCTCGTAATCGGCATAGGCGACCGAATAGGCGTGGGTTTCCTTGCCGAAACGCTCATGGCCGAGGCGGACTTCGTTGAGCGACGAGGAGGTCGTGCCGTCCATGTAGTCGCGCATGAAATCGAAGACGGACCAGGTGGCGAAGCATTTCAGCGCCAGCAATGCCTTGGCGCCCGACTTCTCACGCACAGTGGCAATCCGTTCCATGTTCTGGAGCAGCTTGGACTTGTCGATGAGGTAGTAGGGAGTCTGCAGCATTTCGCGTGATCGGCCTTCTTACGGTTCTTCTAAAACTTGAAGGGGCCTATTGCCTGACGTAGATGACATCTTCAAGACCCCTTGGCTTTTCGGGGTAAAGAAAAGCCCCGCAGCGAGGCTGCGGGGCGTGGTGTTTTCGAGTTTCTACGTTTCATTCGGGGATAAGCCGTTCGTATTCCTCCCGCAGTTTCAGCCAGCCCTGCCAGAAAGGTTCCGGTTTGCGGCCGGAGGCCTTGGCAGCAAGAATATCGAGATGCATGTGCCAGCCGGCGCCGACCATGGTCATGTTTTTGCGGTCGGAAATGCGCTTGTGGACGAGGGTGAGAAGGACGTCCGAACCTATCGCCTTCAACTCGATCGCTACTTCGCCGCGGGGCGGCCAGGTGAAGGCCAAGCGGTGGGGGGCGTCGAAGAGGAGGATATCGCTGGTCATCCGCTGTTCTTCCGGAAAACCTTCCGGGCGTGCCTCCGCTCCATCGGTCAATTCATCGTTACGCCAGACGAGTTCGAATGTGCCGCCGGGTGTTTCCGGCATGATGCCGGAGGCAAGCCATTGGCGGCGCAGGTCGCTATCGGTCAGGTAATCCCAGATCCGCTCGATTGGGCCGGGCAGCTTGCGCTGAATGGTGATCTCGGCAGGTGCCGTCAAGGTTCCATATTTTTCCAATAGATTCATGCTGTTCATCGGTCTTCTCCCAGTTTTGATTCAGGTGTCATTTCCAGGTTTCGATGGGGGCATCTTGGCGTTTTGATCGGCCTTGCGAGCGTCGTCCTGCTTCAGCAGGTGCTCCAGCGCATCCAGACGAGTCGTCCAGAAATGTTCGTAGAAAGAGAGCCATTCATGTGCGGTGGCGAGCGGACCGGGATCAAGCCGGCAGAGATGGATGCGGCCCTGGATTTCCCGCCGCACCAGACCGGCGCCTTCCAGCACCTTGATATGTTTCGATGCGGCCGCAAGCGACATGGCGTGCGGTTCTGCCAGCTGCCCGACCGTGCGTTCGCCTCGCGTCAACTCGCGCAGCATATGGCGACGGGTGGCGTCGCTCAGCGCATGGAAGACGGTGTCGATCTTGTGGGTGTATAATTCAACCATGTGGTTGAATGTGTACCTCTTTATTTTGATTGTCAACCGATTGGTTTAATATTTGCGAAGTAGAGGAACTGAGTTCGCATTTCAGCCCTTCGTACCAATTCCCAAACGCGACAAGCCGTCATATCGTGACGCCGCGCCGGGGGCTGGGACAGCCACGTGCCGCAATAAAAGACTTCGCATGCATTTTGCCAGATCAACTTGAGGGAAAATCATGAGCAGCAGTTTCATCACCACCAAGGACGGCACGCAGATCTTTTACAAGGACTGGGGATCGAAGGACGCCCAGCCGATCGTCTTCCATCATGGCTGGCCGTTGTCCGCCGATGACTGGGATGCGCAGATGCTGTTCTTCCTTCACGACGGATATAGAGTGATCGCGCATGACCGGCGCGGGCACGGGCGTTCCAGCCAGACGGAAACCGGTAACGAGATGGACACCTATGCCGCCGACATGGCGGAACTTGCGGCGCATCTCGACTTGAAGGGCGCAATCCATGTCGGCCATTCGACTGGAGGCGGGGAGGTGACGCGCTATGTCGCCAAGTTCGGCCAGCCGCAGGGGCGTGTTGCCAAGGCGGTACTGATCGGGGCGGTGCCACCGATCATGGTCAAGAGCGAGAAGAACCCCGGCGGATTGCCGCTCGAGGTGTTCGACGGGTTTCGCGCGGCGCAGGCCGCCAACCGGGCGCAGTTCTTTCTCGATATTCCGACCGGGCCTTTCTACGGCTACAACCGGCCGGGTGCTGAAGTTTCCGAAGGGGTGATCCGCAACTGGTGGCGGCAAGGCATGATGGGTGGCACCAAGGCCCATTACGACTGCATCAAGGCGTTTTCGGAGACGGATTTTACGGAAGACCTCAAGGTGATCGATGTTCCGGTGCTGGTCATGCACGGGACGGATGACCAGATCGTGCCGTTCGAGGATTCCGCGCCGCTCTCGTCCAAGCTTCTGAAGAACGGGGTGCTGAAAGTCTATGACGGGCTGCCGCATGGTATGGCGACGACCCATGCGGATATCATCAATGCCGATCTGCTGGCGTTTTTTATGGGGTAGGCGGACGCTGCTGTGGTTTGCCCCTCACCCTAACCCTCTCCCCGTAATGACGGGGAGAGGGGACGTGGCCGATTTCGGCACTGAGGTTGCGGCTGGTGTCCTTCTCCCCGCTTGCGGGGAGAAGGTGCCGGCAGGCGGATGAGGGGCTTTGGGTGAGGCGAATTTGGGCCCCTTAAATCAGCTGGAACTTGTCGACATCGACCATGCCCCTGTCCGAAATCTTCAGGTGCGGGATCACGGGCAAGGGCAAAAACGCCACCTGCAGGAAAGGTTCTTCCAGAGTCGTTCCAAGAGCATAGGCGTGTTTTCTCAAGTCGTGCAGCGTGTCGCGAACCCACTCATACGGTTCGAGGCTCATCAGGCCGGCAATTGGGAGTGCGATCTCGCCGGTGACCCTGCCGTCCTCGACGACGACGAAGCCGCCGTTGATTTCTCCCAGCCGGTTGGCGGCGAGCGCCATGTCGTCTTCGGATACGCCGACGACGCAGATATTGTGGCTGTCATGGCCGACTGTGGAGGCGATCGCGCCCTTCTTCAGGCCAAAGCCCTGGACGAAGCCGTTGGCGTGGTTGCCGTTCTTGCCGTGGCGCTCGATGACGGCGACCTTGATGATGTCGCGGTCAAGATCGACGCCCGCCTGGTTGCCGGCGGCGGGAAGGCGGTAGCGGCGGTGTTCGGTGATGATCTTTCCAGGCATAACGCCGATGACCGGGGTTTCGGCTTCGGAATAGGGGACGCCGAACTGCATGGCCTGTACGGGACGCGCCTTGACGCTGTCGAGGCCGACTGGGGCGATCGGCTTGCGGGTGGCGAAGAGCTCGTCGGTCACGCGGCGGCCGGCGGAGAAAACGATTTCTGCCTTGCAGTTTTCGAGCGTGTCGACAATGACGAGATCGGCGCGCCAGCCGGGCGCGACGAGGCCGCGATCGGTGAGGCCAAAGGCTTTTGCTGCCGAGATCGAGGCGGCGCGATAGATTGCGAGCGGTTCGACGCCCGCCTTGATCGCTGTGCGGATCATGTAGTCGAGATGGCCCTGTTCGGCGATATCGAGCGGATTGCGGTCGTCGGTGCAAAGCGCCAGATAGGGCGACAAGCGCTCGGTGATGATCGGCATCAGGGCTTCGAGATCCTTGGAGACCGAGCCTTCGCGGACAAGCACGTGCATGCCTTTGCGGATCTTTTCGAGCGCTTCTTCGGCGGTGGTGCTTTCGTGTTCGGTGCGGATGCCGGCGGCAAGATAGCCGTTCAGATCATTTCCACGCAGCAGCGGGGCGTGGCCGTCGATGTGATCGCCGTAAAAGGCATCGAGCTTGGCGAGGCAGATTGGATCCTTATGGATGACGCCCGGAAAATTCATGAACTCGGCAAGGCCGATGACTTTTGGATGATCGCGGAAGGGCAGGAGCTTTTCGATCGGCAGATCGGCGCCGGCCGTCTCCAGATGCGTGGCTGGCACGCAGGAGGAAAGCTGGACGCGGATATCCATGATCGTTTCGAGAGATGAATCGAGGAAATAGCGGATGCCTTCTTCACCGATGACATTGGCGATCTCGTGCGGGTCGCAGATCGCGGTCGTCACGCCATAGGGCAGGACGCAGCGGTCGAATTCGTGGGGCGTGACGAGAGAGCTTTCGATATGCAGATGCGTATCGATGAAGCCGGGGACGACGATCTTTCCGGAAATGTCGATCTCGGTCTTGCCGGTGTAATCGCCGCAAGTGCCGACAATACGATCGCCGCAGATGGCGATGTCTGAGGCGACAAGCTCACCGGTGACGAGATCGAAGAATTTGCCGCCTTTCAGCACGATATCCGCGGGCTCGCGGCCGGTGCCCTGATCTATGAGGGTTTCGAGACGCGTGGTCATGGGGGGGCTCCTGGCAGTTTCGATTCCCCCTACTTAGCCCTTCAATGTGAAAACGGGGAGAGGGAACCGGAAATACCCTGTTTATGGCGCAGTGACCCTGACATTGCCGCCGCAGAGTATCGTGGCGACGGTCTTTCCCTTGAGGCTGACGCCGTTCTCGATCAGGCCTGCAAGGCCGGCAACGCCTGCCTCTTCGACGACGAGGCCGTAATGGGTGAGAGAGAAATCTCGCGCGCTGCGGATCGCCTCCTCGCTGACTGCCCAGATCTCATCGACGGTCGTCTTCATGCAATCCAGCGCATAGGAAACGCATTCGCGCACGGCGATGCCGTCGGCGGCAGTATCTGCCGTCTCCGTCGAGATCACTCGGCCGGTTTCCCACGAGTGTTTCATCGCTGGCGCATTGGCGGCCACGACGCCGATCACTTTGCAGGCTGGCGCCTTGCCTCTGATCCATGTGCCGATGCCGGTCAGCAGTGCGCCATTGCCGAGCGGGACGATGATGGCGTCGAGGGCGACGCCCTCTTGCGACAGGCGTTCGGTGATTTCCAGCGCGATCGTGCCGGCACCTTCGGCGATGGTGCGCAGGGCGCCGTCTTCGACAAAGGGGCAGCCGTTGATCTCGGCATAGGCGCGGGCGGCAGCTTTGGCTGCATCGAAATCATCGCCTTCGAGCCTCACCTCCGCTCCGAGCCGGCGCATAGCCTCCACCTTGCCGGGATTGGCAGTGGTGGCGGAGAAGATCACCACCTTGCGGCCCTGCGCCCGGCCTGTATAGGCGAGGCCCTGGCCGAAATTGCCGGCCGAGGCGGAAACGACCGGATGATCGCTAGGCTGCTCGTTCTGCATCCACCAGTCGGTGCCGCGGCCCTTGAAGGAGCGGATAGGGTTGAGCGTTTCCACCTTGGCGAACAGCCGCAGGCCGAGTTCGTCATTGGCCGTCTGCTGTTGGATTAGCGGGCTTTTGGTAAAAACCGGATCAATGGCGCGGGAGGCGGCCAGAATGCCGTCGGCGGAGGGAGCGAGCTGTTGTTGAGTCATTTCAAAAGCATGGCAAGGAAAAGCTGGCGTTATTCCTAAAGATATCGGAGTATGCGGAAATATCTCCCGATTAGCGATTTGAGATGGGAAAATTACCCATGGCGTTGACCAAGGCGGACCGTAATATCCTCAGGCTGATGCAGCAGGACGCTACCATCACGCTGAGCGAGCTCGCCGAGCAGGTGGGACTGTCGCCGTCCTCGGCACAGAGGCGGCTGCAGAAGCTGCGCGAGGACAAGGTGATCCTGCGCGATGTTTCGATTGTCGATCCGAAGAAAGTCGGCGGCGCTGTCTCGATGCTGGTCGAGGTGGAACTGGAGCGTGACCGGCCCGAGCTTCTGCCGCCTTTCCAGCGCTGGGTGGCGGAGACGCCGGAGGTGCAGGAGGCTTGGGGCACGTCCGGGCGAGGGGATTATACGCTTGTGATTCTTGCTCAGTCGGTGGATCACTTCGATGCGCTGGCCGACCGGATGATGGAGCTCAATCCGAATATCCGCAAATTCACCACCAGCGTGGTGCTGAAGACGCTGAAACGCGGGCTGGTCGTGCCGGTGGAGTGATGTCGCAGGGGGCTGATGGGTTTCCCTGTGGCGGTGATGAACCCCAAACGAAAACGGGCGCCCGAAGGCGCCCGCTGAGTGTTTTTTTGGATCCGATTACTTGGCGGCGACGATCTTGCCGCCTTCCCACTTGTAGAGCGAGAAGCTCTGCGAGGTGAGGTCGCCAGTTTCGCCGTAGGTGAGCTGGCCGATGGCGGTCGGGATGGCGGAGCCGTCCTTCAGGGCTGCGGTCACGGCTTCTGCGTCTTCGGCGGTCTTTGCCTTTTCGATGCCGGCCTTGATGACCTGGACAGCGGCGTAGGCATTCAGCGTGAAGGCTTCGGCCGGGATGTTCTTGGCGGCGAGCGAATCTGCTGCGGCCTTCGAATCCGGGCTCTTCAGGGCGTCGGATGCGTTGGTGAAGAGCGTGCCGGCTGCCGCTTCGTTGCCGATCGTCCAGTATTCGGAGTTCGACAGGCCGTCGCCGCCGATGATCTGGGCATTGAGCGAGAGATCACGCAGCTGACGGGCCAGAAGTCCGCCTTCCGGATGGTAGCCGCCAAAATAGATCACATCGACTTTTTCCGACTTCAGGCGGGCGGTCAGCGCGCCGAAATCCTTGTCGCCGGGGGTAACGGCTTCGTTGACCACTTCGGTGGTGCCGCCGGCGTTCAGGGTTGCCTTGAAGGCGTCTGCGAGGCCCTTACCGTAAGCGCCCTTGTCGTTGATGATGGCGACGCGCTTGTCCTTGAGCTTGTCGAGCACGTATTTGGCGGCAACTTCGGCCTGCTGGTCATCGCGGCCGCAGGTGCGCAGAACGTTTGCGAGGTCACGCTTGGTGAGATCCGGCGCGGTTGCGGTCGGGGTGACCATGAGTATGCCGTTTTCGGCAAGGACGTCGGAAACGGGAATGGAAACGCCCGAGGTGACCGGGCCGACGACGAAGTGAATGCCTTCGCCGACGATCTGGTTGGCGGCGGAGACGCCCTGCTTCGGTTCGCCGGCGTCGTCGGCGAGTTTCAGCACGACCTTTTCGCCAAGAATGCCGCCTGCCTTGTTGATGTCGTCAACGGCCGTCTGCGCGCCATTCTTGACCTGATCACCGTAAGCGGCGACCGGGCCGGTCAGCGGTGCGATGAGGCCGATGGTGATGTCGGCATGAGCTATCGGCGCAAAGGCCAGCGAGGCAGCAAGTGCTGCCGTGATTGTCTTCAATGTCATGTCTGTCTCCTTGGGGCATCGGCAGAATTCTTTGGCGGGCCTCCCTGGCCGCCGTTCACGACGTTCGGCGCGTCCTGCCGCAGCCGCAAACGCGGCGTGCAGGATTGGACGTACAAAACCTCGGCCTCAGCGCGGCCATGTTTGGCTCGCGCATCCGGCAGCAATTTTTGTAGAAATCTTGAGGCCGTCGCGCAAGAAGATAACCGAAACTGCGACACTTCGGTGGGGATATTTCAAGGCGAGGTTGAAGAGATGTGGGGATGACCTGCGTCTGCAAATTCAGCACTACTCGCAGGGCGCTGTTGGATCTCGCCACGAAGCGACGCGGGAGATCAAGCGATGCCCGGTGTATTCGATATCAATCAGACAACCCCTTGTTGTGCGATCTTGATGCACAAAAGCAAAAAAGCCCGGGTGTTGCCCGGGCATCTTTTTAGACCGATCCAAAAGGATTATGCAGCTGCGGAGGTTTTCCGCTCGGCGGCAATGTAGATGTCCTCAAGACTGTCGAGGATCTTCAGCACCGATTCCGAAGAGCTGGAATAATAGATCGTCTGTGCGTCGCGCCTGGTCTTTACCAGCTTTTGTGCGCGAAGCTTTGAGAGATGCTGTGACAAGGCAGACTGGCTCAAGCCGACGCGCGTCGCCAGTGCACCCACTGCCACCTCTCCCTTAACCAGGCAGCAGAGAATCATCAGCCGCTTGGGGTTGGCCATTGCCGACAGCAGGCCCGCTGCTGCGTTTGAATGCTCAGAAAGTGCTACCTTATCCATAAGTTCTCTTCACCTCGTCTCCAAAGTGGCCGCGCAATTCACCAAATATTCTTATCCGGTGATGTTAGGCGGCACAGGCGGAATTTGTACATCCCCTAAATTTCGGGTAGTTCAAGCTACATTTTAGTTTATTTGCAGATATAATGTATGACGTCTTCCGGCAAGTCTAGTCGATGCTGAAACTCGTGCCGGACGAGTACATCGCTCGAAACGAGGTCAATCCCGGCGGGATCAACCAATCCGAATCTCCAATTCTTGTCTCCAAGCCCTAGGCGATGCGCAAAATTCGCAGCTTCCAAAGGCTTTTCTGCCAGTTCGTTCTGCAGTTTCAGCCACGATGATTCGTCTGCCGAGAGCGGAAAAAGCAAATCTTCGCCACCCAATGCATAGGCGCGCCCGAAGCCTCCGTTCAGCGACGCTTGAACGGGAACCAATCGGTAAAACCTGAAATCAGGAAAATCGACGTAAAGTTGCGCCTTGGCATGGCGTCTCAGGAAACGCGCGCGAATCCTTTGATGGATTGCGCTGTCCCGGCCAACCGGCTGGGCCTCGCAGAAAACGGTAATACGGGCATGGGCCAGCGGATCACCCTTACCCGGTTCGCCTGCAAGCAGCGAGCAACGAGAATCATCCTTCAGGCCTTTGGTATGGCCCGAGAGGGCAGAAACGAGCACGACCGGAACACCATCGAGATCGATGGCCGTCAATGCCCTGCTCACGGATGGAAAGCCGGTTACCGGATCAAGAACACCGAGTGACATGTAGCGTGCACTGCGCAGAAGCGTGCGAGCAAGCTCGCGTGCCTCGTCATCTGTCGGGCGCAATAACTGGGCCTGTTCGGCCATCCGTCACTCTCTGGTTGAATTTCGAGGTTTGAATTTTGATAATGCTTTATTTTCATATCATTTAATTCACTGCCGCAAAAGAGGCCTTGCCGCGTCAAGTTTGCGCACCATCTACTTGCGGTTAACGTTCATCTATCCACGGTTGTCGCGCAGCCGATGCCGTGTGAGGCCGGTTACGACGTCATCGGCGGTTATCGAGCCGACCACGCTGCCGTTATCAACGATGGCGATGGTGCCGCGCTGACGAGCCAGCCCATCCATGATATCGACGAGAGGCGTATCCGGAGAGGCGGAAGCGGAGATCGGGACCGCGCTTGTCGCGGCCGAGACGCCTTTCGTCATAATGTCGCCGGCAGTCAGCATGCTGATCGGGTTCATGTGGCGGACGAAATCGGCGACGTAATCATCAGCCGGATCGCGGACGATTTCCTGCGGCGTGCCGCACTGGATGATCTGGCCGCCTTCCATGATGGCGATGCGATTGCCGATGCGGAAGGCTTCGTCGAGGTCGTGGCTGACGAAGAGGATGGTCTTTTTCAACCTGTGCTGGAATTCCAGCAATTCATCCTGAAGTTTTGTGCGGATCAGCGGGTCGAGTGCCGAAAAGGGCTCGTCCATCAGCAGGATAGGCGCGCCCGTGGCGAAGGCACGGGCCAGGCCGACTCGCTGCTGCATGCCGCCTGAAAGCTCTCCGACGCGCCGGTCCGCCCATTGGCTGAGGCCGACCAGTTCAAGCTGTTCGCCTACCCGCCGCTTGCGCTCCGTTTCCGATACACCCGCAAGTTCGAGGCCGAAGCCGACATTTTCGGCAACCGACCGCCACGGCAGAAGTCCGAACTGCTGGAAGACCATGGAGACCGTGTGCATGCGCAGTTCGCGCAGTGTTCGGGCGTTGGCCCTGTAGGGATCGACCGGGCCGGCGGGTGTAGCGACGCTGACGTTGCCGCGCACCACGGGAGCAAGGCCATTGACTGCGCGCAGAAGCGTGGACTTGCCAGAGCCGGAAAGCCCCATCAGGACGAGGATTTCTCCTTCGCGGATAGACAGGGAGGCATTGGAGACGCCGACGACGATGCCGGTCTGAGCACTGATCTCGTCGCGGCTTCGGCCAGCATCGAGCAGCGGCAGCGCGGCTTTCGGCTCGTTGCCGAACACGATGTCGACATTACTGAATGTGACGCAGTCTCGGGTCGAGGTGACGGTCATGGCGCATCTGCCTTTCCGCTCTTGAACAGGCGATCGAGGATGATGGCGAGGATGACGATGCAGAGCCCGGCTTCGAAGCCACGGGCGATGTTGACCGTGTTGAGCGCCCGCACGACCGGCACGCCCAAGCCATTTGCACCGACAAGCGCGGAAATGACGACCATGGACAGGGACAGCATGATGGTCTGGGTCAAGCCCGCCATGATCTGCGGCATCGCGTAGGGGAGTTCCACCTTGCGCAGCACCTGGCCCGATGTGGCGCCGAATGCGACGGCTGCTTCGGTGAGCGCCCCCGGCGTGGAAATGATGCCGAGGCGGGTAAGCCGGATCGGTGCGGGAATGGCGAAGATGACGGTGGCAATCAGGCCCGGCACCATGCCGAGGCCGAAAAGGATGAGTGCGGGGATGAGATAGACGAAGGTCGGGATGGTCTGCATCAGGTCGAGGACCGGGCGCATGCCCTGATAAATCCATTCACGCCGTGCCGCTGCGATGCCGAGCGGTATGCCGATCGCCATGCTGACTACGGTGGCCGCCAGCACGAGCGCCAGCGTCTCGGTCGTTTCCTTCCAGTAGCCGAGATTGTAGATCAGCAACAAGCCGAGACAGGTGAAGGCTGCGACGCCGAATGAGCGGCGCAGGCCGTAGGCAAGGGCGGTGAAGATCGCGATGAGCAGAAACGGGTGCGGATATTGCAGCACCGCCAGAAGCGCGTCGATCACCTTCGACAGAATATGCGACAGCCAGTCGAAAAACCAGCTTGCATTGCCCGTCAGCCAGTCGACGGCATTTTTCGCCCAATTGCCCAGGCGCAGCTTTCCACTCGAGTCAACGAGCCAGTCGGGTAGCCAGTTCACGTCCGGTACCACCTCAAAATATTAAACGGGCAGGGGACAAGGGCCGGAGAACCGGCCCTTGCAGTCGAACGATCAGAGACCGAGTTCTGCCTTGACGGCATCAAGGCCCGGCTTGCCGTCCTTGGTGGTGACGCCGGCCAGCCATGGCTCGATCGCTGCGCCATTGGCCTTCAGCCAGTCGGTCGCAGCGACTTCCGGCTCTTCTGCGTCATTCAGGATGCCGCCCATGATCTCGTTTTCCATCGGCAGCGAGAATTTCAGGTTCTTGATGAAGGTGCCGACATTGGGGCATTCCTCGGTGAAGCCGGAGCGCACGTTGGTGTAGACTTCCGCACCGCCGAAATTCGGGCCGAACACGTCATCGCCGCCGGTCAGATAGGTCAGCTTGAAATTGGCGTTCATCGGATGCGGTTCCCAGCCGAGGAAGACGACCGGATCGCCGGCCTTGTCGGCACGGGCGACCTGCGCGAGCATGCCCTGCTCGGAGGATTCCACCACTTCCAGCTTCTTCAGGCCGAACGTGTCCTTCTCGATCATGCCAAGGATCAGGCGGTTGCCGTCATTGCCCGGCTCGATGCCGTAGATCTTGCCGCCGAGAGCGTCTGCATGAGCGGCGATATCCTTGAAATCCTTGATGCCGAGTTCGGCGCCTTTGGCATTGGTGGCAAGCGTATATTTCGCGCCGGTCAGATTAGGCCCGAAAGATTCGACCGACTTTTCGGTCAGGAACGGACGGACGTCGGCTTCCTGCGTCGGCATCCAGTTGCCGAGGAAGACATCGATATCCTTGTTCTTCAGCGACGAATAGGTGACGGGCACGGACAGGACCTTGATGTCTGTCTGGTAGCCCAGTGCCTTCAGGAGAACGGAGGCGGTTGCGGTGGTTGCCGTGATGTCTGTCCAGCCGACATCGGAGAAGCGGACGGTGCCACAGGCGGCCGGCTCGGCAGCGGATGCGCTGGCGGCAAAACCGGATAGAGCGGCAGAGACGGCGACGGTGAAGGCCAGCGATTTATGGATGCGCATGAAGTGCTCCCGTTCTTTCTTGTTCCCGGCCATTATCAATAACTTCCTGTTGCAAGCAAGCATGCGCGTTTACGCCGCAGGACACAGGTCATTTGCGACATTCAGTCCGGTATCGGCAAAATTGTCACGATGAGGCGCTTGCTAAGCCCGATGCCCCGGTTGTGACTTGATCTAACTCATGTCAGGGCGGATAGAAGCTGATCGTTATCTGCTCAATCCCGGAAACAACATTGATGCCCACTTCTTTTTCCCTGTCGCGGCGAAGCTTCGTGCTTGGTTCCGTATCCATGACGGCGGCACTGGCCGGCTGCAGCACCACGAGCCAGCCGAATGTCGTTCCGGTCGCAGCGCAACGGCCGATCGGTCCTCCCGATGAGGCAGAGCTGCAGGCGCGTTATGCGGCTGTGGAAGACGGTGGATACCAGCTTCCGGCCATACCGTATCAGCAGATCGACCCGAAATATTACCGGCAGCGAGTTATCGATCCGACAGGCGAAAAGCCGAACACGATCGTCGTCGATACCCCCAACCGATTCCTCTATGTCGTAGAGCCGGGTGGTACGGCGATGCGTTATGGCGTCAGCATCGGCCGCGATGGTTTTATGTGGGAAGGCGAGGGCGTCATCCAGTGGCGGCAGCCCTGGCCGCGGTGGAAGGTGCCGGACGAGATGGTTGCCCGCCAGCCGTCGCTGGCGCGCTATTCGGTCAAGGCCGGCGGCATGGAGCCCGGCATCAAGAACCCGCTCGGTGCGCGCGCGCTCTATATCTTCAAGGATGGCCAGGACACGCTTTATCGCCTGCACGGTTCGCCGGAATGGAAGTCGATCGGCACGGCGGCATCATCCGGTTGCGTGCGCTTCGTCAACCAGGATATTCTCGACCTCTATACCCGCGTTCCCTACCATGCCCGTATCGTCGTGCATCAGGGCTCGCTCCGGACGGCCTGACGTCCAGATTTATAAGGCAGCGTGTCGGATTTTTATCCGGCCGCTCGTCCTCCGCGTGAAAGGAAGGCAGAATGCCTTCCGCTCTGCTGGAGGAGAAAATCATGACACGCTATCTGGTCGCCATTCACCACCCCGACGATTACGATCCCGCCGCCTTCGAAGACGAGGCGATGCATCGCGATATCGACGTGCTCAACGAGGAGATGATTGCGGCAGGCATCCGGCTTTTCGTCGGCGGCCTGCATCCGGTCGCGGTTGCCAAATCAGTGAAAGCGGGGCCGGGCGGCGAGGTCGAGATTACCGACGGGCCTTATCTGAAGACACGCGAACATGTCGGCGGCTTCTGGGTGCTTGAGGCGGCCGACATGGATGAAGCGCTCGAATGGGGACGCAAGGCCGCTATTGCCTGCAGGGCGCCGGTCGAGGTTCGCGCGTTTCACTGACGCGGAGACGGTCAGGGCCGATCAGCCATCTGTCGAGATCGTCACGGCCTTCCAGTCATCGATCTCCTGCTGCAGACGGGTGATCCTCTCGGAGACAAATTTCAGCGCATCGCTGCCGAGCAATAATTGCGGTGGTGGTGCATCGGACTGGATCACGGTCAGGACGGCAGCAGCAAGCTTGGCCGGGTCACCCAGTTGCCTGCCGCTTTTTTCCTGCCGGGCCTGGCGGATCGGGTCGAACAGTGCGTCATAGTCATCAATCGACCTTGCGGTGCGTCTCATCGAGCGTCCTGCCCAATCGGTACGGAAGGAGCCGGGGCAAAGTGTGGTGACATGCACGCCGAAGGGCGCCATTTCCGCACGCATGACTTCCGAAATGCCCTGGAGGGCGAACTTGCTGCCGCAATAATAGCCTATGCCGGGCATTGTGATCATGCCGCCCATGGAGGTGACATTGACGATGAAACCACGGCGTCTCCGACGAAAGCGGGGCAGGAAGGCTTTGGCGACGGCTACTGCGCCGAAGACGTTGACGTCGAACTGGCGCCGCATCTCTTCGATCGGCGATTCCTCCAGCACGCCTTCGTGGCCGTAACCGGCATTGTTGATGAGAACATCCACGGGGCCGTGATCTTTTTCGACCTGTTCGACGATCGCGGGTATGCGGTCGAAATCGGTGACGTCGCAGAGTGCGGTGTGAATGTCCGGCAGCTGCGCGGCAAGGTCTGCCCTCGAAGCTTCGGACCTGACTGTGCCGATGACGGTGTGGCCTGCGGCGCGGGCGGCGGTTGCAATGGCGAGACCGAAACCCGAATTGGCTCCGGTGATGAAAAATGTCCTGTTGCTCATGGGATGCGTCCTCGATTGATCGTGGACTTGGCAAATAATATGGTGAGAAGCTAAGTTCGACGGTGAATTCTCTAATAATATTGTCAATTCCTATGAATGAGCATGAGGGTCTCTCTGAGCGGGAGAAATTGGTCGGACTTGCCGCTGGGCTTGCTCCCCGCCATGGCTACAATGCCACGCGGCTTGAGAGCGTGAGGCTGCTGAGGAGTGAGACCGTGCTCAATGACGTGCCGGTTCTCTACAGGCCCGGAGCGGTGTTCGTGCTGCAGGGACGCAAGCAGGGAATGCTCGATGACCAGGTCTACCTGTATGACGAGGAGCATTATCTTGCCGTCTCCATGCCGGTGCCGTTCAGGATGGGGTCGATTGCCAGCAGCGAGCGTCCGCTTCTGGCCGTCTATGTCGAGTTCGACATGGCGCTTGCAGCCGAAATTGCAGCGCTGGTTACGGCGCATGGCGATATCGGAGCAGGCCAACCGCGAAGCCTGATCTCAAGCCGGATGGATGCCGGTATTGCGGACGTGTTGCTGCGATTGCTGACGGCGCTTGGCGATCCCATCGAGGTTACCGTTCTGGGGAGCGGCATTCTTCGCGAGCTTCATTACCGGGTGCTTGTCGGCCCGCAGGGCGGCGCGATGATCGCGGCTCTGCAGCAGGACGGGGCAGCAGGACGCGTTGTCCGAAGCCTCAAATTTCTCAGGGAGAACTACGGCGCAGGCATCTCTGTCGTAGACTTGGCGAGCAATGCCGGGATGAGCGTGCCGTCCTACCACAGTCATTTCAAGGAGCTGACCGGCAGTAGCCCGATACAATATGTCAAGGCGATGCGGTTGCACGAGGCGAGGCTGATGATTGCGCGCCGCGGCAAGATCACCGACGTGGCCACATCGGTCGGATACGCGAGCACCTCGCAATTTGCGAGAGATTTCCGGCGACATTTCGGACGCACCGCGTCTGAGGAAATGAAGTGGGTTCGCCATCATCTGGGTGAGGTGGAGTGAGGACGATTACCTATGTGAGCATCGGCCAGGTATCGGAAAGCTTGTAGCCGCCGGGGAAGGGGTCGGAGGGATCGAGCATCAGTTGAGAGGTGCCGCTTATCCAGGCACGGCCGGTGATCGAGGGGATGATGGCCTTGTTTCCGGCGATTTCCGTTTCCCTGACGATCTTTCCGACGAAGCGTGTGCCAATGATAGAGATGCCGGTCAAGGTTTCGCCTTCCTTCATCTGGCCGCGTGCGTGAAGCAGGGCCATGCGTGCCGAGACGGCAGTGCCGGTCGGAGAGCGGTCGATCTTGCCGGGCTGGATGGCGACGACGGATTTCGCCGTGAGTTCGCCGTCCTCATGATATGTTTTGCCGGCAAACAGGCAGAAGGAGATGTGGTTCCAGCCGATGTCTTCCGGATGCGAAAAGCCCAACTGCCGGTTTGCCTCATTGGTGATCCTGATGCCGGTTTCGGCGATCAGCCGGGCATTTTCTGGAATGAGATCGATGCCGATCTCGTCGGGATCGATGACAACAAAACTGTCGCCGCCATAGGCGGTATCGACCGTGATGGTTCCGAGGCCCGGGACATCGAGCGATGCGCTGAGCTTCTGGGCAAAGCTCTTGACGTTGGTGACGGTGATCCGCTCGGCCTTGCCGTTCCTGCATTCGGCCTCGACCTCGACCAATCCCACCGGAGCTTCCAGAACCATTTTCGTCACGGGTTCGGTCATCGGGATGATGCCGCTGTCGAGAAGGACGGTGGAGACGCAGATGGAGTTCGATCCTGACATAGGCGGCGTGTCTTCCGGCTCCATGATGATCCAGCCCATCTGGGCTTTCGGGTTCTTTGGCGGCACGAGAAGGTTGACGTGGCGGAAGACGCCGCCGCGCGGTTCGTTGAGAACGAAATTCCGCAAGGTCTGGTCTTTTGCGATAAAGCGCGACTGTTCCCAGATCGTATCGCCCGGAGGCGGTGCGACACCACCGACGATGACATCACCGACTTCGCCTTCCGCGTGACAGGTGACGATGTGGATGATCTTGGATGAACGCATTGCTTTGTCCTTGGGGAAGTAGGGTCGCTTTTTTCAGAAAAGCCAAAATGGAAGGCGTTGGCTTTCCGCATTCGAAAATATGCTAGCCAGCAACGGCTGTCGCGACAACATGTGGAGGATATGCATGAACCGGTTCGTGGTGATTTCCGGATGTTCCGGTGGAGGCAAGTCGACGCTTCTTGAAGAACTCGGTGCTCGTGGATTTTCCGTGGTCGAGGAGCCGGGACGACGGATCGTCAGGCAGGAGATGCAAGGCGAGGGGAGAGCGCTGCCCTGGGTGGATCTTGCCGCCTTTGCGCGGCTGGCGATCGATATGGCGGTTGCCGACAGGCAGGCTGCTGCCGGGAATACAGGCTGGACGTTCTTCGATCGCGGGCTGGTCGATGCCGCCGTCGCATTGGAACAGGTGACCGGAGAGCCTATGGTCGAGCGATTGAATGAGATCCATCCGTATCATCCGACGGTTTTCATGACACCGCCGTGGCCGGAAATCTATGAAGGGGACGCCGAGCGGCTGCATTCGCTTGATGATGCGGTTGCGGAATATGAACGCCTTGCCGCAGCTTATCCCAAACTCGGCTATGAGGTGATGATCCTGCCGAAGGTCTCTGTTGTCGAGCGTGCCGATTTCGTCCTTTCCGCTCTGGGTTGAGCGGCGCTATTTCTTCTTCGGCTTGAAGTCGATGATCAGCGATTTGAGTTCGACTTCACGGACGCGATATGCGGCTTCACTGGGTGAAAGCCAGACAATCTCACGCTGGCCACGTTCCTTGAAGTCCTTCTCCACCTCCGCCACTTCGACTTGAAAAACGTCGACGACACAGGGCGCAACATCGCCATTGTCCAGCCATTTGAGATAGGTGTAACGGCCGACCGGCTTTTTTCGCGCTCCCCCGCGCACACCTGCTTCCTGCCAGGCTTCGATCTCTGCTGCCTCATGCGGCTGTTTCTTCTTCATCGGCCAGCCCTTGGGAATTACCCAGCGACCGCTGTCCCGCGAGGTGATGACAAGTATCTCGATGGCGTTGCCATCACCCGCCCAGCGAAAGCAGAGCGCGCCGTATTGCTGGCGAAACTCACCGCTGAAAAGCTTCTCCGGCATCTGTGCGAGTTGCTGCAACAGTGTCCGCGGCTTCGGGCTCTGTTTGGTGTTTTGCGACTTCTTGTCTTTGTTGACAGGTTTCATGCTCGTTTAAATGCCGATTTTTGCGGTTGATTCCAGCCGTCCGATGGCTTTTATGACGGTTTTGTGACGGCCCTGATGTTGGTGCCGCAGCAGGGATTATTGCCATGATGAGTATTTTCCGGAAGTTGATGCCGCGCGAAGACAAGTTCTTCGACATGTTTTCCGAACATTCGCGGACCGTCGTGGAGGCGGCCGAAGCGCTTGGCGAGCTTCTCAACGGAAAGGATGTCGAGGCGAATTGCGAGCGCATCGTCACACTCGAGGATCGTGCGGACGACATTACCCGCGACGTACTGCTTGCGGTTCGTCGCAGCTTCATCACCCCTTTCGATCGCGGCGACATCAAGGATCTGATCCAGTCGATGGATGATGCGATCGACATGATGCACAAGACGGTGAAGACCATTCGACTGTTCGAGCAGTCGGAGTTCGATCCCTTGATGCGGCAGATGGGCGAAGAGGTCGTCAAGGCGGCGCATCTCGTTGCGGAAGCCATCCCGCTGCTCGATAAGCTCGGCGCCAATGCGCAGCGGCTCAGCGCGATTGCGGAAGAGGTGATGCGGGTCGAGGGTCGCTCCGATGATCTGCATGACCAGGGTCTCAAGGATCTGTTCCAGCGGCACGGCGCTTCCGGCAATGCCATGGCCTACATGATCGGCAGCGAGATCTACGGCGAACTCGAAAAGGTCGTCGACCGCTTCGAGGATGTCGCCAATGAGATCAGCGGTATCGTGATCGAGAACGTTTGATGGACCTGACACTCGCCTTTCCGCTGCTGGTCGGATTGATCGGCATCGCGCTGTTCTTCGATTTTCTCAATGGCCTGCATGATGCGGCAAACTCGATCGCGACGATTGTCTCGACCCGCGTGCTGAAGCCGCAATATGCGGTGGCCTGGGCCGCCTTTTTCAATTTCATCGCCTTCATGTTCTTCGGCCTGCATGTGGCCGAAACGCTTGGAACCGGCATCATCGATCCGGGCATCGTCTCGCCTGCGGTCATCTTTGCGGCGCTGATGGGAGCGATCATCTGGAATATCGTCACCTGGATATTCGGGATCCCGTCCAGTTCTTCGCATGCACTGGTCGGCGGTCTGATCGGCGCCGGGCTTGCAAAGGTGGGGATTTCCTCGATCGTCTGGGGTGGCTTCCTGAAAACCGCGGGTGCGATCTTCCTGTCGCCGGCAATCGGGTTTTTCCTGGCGCTGGTGCTGGTTCTTACCGTCTCCTGGATTTTCGTGCGCCAGACGCCGTTTGCGGTCGACCGGACCTTTCGCATCATGCAGTTCGTTTCCGCCTCGCTCTATTCGCTCGGCCATGGCGGCAATGATGCGCAGAAGACGATGGGGATCATCGCAGTGCTGCTGTTTAGCCAGGGTTATCTGGGGTCGGAGTTCTACGTGCCCTTCTGGGTGGTCATCACCTGCCAGTCGGCCATGGCGCTCGGCACGCTGTTCGGCGGCTGGCGGATCGTTCACACGATGGGATCCAAGATCACGCGGCTGAACCCGATGCAGGGCTTTTGCGCCGAGACGGGTGGCGCGCTGACCCTGTTCGGTGCGACCTGGCTTGGCATTCCGGTTTCGACCACCCACACGATCACCGGCGCGATCGTCGGTGTCGGTGCTGCGCGGCGCGTCTCAGCGGTGCGCTGGGGGCTTGCCGGCAATATCGTGATCGCCTGGATCGTGACCATGCCGGCTGCGGCCCTGATCTCCTATCTGACCTATCATATCGTGACGCTGTTCGGCTAAACGGCCGCGAGCCACCCGCAAAAATCTGTGGTTATCCGGCGGCCTGTCTTCCGCTTGCCGCCGGAGGGTAAGAAAACGCCAGCCATGGCCAAGCTCTATTTCCATTACGCGACGATGAACGCCGGCAAGTCGACGATGCTCTTGCAGGCCTCCTACAATTATCGGGAACGCGGCATGCGCACGGTGATCTTTATCGCTGCGCTGGATGAGCGAGCCGGCAAGGGTAAGGTCGCTTCACGCATAGGGCTTTCTTCCGAAGCTATCCCCTTTGGCCAGAACGATGATCTTTTTACGGCCATCGCTGACATGCACACTCAGGAACCGATTGCCTGCGTTTTCGTCGACGAGGCACAGTTTCTTTCGGCAGAGCAGGTATGGCAACTGGCGCGGGTCTCGGACCGGGTCGGTATTCCCGTCATGGCCTATGGTTTGCGCACCGATTTTCAGGGCAAGCTGTTTCCGGGGTCGTATGAACTGCTGGCGATTGCCGACGAGTTGCGGGAAGTCCGAACCATTTGCCATTGTGGCCGCAAGGCGACGATGGTCGTCAGGGTGGACGGGGCAGGCGAGGTGATCCGCGAGGGCGCTCAGGTCGAGGTGGGCGGCAATGAGAAATACGTTTCACTTTGCCGGCGGCATTGGGAAGAAAAGATGCGCTGCGACTAAGCCCTCGGCGCCAGCCCCCTAAAAAAACGGGGAGGCTTCGTTCTATTGACCAATGTCAAAGCGCCAAAGTCCTGCAGCGGTAAAACGCACTCATCGCGGTCGTGCCGCGGACCCTCGCAGGAGAATTCGATGATCAGAACGATACTGAAGACCGCCACGCTGGCTGCTGGCGCGGTTCTGCTGGCCTTGCCGGCACTGTCCGCCGAAATCGAGATCAAGATGCTCAACAAGGGCTCTGACGGTCAGGCAATGGTCTTCGAACCGGCCGCCGTGAAGGCCGCTCCGGGCGATACGATCAAGTTTGTCTCTGTCGACAAGGGGCACGATGCGGCTTCCATGCCAGGTCTGGTTCCGGAAGGTGTGGCCGATATCAAGGGCAAGATCAGCCAGGATCTGGTTGTGACCGTCGATCAGGCCGGGGCCTATGTCTTCAAGTGCACGCCACATTTCGGCATGGGCATGATTGCGCTCGTTGTCGTCGGTGACGCACCATCCAACATTGACGCAGTCAAGGCCGCCAAGATGCCGAAGAAGGCAAAGGAACGCCTCGACGCCGAGATTGCAAAGCTCGGTCTCTGAGCTTGCCGTTTTTCAAACCAGAACTTTTCATCACCTAAGCATTACCCTTTTTATCACCTAGTTATTATTGCAGGGCCGCTGTCGTCAAAATGCGCAGCGGCCCTATTTCTTTCTCCGGGTAGGGAGGAAGAGATGAAGGTAGAGAGTTCCACTCGCTTCGAGGACACGGTGGCCGAAATTCGCGCCGGTCTGAAAGCTGTCGTTGAAGCCGGCACGCATTTGCTGGCAGTGATCCCCGGGCCGATGAGCACGCCGCGGCTGCTGCAAGGCGACGCTTTTGACGAACTTGGCGCGCGACGCTTGGCACTGCTTATGCTGCAGAAAAGCGTCTATCCCGAACTCGCGGCACATGTGGCAGAGATCGGCGCTGCCGTCGACGAGCAGCGGGCAATTTTCAACGACAGGGAAACCCCGCTGGCGAGTGACCTGTTTCTCGGCTTGTTTTCCAGAAAGGCAATGCGCCGCCGGATCGAAAGGCGAGCAGCGAGAGCCGGTGGGGTCGAGCGGTTGCGGACGATCCTTGGCCGGGCGGACAGGCTGGCGGGGCTTATCGAGACGCATCGCCAGACCGTGATCGGCCAGCGGATAGCGGCTGAAGACGCGCTGACAATGCTCGCAGCTTTCAAGGTGAGCGACGTGGCGGGAGTGTCAGCGAGGCTCGGCGAAGGGAATGAAGGCGCAAGCGAATACGGTCCGGCTTTCGAAAGCATGATTGGCCTGGTCGATCCGGTTTCGCGTGCCTTTAATAGCGGTGTGCGCGATCTGAACCTGCTTTTGCAGAAGCTTGGCTTCGATATCGAGAACCTTCTCGATCTCTATTCGGTCATGCTTTCCTTCGATCGTGAAAGGGAGGCGCATAGCCTTTCGCCTGATGCCTATCCGCACCTTTCCAGGCCGGTCTGGCGCCTCGGAAACGGTCTTTTGCCGGGCGCGAGGCTCGATCGCAGCCGGCAGAGGACCGATATCGCATTTGCCAAGCGTTTCGAGGATGCGTGAAATATCGGCTACGAAACCTTCCGAAACGGGAGTGCGACGTTATCCCTTTCGAATTTGTTCCAGTCCTGCCTATGGCAAGTGTTGTACTCGATGGATCGGCATCATATGTCAGCGGTGACCGATCGGCTTCCAGGAGGACTAGATGCGCGACCAGATCACCGGATTCTTCAAAGGCGTGGCTGCTGCCATCGGGCGTGGCGTCCGGATATTGGTCGCGTGGTTGATTTGGCCGCTGATGGCGGCGCATGGCTGGTATCGGGGACGCCGTCTCTGGGTGAAGGGTCCGATTGCGATCTTCGCAGTGCTGCTCGTTGCCTTATACGGTTATTTCATCTGGCAGACGCAGGTCTGGCGCGGCTTCGATCCGAATTTCGTTGACACCTATCGATGGAACGAGCGCAACATGCCTGCCGGCCAGGAGTTACCTGTACCCGGTGTCGAGGCTCAAGCGCAGGCGCAGACTGCCGGCACGTCCGGTATAGCTGCCGCCAAGCAATGCCAGACATCCGCTATCGCGGATGCGGCGGCCGATCTCACCGACATGAACGTCAACCAGAATGCGTGGATATCCTCCATGCTTCTCTACCGTCTCGGCTTTTTCGGGATGGACTGGGACCATACGCCTTTCCTCGATAACAAGGCGTCGTTCCAGCGCGGCGTGAACCAGGCCGTGCGCCGCACCTCGGTGGAGCTGGTCGATACGCTGGCGCGGATGCGGGGAACTTCTGGCGTCAATACCAATCTTCAGGATGCGCGCAGCAATCTGCAGTTCGACGAATATTCCTGGTATTTCGGATTGAGCCCGTTTGGCCCGAAGACGCCGACGCCGAGCTATTATCGGGCGGCGATCAACAGCCTGCACAAGTTCAACACCGAGCTGGGCAACTGCTCGGCAACATTCGACAGCCGCGCCGACAATCTCGTGCAGTTCATCGACCGTGTGGCGAACGATCTCGGCGGCACGTCTGCCATCCTTCGCGAGCGTTCGGAAAACTATAACGGCGGTTGGTTCGACACGCGGGCGGATGACCGTTTCTGGTTCGCCTATGGGCAGATTTACGGCTATTATGCAATTCTGTCTGCTGCTGGCGCTGATTTCTCGCAGGTCATTCGCGAGCGTAATCTCGCTCCGTTGTGGACCGACATGCTGAAACAGATGCAGGCAGCGCTGCGCATCCAGCCGGCCATCATTTCAAACGGTGCCGAAGATGGCTGGATCATGCCGACCCATCTTGCGGTGATGGGCTTTTATACCCTACGGGTCCGCTCCAATCTGGTGGAGATCCGGCTGGTGCTCGACCGCTAAAGCTTGTCGCGAATCTTCCAGATTCGCTTGCCATGGTTTCGCTCTTTGCGTTTACCGCATGTCTTTTTCCCGAAAGCGGTGAACACTTTCGGAGGACACGAGGTAAAGCAAGTTGGTCAGCCCCTGAGAAGATCTTCGTCGGGGATGAAACCGATCGTCGTACTTGCCTGTGGGAAGAGTTCGTATGTCATGCCGATGACGTCACCCTGTCCTGCGCCGTCTGCGCGGAATTTTCCGACGCTGCGGACGAACTTGAAGTTCGTGGGGTCTGTCTTTACTCGATAGAGATTGTGGAAGGTCAGTTGCGAGGCGCTCGCGCGCTCAAAAGTTTCCATCATCACCGTCAGGTCATCGGGATGGATGGCCGCACTGAGCCTGACAAGATCAAGTGGTCCGTCGCAATGCGTAATTCCGAAAATCTGGCAGTATTCGATCGTGCCGAATAGATGGCCGCTGTCGACGTTGAAGCGCCAGAAGCCGCAGAGGCGAAACGAGCCGACAAGTTCCAGAACTTCCCTATCGCTCAAGCCGACAAGCTGGTGTTGGGCCTCGTAAGGTTTGCGCGAATGCTCGATCCAGGATGCCAATTTCAGTTTTTCTCCAGCCGGGGCTGCTTTGATCTATGCAATAAGCCTAAGTCTGAGAGCCTTCGCTACAAGCTGGGTGCGGTTGACACAATCGAGTTTTTTGATGGCGTTGGTCATGTAGGCGTTTACCGTGTGATCGGACAAGGTGAGTATTTGGCCGATCTCGACCGAGGTCTTGCCCTGAGCTGTCCAGCGCACCACTTCGAGTTCGCGAACTGTGAGGGGAGAGGGCGTTGCCTTGCGTTCGTTGCGCCTGATCTTTTCGAACATATCGAACGAATGCAGGGTGATCATGCCGATCTCGTTGAGCTCGACCTGGGTGAGGCGAGGGCGGGCGCCATCAAAGCGCATGATGAAGCGCTCGCCTTCAAGTGAATGAAGTGTCATTGCGACACTGGTGATCAATCCGTAGCGCCGCTGAAGATCTTCGATAGCGCTGTCGACAGGGAAGGGACGAGATTGAAGCGGATCCCCAATAGACCAGCAGAACGGTAACTTCGACTGGATGATGATATCGGCAAGAGCGCATTTTTCGAGCAGGCGCTTGCGGTCGAATTCCGCAAAATACGGCTCAGGAATGCTGCTTTGCACAATCATACGAGACAGCAGCTTTTCGTCGGGATTATTCAGCGAGAGCAAGGTGATGTGCTGCAAACTGAATTCATGCGTAACCCGTCGCAAGGCCAAGAATAGACCTTCTTGCGAATGGGCCGCAGATATCTCGCTGCTCAGCACCGACTGCCGTTCGTGAGTTATCATCAGTTTTTCGGGTTCAAAGGAGCTATGTTATTGTTAATAAATATACTACTTACGTTTAATAGCCAGCGGAAAGTCGTCTAAATCCCACCAGTTAACAACTTTTATGACATGTGGTCATGTTGTTTATTTGATTTCAGTCACTTATGGGCAAATGCCGCGCACGGCAAAATAAGCTCGCGGCCGCTTTTCTTAACGTAAAGCCGGAAAGCTGCGCTTCGCCGAGTGTTCTGAAGCGATGGCTTGCTGCAATGCATCGAGCATTCTGCATGAGGTGTGGAAGGCATCACGCAAGAAGCCGATGCCCGTGGCCAAGGGATCAATGCGGTCCCACGTCAACCTAGCCGCCCGCGGAAGCAATCGCATTGATCGCCTCCGGGATCGTGAGCGTGGAGTAAACCCGATTTCTTCCATTTGCCTTTGCCAGATAAAGAAGCTGGTCGGCTGCATTGAGCTGGTTCTCAAAGGTTTCACCCGGCTCGAATTCGACGACGCCGATGGATATTGTCGCTGATATGGAACGGTTACCGACCTCGATCACACGCTCTTCGATCCTTTTGCGCAGTTCTTCGCAGAAGGAGTGTGCCTGAAACGCGTCCAGCTGGCTCAGGCATATGGCGAATTCCTCGCCGCCGATGCGGGCAGGCATGTGCTTTGCCGGAATGCACATGTCAGCCATGACGAGCGAAATCGCCTGCAAGACGGCGTCGCCGGCATCATGGCCGTAGGTGTCGTTCACGGTCTTGAAGTGGTCGATATCGAGAAGGGCGATCGAGCCTTGCGTGGCGTCTCTGCCATGCTGGCGCATGGTCGAGAAGAAATGGCGCCGGTTGGCGAGGCCGGTGAGATAATCCTGTTCCGCCAGGCGCCGGAGATGATTGAGCTGTGTCAGTGTCTCGACATTGTTGTCGATGCGGCATTTGAGCTCTTCATGGACGAAAGGCCGATAGATGAAATCCGACGCTCCGGCTTTCAGGAAGCTCGCAGACAGAAGCCGATCCGACGAGGACGAAATGCCGATGATGCGCAACTGTTCGGAATTACGCGTCTGGCGAATACGGCGGGTCAGCTCGTATCCGTCCATGTCTGCCATGTGGTGGTCGGTGATGACGAGATCGATCGTCTCGTCGCTCGTCAGAATTTCAAGTGCCTGCCTGCCCGAGCGCGCTTCCAGAACGTGGAAATTCTGACGGCTGAGGATTTCGAAGAGTTCCGAACGGGCGGCGCGGGCGTCATCGACAACAAGTATCTTATGGGCGCTGTTGGCAAGGATACGGCTGACGGTCTGCACAACCTTGTCTACCGTTTTTGTGCCGTCCTTGACGATATAGTCGACGATCTTTTTCCTGGTGCAGCGCTCCCTTGTGTCCGCATCGAACATTGCCGTGAAGACGATTGTCGGGATTTCCTCTTGCAGCAACATGTCGAGGATTTCGCCATTGGGGGCATCGGGGAGGTTGAGGCCGGTCAGGGCAAGCAGGAACGTGCCTTCGGCGATGTTCTTGCGGGCCGCCGAGAGGGAGCCGCAGCGTGTGACGGTGGCCCCTGTTTCCTCTTCCAGTCTTTGGGTGAGCAAGGTCGAGAGCGCGACGGAATCCTCGACGAGAAGTATCCTTTCCCCCTGCTTCAATCGCAGCCCGTTAATGGAAAGCAAATTCTCGCGGCCAACCGTCATGTCTTTCTCCAGTGCAGTCTATGCATCGGATAAGCGACATGGATTACGAATCAATTATTCAGTTCGAGACTTTGCTCCTGCGGCGGTACTTCTGCCCGTGGCGAAAGGCCGCGAAAGTACATTAAAGATGCGCTTCGTGCTTGCCTTCGTTCTTGTCGGCCTTGGTGGCGGCCATGATCCGTTCCAGCCAGCCGAGCATAACGGCGGAGACGACGAAGGCAAGATGGATGATCGTATACCACATCAGCTGCCCATCGGTGTATTGAGCGGCATTGAGAAAGATCTGCAACAGGTGGATCGAGGAGATCGCGACGATCGAGGATGCGACCTTGATCTTGAGGCTACCGGCATCGAGCTTACCGAGGAAGGAAACGTCCGCTTCAGCCTCATCGAAGCGGCTGACGAAGTTCTCGTAACCCGAAATCATCACCATGACGATAAGACTTGCGACGAGCGCTGCGTCGATAAGGCCGAGCATGGCGAGGATCATTTCGGCTTCGCCCAGCGTGAAGACGTTCTGGGCGACCTTCCAGAACTTGAAGGCAAAGGAAAGCGCATAGACGGCCAGCGCGGCGACCAGGCCCATGTAAAAGACGACCAGCAGCCAGCGGCTTGAGAGGATGATCTTCTCGACCAGCAGTTCCAGCGATTTCATCAAGTGCGCTCCGGCTTAATCAGGGGTGCTTCACATAATAGGCCAGAGGTAGTTCCGGCAAGACCGGATACGCCGTGCTTTGTTGCATTTTAATCACTTGGAGTGGATCACAGAAACATGATTCATAGAGTCATGTTTTAATAATTGACAACGATAGTCATGTTTTCTAATGGCATGAATAAGGCAGATTTCAGCTGCCCGCCACATTTTCGACAGATTTTAAATTGGTCCGCCGTTTCCATCGTGCTTTCGTGCGAGGGGTGATGACGTGCGGCCATATAAAGGGATAGCTATGGCCAGCCGGCGTCTTCGATCGATCCTTACCACCTGCACCGCTCTCGCGCTGCTTTCGATGGCTGCAGAAGCATCGGCGCAGCAGGCCGAGCAGAGCGGAACGGCCCTTGAACCCATTGTCTTGAAAGGGAAAAGGGTAGCCAAGTCAGGTGATGCTGAGAACACCCCCACAGCTACGGAAACGACCGAAGCCCAGCTTGAGAAGAAGCAGGTTCAGTCTATCACTGATCTCGGCCGATCGATCGATCCTGGCGTGAACTTCAACCGGGCAACCAATTCGGTAAATATCCGAGGACTTGAAGGAAATCGCGTCACGACCTTGGTCGATGGCATTCCGCTCAGCTATCTGCGGGACAACGCCCGAGGAACCAGTGGTGGAGCTGACAGTGTAGACTTCTTCTCCCTTGCCACCGTCAATGTCGTTAAGGGGGCAGATAGCAGCCGGATCGGTGATGGTGCGCTTGGCGGAGCGCTTCTGTTCAGGACGCTTGAACCAGACGATCTTATCAGCGAAGGCAAGGATTGGGGCGGCAAGGTCGGGACTGGTTTCGACAGCGCGGATCACAGCTGGTATGGCGGCGCGGCGATCGCAAAGCGGATCGAGAATACCTCCGTTCTGTTCCTTGGAAGCTATAAAAAGGGTCACGAGCTGGACAATCGCGGTAGCGTCGGCGGCTATGGAGGAGACCGTACCAAAACCAATCCGGCAGACTATGATCAGTATAACATGCTGTTCAAGCTGCGTCAGGACGTCGAGGGTGGTCACCGATTCGGGCTGACGGCGGAACGGTTCCGTTTCGACAAGGATATCGACCTGAAACAGGCGCAGACGGCGACCGGCAACTATCGGCCCGGAGGCAAGCATACGTCAGGGGAGGACAACGAGCGTACGCGGGTGTCGCTGGATTACGAGTACGAGGCACCCGGTACCGACGGTCTGATCGACGCCGCCGAAGCAACGCTCTATTGGCAGAAGCAGGAGCGCGTAGCCAGCCAGGATTCGATCCGATTCGGAAGCCTTGCCGGCCCGTTCATACGAAACAATGAAATCTCCGAGGCTGGCTTCGGCTTCAATGGTTTCCTGGACAGCGGCTTTGAAGCAGGATCGGTCAATCATACAGTTACGCTTGGGACGAGTCTGTTCTTCTCCAAGGCGGAGCAGTATTCCTCTGGCGTTGACTCTTGCGACACGATCATCCCGACGCCGTTCGCCTGCAGCATGCTGCACACTAACCAGTCGGATATGCCTGACGTCGATAGCTCGAAGGTAAGTGTTTACGCACAAGACCGGATGGTGTTCGGCGATAGCGGGTTCTCGTTGACGCCTGGTATCCGTTTCGACTGGTACGACCACTCTCCGAAAGACACGCCCGCTTATCTGAGCAATCCTGCAACGCCGGTGCTTCCCAACGGTTCGAGCGACAGCGCGTTCTCGCCCAAGATCCTCGCGGAGTATCAACTCAACAAGGACGTTACCCTGTTTGGTCAATGGGCAATGGGCTTCCGTTCCCCGACTTCCAACGAAATGTACCTGACCTATGGCGGTGTCGGCAGCTATCTGTCGATCGGCAATCCGGATCTCGAACCTGAAACCAGCAACGGGTTCGAAGTCGGTGCTCGCCTTGGCGACGACGATTTCGGTGGTTCTGTGAACCTGTTCTACAATCGCTACCGAAACTTTATCGATAGCCGATCCTACACGAGCGACGAGATCACCGATGCCGGATATAATCCCGCTGACTTTCCGTTCGGCGTCACCGGTTACCAGAATATTGCTCGCGCGAAGATCTACGGAGCAGAATTCAGCGTCCACAAGAGCTTCGTAAATGGTTTCAATACCCGCGCCGGCCTGGCCTTTACGCGTGGTGTCAACATGGAAACGGACCAGTATCTCAACTCGGTTGCGCCGCTCAAGGCCATCGTCGGCATTGGTTATGCAACCGAAACCTGGGGCGTCGATGCCTTGTGGACCGGGGTAAAGGGCGTCTCAGACAAGTCCACGGCAAGTTTCAAGGCTCCGGGTTATGGTCTGGTCGACCTTACGGCATGGTGGGAGCCGCAGCAGGTCAAGGGTCTGAGCATCCGCGCCGGTATCTATAACGTCTTTGACCGCAAATACTGGGATGCGCTCAACACCAAGGATGCCAACGTTACGCCGGGAGCCGAGGACTACTTCACCGAGCCGGGCCGTTCGTTCAAAATCTCTCTGACCCAGCGGTTCTGAACACAGTTTCTTTAAATGCCTCCAGTCGAGGGCGGTGCGAGTGATCGTATCGCCCTTTTTCTTTTGGATCGGCGGTTGACGCCGAAAACCGGCTATTCACAGTGCGGGCGGGCTTCGGTAAAGCATGCCACACAAAATGTTCCTATCAGTCGCCAAGAGGGAAGCCGGATGGCAGATGTGAAATCGGATATCGAAATTGCCCGAGCGGCGAAAAAGCAGCCGATCATTGTCATCGGCGAAAAGCTCGGGATTTCGTCCGACGATCTCATTCCGTATGGTCATGACAAGGCGAAGATAAGCGCCGATTTCATTGCTTCACTTGAGGGCAAAAGAGACGGCAAGTTGATCCTCGTTACCGCAATCAACCCGACGCCTGCGGGCGAGGGGAAAACGACGACGACAGTTGGTCTTGGCGACGGACTGAACCGGATCGGAAAAAAGGCGGTCATCTGCGTGCGCGAGCCGTCGCTCGGCCCCTGTTTCGGCGTCAAGGGCGGGGCGGCCGGCGGCGGCTATGCTCAGGTCGTGCCGATGGAGGATATCAATCTCCATTTCACCGGTGATTTCCATGCAATCACGTCTGCGCATAATCTGCTTTCGGCGATGATCGACAATCACGTCTATTGGGGCAACGAGCTCAATATCGATATCCGTCGCATCACCTGGCGGCGCGTGATGGACATGAACGATCGGGCGCTGCGCGAAATCGTCATGTCGCTCGGCGGTGCGAAAAACGGGTATCCGCGCGAAGGCGGCTTCGACATCACGGTTGCCTCCGAAGTCATGGCTATCCTGTGTCTTGCCGAAAACCTCAGCGATCTCGAGCGCCGGCTCGGCCAGATCGTCATCGGTTATCGCTTCGACCGCTCACCGGTCTACGCGCGTGACCTGAAGGCTGACAAGGCGATGGCGGTGCTGCTGAAGGATGCGATGCAGCCGAACATGGTGCAGACGCTGGAAAACAATCCGGCACTCGTGCATGGCGGTCCGTTCGCCAATATCGCTCATGGCTGCAACTCTGTGATCGCCACCAAGGCGGCGCTGAAGCTCGGCGATTATGTGGTCACCGAAGCAGGATTCGGGGCGGATCTCGGGGCGGAAAAATTCTTCGACATCAAGTGCCGGCAGGCGGGGCTGAAACCCGATGCAGCCGTCATCGTCGCGACCATCCGGGCACTGAAGATGAACGGCGGGGTGAAGAAGGAAGATCTTTCTGCCGAGAATGTCGAGGCGCTGGTGCGCGGGTGCGCCAATCTCGGCCGCCATGTCGCCAATGTGCGCAAGTTCGGCGTACCGGTGGTCGTCGCTATCAATCACTTCATTTCGGATACGGATGCCGAGATCGCCGCGATCAAGGATTATGTCGACAGGCTAGGCGCCGATGCGATCGTTTGCCGCCATTGGGCAGAAGGGTCGGCGGGTATCGAGGAACTGGCCTACAAGGTGGTCGAACTTGCCGATGGCGGGCAGGCAAAGTTCCAGCCGCTTTATCCGGACGAGACGCCGCTTTTCGACAAGATTCAGACGGTCGCATCGAAAATCTATCATGCGGGCGAGGTGACTGCCGACAAGCCGGTGCGGGATCAACTGAAGGCGTGGGAGGAGCAGGGTTATGGCAATCTGCCGGTCTGCATCGCCAAGACCCAGTATTCCTTCTCTACCGATCCGAGTTTGCGTGGCGCGCCGGAGGGGCATGTCGTGCATGTTCGCGAGGTGAGGCTTTCCGCCGGTGCGGGTTTTATCGTGGCGATCACCGGCGAAATCATGACCATGCCCGGTCTGCCGCGGTCGCCATCCGCCGAACGGATCTTTCTCAATGACGAGGGGCAGATCGAGGGCCTGTTCTGATAATATTGTTCAGGTCGATTGCCGTTTGAAACGAATATATCAAGCTGTGGGAAAGCATCGCGGGAACCTGAGCTTGAATTTGGAATTGATGATGCGCAGGATGGGCAAAACCGATCCTCGTTCATTTCGTGCGGAGAGTTTCATGTCGATCGTATTTGGGAAATATTCTCTGTCCATCGCCGCAGTCATGGTGTTTGGCGCTGCCGCTGTATTGCCTGCCGGTGCGGCCGATCTCGTTCGGGGCTATTATCCACCGGCGGCAAAAAGCCAGCGGCATTATGTTCGCACGGCTTATGCCAATGAGGAATGCGGTCTGTTGAAGGTCACGCAATCCGGATATTCGCGGATCGTCCGCATATGTTCACCGGTGCTCGATCTGAGGCCTGCTCCGACGAGAGGCACTTCGAGCGGCGATGCCGGCAATGGATCGTCCTTCACTGTTACGCAGCAGTAAGCCCCTTTACCGGCAATAGCGATAACCACCGTTTCGCTCGAGGATGTCCAAGTGAAGATGGTCTTCGTGCGATGCGTCGCTACCTGGTGACAGGACGGTGGTGAAGTGCAGGCATGCTCCGGCAGTGGCGGTGCGCTGGAATGCGCCTTCCAGCGTCGAATCTTCCGTTCTCGGTTTCATCTCGATCTTTTCGCCATTGTCGAGCTTGAAGGCTGCAACATCATAGGCGTTGCCGCGAGCGTGTTCGGAAATCTTTCCGGTCGATGCACTGTTTCTTAAACGGCACTGGTAGGTAGAGCCGGGTACGAGGCCGACGATCTTGCGGCCCGGCATGGCGATGGTCATGGCGGGCTGGACCGTGTCTTTCAGCCAGTGGGCCATGGTAAGCGCCGTCTTGCAGCGCATGGTCGCGCCGCCGAGATCGACGCCGGGCAAGACTTCCGCCACATCGATCGGATGCTCGATGCCGCAGCCATTGCCGTCGTCGATAGGATCGTTTGTTTCGAATTTTGCACCGATCGCCTTCAGGTCGGCCAGGCAGGCCTGCAGCTCCTGTGGATCCTCTTTTACGAGAGGCGGGGGAGGCGGCGTCTCGGCCTTTTCCGTTTCGCCTGCCTCATCCTGCTTGCCGTCAGGTTCTGTTTCAGCCTGAGCGGGTTGTTTCTCTGCTGGCTTCTCCGGTGATCCGCGTTCGGCGCCGTCCGATCTGGCGGCCGCAGTGTCGGTTTCGGGCTTGGGAAGCGGTGTGGGAACCTCGGCCTCGCGCGCCGGTTCGGTAGCGGTCGAGGGTTGTTCGACGACTGGGGGCTTGGTTTGGTCTTCGGTCTCCGGCTTTGCGGGTGAAGAAGCGGCTTTCTCGTCGGGCTTGGCGAGGTCGGACTGCGCCGGTTTGTTTTCAGCGCTATACGTCTCGGGTGTCGCTGCCTGTTCTTCGGACTTCCGGTTTTCGGCCTCACCCGGTTTGTCCGCAGCCAAAGGCGGCTCGGGCGTCGCCTTGTGTGCGGTTTCGGCCGGTTTCTGAATGGGTAAGGGAACGGATGCGAGCGGTGGCGGTTTGGGGATGGCATTGCGCGACGTGTTGCGGCTACGGGTTCTCGCCTTCTCCCTGGTCGAAGACTGTTTGCGAATGCCGGTATCCTTGAGGAAGCGGTCGATGACGTTGACCTCGACGATTTCGGCGCTCCTGCCCGGCAGCGCCGGCCGTTCGGGCGGCAAGGCTGCACCAAGCATGAGAGGTGCGGCAAGCGCGATGAGTAAGGTTGACCGCTTCATTCCCTGTCTGTCCTCCGGACCGGTTCTGCACTGTGCTTCGGCGCAACGGATGCCGGGCGAGAGGGGCAACGCGGATCGACCTGTTTTGGTCGCATCACAGGACAATATTTTTGTGCTTGCGCGGTATGTCCTGCCACGCTAACAATTCCGCCCATGACGATTTCGATGAACAACAACGGTAACTGGTGGTGGGCACGCTAACGCGGCCTTGACCAGTCATGTCCATCGACAAGACCAGACCAAGCCGCCCGAGAACCGAGGCGGCTTTTTTATTGGCCGCTTTGCGGGAACCGGGCGAACCAGATCGAAGAGGCAAGGGCATTACAATGGTGACGATCATTCGCGAGGACGGTTCCGAGACCTACGAGACGCGAGGCGGCATAACCGTCAGCCGGGCTCGCCGTCCGGCGGAATATGCAACGGCAATCTCGTCTTATGTCGACAGGCTGGACGAGCGCCGCGGTGCTGTCTTCTCGTCGAACTATGAATATCCGGGCCGTTACACGCGCTGGGACACGGCGATCGTCGACCCGCCGCTCGGGATCACCTGCAATGGCCGCAAGGTGTGGATCGAGGCCTATAACGAGCGTGGCGAAGTCCTGCTCGGCTTCGTTGCCGACAGGCTCGCCGGTGTCGAGGACCTGACGCTTGGCGAGCGGACAACCCGCCGCCTCGACCTCACAGTTAACCAGCCCTCTCGCGTGTTTACCGAGGAAGAACGTTCGAAGATGCCGACGGTGTTTACCGTTTTGCGCGCAATCGTCGATCTCTTCTATTCCGAAGCCGACTCTGCGATCGGCCTGTTCGGCGCCTTTGGCTACGATCTTGCCTTCCAGTTCGACGCGATCAAGCTTGCCATGCAGCGGCCGGAAGACCAGCGCGACATGGTTCTGTTCCTTCCCGAAGAGATCCTCGTCGTCGACCACCATGCGGCCAAGGCCTGGATCGACCGCTACGATTTCGCCAAGGGTGGAGTGACGACCGAGGGCAAGGGCCAGGACATCGCACCAGACCCGTTCGTGCGCACGACGGTGACGCCGCCGAAGGGCGATCACAAGCCGGGCGAATATGCCAAGCTGGTCACCGAGGCGAAGGAGAGTTTCCGTCGCGGCGATCTGTTCGAAGTGGTTCCCGGCCAGAAGTTCATGGAGCGTTGCGACAGCAAGCCTTCGGAGATTTCCAACCGTCTGAAGGCGATCAATCCGTCGCCCTATTCCTTCTTCATCAATCTCGGCAATCAGGAATATCTGATCGGCGCATCGCCGGAAATGTTCGTCCGCGTTTCGGGCCGCCGGATCGAGACCTGCCCGATCTCGGGCACGATCAAGCGCGGCGAGGATGCGATTTCCGATAGCGAGCAGATCCTCAAGCTGTTGAATTCGAAGAAGGACGAGTCGGAGCTGACGATGTGCTCCGACGTCGACCGAAACGACAAGAGCCGCGTCTGCGAGCCGGGTTCGGTGAAGGTGATCGGACGCCGGCAGATCGAGATGTATTCGCGGCTCATCCACACGGTTGACCATATCGAGGGCCGCCTTCGGCCGGACATGGATGCGTTCGACGGGTTCCTCTCCCACGCCTGGGCCGTGACAGTGACCGGTGCGCCAAAACTTTGGGCGATGCGATTCATCGAAAGCCATGAGCGCAGCCCGCGCGCATGGTATGGCGGGGCGATCGGCATGGTCGGCTTCAACGGCGACATGAATACGGGCCTGACGCTCAGGACCATTCGCGTCAAGGACGGCATTGCCGAAGTGCGCGCCGGGGCGACGCTGCTCAACGACAGCAATCCGGAAGAGGAAGAGGCCGAAACCGAACTGAAAGCATCCGCCATGATTTCAGCTATTCGCGATGCGCGTGCCGGCAATTCCGGCAAGGTTTCCCGCGATGTTGCCCGTGTGGGCGAGGGGGTGAAGATCCTGCTCGTCGACCACGAGGACAGCTTTGTTCATACGCTGGCCAATTACTTCCGCCAGACGGGGGCGACGGTTTCCACCGTGCGCACGCCGGTGCCGGACGAGGTGTTCGACCGGATCGATCCCGATCTCGTCGTGCTGTCGCCCGGACCGGGCAATCCGAAGGATTTTGACTGCAAGGCGACGATCAAGGCGGCGCGGGCGAGGGACCTGCCGATTTTCGGCGTGTGCCTCGGGCTGCAGGCTCTTGCCGAGGCTTATGGCGGGCAGCTTCGGCATCTGGCAATCCCGATGCACGGCAAGCCGTCGCGTATCCGGGTGCTGGAACCGGGGATCGTCTTCTCGGGACTTTCCAAGGAAGTGACCGTCGGCCGTTATCATTCGATCTTCGCCGATCCGGCAACGCTCGACCGCGATTTCATCATTACTGCCGAAAGTGAGGATGGCACGATCATGGGTATCGAGCATGCCAAGGAGCCGATTGCGGCCGTGCAGTTTCACCCGGAATCGATCATGACGCTGGGCGGCGATGCCGGGATGCGGATGATCGAGAATGTCGTGGCGCATCTGGCAAGGAAGCGCGAGACGAAGGCGGCATAATATGACCGATGAAATCCGTATCGAGCCGATACGGGAAGATCATGTCGAGGGATTTCGCGAGGCCCTCGACATCGTTGCGCGTGAGCGGAAGTACCTGATCTTTCTTGAGGCGCCGCCGATCGAGGCATCGCTGGCCTACGTTCGCGATAACATCGCCGGCGGTCATCCGCATATGGTGGCTGTGGCGGATGGCAGGGTCGTCGCGTGGTGCGATATCAGGCGTGCTGCCCGAGATGCGCAGGCGCATTGCGGTACGCTCGGCATGGGCATCATTCCCGGCTATCGCGACCGGGGGCTCGGCAGGCGGCTGATTGCCGCCGTGCTCGATGCCTCAAGGGCTGCAGGCCTGCGCAGGATCGAACTCAATGCGCATGCGGACAATCTTCGCGCCATCGCCCTTTATGAGAAGGTCGGTTTTGAGCACGAAGGCATTGCCCGCCATGCGGTGAAGATCGACGGGCATTATATCGACAGCGTCAAGATGGCGTTGCTTTTCGACTGATCTACTCCGCCCGCTTGACGACGCGGAAATTCATGTCGCTGCGGATGGCAAAGCCGAGCGAGCGGTAGAGGCCGACAGCACCCTCGTTATGCTTGTAGGCATGCAGATAGACGGCCTCGTTGCCGGCGGAAATTTCGCCGGCGACGAAGCGCAGCATCAGCTTGCCGAGACCTTTGCCCCGGCAATCCGGGTGGACGCAGAGGCCGCTCAATTCGGCAAAGCCCGGCTGGCGCATGCGTTGGCCGCCCATGGCGACGAGCCGGCCATCGATGCGGATACCCCAGAAGGTGCCGAGTGACTGCGCCTTCAGCGTGAAAGGGCCGGGCTTGGTGAGTGTTGCAAGCGCCAGCATATCCGCCGCGTCCTCTTCGCCCAGTTTTACGATGCGAGGCTCTTCGATCCTGTCGAACGGCTTGTCGGCCAGCATCTGCACCAGCGTGGCATCGATGATGGTTTCGAAACCGGGAAGGGCGGGGATCGGCCCCGCTTCGACCAACGCCATCGTCTCGCCGGTCAGCGGCAGGGCCTTGATTGCGGCGATGCTTTCTGCCGTATCGTCCTGCATCGCGGCGAAGGGCACGATCGAGGGAGAATAACGTTTGGCGTGCGGGGTGCCTTCGGCGAAGGCCGAGTGGACGGTGGCCAGCGCGTTCCAGGCCGGGCGATCGAGGATGTGGGTCATTTCGTTTCCTTGTCTTTATTCATGCGCTCGATCAGCGGGCGGTGCTTGAGGCCGTCTTCGATGGATGCGAGTTGCTCCAGGAAGGAGCCGTCGAGATCGGTGCAAAGGTTTCTGACGGCGGCTTCGACGCCCGGCCAGACTTCGCGGGTGGAATAATCGACGAGCTCCTGTCCTGCCTTGGTTAGCGAGACCTGCTTGCGGCGCTGGTCTCCATCGCTGACGGACAGGTCGAGCAATCCTGCCTCCGCCAACTGGCCGATCGTGCGCGTGGCGCCCGGCTGCGATATGCCGATGACATCGGCAAGTTCCCCGACCGTCAGCGGCCCGTTGCGGTCGATCGCTGCAAGAAAGGGATAATGTGCTGCAGGCAGATCGATGCCATGCTGCTGCATGATCAGCTGGGTATTGGCCTGCACCATTTCCCCGAGGCGGCGAAGCCTCGTTCCCAGGGTAAGGTAACCGAAGTCTTTGACGATGTCGTGAGGCATGCGTACCTCTCCATAATATTATATAACTCGTTATATAAATGGTTATGTTTTCCTTGCAAGGAGATTTGATCCTGAAAGCGCTTTGACAAAACCGACGCTCTGCGGCATATGCTCACTCATCCGAAACCGCTGCTGCGAGACCGCTCGCCGTGGCGGTTTCGTCGTTTCAGGGCATGGCTTCTGCAAGTCATTCTCACCAGCAAAAAGGCGTCTGGATCATGGCGCAGCGAATGAAGGACAAACCGGTGAACACGGCGCTTAACAAAGATCGAGCTATCGTCGAGCGGCTCGCATTCTGGGGTATTCCCATCTCGATCGGGGTGATGGGGCTCAAGATGCTGGCTTGGTGGGTGACGGGTTCCGTGGCACTGCTTTCCGACGGCATGGAATCGCTGGTCAATGTCACGGCCGCATTCATTGCGTATTTCGTCATCCGATACGCGCAGCGGCCGGCCGATCACGACCACCAGTTCGGCCATCATAAGGCGGAATATATCTCGGCGGTTGTCGAGGGTGTGTTGATCATCGTTGCTGCTATCCTGATCATTCAGGAGGCCTGGGGTGCACTCTTCTCGCCGGAAGCCATGCAGGCACCATGGCTGGGGCTTGCGATCAACGCCGTCGCGGGCGTCATCAACGCCATCTGGGCGACGATCCTAATCCGGGTCGGGACGGCACATCGTTCTCCAGCACTGGCGGCTGATGGTCATCACATCATGTCGGACGTGGTGACGTCGGCGGGTGTCTTTATCGGTCTGATCCTCGCGGTTTTTACCGGTTATGCGATCCTCGATCCGCTGCTCGCCATTCTCGTTGCGATCAACATTCTCTGGCAGGGATACAAGGTGATCTCGCATTCACTTGGCGGGTTGATGGACAAGGCGCTGGAGCCGGATGAAGAAGCGGCGGTGCGCGATGCGATCACGGCGCATTCGGCTGGTGCGCTCGGGGTTCATGACCTCAGATCCCGGCGGGCAGGAGCGGCCGCCTTCATCGATTTTCATCTGGTCGTACCGGCTTCGATGACGGTCGGTGAGGCACATGATATCTGCGACCGCTTGGAAGATGCGATCAAAGAGGCTATTCCCGGCGCCACACTGGCCATTCATGTGGAGCCCGAAGGTGAGCGCGCCCATGGACAGAAGGTCGAAGTCGAAGGACATACAAGCCTGGAAGGAATGGGCGAATGACGATGACGGATGTCAGCGGGCTGTCGCAGCTCGGAAAACAGGTAGACGCACCGAAGAGCCCGGAAGAGGCCGTGCTGGAGCGTGTGCCGAACAGCAACCAGGGCACGGATTACGTGACGCGCTTCACCGCGCCGGAATTCACCTCGCTCTGCCCGATGACCGGCCAGCCGGATTTCGCCCATATCGTCATCGACTATATTCCCGATGCCTATCTGGTCGAATCCAAGTCGCTGAAGCTGTTTCTGACCTCGTTCCGCAATCACGGCGCCTTCCACGAGGATTGCTCGGTCTATATCGCCAAGCGGCTGGTCGAATTGCTTCAGCCGAAATGGCTGAGGATCGGCGCTTACTGGTATCCGCGCGGTGGCATTCCGATCGACGTGTTCTGGCAGACGGGCGCCGTGCCGGAAGGCGTGTGGCTGCCGGATCAGGGCGTACCGACCTATCGCGGACGTGGGTGAAGAACGGTCCGGCGCAGCCGGAGCAATCGATCCAGTGAATCGATTGCAGTGACGAACGCACCGAGCCAAAGCGAGGGGCTGGGATAGGCTGCCGCATTGGCGGAATAAGAAAGCGCCGGAGCATCACTGCCCGGCGCTTTCTCGTTGGTGGCTTTATCGATCAGACGTCGAAGCTATCGTCGTTACTGTCGAAGTCGCCATTGTCCTGATCGGCATCGTCATTCGAATAGCCGGCCTGCTGCCAAGCGTCGTTGTCATTGTCGTTGTTGCCATCGTCCGACTTGTCCGATGCCTCGCGTATCGCGTCGTCGCCATAATAGTTGTTGACGACGGTCTCCTCGACTGCCGGCTGCTCGGAGGCACCGAAGGAGCTGGCGCCGGCGAGCGGGTTGCCGAGACCTGCGCCCGCCATGTGGTTGCTGAAAATGCCTGACAACGAGTTGGCAAGCAGCATGCCGCCGGCGACCCCGGCTGCAGTGCCGAGTGCGCCGGTGAGAAAGCTGCTGCCGGCTGACGGTCCGCGGGAGGGGCCGCTGCTCCATGGCCCGGATGGTTGAGGGGCGGATGCCTGTGCGCCATAGGGTGGAGGAGGAGCGCGGTAACCGTCGTCATAACCGCGAGGGCCCTCGTATGTCGGACGGGCGCCCCACGGACCGGAGGTTGGAGCGGACGATTGCTGGACCGGCGCCTGGGCGCGCGATTGCTGCGATCCGAAGATCGAGCTCAGGAAGCCACCGCCCTGTTCCGCCTGGCGATTTTCGCCCTGCGCGGCTTCCAGCTCATGGACGCGGTCTTCCAGCTCCCGGATACGGTTGGATGCCGCTTCCAGCCCCTTTTCCTGAACGACAACCGCCTGGGCCAGGTAATAGGTCGCGTAGGGCTGTTTGCGGGTTTCCTGATCGATCAAGTCTTCCGCATCCCGATCCCGCGGTGTTGCCGAGGCGGTACGGACGCGTTCGAACAGAGAATTGAGAAGCTGGCGTTCTTCCGGTGACATTCTTGCCTCCTTGGGCATTTGGGCTGTCCAAGGAGGTAAGCGGCGATTGCGGCATTTCAAATCGCCGCAAGATTAAATCTCGGTAATGCGCAACTCTCTGTTTGGTGCGATTGCCAAGGCAGAACAGGGTTCAACCTTTGCCGGAATTGCTTCAGCCCCCAAATGCGAGCGACAGGCCGAGAAGCGCGGTGATGCCGCCGAGAATGCGGGCGACATAAGGGCTGAAACGCGAGATGCCGAGGCCTGCGGCAATGCCGGCGAGGTGCAAAAACGCCGTTGCGATGACAAAGCCGGCGCCGAACTGGAATGCGCCTGCAGAACCGAGTTCACCGCCATGGGCATGGCCGTGGAAAAGAGCGAAGACGGCGACGATTGCAGCACAAACGGCCGTCGGCAGGCGAACGGCGATGGCGACAACTAGGCCGAGGGCGATGACGGAGGCCAAGATCGCGGGTTCTACGAAGGGAAGTTCAATGCCCAACAATGCGAGGGCAAAGCCGATCGCCATCGTGCCGACGAATGTCGAGGGAACGATCCAGAGCGCCTTCCTGTTGCCACCTTGAGAAATCTGGGTAGCCCAAAGTCCGACCGCGACCATGACGAGGATGTGGTCCATGCCGAAAAGCGGGTGCGAGAAGCCGGCCATGAATGAGCCGTGCTCTTCCGGATTGAGATGGGCAAAGGCGGGTGCTGTCGCTGCGGCAAAAATGGTGGCGGAGAGCGAAAGGCGTCTAAACATTATGGTCCCCTCAGATTCTGTCTGACTTTAAAAATATGATGGAAGATAGGGCGCAGGGCTTTCCGATGTCCACCACAATTGCCAGCTGGTCGCCGAAGGTTTCTACGTCATTCACCTTATAGACGGCCTTAGTCGTGGCTTGCGGCCACTCTCCATTGTTTTGTGGCCGCGAACACATTATGTCCGATGTCATGAATCCCAGCAGGAGACACTGACTGTGCTGAACGACGAAGACGACAACGACGACAAGACCAAGGAATTGCCGCTCGGCAAGGAAACAGAGGCGAACCTTTTCAAGTCGCGCTCGATCTTCATCTACGGTCCGATTACCCAGGAACTGGCGCAGAAGGTCAATACGCAGCTCGTTGCGCTCTCCGCAGCCAGCGACGAAGATATTCGCATCTATGTGAACTCCCCCGGCGGCCACGTCGAATCGGGCGATTCCATCCATGACATGATCAAGTTCATCAAGCCGAAGGTCTGGGTTATCGGAACCGGCTGGGTGGCTTCCGCAGGCGCGCTGATCTATGCAGCCGCGGCGAAGGAACGCCGTATCTCGCTGCCGAACACGCGCTTCCTCATCCATCAACCGTCCGGCGGCACGCGCGGCATGGCATCCGATATCGAGATCCAGGCACGCGAAATCGTCAAGATGAACGAGCGCCTGATCAAGATCTTTGCCAAGGCCACCGGCCAGACCGAAGAGAAGATCGCCAAGGACATCGACCGCGATTACTGGCTCTCTGCAGAGGAAGCCGTCTCCTACGGTCTGGTCTCGAAGATCGTCACATCTCAGAGCGAAATCTGAGATAGCGCTTCGGATCATTGAAACAGAAAGCCCCGCCAGCTTGCCGCTGGCGGGGCTTTTGTGTTCAAGGTTTGCAAATCTTTCATCTTGCAAGATTGGAGCCGGAGGGCGCCCAAATGGCTTGCCTGCACGGTTACCCGTCGGCACATTGCCGCGCTTGCCAGTTTTCGACGAAGGTTATGAACTCGGCAGCGGCAAGGGGCTTGGAAAAAGCGTAACCCTGCAAGACGTGGCATCCGAGGCCGCGCAGAATTTCAATATGTTTGCCGGTCTCCACACCCTCGGCAACGATCTCGATATCCTGCGACCTTCCGATTTCGATGATGGAGGCGACAAGTCTGCGCTGGGATGCAGAATCCTCGATCGGCGAGATCAATTTGCGGTCTATCTTCAATCGCTTCGGCCCCAGCTCGATCAGGCTCACGATCGAGGCGTGACCGGTGCCAAAGTCGTCGATTTCGATGTCGATACCGAGCGACTTAAGCCGAGTGATTGCCGTACGCAGGTCTTCATCGTGGTCATCGAATGAGATGGATTCCAGAAGCTCGAAAGACAGGCTGCCCGGAGAAAACTGCAGGTCTGTCAGCCGGTCGAACATGCGGCCGTCCTTTATTCTCTGCGCCGATATGTTGACCGAAAGATGCGGCACATCCAGACCGAGCGCCTTCCAGCGAACGGACTGGAAAAGCGCCTTTTCAAGAATTACGGCATCAAGATCGGCTGCGCGATTCAGGCTTTCGGCAATATCGAGAAAGCGATCAGGTGCAAGAGTGCCGCGCTGCGGGTGTTGCCATCGCGCGAGTGCCTCGACGCCGACGATCTGCAACGTCCGTGCATCAAACTGGGGTTGGAAATACGGGACGATCTGATCGTGCTCCAGTGCCGTCAGGAACTCGTCCGACATCGTTTTGCGAAGCACCGCAGCCATACGCAGTTCGTCGGAAAAGATCTCGAAGCGGTTGCGCCCGCGTTTCTTGGCTTCGTAGAGCGCAATGTCCGCATTGACGAGAAGTTCGCGAGGCTCCTCCATCGATGCCGTCTGGCAGGATATTCCTGCGCTGCAGCCGATACGGCACTTGTGACCGCCGATTTCTATCGGCCGGGCAAGTGACCTGACGATTGCCTGCGCAAGTTCGCGCGAGCGACGTTCGACGCAAGGGCCGCTGGTGGCGATGACGAATTCGTCGCCGCCTACGCGTGAGGCGAATTCGTCCGGTGTGACAAGGTCGAGGAGGCGTGCTGTCGTCTGCCTCAAAACCTCGTCGCCAGCGGCGTGGCCGAACGTGTCGTTGACTTCCTTGAAACGGTCGAGGTCGACGTGGATGAAGGCCAATCGATGGCTCTTTTCCGCCTTTCCGCTACCTGCTTCCATGAACTGGTCCAGAAATCGCCGGTTGGGGAGGCCGGTCAGGGCATCATGGAGAGATTGATGTTCAAGCGTCCGGCGCGTCGCCCTGAGCTGTGTATTCTGTTCTTCTGCCCGAGAACGCGCCTCGCGCAATTCTGCTTGCAACAGCATATCCTTGGTCACATCCCAATTCGCGCCAACGATCCGCATTTCGCGGCCTGCCGTGCTATAGACCCTGCCATTTGCACGGATGTATCTTATCTCTCCGGTCGGAGACACGATGCGGAATTGAGTGATGTAAGGAACGCCTTCAGCCACCGTCTGGAGCAGTTCTTCCTGTGCGGCTCGAATATCGTCCGGGTGGATCGCTTTTTTCCAGTCTTCATAGAAAAATGCGTCCCGATCCGGTGAGCCATAGTACATTTCGCGCATCCGGCGATCCCAGATAAGCTTTCCGGATTCGGGATGGTATTCCCACACGCCAATGCCGGAGGAGTCGAGGGCAAGGCCGAGGCGATGTGAGACTTCCTCCAGTTCCTCCTCACGCTGCTGCAGTATGATGAGATTACGGTGCCGCTGCCTCATCAGCAAACCAGCCCATATCAGCGGCGCAATGATGCCGATGGCAACCATGGCGGCATAGATCCGGGATACGAAAATTGCCGGTGGTTCCTGAAGCCATCCCCCTTTGGGGACCGCGGCAAGGTACCATGTGTCGTATCCGAGTTCGATGCGCGTACGCACCGCGTCGTCGACGAAGACTGCGGGATCGCCCACAAAGACATCCTTGATGGAGGGTTGCGGTCGGCGCGCGATAGCTATGTTGAGCGTCTGTTGGTCGGAGTTTATATTGCTGTCCCGATACAAGCGCTCGGCATCGATCACGGCCGAGACAACACCCCAGAAATGACCGTTTCCAATAGAAAATACCGGATAGCGTGCCAGCAGGCCGTGCCCGCCCTGCATGAGCTTCACCGGACCTGCAATTGTGGTCTTGCGCCGTTTTATGGCTTCGAAAACAGAGCCGGACTGTTTCGGGTTGGCGTTATAGTCCTGCCCGATCAATTGCTTGTTTTCATCGAATGGATAAACGTTCTGCACCACGAGGTTTGGAGCCGCTACTACGTTTCGCAATTGCGACGGGACACTGAAGATACGTTCGGACAGGGCGCTGAATTGCGCTTGGGTCATATTCGGATTGGCGGCGATTGCTGCAACAAGTCCCTGAATGAGGTTTACGTTGCCGTGAATTTGTGTTTCCAGGCGAGAGGAAACCTGCGCAAGGCGCTCGGAGGCAACAAGTCTCTGTTCTGCCAGAAAGCGCTCATGCTCTTCGTTGTCCGCTTGAACAAATCCGATGGCGACTGCAGCAATGACAACGATTGCGGGAATAAAATAGCTCAGGCCAAAAGCCTTCTGGATCGGCCGCATCGATCTGTCCGAATGAGAAAAAGTAGCCATCGAATATTCCGGTCTCATGATGGCAAAGAGTTGCAGAGAAACTTTAATATTATGCTTTTCTAACCGTCGTTTGGCGTGAAATATGGTCACTTTACTGTAGATTGAATATTGCTTCAGTGATTGTCTGCATCCATTCCGTGTTTTGTTTTTCGCTGCGCGCTACAGTTTATGGACTGGACCGTGCAAACCCAGAGGCGCATACTTTCCTGCCGGGAGGTTTGGCGATGAAGGACGACGGATACAATCAGTTTTGCCCGATCGCCAAAGCCTGCGAACTTATCGAGCCGCGCTGGACATTGCTGCTGCTTTCCGAAATGTGGTCCGGCTCAACGCATTTCAACGAAATCCGCCGCGGCGTGCCCGGTATGTCGCCGACGCTGATGTCCAAGCGACTTAAGCAAATGGAGGTGAGCGGGCTGGTGACCCGCTCGGCAAACGAGCGAACCGGCGAGATCACCTATATCACCACCAGGATTGCAGACGAGCTTGGCCCTATCGTTCGGGAGCTTGGTCGCTGGGCACACCGGAATGTCGACGCCGATGTGACGCTCGAAAATCTCGATGCGCGGCTTTTGATGTGGAATATGCGCCGCAAGATCGATGCCGAAGCGCTGCCCAAGCGCAGGCGCAGCGTCATCGAGTTCAATTACCCCGAGTTGCCTCGGGAGGAACGTCACTATTGGCTGGTCAACAAGCCGGGGCAGCCGATCGACCTTTGCCTGATCGATCCGGGTTACGATGTCGATCTTTATGTCACCGCCGAACTGAAGGCGATGACGGCGGCGTGGATGGGGCTTTCGGGCCTGAAGGCGGAGATTGAACAGGGGCGAATTTCATTGATCGGCGACGCAGACATCGCCTCGCGGATTGATGACTGGATGGTGCGCAGTTCTTTTGCCACCTGCTGATCCGGTGCATTTTTTGTATCGGGTCCGGTTCATTTTCTACACTGGAGCAACCGGCATAGACTGAAGCATCCTCCAATTATTGCCCGCGTCATCGGGCTCTTCGACATGGGAGGAAAGACAATGCAGACAGCAAATCTGGACCTTGCGCATCCCGCCGCGCCAGCGGGAGCGGATTTCAACGCGGTCAAGGCGCGCCAGCAAGGCGCCTGGGCTTCGGGCAATTACGCGGTCGTCGGCACGACCCTGCAGATCGTCGGCGAGAGGCTTTGCGAGGCGCTTGATCTGAGGGCCGGCGAAACGGTGCTGGATGTCGCTGCCGGAAACGGCAATGCGACGCTCGCAGCGGCACGGCGTTGGTGCATTGTCAGCTCGACCGATTACGTGCCGACGCTTCTGGAACAAGGCAGGCGACGCGCCGAGGCGGAAGGGCTCAGCGTCAATTTTCAGACGGCCGATGCCGAGGCGCTACCCTTTGCCGATAATCACTTCGATGTCGTGCTTTCCACGTTCGGAGTGATGTTCACGCCGGACCAGGAAAAAGCGGCTTCTGAATTGCTGAGGGTATGCCGCAGGGGAGGGCGTATTGGTCTTGCGAACTGGACGCCGGACAGTTTTATCGGGCAGGTGTTCAAGACGATCGGCCGGCACGTGCCGCCTCCGGCAGGCCTGCGCCCACCGTCGCTCTGGGGGACAACCGATCGATTGAACGAACTGTTCGGTTCTGTGGCAGGCGTTTCCGCAAGCCGGGAGACTTTCGTCTTCCGCTACCGTTCTCCAGGCCACTGGGTCGAGGTGTTCCGCACCTGGTACGGGCCGGTACACAAGGCTTTCAGTGCCTTGCCAACAGAGAAGCAGGCCGTCCTGGAAAGAGACCTGCTTGACCTCATCGAAAGCTTCAATCGGGCTGAGGATGGGACGATGGTAGTACCCAGTGACTATCTTGAGGTCATCATCGCGAAGCGCTGATGACCGGCGGGCCGGCGTCTGCAAACGAGGATGCAGGCGTTTACGGCGCCGTGTGCCGATTGCGGCGCACGGCGCCGGCCAGCTGTTCCAATTGCGCACAGGTGTTTCAATTCGATAAGAAAAGGCTGCCTGTTAGGCCGGGCTTAACTGTGTAGCCCGTTTGTCCGGGAAAATGACGCGTTATTGAAAATCTGAGCGGGTGAGGCTGTTAGGCTGTGGGTGGGAGGAACTTGGAGGATAGCCACTCAAACAGGAGCAGTTTCAATGACGAACTCCATTTCGAATGCGCTTGGTGTCGCACTTTATTACAGCGCAGGCTCGACTGCCTGGTTTTCCGCAACGGGCTCCGGACCGATCCAGTACGGGACCGCAGGCAATGATTCCATGTGGGGCGACAGTTCCGTCAACGTCACGATGACGGGTGGAACCGGTGACGACATCTACTATCTCTATTCCAGCATCAATCGGGCTGAGGAAAAGCCTGGCGAAGGTGTGGACACGATTGATACCTGGATGAGTTACACTCTTCCGGAGAATTTCGAGAATCTGCGGGTAACCGGCGACAACCGTTATGCTTTCGGTAATTCCGCCGACAATATCATCCGAGGCGGATCGACCCGCCAGACGATCGATGGCGGGGCAGGAAACGATGTGCTGATCGGTGGCGGTGGCGCCGATACGTTCATCATTTCCAAGGGCAACGGGACCGATCTCATTACCGACTTCAGCAGCGATGATACGATCCGGCTCGATGGTTACGGCGTCACGTCATTCGATCAACTGATCAATCAATCCTCCCAGCAGGGGACGAATCTCTGGCTCAATCTGGGCAATGGCGAAAGCGTCGTCTTGGCCAATACGACAGCTGACGATCTCAGCGCCGACCAGTTCGAACTCAACCTCGATCGATCGAACCTGACGCTCACCTTCAACGACGACTTCAATTCGCTATCCCTGTACGATGGTCAGGACGGTGTGTGGGAAGCGAAATACTGGTGGGCGCCGGAAAAGGGGGCGTCGCTGCATACCAATGGCGAGCAGCAATGGTACGTCAATCCTCTATACGGACCGACAGCGTCGGCAAATCCGTTCTCGGTGACAGACGGCGTGCTGACGATCCGAGCAGAACAGACTCCCGATGCGCTTTCCGGCGACGTCGAAGGTTACGACTACACGTCTGGCATGCTGACGACCCATGCGTCCTTCGCGCAGACCTACGGCTATTTCGAAATCCGCGCCGACATGCCGGACGAGCAGGGGGCATGGCCCGCCTTCTGGCTGTTGCCCGAGGACGGTTCATGGCCGCCGGAACTGGACGTGATCGAAATGCGCGGACAGGACCCGAATACCTTGATCCTTTCGGCTCATTCGAACGAAACCGGTAAGCAGACTTCGGTCATCAACAACGTTGCGGTGGCCGATACGGAAGGGTTTCACACCTACGGTCTGTTGTGGGACGAGGATCACATCACCTGGTATTTCGACGATGTAGCGGTGGCGCAGACGGATACTCCCGACGACATGCACGATCCGATGTACATGATCGTCAACCTGGCGATCGGCGGCATGGCGGGCACACCTTCGGATGGGCTGCCCGACGGGTCGGAAATGAACATCGACTATATCCGCGCCTATTCGCTCGATGACCTAGAGGCAACGAATGCCGGATCCGCTGCACAAACCAGCGAGTGGCTTCTCTGACCGTGTTTGTCTTCGGCGAACGGTTTTGACGTGACGAGGCTTGCAAGGAGCTGAGGATTTTGATCTGCAGGGATCAGATTTCCATCCCTTGCCAGGCTTTTCGGATACCCATGCTCAAGGACTTTTCTCCCTCGGCACTGACGATGGGGCTGCTGACAGCCTTTGTCGGTTTCGTCAGCTCCTTTGCCGTCATCATGCAGGGCCTTCAGGCGATGGGCGCATCGCCTGAAGAGATTGCGTCGGCGCTGCTGGCTGTCTGCATTGCGCAAAGCGTGCTCACGGTGTTCTTTTCGCTTCGCCACCGGATGCCGATCATGATGGCCTGGACAACGCCCGGCGGTGCGCTTCTGGCGGCGACCGGCGCGATCGAGGGCGGGTTTCCTGCGGCGGTCGGGGCGTTCGTGCTTTGCGGCGTGATGATCACGCTTTCCGGCCTGTTCCGGCCGCTCGGGCAGATGATCCGCAAGATCCCGGCGCCGATTGCCAATGCGATGCTGGCGGGCATTCTTCTCAGCCTATGCCTTGCGCCGGTGAATGCCGTCGCCTTCAATGCCGCGCTCGGGCTGCCGATCGTGCTGACCTGGATGGTCGTGGTCTCGCGCTGGCGGCTCTGGGCGGTGCCGGCGGCGCTCGGTGCCTTCGCGCTTGTGCTGGTCTTCGGCATCGATCTGCCCGATGACGTGTTCGGCCAGATTGGCGCTGCGATCCATCCGAACCTGATCTGGGTGCCGCCTCTCTTCACCTGGCACGGATTTATCTCGGTGGGGTTGCCGCTGTTCATCGTCACCATGGCATCGCAGAATATTCCGGGCATCGCGATCCTGAAGGCACATCACTATGAGCCGCCGCCGGGACCGCTGTTCGCCTCGACCGGCATATTCTCGACCATCATCGCTTTCTTCGGTAGCGTGCCGGTGAACCTTGCGGCAATCACGGCGGCGATGTGCGCCAGCGAGGACGCGCATCCCGACCCCAAGCGGCGCTATTGGGCAGCCGTTATCGGCGGAGCGACCTATACGGTGCTCGGGCTGATCGCCGGGGGGATTATCGCCTTCGTCTCGATGGCACCACCGATTCTGTTGCAGGCGGTCGCGGGCCTCGGATTGATCGGCGCATTTTCGAATGCAGCCTTTGCTGCATGGCGCGAGCCCGAGACCCGCGAAGCCGCTGCGATCACCTTCCTCGTCACTGCTTCGGGCGCCACATTTGCCGGGATTTCCGGGGCTTTCTGGGGGCTTGTGGCCGGTGCCGTGATGATCGGCCTTTCTAAGGTGATGAAGAAATCCGCCTGACCGGAGGCGTACCGGAAGCGCGAAAGCCGTTCTTGCCGGATGGCTGATGTATCGCTATACATCTCCCCATGACCATGACAGGCGCGATCATGTTTGACCGTTTTGCCGCCCGCAGCACCGCTGCCGGGGCGACGGTTTTCGCGCCTCTCTCGCTTCTTAGCCTCGACCTTACACTCGGTTGCCGGGTCCGTTGAGGAGCGCCCGGCGGCCGAAAAGCCAGCCGGCGTAAGTGCTCCTCGCATCAAATCCCAGATAATGAAACCGGACCACAAGAGGTCCAAAATCCGCAGTCGGATGGTCGAGAACGGCATCGAGCCAAAATGCTCCTGCGGATGCGAGTGAAGGACGAAGACATGGACAACAAGATTTCCGCATCGGCAAAAGGCATGCAGTCCGCGGGCGTGAAGTATCGCGCCTATCCGACGATCAACATTCCGGACCGCACTTGGCCGTCGAAGGCGATCGAGAAGGCGCCGATCTGGTGTTCGGTCGACCTGCGCGATGGCAACCAGTCGCTGGTCAACCCGATGGGCCATGACCGCAAGGCGCGGATGTTCAAGCTGCTTCTGGACATGGGGTTCAAGGAAATCGAGATCGGCTTCCCGTCCGCATCGCAGACCGATTTCGATTTCGCCCGCTGGTGCGTGGAAGAGGGTGGCGTGCCGGAAGATGTATCGCTGCAGGTGCTGGTGCAGTGCCGTCCGGAGCTGATCACCCGCACGTTCGAATCGCTGGAAGGCGCACACAAGCCGATCATCCACTTCTACAACTCGACGTCCGAACTGCAGCGCCGCGTGGTGTTCGGCAAGGATGTGCACGGTATCAAGCAGATTGCCGTCGATGCCGCAAAGATGATCACCGACATGGCGGCGAAGGCCGGCGGCGGTTACCGTTTTGAATATTCCCCGGAAAGCTTTACCGGTACCGAGCTGGATGTGGCTCTGGAGATCTGCAACGCGGTGATCGAGGTGGTGAAGCCGACGGCCGACAACAAGCTGATCCTCAACCTGCCGTCGACCGTGGAAATGGCGACACCGAACATCTATGCCGACCAGATCGAATGGATGTGCCGCAATATCGACAACCGCGAAAACGTCATCATCTCGGTTCATCCGCATAACGACCGCGGTACCGGCATTGCCGCGACCGAGTTGGCATTGATGGCGGGTGCGGACCGCGTCGAGGGCACGCTGTTCGGCAATGGCGAGCGCACCGGCAATGTCGACGTCGTGACGCTGGCGCTGAACATGTTCACGCAGGGCATCGATCCGGAACTGGATTGCTCCGACATCGAGCGGATCAAGGAAGTCTACGAATATTCCAACGAGATGGTCATCCCCGAGCGCCATCCTTACGTTGGCGAGTTGGTCTACACCGCATTCTCCGGCTCACATCAGGATGCGATCAACAAGGGGATGAAGGCGATCAAGGTCGCTAACCACCCTGTATGGGAAGTGCCATACCTGCCAATCGACCCGCAGGATGTCGGTCGTTCCTATGAGGCGATCATCCGCATCAACTCGCAATCGGGCAAGGGGGGGATTGCCTATATCCTGAGCCAGGATTACGGCCTGAACCTGCCGCGCAACCTGCAGGTGGAATTCCGCGAGGACATCCAGCGGATCACCGATGAAGAGGGCAAGGAACTGTCTTCGAAGCGCATCCACGAGCGCTTCATGGAGCGTTATGTGGAGCAGTCCGGTGCGCGTCTGAAGTTCGTCGATCACCACACATATCCGTCCGAGCCTCACCACAAGGGCGTGCGGGTCGTTGCGGCGGAGATTATCGACAATGGCGAGACCAAGCGCATCGAAGGCAAGGGAACCGGGCCGATCGACGGGTTCATCAATGCGCTGTCGATCTATCTCGGCATCGACCTGTCGGTGAATGATTATTCCGAACACTCGCTGCAGCACGGCTCGAACGCTTCGGCTATCGCCTATGTCGAGATGCAGCATCCGGGTGGCAAGCTGTTCGGTGCCGGCGTCAACACGAATATCGTCACGGCCTCGCTCGATGCGATCGTTTCCGCGGCAAACCGGGTTCTGGAGGAGAGGGCGCGCTAGGCGCCTCTCGTTCCGCATTAAATCAAAAAGCCGCTGCGGGAAACCGCAGCGGCTTTTTTGTTGAGCTTGAATGGTCGTCAGATGAGACCGGCAGCCTTTGCCGCGATCTCGTCGAGATCGGCGGCCGAAGACGGGGCGACGATCACATAAGTCGCAAGCGGGGTGCTCCAGGATACGAGGCTGGTGTCGAGGCGGATGTCCTCAATCGGCTTGGTCGTTTCTGGCCGCGCTCTTGAGAAGGTCAAGGCCAGAATGTCGCCTTCATTGTCGCCGGTGGTGCGGCGATAAAAAAGTACGCCGGTCGGGGTGTTTTCAGCGGTGACTAGACGTGCGCCGACGAAGGCAAGCCCGCTATCGGTGAGGTCCGGAATGCGGAAGCCGACGCCGGTTCCGGTGGTCAGCCATTCGAGGATATCGGCCGGCCTGTCCGCACCGATTTCCACCAGCCGGTTCTGCTGGCGGCTGTAGAGGCGGAAATGGGAAACGATATCGTCCAGCCAGTCGCGTTGCTGAAATGCCGGGCTTGCCAATGCTTGCGGCGCATGAGAGCCATCCGGTCGAGCGCCGATCATGTAGCCCAGGCTGCCGCCAACCAAGAGCGTCAGGGCGCAGGCCGACAGAGCCTGCAGGCCCGAAGGACGAAAGGCCCGGTTGCGGCGGGAGGATCCTGGAAGCCGTACCGCCTTGCGGGGAAGGGGGGCGTTCTTGATGCTGCGGACGAGATCGAGCGGCACCGGCTCCTTGAGCATTTCTTCGAGAAGAAGTCGGCCGGTCTGGCTGCCGCGTTTCAAATCGTCGTGCAGTGCGCGGGCATGCGGATCGTTGACGAGCAGGGATTCGACATCCTGACGCTCCGTATCAGACACCTGGCTATCGACAAACGCGGAAAGACGACGTTCCATCGCCGATGGCTCCTTATTTGCCATAGTCACGCTCTCTTTTCCGCAAAACCAGGCGGTTGGGAGGAAAGTGCCAATCGTGCGGCACAAAGGCGTGATGAGACCAGTTCCGGTGTGACGCCGAGGATCGATGCTGCCTCAGAATAATCGAAACCTTCGACATCAACGAGAAGAAGCGTACTTGCCAGACCCTCAGGCATGCCGAGGAACGCCTTGGATTCACAGCCGCTAACGCCAGTTGCTTCGGCATTCTGCTTTGAGAGCGGTTCCTGGCGGTTGCGCTTGCGAACCTCGTCGCTCCAGCCGATCCTGATCTGATTGAACACCCAGCTTTCCAACCGGCATTCGCCTTTCCAGTGATGGCTTTTGAGAATGACGCGGGCAGAGACTTCGCGCACGAGGGTGTCCGCTGCATTCGCATCTCCGGTCAGCGTCTGGGCGAACCGCCGCAGCCGCGGCAGCAAAGCCACAAGGTCACGACGGATATCGGTTGAAACTGCTGGCGGATTCATCAGAGGAATATGGCCTTTTTGCTCTCATTCGAATGAATGCTTGAAGGTACTAACTATGAATCGATTGTGACGATTCTGCAACAAGCATCTCCTAACCTTGCAGAACTCTTGCCGCTTCCTCCACCGAGAACTGTAACGGTGCCTCACCGTAAAAGATCTTGGTCTCGTCGAGATGGATGCTGTCGCCGCTTTCGGTCAGTCCATAACGCTCGCAACTGAGGTTCCATGCTCCCGCCTTGCCGGACAGGTTGAAGAGGTTGTAGGCGGCGCGCGGCTTGTGTCCGCCGGGACCTTGTGAGGCCGAGGCGATGCCGACGACAGGCACCGGCCGATCATGGGTCTTCAGCCAGTAGACGGTGTTGAGATGTGTATGCCCATGCAGGATCAGTTCGGCGCCGCCGGTCGAAATGGCCGCGGCAAAGCGTCGGATGCCGATCATGCGTTTATGCGAGGATGCAGCTCCCTGGATCGGTGGATGATGGATCAGGACGACGCGGAACAGACCTTCCTCACCGGCCTTTTTCAAAAGATTGACTGTCTCGCGGGCCTGTCTCGGGCTGAAAAAGCCAGACGCGGAGAAGGGAGGTGTGGCGTTGGATGTCGAACAGCCAATGATAGCCAGCGGCCCGCGCTGGCGATAGGTTGGGAATATATGGTCGTCTTTCGGCCACTCGCCCGGGTCATCATCGCTTTTGATGAACGGGTACCAGGCCGCGACCGATTTATCATGGGCACCGGGTACGTAAGCGTCGTGGTTTCCGGGCACGACGGTCGTGTCTTCAGGATCTCCGATTGTGTCCAGCCATTCCCTTGCCAGTCGGGTCTCGATCTTGGTCGCAAGATTGACCAGATCACCGGTAATGAAGAGCTGATCGGGATGGCGGGTCTTGAGATCGCTCAGCAAAAGATCGAGTGTATTGACGAACAGATGCTTGCGCCGGTTTCGATGCCAGTTGATGAAGCCGGTGATACGCTTGGACATGAGTTCCCGAACCGACAGTTTCGGCAGCGGTCCCAGATGGATGTCGGAAATATGGGCGAATTTGAACATGGCCCAGACATAACGCACGAAACGGAAATTCGTTATGAAATTTACGCGAGCGGAGCGGAGAGCAGATGGGCGCTACCGGCATAGCTGAGATCGGGACATGGCGGACGCGTATCGTGGTCTGGCTGCTGCATCGTTTTTTCCTTGTTTCCCGCGGGATGACGATGGGTGTTCGCGCAGCCTGCTTCAACGCGCAGGGCGAGATCTTTCTGGTGCGTCATACCTATGTTCCGGGCTGGTATCTGCCGGGTGGCGGGATGGAACATCGCGAAACGGCGCTTGAGGCTTTGGTCAAGGAATTGCGAGAAGAGGGCAATCTGGTAATGACCGAAAAGCCCGATCTCCTGAACGTCTACTACAACCGCAGGGCCAGCAAGCGCGACCATGTGCTGTTTTACAGGGTCAATGTCGAGCAGACGGCTCCGCGTCTGCCCGACCGGGAGATTGCCGAAAGCGGGTTCTTTGCGCTGGACGCGCTGCCGGAGGACGTGACGGATGCGACGCTCAGGCGGCTGCGAGAGTTGAGCGGAGAGGCCGAGCGCGGGGATTTCTGGTGACGGGCCTGATTATCCGCCGCCTCGGAGCGGTTGTCCGAGACGGTGGGGGATGATGTTGTGGGCTTGCGATCGGCGTCAGCTTTTCAGAGCCGTATTGCACAGGCTCCAGTAACCACCACCTTTCTGGATCCACTTGAGGTCGCCGAGCGTGCCGTCGTCTTTGTTCTTGTGATAGGTGTCGACGCAGGTCTTGAGCCGGGCCTTGGCAGGCGTCTCGCTCGAATATTTCTTGTCGATCGCATTCGGGAAAACGACGCTCTTCGGGGCCTTGGTTGTTGCCTTTGCCGGCTCCTTCTCTGTCGTCGCGGCAACTTCCTTGTCGTCGGCTGCGTCTTCGGCGGCAGCGTCTGCGCCGCAGAACTTGGCGCGGTAGTCGTTCCATTTGACGTCCTTGGCGGAACCGTCAGCCTTGGCGGCCTGATACTTGACGCTGCATTCCTTCATTGTGAGTGCGGACGCCGGGGTCACGAAAGCTGCAGAGGCGAGCAGAGCAAAGGATGCAAGAATGATGGTGCGATTGGTCATTGGGGCCTCCAAGTGCATAATTGCGATCGGGGACTATGAACCGGCCATTTGCATTGTCAATAAATCTCTAAATTAGTAAAATTCAATCCAGTTTTGCGGCCCGGCCCATGCCGACGGTCTCTCAAGGCGAATATCTTTGTCGCGGCCAGGCGACCGGTCGGTGATGTTGGTGAAGACTACGGAGCGTTTCAGCCCCCAAGTCTCTCGCGACCATGAGCTGCCTCGAGATCCAGTGCTGGTCCGATAGGAACGATGCCGGTCGGATTGATGGTCTTGTGGCTGCCGTAGTAGTGGCCTTTGATATGGGCGAGGTTGCAAGTCTCGGCGATGCCGGGATGCTGATAAAGATCTCTTAAATATCCGGAAAGGTTCGGATAATCGGCAATGCGGCGAATGTTGCACTTGAAGTGGCCGACATAGACGGGATCGAAGCGCAAAAGCGTGGTGAACAGGCGCCAGTCGGCTTCGGTAATCTTGTCGCCGAACAGATAGCGGCTTGTTTCGAGGCGCCGATCCAGCGTGTCGAGCGTTTCGAACAGCGACTTGGCGGCTTCCTCGTAGGCTTCCTGTGACGTCGCAAATCCCGCCTTGTAGACGCCGTTATTGACCCGGTCGTAGACGATCGCGTTGAGTGAGTCGATTTCCTCGTGCAAGTCGGCGGGATAGAAATCGAGGTCCGAGCCGGTCAGGCCATCGAAGGCGCTGTTCATCATGCGGATGATTTCGGCGCTTTCATTCGAGACGATGGTATTCTGCTGCTTATCCCACAGAACTGGTACGGTCACGCGGCCGGAATAATGCGGATCGGCTTTGAGATAGACCTGATAGAGATAATCGGTGCCGAAGAGATCGTCGCCGGTTGCGCCGTCGCGGTTCTTGAATTCCCAGCCGTTTTCCAGCATCAGGTAATCGACCACCGAAACGGATATGAGGTCTTCCAGCTTCTTGAGCTTGCGGAAGATCAACGTGCGGTGTGCCCAGGGGCAGGCGTATGAGACGTAGAGATGATAACGTCCGGCTTCGGCCTTGAAACCGCCTTTACCGGATGGGCCAGCTGCGCCATCCGCAGTGACCCAGTTGCGAAACTGCGATTGCGATCGCTCGAAACGCCCCTTGGTTGCCTTCGTATCGTACCAGACATCCTGCCATTTGCCGTCAACGAGCCTGCCCATGGCGCTCTCCTTCTTGTTTCCCGGATAGATACGGCAAGGGCTTGAGATTGCGAGACGCAATTTTTCGAACAGTGCGTTTTTGCATTGGACGGGTGAAAAAAATCCTGCTAGTTGGCTTTTCACATTTTTGTGGGATACCTCAATTACATGACCGAAGCACGGGCACTGCGACGACGCTGAAGATCGACCAAGACGCCAGACGAGGCGTCATCGATTTCGCATGTCCTGTCCGCTCATTTTTACGGCTTCGGTTCTCCCATGTCTTCATCTGCCTCTCTGCACCTTGTCGCCCGGAAATCTCTGGCAAAGCACGATCTCGTCTATCTGACGGAAGACGCATCGCATGATGCGGCGATCGAGCTGATCAATGAGGAAGCTTTCGGGCCAGGCCGTCATGTGCGCGCCGCCGCGCGAATCCGCGAGCAGGGGCCGCATGACCGGTCGCTTTCCTTCATTTGTGCCGATGACGGCGAGACGATTGCTTCCGTTCGCATGACCCCGGTTCTGGCCGGCACGGTGAAGGGTCACATGCTCGGGCCGCTTGCCGTGCGGCCGACACACAAGAACATGGGCATCGGCCGGGAGTTGGTGCGGATCGCGATCGAAGCGGCAAAGCGCAAGGGTTCCGAAGGCGTGATCCTGATCGGCGATCCGCCCTATTACATGCCGCTCGGCTTCGAGAAGGTGGCCTATGACGCGCTGGCGTTTCCGGGGCCGGTCGATCCGGCGCGGGTGCTCGTCGTGCCGCTTGCCGAGGATGTGCATTCTCAGCTCAAAGGCGACATCTGCTGGCGTAAATAACGTAAATCAACTATGCATCTCGCATCGCCGGTAAATAGGGGAACCGGTGCCTCATGAAGAAGGCAGTGGGATGAGAGCAATTACGGTGGACGAGGCGCTCGACCGCGCCGGCGCTGGACGATACCAGCGTAGACTGATCGGGGTTTTTGGCCTCGTCTGGGCGGCCGATGCGATGCAGGTACTGGCTGTCGGGTTTACCGCGGCATCGATCGCCGCCAGCTTCGGGTTGACCATTCCCGAAGCCTTGCAGACCGGCAGCGTTTTCTTTCTCGGCATGTTTCTCGGTGCAATGGGATTCGGCCGCCTGGCGGACCGGATCGGCCGTCGTAATGTGCTGATCATCACCGTTTCCTGCGATGCGTTATTCGGCCTGCTTTCAGTTTTCGCACCCGACTTCACCATTCTCCTGATCCTCCGGTTCCTGACAGGCATTGCTGTCGGGGGCACACTTCCGGTCGATTACGCGATGATGTCGGAATTCCTGCCGGCGAAAAATCGCGGGCGCTGGCTGGTGGCGCTGGAAGGGTTCTGGGCGATCGGCACGCTGATTGTGGCACTTACTGCATGGATCGCGAGCGTCGCGGGCATGGCCGATGCCTGGCGTCTTATTTTTGCCGTGACCGCGCTGCCGGCGCTGATCGGGATAGGGATGCGTGTTCTCATCCCGGAATCGCCTATCTATCTTTTGCGCACGGGCCGAAATGCAGAAGCGCGAGAGGTGATGGACCGGATACTGACCGTCAATAACGGCAAGGGGCTCGCCGATGACGAAGAGATTGCCCCGCCGATGGCATTGGCGCGCGAAGGCATTTTCTCGCCCGCCTTGCGCCGAACCAGTGTCATCATCCTCGCCATCTGGTTTCTGGTGTCTGTCTCCTATTACGGCATTTTCACCTGGATGCCGGCGAAGCTCGCAAGCGAGGGCTTCGGCTTCGTTCGCGGTTACGGTTTTCTGGTTCTGGTGGCGCTTGCACAGATTCCCGGTTACGCACTGGCGGCCTACGGTGTTGAAAAATGGGGCCGCAAGCCGACGCTGACGGGCTTCTGCATCCTGTCTGCTGCCGGGTGCCTGCTTTTTGTACTCGGCTCCGGTTCTGTCGTCATCGGAACCTCGCTGCTCCTCATGAGCTTTGCGCTGCTTGGCACATGGGGCGCGCTTTACGCCTATACGCCGGAACTCTTCCCGACACGCTCGCGCGCCACTGGCATGGGGGCGGCCGGCGCGATGGCGCGTCTGGGCGGTCTGCTTGCACCTTCGGCGATGGTCTATGTGGTCAGCCACGGGTTCGGTCTGACGATCGGCATTTTTGCCGCTCTTCTTGCCTTGGCGGCCGTGGCGGCATTGATGATCCGGGTCGAGACGCGTGACGTCTCGCTCTCATGACGATTTCAGGCACCGCCTTGTCCGGCGGTGCCTGAATTACATTCAGTAATTGGCGCTGTAGAGCAGCGGTACCCAGTCGTAATTGGTCTCGTCCCGCCGAACGTGGCCGATGCCTGGGAAAGCGTGGTGCGCACCAGCGACCATATATTTCTGGTCAGCCGCTTCGGCAAAGGCAATCGCACGCGTAGCGGCCGCCTGTTTCTGGTCGACATCGAACTCGACAGCGATCTCCGGCCGATCATATTGCAGCACGTCGCCATGGGCGATATCGCCCCAAAAGACGATCTTCTCGCCCTTGCTTTCAATCGCTATGGCGCTGTGACCCGGCGTGTGGCCCTTGCGCAGGACGGATGTGAAGCCCGGAATGGGAGCGGCGTCATCCGCAAAGGTTTCGAATTTTCCCGCCGCGATATAGGGGCCGACGGCTGCCTCTGCCTGTGCGATCTGTGGGCCGAGACCCGGATCGGATTTCGCCGCAGCATCTGCTTTCAGCCAGAAGTTTGCCTCGCGCTCGTTGACGTGAAGCACGGCATTTTCGAATACGCGCTTGCCGTTCCTCGACAGGCCGCCGGAATGGTCGGCGTGGATATGGGTGAGGATGACATCATCGATTTCGCTCGCCTTGTAACCGGCCGCTTCTATGTTGGCGACAAGCTTGCCAAGCGATGGGCCCATCAGATCGCCGGTACCGGCATCGATCAGGACAAGGCGTTCGCCTGTGTTGACGAGAAAGGCATTCACAGAGGTTTCCGTCGGGTTTTTCTGGAAGTAACCGGCGAGATAGGCCTCGGCATCCTTCTCTTCTATGCCTTCATAGATCCTGGCCATGGGAAGCGCCACTGTGCCGTCCGACAGGGCGGTGACTTCGTAGTCGCCGAGCTTCAGGCGGTAGTAACCTGCCGCCTGCCTTCCGACGATTGGTGCTTTGGCCAGAACAGCCGAGGGAAGGGCGGCGATGGCACCGGCGGCGAATGTCAGGCTGGCTGAGGTTTTGAGGAGAGCGCGGCGGGTCTGCATGGAAGAACTCCAGGTTGGTATGAAAGGGTGGTCTTGAACTGACCTGGAGAGCACGTATGTATCATTGTATCAGCAAACAAATCGATGCGGCTCATGACTACTATCGATCATTTCAATCTGCGCTCTTTCGACCTCAACCTGCTCGTCGCCTTTGACGCTTTGATATCCGAGGGTAGCGTTACCAAGGCAGCGAAGCGGTTGAAGATCCAGCAGCCGGCGATGAGCCATTCGCTTTCGACCTTGCGTGTTCTGCTTCAGGACGAGTTGTTCATTCGCGTCGGTCAGGTGATGCAGCCGACATCACGCGCGCGAAGCCTTGCGGTGCCGGTGCGTCAGGCGTTGAAACAGGCACAGCTGGCGCTGAGCGGCGGGGATGCGTTCGATCCTGCAACCGAAGAGCGGACATTTCGTATCGCCATGTCGCCCGAGGTGGAGCTGCTGCTGATACCCGACCTTACGGCCCGTCTGCGGCGGCTTGCACCGGGCATCCGGGTTTTGGCGCGGGTGTTTCCGTATGAGGCGATGGATCCGTCATTCGAGGATGGCAGCATCGATCTTGCGGTCGGCTGTACCTATACGCAAACAAGCCGACGGTCTTTCGAGACGCTTTACAAGACCGAATTTGCCTGCTGCCACAATCCCGATCTGCTGACGCTGTCCAAGACTGTCGGCCTGGAGGCCTATCTTGCGGCAGAACATGCAACGATTTCCCAGAACGAGACGCTGCAGGGCTGCATCAAGGATGCGCTTGAGATTGCCGGCGTCGAACTCAATGTCGTTACCGCGGCACCCGGCTATATGTCGGTTCTTTCCGCGGCGCAGAGCAGTCCGCTGATTGCGACCGTGCCCAGCCGGATTGCCGAGCGTTACGCGCCGCTGCTCGGTCTGGATGTCAGTCCGCTGCCGGTATCTCTGAGTTTTCCGCCGGTCAACATGGTCTGGGCAAACCATGCGGATGGAGATCCTGCCAATGCATGGCTGCGGCAGCAGACACGGGATGTCTTTGCCTCCTCCGGTGTTCTTGACGACGACAGAAAACGTGCCTCGCGAATAGCGGAACCGGAGCTGGAGACCGCCTAAATTTCAGAACATTTTGGCGAGCCATGTCACCACATGCCCGCCGGAGAGAGCGTCGAGTTTGCCGATCTCTGTGTAACCGAGCTTCCGATAGAGGCCGAGTGCTGCCGGGTTCATCGTGTCGATATAACCGCCGATACAGCCACGCTTGCGGGCCTCGTCCTCGGACATGGCCAGCATGCGGGTGGCAAGGCCCTGACCGCGCAGGTTTTCCGGGATGTAGAGCATCGAGACGTAAAGCCAGCCGCGGCCGGTATAGCCGACGAGGCCGCCGCTGATTTCGCCACCGTCATCGTAAAGCGGGATTGTCAGTTCGCGACGGTTACTTTCGCCGAAGGTGGTGATGTTGAAGGCGCGCAGTTTCTGCAGGATTGCGTCTTCCTCCAGTGGCGCGATGCCTTCGGTCACTTTCAGTTCCATTCGGATGCACTCCTCCCAAAGAGGAGCGCATCGATAAACTAAAGCGTCTTTTTAAGGAAGGTGCGGGTGCGCTCGCCGACAAAGGCCGGCAGCTCTCCGAATATCTCGTAACCCTGGCGCTGATAGGCTTTGAGCGCCTTCGGGTTGAACGTGTCGATCCAGGCACCCCGGCACCCGCGACGACGAGCTTCGGTTTCCGCCTGCTGGAGAAGTGTTGCGGCCATGCCCTGGCCGCGCAGCTGTTCGGGAATGAACAGCAACTGGGTGAACAGCCAGCCCCAGGATGTGTAGCCCGAAAGGCCGCCGATGGTCTTTCCCTCTTCATCGCGGATGAGAACGGCAAGCGGGATACGATCGGCCGGGCCGACATCCTGTTCGTTATAGGATGTCAGGCTTTTCAGGATGGCATCGAGATCTTCGCCGGAAGGCGAGGCCGTGACGTCGATACGGGCCACAATCACCGTCCCTCGCGCCACCACATGGCAGCGACCGCAAAGAGGAGCGCCGAGAGGCCTGCGAAACCGGCAAACAGCGGCAGGCTGTTGACGCCGCGCAACACGCTCTCGTCGGTCATGCGGATCGACATGCGGTTGGGATTGCTGACGCGGATCTCGCCACGGACTGGCAGGATGTCCGGCAGGGTGATGTTTTCGCCGGAGGCGACGCGGGTAACGAGGCCGTGGGTCTTTTCCGCATAGGGTTTCAGCGTCTCTTCGGTCGAGATCATCGCCTTGAATTCAGGCGCATCGACTGCGCCGACATGGACGAGCGTCGAGAACTCGCCGTTCGACACCTGGAAGAGGCCGACCTCGTCCATGCGGCGCTCGAAGCGGTATTGCCCCGGTTCGGCTTGCGCCATGGCGATGGTTTCGGTGCGGCCGGAAGGGAAGCGGACTGTTGCCGGGCCGGGATCGTCGCCGATCGTCTGGCGGGTTGCCTCAAGCGTGCGGCCGGAGGAGCGGCCGGTGAGCGCCTCTTCCTCGAGTTCCGGCTCCTTCATCAGCCAGTGGGCGATGCGGCGATAGAGCGCCACATGCGGGCCGCCGCCTTCGAAACCACGCGCCCAGAGCCAGCCCTGATCGGACAAGAGCATGGCGACGCGGCCTTGGCCCTGGCGGTTCAGAACGAGAAGCGGACGCTTGCCGTCGCCTTCCATCACCGTCTGGCCGCGCGGCTGGTCGACATCGATGGTGCGGAACCAGCGGCCCCAGGCGGGCGGTGTCTGGCCGGAGCCATCAAGACCGCGTGTGACGGGGTGTTTTTGGCCGATTTCGGAGAGATGCGGGTAGAAACCTGCGCTATGGATCTCGCCGGTCGGCGAAGCGGGAAGCACCTGTTCGAGCGGGGTGAGTGCGATCGAATCCTCGCTTGCATGTTCCGGACCTGCTGCGATCAGCAGCGCGCCGCCATTCTGCACATATTGCGAGATGTAATCGTAATAGAGGATCGGCAGCACGCCGCGATGCTTGTAGCGGTCGAAGATGATCAGATCGAAATCCTTGATCTTTTCGACAAACAGTTCGCGGGTCGGGAAGGCGATCAGCGACAGTTCGTTGATCGGCGTGCCATCCTGCTTTTCCGGCGGGCGCAGAATGGTGAAGTGGACGAGATCGACTGAAGCGTCGGATTTCAACAGATTGCGCCATGCGCGCTCGCCGGCATGCGGTTCGCCGGAGACGAGCAGGACGCGCAGGTTCTGGCGAATGCCGTCGATGACATGGACGGCGCGATTGTTGGCGGTCGTCACTTCGCCGGGAAGCTCGTCGACGGAAAATTCCATGACATTGTTGCCGGCGCGCGGAACGGTGAAGGGGAAGGGCGTGTTGACGCCCGGCGAGGCGCGGAACGTAGCGATCTGGTCGCCGTTCATGCGCACGGTCACCTGGGCCGGCGTGTTGGTGGCGCGGCCGTCATCGACGACGCGCAGGGTCAGTTCCTGCTCCTCGTTGACGATGCCGAAGCGCGGGGCGCGGACGACTTCGACGCGGCGGTCGAATTCGTCCGGTTGTCCGGTGATCAGACCGTGGACGGGGGCGTTGAATCCCAGTTCCTGATTGGTACCGGGAAGGTCGTGGATCTGGCCGTCGGTGACAAAGACGGCGGCACCGAGGCGGGCCGGGGGCACGTCGGAGACGGCGGAGCGAAGAGCGGTGTAGAGGCGGGTCGAGGGCGTATCGCTATCCGGGTCGTCGGCCACTTCGACGATGCGGGTCTCGATATTCGGATAGCGGGCAAAGCGGTCGCGAAGTTCGGCCAGCGCCTCGTCGGTCTGGCGCTTGCGCTCATCCGTCTGCTGGCTCTGGGAGCGGTCGACGACGATCGGCACGATGGTCGAGAGCTGTTCACGGTCTTCCTGCAGCAGCGTCGGGTTGGCAAGGGCGAGAAGCAGGAAGGCGAGCGCCAGCGTGCGCAGGCTTGCACCACGGACGCGGCGCCAGAAGGCAAGCGCGCAGAGGGCGAGTGCAAGGACACCAAGTCCGATCAGGACAGGCCACGGGAAGAATGGCGAAAACTCAAGGGTCATCGATGCTCTTTCCTACTGGCCAAGCCGTTCGAGAAGGGCAGGGACGTGCACCTGGTCGGCCTTGTAGTTGCCGGTCAGCATGTACATCATGATGTTGACACCGGCGCGGTAGGCGTATTCGCGCTGCATGTCGTCCGGGGGGACGGTCGGCAGGACCGGTGCGCCCTGCTGGTCTACGGCCCATGCGCCGGCGAGATCGTTGCCGGTGATCATGATCGGCGAGACTCCGTCGCCGCCGGAGGAGACCTGGTTGGCGCTGTTGCGTGCATCCTGACGCGCCTCGACCCAAAGGGCGCTGCCATTGTAGCGGCCGGGAAAGTTGGTCAGCAGGTAGAATGACCGCGCGAGGACGTGGTTTTCCGGCACGGGTTCCAATGGCGGAATGTCGATATTGGCAAGGATCTGCTGCAGTCGTTCGCCATTGGGCGTGCTGCCGCCACCGCCGAGCGAGGAATACTGGTCGCGGGTATCGAAGAGCACGGTGCCGCCGTTGCGCATATAGGCGTCGATGCGCGAGATCGCGGCCTGCGAGGGCATCGGCGCATTGGCGGAAATCGGCCAGTAGATGATCGGGTAGAAAGAGAGTTCATCCCTGGTGATATCGAGGCCGACAGGCGCGCCGGGCTCCAGTGTCGTGCGGTAGGTGAGGAATTCGGTCAGGCCCGCAAGTCCCTGTTCGGAAATGCGATCGACATCGGCCTCGCCGGTCGTGACATAGGCGAGATGGGTCGTATCGAGATGTTCGAGGATCTGTTCGTCGCCGGCTTTCGCACCGCTGCCTTCCGGCATTTCCTGTGCGGAAACCGGGTGAGGCTGGAATGCGAGCAGGCCAAAGGCGATGGCGGCAACTGCGGCTGCTGCGGCACCAGAGCTGCGGCGTGATCCCTTTGGCAGGCGCGAGAAGGCGCCGTTGATGAAGAGCACGATCAGGCTGTCGAGAATGAGCATGGCGAAGGCGGCCACGAACAATGCAGGGCGCAAGGAGACCGCTTCACCACCAGCGAGACCTTCACGCGTGACGGCGCGGCCGATCGGGGCGGGATCGAAGGCTGAAAGTTCTGCGCCGGGCGGCAACAGGTTGACTGCGGAAAAACCGTCTTCGGTGCCGTAAAGACCCGGAGGATGGTCGAAGGTGGCAGACGGCGTTTCGCCGGCGCGGATCATGATCGGGCGGACACCGCTGGTCTCGGTCGAGAGCAGGCCGTCGGCAGTCAGCAGGCGATAGGCGGGGAGCGTTGCTGCTGCGTTTTCGGAACCTGCGGATGCGGTGGTCGCACCGCCAGCGCGGGCTATCTGGACGACACGGCGCAGCATTTCAACGAAATTGCCAGAGAGCGGCAGGTTCGACCATGTGGCTTCGGCGCTGGTGTGGAAGAGAACGAGGCGACCGGCATCGACATCACGGGTGGTCACAAGCGGCGTGCCATCGGCAAGGCTTGCCCAGGTGCGCTCGGCAAGATCCGGCGTCGGTTCGGCAAGAACCTGGCGGGTGACGGTGATATCGGTTGCGCGCGGCATGCCGGCGAAGGGGCCGAAGGTCGGGAAGTCCGCCAGCGACTGTGGCTCCGACCAGGACATCGCGCCACCGAGTGCACGTTCGCCCTGACGCAGCCTCACCGGCACAAGCGGATCATCGGCAGGGGCGGCTGCAAGACGTGGACCCGCAAACCGGATCAGCGTGCCGCCGCGGGCGATCCAGCGCTCCAGAGGCTCATAGGTTTCGGCCGGAAGGCGGCCGACATCGGCCATGATGATGGCAGACGGGTTGTTTTCCAGGATCTGCGGGATCGCGACCGCAAGGTCCGCCGTATTCGTCTGGATGATATCGGCATAGGGCGAAAGCGCCCGATTGATATAATAGAGCGGCTGCAGAAGCGGCTGGAAATCACTGCCGCTTTCCCCGGAAATCAGCGCGATACGGCGGCGCTTGAAGCCGTCGTCGAGCAGATGGGTAGCGCCGGCAGTGGCGAGACCCTCGACGCTCAGCCGGGCGAAATCGTTGCGCAGTTCAAAAGGTGCAGAGATTTCAGCCGTCGCGGTGCCGGAACCGGCTGCGAAATCGACTGTGCCGGAGGCGAGCGAGCGGCCTTGCTGGTCGAGTGCATTGACCGTCAGCTGTTGCGGAGCGGTGGTATCTAGGCGGGTGGCGGTGACGGCCATCGTCTCGGAATTGTTGATGGCGCCGGTGAGTGCGACAGCGCCGCGACCGTCACCCTGATAGAGACGGACGTCATTGGGCGCGAAGGCGGCAAGGGCCGTCATCGCGTCATTGTCTCCGGGTGCAGCGATGCTGTCGGAAATCAGCGCCACCGTGCCGAGCGGGTTTCCGTCGAGCGCTTCCTGCAGGGTGCGGATGGCGCGCAGGCGATCGGGAACGAGCGGTTTCGGCTCGGCAGCGGCAAGCTTGTCGCGGGCGGCAGACGCAGTGCCGGCAGTGGGCTCGTTATTCGTGTCGGCGGTGAAGGTCAGCGAGACCGGAACGTCGGCGCTTTCAGCCTCGTCGATCAGCATGGTGGCGGTTTCGACGCGGCGTTCCCAGTCGACCGAGCTCGACCAGCCATTGTCGATGACGAGCGCCAGCGGGCCATTGGCATTGAGCGAACTGGCGCGCGGGTTCATGACCGGATCGGCAATCGCAAAAATGACCGCGGCGGCAAGCAGCATGCGCAGAAGCGTTAGCCACCAAGGGCTCTGGGCCGGGGTTTCCTCGCGCTTCAGGACTGTTGCGAGGATGCGAAGCGGTGGAAAGACCTCCGCTTTCGGGCGCGGCGGCGTGAGCCTGAGCAGCCACCAGATGACCGGCAGCGACAGCAGGCCGAAGAGGATGAGCGGATTGGCGAAGGCAAGCGCGTTCATGTGCGGCCTCCCGGGAATGTCGCGGGCATGCCGGACAGCTGGCCGTGGACCGCGACCAGCGCTTCTGAGGCGAGATGATCGGTGCGGTGGAAGGTAAAACTCCAGCCGAGACGGCGCAGACCTTCGCCCAGCGCTTCACGGCGGGCGAGATAGGCGCGCTGATAATCGTCGCGGATCATTTCGGCGCGGCCGGAGGTGAGCTTTTCGCCGGTCTCAGGATCGGTAAATTCGGTGCGGCCGGTATAGGGAAAGGTTTCTTCGGCGGGGTCGGCGACTTCGATGACATGGCCGCGCAGGCCGCGTTTTCCAAGCGGCGAGATGCGTGACATGACGCTGTCGGCATCATCGAGAAAATCGCCGATCAGGACGATATCGCTCTGGCCTCTTATCATCGAGGTTTCCGGCAGGCCGGTGGTGAGCGGCGCATGCATGATCGAGGTCGCCAGCCGCTCCGCAGCGTTGCGGGCAGAGACCGGCTCCATGATGCCGGGACACCCGATGCGCTCACCGGAGCGGGCAAGGATTTCGGCCAGCGCCAGCATCAGCACCAGCGCGCGGCTTTCCTTCGAGACCATGGCGAAGGTGGACTTGTACATCATCGACGGCGACATGTCGGCCCAGAGCCAGATCGTGTGGGCAGCTTCCCATTCACGGTCGCGGACATAGGTATGGTCGTCGCGGGCCGAGCGGCGCCAGTCGATGCGCGACAGGCTCTCGCCTTCGGCATAGGGGCGGAATTGCCAGAAGTTCTCGCCCATGCCGCGCTTGCGCCGGCCATGCCAGCCGGCAATCACGGTGTTGGCGATGCGCTTTGCTTCCACCATGCAGTCGGGCACGAGTGCCGCACGCGCCTGGGCGCGGGAGAGGACTTCACTGCTGGGTGTCTGCTCGACGATCTGGCCGATTGATGCCACGCATTGTCCTTTCGAAAGGCCGGGATCTTATCCGCGGGCCTGCTTCACAAGTCCGGCGATCACGTCGCGTACCGACATGCCTTCAGCACGGGCGGCGAAATTCAAGGCCATGCGGTGTTCCAGCACCGGCTCGGCCAGCGCGTAGATATCGTCGAGCGAGGGAGCGAGGCGACCCTGATAGAGTGCGCGGGCGCGAGCGGTCAGCATCAACGACTGGCCGGCGCGTGGGCCAGGACCCCATGCGACATGCCGGTCGGTATCGGCATTGCCGTGGCCGGGGCGGGCGGAGCGGACAAGCGACAGGATCGCGTCGACCACCTTGTCCGAGACCGGCATCTGGCGGATCAGCATCTGGATTTCCTGCAGGCGGGCGCTGTCGATGACGCCGCGCGGCTTGGCTTCGGCAAGACCGGTGGTGCCGAGCAGGATTTGCCGTTCTGCATCAAGGTCAGGATAGAGGACATCGACCTGCAGCAGGAAGCGGTCGAGCTGGGCTTCCGGCAGCGGATAGGTGCCTTCCTGTTCCAGCGGGTTCTGAGTTGCCAGAACATGGAACGGGGCGGGGAGATCGAAACGCTGGCCGGCGACCGTGATGTGATATTCCTGCATGGACTGCAGCAGTGCCGACTGGGTGCGCGGCGAGGCGCGGTTGATTTCGTCGGCCATCAGCAGCTGAGCGAAGATCGGGCCTTTGATGAAGCGGAAGGAGCGGCGACCGGTTTCGTCCGTATCCATGACTTCCGAGCCGAGAATATCGGACGGCATCAGGTCGGGCGTGAACTGGATGCGGTTGGAATCAAGGCCGAGAACCGTGCCGAGCGTGGTGACGAGCTTTGTCTTGGCAAGGCCCGGAACGCCGACGAGCAGGGCGTGGCCGCCGGACAGGACGGCGAGAAGCGTGTTTTCCACCACCCGTTCCTGGCCGAAAATGACCTTGGCGATTTCCTCGCGGACGGCGGCGATATCGGACAGCGCCTTTTCGGCGGCAGCGACGATTGCCTTCTCGTCAAGAACGGCCTCGGTTGGATTCATCACGCCCATGTCGTTCTCCATAATCAAGGTCGATATTCATCTGCCGGTCGGGTGTCTGCCCACAGCACGAGTCGTTGCACCGCAGCAAGTACATTAGCCTCAGAAACTATTACCCGAAATAAGGCTGACAAGCTCGTTCCGAATGACTATCTCGTGAGGAATGATCGCGACGGTCAACGATTAATTTCGAACCGGGACTGAATGATGGCAGCAGAGACGATAAATTCGGCGCCCGACGCCGCCGGCCTTGCGGCCCTGATTTCGCGCGCTGCCGAGCAATCGGGAGGCAAAAGTCGCGGATTGCCGCCGGTGGAGAAGTGGAATCCGCCCTTTTGCGGTGATCTAGACATGGAAATCCGGACTGACGGCACATGGTTCTATATGGGAACGCCGATTGGTCGGGCGCCGCTTGTGCGGCTGTTTTCGACCGTCTTGCGCAAGGATGACGACGGCAGAACCTATCTCGTCACGCCTGTGGAAAAGGTCGGAATCCGCGTCGCCGATGCACCGTTCGTGGCGGTCGAGATGCAGGCGGGAGAGCGAGATGGCGCCCCGCTGATCACATTTCGCACCAATGTCGGGGATGTCGTCGAAGTCGATGCTGTCCATCCCCTGCGGTTCGAGATTGTTGGTGAAGAGCGGCAGTTGAAGCCCTATGTGCTCGTTCGTGGGCGGCTGGACGCGCTGGTCTCGAGAGCGATGATGTATGAGCTGGTCGCGCTCGGTGAGACGGTCACGATCGATGGGATAGAGATGTTTGCCGTTCGTTCAGCGGGCAAAGTCTTTCCGATCATGCGTGCGGATGAACTGGAGCGGCTGGCATCATGAGTGACCTGACCATCGATGAGACAGCACCGTTTTCAGCCGGAGAATTCCGTCGCCGGGCGCTGCATCAAAGCGGCAGGCCGCTCGATGCGGCCTGGGGGGATCACGGCGATCATCGGCTCAATCCGCAGTTCGTTCAGTCGGCGCGCGATCTCAAGCTGCGCGATGCGGCGGTGCTTGTACCGGTCGTCGATGATGGAAACGAGGCGAAGATCATCCTGACGCAGCGGACGGCAAGTCTGCGCAAACATTCTGGCCAGATCGCCTTTCCGGGCGGTGCCATCGATCCCGAGGATGCTTCGCCAGAACAGGCAGCGCTGCGCGAGGCGCGCGAGGAGATCGGGCTTGATCCCCGTTTTGTCGAGCCATTGGCGCGGCTGCCGAACTATTATGCGCCATCGGGTTTTCGCATCACGCCGGTGCTTTCCGTGGTCAGGCGCGGTTTCGAGCTGACGCTCAACCCGACCGAGGTGGACGATGTATTCGAGGTGCCGCTGTCGTTTCTGATGAACGCGGCCAACCATCAGCAGGGCAGCCGCCAGTTCAATGGTACGGAGCGGCATTTTTACCTGATGCCCTATGAGGACCGGAATATTTGGGGGATTACCGCCGGTATCCTCCGCACGCTTTATGAAAGGCTTTATGCATGACTTCTGTGGCTGGCGAGACCTGGTTTCAGGACACGGCCCTGCAACGTGTGATGGCGCTGCTGAATTCCGATGGTGGCGAGGCGCGGGTCGCAGGCGGCGCCGTGCGCAATGCGCTGATGGGGCTTGCTGTCGCCGATGTCGATATCGCGACGACGCTTAGGCCAGAAGTGGTGGTCGAGCGGGCGAAGGCTGCCGGTATCAAGGCCGTGCCGACGGGCATCGAGCATGGCACGGTGACCCTGGTTCTTGACGGTCGCGGTTTTGAGGTGACGACGCTGAGACGGGATGTCGAGACCAACGGACGCCATGCCGTGGTCGAGTTCGGCACCGACTGGACGGCGGATGCCGAACGGCGCGACCTGACGATCAATGCGCTTTATGCGGATGCCAAGGGCGAGGTGATCGATCTCGTCGAGGGGCTGAAGGATATAGAGACGCGCACGGTGCGTTTTATCGGTGACGCCAGCCAGCGGATCGCGGAGGATCATCTGCGTATCCTGCGGTTCTTCCGGTTCTTTGCCTATTACGGTTCGGGTCGGCCGGATGCGGATGGCTTGCGTGCCTGCGCGCGCGCCAAGGACATGCTTTCGAGCCTTTCGGCCGAGCGCGTCTGGACCGAAACGAAGAAGCTGCTCGGGGCACCCGATCCGTCACGGGCCATGCTCTGGATGCGACAGTCCGGCGTTTTGACGGCAATCCTGCCGGAGACGGAGAAATGGGGCATTGACGGCATTCACGCTCTCGTTGCTGGTGAACGTGCGATCGGCTGGAAGCCAGAGCCGCTGTTGCGGCTGTCGGCGATCGTGCCGCCGGATGTCGAGCGGCTCGAAGCGCTTGCAAAGCGGCTGAGATTGTCGAATGCCGACGCGTTGAAGCTGCAACAATGGGCGGCAACGCCCATGCCACCGGATGAGGTAACGGATGTCGGTTTCGCACGGCTTCTCTACCGGCATGACCGGCTTGGCATGATATTCCGATTGAAACTGGCGCTTGCTTCGACCAGGGCGGTCGCCGAGGGCGATCCGGTGGCTATGCGCAAGAGCGCGAGGCTTTCTCAGCTTCTGTCCAAGGCAGAAAAATACCAGAAACCGGTCTTTCCGCTTTCGGGGGGCGATGTAATCGCTGCGGGCGTTCCGGCTGGAAAACGGGTTGGCGAGATACTCAAAGAGCTTGAGGAGTTCTGGATCAGCCGCAACTTTTTGCCCGAGCGGCCCGAACTGGCCGCCCGGTTGGCGAATATGGCCAGCGGCCAAAGCTAACCGCTAAGCCTTCAAGCAAGTCGCCGTCGCCAAATCGCTGCACCATCTTGCGCGGCCTGTTTCAGGCTGGCGCGATCTCCTCGTTGCGGATACGTGCCTTGATGTTTTCCACCATGTTTTCGCGGATTATCTGTTCACCGTGATCGCTTCGCATATGCGCGACGGCGCGGCGCACGATCTCCGCGTCTTCTTCCGCGCGCGTGTGCCATTGGCAGCCGGGCACAAGCGTACCGCATTCAAAAAGCCGCATGGCCTTTACCTCCCTATGGTTGATGTCGGCCGCCCCGCATCGGGCGACCGAGAATAAACCGTCAGAATGCGTTGAGGTTCCGAAGCAAGGTCTCTGGTCAAGGACCAGAGCTAATCCCGGATGGCCCAGGACTGGAAAACCGAACCCGCTGGCGGGTTGACGGGCATCGACGGGTTCTCATCGGTTGCCGATGCATCCGGCTTGAAGCCGGCCAACTGGCGCTTCACCTGCGCAATGCAGAAGGAAAGAGGGAGTTCACCCCCGCTTTTTACCCGCATCTCCGTTGCAAGACGGTCAATGAGTTCGGACTTGCTTGGTGTTTTGGAGTTTGCGTCGCCTTCAACGGGGGCGACGGATCGAGGCATGCTATTCGATGTAGTCATCGGATACTCCTCCCAGTGTATTTTCACAAACTAACACCGGGAGAGACGATTCGTGTATGACATTTATCAAATGTACGATGCCGTACGAAAAAAAGTTCGTGAGCGATCGTGATCACGCTGGCTGTGGTTACGGCCAGCGTACCGCCGGGGGTAGGGAAGAGAGGATCGATTCCACATTCCCGCCCGTCTTCAATCCGAAGATCGTGCCGCGGTCGTAAAGCAGGTTGAATTCCACATAACGGCCCCGGCGTACCAGCTGTTCGTCACGCTGTTCTTCCGTCCAGGGGTTGTTGAAATTGGCTCGCACGATGCGCGGATAAACGAGGTTGAAGGCGCGTCCGACATCCTGAACAAAGGCGAAATCGGCGTTCCAGCCGCCCTTGTCTTCCGAGGACTGCAGCCAGTCGAAAAAGATGCCGCCGATGCCACGTGGTTCGTTGCGGTGTTTCAGGAAGAAATACTCGTCGCACCATGCCTTGTAGCGCGGGTATTCAGCGACGGCCTCATGGCGTCTGCAGGTGATCTCCATGGCGCGGTGGAAGAGCTGGGTATCCGGGTCTTCCTGCGTGCGGCGGTCGTTCAACATCGGGGTGAGATCGGCGCCGCCACCGAACCAGTTGCTGGAGGTCACGACCATACGAGTGTTCATGTGAACGGTCGGGACATTGGGGTTGACCGGATGGGCAATCAGCGAAATGCCGGACGCCCAAAAACGCGGGTCTTCCTCCGCGCCGGGGATCTGGTTGCGGAAGTCCGGTGAAAATTCGCCATGGACGGTGGAGGTATGGACGCCGACTTTTTCGAAGACGCGGCCTTCCATCATCGACATGCGGCCGCCGCCGCCTTCGCCTTCATGGCGCAGCCAATCCTTGCCGACGAATGCTCCGGGGGGCTGGTCAGAAAGAGAGCCTGTCAATTCGTGCTCAAGCGCTTCGAACGAGGCGCAAATCGTATCGCGCAGGTTTTCGAACCACGCACGGGCTGCCTGCTTCTTATCTTCGATATCCTCTGGCAGGCCTTTCGGCAGGTTCGGTCGTTCCATCATGCGTCCTCTCGTCATTTTGCGGTCGATTCGGCTCCTCTTTCCCCGCCATACCAGCAATGGCTTTAATGGGCTATTCTACCAGCCATTTCACGGCTTCCCATCCATTGAAAATCGGACTCGCAAAACGTGCGAACCACGCTTATCTTCGTTTATTAGCAAGGTGCGGAGAGGCTTTCATGGCGAAATTCACACCACCGCCGCTCGACGGCTTGAAGCGGCGTATCGACCGCCACCGGCAGCATATGGCCGGCCAGCGCTCCGGCATGTTCGTGCGCGAAACCTACCAGATGTCGCGGGTCGACGCGCGCGAAAAGGCGCGGGAATGGTTTGAGGAATTTCCCAAGGCTGCCTACTGGACCGAGGTGGAAAGCTGGCGGCAGCTGGAGGGTGACCAGATCGAGTTCACCATGCGGCGCCTGCCGAGCGCGGACTAACCACATACGGTGCTAATCTTGATCTCAGGATCGTTTTTCCGCCTGCCTCAGTCTGCTTTCGATGAGCGAGCCGCTTTCATCCAGAATGGGATGAGCAACCGAGACGATGTGGGCGTTGATGCGTTTGAGATCGCGCAGCATGTCGAGATGTATCGAGCTCGTCTGCAGGCTTTCAAGCATGCCTGATCTCAGACGTTCGAGATGGCTTTCCGCTGAGCGTTTTTCCAGCCGCCGGACATCGACCTTTATCTCCATCAGTCGCCTTGCAAGGTTGACGTCACCGGTGACGAAGACCGTCTGGGCGGTGCGCAGATTGTCGATCGTCAGGTCGAAGAGATCGGCCAGTTCCTTATAGCCGTCATCGGAGAATTTAAGGCCCTTCTCGATCTTCTTGGCCAGTTGGTCGCAGAGACCCTTTTCGATGATATCGCCCATATGTTCGAGGTTGATGGCGTAGTCGATGATCGCGATCGAACGTCGGGCATTGTCATCGCCCAGTCCCTTTTGTCCCAGTTTCGACAGATAGAGTTTCACGTCCTGCTGCAGCCTGTCGACACGGCCTTCGAGGAGGGCGATCTCCTTCAAGGGCACAAGATCGTTGTGCTTGAAGGCATTTTCGGTGCGGATCAGCATGCGTTCGATCTGATCGCCGACACCCAGAACTTCACGCGTCGCATTGGCGAGTGCGCGGATGGGATCATCCAGTTCGTCCGGATCGAGGAATTGCGGGCCTGTTTCCTTCTCCGGCTCGTCAGGGATCAGGCGGGTCATGAGATCCGAGATCAGGCCGCCGAAGGGCCAGGCGATGATTGCCAGAAGAAGGTTGAAGGCGAGATGCGCGTCGACCGGGAGTTTTTCGGGCGAGATCGGCAATGTCTGCAGAAGATCAGCGGCTATGCCGGCAAGCGGGAGAGCAAGAGCGCAGCCGATGGCGCGGACAAGCAGGTTACCGCGCGTGATGCGGCGTGCTTCGGGCGGGCTGGTCAGCGTAGCGACAACGGGAGGGATCGCGCCGCCGAGATTGGCCCCGAGAATGAGGACGACGACCAGTCCCGGCGAGGCGATGCCGCTCGATGCCAGCGACAGGACCAGAATGACGATCGCGAGGCTTGATGAGGAGACGAAGGCGAGAGCGGCGGAGAAGAGGAGTGCAACCAGCCAGCTGGAATCGAGCAGGTTCAGAAATGCGGCAAGTGCTGGCGATTGCCGCATCGGTTCAGTCGCCAGCCCAAGAACCTGGAGCGACAGAAGCATCAGGCCGATACCGATCAGCGCCGTACCGAAGCCTTTTCGAGCGGCGGAGCCGTTGCGCAACAAAATCACACCGACGAGCAGCAGCAGAGGCGCAAAGACCTCGGTTCCTGCCGCGACCAGCCAGGCGGTGACGGCCGTGCCGATATTGGCGCCGAGCAGTACGATCTGCGCCATGCGCGGATTGACCAGACCGCGTTCGGCAAAAGAAGCTGTCATCAGCGCGGTGGCGGTGGAGCTTTGCAGGGCGATCGTTGCAACGAGGCCGGACAGGAGGGAGCGGAGACCGCTTTTCGTGCTGTTGGCGAGCCCAGTTCTAAGCCTCGCGCCAAAGGCGCGGGTCACACCTTCCTTTACCTGTGCGAGGCCGAAAAGAAGCAGTGCGACTGCACCCAGGATATTGATGACGACGAGCGTCGATTGCACTCCAAACTCCCCGAAATGATCATGGAAAACAGAGGGCGATTCCGTTGCCGGCTAATGAATGATAGACCTTTTCCGCACGTGATCAAGCCACCGCGCGCGACAGATTTTTGGGTTTTCGCGAAGCGCCTATGGTTGCCAGGATGTCTGGCGCATGGCTTCCCCGGCAATCATCGCAGCGGACATCGCCACATTGATGGAGCGTTGCCCTTCCACCATCGGGATCAGGATACGGCCTTCTACCGCATCGTGAACGTTTTCCGGCACACCGGCGCTTTCCCGGCCGAAAAGCAGGATGTCGTTCGGGCGATAGGCAAATTGTGTATAGGGCTCGGGCGATTTCGTCGTTGCAAGCACAAGCCTGCGTCCGCTCGACCTGCGCCATTCATCGAACTGAGCCCAGTTGACGTGGCGCGTGAGTGAGACCGCCGACAGATAATCCATCCCGGCGCGTTTCAGGTTGCGATCGGAAATATCGAACCCTGCGGGCTCGATGATGTCGACGCCGAGGCCAAGGCAGGCGGCAAGGCGCAGGATCGTGCCGGTATTACCGGGAATGTCAGGCTGGTAAAGGGCGATGCGCAGGTCGGTCATGCCCTTTGATTAGCGGAGATCATGCTTGCCGCTCAAGTCCTTTCAGCCGTTCGGATGCGGGGATGTGGCTGATTGGGTCTTTTCAATTTTGCCGCGAGCGTGTAGAAGGGCGGCCTGTTTAACGCCCATTACGGAGGCCTACATGGATATGACCGTGCTCTCGCGCCTCCGTCAGTCGGATACTCGTCTGGCCTGAGGCGTTTCGCGGTTCACGCAAAGTCTCTTCTTCACTGATCCGCTTTTTCTGATCCGTTCGTGGCCGTTCGAGGCCATGCCTGATTTTTCTCTCAGTGTCGCAGCCGGGCAGCTTTTCGCCGCCGGATCGCCTGAGAGACGTCCGTCTGCCGGAGCTTATTGATGTTTTCGTGGTTTGAACGCCGTCTCAATCCTTATCCTGACGACCAACCGACATTGCCGCCCAAGGGGCTTTTGGCATTCTGCTGGCATTATACCAAGCCAGCTTGGCCGTGGCTGCTTTTGCTTGGCAGCTGCTCACTGATCATTGCCGTGGCGGAAGTGCTGCTTTATCAATTCCTCGGCAATATCGTCGACTGGCTGGCCTCAGCCGATCGCCAGACCTTCCTGAGCGATGAGGGCGGCAAGCTGATCTGGATGGCCGTGCTGGTGCTTGTCGGCCTGCCGCTTGCCGGGGCCGTCCACACGGTGACCATGCACCAGGTGCTTGCTGGCAATTATCCGATGATCGCGCGCTGGCAGATGCACCGCTTCCTGCTGCGGCATTCCATGGCCTTCTTTGCCAACGAATTTGCCGGCCGCGTATCGACCAAGGTGATGCAGACCTCGCTTGCCGTGCGCGAAGCGACGATGAAGATCATCGACGTCTTCGTTTACGCGATCGGCTTTTTCGTCTCGATGCTGGCGCTTGTCGTTGCCGTCGAGTGGCGGCTGGTGCTGCCGCTGATCCTGTGGTTCGTGTTCTATGTGCTTATCCTGCGCTACTTTATTCCCAGGCTGCGCAAGCTTTCGAGCGAGCAGGCCGATGCGCGCTCAATGATGACCGGGCGGATTGTCGACAGCTATACGAATATCGGCACGGTAAAGCTGTTTTCCCATGCCGGCCGCGAGGAGAGCTATGCCAAGGAAGGAATGAACGAGTTCCTTGGTACGGTTCATAGGCAGATGCGCCAGATCAGCCTCTTGAACATCTTCGTCGATCTCAACAATGCGCTCACCGTGTTTGCCGTTGCCGGTCTCGGGATCTGGCTGTGGATGGGGGGCGGCGTCAGCGTCGGTTCGATCGCGGTTGCCATCGGCCTTGCAATGCGCATCAACGGCATGTCGCAATGGATCATGTGGGAAGTAACCGCGCTGTTCGAGGCTATCGGCACGGTCTATGACGGCATGAACATGATGACCAAGCCGCATGATGTGACGGACGCCAATGGCGCTCGCCCGCTTGCGACCAAGAAGGGTCACATCCTCTATGAAAACGTCCGCTTCCATTATGGGAAGAGCAAGGGCGTGATCGATGGACTGACGCTCGACATTGCTGCCGGCCAGAAGGTCGGCCTGGTTGGGCGTTCAGGCGCCGGCAAGACGACGCTGATGAATCTGCTTCTGCGCTTCTACGATCTGGAGGGCGGCAAGATCACCATCGATGGTCAGAACATTTCGTCGGTGACGCAGGACAGTTTGCGCGGCATGATCGGCGTGGTGACGCAGGACACATCGCTGCTGCATCGTTCCATCCGCGACAACATCGCCTATGGCCGTCCGGATGCGACCGATGCCGAGATCATCCAGGCTGCAAAGCGGGCAAACGCTTTCGAGTTCATCGAGGGGCTGTCCGACCTGCAGGGGCGTACCGGTCTCGATGCGCATGTGGGTGAGCGGGGCGTGAAGCTTTCTGGCGGCCAGCGCCAGCGTATCGCAATTGCCCGCGTGTTCCTCAAGGATGCGCCGATCCTGGTGCTCGACGAGGCGACATCGGCGCTCGATTCAGAAGTGGAGGCTGCGATCCAGGAGAACCTGTTTGCGTTGATGGAAGGCAAAACGGTGATCGCGATCGCGCATCGGCTGTCGACGCTGACCGAAATGGACCGCCTGATCGTGCTCGACAAGGGTCGCATCGTGGAGACCGGAACCCATGAACAACTGGCGTCCGGCGGCGGTATCTATGCCGATCTCTGGCACCGTCAGTCCGGCGGTTTCCTGGGCGACCAATCGACGGAAGAAGAGGCGGCGGAGTAATCCGCCGTTTCCTTTTTATGGGGCTCGCGGGCGAAGCCGCTGCGACATAATGCGTAAGGACAAATACACGCCCAGTTCTTTTTAGGGGTATTCGTTGTCGCACTTTTTTCGATGCTATCAATTAGCATCGGCTGGTAAGCCTTTGTTTATCTGTAACTGTCAGGGATGCGTATGGTGCATGGCACCATTGCGTATTGTTGATGGTTTGAGATGATGAACACGATAAAAATCAAATTTCTTCTACCCGCCCTTTTCGGTATCACCGTTCTCATCCTTATTGTTCAGGGCGCATTGGGCATGCGATCGGTCGCGCAGATCGAGACGCAGGCGGACACGATCGGCCGGCGCATGGAGCGCGCTCTCCTGATCGCCAATATGGACCGTGTATTGTCCGATGTCCGGCAGCTTTATCTGATGACGCTTGCCGCGCCGAATGCCGCCGAGAAAAAGCAGATGATCGAGCGGCTTCAGGCGGCCAATAAAGTGCGTGCCGAAGCTTTCGACAATTACGAGCAGGGCATCACTATCCCGGCTGCGAAGGAAAAATACGCGGCCCTTCAGAAGCTCGTTGCCGATTATGACGCCATGGGCGCTCAGTTCGTCCAGCTGGTCAGCTCGTCGCGAGTTTACGAAGCCAGGGATATGATTGCCCAGATGGTGCCGAAGGGTGCCGAGGCTAGCGATGTGCTCAAGGGCCTGATTGATGACAACAAGGTTCGCAGCGTCGAGGACGGCCGGATCACCAAGGAGATGGCGCAGTTCGTCTATGTCTCGACGATCATCGGCGTTCTCTTTGCCGTTGCGATCGCTATCGGCGCAGCCATGCTCAGCCTTTTCCGCGTGACGCGCCCGATTACGGAAATCACCGATTCCATGCAGTCCCTGGCTGCGGGCAACAATCAGATCACCATTCCTTATGCCGGTCGCGCGGATGAAATCGGCGACATGGCAGCTGCTGTTGCCGTTTTCCGCGACAATGCGCTGGAGCGGGTTCGTCTTGAGGAACAGACCGAAGCCAACCGCTCGATGGGCGAGCGGGAGCGGATCGCCAACGAAGAGCGAAAGGCGCGTGAGGCGGCCGAAGTGTCGTTTGCCGTGGAGGCTCTGGCAGGCGGTCTGAAGAACCTTTCCGATGGTAACATGACGGTTCGTCTCGATCAGCAGTTCGCCGGTCAGCTGGATCAGTTGCGTGTCAACTTCAACGAATCGGTCGGCAAGCTGCAGACCGCACTGCGTTCGGTCGGCGACAATGCGCGAATGATCGATGCAGGTGCGAACGAAATCCGTTCTGCGGCCGACGATCTTTCCAAACGCACCGAACAGCAGGCGGCTTCCGTGGAGCAAACCGCTGCGGCGCTGGAGGAGGTGACGACGGCGGTGAAGGATTCGGCTGTGCGTGCCGGTGAAGCAGGCAAGCTGGTCGATCAGACGCGCGTCGGCGCCGAGCGCTCCGGCGAGGTCGTTCGCCAGGCCGTTGCCGCGATGGAAGCGATCGAGCAGTCCTCTGCAGAGATAGGCAATATCATCGGCGTCATCGACGACATCGCCTTCCAGACGAACCTGCTTGCTCTCAACGCCGGTGTCGAGGCCGCACGTGCCGGTGAAGCCGGCAAGGGCTTTGCTGTCGTGGCACAGGAAGTCCGCGAGCTTGCCCAGCGTTCTGCCAATGCCGCCCGCGAGATCAAGTCTCTCATCACCAAGTCCGGCGAAAAGGTGCGGGACGGCGTGACGCTGGTGGGCGAGACCGGCAAGGCGCTGGAGACGATCGTTTCCGAAGTGCAGCGGATCAACACCAATGTGGGCTCGATCGTCGTTTCCGCCCGTGAGCAGTCCACCGGTCTTTCCGAGATCAGTACTTCGGTTCATCACATGGACCAGGGCACGCAGCAGAACGCAGCGATGGTGGAGCAGACGACGGCGGCAAGCCACAGCCTTGCAACCCAGGCTGCGGCGCTGACCGAATTGCTTGCCCAGTTCAATCTCGGTGAAGGCACAAGGGCGGCCGGAACTGCGCCGCGCGCAGCCACGCCTGCATCGCGCCCGGCCGTTTCACCGGCTCGTGCTCTTGGCAACCGGATCGCTTCGGCGTTCGGTGGCGGTTCCTCCGCTGCGGCTGTGAAGCAGGAATGGTCGGAATTCTAGGCAGTGTCCCTATAAACGGGGTTCATCTTATTGACGGTGTGTGATTCAATCTTCTTGAAAGGAGATTGCCATGCGCCGTCACGAATTGAGCGACGAAGAATGGGCTATCATTGCACCTCTTTTGCCGAACAATAGCCGTGGAATTGAACGTGTCGATGACCGCCGTGTGATCAACGGCATCCTGTGGCGTTTCAGGACTGGTTCGTCTTGGCGCGATGTGCCGGAGCGTTATGGCCCGCGCACGACGCTTTACAATCGGTTCTCCCGCTGGCGCAAGGCGGGCGTCTGGGATCGTCTTCTGGACGCCGTTTCAAAGCGTTACGATGGAGACATCGTGATGATCGATAGTTCCTGTGTTCGCGTTCACCAGCATGGTGCCAACGCTAAAAAGGGGGATCTGCCGATCCTTGCATGGGACGTTCGCGCGGCGGCCTGACAACCAAAATCCATGCCCTGGTCGATGCAGATGGCAGACCGGTTCGGCTGGAACTCACTGCCGGCCAAGCCGCCGATGCACCGATGGCTGAAAAGCTGTTGAGCGATCTGCAGCCCGGCGCGACGATCCTCGCCGACAAGGCATACGATACCGACGCAATTCGTAACTTTGCCAAGCAACGCAAATGCTGGGCAAATATCCCTGCAAAGGCCAATCGAAAGCAGACATTCAGCTTCAGCCGCTGGGTCTACCGTCAACGCAATCTCGTGGAACGGTTCTTCAACCGTATCAAGCAGATGCGCGGCCTCGCCACGCGATACGACCGACGCGCTGATAATTACATGGCAGCCCTCAAGCTTGCCGCGACGAGGATATGGATCGCTTCAGCTAATGAGTCCGTGGCCTAAGTTTCGCCTGACAAAATATGAACAAACGGCGGCTTCGGCCGCCGTTTGCGTGTCCGGCTCCCGGATATCCTTGCCGAAATGTAATCTCGGTGCCCTTTGCCGCATTGCGGAACCGGCATATATCCGTTGCCATGGCCATTACCCAATTCTTCCGTTTTTTTGAGACACGTATTCGCCCCTTTGCCGAAAAGGGAGACCTGCGGCCGCCGGAAGGAACGATTGCCTTCATCTGGTTCTATGTACGGCAGGCCAAGACGCCATTTCTCGCCATGCTGGTTCTCGGTGGGCTGACGGCTGCTATCGAGGCGGCGCTGTTCTGGTTTGTCGGCCGTCTCGTCGATATTCTGGCCAGCATCGATCGCGCGCAGGGATGGGACGGTCTTCTGGCCGCGCATGGCTGGGAACTTGGCGGGATGCTGGTGCTGATTGGCGTCATACGCTTCCTGGTGACGTTGGCGACCGCGCTTGTCGATCAGCAGATCATCACGCCGGGGTTCTATAATCTGGTTCGCTGGCAGTCCTATCAGCACGTGGCGCGGCAATCCCTGTCCTTCTTCCAGAACGATTTTGCCGGACGGATCGTGACAAAGGTCTGGTCCGGCGGGCAGGCGGCGGGTGACCTTGTGACCTCGCTGATGGAAAGTGTCTGGTTCGTCTGCATCTATTCGGCGTCGATGCTGATGCTGGTCGGCGGACTCGATTGGCGGCTGGCGGTGCTGCTGCTGGCCTGGGTGGCGATCTTTGCCGCGCTCGCACGTTATTTCGTGCCGCGTATCCGCTACCATTCGAAGGAGACGGCGGAGGCTGCCTCGATGCTATCGGGCCGGATGGTCGACGCCTATAGCAATATCCAGACGCTGCGCCTGTTCGGTCGCGACGAGGCGAATGACCGCTACATGCGAGAGGGCTTCAACACGTTTCAGTCGACGACGCTGATGTTTACCCGGTTCATCACCGGCGTTCGGGCATCTATGGCGCTGCTATCGGGTGTGATGATCACGTCGATGGCGGCGCTTTGCATCCATCTCTGGCTGCAGGGCAATATCAGCGCTGGTGCGGTCGCCTTCACGCTGGCACTGGTGCTGCGGCTGAATTTCCTGCTTGGTCGCCTGATGACGCAGTTCAACGGGATCATGCGCAATTTCGGCACGGTACAGAACGCGGCCGAGCTGATTTCTCAGCCAATCGGGTTGACCGATGCGCCCAGCGCGCAGGCGCTCAAGGTCGAGCGGCCGCAGATCCGGTTCAATGACGTCAGTTTCCACTATGGAAAAGACAAGGGCATCATCGATCATCTGAACCTGACCGTTCGTGCCGGTGAAAAGGTCGGCATTATCGGCCGGTCGGGAGCGGGCAAGTCGACGCTCGTCAATCTGCTCTTGCGGTTCTACGACCTGGAAGGCGGCCGGATCGAGATCGATGGCCAGGATATTTCCAAGGTCAGCCAGGAAACGCTGAGAGCGCAGATAGGCATGGTCACTCAGGACACGTCGCTGCTGCATCGCTCTATCCGCGACAACATTCTTTTCGGCCGCCCGGATGCATCCGATGCGCAACTGCTTGGCGCGTCCGAAAAGGCGCAGGCGGACGAGTTCATCGCCAATCTGGTGGACCAGCGCGGGCGCAGAGGTTTCGATGCGCATGTGGGCGAACGTGGCGTGAAGCTTTCGGGCGGGCAGAGGCAAAGGATCGCGATTGCCCGCGTCATGCTCAAGGATGCGCCGATCCTCATTCTCGACGAGGCGACCTCGGCGCTCGATTCAGAGGTGGAGGCCGCAATCCAAGCGAGCCTCGACGGTCTCATGCAAGGCAAGACAGTGCTTGCCATTGCCCATCGTCTATCAACAATTGCCATGCTCGACCGCTTGATCGTGATGGACAAGGGGCGGATCGTGGAAGAGGGGACGCATAGCGAACTGGTTTCCGCAGGCGGCCTTTATGCCGAACTCTGGTCACGCCAGACAGGCGGCTTTCTTGCCGCCGATGCCGCACAATAGGTCTTCACTGGTTGCTGATGACGAGATCTGCCATCAGTCCTGCATGATTTGACCCATAAGCGCTTGGCAGAGTGGAGATCGATCTGATCTTCAACGGCGCCCGGACATAGACATGGTCGATCGGCAGTCCGAACTTGCCGAGGCTGACAGGCCATGTCGGTGGTTCATATGATGCAGTTCTAAGCCCCGTCCAAGTAAAGAAGCTGCGGATATTGGGAGCCAGTGAAGAGGCGTTGAAATCACCCGAAAGGACAAGCGGGCCTTGCATCTTTTCCATGGCGAGGGTGGCTTGCACCAGCTCTACGGTCTGGAATTCATCGAAATAGGGTTTGGTCGTGTGGATCCCGGCAATATTGACCTTGTGTCCTCTGATTTCCGTTTCGGCCAGAATGAAGCGGTCGCTGAAGAGTGTGCTCAGGCTTCGGATCGTTCCTCGCTCGAGCGGTGTTTTCGACAACATCAGCTGATCGCATCCGGCGGTCAGAACACCGCAGCCAATATGGTAGGGATAGCTTGAGCCAAGCAAGAAGAGGTGCGCCTCAAGTGGTTCGGCTTCCATGATGTTGACGACATCGGCGCCCGAATTGGCGATCATCCTCGCAATCGCTTCCCCGTTTTCCTCATTTTCCTTGAGGATGTTGAAGGAGAGCAGTCTGAAGCTCGGGGCATTGGCGTCGTTTTCCATCGCCATTCCTGTGTATTCCCGCCCCATGATTACGGCATGGCCGGCAAGGGCCAGCGATCCGGCGAGCAGAAGCAGGGAGACGATGTTGCGGTGGAGAGCTAGCGCAAAAAGCATGCTCAGGCTGCATGCCACGGCCGCGTGTAATTGGAGGCTGTGAAGCGTGGCGAACATCCAGTGTGGATGCAGGTATCGCGTGCCGATTGCCAGCATTACGAGCGACACGATGACGCAGATTGCAACGGAAAGGATCTTTCTTGAGGTCATGATCGGGTCCGAAGCTTCACTTGATTGATGAATTAGCACGCGCAAATGTCTCTTGCAACGCAACATGTTTGCTTCTCATGGCTGCGAAATGCGCTTGATCCAAATCAAGTTCCTCATTGATATCGCAGGTTAAATCATGGCCGCTGCATAGTGTCGCAAGACAATGTTGCAGTGCCCTGTCGATTACATGCCAAAATAGAAATCGTGTTCCTTCATCCGGTCGTAGGCCTTGCCAAGCGGCAAGTTTATCTGCGATCAAATCAAAGATCGCACTAGCTTGCTGGGGAATCGGTGTTCGATCTATGGTGACGGAGGTTGACCACAGCCAGGAGGAGGCATGCGGATGACAGGGACATTGCATGAGAGGATGGTTGAACCGTGAGTGAGCATAATCCAAGTGAAGGAACGGTGAGCGAACCCACGCGCCGCGATTTCCTCTATCTGACGACCGGCATGGCCGGCGCTGTGGGTGCTGCGGCCGTTGCATGGCCATTTATCGACCAGATGCGCCCGGATGCGTCGACACTGGCGCTCGCCTCGATCGAGGTGAATGTCGCAGCGTTGCAGCCGGGCATGTCCTTGACCGTCAAATGGCGCGGTAAGCCTGTTTTCATCCGCAACCGCACGCCCAAGGAACTGGAAGAAGCCAATGCCGTTCAATTGTCCGATCTGAAGGATCCCGTCGCCCGCAACGCCAATATCGCGGCAGATGCGGAAGCGACCGGCCTCGACCGGTCTGCCGGCGAAGGCAAGGAAAACTGGATCGTGATGATCGGCTCCTGCACCCATCTCGGTTGTGTTCCGCTCGGCCAGTCCGGCGATTTCAACGGATGGTTCTGTCCTTGCCATGGCTCGCATTACGATACTGCGGGCCGCATCCGAAAAGGTCCTGCACCGCAGAACCTTGCAATTCCGACATTCGCATTCGCAAGCGATACCGTGATCAGGATCGGGTGAGGGGCTGACATATGAGTGGACATTCGTCTTATCAACCGTCGACGGGGATCGAACGGTGGATCGACCAGCGGCTGCCTTTGCCGCGCATGGTGTATGACAGCTTTGTCGCCTATCCGGTGCCGCGAAACCTGAATTACGCCTATACATTCGGTGCGATGCTCTCGGTGATGCTGATCGTGCAGATCCTGAGTGGCGTCGTGCTGGCAATGCATTACACAGCCTCGACGGCCGAAGCTTTCGTCTCGGTCGAAAAGATCATGCGCGACGTCAATCATGGCTGGCTGCTGCGCTACATGCACTCCAACGGTGCATCCTTCTTCTTCATTGCGGTTTATCTGCATATCGCCCGCGGTCTTTATTACGGTTCATACAAGGCGCCGCGCGAAATCCTTTGGATTCTTGGTGTCGTCATCTACCTGCTGATGATGGCGACCGGCTTCATGGGCTACGTGCTTCCCTGGGGACAGATGTCTTTCTGGGGCGCAACCGTCATCACCGGTTTCTTCACTGCCTTCCCGTTGGTCGGCGAATGGATCCAGCAGTTCCTGCTCGGCGGCTTTGCCGTCGACCAGCCGACTCTGAACAGGTTCTTCTCGCTTCACTACCTCTTGCCGTTCATGATCGCCGGCGTCGTCGTCCTGCACGTCTGGGCGCTGCATGTCACCGGCCAGACCAACCCGACCGGTGTCGAGGTGAAATCGAAGACCGATACGGTGCCTTTCACGCCCTATGCGACGCTGAAGGACGCGTTCGGCGTGTCGGTCTTCCTGATCGTCTATGCCTGGTTCATCTTCTATATGCCGAACTATCTCGGCCATCCGGACAACTACATCCCGGCCGATGCCCTGAAGACACCGGCGCATATCGTGCCTGAATGGTATTACCTGCCGTTCTACGCGATGCTGCGTGCGATCACCTTCAATGTCGGTCCGATCGACTCGAAGCTCGGCGGCGTGCTTGTGATGTTCGGCTCGATCATCATCCTGTTCTTCCTGCCCTGGCTCGATACATCCAAGGTCAGGTCGGCCGTCTATCGCCCCTGGTACAAGCTGTTCTTCTGGATCTTCGTTGCCAATTCGATCTTCCTCGGCTGGCTCGGCGCCATGCCCGCAGAGGGTGGCGGGTTGATCTCGCTGCTGTTTGGCGGCGATCTGAAGGGCAATTATGTCGGCTACTCGCAGCTCGGCACGCTCTATTACTTCGGCTTCTTCCTGGTGATCATGCCGCTTCTCGGCCTGTTCGAAACGCCACGGCGAATTCCGAACTCGATCACCGAAGCGGTGCTGGAGCAGAAGAGCAAGAAGGCAGGCTCGGATACGACCGAACCGGCCAAGGCCACGGCGTGAGCGCGGAGAGGGATCGACACATGAAAAAGCTTGCTACAAGCCTTCTCTCCCTGGCGCTTCTGGCCGGATTGGGCATCGCCCAAGCCAATGCGCAGGAAAACCACGAGGCCGCCGGGGCCGAAGCCCATGCGGAGGGTGCTACACCGCATTATCCGATCCACCATCCTAAGAATGTAAAATGGAGCTTTGCCGGACCTTTCGGCCATTACGACAAGCAGCAGCTTCAGCGTGGTTTGAAGGTCTATACGGAAGTCTGTTCCGCCTGCCATTCTATGGAGCTGGTGCCTTTCCGGACGCTGGGCGATCTCGGATATTCGGAAGCACAGGTGAAAGCCTTTGCCGCAAACTATCAGATCCAGGACGGACCCAATGACGATGGCGAAATGTTCGAACGTGCCGGTGTGCCGTCCGACCATTTTCCGTCTCCGTTCCCCAACCACCAGGCCGCCGCTGCGGCCAATAACGGGGCTGCACCGCCGGACTTCTCGCTGCTCGGCAAGGCACGTGGTATCACGCGCGGCTTCCCGCAATTCGTCGTCGATATCTTCACTCAGTATCAGGAAGGCGGCCCCGACTATATCTACTCGCTGATCACCGGCTATCAGGAGCCGCCAGCGGGTGTGGAAGTGCCGGAAGGTGGGCATTACAATCCCTATTTCGCCAATGCCGCCTCGCTTGCCATGGCCCCGCCGATCGCAGACGATCAGGTGACCTATGACGACGGCTCGCCGCAGACGGTGGACCAGTATGCCAAGGACATTGCTGCCTTCCTGATGTGGGCTGCGGAGCCGCATCTGGAAGAACGCAAGCGGACAGGCTTCATGGTCATGGTATTTCTGGTGATCTTCAGCGGGCTCATTTACCTGACGAAGAAGTCGGTCTATGCCAATAAGGAACATTGATCCGAAGCCGGGTCAAAGATAGAGAAGGCGGCTTCGGCCGCCTTTTTCATGTGCGCATCTTCAACAGGCCACTCGTTCGACTGGTACGGAAAGATCCTGCCGCAAGACGACGGAGCTTTTTTACGCAATTCCGGACGCAAAACCGGTTCCCACTTTTGCTGGAATTGCTTTAACAGGGTTATCATGACTGCCTCGACCAAAGACATTCTCGCCGCTGCGATCCGTTCCATTCCAGATTATCCCAAGCCCGGCATCATCTTTCGCGATATCACCACGTTGCTCGGTGATGCGGCGGCCTTCCGTCTGGCGGTGGATGAACTGGTCAAACCCTACGAAGGAATGGGCGTCGACAAGATCGCCGGCATGGAAGCGCGCGGCTTCATTTTGGGCGGCGCGATGGCACATCAGCTTTCGGCTGGTTTCGTGCCGATCCGCAAGAAGGGCAAGCTGCCCTATCGCACGGTCAGCATGGCCTATGCGCTGGAATACGGTACCGACGAGATGGAAATCCATGTCGATGCGGTAAAGCCGGGCGAAAAAGTGATCCTCTGCGACGACCTGATCGCGACCGGCGGTACTGCCGTCGGCGCCGTCAAGCTGCTGCGCCAGATCGGTGCGGAAGTCGTCTCCGCCTGCTTCGTCATCGACCTGCCGGATCTCGGTGGTCGCAAGAACCTCGAAGCGCTTGGCGTCGAGGTTCGCACATTGGCCGAGTTTTCCGGCCACTGACCTTTTGCAGGCCATGGCATGGTTCAAGCGCGTCGGGCTAACCCCCGGCGCGTTTTTGCAGATAAGCGGGCAGGATGTGGTGCTCGGTAAGCTCTGCCATGACGACGTCGCCCGGCTTCTCCGGATCTATCCAGCGCAGTTCCTCGATCTCGGCGGAACTGGCGATATGGGCATCTCCGCTCTCGATCAGAAAGACATCGGCGGACACGGTAAAACCCGCTTCATTGGCTGCGGGTGCCTCGAAATGGCCAAGCGGGTGCAGGTCGTCGAGGGATGCGTGCAGACCTATTTCCTCCACGAGTTCGCGCAGAAGAGCGGATGCCGGGGGTTCCTTCGGCTCGATCTTGCCTCCGGGCTGCATGAAGGCCGTGGTTCCCCGTTTGCGAACGAGAAGCGCTAAACCATCGGTGCGGATGATAACGGCGGCTGCGATGCGGATTGTCTGCGTCATGTGGTCGAGCTTTCGAACAATAACGGTGAAACGATATTCGCGATGAAATCCAGGACTTTCTCATCTTTCGACCATTCGCCAGATGCTTCGAATTCCGCGAGTTCGATGCCTAGGATCCGGTGTGTTGGAAGAGCGGAGAAAATTTCCCGGAGCGTATCGGGCAAGAGACCATCGGCAATCGCGTAGGCGGCCGGAATATGTCCGGGTTCAAGTACGTCCCAGTCGACATGGATCCATATCTCCCGATCGCCGATTTCGGAAAGTATCGCCTGCGGCGTCGTGGTTGATGGGGGAATAATGCGCAGCCCGGCCTGTTTCATCAGGTCGGATTCGGTGGGATCGATATCTCTTCCGCCGACAACGATGACATTTTTCGGATCGATACCGCTGCCGTGGCCGCTCTCCCACATGCCGCATGCTGCTGCCAGAACCATGCCGCCGAGATAACCGCTTTCCGTCGTGAAAGGCGTGTTGAAGTCTCCATGCGCATCGATCCAGAGGAAGACTGCTTCCGGATGCGCCCGTGCTGCGACCGGCAGAGAGGCAAGGCTCGCGGCGCAGGTGTTGGCGACCATGAGTGGGCGATTGCCGCGATCGATCGTTTGCGAGATCGCCTGCCGTAACTCCGCCAGCGTGACGTTGGCCTCGGCAAGTGCCAAAGACCAATGGTCATCGCGTGCCGGTGAAATCTGGCCGATCTCGAGTGGTGCAAGTCCGGTGAGGCTGGAAACCAGCTTTGCCGTCAATGCTGCTCCGGGAATGGCACCCGATGTCCGGTCGGCGATGCGTCCCTGCGAGACGATAAGTTCAAATGTCATGACAACCCAGGATGATGATGCGGGAAGGAGGTTTTGCGCGGCCTCTGCGGAGAAGAATAGTCCGTGATATTCTGTTGGATATAGCGATAGCCGTGCTTATGGCAAATTCAATTTTGACGCTGTTCCGGTTCTTCTGTTCCCCCAAATCCTTGGGGTTGTGAGAGAAGGCGGCGTTGATAGTCTTTCATTTTCCGAGGGAGAATCAGATGGACGTCACTGCGCTTGCCGGCTTTGCTGCCGCATTTCTCTTCTTCGCGGCCAGTCCCGGTCCGGATAACGTGACGATCGTTGCCCGTACCGTCGCACAGGGCGCCTTGTCGGGGATAGCCTATGGGGCAGGGACGTGCACCGGCATTCTCATGTTTCTGGCGCTGGCGGTTTTCGGCCTGTCGGTCGTCGCCAGCGAGATGGGTGTCGTTATGACTGTCCTGCGCTATGGCGGCGCGATCTATCTCGTGTGGACGGGGATCAGGCTCTGGATGGCTGAACCGGTGGTGCCGGCGCTTACGCCACAGGCGAATGGAAGCCTGTTCGGTGCCTATCTGACCGGCGTGGTTCTCAATCTTGGCAATCCCAAGATGCCGCTGTTCTATATCGCGCTGTTGCCGAATGTTGTCGGTACCGGGTTAGCCGTTGCTGATGGCGTGATGCTGGCCATGATCATTCTCGCCGTGGAAGTCGTCGTCGTGGGCGGGCATGTGGCGCTTGCCAGCCGCGCACGGCATGCGCTTCGCAATCCCCTTATCGTGCGGCGGGCCAATCGCGCTGCGGGGGCAGTGATGATCGGCGCAGGCGCTGCCGTGGTCGTTGCACGTTAATCGAATTCCAGAACGGTGCTCTCGAAGCGCAGAACGGTTTCGCCCTTCTGGTTGACGCCCTGATTGGCCGTCAGGTTGATCGACGTTCCTGGCCGCGACATCAGTGGGCGGCTTTCGATGAGCGTGACTGAATAGGTGATCGTATCGCCGGCATAAACGGGCTTCAGCCATTGCAGTTTCTTGAAACCGGGCGAGGGGCCGAGTTTTGGAGGTTCGATGCCTTCGGCTAGAAGCCGGGCATGTTCCTTGGCCCAGTAGGCGATAAACATCTTCATCCAGCCTGCGCAGGTATGCCATCCGGATGCGCACAGGCCGCCAAAGACAAAGTTCTTTGCTGCTTCCGGATCGGTATGAAAGGGCTGGGGATCGTATTTCTTTGCGAAGGCTATGATGTCTTCTGCGGTGAAGAGAAGCGAGCCGGTGACGACCGTCTGGCCGGGTAGGGAGACGTCGGCGAGTTTCATGCCCTGTCTCCGGCGGTTACTGTTTCGTCGGCAGGGCGGGCGCGGAACATGATCGGGTTTTCGCCGCGCATGACGATTTCGTCGTTCTGGTTGATGACCTCGTGGAGAAATTTGACGAGGCCGAGACCGGGGCGCGAGCGAAGCGGACGTGCCTCGATCACCGTCGAGCGGCCGGAGAGCGTATCTCCCGCAAGAACGGGCTTTTTCCATTCCATGAATTCGATGCCGGGAGAGCCTTCCGACGAAGACTTCGCCAGCCAGCCGTCATACATCATGCGCATGAAGAGGCTTGCCGTGTGCCAGCCCGATGCCGCCAGTCCGCCGAGAATGCTGGCCTTGCCGGCCTCTTCGTCAAGATGCATCGGCTGCGGATCGAATTCGCTGGCGAATTCGATGATTGCCGCCGCATCGAGCGTGCATGACGCAAGCGGCAGAACGCGGCCGGGGGTGAAATCCTCGAGGTAAAGCATGGTGCGCCTCGGCAATGGAGAATGAGGCTACGGTCGGGAAACTCCCGGCCGTAGCGCATGGTTTTCGATCTTAGGTGTTGAAGCGGAAGTGGATGACGTCGCCATCGTTGACGACATATTCCTTGCCTTCGTCGCGGCCCTTGCCTGCTTCCTTGGCGCCGACTTCGCCCTTATAGGCGATGTAATCGTCGTAGGAGATGGTGAAGGCGCGGATGAAGCCGCGTTCGAAATCGGTATGGATGACGCCAGCGGCCTGCGGTGCCTTGGTGCCGCGACGGATCGTCCAGGCACGGCATTCCTTCGGGCCGACGGTGAAATAGGTGATCAGGTCGAGCAGGTGGTAACCTGCGCGGATCAGGCGGTCGAGGCCGGCTTCTTCAAGGCCAAGTGCGCCGAGGAACTCCTTGGCTTCCTCATCTGGAAGCTGGGCGACTTCGGATTCGATCGCGGCCGAGATGATGACGCATTCGGCGCCCTGAGCCTTTGCCATTTCGGCGACGGCCTTGGTGTGCTCGTTGCCATCGACAGCATCGCCTTCGGCGACGTTGCAGACATAAAGGACCGGATGCGAGGTCAGGAGGTTGAGGCTCTTGAGGATCTCGATCTCTTCCGGTGCCAGCGTCTTCAGGAGAATACGGGCCGGCTTGCCTTCGTTCAGAAGCTTGATGACTTCTTCCATCACCGGCAACTGGGCGATCGATTCCTTGTCCTTGCCGGTGGCTCGCTTGCGGGTCTGTTCGACGCGGCGCTCCAGGCTTTCGAGGTCGGCGAGCATCAGCTCGGTCTCGATCGTGTCGGCGTCGCCAACCGGGTTGATCTTGCCCTCGACATGGGTGATGTCGTCATCTTCGAAGCAGCGCAGCACGTGGACGACGGCGTCGACTTCGCGGATATTGGCAAGGAACTTATTGCCCAGGCCTTCGCCCTTCGATGCACCGCGCACGAGGCCGGCGATGTCGACGAAGGAGATGCGGGTCGGGATGATTTCCTTCGAACCGGCGATCGTCGCAAGCTTCTGCATGCGCGCATCCGGAACAGCAACTTCACCGGTGTTCGGCTCGATCGTGCAGAACGGATAGTTCGCAGCCTGCGCGGCAGCCGTCTTTGTCAGTGCGTTGAAAAGAGTGGACTTGCCGACATTGGGCAGTCCGACGATACCGCATTTAAAGCCCATCGGGGATGAAACCTATCGTTTAACTGAGTTTGCAGTGGCTATGGGGGAAAGTGCCCTGCGGGTCAAGGCTTGCGATATTCTGCATCCGTCTCAGGAGACGCTATGGCTTGAAATCTTCCTGCTGCGGCGCAAGATAACTCATATGCCCGATTGAGGCTTTCCTCACATGGAGGTCAAGCTGATGGCCGAAGATACGGTTCTCGCCCCGAAAACGAAATCGAAACCAAAGCTGGAGCGGCCCAAGCTCTACAAAGTCATATTGCTGAACGACGACTACACGCCGCGTGGGTTTGTTACGATGGTACTTAAGGCCGTTTTCCGCATGAGCGAGGAGACGGGCTTGCGGGTGATGATGACCGCTCACCGGCTTGGTTCCTGTGTGGTCGTCGTCTGCGCAAAGGATATTGCCGAAACGAAGGCCAAGGAGGCGGTGGATCTCGCGAAGGAAGCGGGCTATCCGCTGATGTTCACCACCGAGCCGGAGGAGTAACTTCTCCCGGCTATTGTGTAATCGGCCGATAGAGGAAATCATCGGGCAGACCCAGCCTTCGGCAAGCCTGGATCGGTGGAGAGAATTTGAGCACCAGTCTATCGGCCGTGCGGGCGGCAATTTTCACGGTGGCGCGTTCGAGATGCGTCAATAACCATTTGCGGCCAAGCTCCAGCCGCTGCCTGATCCACTCCGGCAGGATTTCGATAGCCGCCTTGAGCAGGAGCAATTGTAGCGGGCGTGCCGGCCCTGGAAGGGCTGAGACCGTGCGCATGATGTAGAGAAATTCGCCGATGATGGGTGATGGTTCAAGCCGCGAGCCCTTGGAAGCGAAGAGCAGGTCGAGTTCCATCTGGGATGCAGGCGCGCCACGTGCGCCGTAAAGCTCTGCGGCTGGTCGTGCCTCGCGGAACAGGGAATCGCGTTCATCTGCGGACAATGGCCGCACAAATCGGTGATATGCCTGCATGAAGCCGAAGCCGGCGGTCGCCTGCACCCAATCCAGCAGCTCGCGATCGTTGGCGTTGTAAGCCTCACCATTGCTGGTGCGCCCATCCACCCTGCTGTGGCGCCGTACGACGCCGGCAATCATCGCTTCAGCCTGGCTGCGGGCGCCATAGACTGTGACCATGGCCGCCAGACCTGTTCGCTGGAGGCGTGTCAGTGCATCGTGTCGGAAAGTGCTGTGCTGCCAGACGCCGTCACGAACCTTGGGTTCTGCAAATTCCAGCAGGACGGCGGCAATTCCGCCGATGAACAAGGAGATCTGATTCTTGAAGATACGCCAGGAGACCGAGTCCGCAGCCGTCAGTGCCGCTTCCCCTTTCGGGTTAGAGAAGTCGATGGTCGGACCTGCACTGTTGATAAGCCGTGCGGTCGTGCGATCTATCCGGTCATGCAGCAGGCCGGGAAGAGGCAGGGGGCAGTGTGATGAAACATCGAGAACTCCTTTTCGCGGGAAAGCGGAAAAGGGACATTTGTTCCAGTTTATATGATTTATTGTCGTATTTTAGGGCCGTTTCAAGTGCGCGCGCTTCAACTCAATTTTCCTTGCCTCCGAACATCTTCTTCAGCATTTCGGCCATCGGGCCAGATGTCGGCAGGTTCGGCTTTCCGCCATTGCGAGCCTGACGGATGTGGGATTGGCCCGCAGATTTTGGGGGCTGCGGCTGTTTTGCCGCCGGTTTTTCCGGCTCCGGCTTGCCGCCTACGGCAAGCGTCAGCTTGTTCATCAACTGCGAGTCCTCGCCCTTGACCAGCATCCCGGCATTGTCGGCGATCGCGTCCATCAGCGGTTCCAGCCAGACCTTGTCGGACTTGGCGAAATCTCCCAGGACATGTCCGTGCACCAGTTCCTTGTTTCCGGGGTGATCGATGCCTATGCGCAGCCGGCGATAATCCTTGCCGCAATGGGCGTCGAGCGATTTGATGCCGTTGTGCCCGCCGTGGCCTCCGGCTGTCTTGAGCCGCGTTCTTCCCGGTGGCAGATCGAGTTCATCGTAGATCGCGACGATATTTGCCGGCGTCAGCTTGTAGAAGCGCATGGCCTCGCCAACGGCCTCGCCCGAGAGGTTCATGAAGGTCTGCGGCTTCATCAACAGAACCTTCTCGCCATCGATCTCGCCTTCCGAGATCACTGCCTTGAACTTCTTCGACCAAGGCGAAAAGCCCGCACGTCGCTGAATGGCGTCGACAGCCATGAAACCGACATTGTGGCGGTTGCCTGCGTATTGCGCTCCGGGATTGCCAAGGCCAGCAATGATCAACATTGAAACTCTCCGTCTTTCTGCGCTCTGTCACCACCGCGAAATGACGGCACTGTCAATGTCTATGTGTCTATTTTTCCCACAAGCGGAGGGGCTTCAGTCCGTAGCGCCGGAGAATTTCATCCTGGCCTTTTTCGCGGATGAGTGCATCCAGCCCATCCTGCATGCGGGTGATCATGTCATCGGGCATCTGCTTGTTGCAGGCCATGCCAAAGTGACTTTCCGAAAAGGGCAGAGCGATTTCCACCGGCTTTCCCTCGAGTTTTAGCCTTTCAAAGATGTTGTCCGACATCGGCATCATGTCAACGCGTCGCTCCAGGAGCTTGTTGAGCGTGATTTCGAAATCCGAGCTCAGATCGATCGAGGGAAAACCTCGTTCGCGCAACAGGGTCTCCGTGAAGTCCGCCCGGTGCGTGCCTATTGTGTAGCGCTTGGCTTCGTCGAGTGTGCTTGCCGTAACACTCGACCCCTTAAGGCGTACCAGTACATGCCGGCTGATGCTTAAGGGGGTTACCCATTTGAACCGGTCTTCCCGTTCTGGAATACGCGCGGCGGAAAAGGCGCAGTGCATGGGCAAGGTCTCGGCCAGGGTGATTGCTCTTGCCCAAGGCATTATCTCCATCGTGAACGGAATACCTGCCTTCCCCATCAGAGCGGCGACCTGTTCTACACTGGACCCGCTATATGTTCCGTCTGCGTTACGATAGATGAACGGAGGATATGATTCAGTCGTGAGCGTCACCGCAGTCTGGGCAAGGGCGGGTGCTGTCGCTCCGAGCATGCCGATCAGTGCAATCATCATCTTCATCGCGGGCCTCCGAAATGTTACTGGAAGCGTCGTGCCTCGAAGCTTGAGGCGCTCTGTCATATGCGCTCTGTACGCTTCATGTCTCAATATCACCGCTTGTTCCTACACATGCACAACTGCGCAGTTGGCATGCATATCTAATTGTGACATTTCCCCGTTCAGCTGGCGAGCGATGCCTTGCTGGGATGTCCAGAAAAATCTGCCAGCAAGTCATTGATTTCGCGAGGCCTAGAGAAGTGGTAGCCCTGTGCGTAGTCGACGCCGATCTGCATCAGCTGTTGCCGCTGCTGCGCAGTTTCGACGCCTTCCGCCACGACCTTACACTGCATCTGATGCGAAATGGTCGTAATACCTTCGATCAGCATCCTGCTTTTTCGCTCCAAATCGCTGTCACCACCAAGGAGCGACTGAACGAAGGATTGATCAATTTTGACGATATCGACAGGGAACCGGTTCAGATAGCTAAGAGATGAATAGCCGGTGCCGAAATCGTCCAAGGCGATGCGGCAACCGAGATCGTGCAGCTCGGAAAGAGTTCTGCGAATCTCCGGGTCGTCATGCATCAATACAGCCTCGGTGATTTCGATCACAAGGCGGGCCGGCAGGATGCCCCCTTCACCCAGCATTCTGGTCAGGCGCGCGGGAAGGCAGCGTTCGAATTGCAAGGGCGAAAAGTTCACGGCGACATATGTGTCGCCAAGGCCAGGAAGGCGAGAAACGCGATTGAGATTGGCGATTGCATCTTCAAGAATAAGATTGCCGATCGCGGCAATCGATCCGTTTTCTTCCGCAACGCTGACTAGCGGACCCGGGGGAAGCAAGCCCTTGCGAGGGTGGCGAAGACGCATGAGTGCTTCGAACCCGACCGGTATGCCAGTTGCCATGCCTACGATCGGCTGAAAATGCGCTTCGAACCAGTTGGCTGCAATTCCTACTTCGATGTCGCTTTCAATTTCGGCTTTTTCCCTGGTTCTTGTCAGGATAGCGGGATCGTAGACTCTGGCGCCGTTCTTGCCGTCACGTTTGCGGGCATACATGGCCAGATCGGATTTCTGCAGCAGTTCGGCGGCAGTCGCTGCGTGTTGCGGATAAAAGGCGACACCCACGCTGGCGCTCAGCCTTATGCCGGTTCCTTCGATACGAAACGGCGATTCGAACATGTCGATAATCTGCTGGCACAGATCAGCACTGCGGCTTTCGGCGTCCGGGCCGGCGATTACGATGGCGAATTCGTCGCCGCCAAGTCTGGAGACTGTATCCGTGTCGTGCAGCATGGGTTGCAACCTTACAACGAACTCCTGCAGAACGAGGTCGCCCGCAGCGTGCCCATGATTGTCGTTGATCGCCTTGAAGCGATCGAGGTCGACAAAGAGGCAGGCGAGCTGGGTCGCCATCCGGTCGGCTTCGACGATATGACGGTCCAGAGCGGCTTCGAAACCCTGCCTGTTCAGCAGTCCCGTCAAATGGTCGGTTATCGCCTGCTGATGGTTGCGGAATTCGGATTGCTTTAGTTCGGTGACGTCGGTCATGACACTCAACGAGCCGGCAAGATGGGTGGTGGTTGCGCCAAGATCAGCTTCGGCGATCAGGACATCAAGGATGCGGCCGTTCTTGCACAGGAAGCGTACGGTAATTTCTATCGTAACGCATTGGGCCGCTGTGTGCCTTCTGCGATTTTCAAAAGAAGCCCGGTCTGGGGCGAAAAGGAAATCCGAAAAATGCTGTCCGATAACTTCTTCTCGCTGGTAGCCTGTGGCCAATAGCCAGTAGTCGCTCACGGCAGCCACTGTGTCGCCCGCGGTCAATGAGAACAGCATTGCCGGCGTGAGGTTGTAAATTTCGATCGTCTGCTGATGGGCTCGTTTCAGTTCCTTTTCCTCGCGCTCCAGAAGGAACTGCATCTCGTTGAAACTCTTTGCCAATCTCCCCATCTCATCGGCGGAGCGCCAGTCTACGTGGTGTCGCGATCCAAGTCTGCGAGTGGCTTCGATTGCGGCTGTCAGACGTGTCAAAGGGCGAACGACCATGATCCTGTTGCCGAAAACGGCAGCGCCGAACACAGTCAGGATAGCGATGATGAAAATGGATATGAACGCAAACTCGATCTGATGCAGGCCCGAGAACCAATTGGCAACCGGGACGTAGATCGTCAAAGTGCCGACTTCACGAGGTCCCTGCAGGGATCGATAGATCACCGTCTGGCTGCGCGCTTCGAGAGTATTGAGTTCTGGCGCTCCGGCAACGGCTTCGAAGACGTTGAGCTTGCCCGTGGTGTCATTGATCTGAACGGCGTGGACCATCTGATCAAGCAGCATCATTTGCGCGACCTGGCTGATGCTGTCCAGATCCAGGTCCCATAGCGGTTTTCCGAGTGCCTGGGTGTTGCTGTTCATCACGACATCAACATGCTCACCGATGCTCTGGGAAGCCTGTTGGGACGAAAGGGCGAGGAAAAGCGTAAAAAGCGGAGCCACGACGACGAGAAGCGCGCCAGATATTATGGCAATGAAACGACTCTCAACAGAATGAGTCATTTGTTTTCCCCGGCCCAATATTGCTCTTTTTAAAATACCACCCCGTATTTCCCCACTATCCTTCCACCCAAATGTTTAAACTTCCCTGACACGTTCTCCCAAATATTTGCCGAAATGCATGAGTTGCGTGCCGTGACGAAAACAAAAAAGCCCGCCGAAGGGCGGGCTTTCTGTCTCAATCGAAGAATATCTATTATTCTTCGGAAGGAGCAGCAACTTCTTCTTCAGCAACACCAGCAGCCGGAGCTACGAGCGTGGCGATGGTGAAGTCGCGGTCGGTGATGACCGGGCGCACGCCCTTCGGCAGCTTGACGGCCGAGATGTGCATGCTGTCGCCGATCTTGGCACCGTCGAGGTCGACGGTGATGAATTCCGGGATGGCGTTGGCCGGGCAGTGGAACTCAACCGTGTGACGGACGATGTTCAGGACGCCGCCCTGCTTGATCGCGGACTTGTCTTCGTTGACGAAGTGAACCGGAACGTCGACGGTAACTTCGGTGTTGCCGGAGACGCGCAGGAAGTCGACGTGCATGGTGAAGTCACGCACCGGATCCAGCTGGTAGTCCTTCGGCAGGACGGTGTACTTCTTGCCATCGAGATCGATGGTTGCAATCGTCGTCATGAAGCCGCCGGCGTGAATACGCTTGGTGACCTCATTGGTGTTGAGGGCGATTGAAATCGGGGCCTGCTTGTCACCGTAGATGACAGCGGGAATAAAACCGTTGCGGCGAAGTTCGCGGGAGGACCCCTTACCTACCCGTTCGCGCGCCTCGGCCTTGAGCTCGTAAGATTCCTGGCTCATGGCATTTCCTTTCGAGGTTATTTGGAGAGTTCAGTCGATCAAAAATGGTCATTCTGAACCGGAAGGCGTAAAACGCACTTCATCCGCATTGCCTCCAAGGGTGTCTACGCGGACGCGCCCCTATAGTACAATGCCCCCTGTGACGCAAGGGTTTCGTGAATATGACAACGTGCTGTATTCCTGCGGTCGCACAGCTACCTGTTGCGGGATATTTGCTCGCTGCTCATCCTAGGTAGGCACCTCTTGCAAGATTGTTAAGTAAATTTCTTCTGGTTCAGCCGAAAACTGCAAATTGAGCCAGTAAGTATCGCATTTGTTAAATATGCGACGTCGAAAAGCATCATCGATCTCAAGGAATGAAATTGATGTATGGCGTCGTCACTTGCCTGGTGCAGGAACACAATCTGAAGCTCGTGCTTGTGGCCGGCATGCTTTGCTTTCTGGCAAACCTTGCAACGGTGTCATTCATCGGTCGGGCACGGGAAACAAATCGTGCTGCGCGTATAACCTGGGCCGCGGTTGCTGCAGGAGCCGGAGGATTCGGCATATGGGCAACGCACTTTGTCGCAATGCTCGCGTATGATCCGGGGCATACTTTCCGCTTCGACTTTGCGCTGACGCTGGTTTCACTGGGGCTGGCTTTCATGGCCACCTTTGCCGCGGCCGCCATCATTCTCATCATTCCGACGCGTTCCGCGGCTGCAGGGGCGGGTGTTGTGTTCGGTGCGGGAATTTCCTGCATGCACTTCACCGGTATGTCTGCCATCGAGTTTGCCGGCGCGATTGTCTGGGATCGTTCACTGGTGGTTGCCGCGATTGCTGTGGCCATACTTATGGCGCCGATAGGCTTTGTCATTGCGCTATCGAGAGGCGCAAAGGTCGTCGTCCTGGCTGCGGGCATTTTGTCGCTGGCGATTGTATGCATGCACTTTATCGCCATGGGAGCGGCAACTTTCGTTCCTGATCTGTCCATGGCAATCGAAGTTGGCTCGATGTCAAAGCCGCTGATGTTATCGACGATCGTCGTCGTGTCCTTGTCGCTCATCGGGTCGGGGGCGACAGCCGCGATCGTTTCGAGCCGCGCCGCGCGATCGTCCAAGGCCAGCGAGAGGAACTTCCAGCTGCTCGTTCGTGGCGTGACCGATTATGCGATTTACATGCTGGATCCGGCAGGCATCGTGACGAACTGGAATGCCGGTGCCGAGCGTGCAAAGGGATACGCCGCAAAGGAAATTATTGGCCAGAGTTTCGCGCGTTTCTATTCGCGTGATGATCAGGCTGCGGGGATGCCCCAACTGGCCTTGTCAACGGCGCGCGAGAGCGGTCGTTTCGAAGCAGAAGGAAAGCGATACAGAAAAGACGGTACGTGGTTCTGGGCGCATATCGTAATCCAGCCGGTCCGTGATGAGGACGGCGTGCTGATCGGTTACGCCAAGATTACGCGCGATATAACCCGACAGAAGCAAGACAGTGACCGCATCGCTCAGGTCACACAAAATCTGGATCTTGCGCTGGAAAACATGAGCCAGGGCATCTGCCTTTTCGACCGACACGAAAGGCTGATACTTTGCAATGGACGTTATCGCGAGATGTTCAAGTTTCCGAAAGGCTTCGTTACGCCTGGGATCAGTTACTGGGACATCGTGCGCAAGGGTTATGAGATGTCCTACTTCGACCCGCAAGATGCTCTGACGCGTGCGCAAAAACACTACAATCGCTATATGTCTGCAGTGAGATCAGGGCAGCGTGGCATCGTGCACCGCACGGCCGGTGGACAGACATTTCGCATTGGACTGAACGTGCTCACCGACGGGGGCTGGGTTTCGACCTTCGAGGATATCAGTGAACAGGTTCGCTCCGAGGAGCAGATCGCCTTCATGGCTCGTCACGACAGCCTGACGCAACTTCCCAACAGAGCCGCTTTCATGAGCCATCTGGAAAGCGAGGTTCTGCATGCGGAGAGTTCCGGCCATCGGCTGGCGGTGATCGGTATCGATCTGAACAGGTTCAAGCAGATCAACGACCAGTTGGGACATGGCGTTGGCGATGCCGTGCTTAAGGAAATTTCCCGCCGCATGCTCAGGGTCATCGGGGCCAATCAGATCTTTGCTCGTTTCGGCGGCGACGAATTCGTGGCGGCCATGCGATATGACGAGATCGGCGAAGTCAGTGTGTTGCTGGATCGCATGATGAGCGAATTCAACCGCCCCATGGATGTCGAGGGACATCGCCTGAGCACCGGTGCGAGCATGGGCGTTGCACTCTATCCGAATGACGGACAGTTGCCGGAGGCGCTCATTGCCAACGCCGATCTTGCGATGTATCGCGCCAAAGGATCGCTATCCGGCCAAGTCTGCTTCTACGACGTGGAAATGGATGAGGCCGCCCGTGACCGCACCAAGATGGCGAAGGAGCTTTGGGTCGCCATCGAGGAGAAGCAGCTTTACCTGAATTATCAGGTCCAGAAGTCTGTTTCCACGGGAGAGATCACCGGTTACGAGGTGCTGCTGCGCTGGCGTCATCCGGAGCGAGGCCTCGTTTCTCCTGCAGATTTCATACCTGTTGCGGAGGAATGCGGCGCCATCCTGCCCATCGGTGAATGGGTGCTTCGCGAGGCTTGCCGTGAGGCGGCCGGCTGGCCCGTCGCACACAAGATTGCAGTCAATCTTTCGCCTGTGCAGATCGCACACACGGACATGCCGGCGCTCGTCCATCGGGTTCTGATCGAGACGGGATTGAAACCGGGCCGCCTGGAACTGGAGATTACCGAAAGTTCGATTTTCAGCGACAAGCAGCGGGCGCTGCATGCGCTGCGGGCAATCAAGGCGCTCGGTGTCTCCATCGCCATCGATGATTTCGGCACCGGCTATTCGTCATTGGAGACGCTTCAGTCCTTCCCGTTCGACAAGATCAAGCTCGACCGCAGCTTTCTGGCCGATGTCGAGAGGAGCGAGGAAGCGAAAGCAATGGTCAGGGCCATTCTGGCTCTGGGACAGGGATTGCGCATTCCGGTTCTTGCCGAAGGCGTTGAGACGTCGGTCCAGCTGGATATCCTCAGGCAGGAAGGTTGCCATGAGGCGCAGGGCTATCTTCTTGGGCGACCCATGCCGATCGACAAGCAAAACCTCACCGAGGCGGCCTGACCGTCTCGGGTGACGGACTGAGGCTGCAGCATCAGCGGCGCGCTTCGCCGCCCGGTGCGTAGACCGACTTCTGCTCGAAGCGGAACTTGAAGCCGCAATCGCTGCAGCGGATCATGTGCTTGCGCGGGTCGGTGGAGGCAAATTCGGTGCGAAAACCCTTAGGGAGTTCATCGATACGGAAATCCCGGTTGGCGGCGCGCTTGTCATCGATTTCGGAAACTTCGGCAAAACCGGTATTGCCGCACTGGGAACATTCGAGCTTTCGGGAATAGCGGTCGCGGGCGGCCATGCAGGACTCCTTGGATATACCGGACCTACATAGTCAACGTGTTTGCCGAATGCAAAACGCCGGGACGATTGCCCCGGCGTTTTGCTGTTGTCTTCCAGCGATTTTTATCAGCGGCGGCATTCGCCGGATGAAATGATCCCGAAGCCGGCGTTGTTTGCCTCGCAGGCATTGGGGAAAGTCTGGGTGCGGCCGCCGCGCTGGCCGCAGACGGGTCGGTATTCGCGGGTGCAGATGCCGCCGGGCTGAGGGCGGCCTGGATTGCCCGGCCTGTCCCAATCGGGACGGTCGGGTCTGCCGGGGCGATCCCAATCAGGCCTGTCAGGCCGGCCGGGGCGATCCCAGTCCGGACGATCCGGTCTGCCGGGGGCTCTGCATTCGCCGGAACCGACGACACGGAAGCCGCGCGCATTTGCCTGGCAGGAATTGCCGAAGGTTTCCAGTCGTCCGCCTCTTTCGCCGCAAACCGGGCGATAGTCCATGGTGCACATCTGCGGGCCGCGGTCGGGGCGGGGAGGTGGGTAATATCCTCCCGGGCCGGAGGGCGGGCCACCTTCGACGCAGGCCGAAAGAAGCGGTAGCAGTATAAGAAGCGGCAGCTTTGCCATATGGGTCGATATGAATGACATTCATGATTCCTCCCCGTTGAATTGAAATCAATCTAAAACATCGGGCCGAAAATCGATATCGACTTTCGGCCCGAGTGAAATATTCGGATATTTACGTGTGACTGCTGGAAGCAATCAATCGAACAGGCTGGAAACGGAGGATTCCATTGCCGTGCGGTTAATCGCTTCGCCGAGAAGCTGCGCCGTCGAGATGACGCGGATGTTCGGGGCGGATTGAACTGCCGTCGTCGGCTGAATCGAGTCGGTGATGACCAATTCCTTCAGCTTCGACGAGGAAATACGGGTGACTGCGCCGCCGGACAGAACGCCATGGGTGATATAGGCGGTGACGCTGGTGGCGCCGTTCTTCAGCAGGGCTTCAGCCGCATTGCAAAGCGTACCGCCGGAATCGACGATATCGTCGATCAGCAGACAGTCCTTGCCGGTCACGTCACCGATGACGTTCATGACTTCCGATTCACCGGCACGTTCACGACGCTTGTCGACGATTGCGAGCTGGCAATCGAGACGCTTGGCGAGCGAACGGGCACGCACCACGCCGCCGACATCGGGCGATACGACCATGACGTTGTTCAGGTCGTAATTTTCCTTCACGTCGCGCGCCAGGATCGGCACGGCGTAGAGGTTGTCCGTCGGAATATCAAAGAAACCTTGGATCTGGCCTGCATGCAGGTCGAGGGTCAGAACGCGGTCGGCGCCTGCCTCGGTGATCAGGTTGGCGACGAGCTTGGCCGAGATCGGTGTGCGCGGACCTGCCTTGCGATCCTGTCTTGCATAACCGAAATAGGGAAGCACCGCCGTGATGCGCCGTGCGGACGCTCGCCGGAACGCATCGATCATGATGAGCAATTCCATCAGGTGATCGTTGGTCGGGAACGACGTGGACTGGATGACGAAGACATCCTCGCCGCGCACGTTTTCCTGAATTTCTACGAAGATTTCCTGGTCTGCAAAACGCCTTACACTGGCTTTTCCGACTGGGACATTGAGATAGCTGCAGATCGCGTCGGCCAGATGCCGGTTCGAATTGCCTGCGAAAACCTTCATTTCGGTCCGCCTGTATTGAAGCTGGATGGGGGCCTTTTACCGCCGCTGCCCTTGAATGCAAGAGCGTTTTCCAAATGCGCACGCAATTTTATGAATGAACTGTGACTTGAGGCCCTAAAAAGCCCTTTTCACAGCCGTGATGCCGTTTGCCGCCAGTCGAGATAACCCGATATGGTCTTGTCCGCAATCGACTGCATGACGGATGCCGGTATTGCCGCCCAGGGATCCGGTCCTCGTGCGGAAAGTGTTTCCTGCCCCTGCATCCGGTGTAGCCGCGCGCCGCCATTGTCGAGAACGTCCCAGACATAGACGACCGTCACCTTGCCATCATCGGAGAGGGCGGAGAAATAGCCCTTCAGGATGTGTTCGGTGTTGGTATCTGAAAAAGATCTAATGCGTACACCGCTTGTGCGAGCGGCGACTGCAAGCTGGCGCGAGAGAGGTGTGACGGCTTCGACCGGAGCGCCGATGATTGGAAGGAAACGGATCGTTCCAGCGCTTTCAGCCGATGTCGATGGCAATTCCGCCTGATGTGCCGGGGAGGCGATCGGTGGGCTGCCGGAGGAAGGCGTCTCTATCTGGCCGTTGGCGACTTGGCCTTGCCATTCCGGCGGTGGGCCTGATGAGGAAGGCGAAATGGCCTCGCCGTCGTCCAGAGCTCGGGCCTGGCTATCCAAGGTATTGCCCTGTCTATGGGCATAGATATTCGAGGCAGGTGGAGCGGATTGAATCGGCGAGGCGTTATAGGTTCCGACCATTCGATCGGTATCGGCCTGGGTGACCGGGCTGGAGGTTCTCTCCGTTCCGCCACCGATATCGACCTGCGGCGTCAGGGCATCGGTCGTATTGCAGGCTGAAAGCGCGAGCGAGAAGGCAAGAGTTGCAGCGATATGCCATGATCCCGATCGCTGCACCCATTTACCTCTCTAATCCCCGCCTGCTTACGAGCTTAGAGGTGGGGTTTCGGATGTGTCAATTGCGGGAAATGGTGCAGTCAGCAGACGATCAGGTCGAGGCCTCTTCGTGATAGCGGTTCCGGCGCACCTTCGGTCGTCAGATAGGTGTGACCGAGCGTCATTGCCGTGCCGCTGTCGGAATCCATGATGATCATGTGGACAAAGAGTGTCATGTCGGGAAGTATTTCCTGCTGGTTGCCGACATGGAACATCTGCTGCTCCATCCAAGACGGCGAGAAGCGGGCACCGAGCGAGTAACCGCAGGCGTTCAGCCGGTGGCGGGAAAGGCCGCGTTCATCAAGGATGCGGGCATGGGTGTCGAAGACATCGCCGAAGGTGTGGCCGGGGCGAAGCACTTCCTCGATCGCCTGGATGGTTTCCAGGCAGGCCTTGTAGAGCTCGCGGTGGCGGAGCGACGGCTCGCCGATCACGACCGTACGCATCATGGCTGCATGATAATGCGCGGAGGCACCGGCCCATTCGAGCGTCAGCTGGTCATTGGCTTCGAGCTTGCGCCGGCCGGCCTTGTACCTGCACAGAAGCGCATCCTCGCCGGAGCCGATGATGAATTCGTTGGCCGGATAATCGCCGCCACCGGAAAATACCGCGCCCTGCATTGCGGCCAGAATGTCTGCCTCATCTCCGCCGGCCTTGATCAAGGGAAGGGCCGCATCCAACGCATCGTCTGCCAGTTCGGCTGCATGCCTTGCATAGGCGATTTCGGCCGGGCTTTTGATCAGGCGCAGGCCGCCGACGAGATAGGAGGCGTCGATCAATTGACCGAACGTGGAAAGCTGGTTGTCTATGAGGCGGGCGACGCGGCCGGTCATGCCATGCGTATCGTATTCAATGCCGATTTTTGCTCCGAGCAGATCCATGTCGCTCAGGAGGTTCTTTAGGTCGAGCGTAGGGTCGGCATTCACCCGATCGACCCAGATGGAAATATTCTCGATGATCGAAGTCTGGCGTGCCTGACGCAGATCTGCCGACCGTGTCAGCAGCGTCATGGACCCGTCCGCCTTGACGATCAGCGTTTGGAAAAAGCAATAGCCGAACGTGTCATAGCCGGTGAGCCAGTACATGCTTTCCTGAGCGAAGAGCAGCACTGCATCGAGCTTCTGCTCCTGCATCTCGGCGAGAAGCCGGTTCAGGCGGGCGGAATATTCGTCGCGTTCGAAGTGCAAGGCCATATCAATCCTCCCGGATCGTGATCGCTGAAATCTGGCGGCCGTAGTCCGGCTCTTTTGCGTGAGTAGTGCGTCGATAGGAAAAGAAACGCTCGGCGTCCGGATAGGTGTCCAGGTTCAGGTTTTCTGCCTTTACGCCGGCATCGGTGAGACGCTTGATGGTCATTGACGGAAGGTCGAACATCGCATGGTGCTGCTTCACCGAGGGGGAAAAGAAGATTTCGTAGGAAGGGTTGGCAGATTTGAAATTGGAAACGAACTCTGGTCCCACCTCGTAGCTCTTTGGTCCGATCGATGGGCCGAGAACAGCGGTAATGCGGCCGCGATCCGCGCCGAGCGAGACCATGGCTTCGATGGTGTTTTCGAGCACGCCGTGGAGCGCACCTTTCCATCCCGCATGGGCGGCACCGATCACGCCGGCTTCAGCATCTGCAAACAGGATCGGGCCGCAGTCGGCCGACAATACGCCAAGCACGATGCCCGGAAGATTGGTCACCATCGCATCGGCCTTGGGCCTTTCGCTCGCTGCCGATTGCTCGTCGACGATCACGACATCGGGAGAGTGGACCTGATGAACAGTCGCCAGCCGCTCCAGCGGCAGGTCGAACCATGCTGCAACACGGGCACGATTCTCAATGACCCTGTCGCGGTCGTCATCGGAGCCTATCCCGACATTCAGGCCTGCATAGATGCCTTCGGAAACGCCGCCCTTGCGGGTGAAAAAGCCGTGCCGGATGCGTGAGCCTGCCCGTTCGCGTAGCAATTCGCTTTCGATCGGCAGCGGCAGGTCGTTATTCGGCATAAGCGTCCATCCTGTTGATTTTACGAGATAATGCACGCGAATGCGGCTGTTTGCGCCGGCGAGAGTGGCGCAGAAGACGCCAATCTGTCAATGCGGTTCGGCTAAAGCGCGTTTGCGCGACAGGCCTTGATGATCAGTCAACCGGGCGGAACGGCATGAGTTTCAGGGCCGGGCTCGAAACGGCGATGACCTTGAAGAGTTCGCCCATCTTTCCCGCACCTTCTCCCGCCAGGCGATCGACCGCGGCGCCGATGAGGCGTTGCTCGGGGGGATCCTTATCTCGGGCAAGAGCCGTTGCGCGTTCGGCAAGGCCGAGGCCGTAGAGAAATTCGCCCTGACGCAGACCCCCATTAAGATGAACGCCGCTTGCGAGAGCCACCTTGGCAAGGTCTTCGAAATCAACATGGCTGGTGAGATCCGCTTCGCCGGGATGGGCGAATGGCGGGTCGAACTCGTGGTTCATCACGGCCTGCAGTGTATCGCCGAAGCCGGTGACCATGTGGCCGTAATCGATAATCAAGGCGGTGCCGCCGTGTTGCCCAAGGCGCTCGCAGAGGGTCTGCATGACTGCCTGGCGGGCAGGGGCGACTTCAAAGATCGTTCCGTCCGGAACCGCGCCGGTATGAGACGGAAGGAGTACCGGATCGACAGTCGCGACACCGGCGGCGAATGCGAGCTCATCATTGATATCCAGGCCGATCAGCCGCTCGCGGAAACCGGTCGGCGTCTTGATGAACTGGCGGATCGGGATAGCGTCGAACAGCTCGTTTGCGGCGATCAGGCAAAAACCTTCCGGGACATCCTCGAAACTGTCGTGCCAGTTGATCATCGTTGAATAGGCTTCGAGCGTCACTCGCTGGACGCCACGTAGGCGCTCGCTGGTTTCCACCAGATGTACAGTCATCCGCTCGAACAGGGCGGGCGAGATCCGTTTGATGACGCGCAGCATGTCGGCCATCATCGTGCCGCGGCCGGGGCCGATCTCGACGAGGTGGACATTTTCAGGCGTGCCGTGCTGCTGCCAGGCATGGACCATGAAGATGCCGACCATCTCGCCGAACAGTTGGCTGATTTCCGGCGCGGTGATGAAATCGCCGTGACGGCCGAAGGGTTCGCGCGTGCGGTAATAACCGTATTCAGGATCGGCGAGGCAAAGCGCGAAATAATCCGTAACGGTGATGGGACCGTTTGTCCGGATCAGATTCTTGATCTTTTCGGCCAGGGGAGTGGTGTTGGGAGTGCTCATGGCAGACTCGATCCCTCATGACTTGGCAGTACGGGCCGCAACCAGCGCCCGAAGAGCAGCCCAAAGACCAATCAGCACCATCGGGGATGAGAGAACCATGCCCATGGTCAGCCAGTTCGTGCCAAGAAGATAACCCAGCTGCGCGTCCGGTTCGCGGAAAAACTCGACGAAAATGCGCGACAAACCGTAACCCATGACAAAGATGCCTGCGATAAGGCCCGGCTTCTTGAAAGCCTTGATGCCGAAGATCAGAGATGCAAGCAGGAGGAGAAGGACAATTCCTTCCAGTGCGGCTTCATAAAGCTGGCTCGGATGCCGGGCAAACGGGCCGCCGGTGGGAAAAACAATCGCCCAAGGGGCCGAGCTCAGCCGTCCCCAGAGTTCGCCATTGATGAAATTAGCGATGCGACCGAAAAGCAGACCAATCGGTACGACGGCAGCGATGATGTCGAACATGCTCCAGACGGGGATCACGTTCTTACGAGCAAACAGGATCATCGCAACGATCGCGCCCATCAGGCCGCCATGGAAGGACATGCCGCCATTCCAGATCTGGATGATGCGGATCGGGTTTTCCAGCATGACAGGCAGGTCGTAGAACAGGACATAACCGGTGCGGCCACCGACCACGATACCTACGGCAATCCAGACGAGGAAGTCGTCCAGATGCGTCTTTGTCATTGGTGCGGCATCGCCTTTCCACAGCGTCGGCCGGTCGATCAGCTTGCGGGCATACAGCCAGCCGATCATGATGCCGGCGACATAGGCAAGGCCATACCAGTGAACGGCAAGAGGCCCGATGGCAAATGCTACCGGATCGATATCTGGAAACGGCAGAATGGCGAGAAAATTCAAGGCTTCGTACAATGTTTGTTCCCGGTTTGACCGACCTTGGCGGACCATGGCCTTACCAAAAGTGGCGGTCAAGCCGGAATCGTGCAACCGGTTACCACAGTAGTGGATGGAGCTTGCAAGAGACCGCCGCTGGCCCTACTTCCTTGTCATGGACTTAATGATATGCCGGGGCATTTCCGCCGGCTTCAAGGAGATGACGACATGTCGACCGGGACCAATCGTATTTTCGACGACTTCGCAAAGATCATGACCGACGCAGCGGGCGCTGCCCAGGGTGTTCGCAAGGAGATGGAAACTGCCTTTCATGCGCAGGCCGATCGTTTCCTCAACAGCATGGACGTGGTCAAGCGCGAGGAATTCGAGGCAGTGCGCGAGATGGCTGCTCGCGCTCGCGACGAGAATGACGCGCTGAAGGCCCGTATCGAAGTGCTCGAGGCTAAGCTGGCTTCCCAGCAAGGCTGATTGCAGAGCTGCCTGTCTTCCAGAATCGTTTCGGCCTCTCATGTCCGCATGGGAGGCCGATTCGTATCTGTCATTAACTTTTCCGTGCCGAGTCGGGACGATGTCCCCTCGTGGTGAGATGTGAATGTCCTCAAAAAACTCCCCCCTGTGGACACTTCCGAAAAAGCTAAGCGACAGAGTCAGTTACCCATCTCCGCTGATCTCCAATACGAACCAACCGAGTGCGTAACCCACCGAAATAATGGGGGGAGGGGGTAGAAGCTAGAAGTGGTCTAGCTACACTGATTTTAAATGATGATTCGAAACGGACTGGTAAGCTCCAGGCAGGGTTAGAGCGTTAATCTGGCGGCGCCGTAAGATCATCGGGAGTGTTGTTTCCGGTTAATTGTTTCGCGTGTTGGCGTATCTCGCAACGTCGCATTCATTCCGGTCGAAAAGGTGCCGCATGAGCCTGATGGAATTGGAAATTGAACGTCAATCGAATCCGGTCGACATGATCGAATTCGTCGCTGCGTCCAACGACTGGACGTTTGAACGCTCCGGCGAAGACGAAATCGCCATGACCGTGGAAGGTCGCTGGACCGACTACCACGTGTCATTTTCCTGGATGGAGGATTTCGAGGCGCTGCATCTGGCCTGTGCCTTCGATCTCAAGATCCCCGATACGCGCATGAACGAGATCCTCCGCCTGCTGTCGCATGTGAACGGCCAGACGCTGATGGGCCATTTCGATCTGTGGCGTCAGGAGGATGTGATCATTTTCCGTCAGTCGCTGCTTCTGGCCGGCGGTGCTGAACCAACCAATCAGCAGGTGGAAGTGTTGCTTTCCAGCGCGCTGGATGCCTGTGAGAGCTATTATCAGGCATTCCAGTTCGTCGTCTGGTCGGGCATGGAAGCCAAGGCTGCCATGGATGCGGTTCTTTTCGAAACCGTCGGCGAGTGCTGAAAATGGTAGCTGGCAGCGGATCGATCGTGCTCGTCGGCGCCGGCAATATGGGCGGCGCCATGCTGTCCGGCTGGCTGGACAAGGGCGTTGCAGGCAACCGGATCACAGTCGTCGATCCGTCTCCTTCGGAGAAAATGCAGGCAAAAATTTCGGCAGCAGGCGCAAAACATGCGACATCGCTGCCCGAAGGCATGATCGCCGACATCCTTTTCCTGGCAGTCAAGCCACAGATGATGGATACGGTTCTGCCGCCCTTTAAAACAACCGTCGGCGGCAAGACGGTTGTCGTTTCCGTCGCGGCAGGCAAGACACTCAACTATCTTCAAAGCCATCTCGGTGATGCGGCCATGGTCCGTGCAATGCCGAATACCCCGGCGATGATCGGCCGCGGCGTGACTGGCGCTTTCGCCAATCAGCGTGTCAGTGATCAGCAGCGTCAGGCTGTCGATGAATTGCTCAGGGTCAGCGGACCCGTTGAATGGGTCGCAACCGAAGCCGACATCGACGCCGTGACGGCGGTGTCGGGCAGCGGGCCTGCATATGTATTCTATCTCGTCGAGTGCATGGCAGAGGCGGGTCGCAAGTTGGGCCTGCCGGCGGACCTCGCCATGCGGCTCGCGCGGGAGACCGTCTCGGGGGCTGGTGAGTTGTTGAACCAGTCCCCGGAGGACGCGTCTCAGCTTCGCAAGAACGTTACGTCGCCGGGTGGCACGACGGCTGCAGCGCTTTCCGTGCTGATGGCGGATGACGGTATACAGCCGATCTTCGACAAGGCGATTGCCGCCGCACGCACACGGGCCGAAGAACTGGGCAGCTGAGCAGATAAGGTAGCAGGCATGGCAGACGAGATTACATACGGGGATTTCGAAAAGGTCGATGTCCGGGTTGGAACCATCGTCGAGGCCGAACCCTTTCCGGAAGCTCGCAAGCCTGCCTACAAGCTGAAGATCGATTTCGGTCCCGAGATTGGTGTGAAGAAATCATCTGCGCAGATCACCGTGCACTACACGCTGGATCAGCTAATCGGTCGTCAGGTTCTCGGTGTCGTGAATTTTCCGCCGCGCCAGATTGGTCCGGTTCGTTCCGAAGTGCTCACCCTGGGCTTCGAAGACGATAATGGGGCGATCGTGCTTGCCTCGGTTACGCAGGGTGTTCCGAACGGGCGCAAGATGATGTGAGCTGGCGACGGAAGCTCCGCTAATTCACATTTCGTTTTCATGTAAATTACGGCGCCTGATCATGTTTCCGTGCGTGCTGCGAGACGCCGCATCTGAAAACCTGTCTTAGATTGCTCAAATCCAGCAGCGAGATAGAAGTCCAAAATCTCGCGCCGTTTCGAGCCAGTCATCAGCATCACCTTATAACAATCGGCCTTCCATGCTGCGTTCGCGGCATGTTGGAGGATCCGTTTGCCAAAACCCCGATTTCGAAAACCGCGGTGTGTGACGACATTCTCGATCAGGCCATATGATCGACCGCCTCGCGTGAGGTTGGGGATCACGACAAGCGTGCATGATGTCGCCAATACGCCGTCTGCCAAACCGATGACAATCATGCTGCCCGCATAGGCTTGAAACCGTTCAAATACGTCATGCGCCAATTCGAGGTGGGGCTTATCATCCCCTTCGGCCAGATGTTGATACAGTTCGATCAGGGCAGGTAGATCGCTCTGATCTGCTTGCCTGATGTCCAGGACCGTCTCATCCAAATCGTTCACGCCGGTATCCGCACGATCGCCCGCAAGCCGCCGCTCGGGCTTTCTCCCAGTGTGACGTTGCCGCCGTGCGCGCGGGCGATGTCGCGGGCGATGGCAAGGCCGAGGCCGGTGCCGGAACTGTCCAGATTCCGAGCCTCATCTAGCCGGTAGAAAGGTTTGAAAACCTCCTCGCGTGATTCCGCCGGTATGCCTGGGCCGTCATCGTCCAAAGTCAGGGTGAGCCATTTGGCGCTATGTTTTGCGTGAATGTGCAGTGTCTTGGCATAACGCTCGGCGTTGGATACCAGGTTGCCGGTAAGTCGGGTAAAGGCATTCGGCCTAACCGCGATTTCATCCTCGCCGTCGATTTCGTACGTCAGCTTGCGGCCGCGCAACTCAAAGTCATTTCGGAAACGCTCCAGCAATTCGCTGAGATTTAGCGTACCAAAGTCTTCCTCTGCCTCGCCCTTGGCGAAGGCCAGGTAGCCTTCCAGCATGGACTGCATGTCGTTGACGTCTTCGGTCATGCCGGAGAGTTCCGGTTTGTCGCCGGCAAGCGCCAGTTGCAGCTTGAAGCGGGTGAGGATGGTGCGCAGGTCGTGGCTGATGCCGGCGAGCATGGCGGTGCGCTGTTCCATCTGCCGTTCGATGCGCTCGCGCATCTGGATGAAGGCGAGGCCGGCGCGGCGAACCTCGTCTGCGCCACGGGGTGAAAAGCCTTCCGTCTTCTGGCCCTTGCCGAAGCTTTCGGCTGCATTGGCGAGTGAAAGAATGGGGCGGATCTGGCCGCGCAGAAACAGAATGGAGATCAGGACAAGGACTAGCGCAATGCTGACCATCCAGACCAGGAAGATGTGGGTGTTGGAGGCGTAGGTAGACCCACGGCGAACAAAAACCCTGAGTACGCGCTGATCAAGTTTGATGCGGATCTCGACGAGTTTGCTGTCGCCGACTGTATCTAGCCAGAACGGCATCTTGATCTGTTGGGTGATCTGGTCGGTCAATATGCCGTCCAGTATCGAAAAGAAGGGCCGTGGCCGGGGCGGAGGCAATTGCCCGTTCTCCTCCACAGCAATCGTCAGGTCCAGTGTCTGGTCTGCTATCCGCGTGATTTCATTGTAGTTGCTGTCTTGCGGATAGCTGCGAATGACCTCGATAATGGCCGCAATGTCACGGACGGTGCCATCCGAAAGACGCTCGGTGACCATGCGCCAGTGCCGTTCCATGAAAACGGCTGCGACCGCGGTCTGCAGTAACAACATGGGCAGGATAACGATCAGCAGCGAGCGAGTATAAAGCCCCGTCGGCAGCCAACGTCGCAGCCAGCGCGTTAGTGGACGCCAGCCCGGAATGCTGAGCGCTGCCGCGTTCTGTCTCAGCGTGTCGAAAAACGCCATTGCTTCTCCATTGCCGACCGTTCCAGGTCGACTAGTCGATGCTCAGCCTGTAGCCGATGCCTCTAACCGTCTGAAGATAGACCGGATTGGCCGGATCGTCTTCTATCTTCCGCCTGAGGCGATTTATCTGCACGTCGATCGTTCGCTCCCCGACATCGGAATCATCACCGATCAGTTCATGGCGCGGGATGGTATCTCCAGCGCGCATGGCAAACATGAGCATGATTTCCTGTTCCCGGTCCGTCAGTCGAATGGTTTCAGCCGCTCGACGCAGTTCCTTGCGGGATATGGAGAAAGTGAACGGTCCGAAGATCACCTGCTCGATCTTGGGTGTCTCGGACGCGCTGCGGCGCAGAATATTGTTGATGCGCAGAACCAGTTCGCGCGGGTCGAAAGGTTTTGCCAGATAGTCATCGGCACCGGCTTCCAGCCCTTCGATGCGGGCATCCGCCTCGACGCGCGCCGTCAGCAGGATAACCGGGATCGTCTTCTTTTCGTAAAGTGACTTCGTCAGAGACAAACCGGATTCACCCGGCATCATGACATCCAGAATGATCAGGTCGAAATGCAGGCCTTCCAGCTTGCGCCGCGCTTCCGCAGCATCGCCTGCGATGGTAACGCGAAAGCCCTGTTCCGCAAGATAACGATTTAGCAGGTCGCGGATGCGCTTGTCGTCATCGACGATCAGCAGGTGAGGTGCATCATCTGTGGGCGGTGTTCTCGTCATAAGGGCATCCTACACATCATCGGCGGGCGGCAGGCTTTCGTCGCGGCCTCGCATTTTCTTCAGGAATTCCTTCACTGCCTCGCGATTGCCCGGCGTCAGGTCTTCCATGGCATGGGCGATGCGCAATGATTGCGGCTCCGATAGGGCAAGCGACAATTCCCGGCCGGCTAAGGTGGGGTAGAGCCGCCGCTCGCGCCTGTCCTTCGCTCCCGCCATCTGGCGAATGTAACCGGAATCGATGAGGTGCTTCAGGACGCGCGAGAGACTTTGCTTGGTAATCTGTAGCGTTTCCAGAAGGTCGCTTACCATCAAGCCGGGATGGCGGCTGACGAAATATACGACGCGGTGATGCGCCCGACCCATGCCGATCCTTGCCAGAATGGCATCCGGATCGGAAATGAAATCGCGATAGGCAAAAAAGAACAATTCGATGGTCTCGAAGTCGATCCGGCTTTCATCGACTGCCGGCATTGGCAGCTGGTCTTTCCTGACGGGTTTGGCCGCCATTGATCGAGACACGTTCAGTTCCTTTCTACGGTGCGGCGTGGAATGCCGCGCCACATACCCCTGCGATTGTAATGCGTCGTGCTCGATAAAGCGCGATCGGCTTGAACAATCAACAGAATTTGTGTGATTTCGACCGAGATACTCTGCGAACGGCGTCGATCCTATCAGCTTCGGTTTACACGGAGCGATGGAACCTTATGGCGTGCCCCTCATTAAATCAGCCAGAGACCTTGGAGAGTTTTAATGCAGACATATTCAGCCTTGCCGCCGATCACGATCGACAGACCCCAGCCGCATCCGCTGCGGGCTGTGTTCGTAACGGTGATTGCCCTAAAGCTCGTGGTATGCGCTTTTCTTCTGGCCAACGCATCGCTCGCTCCTCCGGTAGCGGCTGACACACGCTACATGGTTGCTGCCGACGAGTGAATTTCTGGCTGCTTTCTGTTGCTGCAGGCGATATATCCGGCAAGGCGTAATCAAGCCAAGGTCGGAGATCATGGGAAAACTTCAAGCCGGGATCATTCCCGTCACTCCGTTTCAGCAGAACTGTACAGTCTTCTTCGACGAGGAGACCCGCGAAGGCGTGGTGGTGGATCCCGGCGGCGACGTATCGCTGATAGAGCAGACGGTGCGTGAGAATGGGTTGTCGATCAAAGAGATATGGATCACCCACGGACATATCGATCACGCTGGCGGAGCAGACGAACTTCGCGAAATCCTGAATGTGGAGGTCATCGGACCACACGTGGACGATCTGCCTTTACTCGAAAGGCTGGAGACGCAGGCTCAGTCTTTTGGTGTCAGGATGGAGGCGCGTAATCTTGTTCCGGACCGCTGGCTGTCCGAGGGAGATATTGTGTCTTTTGGCGAGCATGTTTTCGAAATCTATCATTGCCCTGGACATGCGCCCGGGCACGTCATCTTCTTCAACCGCGCACAGCGCTTCGCGCATCTGGGGGACGTGCTTTTCAATGGCTCGGTAGGACGGACGGATCTGCCGGGGGGCGATCATCAGACCCTTCTCAATTCGATCAGGGAAAAAGTCCTGACGCTTGGCGACGATGTCGGTTTCCTGTGTGGTCACGGTCCAGGGGGACGTATTGGCGAAGAGCGCAGAAACAATCCCTATCTGCAGGATATGTATTCGATCTAGGAATAGGGGCCGCGCGCCACATTCTACGATCTTCGAATGTGCGAGATCACGTCGAGATTACTGCGTTTTACAAGGAGTGTGAGGCGCAGGACCTTAATCTATGGCATAAAAAAACCCGGCAAGACTGCCGGGCTCCAACTTGGGTCAAAGCCTCACAGGCTTAGCCGTCGATCTGCAGGTTAACGGCCTTAGGGCCTTTCCCGCGGCGATCCGGCTCCGTGTCGAAGCTTACTTTCTGATTTTCGGAAAGACCGGACAGGCCAGACGCCTGGACGGCAGAAATGTGGACGAAGATATCGGCGCCGCCATTATCTGGCTTGATGAAGCCGAAGCCCTTGTCGGTATTGAAGAATTTTACAGTGCCAGTTTCGGCCATGCAGCAGGTCCTTTTCTTTCTGTCCGTGTTCAGCGGCGGACAGCACAACACTATTGCCCCCAAAGGGGGCGGCGGCAGGCAGTTTTAAGAAAGGGTCCCTGTGTTACCGCGGAGAATGGCAGGAATAGATTTTTTCAAATTGCCCCCAAGTTCCCCGCCCGAAGTTTTGGCGACTTCGGATCGCATTATTATAGGTCTTCCCATGCTCGTAAATTGCCCGAACGGGGGCAGATTGCTGTGTTTATAGGGAATTGGCAAGAAAAAGTTTTGCGAAACTGCGCCGTGAAGTTGAAAAGGCATTGCCTCGGAAGCCGTTGGAACGTAGGCGTTTTTGACTGGTGGACAGCTTTGGCGCTATGAAATCCATCCAACCATCATTGATTGTATTCAACAATGTGCGGATTTGGCACAGTGAGTGGATTGCGACTGGTGGATCCATCTTGCCCGATGGAAGCGTCTCCACACCGTTTGCTGATCGGTTCCCTGCTCATAAATTGGCCGCATTTTGGGATGTGCAATTCCTTTTCTTCCAGTCTCGCACGGGCAACAATAGGTTGCGTCTGTGGGTCACCCGGCATTAACCACCACGATGGTGGCCTGATTGAGTGTTCACGGAGTTTGATAGGTCGTATTCAAGCTTTCCGCTTGAAAGAGCGGGCCTCATTCGACATACAACTTCGGGCGATTTTTTTGACCTTCGCCGCGTTGCAACAGCTCTCAGGACCTCGATTATGGCCTTTCTTGCCGATGCCCTCTCCCGTGTAAAGCCGTCCGCCACCATCGCCGTTTCTCAGAAAGCGCGCGAGCTGAAAGCGAAAGGCCGGGACGTAATCGGTCTTGGAGCCGGCGAGCCGGATTTTGACACGCCTGACAACGTCAAGCAGGCGGCGATCGACGCGATCAACCGCGGCGAGACGAAGTACACGCCGGTTTCTGGTATTCCGGAACTGCGCAAGGCGATTGCCGCAAAGTTCAAGCGCGAGAACGGTCTCGACTACGATTGGCAGCAGACGATCGTCGGTACCGGCGGCAAGCAGATTCTTTTCAATGCCTTCATGGCGACACTTAACCCGGGTGATGAAGTCGTCATTCCGGCTCCCTATTGGGTTTCCTATCCTGAAATGGTGGCGCTGTGCGGCGGTACGCCTGTTGCCATTTCGACAAGCCAAGAAAACGATTTCAAGCTCACGGCTGAAGAGCTGGAAAGCGCCATTACCCCGAAGACGAAGTGGTTCATCTTCAATTCGCCGTCCAACCCGACGGGCGCTGCCTATAGCGCGGCCGAACTGAAGGCTTTGACCGACGTGCTGCTCAAGCATCCGCATGTCTGGATCCTGACCGACGACATGTACGAGCACCTCACCTTCGGTGACTTCAAATTTGCAACGCCGGTGGAAGTCGAGCCGAAGCTCTATGATCGCACGCTGACGATGAATGGTGTGTCGAAGGCTTATGCAATGACGGGTTGGCGTATCGGTTATGCAGCCGGCCCGCTGCCGTTGATCAAGGCCATGGACATGATCCAGGGCCAGCAGACCTCGGGTGCATCGTCGATTGCCCAGTGGGCGGCCGTCGAGGCGCTGAATGGCCCGCAGGACTTCGTCGCCAAGAACAAGGCGATCTTTGAAGGCCGCCGCGATCTCGTCGTGTCGATGCTGAACCAAGCCACCGGTATTGTTTGCCCGAAGCCGGAAGGTGCCTTCTACGTTTATCCGTCCTGCGCCGGCCTGATCGGCAAGACGGCTCCGTCGGGCAAGGTTATCGAGACGGACGAGGATTTCGTTTCCGAACTTCTGGAATCGGAAGGCGTTGCCGTCGTTCACGGTTCGGCCTTCGGCCTTGGTCCGAACTTCCGCATTTCCTATGCGACTTCGGAAGAGCTTCTCGAAGAAGCCTGCAAGCGTATCCAGCGCTTCTGCGCTGCCTGCCGGTAATCGCTGACTACCTTTTACGAAAAAGCCCGCCGGAAACGGCGGGCTTTTTTGCGTTTGCGATCTGCGGCGGCTTCAGAAGCGACGGCTGAGCGAAATCTTAAAGTTACGGCCAGGCATGGCGGTAATGCCATCGTTTAGATAAGGCTCGTATTTCTTGTCAAAGATATTCTCGATCGCCGCGTGCAGCTCGGTATCTTTCATGAAACCTTGCTTCGGCGTCCAGTCAAGGAAGATGCCATGCACCGCATAGCCGGGGCTTTCGGGCCGGGCGTAGGTGGAACCCATGAATTGCCGGATAGGTGTCTTGTCCTGCGCCTTCACAAAGGTGCCGGTCCAGCCAAAGGACAGGTCGTGATCGGGCATTTTAATGCCGAATGTAAGGTCGGCCGTAGTCGGGGCCAGATCGTTTACATAGGTCCTTGGTCCGCGAATGTCGTTGACGGCGCCATGCCGAGTACCTGTCATCATCGAGAAGCCGAGATCCGCGAACATCCAGTCGGTGTCATAGTGTGCCTGGATCTCAAGGCCGGTCGTGTAATAGGCGGGCACGTTCCAGTACCAGTCCACCCCATCGGCACCCATGCCTGACAGATTTCGGCTGCCGAAACGCCGCGCTACCGGATTGGTCACGTGGTTGTTGAAGACGGCGACCCGCGTGGAGAGCGTATCTCCGGATGTGATCACGTCATCAAAGTTGAAATCGACGCCAAGATTGATTGTGTTGTTTCGTTCAGCCTGCAGTTCCCGGCTGGTTGCCGGTGCTGAGCTGAGTGCGCTCTGGTTGGAATATAGTTCGTCGATGTTGGGCGCGCGCATGGCATAAGCCCAATCGGCGAACAAGCGTATATTCGGCGTCGCAGTCCAAGCCAGGCTTACAGCCGGAGTGAATCCATGATGATCGACTGCCGAAAAATCGTGACCGGCTGCCGGATTGTTGTAACGCGGAGCAGCGTTGGGAACGCCTTCCGAGCGCACCCAGTCGAAGCGCAATCCCGATGTCAGGGTCAGGCTATCGGTCAGGTTGATCGTATCGCGGATAAAAGCGGAAGCGGTGTCCTGCGTGCCTTCTGGCATGAAATAGGGGGCGTAATGCCCGTAATTATAGTCTGGTTTTGTGCTGTTGGCGATGTCGAACATGGAGATATCACGCTTGTGAGCGTTGTATTGCAGGCCATAGTTGATGCTGTGCTGCATTCCGCCCAGAGTGAGATCCGAGGTGTTTTCCAGTTCCAGATGAATGTCGGAGTAAGCTGCGTCGTTTTCCAGTCCGCCAACGGAAGCAGATGGACTTTGATCGCCCGGGCGGGTCGCGTGCTGGCGCGTTGAGGAATAGCTCGCCATGAAATGAGGATTCCAGAGTGCGCTGTCACCGGTATACTTATAGTCGAAAGTTGTGGTCAGATCCTTGAGTTCACGCCAGGCCAACCGGCGCCTAACCGCTTCCTGATAACCGTATTTTTTGATGTCGCTTGCATTGACTTCGAGTTGTCCGCGGATTGCAGCGACCGGTCCCCAGTTGTTGCTCTCACCATAGAGCAGCGATGTCTTGATCTCGTGGCCGTCGAACTCCGCGCCGAATTTGCCCATGCCTGAGGCGAGCTTCTCATCGGAGAACAGATAACGCTCGCCCCCGCCGATCCGCATGTCATCGCCCTTGCGCCACGTCAGAGAGAGGATGCCGTCATAGGTAACCGGGGTTCCGAAATCCGAGCGACCGTAGAGTGCGCCGGTTTCCAGGAACTGCCTGTTGGCCGTCTGGTGGGCGGTCTTGCCGAAGAAACCCCAGGTCTGGCCGGGCTTCAGCATATCGGCCGCATCCTTGCTTTCCATTCGAATGGTGCCGCCGAAGCCGCCATTGCCGTAACGCACGGATGTGGCGCCCTTGTCTATCTCGACGCGTTTCAGCAATTCAGGTTCAACGAAGATCGTGCCCTGATCGTATTTTTCGAAATTTTTCGGAGCACCGTCGAGCAGGACGCGTGTATCGGTCTGGCGGGAGAAGCCACGGATGGAGATGGTCTGCCCCTGAAGCCGCACACCGCCGCCCATGGAGACGCCTGGCGTGTGTTTTATGAGTTCGGGAATGCTGGCAGCCTGTATTCTCGCCATCGATGCCTGGTCGATCACTGATTTGCTCGGGTCCCCGTCGCCATAATAGCGGCTGCCGGTGAGAATGATCGGCTCCAGAGCCGTCTGTTCGCCAGATGTTGCATCCGCTCCGCCTGCCTTACTCAAAGTCACCATTGACGTGCCAGAGTAGCGATATGAGATGCCGGTGCCGACCAGGAGGCGAGATAGCGCCGCCTCCACGGTCAAGTTTCCAGAAATGCTCGCTGTCGAGACGCCCTGTGTTACCGAAGCGTCGAAAGCGATCTGTAGCCCCGCCTGTGCCGCGAGAGCATTGAGTGCTCTGGTCAATGTACCGGCAGGAATATCAATTGAAACGGTGGCGACTTGCTGGGCGCGTGTCGCCTCGACCGTCGAAAATAGTGCGGCACCGCTCAAAAGTACGGCAAGTAGCCGGCGCTGTCTGTGCATGCTGCTGTGTGTCGTCGAATGTGTCATAGGCCCCCGGACCTGTCCGTTGAAATGTACTTCTGCGCGGTTGACGGGCGGGGACGCGCTTTTGGGACAGGGCCAAGAAAAAAATTACCGTCGCAGGACCGCGAGGTAGGGACCGAGCCGGGTAATCCGGATGCCGATCGCGTTTGCAAAGGCGTCAAGGGCCGCATCGGGATGCGCCAGATCAAGGCTTCCCGAAATCCTTCTGTCGGCGAGATCGGACTGCGCGATCACTATCCTGCCTGGAATGTAGCGATCGATCTGCTCCACCACCAAAGACAGCGGGGTGTTGTCAAAAACGATCCTACCCTGCCTCCAGGCGGTCGCGGTGTCCATATCTGCCGCCTCTGCGACTTGAAGACGGCCATCGGGATCGTAGGAAATCTGCTCACCTTCGTGGAGCCGATGCGCCCGATCGCCGTTTTCGGAGGCGACCATGACGGCGTGCTCGGTGACGACCACCATTGTTTCCCGCTTCGTGAGGTTGATATCGAAGGCAGTGCCGAGTGCGGTTGTCGTGCCTCTGCCCGCCTCCACTATGAAAGGACGCGTCTGATCTGCTGCGACCTCGAAAAAGGCTTCGCCGCGCAAGAGGGTTATCCTGCGCTCGTTTGGCAGGATATGGATGGCTATTGCGGATTCGGCATTCATCTCGACCTTGGAGCCGTCCGCCAGCGTTACGATTTGTTTCTGGCCCGTGCCTGTCATGACATCTGCGCGCAAGCGCATTGGCCCATCAGCCAAGGTGAAAGCTATAGACCCACCTATAACCAAAAGCAGACCCGCTACGACATTGCGTGGGCGCAACAGCGGCTTGTGTGCCGCATTTCGGGCAAAATCCAGATCGTTGCTCAGAAGATGGCTGGCATCGCCCATGGCGCGGCGCGCGCGGTCAAAAATCTGGCCTCTGGCTGGATCCTCATTCAGCCAATGTTGAAATCGCTCCTGCAGCGCTGCATCATCCGGATCCTCCTGAAGCCGCAACATCCAGTCGACCGCCTGCGCGCGAAGTTTCTTTTCGTTTGCCTTTGTGTCCGTCATGCCTAGAGCGCATCTTCCAATCGATCCAGGCAATGGAGATAGGCTTTTCGCAGGTGGCGGTCGACCATGTTACGGCTGATTTTCATGCGCTCGGCAATCTCGTCGGCCGAGAGCTTGCCGACACGGCTTGCGATGAAGACGCGTCGCCGCTGCAACGACATTTCCATGATCGCCGCTTTCAATATGCCCAGCCGATGTTCAAGATCCATTGCATGGTCTGGCGAGGCGATTGGTGCGCTGACGGCCAGAGCCTCCTGCTCGGTTCCCGAGAACAGGCAGGCTTCGAAGCGTTCCCGCCGAAATCGGTCGATGCCGAGATTGATGCAGGCGCGTATCAGGAAGGCTTTCAGCGACGCCTTGTTCTTGAGAGCGGCGTCCTTCTGGCGCAGACGAATGTAAAGGTCGTGGACGATCTCCTGTATGTTTGCAGGATTGTGGCTTCGCCGTCGCACGCTTCCGCAAAGCTCGTCGTAATAAGCAAGAATAGCCCGATCCAGCAGCGGGTTTTCACCGGCCGAAGAGGCATGTTCGCTAGCAGAGGAGGCGCGAAAATGCGCTGTCATGAGAAACTCGGATACGAAAGCCGAAGGGTGAGCACCGTCTCTTAGATGACGGGAAAACCTATTGCAATAAATATGATGATTTTAATCATGTTTATCGTCGACCGACGTATGATGACGATCATGTCGACATCGGGCGGCCTGATCCCGCCCGATGTCGAGGCAATGCCTAAGCCTTTGTAAGCTTGATGATCGTGGATTTTCCACCGCCCCGTTGTTCGGTAACGGCATAAACTGCCCGGTCCGGCCCAACCTTCACGTCGCGGATGCGGGCGTTGAGCGGTACGCGTTCTTCATAAGCGACCTTGTCACCATTCATGTGCAAAACGACGACGCCCTGGCTGACCAGCCCTCCAACCAGGAAGGCATTCTTCCATTCGGGAATGGCGTCGCCGTCATAAAAGGCCATGCCCGAGGGGCCGATTACCGGGTCCCAGTAGTAAACCGGTTGCTCGGTTTCTGCTTTTTCCGTAATGCCGCTGCCAACCGCGTTTCCGTTATATTCAACGCCGTAGGTGACTTCCGGCCAGCCATAGTTCTTGCCGGCCTCCGGCCTGTTCAGTTCGTCGCCGCCGCGTGGGCCGTGTTCGACGGTCCAGAGGCGTCCCTGAGCGTCCAGAGTGGCGGACTGCATGTTGCGGTGGCCGAGGCTCCAGATTTCCGGCTGGGCGCCATCCGTATTGATGAAGGGGTTGTCTGGAAGGGCCTTGCCGCTCGTGTCAATCCGGAAGACCTTTCCAAGCCCGCTGCCGAGCTCCTGGGCTTGCACGCGTGGCTGGCGGTCTGAGCGTTCCCCAACCGTTACGTAAAGCTCGTTGTTCGGGCCGAAAGTGAGGCGCGAACCGAAATGCGAGCGTCCGTCGTAACTCGGTGTCTGACGGAAGATGACACTCACGTCTTCAAGCTTGCCGCCGCCATTATCGTCGGCCACCAGTTTCGCCGAGGCGACAGATGTGCCGTTTCCGTCCTCGCGTGGTTCCGAGAAGGAAAAGAAGATCATGCCTGATGTTGCATAATCCGGTGCGAGTGCGACATCGAGCAATCCGCCCTGACCTCCAAACGCCACTTCGGGGACACCCGCGATTGCCGGACCGGCGTCGCCTTCCTGAGAGATGATATGCATGGCACCCTGTTTGGAGGTGACCAGCATGCGCCCATCGGGCAGGAACTCCATCGCCCACAGATGCGGCAGATCATCCGCAAAAACTTCGGTGCTGATCTTCGGCATTGTTGCCGGTTGCGGTGCGCGCGTCTGATTTTCGAAGGATGGCTTTTGGTCCGGGGCGTTGGCGCGGCCCGTTTCTGCGGGCTGGCCAGTGGTCTGGGCGAGAGTTGGAGTGGAGATGAGTGCAGATGTTATAGCCGTGCAGGCCAGCATGAGGGTGAGGCGTTTCATTCTATCTCCCTTTGAAATGAACTCCTGGATGGAGATAGGCGTTTGCGCCGAAAGGGCCGAACACATGTCGATCAAGTTTAGTTTATGACGCCGGCGGCAAGGGTGAGGAATTGATGGATTGAATCCGGAAACCTTTTCAGGTGTTTGATACTGCTGTTGTTTTCGTCATAAGCCTAGGAAAGTCAGCATGACGAACGTGGCGAAGAGCACGAAATGCGTCATGCCTTCGATCGCGTTCGTCTGCCCGTCATTGAGGTTGATCGCCGCAACAATGAGAGTGATTGCGACCATGACCGTCTGGACCGGTGTCATCGCCATCAGGAAAGGCTGACCGGTGTAAAGCGCAATGGCCTCCATGACCGGTACGGTCAGGATGACGGTGGAGAGAGATGCGCCCATGGCGATGTTGACGACTGATTGCATGCGGTTCTTGAGCGCCGCGCGCAGTGCAGTCAGAATTTCGGGTGCCGCCGAAATCGAGGCGACGACAACAGCCATCAGGGCAGGTGGGGCGCCTGTTCCTTCCAACCCTTCATTCATGAAGGCTGACATGAATTCGGCGAGAACGCCGATAATCAGGACGCCGACCAGGATGATGGCGATGGAGAGGGTGGCAGATTCCTGTTCTTCTTCGGTCTCCGCAGCCGGCTTGGGCTGGGCATGCGTGGATGCGGCAGTAGAGCCGACACTGGAAGCGGCTGCAGCCGTGGCCTGGCCGCGATAGCTGTAGCTGAAGAAATAGCTATGGGTGCCGACCTGCATCTTGAGGAAAAGCGCATAAAGGGCCACCATCGCAAAGATGGTGAAGGCGGAATAATAGTGCCATTTGGCTTCCGGAATGAATTCCGGGACGATCATCGATATGCCCATGGCCGTCAGGATCATGGCACTGTAGGTACGGCTCGAATCGTCGTTATAGGGCTGCTCCCCGTGCCTCAAGCCGCCGAGCAGAGCCGCGAGCCCGAGGATGCCGTTGATATCGAGCATGACTGCCGAATAGATCGTATCACGCACCAAGGTCGGCGAGCTGCTGCTTCCCATCATGATTGCAAGGATCAACACCTCCACGGCAACTGCGGAAAGGGTGAGGATCATTGTGCCGTAAGGATCTCCGACCTTATGTGCCAGGACCTCCGCATGGTGGGCCACACGGGTGGAGGCCATGACAATCACGACGATAAGCGTGCAGGCCGCGATCATCGACACGAATTGTCCTTGCTCCAGCAGTGTGTGTTCGAACAGGTAGGAGAGGATCGCAAATCCGAATGCGATAAGAAGAAAGCTCTCCTGTTCCAAAATTGCCGTCATCTTGAATGCGCTCCTGTTCGTGCTGATGATCTAACGCTGCAGTGCACCGCATCAAGAACCCTTTGATAAGAGGGTGAGCATTTGCGCTATTTGGACGATAATGCCATTATTTCTTTTGTGGCCTGGAACTCTGTTGCGGTCTTTTGCATCTTCACCACGGTGCCGCAGGCGGACAGATGTCCGATGTGTCGTGATGCGGCCACGCGTTAGGGAGGATTTATGACCAAGGTCGTTTACAAGATCGTGCCGCATGACGGCGGTTGGGCCTATCGTCTCGGCGATGTTTTCTCCGAGACTTTTCCAAGCCGCTCAGATGCTATGCAGGCTGCGCGCATCGTGGCGGCGGAACAGCAGGTCGGCGGCGAACCGGAAGAGATCAGCTGGCAGGACGACAAGGGTGTCTGGCACAGTGAACACAGCGACGGAGGCGATCGCCCGGAGGCTGAGGTTCAGGATGGTGATGGCGAGCAGGCAGGTGCGCGCTAGCTCGCGTGTGATCGTCGTGAATTCGGGTTCGCCCATGACAGAAAAAGGGCCGCGTTAAGCGGCCCCCGGTTTCGTTGATTAGTTTCAGGCAGCCGTATCGAGGTTGGGATAATCGGTATAGCCTTTGGCGCCACCGCCGTAGAGGGTGGCCTTGTCCAGCTCGTTGAGCTCAGCGTTCGTTTGGAAGCGCTCTACGAGATCCGGGTTGGCGATGAACAGCTTGCCGAAAGCCACTGCATCGGCATATCCGCTTTCCACGGCCTGCTCGGCTGCGGCCTTGTCGTAGCCATTATTGACCAGCCATGCTCCTGACCCACCGGCTTTGCGATAGATATCCTTCAATTCCTGATAATTGAACGGCTTGCCGCCCTGGGTGAAATCGCGATCTCCGCCCGTTGCGCCTTCTATGACGTGAATGAAGGAAAGGCCGCGCGAGCCGAGTTCCTTGATCAGGTGGTTGAATACGGCCTGTGGCTGGCTCTCTGTGATACCGTTTGCAGGCGTGACCGGGGAGAGGCGGATGCCGACCCGGCCGGCGCCGATTTCCTTGGCCACGGCGTCGACAACTTCCAGCGCGAAGCGAACGCGATTCTCGATCGAGCCGCCGTATTCGTCCGTACGCTGGTTGGCGCCGTCCTTGAGGAACTGGTCGATAAGGTAGCCGTTTGCTCCATGGATTTCCACGCCGTCAAAGCCGGCATCGATTGCAGCGCGTGCGCCCTTTGCATAATCGGCGACAATTCCGGAAATTTCGGCGATCTCCAACGCACGCGGAGCCGAAGTCTCGGCGAAGGCGCCATTTCCATTTTCATCGATGATGTACGTCTTGCCGCCAGCCGGGATTGCCGAAGGGGCGACGGGTGCTGCGCCATTCGGCTGCAGCGAAACGTGCGATACGCGGCCGACATGCCAGATCTGCGTGACGATCTTTCCGCCCTTCTTGTGAACGGCGTCGGTTACTTTTTTCCAACCGGCGACGGCTTCCGGGAGATAAAGGCCCGGCACGTCAGCGTAACCCTGGCCCTGTTGTGTGACCGGCGTGCCTTCGGTGATCAGAAGGCCGGCAGAGGCGCGCTGTTCGTAATAGGCTGCGTTGAGATCGTTCGGGATTGCCTTGGGCGAGCGGTTGCGCGTGAGCGGCGCCATGACGATCCTGTTGGCCAGCTGGATGTCACCAAACTTCACCGGGTCGAAGAGTGTGGTCATTGTGAAAGTCCTTTTACGTTTGGCATAGGGGAGGAGGGAAGCTGGATCAGAGTGTCGATTTCAGCTCATTCAGGAAGGAAGCGATATTTTCTTCGTCGCGGCTGTAGAATGCCCACTGGCCGATGCGGTTCGTCTTCAGCAGTCCTGCCTTTTCGAGCGTGGCGAGGTGGGCAGAAACCGTCGATTGCGACAGGCCGCATTTCTTTTCGAACTGGTTGGCGCAGATGCCCATTTCCAGCGGGTGAGCCTGGTCGCAGAAATGCTGTTCAGGTTCTCGCATCCATTCCAGAAACGACACCCGTACCGGGTGAGCCAATGCCTTCAGAATCTCTGTCTTGTCTATCATCATCGTGTATCGCCTCCAGTCGATATATAGATCGTATTTTTCCGATTTAAAGAGGCAAAAAAATCGGGCCAACGGATTTCTCCGCGGCCCGTCAAGTGTGAAGGTCAAAAAACCTCCAGAGGGGAACAGTCGACGCGGATGGCGGGAAACCATCGTGCCATCGACTGATATCAATATGGGGTTGCACACTGCTCCACACAAGGGGCTTGGTGAAGATATTAAACGCAGAGAGATGATTATTGCTGCAGCAGATTGGCGCAGCTTTGTGCGATTAGCTACAAAAGGGCAAAAAAAGAGGGCCACCGGATCGCTCCAGGGCCCTTTGAAGTGTGAAGGTCAAAAATGAACCTCCAGAGGGGAACAGCTGCTGCGGTGGAACTGGGAGGAAAGCCACCATGTGCATCAGCTGAGTGCGATATGATGGTTTTTTGTGCATTGCGCAATCATATTTTGTGCAAGACTGCCATGCTTTGGGCGCATGGCTTTGTCTTAAAACTTGCATAAATGCAAGAGTCGGGCAGCAACGCGTTGGATTTACTTTGCATGCCGGGATTTAGAAATTCCAGTTTCTGGCTTTCGTGACGATAAAGTCGCGGAAGGCCTTAAGCTTCGCCGCGTTCTTCATTTCATCCGGATAGCAGAAATATGTGTCGAAGGTCGGAATGTCGGCATTGATGGCCAGCTGAATCAGTCCCGGATCCCGTCCAACGATATAATCCGGCAAAACGGCGATGCCGATGCCGAGCAGGCAGGCTCGCTTGATTGAGGTCTGGCTGTTGATCTGCAGATGCGGGGCGCGCGTGTTATCAGAGTTGCGGCCAGCATATTCGAGCCAGTTTACATCGAGCAGATAGTTCGGCGCGGGTTCGCCGAAGGTAATGATCCGATGGTTGTCGAGATCTTCGACGGTTTGTGGCTCACCGAAGCGGTTGATGTAGGACGGTGCCGCATAGACATGCATATGCACAGTGAAGAGCTTGCGCTGGATCAGATCGGATTGCTGCGGCTGGCGAAGCCGGATGGCGCAATCGGCATGGCGCATGTTGACGTCGACTTCCTCGTTGTCGAGAATCAGCTGCACAGACATTTCCGGGTAAAGCTGCAGGAATTCCTGCACCTTGTCAGTGAGCCAGCCCTGGCCGAGACCGACCGTGGTGGTGACGCGCAGTTTGCCGGAAGGCTTGTCCGTCGTTTCTGTCAACTGAACCTTGACGGTTTCGAGCTTGAGCAGGACATCGTGGGCGGTGCGATAGAGCAGTTCGCCCTGTTCGGTCAGGATCAGGCCGCGGGCATGGCGGTGAAACAGCTTTACGCCCACGTCCTGTTCAAGGGCGCTGACCTGGCGGCTGATCGCCGACTGGGACAAATGCAGCTTGTCGGCGGCATGCGTGAATGAACCGGCTTCGGCTGCCGCATGAAAAATGCGCAATTTATCCCAGTCTAAAGGAACGCCCATGCTTACTCCGCAGCTATGGAGACCGGCTGGATGCCGGCCAGGTAACGCTCGGCCTCAAGAGCGGCCATGCAGCCCATTCCGGCCGCGGTGATCGCCTGCCGGAATGTGTCGTCGGTCACGTCGCCTGCGGCAAAGATGCCAGGCACGTCTGTTGCGGTCGAATCGGGCGCGGTCCAGAGATAGCCGCCTGCCTTCATCTTGAGCTTGTCCTTGAACAGTTCCGTTGCCGGCGCATGGCCGATGGCGACGAAGACGCCGTCGATCGGCTGTTCGGTGATTGCGCCGGTCAGCGTGTTGCGCAGCTTGACGCCTTCCACGGAAGGCGGAAGCGGCGGCTTGGCCGGCTTGCCGGTAATCTCGTGGATCTCGGTGTTCCACAGGACCTTGACATTGGGGCGCTGGAAGAGGCGCTCGCGCAGGATTTTTTCCGAGCGGAATTCGTCACGGCGATGCACGACGGTGACCGACTTGGCGATGTTCGATAGATAAAGCGCTTCCTCGACGGCCGAGTTTCCGCCGCCGACCACGATCACATCCTTGTTGCGATAGAAGAAGCCGTCGCAGGTAGCGCAGGCCGATACGCCAAAGCCCTGGAAATGCTGTTCGCTTTCAATGCCCAGCCATTTTGCCTTTGCGCCGGTCGCAATGATGATCGTGTCCGCAGTCCAGACCGTTCCGGAATCGGTTTTGACGGTGAAGGGGCGGGTGGTCGTTTCGACTTCCGTCACAAGATCATTGACGATCTCGGCGCCCATATAGGTTGCCTGCTTGAGCATCTGCTCCATCAGCCAGGGGCCTTGGATGGGATCGCCGAATCCCGGATAGTTCTCTACATCCGTGGTGATCATCAACTGGCCGCCCTGTTCCATGCCGGCGATCAAGACCGGCTTCAGCATGGCACGTGCTGCATAGATGGCTGCGGTGTATCCGGCGGGGCCTGAACCGATGATCAGCACTTCCGTGTGACGAGCGGACATGAATATTTCCTTTCAAGCGCGGATATGAACTACGCCCCATATAGGAAGGGCGTTTTTGTTCTGCCGCTTTTTGACTGTCATCTAATGTCGATCCATGCGTCAGTGCAAGGGCAGGCTTGCATTAACAACAGGACAGTTGGTCGCGAGCGTATGGCGTCGAGAACCGGATTTGGCATGCGGATTGTAACAACTTCTCCAAATATCCCTGCGAACTTTGCCTGCGACATCTGGTGCGCGGTTCCGCGGGGCTGTATTTGCTTACGCCTTGCGTTAAACGCTGTTTCGATTAAAAGCCATCCCATCCAAGGGGGAATACCGTGCTCCGCGCCGATCTCGATGCCATCGATATAAAGATTCTGAAGGAGCTCCAGCAGGACGGGCGCATCACCAATGTGGAGCTCGCCGAACGTGTCGGCATTTCCGCACCACCCTGTCTTCGGCGTGTGCGCAAGCTGGAAGAGGCCGGTATCATCGAGGGGTATCACGCGCTCCTGAACGGCCAGAAACTCGGCTTCGACCTTACTGCCTTCTGTATGGTCGGATTGAAGCGTCAGTCGGATGCCGACCTCAAGGGATTTGCCTCCACGGTGCAGCAGTGGCCGCTGGTGCGGGAGGCTTGGATGGTGAATGGAGACAGCGATTTTCTGTTGCGCTGTACCGCAGAGAACCTGACGCAATTCCAGGACTTTGTTATCGAGGTGCTGACTGCTGACGAACATGTCGATACGGTGAGGACGATGCTGACCATCCGGCAAGTCAAACAGTTGGGTTTGGTGGAAGTCTGACTGCAATGCGCTACTCCAATCGTCCGCTTTTTCGCTCGGCCTTGAAGTTAGCGCTCAAGTTAATTTGCGGACGAAAGTGGTCGCATGCCCAGGATTGGCTTCCGGGGCTTGAAATCATTGCGGTTTCAAACGCTAGGGAAGGTGCGATCATTTACAGAAAAGAACAGGTGGCACCACTTTATGGTGCCCGAGTTCTAAAGGCCGCTTCAAGTTCGATTATTCATGTTGTCGGGTCCGGACCTTCAGTTGCCGACAACGACATGAGCCGGGTGGAGCCGGGGACCTGCATCCTGCTCAACGGGGCGATCAGCCTGATAGCCAGCCCTGTAGTCGAGCCCTTGGCGGTAGCTATAGAGGACGAACGCTTCGTCTGGCGACATTTCGAGCTCATGCGAGAGAAAATAAGGCCGGGCATGATATGTCTTCTTTCGGTCGGCGTGAGCAGGGCCATTTGCGAGTGCGATCCCGCTTGGCTGCGCGACAAGAAAGTCATTCTCATAGACAATATTCGCAAGCCATACAGGGTCGCCCGTCGCACCATCCAGCAAGTCCGTGCGCTTGGCGTCCCGATTGTGGAAAGCGGGCAGCAGGCAGCCCTCTCCCTGGATCCCGATGCCGGAGTATTCCAGGGCGGTAGCGTGGCTGTCAGCGCTTTGCAGTTTGCGCTTTATTGTGAACCCGCCCAGATAGGACTGTTCGGCATAGATATTTCCAATGCGAACCAGCCGCGATTTTATGAAATAAACAACGATGTCGCCTATTCCGGCATTTCCAGCGCGGAAGCTCGCATTTTATCGTTTTTCACGTTGATTAGGGACGTGGCTGCTGAACGGAATGTACAGTTACTCAACTTTTCTTCCGTTTCGGCCCTTTTGAAATGCGGTCTCGATTACGATGATCGCTTTGCGTTCAGAAGATCCGGACATTGATCATTTTTGCCGGTCGATATAGGGGTCGACATTACTGCGTAGAGATGCTCTGCGCTTCCAATGTATGGAAATTGAAATGCGCTTGTTCGGCAAAAAAACTATATTTACCAGAAATCTCCTGATCTCTCCGCCACAGCCGTCTGATGATCGGCGCGGTGTAGCCATAGCCGCGCGCGCCAAAAACGAGGCTCCTTACATTGGGGACTGGCTTCTGTTTCATCGCGCCGTTGGAGTGCGTCATTTCTATATCTACGACGATGGATCGACAGATAGAACGATCGATGTCATCAAGGAGATATTGTCACCTGACGAGTTCACGATTTTTCCGTGGAGCAGTCGGATGATTGACGAGGGATCGAAGCAATTTCTCGATACTCAAGTCATCGCTTTTGCACACGCTATACTTAATTTTGGAGCCGCCTATAAATGGATGGCCTTTATTGATGTCGACGAATTTTTGCTTCCCAAGATAGGGAGCACAGTCGAGGAGGCGCTTGAAGGCGCTGGCGGTTTTCCGGTGGTTTCGTTGCCTTGGCACATGTTTGGAACAAGCGGGCACAAAACGAAGCCGGCGGGTTCCACTCTTTTCAATTTTACAATGCGCAGCGTTATTCCGAGTAACGATAAAAAAAACGGCATGGCATTCAAATGTATTGTTGACCCGTGTGAAGTCGTTCAGGTTGGTGTGCACCATTTTTGCACGCGGACATTTGGTGAGATAAACTCGAACGATGCCGGTGTACGCGCAACGCGCGAGGGCCGGAAGGAAAGGGCGTTTTATTCTTCAAAATACCTGCAGCTCAATCACTATTATAGCCGATCCGAGCAGGAGCTTATGGAGAAAATCGATCGCGGAAACGGACGATCCAGCGAGAGATACAAACAAAGCGTATTAAGAACCCTGCAGCGCGTCGAAGCGGAAACGGTTCAGGACCTTGGGATGATCGAGTTCCTCAAAAAGCACAATGTCGATCTTTCGCAGGCCTGCGCGGACGCCGAGTAAGTGGTTTGCGCGAGATTGAAACTGGTCTTCCATCATGCGCCTCAATGGCGCATCGGTTGAGACCCGCCTGTGCGCTGGAGGGGGACATGGCCTCCCTCACTTCCTGTTGGCGGCCAGAATCCGGTCCTTCTTGGATTTGCGTTTCAAGGCTTTGAATCCGTCGTAAAGGAGGCGTAACGGTGCTGTAATGGAAATCAGTCTGTCGATATGCCGCTTACTGTTTTCAAGTTGCATGGACAGGGTTTGCACCGAAGCGAACAGCACATCTTCGTTCTTCAGATCCGGAAAGCGCTGGAGAAGCGCCGTATAAGGGTTTTGAACAGTTTTTCCAGAAAACTCGATGCGTCCGTTCATTGCCAGAAGATTGAGCGCGGATTGTTCAAAGACCCAGTCATGGATAAGGAAAAGCTTCCATTTCTTGCCTCGGGTCGCCGAAAAACCAGTGAGCACGACCTTTGAAGCCGGAATATGCTCACACAGCCATAGTGCCATTGCGAAACCTGAACTCGCTGTATGCTCTCGTGGGTAGAAACTGCGGAAATACTCGGCGAGATCCAGTGTTCCGGCCGGGGTTTGCTTGAATTGCGAAGGCTCCATCAGATGCTCGAATTCGACCACCCTCATATTGAGGACCCCCTTGAAGCCCGGCGAGGGGAGAAGCGACACCATTTGTCCGAGAATGTCTCGATAAACGAGTTCTGAGCCTGCCTGATTGCTTCGTGTAACAAGGATGGAATTGCCATCGAATGGCTTGCTCAAAACCTTGTTGACGCGATTGAAGAAAATGAAGAGAGCCGTTTCGGGATACGATGAACGGATCGCCTCAAGCGATTGCTCGTCGCTGTTTGCCACAAGCACAAAATGTGAAAAACCAGAGAAGAAACTCTTCCACTCTTGCGGCGAGCGCAAATTTTCCGTGGTTAAGGCGTTTTTTTTCTCGTTATCAGTCATAGTCATTCTGCATCCCTTTTGAAGGGCTGATTGTTATTTTGCCAGCCGGCCCTGATCCTATAAGCTTCTCATATACATGAATTAGGGATCGAGCTTCATTTTCCAGCGCGAATGTGTTGGTTACATGCCTAAGACCCGCTTCCGCATTATGGGCTGCGCGGGTGGGGTCTGCGAGATAGATCCGGATCGCATCGCGCAGTGCATTATAGTCGCCGGCAGGCACGCAGATGCCCGTTTCACCCGGCACAATCATTTCAGCGTACGCGCCCGCATCGCTTGCCACTACTGCTGTTTGTGACGCCATAGCCTCTAGCGGCGTCAGGCCAAAGCCTTCGTTGCGGGACGGCGCTACGTAAAGCGTCAAACGGCGATACCAAGGCTTGATATCGTCAACCTCCCCAAGAAAGCGAATACGATCCGAAAGCCCTGCAGCGGCAATTTGTGCCTTCAGTCTATCGGCGAAGCCGGCATGCTCCGGGGTAACGCGGCCTGATATCACCGCCGTCCAGTCAGGATAATTTGGCAGAAGCTCAATCATCGCCTGCACGAATAGGTCGGTGCCTTTCTGATGTCGTATGCGACCGAAGCATCCGATCAAATACCGGCCAGGAAGACCGGTTTCCTCAATCGTGTCTTCGCCCTTGGCTGCGGGATGAAATCGCTCAAGATCAACGCCGTGGCGAATTACGCTATGCGACACGTCCAGAAAAGAACCAGAGCGAACCGAGGTGGCGACCACTGCATCCATACGACGTATTAAGCGACGGGTATAGGAACTGTGACGGCGTTGAGCAGCGGAGGTGAACAGAAGCTTTATCGGTACACGTAGAAAATCTCGCAATACCAGACCTGCTAACATCTCTATATTGCGACGCGCGTGCCAGACACGGGTATGCTTCCCCCTAGGTCGCCGCCACAGGCGGAGAGTATCACGAAAGCGGATATGCGGGATGGTATCCGGCAGGCCCGGTCCAAGAGCCGCCACCTTGTAGCCAAGGGCGCGTTGAACAGGAACCAGCTGGATGATCGTACTTGTGACGCCGGACAGCCGCCGTTTGAAGTTAGGTGCTATGACCTCGACTTCACCGATATCGACGACTGCCGGATTGTGATGAATGTTATTCTGGCCCTCGGCCACGGCGATCAGCCCCAAGAAACGGAAAGGATCTCGTAGGCCTTGGAGCCGCCAGGCGCAACGACTTCGATCGATTCGCCTGCTTCCTTGCCGATCATTGCGCGGGCGATCGGGGAGGAGATCGAGATGCGACCGGCCTTCACGTCGGCTTCCTGATCGCCGACGATCTGGTAGGTCTTTTCCTCTTCGGTATCTTCGTCGACCAGTTTTACAGTGGCGCCGAACTTGACCTTGGAGCCGGACATCTTGGAAAGGTCGATGACTTCTGCGCGGGCTGTCAGGTCTTCCAGCTCGGTAATGCGCCCTTCGTTGTGGCTCTGGGCTTCCTTGGCAGCGTGATACTCAGCGTTTTCCGAAAGGTCGCCATGGGCGCGCGCTTCCGCAATCGCTTCGATGATACGGGGACGCTCCTCCTGCTGCCTCCAGCGCAGTTCTTCCTGCAGCTGGACAAAGCCGTTCTGCGTCATCGGTACCTTTTCAACCATTTTCTTGTCCTTCAGGGGCGTGCCCGCGGATGCCGCGAACACAAAAAGAAACAGGTTCCGGAGCGTGAACTTCGGAACCATCGCAACGTCAAAATGTAGGGTCACTATATCAGAATTTCGATGTCCCTTACGAGGAATTTCGAAACCATGCCATATCTCCCGCGTGCCGCATGTGATGTGAACCGCGCCCGTTTGTCAATCTCTTGACAGTGGCGATTGGAACATATAGTGAACATACGCAATGAAGAAATCGCTGAAAGAACGATTGGCGATCCTTTCGGACGCCGCAAAATATGATGCTTCCTGCGCGTCGAGCGGGACCGTGAAGCGTGATTCGTCGGCAAGCGGAGGGCTCGGTTCGACGGAAGGATCAGGTATCTGCCATGCCTATGCGCCTGATGGACGCTGTATCTCGCTTCTGAAGATCCTGCTTACCAATTTCTGCATTTACGACTGTGCCTACTGCATCAATCGTTCTTCCAGCAATGTGGAGCGTGCACGTTTTACGCCGGAAGAAGTGATCTGGCTTACGCTCGAATTTTACCGCCGTAACTATATCGAGGGGCTTTTTCTATCTTCGGGGATCATCCGCTCCTCCGATCACACCATGGAGGAGATGGTGCGGATCGCCAGGGAATTGCGGACGATCCATAACTTCCGCGGCTACATCCATCTGAAGTCTATCCCTGAAGCTTCTGCTCATCTGATCGAGGAGGCGGGGCTTTATGCGGATCGTCTTTCGATCAATATCGAATTGCCGACCGACGCCGGGATCGGGAAATTCGCACCGGAGAAGCAGCCGGCGAACATCCGTCGCTCAATGGGGAATCTGCGACTGAAGATCGAGGAAATGGCTGAGCCGACATTGCAGACCAAGCGGCGGCGCAAATTCGCACCGGCGGGGCAGAGCACGCAGATGATCGTCGGAGCCGATGGTGCCTGTGATGCCACGATCCTTGGCACCAGTGCCAGGCTTTACGGAAGTTATGGATTGAAGCGTGTCTATTATTCGGCCTTCAGTCCCATCCCGGATTCGTCGAAAAAGCTGCCGCTGATCAAACCGCCATTGATGCGTGAACACCGACTCTACCAGGCCGACTGGCTCTATCGTTTCTACGGGTTCGACATTGAGGAAATTACGTCGGGACGTGATGGTGGAATGCTCGATCTCGATCTCGATCCAAAACTTGCCTGGGCATTGTCTCATCGCGATCGGTTCCCAGTCGATGTCAATCGTGCAGATCGCGAGATGTTGCTCAGGGTTCCGGGCTTCGGCACCAAAGCGGTCAACGGCATTCTGTCGTCTCGGCGGTTCCGAAAACTCAGGCTGGATGATCTGAAGCGACTGAACGTGTCGCTCCGGAAGATACAACCCTTTGTCATCTGTGACGGCTGGACGCCACACCGGCTGGTCGACCGGTCTGATCTTCGCGCCATGTTTCAACCCAAGCCGGAGCAACTGTCGCTGTTATGATGTTTCGCTATTCCTTGCGGGGGCGGGGCGATCTTGATGAATGGCGGGATGCGGCCCGGGGTTTCATGATGGCCGGAATTACGCCTGAATTCATCGAATGGCGGACGATGGACGATGCTGACGGCCTGTTCGGCTTCGACGACAACAGACTTCCGCAGCCGGCAAATCCGCCACCGAAAATCAGTGTGCAGCCTTCTTTCATCCGGTTGGCCGAGGCGGTTCTCTGCCATTCCGATCCAACCCGATTTGCACTTCTCTATCGGCTGCTGTTCAGGCTCTTCCATTCGCACGGTCTGCTCAACATGGCGACCGATCGTGATGTGGCCGCGGCGCGTCAGCTCGCGAAGTCGGTGGGGCGTGACTGTCACAAGATGACGGCTTTCGTGCGCTTCAAGGAAATTTCGCTGCCGGAGGGGAAGGTGGGGCGGCGGCGCTTCGTGGCGTGGTTCGAGCCGGATCACTTCATCGTCGCTCGTGTGGCGCCATTCTTTCAAAGGCGATTTACAGACATGGACTGGTTGATTGCCACGCCCAAGGGGTCGGCTTCCTGGGATGGCGAAGAATTGAAGGTGAACGACGATCCTGCACCAAGGCCAGATCTGCGCGATGAGACCGATGATCTCTGGCGCACCTATTATGCTTCCATCTTCAATCCGGCGCGATTGAAGGTGAAGATGATGATGGCCGAGATGCCGAAGAAATACTGGAAGAACCTGCCCGAGGCGGAACTCATTCCCGGCATGATCGCCAAAGCAGAGGCAGATGTGCTTGAAATGGCCGTCAAGCGGGCGAGCGAGCCTTTGCCGTTCCATCATCGCATACAGGAGGCCGCGGCGAGGGTGCCGACACAGCCCCTTCCTGCAGTGGGCACACTCGCTGCGGTCAGCGAAGCTGCACGCTCCTGCACGCGTTGCGACATCCATTGCCTAGCAACCCAGACGGTGTTTGGAGAAGGGCCAGCGGATGCAGATGTGATGGTGGTCGGCGAACAGCCCGGCGACCATGAAGATCTGGCGGGGAGGCCGTTTGTAGGTCCTGCTGGAACGCTATTCGATGAGGCGCTGAAGCTCGCTGGGATTGAGCGCGACAGGCTTTATGTGACCAATGCAGTGAAGCATTTCAAATATCAGCCACGTGGGAAAAGGCGTATCCACCAGAAGCCTAATATGGGGGAGGTTCGGCAATGCCGCTGGTGGCTGCGCCAGGAACTGGAACTGGTAAAACCGAAACTTATCATTGCAATGGGAGCGACGGCGCTCTTCGCTTTGACCGACATGCGGCAGAAGCTGGCAGATGTTCGCAGCGAGCCAATCGCAATGGAAGAAGGCGAGACGCTATTCGTTACCGTTCATCCATCCTACCTACTGCGTATTGTTGATGAGGATTTGAAAGAGAAAGAGATTGCCCGTTTTCGCGAGGATTTCGCGTCGGTGAAACGGCTCATGTGAGCTGCAATCAGGTTATCAACAGGCGCATGCTGCATTGCGGTATCGTTTCGGAGCGTAAATGGTGCAATGCGAGACATGGCGGCGAAAAAATCCAGCCGTTGGTTTTTACCTTTTAACGTTCCCGTCGAGTGCTTCAAGACAGGTGGAAAATTCACCCTTAGCGTTGTTCCCGGACCAACCCCTGGAGGTGCCGCCCGATGACGAGGCGGGTCGCAAGTCTGATCATGTCAGTCTGCGTTGCTTTTGCGATGTGGACGACGCTGGCTGTCGCGTCACTTCTGATGTGGAAATTCCTCCGGGATTATTCCGGATGAATGGGTCCATGATGGGCCAGGCCGCCTTTGCGAAAGTGGAGGCGGCCAATCGCCGGTCAGTCAGCTCGGGAGAGGTGTCCATCAATCCACAAAGAATGGGTCTTTCGGTAGATTGGGCGGATTATAACCGCCGCCCTCCATACGGATGCGTACCGAACTGTGCAGCATGGCTCTCTCTGGAATAAAACGACGATCCCGGAACGGGATATAAATCGAGCGACTATCGCCCCGCTTGCGCCATGAGTTTTCAGGTACGCGACGAGGAAGATACTCCAGCGGTTTCCAGCCGAGGCTCATGGAATCGTGCAGGTCTGCTGTTGCGTTCAGGCTGACATATCTGTTGCTACGTTGTCCTTTGACAATATCTTCAACGGTTTGGGTTCGATAAAGCAAGCCCGTTGGTTCGGTCTCTCTGATCATCCATTCGAGTGGAATCTTGACTTGACCGCTGTCCGGCTCAGGATAGCCGCCGCCGACATCGCCATGCACGCCCGCAAACCAGACTTGTTTGAAATTCTGTTTCCCCTTCACTTTCTTGAATGGGCTGCCTCTGTAGTCCTGATCGGGGATCCATAATTCTGGCTGAAACATCGTGCGACGTTCATCTATGGCCACGGCATGGCGTACCCATTCGACGCTGGGATTCATATTGGAAAAAGGGTGCGTTTTCATCTGCACCCAATGCTTGCCCGGCTCTATGACGGAGGCAACCGTATCGAACAGGCCGAGCAGCTTGATTGGCGGGCGCCCGGTGCGCAGTGTTCGCTCATAGAGACGCATCGAGGCGAAGGCCGAGCGTCCCTCGTCTTCCTGAAGTTTGTCGTGGTCAACCTCTTCCTGGACGGGGATGCCCTTATAGGTGTTGTAGGCATAATCCAGGAGGTTGAGATGCTGACGGCTCATCAGGCCGAGCGCGTGGATGAAGCCAGCTAAAACCCTTGCGGAATACGCTCCGCGGCTAAATCCGAATATGTAAATGCGGTCACGATCCGTGTGACTGCCATTCGTGTCTTTTGTCCCAGGATCGTAATTCTCGATGAGAAAACGGTAAGCTTCCTTGATGTTCTGGTCCATGCCCCAGCCAGTGGCCAGTCCCCAGATCTCGATCGTATTGCGATAAACCTTCGACCAGGCATTGCTGGCGCCGAATGTGCCTACGCCGGGATCGTAATAGACGATCTGCTGTTCCGACCGCTCCAGCGCTCCAAAGAGGCGCAGAATATTGGTGCGATCCGCTGAAATCTCGTTCGATGTGCCATCGAACAGAATGACGATGTTCTTCGACATGAAATCCCCTCAACTTAGTTAAATCAAGTTAGGGTGCATTTTCTTTATTTGCAACTGAAGGTTTTTTTTTGGTCGCTACATGCCTTGCATGTATCGCCGTATAGCTTTGGTATCAGCGGCGCTTTTTTATGGTCGAGAGCACGGTTTCCAGCCGGTCTAAATTCTGCTCATTGGCGGCAGAGAGAAATTTCTCGATATCGCGATTGTCCTGGGTGTCTTCGAAGGACATGCGCCAGGTAAGGCGTGTTCCGTTTTCATCGTCGTGGTAGCCGATCTCAAGGCCGAATGCGTGCATCGGTCCGTGATGAAACGCAGCAATACGCTCATCCTGCAGGATCTCGTCGAACGTCCAATGATTCTCGAAGTCGGTGTCGCTGGAGGATGTCATGACGATCACCCATGTGCCGCCATCGACGAAGTCGAATTTCTCGATGCGGTTGGTGAAGCCGTGTGGTCCCCACCACTTTTCCAAGAGTGTCTTAGCTGAAAAAGCTCTGAACAGCGTGGCGCGGTCCGTGGCGAAGACACGTTCGTTTTCGATGACAAGCGAGCGGTTCACATCATCGACCATGGTCTTCCTCCGTACCTACATCGGTTAGTCAAGTCATCGACCAGGTAGATAGCGGAGCGAAAAAGAGCCGGTCAACAGGAATGCTGGCCGGCTCGTATATTACTTAGAAGTAGGCCTGCAGCGGGCGAACTTCGAGATTTCCGGCTTTCAGCGCCTTGATTGCCATGGCTGCGGCTTCGGCACCTGCCATGGTCGTGTAATAAGGCACCTTTTGCATCAGGGTGGCGCGGCGCAGCGATTTCGAGTCCGAGATCGCCTTGTTTCCGTCGGTCGTGTTGATGACCAACTGGACCTGACGGTTGCGAATGGCGTCCTCGATATGCGGACGGCCTTCCAGTACCTTGTTGATCTTGGTGGCCTCGATACCGTTTTCGGCCAGGAAGCGCTGGGTGCCACCGGTTGCGAGAACCTTGAAGCCTATTTCGGTAAGGATCTTGATTGCCGGCAGAACGCGATCCTTGTCAGAGTCGCGGACGGAAACGAACACCGTTCCTTCGCGCGGAAGTTCCACGCCGGCGCCGAGCTGCGATTTGGCGAATGCCAGCGCGAAGTCGGTATCGAGACCGATGACTTCACCGGTCGAGCGCATTTCCGGACCGAGCAGCGTGTCGACGCCGGGGAAACGCGCGAACGGGAAGACAGCTTCCTTGACGGCGATATGCTTGAGGTTGCGCGGATCCGGCTTGGTGCCGTAGGCGCTGAACAACGGATCGAGCTTTTCGCCTGCCATGGCGCGGGCTGCGATCTTGGCAATCGGTGCACCGATCGTCTTTGCCACGAAGGGGACCGTACGCGAGGCGCGCGGGTTGACTTCGAGAACGTAGACCGTGCCATCCTTGATGGCGAACTGGACGTTCATCAGGCCGACGACATTGAGCGCTTTCGCCATGGCCTTGGCCTGGCGTTCCAGCTCGTCGATCATTGCTCCGGAAAGCGTGCGCGGGGGCAGCGAGCAGGCGCTATCACCCGAATGGATGCCGGCTTCCTCGATATGCTCCATGATGCCGGCGATGAAGACGTCCGTGCCGTCGCAGAGGCAGTCGACGTCGACTTCGATCGCGTTCGACAGATAGCTGTCGAAGAGGAGCGGGTTCTTGCCCAGAAGCGTGTTGATCTGGCCGGTCTTGTCGTTGGGGTAACGCTGCTTGATGTCTTCCGGAACAAGTTCGGGAACCGTGTCGAGCAGGTAGGTCTGCAGCTGGCTTTCCTGATGGATGATCTGCATGGCGCGGCCGCCGAGAACGTAGGACGGGCGCACGACCAGCGGGAAGCCGATTTCGGAGGCGACGGTACGGGCCTGTTCGACCGAGTAGGCGATGCCGTTGTTCGGCTGCGTCAGGTCAAGCTTCATCAGCAGCTTCTGGAAGCGGTCGCGGTCTTCGGCAAGGTCGATCATGTCGGGCGCGGTGCCGAGGATCGGGATACCGTTCTTTTCCAGCGCTTCGGCGAGCTTCAGCGGGGTCTGGCCGCCGAACTGGACGATGACGCCGACGACTTCGCCCTTTTCCTGTTCTGCGCGCAGGATCTCGATCACGTCTTCGGCCGTCAGCGGTTCGAAGTAGAGGCGGTCGGACGTGTCGTAGTCGGTCGACACGGTTTCCGGGTTGCAGTTGATCATGATCGCTTCATAGCCTGCATCCTTCAGCGCGAAGGCGGCATGGCAGCAGCAATAGTCGAACTCGATGCCCTGGCCGATACGGTTCGGGCCACCGCCGAGGATGACGACCTTCTTGGCGGTGGAGACTTCGGCTTCCGAGCGCAGTTCACCGACGAAAGGCGTCTCGTAGGTCGAGTACATGTAGGCGGTCGGCGAAGCAAATTCGGCGGCGCAGGTGTCAATACGCTTGAAGACCGGGCGCACGTTGAGTGCGTTACGATGTTCGGCGACTTCCTTCGGGCGCTTGTGGGTGAGCGAGGCGAGGCGGGCGTCGGAGAAGCCCATCGCCTTCAGCATGCGCAGGTTTTCGGCATCCGCCGGCAGGCCATGCTCGCGAATGCGGGCTTCCATGTCGACGATCGCCTTCAACTGGGCGATGAACCACGGGTCGATCTTGCAGGCTTCGTGGACCTCGTTTTCGGTCATGCCGAGGCGCAGCGCCTGGGCGACCTGGCGCAGACGGTCCGGGGTCGGGGTGCCAATCACAGCGCGGATGGCATTGTGGTCGTCACCTTCACCAAGGCCGGGGATCTCGATTTCGTCGAGGCCGGTCAGGCCGGTTTCCATACCGCGCAGGGCCTTCTGCAGCGATTCAGCAAAAGTACGGCCGATCGCCATGACTTCACCGACCGACTTCATCGCGGTGGTCAGGACCGGCGAGGCGCCCGGGAACTTTTCGAAGGCGAAACGCGGGATCTTGGTGACGACATAGTCGATCGACGGTTCGAACGAAGCAGGCGTCGCGCCGCCGGTGATGTCGTTGTCCAGTTCGTCGAGCGTGTAGCCGATGGCGAGCTTGGCCGCGACCTTGGCGATCGGGAAGCCGGTGGCCTTCGAAGCCAGCGCCGACGAGCGCGAGACGCGCGGGTTCATTTCGATGACGACGAGGCGGCCGTCAGCCGGGTTGACGGCGAACTGTACGTTCGAACCGCCGGTTTCAACGCCGATCTCGCGCAGGACCGCGATCGAGGCGTTACGCATGATCTGGTATTCCTTGTCGGTCAGCGTCAGGGCCGGCGCGACGGTGATCGAGTCGCCCGTGTGGACGCCCATCGGGTCGATGTTTTCGATCGAGCAGATGATGATGCAGTTATCCGCCTTGTCGCGGATGACTTCCATTTCATACTCTTTCCAGCCGAGGACCGATTCTTCAATCAGCACTTCGGTGGTCGGCGAGGCGTCGAGGCCGGAGCCGACGATCTCGAAGAATTCCGAGCGGTTGTAGGCAATGCCGCCGCCGGTGCCGCCGAGGGTGAAGGACGGGCGGATGATGGCGGGCAGGCCGACGACGTCGAGCGCCTGGGCGCCGATCGCCATGGCATGTGCCATGTAGCGCTGCTTGCGGTCGCTCTCACCGAGATTCCACTGGTTTTCAAGCGCATCAAGCGCCTTATCCAGTTCGGCGCCGGAAAGCTTGCCCTTCAGTTCCGCGCGGGCAGCCTCGTGCTTCTTGCGGTCGGCATCCTTGATTTCTGTGGCGTTGGCGAGCATCGATTTCGGCGTCTCGAGACCGATCTTTGCCATCGCCTCGCGGAAGAGGGCGCGGTCTTCGGCCTTGTCGATGGCTTCCGGCTTGGCGCCGATCATTTCGACATTGTAGCGATCAAGGACGCCCATCCGCTTCAGGGACAGCGCGGTGTTGAGCGCGGTCTGGCCACCCATGGTCGGCAGCAGTGCGTCCGGGCGCTCCTTGGCGATGATCTTGGCAACAACTTCCGGCGTGATCGGCTCGACGTAAGTCGCGTCGGCGAGGCCCGGATCGGTCATGATGGTTGCCGGGTTGGAATTGACCAGGATGACCCGGTACCCTTCTTCCCTCAGCGCCTTGCAGGCCTGGGTGCCGGAATAGTCGAACTCACATGCCTGGCCGATGACGATCGGACCCGCGCCGATGATGAGGATCGATTTGATATCTTGGCGCTTTGGCATGGTCTCTATCCGCTCTTTGTCTGCGCGAAAAACCGGCACGGGGCGTGGGTAGCTCCGGTCGGGTCACGTGCGCATCATTTTTCTGGCTAGACGCGGCTTATAGGCAAATGTGCGGCCTATGAGAACCCCATAAATCGGCAAATCGACAGGAATCGTGGTGGATTGACGCCGCGGGCATAATCGAAAGTTAATTACTCGGGAATACTTGAGTCTCCGGGGTATTTTCAGAATTCTGGATTGTTTTTTGACTGGGGGCCAAGTCATGTCTGCAGGATATCTGCGATCAATTCCGATTTTGACTGCTGTTGATGTGCTCAAGCGCCTGCGTTCCGATGCTTATTTCTATATTATAACGTTATTATACACTTTATTCGCCATCTATTTGGCGTGGTTTGGTGGCTTTTTTCCTATGTTGTCTCACGATCTCTACTTTGGTCAGTGGACAAAGGTGTTTCTGATCGTCATGCCGGTGATCGCGATCTCGTTCGACCTGTTTTGGCTGGTGCATCGCTTCGATCGCCGGCGTAGACTGGCTTTCCGTCGGATTTTTTCGGCGAAGAGAATGGCCGGGCTGATTTCCGGCGTCTTGCTGCTGGGAGGACTGATGTTCTTTCAAGGCAGCTTCACGTCAATCAAGAACATGTTGCCTGCCTTGCGCGGCGGGTTCATCGATGACCGTGCTCAGGCGGATATAGATGCGTGGCTGCATTTCGGCGTCGATCCCTGGATCTTGCTCCATTCAGTGCTTGGGCAGGACTGGGTCAGGAGCGTCATCGAATTCAACTACAACGTTCTCTGGTTCATTCTGTGCTTCGGCGCCCTGTTCTTCGTTGCCACGTCGCCATCGGCCGACGGGATCAGAAAACGTTATCTGCTGCTTTTCGCTTTCGTCTGGATCGGCTGCGGCAATATTCTCGCGGGGCTGTTTCTTTCGGCGGGGCCGGCCTTCTATGGTGCGGTCGTCGGCGACCAGGCACGGTTCGCCGGCCTCATCGCTTTCTTGAGCCGAGGCGACGGAGGGAGTTCTGCTGCCGAATACCAGACCTATCTTTGGGCACTGCATGAGAGCGGCAGCGCCGGTTTGGGCAGCGGTATTTCCGCCTTTCCGAGCATTCATGTCGGCCTGATCACGCTGAATGCGCTTTTCCTCAACGGCTACTCCCGCCGTTTCGGTGTGGTCGCCTTCGCCTATGTCGCATTCATCCAGATCAGTTCAGTTTATCTCGGCTGGCATTACGCGATTGATGGTTATGTCTCGATGACTTTGGTTGTCGCAGCCTATTACGCTTTGACGGCGGTCCTGAAGCGTCGGTGGGAGCGGACGCATCCCACTGTGACCGTTCCTTCATTGCCGGTTGCGTCATAGCGGCTTTCTTGCCGGAAGACGTATTACGTAACCGTACCGCTCGTGGCATGGCTGGCATGGACAGCCGAACTCACCGGTACTATTCCTGCCGTTCATCAAGAACACATGCGGCAGGAACTTCGGACGGCAGCGTCCGCTGGCCGGGAGAGAATTTCATGGCTGATGCAACATCAAAGCCGACAGCAAGCGCTGCGGCAGAAAAGACAGTGCTGCCGATCATTCTGGCGGCGAGTTTCTGCCATATGCTCAACGACATCATGCAGTCGATGATCTCGGCTATCTATCCGATGCTGAAGGCGGACTTCCATCTGGACTTCTGGCAGATCGGCATCCTGACACTTGCATTCCAGTGCACCGCTTCGCTGCTTCAGCCGGTCATCGGGATTGTCACGGACAAGAAGCCCTATCCCTATTCGTTGCCGGTCGGCATGGCATCGACCTTCTTCGGCTTGCTCCTGCTTGCATGGGCGCCGACCTACGGAATTCTGGTGGCTGCTGCCGGTCTTGTGGGCATCGGTTCGGCCGTCTTCCACCCGGAGGCCTCGCGTGTCGCGCGGCTAGCCGCGGGCGGGCGTTACGGTTTTGCGCAGGCAACCTTCCAGGTCGGCGGCAATTTCGGCCAGTCGATCGGGCCGCTGCTTGCCGCCTTCATCATCGTGCCGATGGGGCAGGGCAGTGTCGGATGGTTCTCCGCCATGGCGCTTCTCGGCATCATCGTCCTGACCTGGATCGCCCGCTGGTACAAGGCGCATATGGCCGCCAACAAAGGAAAGAAGAAGGCTCTCGGCGCCCATAACCTGTCGAAGAACACGGTCGTCATCGCGCTTGTCGTGCTGACCATCCTGACCTTCTCGAAGAACGCCTATATGGCGTCGATCAGCAGCTATTACACCTTCTTTGCGATCGAGCGGTTCGGGGTTTCGGTGCAGATGTCGCAGATCATGCTGTTCGTATTCCTCGGTGCGGTGGCGCTCGGCACCGTTGTCGGCGGTCCGATCGGCGACCGGTTCGGCTCGAAAGTGGTGATCTGGGTCTCGATCCTTGGCGTGCTGCCGTTCACGCTCGCCATGCCTTACGCAAACCTGCCGCTGACGATCATCCTCTCGGCGATCATCGGCTTCATCATGGCCTCGTCATTCCCGGCGATCATCGTCATGGCGCAGGAACTGGTGCCGGGGCGGGTGGGCATGATTGCCGGCATTTTCTTCGGCATCGCCTTCGGTGTCGGCGGTATCGCAGCCGCAGTGCTCGGCGTTTTGGCGGATAGCCACGGGATCATCTTCGTCAACGGCGTCTGCTCCTTCCTGCCGGCGATCGGCCTGCTGACCGTGTTTCTTCCAAGCAAAAAGCAGCTGCAGGTGGCGTGAGGGCATTTCGCCATTCCCTCATCGCCTTTCCTTGCCGTTGCGCTATATTGTTCTTCGTTAATACATAGAGCCGTCGAGGAGTGGGCACGATGGAATGGAAGGGTCGCCGGCAGTCGGACAATGTCGAAGATCAGCGCGGGGCTTCCATGGGAGGAAGCCCTTTCGGCCGCGGGGGCATGCGTATTCCGATCGGCGGCGGGCGCCGGGGAGGCGGCGGTCTCAGCATCGGCGGCATCGTTGTCGTTCTGATCATCTGCTGGATAACCGGCATTAATCCGTTGACGCTGCTTTCGGGTGGCGATGTCAGCTTCGATGGCGGCGGCGGCTCTCAGCAGACACAGCAGGGCACGCCTGCGAATGACGAGATGACGGCCTTCGTGCGCACGGTTCTCGCCGATACCGAGGATACGTGGTCGGAAATCTTCAAGGCTGCCGGCCAGACCTATCAGGATCCGACGCTGGTGCTCTTTTCGGGGCAGGTCCGCTCGGCCTGCGGCTTTGCCTCATCGGCTTCCGGACCGTTCTATTGCCCGGGTGACCGCAAGCTCTACCTCGACACGACATTCTTCAACGAGCTGTCGCAGCGCTTCGGTGCGTCGGGCGACTTTGCCGAGGCTTATGTGATCGCGCATGAAGTCGGTCATCACGTTCAGAACCTGATCGGCGTGCTGCCGAAGTTCAACCAGATGCGCCAGCGGATGAGCGAGACCGAGGCAAACCAGATGTCTGTACGCGTCGAGCTGCAGGCGGATTGCTTTGCCGGCGTGTGGGGCAAGCGCACTGATCAGAAGGGCTTTCTCAGCCAGGGCGACCTCGAGGAGGCGCTCAATGCCGCGCAGCAGATCGGTGACGATACGCTGCAGAAGCGGACGCAAGGGTATGTCGTGCCGGAAAGCTTCAACCACGGTACCTCCGCCCAGCGAATGCGCTGGTTCAAGCGCGGTTTCGACAGCGGCAACATGAATTCCTGCGATACCTTCTCGGGTGATGTCTGAGGGGCTGCAGACACGTATTTTCACGCAGCAGATGCGGCCCTGCCGGGTGGCCGGCGGGGTGATTTCTATGCGGGAGTGGGGCAGGCGTCGTCTGTAATGGTTTGGTGGTAGGCATTTGCCTGCCCCGACCGTTTGCTGCTTTCCGTACGAGACTTGTCAATTCCCGTCTTTCCGGCATTCGCGGCCATCATCGAAAACCGGGTTCAGACCCGTTTTAGGACTTCCGGTTCGCGAACCCGGTTTCCCGCCCGATGACGTGATGATTGTCGCGGAAGCTTGCGGGGCGAGGATGAAAAACGCGCTGCATTTTCGCAAAACACTGAAATTGCCGGCATGTTTTTTCGCCGAAACCGAAATCATCCCCGATCAGGTCAGGTGGGGTTATGTTTTTCGGTTCGATTGCCGGATGGGGCGTCAGACATCATTGCTGATCAAGAGCGCCGTCCTGGATCCATCGGTTGCGACCATTCCTCTTGGCTGAAAGCAAGGCGCGGTCTGCCCGTTCCAATACGGTCGATACGGTGCCGGCTTGCGGGGATGTCGAAATGCCAAGGGAAATGGTGACGGGATCGAGCAGGCGTCCACGATATGACACGGGAGAGCTTTCGACGGATTGCCTCAACTGCTCGGCGATCTTCTCGGCATCTTCCGCGGCCATTCCCGGCAAAAGGACGGTGAATTCCTCGCCGCCAAACCGAAACACGTCGCCTTTGCCGGTCACGACTTCCGACAGGATACGCGCGACATATTGCATGACAGCATCCCCGGCATCATGACCGAACTGATCGTTGAAGCGCTTGAAGTGGTCTATATCGATCATCAGGCATGCAAGCGAGGCGCCGGGCTCTTCGACAAGCCGATTGAGTGCCTCATCGAGAGAGCGGCGGTTCATCAGTCCCGTCAGCGCATCGCGTTTCGCCATGCCAACAAGGCGTTGCCGAAGCTGCAGGTTGGCAACCGCAAGGCCGACGTTTTCCGCTAGCAGCTCGAAATAGAGGCGATCGGCAGGTGAGGCGTGATTGTGGACAGACGTTTCGAGATAGAGGAGCCCCACGATCTCTCCCAGCGCAGTGAGCGGGATGCACAGATTGCTGTTTTCGGCCATGTGGATGTGGTGGCAGATGACGTCGTCACCATCAGGCTCGCTGAAATGCGGACGGCCACGCCGCAGCGCCCAGCAATCGTCGATCGAAAAATGCAGTTCGGATGCGGCGGGTTCAGACCACTGTCCCAAGGAGTGAAGGGTCGATCCCTGTTCCTTCAGGATGAACAGGTGGCCGGCGGCATCCGGAAAAATCTGCGGCATGAAGCGCGAGACGACATCCGAAAGTTCCTCCTGGTTCTGGCAGGCCTGCACCCGATGCATCATCTGCAACATCAGGTCCTTCATGCGCTGATCCTTGCGGCGTTCGGCGTCGAGGCGCTCCCTTTCCAGACCATTGTTGCGGAAAATCTGGATGGCGTGGTTCATTTCGCCGATCTCATCCCGCCTTCCGTCGTCCAGAACCTCGACATCGTAATCCTGGCGTGCCAGCCGGGTGACGACGTTGCTCATCCTGATCAGCGGCAGCGCCACGCGCCGGCTCAGGACAAAATAAAGCACCGCCAGAAACATCAGGGCCGTCAGAACCAGCATGGATTTCGCGATGTTGCCGAAGAAGTCGCTTCTGGCCTTGGCCGCATCGACCGCGACCTGCGAACGTGCCGTAACGCTGGCTCTCACCGCTTCGACTTGCTTCAAAAGCTCGGTGTGCAGGCGATAATGCTCGTCACCAAATAGAGTCTGCTGAGCGTCATTCTGCCGGCCAGCACGATAGGCGCTGATGGCTTCCTTTTCGATCACGTCGATAGCATCTGCCGCATTTCGGATGCGGTCGAACATCGTCCTTTCTTCCGGCGAGAGGCCGAGGTTGGACAGCTTTGCGATACTGCCTTCAAGATGTCCTTCCTGATCGTCATCCACGTAGAACCGTGCCAGATGCTGTTCATCGCCGCGCATGACATAAAGACGGGCCTCGTCTGTGCGGCTCTCGGCGATGACCGCCAGTTCTTCCGCCAGATCATCCAGCTCAAGATGTTGCTGGATCGCCGTGCGCTCCTGCGACGCGCTTCTCGCAGACAATATGAAGGTGGAGGCCGATATGGCCGTGAGAACGAGGGTTACCGCATAGGCAAGATGTGTGATCGTACTCAGTCGCATCCTGAACCGCCATCTGTTCGCCGACGCAGAATGTTTCACAACGTCGGGCAAGGGTATTGCGCGCCAATTTTTAATTCGTCGTGATAAACGGGAAGTCAACGATTGCAGATCTACCTGAGATGGTGCGGCGGATCAGCACCTCGTTGCCGTCATCTCATGCGGTTCAAACGACGGCGTTCAGTCGGATATCAGCGGATCAGCAGCGCCGTTGCGTATAGTCCTAGTGCGAAAACCGTGTGGGCGACGAAGTTCAGCAGCCTTACCTTCTTCGGGTTAGGCGTTTTCGATGCCGCCCAGCCGAGGCCCATGCCGGGCTGCATCAGGAACCAGCCAGCGCCGATCGTCACGATGCCGAGAACCCAGGCGGGCAGGAACGTTGGGGAGCGCATCCAGTCCGGTCCCATGATCAGGACAAGAATGACACCGTAAAGGATGCCGACGGCATAGTGGCCGATCCAGCCAAGTGCCAGTTCATGACGATAAGGTTCTGCGGTTGCAATGCTGTCGTGGAAGACCTTGCCCTTTGCCAGATGCCGGAACCAGCGGCCTGCGGGCGCCCAGTTCGGCTTGGGCTGCTGGTAGACGAAATGCAGGACAAGCGCCCAGATATCCATAAGCACCGTTGCCCCGATGCCGATCAATATGCCCTGCCAGATCAACTCAATCATTACGCTCGCCCCCTGATTGCCGAAGGATATAGGCGCGATTCCGTCATCGCCCGCATCAGAAATTTTGAGATGTTCCTGTATTGTTCCGATTTTCTTTTTCCGTTATGTAGTCGTCCCGGCGATCCGATCGTCTTTTCCAGGTGAGATGTTGAGAGAGGCATTCGATGCTCGAACCTAAATCCGTCCGCCGTGGCCTGTTTCTCGTCTTCGTCATTCTGTTTCTGGATGTCATCGGTATCGCGATTATCATGCCGGTCCTGCCGGCGTTCCTGCAGGAACTGACAGGGGATGATGTCAGCGCTGCTGCGATCGACGGTGGTTGGCTTCTGCTGATATATTCGGCGATGCAGTTCCTCTTTGCGCCGCTTATCGGCAATTTGTCCGATCGCTTCGGGCGTCGGCCGATCCTGCTCATCTCGGTGCTGACCTTTGCCATCGACAATCTTATCTGCGCCGCCGCGACCAGTTTCTGGATGCTTTTCATCGGCCGTGCGCTGGCCGGATTTTCAGGCGGCAGTTTTGCCACCTGTTCCGCCTATATCGCCGATATCAGTAACGACCGCACGCGGGCACGCAATTTTGGCCTGATCGGCATCGCCTTCGGGGTTGGCTTCACGATCGGGCCTGTGATCGGCGGGCTGCTCGGAGAATTCGGACCGCGTGTACCGTTTCTGGGGGCGGGTCTGCTGTCTCTCGCCAACTTTATCGCGGCATGGTTCCTGCTGCCGGAAACACTAGAGCGGCACAATCGGCGGGCTTTCGACTGGCGACGTGCCAATCCGCTTGGGGCGCTGCGCCAGATGCGCCACTATTCCGGTGTCGGCTGGATATTGCTGGTGATGTTTCTCTACTGGCTTTCTCACGCCGTTTATCCGTCCGTCTGGTCCTTCGTCTCGACCTATCGCTACGGCTGGAGCGAGGCGCAGATCGGATTGTCGCTCGGCCTGTTCGGCATTTGCGCGGCGCTGGTCATGGTGTTTGTCCTGCCTCGCCTCATTCCGGTTCTCGGCGAGTGGCGAACGAGCGTGCTCGGGATCTGTTTTTCCTGTCTCGGTCTCGCCGGCTATGCCTTCTCCTGGGAGGGCTGGATGGTCTATGCCGTCATCCTGTTGACGACGATCGAGAATGTTGCCGATCCCGCACTGCGCAGCATCGCTTCGGCCAAGGTGCCGCCGTCGGCGCAAGGGGAATTGCAGGGTGCGATGACGAGCATGACCAGTCTCACCACAATCATCGGGCCGGCCATGTTCACCCAGCTTTTCAGCAGGTTCACCGGGGAGGGCGCGATCGTCGAATTTGCCGGTGCGCCCTACCTGATGGCGGCCATCTTCATGGCGTGCGCAGCGATCGTGTTCGTTGCGCGCATATCGCGAGATACCTCCGCCGCTCGCGCGATCCATCAGGTTTCGTGAAGTAAGTCGCACAAAAACTGCTGGATGGACCGCCAGCCTTGCCCGGAAAACCTGCCGCCTTTATAGGCAAAGTGCTGCGCCGCTGACCATTTTCTGGAAGCGGCCTTTTCTTTTATCGAGGTTTGAAATGTCGAGTTCGCTCAACACGGTCGCAATCGAAAGCCGGGAAAGCTCGTGGGCGGGACATCTGCGCGCCACGTTTGCTCTTGGGATCCCGCTTGTCGGCGCGCAGTTGGCGCAGATGGCGATCCATACGACCGACGTCATCCTCGTTGGCTGGCTCGGTACCACGGAGCTTGCGTCCGTCGTTATCGCGACACAGGCGTTTTTCATTGTCTTCATCTTCGGCACGGGCTTTACCAGCGCCGTCATTCCGCTCGTTGCGCAGGCCCTCGGCCATAATGACAAGGTAGGTGTCAGGCGTGCGGTTCGCATGGGGCTTTGGGTCGTCATCGCCTATTGCGCCCTGATGGCGCCGATCCTCTGGTTTTCCGAGCCGATCCTGCTTGCGCTCGGCCAGGCGCCGGATGTGGCGGCGAATGCCCAGGGTTATCTGCGCATCGCGCAATGGGGCATGTTCCCGGCGCTCGGCCTGTTCGCGATCCGCAGCTTCGTGACCGGGCTCGAGAAGGGCAGCATCGTTCTCTATGTCACGCTCGGAATGTTCGCGATGAACTTCGTGGTGGCCTATCTGACGATCTTCGGCCATTTCGGCGCACCTCGGCTTGGTATCTACGGTGCAGCCCTTGCGGCCGTCTGCGCCAATCTTACCGGCTTCATCATCATCATCGCCTATGTGCAGATGCATGAAGCGACACGAGCCTACGAGATATTCGTGCGTTTCTGGCGCCCTGACTGGCCGATCATTCGCGAGGTACTTGTCCTCGGTCTTCCGATCAGCTTCACCATTCTCGCCGAAACCAGCCTGTTTGCGGCCGCATCGCTGCTGATGGGAATGATCGGCAAGCTGGAGCTTGCGGCCCATGGTATCGCGCTTCAACTGGCGTCGATCGCCTTCATGATCCCGCTGGGGCTGGCGCAGGTGGCGACCGTTCGTGTCGGACTTGCAAACGGTCGCGGTGATGATCTCGGGGTGAAACGGGCAGGGATCGCGGTTCTTGTCGTCAGCGTCGTTTTCGCGATCGTTGGCAGCATTCTTTATGCGGCGTTCCCGTTCTTCTGGGGGGGGCTGTTTCTGGATACGACTCAACACGATGCCGCTGCCGTGCTGGCGCTTGCCGCGCCGCTGATCGTGATTGCCGGGGCATTTCAGTTGGTCGATGGTCTGCAGGCAGTCGGCGCCGGGCTGCTGCGCGGTCTCAAGGATACGAAAATCCCGATGATCCTTGCGCTGATCGCCTATTGGCCGATCGGTTTCGTCTGCGCCTATGTCTTTGCCTTCCCGCTCGGTCTCGGCGGCAAGGGTGTCTGGTTCGGCTTCGTGCTGGGACTTGCCGCTGCCGCTATCTTCCTATGCGTTCGTTTCTGGATGCTGGTGAAGCGCCAAAAAGAAATGGCCCGCTGAAAGCGGGCCATTTGAAAGTCTCAGGAAAACTGACGATCAGCGTTCGGCGAGAGCCGGTTCGCCCTTCTTTTCGCGCACCAGATTGATGAAGCGGCGGAAGAGATAGTGGCTGTCCTGCGGGCCCGGCGAAGCTTCCGGGTGGTGCTGGACGGAGAAGACCGGCTTGCCGGAGAGGCGCAGGCCGCAATTGGTGCCGTCGAACAGCGAGATGTGAGTCTCTTCAACGCCTTGCGGCAGTGACTTCGAGTCGACTGCGAAGCCGTGGTTCATCGAAACGATTTCGACCTTGCCCGTCGTGTGGTCTTTGACCGGGTGGTTGGCGCCGTGATGGCCCTGATGCATCTTTTCGGTCTTGGCGCCGAGTGCGAGGCCGAGCATCTGGTGACCGAGGCAGATGCCGAAGGTCGGGATGTCGGTCTTGATGATCTCCTGGATCACCGGCACGGCGTATTCGCCGGTTGCAGCCGGATCGCCCGGGCCGTTCGACAGGAAGATGCCGTCCGGCTTCAGCGCCAGAATGTCTTCGGCGGAAGTCTGGGCCGGGACGATCGTGACCTTGCAATCAAGGCCGGTGAACAGGCGCAGGATGTTGCGCTTGACGCCGTAGTCGATGCAGACGACGTGGTACTTCGCGTCTTCGGCCTTCAGTTCGCTATAGCCTTCGTTCCAGACCCAGGGCTTTTCAGTCCACTGCGAGGACTGGCCGGATGTGGCTTCCTTGGCGAGGTCAAGGCCTTCCAGGCCGCTCCATGCCTTGGCTTCGGCTTTGAGCGCCTCGATGTCGAAGACGCCATTCGGGTCGTGGGCGATAACGGCATTCGGTGCGCCGTGTTCGCGGATCCAGGCGGTCAGCGCGCGGGTGTCGATGCCGGACAGGCCGATGACGCCGCGGCTCTTCAGCCAGCCATCGAGGTCCTTGGCTGCACGGTAGTTGGACGGGTCGGTGATGTCGGCCTTGAAGATCGTGCCGACGGCGCCGCGGCGTGCAGCCGGCGTCAGGTCTTCGATATCTTGGTCATTGGTGCCGATATTGCCGATATGCGGGAAGGTAAAGGTGACGATCTGGCCGAGATAGGATGGGTCCGTGAGGATTTCTTCGTAGCCGGTGAGCGCCGTGTTGAACACGACTTCCGCCGGAACCTTGCCGGTCGCGCCGATGCCGGTGCCTTCGATGACAGTGCCATCCGCAAGAACGAGGAGGGCGGTGGGCTTCTTAGGTGTCCAGGGAGCGGAGCCGGTCATGTCTATCCTTCTGACCCATCGTTCCCGTCTCGGCGAAGACAGGCTGCAGGGGTTCATGTTGTCGCAGAAAAGTGCGCAAGCGTCATCGCCGGCGGCTCTTCAATCCAAATGTCGTGCAGGTGCGGGAAAATAAACAAAGGCTAAGGCGCGGTCAATGTCATCCGTTAAAGAATCACCCTCAATCGCCGCGGTTCGGTGGGAAAAGATTGATCGGCCCCGTCGCCTGATCTATCACCGCCTTCAACGGCCCTCATTTGGGCGCTGCGGGACGTGTCGGCCCGCCATGACGGAGAATACTTCAGATGATGCGCGAAAAGCTCACCGAATCCATGAAGGAAGCCATGAAGGCGAAGGACAGCCGCCGGCTTTCCACCGTTCGCCTGATCCAGAGCGCGGTCAAGGATCGCGACATCGCCAATCGCGGCGTCGGCAAGGATGCTGCTACCGACGATGAAATCCTGCAGATCCTGCAAAAGATGGTGAAGCAGCGCGAAGAGTCGGCCAAGATCTATGAGGATGCGGGCCGCGCCGAGCTTGCCAGCCAGGAGCGCGAAGAAATCGATGTGCTCAAGACGTTCATGCCGGAGCAGCTTTCCGACGAGAAGGTCGGCGAGATCGTTGCGGCCGTCGTCGCCGAAATCGGCGCTGCCGGGATGAAGGACATGGGCAAGGTCATGGCCATTCTGCGCGAGCGTTATGCCGGTCAGATGGATTTCGCCAAGGCTTCCGGCGTCATCAAGGCGAAGCTGAGCTAAGGGCGGCGCTGCCGTATCGAGGTATCGCGGCGCCTGTGGGCGCCGCAATCGTTTTTACAAAGGGCTGTGAATACCGGGCAAGAAACATCTTGGCCGTGGTGCAGCCCGTGACTTCCGCCTATATGAGTAGACATGCGCTTTTCAAATACGTTCCTAGACGAGATACGCGACCGCGTGCTGATCTCCACCGTGATCGGCAGACGTGTGACGTGGGATCGGCGCAAGACGAATGTGTCACGCGGGGATTATTGGGCCTGCTGCCCGTTCCATGGCGAGAAAAGCCCGAGCTTTCATTGCGAGGACCGCAAGGGTCGGTATCACTGCTTCGGTTGCGGTGTATCGGGTGATCATTTCCGTTTCCTGACAGATCTCGAAGGGCTGAATTTCCCGGAAGCCGTGCAGCAGATCGCCGATCTTGCCGGCGTTGCCATGCCGCAGCCTGATCCGCAGATGGAGAAGCGCGAGAAGGAGCGGACCTCGCTGCAGGACGTCATGGAAATGGCGACGCTCTATTTTCAGGATCAGTTGCAGAGCGCCAATGGCGCTAAGGCGAGAGCCTATCTTCGTGATCGCGGATTGACCGGTCGGACGATCGAGACGTTCCGTCTTGGCTATGCGCCCGAAAGCCGCAATGCCCTTAAAGAATATCTTGCGGGCAAGGGCGTGCCGAAGGAGCAGATCGAGGCTTGCGGCCTCGTGCGCCACGGGTCGGATATTCCTGTCTCCTACGACTATTTCCGTGATCGCATCATGTTCCCGATCCTGTCGTCGCGCGAGAAGGTTATTGCCTTCGGCGGCCGTGCCATGGCTGCGGATGCGATGGCGAAATACATGAACTCGCCGGATACCGAACTCTTTCACAAGGGACAGGTGCTCTACAATTTTGCGCGTGCAAGACGGGCAGCGCAGGCGGCAGGTGACCGGAAGCAGAGCGGCGCGCTGATTGCCGTCGAAGGCTATATGGACGTGATCGCGCTTTATCAGGCGGGCGTCGAAAATGCTGTCGCGCCGCTCGGCACGGCGCTGACGGAAAACCAGCTCGATCTTCTCTGGAAGGTAAGTCCGCAGCCGGTACTCTGCTTCGATGGCGATGGCGCCGGTATCCGCGCGGCCAATCGTGCGGCTGATCTTGCCTTGCCGGCGATCAAGCCCGGAAAATCGGTCAGTTTCGCGCTTCTTCCCGATGGCAAGGATCCGGACGATCTGGTGAAAAACGAGGGCAGGGAGCCATTCGACAGGGTTCTGTCGGAGGCGCGACCGCTTGTCGACATGATCTGGCAGCGGGAGACCGCGGGCTCCGTATTCGATACGCCTGAGCGGCGGGCGGAGCTTGATGCCCGGTTGAAGCAGATCATCTCGGTGATCGGCGATGAGAGTGTGCGCTATCACTACCAGCAGGATATTCGCGGCAGGCTCGGTTCCTTTTTCAGCCAGTCGGGCGGGGCAGGTGGTGAGCGTCGCCAGAATTTTCAGCGCAACAATAATGCCGGACCGGGGCGCAAGGGTGGGCGCGGCGGAGCGCCGCAGGGCGGATCGGTGGTGGCCGGCGCGATGATCGAAAGCGGCACGGCCGGAAGCGCCCGGCTGAACCAGATGCTGAAGCTTTCGTCCCAGGCGCGCCCTGCGTTGCGCGAAACCGTGCTGGCGCTGACGATCGCAAACCATCCGCAATTGCTGCTCGACGAATATGACGAGATTTCGTCTGTCGATTTCGAAAACAAGGATCTGCAGCGGTTTTGGTCATCGCTGCTCTCGATTGTCGGTCAACTCGGGACAAAGCTCTCTGTTGAGGCTGTTCGTGAAGGGCTTGTCGCTGAAGGATTTTCCGATCTGCTTTCGGCCATGACCCAGCAGGTGCGCAACGCCCGGCTCTGGACGGCGACGGAGGAGGCCGACCCGCAGGATGCCTTGCACGCTTATCGGCAGACACGGGCGCTGCATTCGCGCAACAAGGAACTCCGATTGCAGAAAATGGAACTGCGGCGCGAAATCGAGGAATTGACCGCTGACGAGGAGGAGCGCGGCGAAATTCTCTTGAGGGCGCTTTTGGAGATCCAGAACGAAATCACCCGGCTTGAGGCGCAGGAGGCAATCATTGACGGTTTCGGCGTTCTTTCCGGGCGGGTCAAAGGCGCTGCGGTCAGCCATTGATTGTCAGGAAGACTGTGGAGGCGGTAATAGCTGATGCAAAATTGCCGAGGTTTGCTGATTTATCCAGTTTTTTGCTCTGACGCGGTTTCGCACGCTTGCGTTTTGATCAACCCTTGTCTTATGGGAAAACCTGCCTACATACTCGACGAAACTGGTGAACATGCCTGGCACGGGCAGGTGTAACGCGTCTTTTTCCAATTTTCCGGTGTAAATGTCGGGGAAAAGCTTGACGGATCGTTAATTTGTGGGAATCACCATTTCAAGGCAAGTTAGGCGGATTAGGGCAGTTGTGTCGGTGCTACCGGCAATCCGAGACATATGGTCTTTGCAAGGCCGTCGTCTGTGGTAATTCGGAATTAAAGGTCATTCCGTTACGAGTGGGCAAGTGATTCGCGGTTAGGGTATGAAGCCTTCAACCGCCAGCCATCAACGTGGCCCATCTGGTGCGGCGCAGTGGCGTTCAGGGAAAGTGACGAAATACATGGCAACAAAAGTCAAAGAAAACGAAGAAGCCGAGAACGAACGCGAAGCCTCGCATGACGGTCCGCTTCTCGATCTTTCTGATGACGCGGTCAAGAAGATGATCAAGGCCGCGAAAAAACGCGGCTATGTGACCATGGACGAGCTGAATTCGGTTCTGCCTTCGGAGGAAGTAACCTCCGAGCAGATCGAAGACACGATGGCGATGCTGTCCGACATGGGCATCAACGTGGTCGAGGACGAGGAGGCCGAGGACGGCGCCAGTCGCGACGACGATGACAGCTCCGATGGCGACGACAACGAAAGCGAAAGTGGCGAACTGACAACGTCCGGTGGCACCGCCGTCGCGACTGTCAAGAAGAAAGAGCCGACCGACCGAACCGACGATCCGGTGCGCATGTATCTGCGCGAGATGGGATCGGTCGAGCTTCTGTCGCGCGAAGGCGAAATCGCGATTGCGAAGCGCATCGAGGCCGGCCGCGAAACCATGATCGGTGGCCTCTGCGAAAGCCCGCTGACCTTCCAGGCATTGATCATCTGGCGCGACGAACTCAACGAGGGCACGACGCTGCTGCGCGAGATCATCGATCTCGAAACGACCTATTCCGGTCCGGAAGCCAAGGCGGCGCCGCAGTTCCAGAGCCCGGAAAAGATCGAGGCCGACCGCAAGGCTGCCGAAGAGAAGGAAAAGAGCCGCAAGGCCCGCATGTCTGCTGCCAATGACGACGATATCACGTCGGTCGGCGGCGATATGCCGATGGAGGAAGAGGAAGAGGACGACGATGAGTCGAGCCTGTCCCTTGCTGCCATGGAAGCGGAACTGCGTCCGCAGGTCATGGAAACGCTCGACCTGATCGCCGACACCTACAAGAAGCTGCGCAAGCTTCAGGACCAGCAGGTTGAGGCGCATCTCTCCTGTTCGGGCACGCTGTCCTCTGGCCAGGAGAAGCGCTACAAGGAGCTGAAGGACGAGCTGATCACGGCAGTTAAGTCACTGTCGCTCAACCAGAACCGCGTCGATTCTTTGGTCGAGCAGCTCTACGACATTTCCAAGCGCCTGATGCAGAATGAAGGTCGTCTGCTGCGTCTTGCCGAATCCTATGGCGTCAAGCGCGACAGCTTCCTTGAGCAGTATCAGGGTGCCGAGCTCGATCCGAACTGGATGGAATCGATCGGCAATCTTGCAGCCAAGGGCTGGAAGGAATTCGCCAAAGCCGAGACCCGCACGATTTCGGATATCCGTTCGGAGATCCAGAACCTTGCGACTGAAACCGGCATTTCCGTTGCCGAATTCCGTCGCATCGTGTCGATGGTGCAGAAGGGCGAGCGTGAAGCGCGTATCGCCAAGAAGGAAATGGTCGAAGCCAACCTTCGCCTCGTCATCTCGATCGCGAAAAAGTACACGAACCGTGGCCTGCAGTTCCTCGACCTCATTCAGGAAGGCAATATCGGCCTGATGAAGGCGGTCGACAAGTTCGAGTATCGCCGCGGTTACAAGTTCTCGACCTATGCGACCTGGTGGATCCGTCAGGCGATCACCCGTTCTATCGCGGACCAGGCCCGCACGATCCGTATTCCGGTGCATATGATCGAAACGATCAACAAGATCGTTCGTACCTCGCGCCAGATGCTGCACGAGATCGGCCGCGAGCCGACGCCGGAAGAGCTGGCCGAGAAGCTGGCCATGCCGCTCGAGAAGGTCCGCAAGGTGCTGAAAATCGCCAAGGAGCCGATCTCGCTCGAAACCCCGGTGGGTGACGAAGAAGATTCGCATCTCGGTGACTTCATCGAGGACAAGAATGCGCTTCTGCCGATCGACGCCGCCATCCAGGCGAACCTGCGCGAGACGACGACCCGCGTTCTGGCCTCGCTCACCCCGCGTGAAGAACGCGTGCTGCGTATGCGTTTCGGCATTGGCATGAACACGGACCATACCCTGGAAGAAGTCGGCCAGCAGTTCTCGGTTACCCGTGAACGTATCCGTCAGATCGAAGCCAAGGCGCTCCGGAAACTCAAGCATCCGAGCCGCTCCAGGAAGCTCAGGAGCTTCCTGGACAGCTAGCCCTGGGGCAAGCTGCGGTCGTTCCTCGACAGCTAAGGCTTTCGGAACGGTCTTCAACTTATCGGCATATTGCCCGGCAGATGAAAGTCTGCCGGGCTTTTTGTTGTTCGCGATGTGCCGCAGGGACTTCATACCGCCGTTCTTTCATCCTACATCGGTGGCATGCAGGAAGGATCGCAGAAGCCACGTCACAAGCTTTATGGAGGCATTGCCGCCTCTGTCGCCCTGCATGTCATCATTGCGGTGGCTCTCTTCGTGCGCCTACCTGCCGCCGAGATGCAGCCACCTCAGGAGGAAAGCGTTTCGGTCGAGATCGTACCGCCACCGGAAGAGCAGCCGGACGAGGAAAAGCCCGCGGAGCAGGAGCAGGCGTTGAACCTGACCATGCCGGAGCAGAAGCCGGAAGAGCAGCAGGCGCCGCCGCCAGAGCCAGAAAACAAGCCCACCGAGGAGGCCAAGGCCGAGCCGCCTCCACCTCCGCCAGCACCGGAAGAAAAGGTGGAAGCCGAACAGCCGCCACCTGCAGAGCCGCCGCCCCCAATTGAAGAGCAGGCGAACGAGAAGCCGCCACAGGCGCCGCCATCCGAGCCCGCCCCCGCGGACCAGCCGCAGAACAACGAGCCTCAGGAGGCGAATGGGCGCCCGCTACCGGTTCTTCGCCCCGTGTTCGAGTTCGGAGAAAACAGCAAGGGATCGGGCGTTTCTACCGACGGCAATGCAGCCGAGGAGGGGGAGGTTGCGAAAGCCGAGGATCGGGATCCCGAAATCCCGCCAGAGGCAGCCGAAGAGACGAGCGAGGCAGCGGCAAGCGAAGCCGAACCTGAGGCCAAGGCCGAAACCGGGGTAGCTGCGCCGGCGCTGCCGCAGGATGTTGCGCCGCCTTCTCTTGAAACGGCCCATGCAGATCCGCTCGCAACCAGCGATGACGGCACGATCGAAGGCATCCTTGCCGATATTGCGGCAGAGCCGGTGGAGAAGCCGCCAGAAAAGGAAAAGCCTGTCGAGGATGAAGCTTCGAAGGCCAAGCCGATGAAGGAGGCCAAGCGCCTGTTCTCGCAGACGGATACGTCAGATGCCTCGGCGACGACGGCGATGGCCAATATTCCGCGCGGTGTGCGGGCGAGCCAGCTCTGCACCACGGAATTAAGGGAACAGTTGCGGCATGGTTCTCCTGCCTATCAACCGGAAATTCTGCCGTCCTATTCGCTGCCGCAGGGAAACGTTCTCGATATCCGCAGCGCGGCCTTCCGGGCAGGTGCGCAATGGTATGACGTGCGTTTTCGCTGCGAGATTGACGACGGCGCGACGAAGGTGGTGTCCTTCGGCCTCGAAGTCGGCGGCGCGGTGCCACATAACCAGTGGAAGGCTAGGCGGTTTCCCGAGTTCTGATCTACCGCTTATCGGGTCTCTGCCTTGTCGAGCATCTGGACCAGTTCGCGGATGACATCCAACGCTTCGTTCAGCACAACCAGTATTTCATCCGAGGGGGTTGAATCGAGATTTTCAATTGCATCGGTAAGCTTTGCCACGATGTCCGTGCTGAGTGTTGTTGCGTCTGCTGCCATGCCGAACCCTCTGCCTGCTGATTGCAACCGAAGGAAAGTGCCATGCATGGTGCTCAAGTCAATGGTTCCGGCGTCTCATATCGCTTGAAAGCCGTCAGAAGCATGACGACGAGACAGCAAGGGGTATGGATGGCGTTGATCAGGGCCGCCAGACGTCACAGATGTTGATCGTCGCATAAGCAGAGCGCCGACCGCGTCGATGACTTCGTTGACGTTTCGGTGGAAGGCGGCTTCGTCGATGACGACCGTACCCTGTAGACCGCGAATATTTTCAGGCCCGGACGAGAGAGCTTCGATGCGGAAGCCCGATGCAAACCGCATGATGTAGCTCGAAATCGCTTTGGTGGTTCCGTCCTCGCGCATGTCGAAGTAGATGCCGTCCTCTATCGTCAGCATTTCCGAGACGTTTCTTGCGAAATGGGCACAATGCCTGATGAACTCGCGGCCCTTCGGCTTACTGTCCGGAATGTAGAAGATATTTTGCCCGCCAGCAGAGCGCTTGGCGGCGGCAATCAGGGTGCAGTCGAGCGCCTCGGCAAAGGTGATGCCGGTGCGTCTGCCTTTTTCGCAAACCTTCAGGGTGCTGTCATCGGCGATCCAGTCGATCTGATGCTGCATGAGCGCGCCAGCCGCCAGTGGGTCGAGATTGTCCGGGATCTCGGAACCACGTGGAAGGGCATCCGGCAAGCTGTCGGGGTCAACCTCGCGCCTCAGCTCGAAGACATTCACGAACGCATGTCCGGCGTTGTGATCGAGAACCTGCCTTGGCGGAAGTTCATCGAACGCTACGATCGGCCGAGTATGCTGTTTTATCTCGATCCGCCGTATTGGGGTAACGAAGACGACTATGGAAAGGAAGTTTTCGGCCGCGAGGATTCTGCCGAGTTGGCTTACGTCCTTAGCCGAGTTAAAGGCCACTTCATCCTGTCTTTAAATGCGGTTCAAGGGGTCTTCGAAACGTTCTCAAAGTTTAACTTCGAGGAGGTTGTTTGCACCTATTCCGTTTGTGGTAATGGGTCTAGCAAGCGGGTCAAAGAGGTGATTATATCGAGTTAAATCCAGCAATTCGGTGAAGCATGGGGGAGTTGATTGTTCGAAAAAATACTGCTCCGAAAAGGCGCATCTGCGCCAGAGATCGACCTTGGCCTCCTCGCGGAGGCCCTGTTATTTTACCAGGACGTTCATATCATAATGGATCCTGGGACCGCTTTGCATCTCGAGTTTGCGATAGGCTATGCAAACCTCAAGCGATTGGCCGATGATGGACACGCGAGTTTCAGCTTCTTCCGAAGCTTTTTTGGTGCGTCATCCAGCAAACAAAATGGAATAGCTATAAACACGCTGGTGCAATTTCAGAGTGCCGGCAAGACCCCAAATACAAAGTGGAGCTCAGAAGACGATCTTGCATCTGTACTGGCCCGCAAGGGATACGAAACGAAAAAAGCCAATTCTGCTGCAAGGTCAATAATCAAGCTCGCACCTCCAGAGCTTATGAAACTCTCGGGGAAATCGATCGACGTCATCCAGATGGCAAACGAAGATCTAAGAGATCCGCAGTACATGAACGCTGCTGCCAGGGTCTTTCTGCAGGATAAGACGGGGCAACAGATACCTCCGAATTGGAACTTCAAGGCTCATGAGATTGGCAAGGGCGAGTTCATTGTAGTGACCAACTACGATTTTCCGCTGCTCTCCGCCCAATACCAAAAATTGAATCAGCTTCCGGCGAATGAACTGCTAACGCCTTCCTCGGTCCTAGCCGAAGTTCTTGAAGCCCGCGCGGACGTCGTCTTCGCCTCAAAATACATGGCGGAGAGCGTTACTACCCCGACACGCTCAGCGATCATACAGAACAAATTCGAGCTGATCGGAAATCTCAGGCGTCAACACAGCCAGGCAGATATAGAGCTTTTCCAAGAGATACATCTGAATGGGAATTCACTTCGCACCGCTATCAACAGTGGTCAACGGACGTTTGAGGAGTTCCTAGACCTCCTCGATAAAACCCGGAAGTTCAAGAGCTGGCTTAAGGGTGTGAAGCCTGAGGCCGGGCTTTTGAAAGAATACCACGACGCCGTCATTCGAGAGACTTGGCTTGAGCGCCTTCCCAACAAAAGTAGCCGGTTTACGGTGATGACAGGCGCTGGTGCGATCATTGACTACTTTGTTACCGGCGGTGCTGCGACGGTGGGCGCGCTTGCTCTAGGTGCGGCGGACACGTTCCTAGTAGATCGAATGCTTAAAGGATGGCGCCCTAACCAATTTGTTGAAAAAAATCTAACGCCATTCCTTCAAAGCGAAAACGGCCATTAGAGCTAGTCTTGCCGGTTCTCGGCCGAATCAAAAAAGCAAATATCGGCTCTTTGGCACCTAAATTGGAAAACAGAAAATTCCGAAACCTCGTGTCAAAAATCCGAAAAGGCGCGTCCGGATACATCCGGCTACAAGCAACGCCGGAAAAAAGGGTGGCTAACCTTGCCAGTTAATTGGAGCGCAAGTCATTGAAATGATATGAGAATTGGTGGGCCCGGAGGAACCGGGAAATTACCGTTAAGTATCTGTAATTATTGTTATTTTCTCGGTCTGGTTGGGCGTGATGCCAACACTGATGCCAACACTTTTTTGGGATTTTCTGGGATTTCTGTGGACGATCAGCTCAAAATGAACGCCCGCCACGTATTCCAGTCTGCGTCATCCTCATAGTTGTCGTTCGCTGCTATCGGACAAGATTCCGAATGCTGCTTGTACCACTCTTGGAACCTGTCCATTGCCAAGGGCTCTAAGTCTGTCCACCCTTGCGGCCACCCCATCAACCACTCTACCCACACCGGGTTCAATGGGCCAGCCGCCAACTCCGGCATCTCTCGACGGACCCAGTTTTTGGACCCTCCCCATTCTCGCATGGTGCCGCCCCAATTGGGGCTGCCTGCGTTCGGTGTCGGCCACATTCGCGCAGCCACGGCTAGTCCCCAACCGGCTTTCTTGCTCGCTCCTGGTCGGTTGTTGTTCCCAAACACTGTTGGCGTTGGCCACAACCCAGACCCGGTCGCGTTTATGGGGCGCGCCAGTGTCTGCTGCGCCCACAACGCACCATTTCGCGTCATACCCCATTTCGGCAAGGTCACCGAGGACCACGGCAAGTCCTCGCTTGATGAGCAGCGGGCTGTTTTCCACGAAGACGTATCGGGGTCGTACCTCACCGACAATTCGCGCCATGTGCTTCCACAGGCCGGATCGCTCGCCGTCGATTCCGGCTCCCTTGCCTGCTGCACTGATGTCCTGGCAGGGAAACCCTCCAGAAACCACGTCAACACGTCCGCGCCATGGCGTTCCGTCAAAGGTGCAAACGTCATCCCAAATCGGGAAAGGCGGGAGAAGTCCGTCATTTTGTCGGGCGGCAAGAACAGCGGCGGCGTAGGGTTCTCGTTCGACGGCACAGATGGTGCGCCAACCAAGCAGGTGTCCTCCGAGAATGCCTCCACCAGCGCCCGCGAAAAGAGCCAGCTCATTCATGGCACCTCCAGGCAGAGGTGCAGTGTTCATTTCCAATGGAATTGTATGTCCGGCGCATGACCTTTCCTGTCGATGGATGTTGCGCCGATTCTACTACACCGGAAGTAGCTTGTTCTACTAATCGTTGAATATAGATTGCGTCACTTACAGTTGAATCGACAGTATGGGTCCGGTCGTGGGACTCGAACCCGCAACGGGTGGGACTCGAACGAAGTGAGAAAAAGCGAATCAGTTCAAGCACTTGATTCAATGGTGGGAATCGCCAGTTTGTTGGCATCGGCACACGAGTGATATTTTGGTGCCAACAACGGTGCCAACAAATTGCAGCGCTGGGCCGTCCAGACGTGTCCCATGTAGTCCAAAGAACCCTGGAAACGCTAGGGTGTCAGGGACGGCTATGGACGGTATGGGACGTCTATGGACGGATTGGTGGGCCCGGAGGGACTCGAACCCCCAACCAAGCGGTTATGAGCCGCCGGCTCTAACCATTGAGCTACAGGCCCTGCCGGTGAGGGCAGTGGTTCGACGCAATGGTTCGTCTCACCTTGGTGCCCGCTCTAACGCAATTCTTCACCGGTCACAAGCGGTTGCCGCAATAGCTTCACAATGAACCTGCAGGTATGGTTCTGTAATGTCAACGAATTGCCTCGTTCCCATCACTTTCAGCCTGCTGCAGGCTGGGTGGGTCGAAATCTAGAGAAGAACACAAGGAAGAACCGATGAAGCCTTTCACCCGTTTTGCTTATGCCGCACTCCTCGTGCCCATGGTGCTTTCCGGTCCCTTGTCCAGTAGCGTTTTGGCTCAGGAAAGCAAACCGCGCGAAGCTCAGATCAACGTATCAGGCGAGGGGGAGACCGCCGTCGCTCCCGATATGGCCATCCTTTCCCTGACCGTGCTGCAGCAGGCTGAGACCGCCGAAGCGGCCCTCACTGCCAACAATGCCGCCATGCGCAATGTAGTCGGTGCACTGCGTGAACGCGGGGTCGAGGAAAAAGATATCCAGACAAGCCAGTTCCAGATTTTTCCACGCCACGAGCAGACGGATGCAAAAGATGGAAACTCGGATCCCGGCAAGATCGTCGGGTATCAGGTCAGCAACGCCCTGACCGTTCGGGTGCGTGATCTCTCAAAACTCGGGGCGCTCCTTGATCAGTCGGTCAAGCTGGGCGTCAATGAAGGAGGGCAGATCAGCTTCACCAATGATAATCCCGAAGCTGCTTTGACCGAGGCTCGCAAGAAAGCCGTCGCTCAGGCACTTGCCAAGGCAAAGACTTTGACGGAGGCCGCAGGTGTCAAGCGTGGCCGTATCATCGAGATGAGCGAAAATTCGGTGCGTCCTATGGCGCAGCCTATGATGCGGATGGCGATGGCAAAGGAAATGGCCGGGGATTCCGTTCCTGTAGCAGCCGGAGAAAGCACCTATACGGTAACTGTCAATGTGACCTTCGCCTTGCAGCAGTAAGCTGACTGAAGGTCGCATGTCCCCCCCCAAAAAGAAAAAGCCCGGTCGCACATGCGGCCGGGCTTTTTGGTTTTGCAGATCACGGTTCGGGCTGATGCCCTAGCGGCGAATTACAGGGCATCCGCGTTCGTTGGCGAAGACCACGCGGTCACGGCCATGCCGGTCGCGACCCACGACGACGATGGCGCGGCGGGAGGCATCGACAATCCGGGCGCGCCGCAGCCCCATGCGCTCGGCCTTATCGAGCGCACGCCCTGGGGAGCAGCCGGGGCGGTCATGATGGCGGCGCCAATCGCGGCCCCGATCGTCATGTCTTTCGTAATATTGCACGTATATGCCGTTTCCGTTGGGGCCGAAGCCTCGTTCGGAGGCGGCCGCTGTGGACGCGGTGGCGGAAATACCGCTCAGGGCGACGATTGCGGCAAGTCCGATCCTGGTGAGCAAACTGGTCATGGGAGATCCTCCGGTTGCAGCCTTTTTTCTTTTCGCCATGTCAGGCGATGACCGGATATTATGTCTCAAAGCCTGAACGCATCCCCAAGGGTACGTTCAGGCTGGGTTCAGCGCGGCAACGGGTGATCCGGGTGTCAGGCTGAAAGATGGAGAACAATTTCGCGGCGATGTGGCTGGTCGCGATGTTCAAAAAGATAGATGCCTTGCCATGTGCCGAGCATCAGGCGTCCTCCATTCACCGGGATGCCTATCGATACTGCTGTCAGTGCAGCCTTGATATGGGCCGGCATGTCATCCGGCCCCTCGGTCGTGTGAACGACCCAGCTCATGTCCGGATGGATGGAGGGTGGCACCAGTCGGCCGAAAAAGGTTTTCAGATCCCTCTGGACGTCGGGATCGGCGTTTTCCTGTATGAGCAAGGAACATGAAGTATGCCTGACAAACACTGTCAGTAGCCCTTGGCCGACATGATGGTTGCGAACGAAGGCGTCAGCCTGGTCCGTGAATTCGTACAGGCCCTGGCCGTGGGTGGATACGGAAAGCATGGTTTGCGGCATCAAATCCTCCGTTTTTCCGCCCGATCATCTTTTAGCTGATCTCGTGTTCCCGATGTAGAGGAAAGGCATGCATCCGGTTTCAGGTCGAGGGTTACCAGAATCAGCGCAAGCGGGTTAGCGTAGGCCAGATGATCGTCAGGACCTACCAAACATCAATATGGGCGGAATGGCCTGTCAAATTCTTGCGTGATAGCGCTTATCCCCTATCTAGACTGGAGGTTCAACAAGCCTGCGAGAGAGCATGCCACTGCATCAGCAATTCAGTCGTCGTTTCATCGATCGTTTCATGACTTTCGAGCCAATAAGCCTTATCATCTTCGCCTTGATGGCAGGCGGGATTTTTGCCTTCCTGACGCTGACGGGAGAGGTGCTTGAGGGAGATACACATGCGTTCGACGAGGAAATTCTGCTTGCACTGAGGCAGGCAACCGATCTTGCAGTGCCGATCGCTCCTTCCTGGGTGACGCATGCCGTGGGTGATATTACCGCGCTTGGCGGGGTTACGGTGCTTTCGCTGATGACCGTTCTCGCTGTCGTCTACCTTCTACTCGCGCGGCAAACGGCAATTGCGATATTCATGTTTCTTTCGATCGCCGGCGGGTGGGTTGTGAGCAGTGCTCTCAAGCTCGGTGTTGCGCGGCCCCGCCCGGATATCGTTCCGCATCTGGTCGAGGTTCATGACATGAGCTTTCCGAGCGGCCATGCCATGCTTTCGGCTGTCACCTATCTGACCCTCGCAGCACTTCTTTCCCGTGCGCAACAATATCGCTCCACGCGGATATTCCTTCTGGCTACGGGGATCCTGCTGACGTTCATGATCGGTTTGTCGCGCCTTTATCTTGGCGTTCATTACCCAACCGATGTGCTTGGTGGTTGGTGTGCCGGTGCCGCCTGGGCTGCCGGTTGTTGGCTGCTGGCACGCCGCTTCATTGAACGAGAGCCGAAAAACTCCATCTCCATCCGCTGAAATTTCTCGTCATGCAAATCCACATTGTTGGGATCCAATAGTCGCAGCCATGCGTATCAAGCATGAGCTCGATAGAGGATGCCATGGCTGAAACGATAACAGGAAGACGCCTTGCCTGGATTACCGGTGCGAGTTCGGGCATAGGGCGCGCGGTCGCGCTGAAGCTGGCGGACCGAGGCTGGCAGGTTGCGGTCAGTGCGCGTTCCGGCGCCAAGCTCGAGGCGCTTGCGGCGGAGCGGCCGGGGCTTATCCATGCCTATGTTCTCGATATCACCGAAGGGGAATCGGTGAGGGATGCGGCGCTGAATATCGAGCAGTCACACGGGCCTATCGATCTCGCGCTATTTTCCGCCGGCGGATATGTGCGTGAAAGCGCGCGCCGGTTCGATGCCGAAAAGCTGGCTGAACTGTTCAATCTGAATGTCGTCGGCACCGGGCATGCGCTTCAAGCGGTGATGGCGCCGATGATTGCTCGGCGTCGCGGACATATTGCGGTGGTTGCCTCGGTGGCCGGTTATATTGGCCTGCCGGGTGGTGGAGTTTATGGCGCAACGAAATCGGCGCTGATTACCCTTTGCGAAGCGTTGCGGCCGCAGCTTGAACGGGAAGGGGTGGTACTACAGGTTATCAATCCCGGCTTTGTCGATACGCCGATGACGAAGACGAACGATTTTCCGATGCCCTTCCTAATCAAAGAAGACGAGGCGGCAGATGCCATCATCAAGGGGCTTGAGAGCCGGCGATTCGAGATCGTCTTCCCGTGGAAGATGAAGGTGGCGATGAAGCTGCTTGCCGCTTTGCCCTATCCGATCAGCCTCGCGATTACACGTAGGATGCTTCGCAAGGAGGCCTAGCGAGCAAGCCTGAACTGCACGACATCGAGGCGGCCGGTGCGAAATCCGGCGGCGCAATATTGCAGGTAATAGTGCCACATGCGGAAGAAGCGTTCGTCGAAGCCGTGGGACATTATGCGCTGCCAGTTCTCTCTGAACGCCTTGTCCCACAAAAGCAGGGTGCGCTCGTAATCGCGGCCGAAGCAGAAGCGATCCTCGACCGAAAATTCTGAGGCTCGTGCGGTGGCTTCGAACGCCGTGATGCTGGGCAGCATGCCGCCTGGGAAAATGTAGGCCTGAATGAAGTCCGCATGGCTTCGGTAATGGGCGAACCGTTCTTCGGCGATCGTGATAACCTGAACAAGCGCCTGTCCCTTCGGAGAAAGCAGGGATCTGATCCGGTCAAAATAGATTTGCCAATTCTCTTCGCCGACCGCCTCGAACATCTCGATCGAGACGATCTTGGTGAATGTGCCTTCGCAGTCGCGATAATCTTCCAGACGGATATCGGCGCGGTCTTCGAAGCCTGCCTGCCTCAGCCGCGTTTCGGTAAAGGCGGCCTGTTCCTTGGAAAGCGTCAGCCCGGTGACGCGGCACCCGGTTGCGCGAATCGCCTCTTCGGCAAAGCCGCCCCAGCCGCAACCGATCTCAAGCACATGATCATCCTTGCCGATCTTCAGTTCCTCGATGATGCGGCGGTATTTGGTTTTCTGCGCATCGGCCAGGTTTTCGCGCGGGTTGGAGAAAATGGCGGAAGAATAGGTCATGGTTTCATCGAGCCACTGCCCGTAGAATGCATTGCCGAGGTCGTAGTGGTAGGCAATGTTGCGGCGACTGCCGGCCTTCGAATTGCGGTTCAGCCGATGGCGGATGCGCGCGACGAAGGCGGCAAGTGGGCTCGCCTTCATTATGCCCTGCCAGCGAGCCTCGTTGGCGATTGCCAGATCCATCACTGCGCCGAGATCCGGAGTTTCCCATTCGCCTTCGAGATAGGACGTGGCAAAGCCGAGACTGCCGCCTGTCGCCAGCCGGCGAAGCGGGCGCATCGTCTTGAATTCGATCGTGGCAGTCGGACCGCTTGCCTCTCCAACGAAACGCGCTTCACGGCCGCTCGGAAACCGCAGCGCCAGTTGCCCTACTACCAGGCGATTGGCCCATCGGCAGAGAATTCTTTCAAGAAACGAAAAGGACGGCAACGGCAGTTCAAGCTTGTGGTCGACATCCGACATCAGCGGGTCTCCGTCCGTGGGCTATGGGTTACGATGGTCGAGGCTCTGGGTGAGGCTGCGCGCGCATGACGATAAACGGGCACCCGCTTCAGCCACAGGCGCAGCGCCTCCCAGTGGATGGCCGCCGTTACCTTGAGCGTCATCAGCGGATATCTGAGAAAGGCCTTCGCCAGACCGCGGTCGGTGAGGGGTGACTGCCTGCCCTGGAACATCGCATAGAGAAACATGCCGTCAGCGTCGGATTCCTTGATGGCGATCCGCACCTGCTCTGCAGGTATCCTTACCGAGAAATCGTAGCGGCAATCCATCGGCACGAAGGGCGAGACGTATAAATCCTTCGTACAGGAATGGCTTATCTGGCCGCCGTCCTCGCCAGCGGCTGGAATGATATAGGCGTGGCGTTCGTGGAAGGTGTTGCAGACTTCGTAGATGACTGCGCGCAATTCGCTCTGACGATCGTAGCAGAAATAGACGGTGAGGGGATTGAAGACGTAACCGAAAATGCGGGGGTAGCAGAGAACCCTTATGCTCAGGTGATCCGTATTTATTCCGGCATCCAAGAGTTGGCTCGCAACCCATGTCTTGAGGCCGCCCGATACGCCGTCGCCATGGTCCTTTTCCCAGAAGCTGAACAGGCCCCGCCGGTTGACGCCGAAAAGGCGCAGCGACCTGTCCAGCGTGGGAAGTTCGTCGAGATCGAGCAACAGCGAAAAGACGCTGTAGCGCAGGTTATGCTTTTTCGGCCTCAGCCTCGTGTGGACGACAGCGCCGGCATAGATGCTGGAGGTCTGGCTCATTCGGCAGCCTCGCGGAATTCCTCGATCCTGATGCGGCCGGATTCGTTTTCGACGCTCCATGGGCGGCGGTTGCCTGCGAGCGCTTCGGCGACGGCGAGCCCCGATTGCAGGCCATCCTCGTGGAAGCCGCTGCCGAAATATGCGCCGCAGAACCATGTGCGGTTGCGGCCCTGAAGCTGCCAAAGATCGTGCTGGGCTTTCAGGGCGCGGGTGTCGAAGCGTGGGTGGGTATAATCATATGTGCCGTGGATCAGTCTAGGCTGCAGTTCCCGGTTGGGATTGAGCGTGAGGAAGAGAGGCCGGTCTGTGGGAAGCTTCTGGAGCCTGTTCATCCAATAGGTGACGCAGAGCTGCTGATCTCCGTTGCCTTCCGTGCCGCTCAGATAGTTCCAGCTCGACCAGACGTTGCGGTGTTTCGGCATCAAGGCCGGATCGCTGTGCAGGACTGCCTTGTTGCGGGTGTAACCGAACGCGCCAAGCAGATCCCATTCGTGTTCGTCGGCATCTGTCAGCATGTTGAGGGCTTCATCCGCATGGGCTGCGATCACCACATCATCGAATTCGTCCGAATGGCCGTGCGTGTCGGTCACCGTCACGCCGTTTGCGGCGCGGCGGATCGAGGCGACCGGAGTGGAAAGCCTGATCGTTCCATTAAAGTCTGCGGCCAGGCGCGTGACATATTCCCGGCTGCCGCCTTCGACGGTGCGCCATTGCGGCCTGCCGGAGAGAAGCAGCAGACCGTGGTTGACGAAGAAGCGCAGGAAGGCGTGCAGGGGGTAATCATGCATTTCGCTGGCCGTCGTCGACCAGATGGCGGCTCCCATCGGCATCAGGTGATCGTTGATGAAGGTCGCGGAGTAGCCTGCCTGACGGAGATAGTCACCGAGCGTGATCTCCTGCATATCCGGCTGATCCAGAAGGGCGGGGGACTGCTTGTAGAATTTGAGAACGTCGCGCAACATGGACCAGAAGCGGGGCCGGACGATGTTTCTTTTCTGCCCGAGAAGTCCTTTCAGGCCGGTGCCGCTATATTCGAACCCGCCATTACCCATGGATGCTGCAAACGACATGTCCGAAGCGATCGTCGGCACGTTCAGATGTTCGAACAAGGCCACCAGGTTTGGATAATTGGTTTCATTATAGACGATGAAGCCGGTATCGACTGCGACGCTGCGGCCCTCTATTTCGACATTCACGGTATTGGCATGACCACCCAGCCGGTCAGAGGCTTCGTAAAGAGTGACATTATTGCTTTTCGACAATAGCCATGCGCAGGACAGGCCGCTGATGCCTGAGCCGATGACTGCGATCCTTTTCGCTTCCCGTCCGAAATTCCCAGTCAAAGGCGTCATCCCAGCATCCTCGCTCTAGTCTGCAATCCAATACGAACTAGGGCGGCAATCGGATCTCTGCAAAAACTCACAAAGGGTGTGATCCACATCTGGAAGTCTTTCGTAAAGCTTGCCATGAACTTGAGCTCACCTATCTCGCTTGATAAATGGCAAATATACCGACCGTCGCCTATACGGCTGGCGGGACTAGCAGCGCGTGGGCTCGGGATGAACAATAAAAACTCCGGTGGCTCGGAAGCCGAGGATCTCGCGAAGGCCGAGATGGTGCGGCTCCTTTCCATCGTCGGACGGGACCGCAGCGCAGATGCGTTCGAAGCTATATTCCGGTTTTATGCACCACGCATCCGCAGCTTCATGGCAGCTAAAACCAAAGACAGGCAAGCTGCCGAAGAGTTGATGCAGGAAACCATGACTGCGGTGTGGAACAAGGCCGGCCAATTCGATCCTGCTCGCGGCAACGTGTCTGCATGGATCTATACAATCGCGCGCAATGTGCGCATCGATGCCTACAGGCGCAAACGCCCGGAATTCGACATGAATGATCCGGCGTTCGTTGCTGACGACGTCGCCCCAGCCGATCAGGAGTTCCAGCAGATTCAGGAAGCGCAGTTGTTGCGCGGTGCGATGGCGACCTTGCCGGAGGAGCAACTGGACGTGCTGCGACGGGCCTTCTTCGATGAGGCTTCGCATTCGACGATCGCGCGCGATCTCGGTGTTCCGCTCGGAACCGTGAAATCACGCATCAGGCTGGCGTTCGAGAAACTACGTTCCTCGCTGGAGGGACGGCTATGAACGTGAAGCATCATTTGAGCGACGAGTTTCTGATCGAGTATGCCGCGGGAAGCCTTTCTGAAGGCTGGAGCCTTGCGGTGGCGAGCCATCTGGCGCTTTGCCCCGAATGTCGCCAGCGCCTTCATGCAATGGAAGGGGCTGCGGGAGCGCTTTTGGATAAGGCAGACGAAAGCGCCAACGAAGACGAGGCCTGGGCCCGCTTCAAGGCACGGGCGGCTGATATCAAGGTCGAGGAAGTCAAGCTCGAGGCTCCAAAGGCTACTAAACAGACAGTCGTGCTTCCGGAGCCACTTCGATCCTATGTCGGTGGCGACCTTGCAGATCTCAAATGGCGAGCGCTCGGGCGTGGTGCCTATCAGATCCTGATCGAGACGAAGGATAAGAACACGCAGGTGAGGCTGCTGCGCATTCCGGCCGGAAAGCCGGTGCCGGAGCACACCCATGAGGGGCGCGAGCTGACTCTGGTGCTGGCGGGAAGTTTTCACGATGGCGAAGAGCTGTTCGCCCGCGGGGATATAGAGGAAGCCGACGGCGATCTGCTGCATACACCCAAGGCGACAGAGGGAGAGGATTGCATCTGCCTCGCCGTGACCGAAGCGCCGCTCAAATTCTCGAGCTGGATTGTGCGGCTGGTGCAGCCGATCCTGAAAATCTGAGAGGACGAGATGACCTATCTGCTTGCCTATGTGGGAACTGTGGTCGCCTTCCTCGGTCTCGATTTCATCTGGCTCGGCACGGTCGCCACGGTTTTTTACCGCAGCCGGATCGGCAGCCTTCTGCTTGACCAACCTAACTTCGTAGTCGCCGGTATTTTCTATCTCTTCTATGTTGCCGGTATCGTCTACTTCGCAGTTCAGCCGGCGCTGGTGTCCGGAAACTGGACCACAGCAGCCATTGCAGGTGCCATTCTCGGCCTGATTGCCTACGGCACTTACGACATGACGAACCTTGCTACTCTGAAGAACTGGTCACCGATGGTCAGTGCCGTCGACATGGCCTGGGGGACGGTTCTTACCTCGTTTTCGGCGGTCATCGGCTATTGGGTGGCGCAGAAGTTTTCCAGCGGCATCTGAATGTCGCCGAGCGGCGACATGGGTGCATGCTCAACGGCGAAGCATATTGCTGGGCCATTTTTGAGCGAGATATCCGTGATGCTGTGATCAAGCAGTGCTGCTTGCGCCAAACGTCTCTGCGACCAACCGGTTGAGCTTTTGGGGATGCCAAGGTTTGGGAAGCATGGGCAGGCCTTTGAGCCTGCTCTTGAGTTCCGGCAGTTCGGCATGGCTGCTGCAGATGATAACCGGAACGTCCCGTTCCCGAAGCATCTCGATGACCGGAACTGACAGTTCACCATGGAGATTGAGATCGACGATGGCGCCGGCCAAATCATTGCGCGGGATTGCATCCATCGCGTCGGCGATCCTGCCGAAAGGGCCTATGATGTTGTGGCCGGTTTGGAGCAGATGGTCTTCCATGTCCATCGCCAGAAGAAGATCGTCCTCCAGTAGGAGGATGTTCGGATAGTCGTTCAGATCATCGGCTTCCGTCATTTTACCTTTACAGTGTGATATGAGGACCAGGGCAAGATGACACCTGGTCCAAATATTTCAAGCGTGGCTTTCGTCTTACACGACGTTTGACAGACTTATAAAGTTCCACCTTACTTAAAGGTTAAGATGTTTGCGCAGATCTTCGTTGGGCTTTTCCGGCAAGTTCTCCATCAATGCTGCAAGATCAGGATCCGGTTTTTCCGACAGGACGATCTTCACCGTCGCCAGCAGATCACCATATCCGCCACCGGTCTTCGGGGCGCCCTTACCCTTAAGACGCAGCGTCGTGCCGGTATTGGTGTTGGGCTTTAGCGTTACATTCAGGTAACCTCCGGGCGTCGGTACCTTGATCTTGCCGCCGAGCACCGCCTCGCGAATGGTGATCGGGATTTCCACGCGGATATCATCGCCGTCGCGCTTAAAGAACGGGTGCGGTTTGATCTTGATCTCGATGAGGGCGTCGCCATCCTGACCTTTTGGCGCGCCTTTGCCTCCCTTGCCGCGCAGGCGCAAGACCTGGCCGTCGCGCGTGCCTGCGGGGATCTTTACATCAAGCGATGAACCGGTGCCGAAGGAGACCGGTGCGGTCGTGCCGTTGATGGCGTCGAGGAAGGGGACTTCCATCGTGTAGTGGACGTCTGCCCCCTTCGAGCGAAACTGCCCGCCGCCGAATTGCGAGCCTGTCTGACCTCCGCGGCGGGACATGAAGCTTTCGAAAATATCCTCGAAACCGCCGAATTGCGAAAAGCCGCCTTCGTCGAAAAAGGCTTCTCCGCCATTGGCGCCGGCATATTCGCGATGCTGCTGGAATGGAGCGCGTTCGACGCCATTGATGTCGATCTCGCCACGGTCGAAGCGGGCGCGCTTTTCCTCATCGCCGAGGATTTCGTTGGCGGCGGATATCTCCTTGAAGATGTCCTCGGCCTTCTGATCTCCGGGGTTCAGATCGGGGTGATATTTCTTGGCGAGCTTTCGAAAGGCGCTCTGGATGTCCTTCTGCGACGCATCGTGCTTCACGCCCAAAATTTCATATGGATTCTGTCTCATCACTACCTCCAGACGCAAAACATGAGTTGAAACCAAAGCCGTTTCGGGGAGCCGAGGGCACGGTTTCAGGCGGCTTTGCAGCGGTCCGATCCGTCATCGGACAAGGGTAATGGACGGCGCTCCGCTTTATCCGGCAGGCACTAAAGGGGATCATGCCTTCGTCGCACCATATCCTCATCAAGCAACATGGTCGGTAGAAGCTGCGGAATTCATCGTGCCGGTCCCAATCAGGCAACCGGCAATCATGAGGTGGTGTTTCCAAATGGGAACTTCAAGGGAGGGTTACCGTTACCAATGCGCCCGCCGGGGTGGGGAATACGCAGCGATGACCAGTTCTGAAGGTTCAGACTGAGGACGCGCGAACCGCCCGAAACGGTGGTGAACTGGACGCAACAAAGAGGACAAGGAAAAGATGGACATGAAAAACCAGAACAAGCTCCTGGCGCTTCTCTCTCACGATGATTATGCCGCCCTCGAACCTGTCTTGGAACGAATTGATCTTCCGCAAGGCTTTGTGCTGTCGGCGCCGGGCGAACCGCTCGAATACTGCTATTTCCCGTTTTCCGGCGTGATCTCCACTGTCGTGACATCACCGTCTGGCAAGCGCACGGAGATCGGGCTTCTGGGCCGCGAGGGCGTGTCACCGTCTTCCGTTGCGCTGGGCGCGGCGGATGCACCCTATCTCGTCGTCATGCAGGTGCCGGGACATGGCGTGCGCGTGCCGATTGCCGTGATGCGCAGGATGATGGAAGTCTCGCCTGGCTTGAAGCGGCTTTTGACGCGCTGGGCGCATGTGGCGATGAGCCAAGCCGCTTTCACGGCGCTGTCGAATGCCATCCATCCTGTCGATGAGCGGCTGGCGCGCTGGATCCTGATGTGCCACGACCGTGTGGATGGCGATGCGATCGACCTGACGCACGAATTCCTGGCGATCATGCTGTCGGTACGCCGACCGAGCGTGACGGTGGCGCTACATGTGCTGGAAGGCAAGCAACTGATCTATTCGCATCGCGGCACGATCATTGTTCGTGACCGCAAGGCGCTGGAGCAGTTTGCTGCGGATTCCTATGGCGGTGCCGAGCGGGAATATGAACGCATGTTCGGCGATATCGAGGATATCACCCGCAAATCGGCTTAAGTGATTGCAAGCCGGGTTCTGATCCGGTCGGCCAGGGCGTCCGGATCGCTCGGCTTGCTCATCCATTCGCTGCCTTCGAAAAGCTCCGCATTCCATTCCGGCGGCTTTTCGCTGCCGGTGTAGATCATGAAGGGGATACTTTCTTGCTGCAGGCGGGCAAGCACCGGCTGGCTGTCGCCATCATTGAGGTAGAGATCGAGCAGCACGAAGTCGGGTGACGATGCGTCAAGCCATTCCAGCGCCTCTCTCTGGGAGCGGAGTGTGACAAAATTGCTCAAGCCCTTGTCTACAAGCGCTTCCTCCACGTCGAGGGAGATCAGCGGCTGGTCTTCCAGCAACAATATGAGCTTGTCTGCCAATTCGAATCTCTTCCCCTGCAAGATACTGATTAGTTAAACGGTTTTTGCGCGCGTGTACCCCTTTGTCTGATACCGTACCGAGTGGGGCCGGCGGGTTGTGTCGCGAATTTTATGGCCATAGATGGAAATCGTTCAAATCAAGCGGAGACTTCTCGTTCAGAGGAAGCCGAACAGGCCATGTTCTCCTATCAAGGATGAGCGATGGCTGACATTCGGCAAACGGCGGTCCGTAACAATTTGCTTCGGCTGACGAGCCCTACGAGCTTCTCCGCAATTGCCGCCCATCTGAAGCCGGTGGACCTGCCGCGCGGTTTTGAGCTCTCGGAACCGCATGAGGCTGCGGAATATGCCTATTTCCCGGAAACGGGCATTGCCTCGATCGTCGCCCGCTCACCGCAAGGGCAGCATGCCGAGATCGGTATTTTTGGCCGAGACGGGATGACGCCGGCGGCAGTCGTGCTCGATGCGGGGTCCGATCCGTTTTCGATCTTCATGCAGGTTCAGGGTGACGGTTTCCGCATCTCTACCGAGCTTTTGAAGTCGTTGCTCGATCGGGACGCTGATCTCAAGAACCTGCTTGGACGGTATGTTCAGGCACTATCGGTGCAGGGGGCCTTTACCTCGCTCTCCAATGCCGTCCACCATATCGACGAGCGGTTGGCGCGGTGGATATTGATGTGCCACGACCGCACCGATGGCGACGAGATCAGCCTGACGCATGAGTTCCTGTCGATCATGCTGGCGGTTCGGCGTCCGAGCGTGACGACGGCGCTGCATGTGCTTGAGGGCCGCAAGCTGATCTATTCCGAACGTGGCATGATCATCGTGCGCGACAGGCCGGCACTCGAACAGTTCGCCGCCGATGCTTATGGCGAAAGCGAGCGGGAATATTTCCGGCTGCTTGGGCCTTACAACTGATCGCAAGAGCTCCGGCACTCAGCAATAGGGCGCCAATCCGTTTCCGAATTGACGCCCAGAAAGCAATCCAGAAAGCCTGCCGGCTTATCAGGCGCGCTCTTCCCAGAGCTTTGCCAGTTCGACGATCGTCTTCACGGCCTTTTCCATGTCCTGGCTGCTGACCCATTCGATCGGCGAGTGGAAGGCGTGGCCGCCGGCGAAGATGTTGGGGCAGGGAAGGCCCATGAAGGAGAGGCGCGCTCCATCCGTGCCGCCGCGAATGCTGCCGCGCACCGGCGACATGCCGGCCCGGCGGATCGCCTCGATGGCGTTTTCGACGATCTCGGGGTGATGGTCGAGCACTTCCTTCATGTTGCGATACTGCTCGGTGATCTTCAGCGTATGAGACGAACCGGGATAGTCGGCCATAACTTCTGCGATGATGGTTTCGAGCAGCTTTGCCTTTTCCTTCAACCCTTCTGTCCTGAAATCGCGCAGAATGAGGCTGATCTTGGCGCCTTCCATCGTACCGGAGACGGAGGTCGGATGGATGAAACCGTCGCGGCCCTTTGTCGTTTCAGGCGTCATGTCCTTCGGCAGTTTGGCGATGATGTTTCCGGCGATGCGGATGGCGTTTTCCATTTTGCCATAGGCAAAGCCGGGATGGATCGCGACGCCCTTGATCAGGATGTCGGCGCTATCGGCCGAGAAGGTCTCGTCCTCGATCGTGCCCGCCGTCTCGCCGTCCAGCGTGTAGCCGAAATCGGCGCCGAGCTTCTGCAGGTCTACCTTGGCGACGCCGCGGGCGATTTCCTCGTCGGGCGTGAAGAGGATGCGGATCGTGCCGTGCTTGATATCGGGATTGGCGAGCAGATATTCGGCGGCGGTCATGATCTCGGCAAGGCCGGCCTTGTCGTCGGCACCCAGCAGCGTCGTGCCGTCGGAGGTGATGACGTCGTTGCCGATCTGGTTCTTCAGTTCCGGATGTTCGGACGTCTTGATGGTGCGGCTCTTGTCGCCCGGCAGCGTGATGTCGCCGCCCTGGTAATTGCGGATCACCTGCGGCTTGACGTCGGTGCCGGAAAAATCCGGTGCGGTGTCCATGTGGGCGCAGAAGCAGATGACCGGGACGTTGTTCTTGCCGGTGTTCGAGGGGATCGTCGCGTAGACGTAACCGTGTTCATCAAGTTCGGCATCCTTCACACCGATCGTCTGCAACTCACCGACCAGAAGCCGGCCGAGATCGAGCTGCTTGGCTGTCGATGGCTGGGTGAGTGAAGAGGCGTCGGACTGGGTGTCGAGCACGACGTAACGGAGGAAACGGCTGGTAACGGTATCGGTCATGATGAAATCCGGATGGGACAAATGAGTATAATGCGGCTGACCATAGACCTCGGCGCGCGTGTCGTGAACCGCAATTTCTTGCATAAGAATGACGCCCGAAATGAAAGATCCCGCCGAAGCGGGATCTGGGTCTCGGATGGTGTCGCATCCTATCGGAACAGGCTCGGTAGCCAGAGCGACAAAGCGGGGATGTATGTCACCGCAAGGAGAACTGCGAGGCTGGCGCCGAAGAAGGGCCAGATCGTGCGCATCGCCTCGCGGATGGATATGCCGCCGACGGCACAACTGACGAAGAGCACGGTTCCGACAGGTGGCGTGTTCAACCCGATGCCGGCATTGAGGATCATCACGACGCCGAAATGGACCGGATCGATGCCGAAGGCCTTGACCACCGGAAGCAGGATCGGGGTAGCGATGATGACCATCGGCGCCATGTCCATGAAGGTGCCGAGGATCAGAAGGATGACGTTGATCATCAGGAGCACGATGATCGGATTATCCGAGATGGCGCTGATCGCGGCGATGATCAGTGTCTGCACCTGCAGGAAGGCCATCAGCCAGCCGAAGGAGGCAGCGGTGCCGATGACCAGCAGGACCATGGCCGTGGTGCGGACAGCGCCCATGACGGCCTCGACGAAGCCTGCCCAATCCAGCTCCCGGTAGACGAGCATGGCAACCAGGAAGGCGTAGAGGACAGCGATGCAGGAGCTTTCCGTTGCGGTGAAGACGCCGGAGCGCACGCCGCCGAAGATGATGGCGATCAGCAGGATGCCGGGGAGGGAGGCTGCCAGATAATAACCGAGGCGGCGGAAGCCGGGGAAGGCGTCGGCCGGATAACCCCGTCTGACGGCGACCCACCATGCGGTGAACATCAGTGCTGCGGCGAGAAGCAGGCCGGGGATGATACCGGCGGTGAAGAGATCGGCGACCGAGACATTGCCGCCGGCGGCGATCGAATAGAGGATCATGTTGTGCGACGGCGGGATCATCAGGGCGATGATGGCCGCATTGGCGGTGACGTTGACCGCATAATCCCGATCATAGCCGCGCTTGGCCATTTGCGGGATCATCAGGCCGCCGACGGCCGAGGCATCGGCGACGGCCGAACCGGAAATGCCACCGAACAGGGTCGAGGCGACGACATTGACCTGACCGAGGCCGCCACGCATGTGCCCGACCAGACCGGCCGCAAAGCGGATCAGTCTTGCAGCGATGCCGCCGCGCACCATCAGGTCGCCGGCGAAAATGAAGAACGGGATCGCCATCATGGCAAAGACGTTCATGCCGGAATTCATCTGCTGAAAGACGACGATCGGCGGCAGGCCCAGATAGAGCACCGTCGCGAAAGACGCGATGCCGAGGCAGAACGCAATCGGCATGCCGATGATCATCAGGAAGGTGAAGGAAGCGAAAAGGATCGTATAGGCCATTACGCAGCCTCCTGGACAAGCACGTCGGCCGCGATTTCCTCGCCGATTGCGACATCGATGAAACGTTCAAGCGCAAAGATCGCGATCATCGCGCCGCCGGCGATCATCGGGAAGAAATCTGTGCCGCCCGGCCAGCCAAGCACGGGGATTCGGGCAGTCCATGTGCCGGCTGCCAGAAGGGTCGAGTAATAGGCCATGCCGATACCGAAAAGCACGATAAGGCCCAGGCTCAGAAGGTCCATGGCCTTCTGGATGTTGGGCGGCATCATGTAACGGACGATGTCCAATCCCAGATGGACGCTTTCGCGCACACCGACGGCGGCGCCAAGCATGATGAACCAGGACATCAGGTAGAGCGATAATGGCTCCGACCATGCCGGGGAGTCATTGAGTACGTAGCGGCCGAAGATCTGCCAGCCGACGATCAGCGTCATGGCGATCATGCCTATGCCGGCGATCCAGAGTGATAAGCGGCTGACAACACCCAGCGCGGGTCTTATCGCCTGCATGAATTTTCGCATTGTTCCGTTCCTCCTCCTTCCGGACTTTGCGCCGGATATGCAAAAGCCGGCCTCGAAGGAGGCCGGCTTTCATTTTTGCGATTATTGAACTGCCTGGATTTCTTCCAGCAGAGACTTCATCGAAGCGTCGGTGACGAACTTGTCGTAGACCGGCTTCATCGCGGCGGAGAACTCTTCCTTGTTGACGTTGATGACGTTGACGCCACCGGCGCGGACCTTTTCTTCCGAGGTCTTTTCGCGGGCGGTCCAGAGTTCGCGCATCTTCACGACCGAGTCCTTGGCTGCCTGACGGACGATCTTCTGGTCTTCCGGGGTCAGCTTGTCCCAGGAGACCTTGGACATGACCAGGATTTCCGGGTTCATCGAGTGCTGGGTCAGCGTGTAGTTCTTCGCCACTTCGTAATGACGGGCAGACTCGTAGGACGGCCAGTTGTTTTCCGCGCCGTCGACCACACCGGTTTCGAGCGAGGAATAGACTTCGCCCATCGGCATCGGCGTCGGGTTGGCGCCAAAAGCCTGCATCATGGCGATCCAGAGGTCGGACTGCTGGACACGGATCTTCAGGCCCTTGAGGTCGGCCAGTTTTTCGACGGGCTTCTTGGTGGTGTAGAATGAGCGGGCGCCACTGTCATAGTAGGCCAAGCCGATCAGGCCGTGGGGTTCGAAGGCAGCCAGGATCTTGTCGCCGATCGGACCGTCGACGACCTTGTGCATATGGTCGGTCGAGCGGAACAGGAAGGGCAGGCCGAGGACGACCGTTTCCGGGATCAGGTTGTTGAACGGTGCCGCATTGACGCGGTTCATGTCGATGACACCGAAACGGGTCTGCTCGATCGTGTCCTTTTCGCCGCCGAGCATCGAGTTGTTCATCACCTGGATGGCGATACGGCCGCCGGTGCGTTCCTTGACGAGATCACCCATATATTTGACCGCATCGACGGTCGGATAACCGTCCGGATGGATGTCGGCCGAGCGCAACGTGACCTGCTGCGCGTAAGCGAGCGGTGCGGCAGTCGTCGCAGCAAGTGCGAGCGTCAGCGCCAGCCCGAGAGCTTTCGTGATTTTCATGTTTTCCTCCTCCAAAGAAACCGGTGCCTCCACGCACCGGTTGTTCAAAATATCAACTCGTTGATGCACTCCATTCCTGCAGACCGAAAAGGGTCTGCGGGTTCTCTATCAGGGCTAGATGCCGAGCGTTTTCGTTCGGCAGCCAGCCAAGTACGGTATCGGTCAAGGCCGCGTCATCCGGGTAATCCGCCTGTTCGCGGGCCAGATTGTGCGGCCAGTTCGTGCCCCAGACAATCCGTTCCGGGGCGTAGTTTGCTATCTCGCGCGCAACGGCTGCGATATCGGCGTAATCGGGGCCGCCTGTTTTCGATGATTCATAGACGCCGGCGAACTTGAACCAGCAGTTTCCTGCGTCGATCAGGCGTTTGACGGCTGAGATCTCTTCACTGTCGGGCGTGACGCCGGAAAAGAATTTACCGTGGTGGTCGAAAACCCAGCGGGATTTCAGGTTTGCCAGGCGTGCTTCGTGGTGAAGTATATTGCTGCCGTCGAACTGGACGGCCAGCATCCAGCCGTGGGCGGCTGCTTTCGCATCGACCGTTTCGAGTTCCTTGAGATCAACGGCACCGCCCGGCAGATCCATGATGCGGGCACCGACAATGCCGGCCTCTGAAAGGCGGACCATCTCGGCATCATTGGTATTGCCATCGATGATGCCGACACCGCGGGCGACATCGCCCATGATGTCGAGGCAGGCAACCAGGTTGGAGTTATCCCGCTGATGCGCATTGCCTTGCGTGATGATGACCCGATCGATGCCGAGCCATTGCATGAGCTGGCGATATTGATCGGGATCGGGCAGGGCGCCGGCCGGAAGGCCCGGTCCGCCGGGGAGGGACGGATACCCCGGCAGATACATATGCATCTGTGTGTCGACCGCACCCTGCGGCAGCTTGATCTTCGGAACCTTGCCGGCGAGGGTGCGAACGAGCATCAGGCCGCTCCCTTGTCGTCGGGCATACGGAACTCCTTCAGTGCATCGCGGTCGATCTCGATGCCCAGGCCGGGGCCGTTCGGGATCTGCACCACGCCGCCCTTGTGTTCGATCGGCGTCTTGACGATTGCCTGACGGAAGGGATTGTGAGTGCGATCGAATTCGAGGATCGGGTCGATCGGATTGACGCGGACAGGGCTTGGCACCATCGCGGCCATGAATTGCAGGGCCGCTGCGATATGGATGGCGGTACCCCAGACGTGGGGAACGACGCGGATGCCGTGAAGCGCCGCAAGATCCGCAACGCGCTTGGCTTCGGTAAAGCCGCCAACGCCTGCCAGATCCGGCTGGACGATATCGATGGCGCGAGTTTCGATTGGCTCGCGCATGCCCCAGCGAGTATGCCATGTCTCGCCGCCGGCAACCGGGATCGGCTGTTTGGCGCGGACCTCGCGATAGGCCGCAAGCTGTTCGGGCACAACGGGTTCCTCGAACCAGTCTATGCCGTATTGCGCAGCGGCATTGCCGAGGCGGATCGCCTCGACGGCGTCGTAACCGTGGTTGGCGTCGATCATGAGCCGCATGTCTGGGCCGGCGGCTTCACGGACGGCGCGGATGACGCGCAGGTCTTCCTCAACGCCGAAACCGATCTTGATCTTGGTCGCGTGAAAGCCTTCTGCCCTATAGCGGGCAACGTCGGTCGCATTGTCCTCGACGCGGTCGACGCCGTCACGCTTGAAGCTGCCTGTTGCGTAAGCCTTGATGCTCTCGCGGAAACGCCCGCCGAGAAGGATGGAAATGGGGGCGTTGAAATGCTTGCCCTTGATATCCCAGAGCGCCATGTCGATGCCGGAAAGGGCGGTGACGGTCAGGCCGCGCTGACCCTGATCCCGAAGCGCATTGTAGAGCTTGGCCCAGATCTTCTCGGTCTCGAGCGGATTTTCACCGATCAGCCAGTTGGCATAGGCCTGGACGACTGCGGCATTGGGACGGGCAGGGCCGAGGCATTCGCCCCAGCCCACCGTGCCGTCGTCGCACTCGATCTCTACCAATATGTGAGCCCGGCGATCGAAGCGCATGGACGCGCTTTCGAAAGCCACATCGAGCCGGTGTTCAAGAAGGTGAGTGCGAACCGACGCTATTTTCATCCGGCTTACCTCTTGTGGCTGCCGATGAGCTTCAGGAGCATCTGCTCCTCTTCCGCCGTCAGGTCGTCGAGCGGCGGGCGGACCTTGCCGGCATCGAAGCCCTGCAGGCGCACACCGGCCTTGATGGCAGCGACGGCATAACCCTTGCGGCGGGCACGAAGAGCCATGAAGGGGTAGAAGAAGTCCCTCAGGATTTCTTCGCAACGGGCGCGGTTGCCTGCGCGAAGCTCCTTGTAGAATTCGACAGCAAGACCGGGAACGAAGTTGAAGACGGCCGACGAATAGGTGGTGAAACCGGCGCCGAGATAGGCTTCGGCAAACAGCTCCGCAGTCGGCATGCCGCCGAGATACATCAGGCGGTCGCCCATCGTGGCGGTAACCTGACGGACGAGACCGATATCGCCGGTGCCGTCCTTGAAGCCGATCAGGTTCGGGCACTCGTCGCAAAGGCGCTTCAGCGTATCGACCTGCAGGACGGAGTTGTCGCGGTTATAGACCATGACGCCGATGCCGACCGACTGGCAGATTTTCTTGACGTGCTGGTAGAGGCCTTCCTGAGGCGCATCGATCAGGTAATGCGGCAGAAGAAGAATACCATCGGCACCGGCCTTTTCGACGGCCTTTGCCATATCGACGCCGACACGGGTGCCGAAACCGCAACCGGAAACGATCGCAGTATTGCTGTTGCCGGCCGCTTCCTTGGCGGATTTTACGATGGTCGGAACTTCATCGGGAGAGAGCGAAAAGAACTCGCCCGTGCCGCCGGCGGCGAAAAGAACAGGCGCGTCGAAACCGGACAACCATTCGATATGGCTCTGGTAGCTATCCTGTTTAAATTCACCCTCGTCATCGAAATGGGTAACAGGAAAGGACAATAGGCCGGCGCCGAGCGCCGCCTTGATTTCTTCAGGCGTCATAATGGAATTTCCTCTTGAATGTCTCCTCCAGACAGAAATTGTCGTACAGGTTGGCGGAATTTATGTCAACAAGTTATCTGACATCTTCTCGCTGCGCGCGAAGAAGGTTCCTGTAGCGCAACTGGCTTCCGCGCAGATGCCGGCGCATCGCTTCACGGGCCTTTTCCTCATCTCCTTCGGAAATGGCGGTGACGATCGCATGGTGTTCGTCGACAAGCAGGTTGATATAATCCATCTGCTCTTCCGCCGTTTCGTCGCCGCGCAGGGCGGCGCGAGGGATGACGTTCTTGCCGATCATCGTCAGAAATTCGCGGAAGCGCGGATTGTTTGTCGCGTCGGCGATGGAGAGGTGAAGAGCGAAGTCGGCCTCGCTTGTCGGCTGATGCGCCTCCAGACAGGAGCGCACGGCATAATGACGCTCGAATATCACCTCTTCCTGCGCAGGCGAGCGCCGCAGAGCCGCCATTCCAGCTGATTCGACCTCAACGGCGGTCCTCAATTCAAGCAGCTCGATCATCGAGGAAACGCGCGCGAGATCGATATGGCCGAGGGACAGGTTGAATGGCGGCGGTGTCGGGGTCGCCTGGAGAACGAAGACGCCGGCACCCTGGCGAGCCTCCACAAGGCGATCGGACCGCAAGGCGGCAAGGGCTTCACGCACCACTGTCCGGCTGACCCCATGCGCCAGTGTCAGTTGCGCCTCGCTTGGAAGTTTGGAGCCTGGCGGGAATTGTCCCTCGGCGATCGCCTGGCGCAGCGTGTCGCTCAATTGCGTTGCGCGCGTCTTCGGGGAGGCGATCAGATCCGTGTTGAGTTCTTCGCTCATGGATGCGTTTCCTTCCTGGGAGATTATAGTTCCCGGAGTTTTCCGGGTTCGATCGCTTATTAGCTTCTTACTTTAACATGTATGACAAGTTTGTCTGTTTGTCACCCATTCGACGGGGCGCGGTTCAGGGCTGATTTATCGCATAGGCCGCAACGGGGCGACATAAGCCGGAATGACGCGGTTCGCGGACATGGCTTCCAATGACGTGTGGTGTGTTGAAAACGGTGGCGCGTCGCTCTACCACGGCAGGGAACAGATGCTGGAGTTTGCCGTGAGAAGAATGCTCGTAAGTTTTTGGGCCGGGAGTTTCCTGTTCGTTGCGCCGTCTTTGGCTGCTGCTCAATGGGCACCGGTCGAGCAGGTGAAGACGTATACGGTCAGCGGCTCCACCGGTATCGAGCTTTATTCCCAGATCGGCGAGAAGGGGCCGCTTGTCGGCGGCCAGATGCGGACGATTGCGCATACGGATTTCAAGCTGCTCTGGTCCCGCAATTACCAGCCCCAGCCGGATGGTTCATGCAAGCTGGTTTCGGCACGGCCAAGCTTGACGCTGATCTACACCCTGCCGAAGGCCGGCAAGATGCCGGGCGCCCTGAAGACGAAATGGGATACATTTGCCGAAGGCGTGCGCCGCCATGAGCGGGTGCATGGCGACATGATCGTGGAGATGGTCAGGGAGATCGAGGTGGTGAGCGTCGGGCTTACTGCTGCGGATGATCCGAAATGCCAGAAGATAAGGCAGGACCTTACCGCAAGGCTCGGCGAGATTTCGAAACGCAATCGCGAGCGGCACCGGGACTATGACAAACTGGAGATGAACAATGGCGGCAACGTCCATCAACTCATTCTTAAACTGGTGAACGAATAGAATTCATTGTTACCTAAATGGTGAACAGTCCGATCGTCATCATGGGGCGTTGCCCGTGACGGGATCGTGGTTATAGTCCCCACGCTCGCAGAACATAGCAGGGGATTTCAATGACCAATTCCGTTTCAGCCGCCGATATTGACGACAAGGCTCTATTGCAGGAACTCGTGGCATGGGTGGAGATCGAAACACCATCTCATGATGCGAATGCCGTAAACCGGCTGGTCGATCGGGTGGAAGAATTGGCGAAATCCGCTTTGCTGGATGTGGAGCGCTTGCCTGGAACGCTGGGACTTGGCGATATTCTGACGGTGCGCTCGCTGCGGGCTGAAGGCAGCAATGAAAAGAGTGTGCTGGTACTAGCACATTTCGACACCGTGCATGCGCATGGGGTGATCGCCAAACAATTGCCTTTGAAGCGGGACGGCGACAAGCTTTATGGTCCCGGCATCTATGATATGAAATCCGGGGCTCTGATGGCGCTGGAGGCGTTGAAGATTGCGGTTGCCAGGGGCAGCCGCATGCCGGTCGATCTGGTTTTCGTGCCGGACGAGGAGATCGGCAGCCTGTCGTCGCGCGCCTATATGGAAAGGCTGGCAGCAAGCGCCGGTTATACGCTGGTTGTCGAGCCGGCGCGTGATGGCGGCAAGATCGTCATCGCCCGCAAGGGTGTCGCGATGTACGATATCACCATCCGGGGACGGGCTTCGCATGCCGGTACGCGGCCGCAGGACGGGCGTAGCGCGATCCGTGCGGCGGCGCGGCTTGTCCTTGAGCTCGAGGCACTGAATGATGCCCAGCGCGGTATTACCGTGTCGGTAGGGACGATCCAGGGCGGCACGGGCCGCAATACCATTCCGGCGGAATGCCGGATGCAGGTCGATGTGCGCGTGCCGGACGACAAGGCCGCTGCCGAGATCACTGCCAGAATTGAGGCCATGAAGCCGGTCGATCCGGATATCACATTCGAGATCACCGGCCAGATGAACCGGCCGCCCTTTGCGCAATCCGCAGACGGCGTGAAGCTGTTTGATACCGCGGCCGAGATTGCCGCAAAGCTCGGGATTACGCTGGAAGGCGTGGTGACGGGCGGCGGCTCGGACGGCAATTTTACCGCTGCGCTCGGCGTGCCGACACTGGACGGTCTCGGTGCGGACGGGGCGGGGGCGCATACATTCGACGAGCATATTTTCGTTAGCAGCCTTGCGCCGCGCACCGCGCTGCTTGCCAACCTGATGATGTCGCTCGAACCCAAGTGAGCTGCTTAGGTGCAATCGCGCCGGAGGCCACAATCGAAACACGATCGGGCAAAAGCCCGGACACCCAAGGCTAAAAGATCATGACCAGCGGTATTCATCACCTGACGGCCATTACCCGGAAAATCCAGGACAATGTGGATTTCTACGTCGGTTTCCTCGGCCTGCGCCTCGTCAAGCGTACGGCCGGTTTCGAGGATGCGCAGCAGCTTCACCTTTTTTATGGAGACGGTGCTGCAACGCCAGGTTCGCTGGTCACATTTCTGGCCTGGGAAGACGGTTCGCTCGGGCGCGTGGGGCATGGCGCGCCGAGCGAGATCAGCTTCGCCATCGATCGCGAGGCGATCGGCTTCTGGCTGACACGGGCGCTGCAATGCAATGTCAAGATGACCGGGCCGACACAGGAGTTCGGCGAACCGGTTCTAAGGCTGACCGATCCGGACGGGATTATCGTCAAGCTTGTCGGTGTCGATGACTATGGCGACTGGGTCTGGTGGAAGGACGGCGGCATTGCGAGAGCGGATGCCATCCGTGGCATTCGCGGGGCGACCATCCTGTCTGAAAAGGCGGATGAAACCGCTGCGTTTCTCGAGCGACATACGGGCTTTGTGTCCGGAGCGGTGGAGAGCGCGATCCAGCGGCTGGTGTCCGAAAGCGGGCAGATCATCGATGTGCGCAATGCCGGCGGGTTCTGGACGGCAGCACCTGGAACCGGGACGATCGATCATGTGGCGGTGAGGGCGAAAAGCCAGCAGGCCGTCGACGATCTGCACGAGGCGCTGCAAGCCGAGAATGCAGGTGATATAAATGTGCATGACCGGCATTATTTCTACTCCCTCTATGTGCGCGAGCCGGGCGGCACGCTGATCGAGGTTGCGACAGACGATCCGGGCTTTACGGCGGATGAGACGGTCGAGGCGCTCGGGACGGGATTTTTCATCCCCAAACATTACAAGGCGGATCACGAGGCGTTGAAGGTGATGCTGCCGCAATTCGGCCTGCCGGGCGAGGAGCGGGTGATCTATCGCGACCTGCCTTTCGTGCATCGCATCCATATGCCGGAAGATTGGGATGGCTCGACACTGGTTCTGCTTCACGGCAGTGGGGCGAACGAGGCGGCGATGCTGCCGCTCGGCCGCAAGGTCGCGCCGAATGCCATGCTGATCGGCCTGCGCGGTCGTTCGACGGATGAAGGGTCTCCGCGTTTCTTCCGCCGTTTCAGCCAGACGACATTCGACCAGAAGGAGATCGCATCCGAGGTCGAGGCTTTTGTCGCCTTCATCGAGGATATCGGGCCTGCCTATGGCGTCGATCCGGAGCGGCTGGCTTTCCTCGGTTACTCCAATGGCGGCAATATGCTGGGGGCGACGATGCAGCTTCGGCCGGACGCGATCCGCAAGGCGGTGTTGTTGCGCTCGATGAATGTGCTGGAAGAGCGGCCGGTGGTCGATCTGTCCGCGACACAGGTTCTCTCGCTCAGCGCCATTGATGATTTTTACGGTCCGCTTGCGGGTGAACTGGAGGACAGGCTGAAGGTTGCGGGTGCGCAGCTGACGGCGAAGGTGCTGGATGCCAACCATGGGCTTGGGGCGGAAGACGAGGTGATTGTTCGCGACTGGCTGCAGGAACGGACTGCGTGATGCAGGGTGCAGCGGTGCTCTGTGCCGATATCGGCGGATCGTTCATCAAGTTCGGCCTCTCCCGCAAATCGGGAGAGGTGGAGGAGCTTGCGCGCGTGCCTGTGCCGAAATCCGATTGGCGCGAGCTTGCCGAGGCCCTGCGAAGTCTGGCGAATGATGCGGATGCAAGCGGCGTCCTGCCTATCGGTTTGTCAACTGCAGGGCTTGTCGATCCGGTGAGCGGCAAGGGGCTTTCCGCCAATATCCCGTGCCTGACGGGCCTGCCGATTGCTGAGGCGATTTCTCAAGCGACGGGGCGTTCGGTCTTTGCTGCAAACGATGCGGATTGCCTGACGCTGGCTGAGGCGAATGACGGTGTCGGGAGCGGTCATTCGATCGTTTTCTGCATCATCATCGGCACGGGGATCGGCGGCGGGATTGCCGTCGATGGCCGCATGTTGCGCGGCGCCGGCGGCGTGACCGGCGAATGGGGGCACGGCCCGGCACTGAATACGAGCGTCGAGATCGGCGCTCGGCTGGTTCACGTTCCGCGGTTTTCCTGCGGCTGCGGACAATCCGGTTGCGTCGATACGATCGGCGGGGCGCGCGGGATCGAGAAATTACACACGCTGTTTCATGCAGAAGAGCGTAGCAGCCATCGGATCATCGAGGACTGGCAGTCAGGAGAAGAAAAGGCCGGCGAAACGATCGAGGCCTATCTGCAGCTTGTCGCCGATCCGCTGGCGGTCGCAATCAATACGGTCGGGCCGTCGATCGTGCCGGTTGGCGGCGGGCTTGCCTCGGCCGGGGCATTGATTGCGGCGCTGGACGAGGCTGTTCGGGCCCGCATCCTGAACCGGTTGGATCGGCCACTGCTGGTGCCGGCGATCCGCCGCGAGGATGGCGGGCTTATCGGTGCAGCCGTGCTGGCACGCCAGGGAGTGGCCGATGCCCGTGCTGCTTGAAGTCTGTGTCGACAGTGCTGAAGGGCTGGAAGCCGCCGTTGCCGGCGGCGCGCAGCGGATCGAACTCTGCTCGGCACTAGATGTCGGCGGACTTACGCCGTCGAGAGGATTGATGGCGCTTGCTGCGAAAATGCCGGTGCCGGTCTATGCGATGATCCGGCCGAGGGCGGGGGATTTCATCTTCGATGCCGCCTCGCGGGATGTGATGCTGGCGGATATCGATACTGCGCGGAATAGCGAGCTCACGGGCGTCGTGCTTGGAGCAAGCCTTTCCGATGGTCGGCTGGATGTGGATCTGCTGACTTTGCTTTCGGAGCGGTCGCGCGGCATGGGCCGGACGCTGCATCGTGCCTTCGATCTGGTGCCGGATGCGGATGAGGCGCTGGAGCAGGTAATCGGCCTCGGCTTCGAGCGCATTCTAACTTCAGGGTTAGCGGTCAAGGCGGCGGATGGGATGGGTGTGCTTCGCCAGCTTGCCGATCAGTCGGCCGGGCGAATTGCGATCATGGCCGGGAGCGGGATTACGCCTGCCAATGTGGCGCATATCGTTGCTGGAACCGGTGTTGCTGAGGTTCACGCTTCGTGTCGCCTGCCGGTGACTTTTGTCGATGAGGCGCTTGTCGGCTTCGGTTTTGTGGCCCGGCAGCAATACCGGACCAGCTCGGTGGTGGTGAGAGAGATGCGCGAGACGCTGGCGGCGCTTTGAGCGCGCGCCGCCAGAAACTGTTTAAACAGAAATACCGCCGCTCGTTTTGCCGATCATCTTCGTCAGGCTGCCGTCTGCCGGATAGAGCGGGATGAGGCAGGCCTGGAAGGCGTGGTAGATATCGCCCTTGCCGGGGAAGAGTGTATGAGCCGGGATGAGATCTTCCGTCAGTTCCTCGTGCCAGCCGCCGTTTTTGTGGTCGATGAAGCGGTTTGCAATGGTGCTCCAGATCAGGCGATAGCTGTCCTCGAAGAAGGGATCGTGCGGCAGGTGCTGGTTGATGAAGTGAGCGGCAGCTGCAGCCTCGCACATCGGCCACCAAAGCTTGTTCGTCTTGGCTGGCTTGTTATCCCAGTCGAGTGTGTAGAAGAAGCCGCCCTTCTGCTTGTCCCATCCCAGCGACATTGCCTGAATGAAGAGGTTCTTGGCTGCATCAGGCATCCATGCGTGTTTTTTATCTCCGAGGGCCCAGAGCTGCAGCGTAAGGCGTGCCCATTCCAGCGCGTGGCCGGGCGTGGTGCCGGCGGGGCGGAACATTTCGTCCGGGTGATAATAATCCTTGTTGAGTGTCCAGTTCGTGTCGAAATGTTCACCGACGCGGAAGCCGGTCGCACCGGCAAGGCGGCGGATGATGAGGTCGGCGATACTCTCCGCCTTGTCGAGATAATGCTGTTCGCCGGTTGCCTCATAGGCTGCCATCAGCGCTTCGGTGAGGTGCATGTTGGAATTCTGGCCGCGATAGGTGCCGCCGTCGATCGGTCCCCAGTCTGCAGTAAATTCCTCGGCGATCGCGCCGTGCTGCTTCTCCCAGAACCGGGTTTCGAGCACTTCGGTGATATCGGCCAGCATCTTGTCGGCAAGAGGATGTCCGACGACCTTGGCGGAAGAGGCGGCGAGCAAAACGAAAGCGTGGCCGTAGCCTTGCTTGTTGGTGTCGGCGGGGCCGTCATCGTTCATGGACCAGACGTAACCACCGTTTTTCTGATCCCGGTGGCCGTTCCAGAGAAAATTCATGCCGTGGTCGATCAGGTCGCCGGCACCCGGGCGCCCGAGCATGTAGGCGATCGAATAGCAGTGGACCATGCGCGCCGAAGCGTGGATGCCGCGGATTGCATTGGCGTTTGGAAGCGGGCGGCCTTCGTCGTCCAGATCGTAGAAGCCGCCCTTGGGGTTGATGGCACGATACTGGAAGAAGTCCATCAGGCCCTCTGCCTGATCGAGCAGCCAGCGGCGATGATAGGTTAGATCGCTCCAGAATTTCGACGTCTGACCTGTATCGCTCATGCTTCTTCTCCCTTGTGCCTCAACACTTTACTTAAAGGCTATAGTCATTGCGGCCATAGCTGTCATCGGCGAATCTGGCATAAATCGGACCGTTGGCCGTTGCGACAAATCCGACAGCGATTGCGACGTATGTGCTGGACTTCACATAAAGGTATCTTTATATGATTATGGATATTGCCTTGATCTCTATCAGGAGTGTCTGCCTTGTTCGATGAACTGTTCGGTCCCGAAGGTGCTCGCCGTAATGGCGCAGAAATTCTGGAAGCTCTCAAAAAAGCCGCCAGTGAGCGCATTCTCGTGATCGACGGTGCCATGGGTACGCAGATCCAGGGGCTGGGTTACAACGAGGATCATTTTCGTGGTGAGCGCTTTATCGGCTGCGCCTGCCATCAGCAGGGCAATAACGACCTTCTGATCCTGACGCAGCCGCAGGCGATTGAGGACATCCATTATCGTTATGCTATGGCTGGTGCCGATATTCTCGAAACCAACACGTTTTCGTCTACACGTATTGCGCAGGCGGATTACGAGATGGAAGGCGCGGTTTATGACATGAACCGCGACGGTGCTCGACTCGCCCGCCGTGCTGCAATCCGCGCCGAAAAAGAAGACGGCCGTCGCCGTTTCGTCGCAGGCGCTATAGGCCCGACCAACCGCACCGCTTCTATTTCGCCCGACGTCAACAATCCCGGTTATCGCGCCGTGTCCTTCGATGATTTGCGTATCGCTTATGGCGAGCAGATCGACGGACTGATCGATGGTGGTGCCGACATCATCCTGATCGAGACGATCTTCGATACGCTGAACGCCAAGGCTGCGATCTTTGCCTGCGAAGAGCGTTTCGAGGCGAAGGGCGTGCATCTGCCGGTGATGATCTCCGGCACGATCACCGACCTTTCCGGCCGCACGCTGTCGGGGCAGACGCCTTCCGCCTTCTGGAACTCGGTCAACCATGCCAATCCATTCACCATCGGTCTGAACTGCGCGCTCGGCGCCGACGCGATGCGGCCGCATCTGCAGGAACTATCTGCCGTTTCCGACACGTTCATCTGCGCCTACCCGAATGCCGGCCTTCCGAACGAATTCGGACAATATGACGAAACGCCGGAGATGATGGCGCGCCAGGTGGAGGGTTTTGCCCGCGAAGGTCTCGTCAATGTGGTCGGCGGCTGCTGCGGCTCGACGCCGGACCATATTCGCGCAATTGCGGAAGCCGTGGCCAAATATCCGCCGCGGGCGCTTCCCGAACATGTGCCGTTCATGTCGCTGTCGGGGCTCGAGCCTTTCGTGCTGACCAAGGACATTCCCTTCGTCAACGTGGGCGAGCGCACCAACGTCACCGGCTCGGCGAAATTCCGCAAGTTGATCACCAATGCCGATTATACGGCGGCATTGGCTGTCGCGCGCGACCAGGTGGAAAACGGTGCGCAGGTCATCGACATCAATATGGATGAAGGCCTGATCGACTCGGAAAAGGCGATGGTCGAATTCATCAACCTGATCGCCGCAGAGCCGGATATCGCCCGTGTGCCGGTGATGATCGACTCGTCTAAATTCGAGATCATCGAGGCTGGCCTTAAATGCGTGCAGGGCAAGGCGATCGTCAACTCGATCTCGCTGAAGGAAGGCGAGGAGAAGTTTCTGGCGCATGCCAAAATCGTGCGCAACTACGGTGCCGCCGTCGTCGTCATGGCGTTCGACGAGACGGGGCAGGCCGACAGCTATGAGCGCAAGGTCGAGATCTGCACTCGCGCCTACAAGATCCTGACCGAACAGGCGGGTTTCCCGCCGGAAGACATCATTTTCGACCCGAACGTGTTTGCCGTCGCGACCGGTATCGAGGAGCACAACAATTACGGCGTCGACTTTATCGAGGCGACGCGGACTATCCGCGAAAGAATGCCGCTCGTGCATATTTCGGGCGGTGTCTCCAACCTGTCCTTCTCCTTCCGCGGCAACGAGCCGGTACGTGAGGCGATGCATGCCGTGTTCCTCTACCATGCCATTCAGGCAGGGATGGACATGGGCATCGTCAATGCCGGCCAGTTGGCGATTTACGAGAATATCGATCCGGAACTGCGCGAGGCCTGCGAGGACGTCGTACTGAACCGCCGTGCCGACGGCACCGAGCGGCTGCTTGAGGTCGCAGAGCGGTTCCGTGGCGGACCGGGCAAGGAAGCCAAGGTTCAGGACCTGGCATGGCGCGAAAAGCCGGTCGAAGAGCGTCTGTCGCATGCTCTGGTGAACGGCATCACCGACTATATCGAGGCAGATACGGAAGAGGCTCGGCAAAAGGCAGAGCGTCCGCTGCATGTTATCGAAGGCCCATTGATGGCCGGTATGAACGTGGTCGGCGACCTGTTCGGTTCGGGCAAAATGTTCCTGCCGCAGGTGGTGAAATCAGCCCGCGTCATGAAGCAGGCGGTGGCCGTGCTGCTCCCGTACATGGAAGAAGAGAAACGGCTTAATGGCGGCGACGAGCGCAAGTCGGCCGGCAAGGTGCTGATGGCGACCGTCAAGGGTGACGTACATGACATCGGCAAGAACATCGTCGGCGTCGTGCTTGCCTGCAATAATTACGAGATCATCGATCTCGGGGTGATGGTGCCGGCGACGAAAATCCTCGAAACGGCCGTGGCCGAGAAGGTCGATATCATCGGGCTTTCCGGTCTGATCACGCCGTCGCTCGACGAGATGGTGCATGTGGCGGCCGAAATGGAACGCCAGGGTTTTGACGTTCCGCTCTTGATCGGCGGGGCTACGACCAGCCGTGTGCATACGGCGGTAAAGATCCATCCGCGTTACGAAAAGGGGCAGGCGATCTATGTGACCGATGCCAGCCGTGCGGTGGGTGTTGTATCGGCATTGCTGTCGGAAGAGCAGAAGCCGGCCTATGTCGAGGGCATCCGTGGCGAATATGCGAAAGTTGCCGAGGCGCATGCCCGCAATGAACGCGAGAAATTGCGCCTGCCGATTGCCCGTGCCCGTGCCAATGCGGAGAAGGTGGATTGGGCCGCCTATGAGCCTGTTAAGCCGCAGTTCACCGGCAAGAAAGTGTTCGAGACCTATGATCTTGAGGAACTGGCCCAATATATCGATTGGACGCCATTCTTCCAGACATGGGAGCTGAAGGGTCGTTATCCGGCGATCCTCGAGGACGAGAAGCAGGGCGAGGCAGCGCGTCAGCTGTGGAGCGATGCCCAAGCGATGCTGAAGAAGATCATCGCGGAAAAGTGGTTCCGTCCGCGGGCGGTTATCGGCTTCTGGCCGGCAAATTCGATCGGCGACGATATTCGCCTGTTTACCGACGAAAAACGCTCCGAGGACCTTGGTACTTTCTTTACCCTGCGCCAGCAGCTTTCGAAACGCGACGGGCGGCCGAATGTGGCGCTGTCGGATTTCGTGGCGCCGGTCGATAGCGGAAAGGCAGATTATGTCGGCGGGTTCGTCGTCACGGCGGGTATAGAGGAAGTGGCGATCGCCGAGCGGTTCGAGCGGGCAAATGACGATTATTCCTCGATCCTGGTCAAGGCGCTGGCAGACCGTTTCGCGGAGGCGTTCGCCGAACGCATGCACCAACGCGTCCGCAAGGAATTCTGGGGTTATGCCTCAGACGAGGCATTCAGTAACGACGAGCTGATTCACGAGGAATATGCGGGCATTCGTCCCGCACCCGGTTATCCGGCCCAGCCGGATCACACTGAAAAGGCTACCTTGTTCTCGTTGCTCGATGCGACGAATGCGACTGGTGTTGAGCTCACTGAAAGCTATGCCATGTGGCCGGGTTCGTCGGTCTCGGGTATCTATATCGGCCATCCTGCCAGCTACTATTTTGGTGTCGCAAAGGTCGAGCGCGATCAGGTGGAAGATTATGCGTCGCGCAAGGGGATGGCGATTGAAGAGGTCGAGCGCTGGCTGGGGCCGGTCTTGAACTATGTACCCGGCGGTGCGGCTGCGGAAGCTGTTGAGGACGCCGCTTAACGGTTGAACAAAAAAGCGATTTGTCGGAGGGCTCGATGAGCCTTCCGACATCTCATGTTGATTTATCGGCCAAATATGTTCCGTCAGCCATAGCTGGCATGGTTGGTGCTGGTGTGGGATATCGTGGGCACGTCTGCCGTTGTGGCTTTCTGCGCGCGGCTCATAAGCTTTCAGGCAGGGCTTTTTACTATTGGCGCGTTTGCGCGCTTGAGCGCGGCCATGACGGGCAATTCGATCCTGATTGTGACCAGATAGCAGATCGCTATTATGATGGGGGCCAGGATGGCCGCTTCCAACAGGCCTCCCTGCGATTTTGTTATCATGACGAAAATACCGTTCAACCAGCAGAAGAGTGGGTAGTGCAGAGTGTAGATCGGATACGAAAGTGTTCCGCTGAACGTGGCGGCTGCTTTCAGTCTTGACGGCAGCTGCTGTTTGGCGCCGAGGACGACAAGTATCGGTGATACGATAATCGTCCAGATCGTCGCGTACCGACCCATTGGTATCGGCAGGATGACTAAAAGTGCAGTCATCAAAAGAAGCGCGACGAATAGTCTGCGACCCAAAACGCCAGGGTCCCAATCTTTGATCAACAGATTGGCGGCCAGAATGCCGACGAAGAACGAGCATATTACCCGCGGGAAACCCAACCAGAAATTCGCAGTCGTATCACCACCAAAGCCATAATAAAGGCAGGCGCCAGAAAGAGGAATTAGGATGGCGCAGGTGATCAGATAGAACCTTCGAGGGAGGGTGATCAGGAGTGCCGCCCAGACTATATTCACGAAAATCTCGAAAAACAGCGAGAATTGTGGTCCATTCAAAGGGAATACCTGAGGGCCGCCGATAGAGACGGGCGCATCCATATAGGGCACGGAAATCAACGACAAACTGGCTGCTTCCAGGACCATGGGGATGGTTGGGGCGTCAGATGACAAAAATCCCTTTGCGACGAGATAGCTGGCACTCATGAATGTCGCGAGCATGATCATTGGCCAAAGTCGCAGCACCCTCACTCGCAGAAATGGCAACAAGTCGGAGGAGGAACCTATTTTGTGCTGATATGCCACGACCATCACAAAGCCGCTGAGGCAGAAGAAGAAATCGACGGCTATACCGGCATTGGGAAGTAGCCAGGGTATGTTCAGCCAATGTGCTAAATGAAATAAAAGAACGCCAGTGGCGGCAATGAAACGCAATGCATCCAAGACTTCATAATGATTTCTCATGGAATTCTCGCGTCTTGCGGTGGTGCTTTTGTATTTTTATTTTATATTTCTATATTATTTTCGCGGTCAATTTAGATGAATTATATTTTGAATTTTTTCTGTTGATAATACTCACTGCAGGATGAGCGATCAGAACTTCGTATCTTCCAATGAAGCTGGACGTTATCTGAGCCAGTCATAGTCCAGCCGCGGCCTCTCTTGAGGATGGCGGTGCAGCGGTCTTTTCTGCCAGGCTTGGTTTCCGATGATCACATAGAAAAGCCGGAAAGTTTTATTTTCCGGCTTTTCCTTTTCATATCGCATTCAGTTTTGCGGTCAGGCTTTAGCCAACCGCGCTGTCAGTTCCTCGATGCCGGCTTCGGACTCGACCTTGTCGCCGTGCAGCATCAGGTAGATGCCGATGCCGACCGTCAATGCCGCGATGAACAGCAGATACCAGGCATGCGCCATAGGGTTGATGGCAAGCGCGGTGGTAACGCCAATCGGGGTGAGACCGCCGAATATGGCGTAGGAGACGTTGTAGGAGAAGGACAGGCCTGTGAAACGGACGCGGGCCGGGAAAGCACGAACCATAACATAGGGCACTGCGCCAACCAGGCCTACCGCCAGACCCATGACCGCATAAAGCGCGAACATGAGGGTGATCGACGTTGCAGCGAAGCTGTAGAAGGCCCACGTGGCTGCTCCAAAGACGACACCGGCGATCGTGAAGAAACGCCCCGAACCAACGCGATCGACAATGCTGCCGGCCGCTGATGTGGCGAAGATCAAGAAGAGGGTGCCGAAGCTTGTGGCAGCAAGCGATTGCTGGGCGGTGTAGCCGTAGATTTTCTGCAGCAAGGTTGCTGTCATCAGGGTCGTGACGACGATTGCTGCCGACAGGATCCAGGTGAGCAGCATGGAGATGACGACGCCGCGCAGATGGTCGCGCAGGACCGTCTTCAGCGGCAGTTCCGGAGCAAGCGCACGGCTGGCCTTCATCTCGACGAAGATCGGCGTTTCCTGCAGCCAGCGACGCATCCAGACAGAGAGGAGGCCGAAAATGCCGCCGATGAAAAACGGAATGCGCCATGCGCCATCGGCGATCGCTTCCGGCGTGAAGACCGTGTTGATTACGGTTGCAATGGACGAGCCAAGCAGAATGCCGAATGAGAGACCTGATGTCAGAAAGCCGCAGGCAAAGCCGACACGGCGGAAAGGGACGTGTTCGGCCACGAAGGTCCATGCACCTGGAACCTCGCCGCCGATGGCTGCCCCCTGCAGGATGCGCATCAATACGAGAAGGATGGGGGCGAGGACGCCGATCGTCGCATAGGTCGGCATGACAGCCATGCCGAGCGTCGACAGCGCCATCAAGAGGATCGAAAAGGCAAAGACCTTTTTGCGGCCGAACATGTCGCCGAAATGGGCAAGCACGATGCCGCCGAGCGGGCGAACGAGATAACCGGCTGCGAAAATACCGAAGGTCTGGATCAGCACCAGCCATTCCGGCATGTCCGGCGGAAAGAACAGTTTGCCGATCACCGTCGCGAAAAAGACGAAGATGATGAAATCATAGAATTCCAGGGCGCCGCCGAGCGCCGCGAGGCCGAGGGTTCTGAAATCCTGAGAGGTAAGACGGCGCGGTGCGGCTCTCGAAGGAGCCGATGAGGTAATCGAAGACATTGTATTCAACTGAAGGTACGGGGTGGGCTCCCGCTCAGGGAGATAGCGCCAACCGGAATGCGGCATGGGAGGCCGCATATCAAGGTTCAAAGGCCGTTTTTCCGGTCATTCCACTGGTATGGCGATGCAGTTTGGCAACAGGACTGATGCTGCCAACGAGCGCCGTTGATCAATCCTTGATCAATAACAGGTCGCTTGCCGCAAAGCGCAGGGTGACGGTTTCGCCCGGCTGCGGAAGGACCTTGTCCGGGGCGTTGAACATGTCGAAGGAAATCTTGTTGCCGCCGACGCCGAATTTCGTGCGAACGACCGAACCGAGGAAGTGAGACGAGACGACTGTTCCTGTGAGGGCGGTATCGCCTTTGGCGCTTTCTGCCAACGAACCCGCTTCCGGCCGCAGGGCGACGGAGACTTTTTCTCCAGATTTCAGAGCGCCGATAGGCTCGCGTAGAGTGATGACGTTTTCGCCGATACGGATCGTATTGGCGGCCGGGTCGGCTACTGCCGCGTCGATGATATTGAGCGTGCCGACGAATGAGGCGACGAAACGTGTTGAGGGGCGATTGTAGATATCCGATGGCGTACCGATCTGATCGGCACGGCCGGCATTCATGACGACGATACGATCGGATATGGACAATGCCTCTTCCTGATCGTGCGTGACGAAAACGGTGGTGATGCCAAGCTGGCGCTGAATCTGGCGGATTTCTTCGCGCAGCGATACGCGGATTTTTGCGTCAAGCGCAGAAAGCGGTTCGTCGAGCAGCAAAACCTGGGGTTTGGGAGCCAGCGCCCGCGCAAGGGCCACGCGTTGCTGCTGGCCTCCAGACATCTGATAGGGGTAGCGGTCGGCAAGGTGCTCAAGATGGATGAGCTTCAACATCTCCTTCACCCGCGCCTCTATCTCAGCCTTCGGCTGGCCTGCGACCTTGAGGCCGAAGGCGACGTTGTCGAAAACATTCATGTTGGGGAAGAGCGCGTAGGCCTGGAAAACCATGCCGATATTGCGCTGGCTGGTTTTCAGGCCCGACTGGTTCTTGCCGTTGATGGTTATCGTGCCGTCGCTCGGGGTTTCGAAACCGGCGATCATTCTGAGGATCGTCGTTTTGCCGCAGCCGGACGGGCCGAGAAAGGAGATGAATTCTCCCTTGTCGATCGACATGTTGAAATCCTTGACGACCTGGGTCTGGCCGAAACTCTTCTTGAGACTGTCGAGGACGAGGAAGGACATGGGCGGAATTCCTTAGGCGCGGCGGGTCGGCGCCATCTTGCTGAGACGAGAGACGAGCTGAATGAGGCCCATGGAAAGCCAGGTCATGGCGAAGGCGATGACAGCGAGAGCGGACGGCTCATAGGCCTTGTTGGCGCCGACAAGCTGCAGATACGGACCAAAGGCCGGGCGATTGAGGAGAGCTGCCATTGTGAACTCGCCCATGACGATCGCAAACGTGATGAACGCGCCCGACAGGACACCCGACATGACATTCGGGAAAATGCAGCGAAACAATATGGTTGGCCACTTTGCGCCGAGGATTTCGGCGGCCTCGGTCAGGGTGCGAACGTCGATCGTGCGCATCGCGGTGTCGACCGAACGATACATGTAGGGCAGCGACAGGGTGATGTAGGACATTACAAGAAGCACGTTGGTGCCGAATGTCGACCCGGTGAACGGGATGTAGGACGAGGAATTGTAGAGGCGCAAGTAACCGAAGACGATGACGATCGCCGGAATGACGAGAGGCATAAGGGTGACAAACTCGACCACCGGGCGCATCTGCGGCAAGCGAAGACGGACCCAGTAGGCCGTCGGTACAACAAGCAGCATACCGAAGGCGATGGTGAACAGCGCCATCAGAATGGAAAAGCCGAAGGTCTGCTGAAACTGGACATCGGAAAAGACCGATCCATAGGCGTCGAAGGAATATTCACCGCGACGCATGCGCAACGAGAATTCAAATGTACCGAGCAGCGGAACGAAAAAGTAGATCAGCCCGATAGCGATAGCGAGCCAGGCGAAGAATTTCGTCATCTTCATCTCTGTCGCCCTCACTTCTGCCAGCGTTCGGCGCGCATGCGCAGCCAGATATAGAGAATGTTCGACAGGCCGGTGATGACGATCATGCCAAGCGCCAGCGCATAACCCAGGTTCGGGTTATGCAACACGTCGCCGCGGATCTGCGCATAAAGAAGGATCGGCACGATATTGAGAGAGGAGCCGGTCAATGCATAGGCGGTGGCAATGGCACCGAAAGCATTGGCGAAGAGAAGCAGGCTGGTGCCGAGCAGGCTTGGCCAGAGGATCGGGAAGGCGACCATCCGCCAATATTGCCAAGTCGAGGCGCCGAGGATTTCCGAGGCCTCGCGCCACTCCTTCTTCAGGCCGTCGAGAGCCGGGGTCAGGATCAGAACCATCAGCGGGATCTGGAAGAACATGTAGGTGACGGTCAAACCGACGAAGGACAGGAGATTGAAACCGGTCGAATATAGATTGAAGCCGAACCAGTCGCGCAGGAATACCGTGACGAGGCCGGTGCGGCCGAGCGTGGCAATGAAGGCAAAAGCAAGCGGCACGCCGGCAAAATTCGAGGCGACGCCGGAAAATGTCAAAAGGCCGGAGCGAATCCAGGAGGGCAGGCCGCCGAGCACGATTGCCCAGGCGAGGAAAAAGCCGATCAGCGCGCCGCCGAGCGAAGAGGCAAACGAGACCTTGATCGAAATCCAGTAGGCCGAGAGGATTGTCGGTGTGAAAAGGTCAGCGATATTCTTGAAGGTGAACTGACCGTCCGGCGTGAAAAAAGCTCCCATCACGAGATAAAGCGTCGGAACGATCAGAAACATCAGCGCGAAAATCATGAACGGCGCGATGCCGAGCCAATCGATGACGGTGCGTCTGTCGATGAAGGACGATGATGCCGTTGTCATGAAATAGCGCTTCTGTGGGAGACGAAAGAAAGCCTCCCCGCCGACAGACGGGGAGGCGAGATGCATTACTGAACGTTGGCGCCGACGACCGAATCCCACTTGGTGGTGATGGCGGTCTTGCCTGCGGCCTGTTCGTCGAGAGTCGGGAACTTGGCCTTCTCGTAAGCTGCTGCCGGCGGCAGTGCGTCGAGCATTTCCTTCGGGATCTTGTTGTTCTTCGCAAGATCGTTGAAGCGGATCGGGTGGCAATATCCCTTCAGATAACCGAGCTGGCCTTCGTCGGAATAGATATATTCCATCCACAGCTTGGCTGCGTTCGGGTGCGGTGCGAAGGCCGAGATTGCCTGGACATATACGCCGGCGACAACACCGGTCTCCGGAACGACGACTTCGAGCGGCGGGTTGCCCTTCAGCGTGTCGCGCCAGGAGAGGCCGTTATAGTCCCAGGCGATGACGATCGGGGTGGAGCCCTGAGCGAGCGAGGCGGACTTGCCGATGACAGGCACGAAATTGCCAGCCTTGTTGATCTCCGAGAACAGCTTCAGGCCGGCTTCGCCAGCCTTGGTGGCATCGGTTTCGCCGCCGGCAAGACCGGCTGCGTAGACGGCCTGTACGGCCTGGTTGGAGCCGCGCGGGTCACCTGCGAGCGCAACCGAATTGGCATAGTCGGACTTGGTGAGGTCCTTCCAGTCCTTCGGGACTTCCTTGACGATGTCGGTGTTCACGACGAAGGAGAGAACGCCGTAATAGTCGCCATACCAGTGGCCGTCGGCATCCTTTGCGTCAGCCGGGATCGAATCCCAGGTGGAGACCTTGTAGGGCTGGATCAGGCCTTCGGCCTTGGAAGAGGGGCCGAAGGAGAGGCCGACGTCGATGACGTCAGGCGCCTGCGGACCGGTATTGCCCTTGTTGGCCTTGATCGCTTCGATTTCGTCACCAGAGCTTGCGTCCGGGTTCAGTTCGTTGACTTCAATGCCGTACTTCTTCTTGAAGCCGGCAATGATGTCACCGTAACCGCACCAGCTGTGGGGTAGCGCAATGGTCGTCAGCGAACCTTCCTTCTTGGCGGCTGCGATCAGTTCGGCGCTCGGCTCGGCAAAAGCGAAGCTTGTGGATGCGACGACTGCGGCGGTCGTCAGCGAAAGCAGGCGATGAGCGTTCTTGAGCACGGATGTCCTCCTGAGGTTTGATCGTGTCGGCGGCAACTCGTAGTGCGGTATCGTGAACTGTATGTGACAGTCGATTGCCGGATCATCAGGCCATAAGCTCCAGCTTTCAAAGCATTTTTTTCGCGATCGTCAAAAACGGCGGGGCTGCGGCTGTGGATAACCGGGTCGGGACGTCGTGGATGGAACACGTAAGGCGCAATTTGGCCAGATGCAGGATGAAGTTCCATTTGACGACAACTTGAAAGTGAAGAATGCTTGCATCAATCTTTCGTTTACGGTGTCCGGTCGTCTTCTGAATGGCCGCGTCTGCCTCGTGATTTCGGAGGATGATGCATTTCAACAGATCGGTCGAGGGATCGCGACTGGTCTGAAACACGGTAGGGCCATCTGGCAACAACCGAACAAGATCCTCCTGGGAGTCGTCAAAGCTGTGCGGTCCGGACACCGAAATATCGGGTCTTGACGGTCTATGGGCATATCCGGCCGCTGGGGCAGGAGCCCTTTGCTTTGAGCAGGAGAAGGGGAATGGAAAGTTCATCTGCTGGCGTCAGCTACAAGAAGGCTGATGCATCCTATTTCGATAAGCGCGGTCTGTCGCGTTATGCCGGTGTCTGGTCGCTTTGGGCGCTCGGGGTCGGTGCCGTTATTTCCGGGCATTTCTCGGGCTGGAACTTCGGTTTTGCGACCGGCGGCTGGGGTGGCATGCTGGTGGCAGGCATGATCATCGCGGTCATGTATCTCGGCCTGACATTTTCGATCGCGGAAATGAGCCCGGCGCTGCCGCATACCGGGGCGGCCTACTCCTTTGCCCGCACTGCGATGGGGCCGTGGGGCGGATTTCTCACCGGTCTTTGTGAAAACGTTGAATATGTGCTGACGCCGGCGGTCATTGTCACCTTCATCACGGCTTATGTGAACTCGATCCTTGGTCTCGATCCAGCCTATTCGCCGCTTCTGTGGATATTGTTCTATGGCGTATTCCTGGCGCTGAATGTTTTCGGCCTGGAACTTTCGTTCAAGGTAACATTGGTTATCACGCTGATTTCTCTGGCGGTGCTGGTGTTCTTCTGGATTAGCGCCATCCCGAACATGGATTTCTCCCGTTGGGCGCTGAATATCGGTGTTGGACCGGATGGCTCGGCGATCGAATTGCCCGAAGGTAACGGCGACTGGTTCCCATTCGGTTTTTCGGGTGTTCTTGCGACGCTGCCCTTTGCCGTGTGGCTGTTTCTTGCCATCGAGCAACTGCCGCTGGCGGCGGAAGAGTCCGTCGATCCGAAGCGTGACATGCCCAAGGGGATCATTCTCGGCATTATTACCCTGATGGTCTCGGCCTTCATGATCGTGCTTCTCAATCCGTCATTGCCGGGTGTCGGGGCCTTCCATTTGGGTTCGGCGCTCGAGCCGCTGCTTGATGGCTTCAAGGCCGTTTATGGTGACAGCGGTGTCGTCATCCTCGGGCTCGTGGCGCTGACCGGACTGATCGCCAGCTTCCACACGATCCTCTACGCGCAAGGCCGGCAAATCTATTCGCTTTCGCGTGCCGGTTATTTCCCGACTGCGCTCTCAGTTACTCATCCAGTCTACAAAACGCCTTATGTTGCGATGATGGCCGGTGCTGCCGTTGGTCTTGCAGTCATGTTGGTCATCTGGTTCGCGCTCGGCGCGGAGCAGGGCGGGACGGTGATCGGCGCAGTGCTCCTGAACATGGCCGTTTTCGGAGCGATGTTCTCCTATATCATGCAGGCGATCTCCTTCATCATCCTGCGCAAGAAGCTGCCAAATATCGAGCGGCCGTTCCGCTCGCCGCTTGGCATCCCCGGTGCTGCTCTGACAATCGGGATTGCCGTCGTCACGCTGATCTATCAGGTCCAGGATCCGAATTTCTTCAAGGGTGTGGTCTGGGTCGTCATGTGGTTCGCCGTGGCGATCGCCTATTTCGCCATCGTCGGTCGCCATCGGCTGATTCTCTCCCCGGAGGAAGAGTTTGCCATGGGGCACAAGGAGGCGGCGTCGCTCGCCTGATCAGGAAGGGCAAGAAAACGGGGCGATCGCTGTTTGGTGTCGCCCCGTTGATACCCGAATGCATCAGTTTACGGTGATGCAGCCGCGCCAGGCTGCGAATTAACCGCTGATTAACCATCTTTGGAAAAGATGTAGCTGAGAAGGCCCCATGCTTCGGGGATGCCAGCAGAGCGATGCGGCTCGTCACCTCCAAGGAATGGAAAATGCCAGTCATATCTTTCGCCAATGCCAAGGGCGGAGCCGGGAAAACGACCGCAGCGCTGCTGCTGGCGACCGAGCTTGCCCATCAGGGATTTCGTATCACGATCATAGATGCCGATCCGCAGCGCTGGATCAGCCAGTGGCAGGAGACCTCCGGTGAGGTCCGCAATATCGAGGTGATCTCGGAGGTTACCGTTGCGTCACTTCACTGCCACTTGCGGGAAATGGCCTCCGCTACCGACTATTTCATCATCGACCTTGCAGGCGCGCGCGATGCGTTGGTGACAACGGCGCTCGGGCTTTCTGACCATGTGTTTATCCCGGTGCAGGGTTCGGCGATGGATGCCAAGGGGGCTGCGCAAATCCTCGACCTTCTGGCGATGATGAAGGAGAAGGGCAGGCTGGATATTGCGCATTCGGTCGTATTGACGCGAGTAACGTCGATGGTCACGACCAAGGCGCTGCTTGCCATCAAAGGCTTGCTGGCGGCCAAGGGTGTGAATGTGCTTACAACGCCGATCGGCGAGCGGACCGCTTTCAAGGAGTTGTTTGAGAGCGGCGGTACGCTTTACAGCATGGATCCGTCGAAGGTCAGCAATGTCGAAAAGGCGAAGGATAACGTTCGCGCCTATGCATCTGAAGTTCTGCGGCTGATGCCGACCAGAATGACCCGCACTGCAGTCGCTCGGCTGATCGGGCTCGGCCGGGGCGTCGCCTGATACATCTCCATACACTCTCTGATATGAATATGGCCGGCGAAAGCCGGCCATTGCCGTTTGTGACGTTTGTATGCCTTGTTCTGTTTATTCGACGAATTGCACTGTCGTTCCCGGCTTGACCATCTTTGCGAGCTCGGTCGCATCCCAATTGGTGAGGCGCACGCAGCCGTGGCTGTTGGTCTTGCCGATCTTCGACGGTTCCGGCGTGCCGTGAATGCCGTAAGTGGGCTTGGAAAGTGCAATCCAGACCGTACCGACCGGACCATTCGGACCCGGCGGGATCTGCAGGATCTGAGTGTTGTTGCCCTGGGTGAAGTTGATCTTCGGATTGTAGGTATATCCCGGATCAAGCGCGATACGCTGCACCGTATGGTCGCCTGATGGCGACGGCGTGTCCGAAGATCCGATAGTTGCCGGATAGGCGGCGATCAGATTGCCGTCGGCACCATAAGCGAAGACCTGCTTGCGCCCCTTGTCGGCGATGATGCGCGTCACCTGACCTGTCTTCGGCTGGCCAGGATTGATGACCTTGACGATCGTGCCCGGGATGGTGAAGTCGGCGTTCGGGTTGAGGGCCTTCAGATACCCTTCGTCCATATGAAACTGTTCAGCCAGCTTTTCCGTAACCGAGGTAAATGACATGGCTGGCAGCGCGGCCTTATGGGCGTAGTCTTCCGGAATGGCGGCAACGTATGGACCTGCAGCGTCCGATGCGGTGATCGTATAGTCGACGATCGGCAGTCCACCCGAATAGGTGAGGCGCTGCATGATATCCTCGGAATTGTTCGGATCGAGCGTTTCGCCCGTCATTTCCTGCCAGGCTGCAATCGCCTTGTTGACGTTATCGCCAAGGTGGCCGTCGATAACGCCCGGCGAAATGCCTTCGCGGTCGAGAAATACCTGCAGCGCCGCGATCTCGGCCTGCGGTTTTTTCGTGACCGTGATGACCGGCTTGTTCGGGTGCAGATTATCTGCCGGTGGCATGCTCTGGTTCGGCTCAAGCGATGCTTCTTCCGAATAGCCCTGATCGACGCCCGGTAGTTCCTGCTGCTCGAGCGGCATGCGGGTGACGGAGCCGCCGATGGAGCCGGTTACCGATCCCGGCTCTTCCGGGCGATATTGACGATAATCCTGGTATCCGCCCTGATTGTCGTAACGCGAGGTATTGGCTCCTGCCTGACGGCGGTTGTCATAGCCTCGCGGTGCAGGCGGATACTCCTCATAACGCTGCCGATTGCCACCCTGACGCATTTCCGTGGCGATGATATTGCCGTATCGGTCGAGATAGACCCGCCGGCCTGCGCCGTCGCGACTGAGATACATGTCCCGCTGGTTGGGCATGTAGTCGAGGATCGCGCCGTCTGGTGCGACCAGAACGGGTCGGTCGGAATATTGCGCGTAACGCGACTGCGCTGCTGCAGGAACGACCGAGATCGCCAGAGCCGCAAGGCTGATGCTGAAAAGGACGGAGCGCTTCACGTTCTCACCGATTATACTGTTGCACATTTATGTAATCGGGAATGTGGGTGCTTGGTTCCCGTTTGCTATGTGCATTGACTGACAAGCTAATTTTGACGCTTGTATGGAAAAATCCCAGTTTGCAATGAATGAATCATTAAATTCCGCTCACCTTGGGTAAACGCGTTGTGAGCATCAGGAGGAAATGTGGATGAAAACCTTTACGGCGGCCCTCGGACCGAAGCTTGAGCTCGACGAGAGCTCTGTTCTGGATATCGGAAAATGCTTTGTTCACGACACTGATATCGCTCCCGGCCGTGCGATTCCCGACGATGGTGATTCGCGTATCGACCATTCGCTGGAAGGATTTCTGTTTACGTGCGGGCCGGACCATATCCGCCATCCGGAAGCGATTGCCGGCGACGCGGATGGCCGGAAATATCCGCTGCATGGCTCTTATTCTTCCCACCCGGCCGAGATTTTGTTCTGGGATATGCAGGGGGAGGAGGCCGAATGTCGTGCCCGTGTGGCCGTTAAAACGGCGGATGGCGGCGAGGCGCTGCTCGAACGTCATTGGAGGATCGATGGCGCAACCGGCGAGGTCTGCCTGCAGGACAAGGTGACCAATACCGGAACCAGGCCGATGGCGCGAGTGCATATGTACCACATGAATATCGGCGCATGGTTGTTCGACGATGGCGTGCATCTGACGGGGGCCATGCTGGACGGTGGCCAGATGCGCTGGGATTTCGGGCCGGAGCCGGGCAGCGTGTTCTGTGTTCCGGCAAGCCGTACGGGTGAGGAATGGGCGGAAATCGCACTCGGCCCGATCGCGTCGCTCGGCGGCTCGACATTGAAGGTGCGCTTCAAGACCGATGGCCTGCCTTTTCTGCAGGTGTGGAGAAACCAGAAGTCTCCGGCGCATGTGCTTGGAATTGAACCGGTATCGCATCGAATGGCGGGCCGCGAGGAACTGGCCAAGACAGGCGAGTTGCAATGGCTTCAGCCAGGCGAGAGCGCAGACTATGCGCTGCGCTTCGCCTTCGTCTGAGATGCGACTATGTGCCGTTGACGCTCGTCAAGCCACCGCGTAATGCTGGCGCCACAAAAATGGAGGTTGCCCATGGATATCCGCCAGATCAACGACGAGTATTCCGTCTCCGGTCAGATCACCGTTGAGGAACTGGACGAGGTAAAGGCGCTCGGCTTCAAGTCTCTCGTCTGCAATCGGCCTGACGAGGAAGAGCCCGGTCAGCCGCATTATGCGGAAATCGAAGCTCGCGCGAAGGAACTCGGCCTCGAAATCCGTCACATTCCGGTTGGCCGCATGGGCCTGACGCCGGAGGGCGTGACCGAGATGGCCGATGCGCTGGAAGATTTTCAAAAGCCGATGCTCGGCTTTTGCCGGTCCGGCGCGCGCTCGACCGCCATCTACGAACAGGCCCAGCGTTTCAAGGGCTGACCCGTTTTTCGCGCGCGGTGTGACCTTCACTCCGCGCTTTTTCCAAGCTCAGCATTCAGGAGCATTCCCATGAGCATCAAGCGCATCGAGCCCGGCGCCCGCATGAGCGGCGCGGTCGTACACGGCAACACCGTTTATCTCGCCGGCCAGGTTGGCGAAGGCGAAACCGTTACCGACCAGTGCAAGGACGCGCTGGCTGAAGTCGATCGTCTGCTGGCCGCGAGCGGCTCCGACAAGTCGAAGATCCTGCAGACGATCATCTATCTCTCCGACATGTCGACCTTCGGCGAAATGAATGCCGTCTGGGAAGCCTGGATTGATCCGGCCAACCCGCCGGCCCGCGCCACGAGCGAAGCTGCTCTGGCCGCTCCGAAGTACAAGGTCGAGTTCATCGTAACCGCCGCAATCTGATAAAGAGCGCCACGGATGCTGAAAGTACCTCTGCTTACGATTTGCATCGCCAGTAGCCTGCTGGCATCCGTGGCGCACTCTCAAACTCTGCCTTCCGTGCCCCAGGGTTCGGAACTGGATGTTGCCGCTCAAGCCATGATTTATGCGCGGGCTTGCGATATTCGCTACAAGCGTCCGTCGATGGTGTGGGATTCGAAGTCGCTGTTTCTGAAATATGCTCGCGGGACATCATCTAATCCGCAGGCGGAAACGGAGAAAGCCTTCAAGGCTGCCCAGCGAACGGCAACGCGGGCCTATGCATTGTCCGACAAGCAGATCACTGTCGATTTTTGTGCGCGGTTGTCCGCCGTCTTCAAGCGCGAACTCGGCCTGTGATTGCCGACCGCTCGGTAATCAAGCAAGCTCTCTTTATCCCAGAAAATGTAAAAAGGGGCCGGAAGATCCAGCCCCTTTTTGTGTATCTGTTGATCACGCTTCGCCCGGCGTCATGCCGAAAAGATAAAAGGCTGCAAGAGCGATTGCGATGAGGAAGATGACGGCCACGAAGGTCGACATGCCTCCCAGTGCTTTTCGTTTTGTTTCATTTGCCATGCCGCATCAACGACATGAACAGACTTTGGTTCCTGACTTTTTGAGCAAATGCTCAAATCTGGGCCTTAGGCTTTGTTGCGGATCTGAGTCAGTGTTTTCGCTGGCGTAATTGCTTCCGGATCGAGCCGGACCTCGATGATTGCCGCTTTGCCGCTTTCACGGGCGCGCAGATAGGCCGGTCCGAAATCCTCGGTTTTTTCCACCATTTCACCATGGCCGCCGAAGGCTTTGGCGTAGGCGACGAAATCCGGATTGACGAGGTCGGTGCCGCTGACGCGACCCGGATATTCCCGCTCCTGATGCATGCGGATGGTGCCGTATATGCCGTTGTTGACCAGTACGGTGATGATCGGCAGTCCATAGCGGACGGCGGTGATGAACTCCTGCCCATGCATCATGAAGCAGCCATCACCGGCAAAGCAGACGACTTCGCGCTCGGGAAACAGCTGTTTGGCGGCGACCGCTGCCGGTAGGCCATAGCCCATGGAGCCGGAGGTCGGAGCGGACTGGGTGTTGTATTTCTGGAAGCGATGGAAGCGGTGCAGCCAGGTGGCATAGTTTCCTGCGCCATTTGTGAAGATCGCATCGTCGGGGACGTTATCTTCAATCCAGGACATGATCGGCCCCATATGGACCTCGCCGGGACCGGTCTCCGGCGGCGTCGACCATTTGAGATAGGCGTCGTGCATGGTCGACTTTCGCTCGGCCCAAAGCGGCAGGGCCGGAGGTTCGAGGTCCTTGATCGCCGAGACAAATTCTGCCGGGCCGGCGCAGATCGCAAGGTCCGGGCGATACATGCGGCCAATCTCTTCCGGATCAGGGAAGACATGGACGAGTTTTTGGCTCGGGTAGGGGATGTCGATCAGCGTGTAGCTGGATGACGGCATTTCCGACATGCGGCTGCCGATCAGGATCAGAAGGTCGCTGTCCTTGACCTCCTTGGCCAGGGACGGATTGATGCCGATGCCGACGTCGCCCGCATAGGAGGGATGAAGGTGGTCGAACAGCATCTGGCGGCGGAAGGAGCAGCCGACCGGCAGTTTGAAGCGGCTGGCGAATTCCTGGAAATCCGCCACTGCCTGCTCATTCCAGCGTGTACCGCCGAGGATGACCATCGGGCGCTGGGATGCTTTCAACAGTTTCTCGAACTCGTCGATCTGCTGTTTTCCGGGATGGCTTTCGACACGCGTATAGGAGCGAGCCTGCGGTGCCTCGACCTCTTCGACCAGCATGTCTTCCGGCAGCGTCAGCACCACCGGGCCGGGGCGGCCGGACGTCGCGACGGAAAAAGCGCGGGTGACGAATTCCGGAATGCGGCGGGCATCATCGATCTCGCCGACCCATTTGGCGAATTCGGTGAAGGCACGTCGATATTCAACTTCCTGGAAGGCTTCGCGCTCCTTCATGTCGCGGCCGATCTGGCCGACGAAGAGGATCACGGGGATCGAATCTTGCTTGGCGACATGCAGGCCAGCGGAGGCGTTGGTGGCGCCGGGGCCTCTCGTCACCATGCAGATGCCCGGTTCGCCCGAAAGCCTGCCCCAAGTGTCGGCCATCATCGCTGCGCCACCTTCCTGACGGCAGACGAGGACGTCGATGCCGCTTTCATAAAGCGCATCAAGCACGGCGAGGTAGCTTTCACCCGGTACACAGGAAACCCGTTTGACGCCGTTCGCCTTCAGCGCCTCGACGATCAGCTGGCCGCCGGTCCTTTTTGTGGTTTCCCCGGTTCTTTCCATCGATTGCTCTCCTCCTCGATTGCATTCAGTTCTGCCAGAATTTCATCCGTATGCTCGCCAACCTTGGGGCTCGGACGGTGATAGGCAAGCGGTGTCTCGGACAGCACGATCGGGCTCCTAACGCCCGGAATGATCGTGCCATCGGCCGCTTCAAGATCGATGCGCAGACCGCGTGCCTTGACCTGCGGGTCCTCGAACATTTCTCCGATCGAATTGATCGGACCGACCGGCACGGCATTTTCACCGCAGGCGGCCAGAAGATCGGCCTTGGGCCATTTCGTCGTTTCGGCGGTAAGCAGGCTGCGAACCTCGATACGGTGGGCGACACGAGCCTTGTTGGTTGCGTAGCGCTCGTCATCGGCCACATGCTCGATGCCGAGAATACGGCAGAAGCGGCGGAACTGGCCGTCATTGCCGACAGCTAGGATGATATGGCCGTCGTGGACCGGGATTACCTCGTAGGGCGATATGTTCGGGTGGGCATTGCCGAGTTTCACGGGCGAGATGCCGGAAATCAGGTAGTTCATGTTCTGGTTGGCGAGAACCGAGGACATGACGTCGAGCAAGGCCATGTCGACCTGCTGGCCTTCGCCTGTTTTCATCGCATGGATCAGCGCGCCCTGAATGGCGGTGACGGCATAGATGCCCGTAAAAATGTCGGCGATTGCGACGCCAGCCTTCATTGGCTGACCATCCGGTTCACCGGTAATCGACATGAAACCGGACATGCCCTGAACGATGTAATCGTAGCCGGCGAGGCTGGCATAGGGGCCGTCCTGACCGAAGCCGGTAATCGAGCAGTAGACGAGTTTCGGATTGACCTTCTTCAGGCTCTCGTAATCAAGGCCGTATTTCTTCAATCCGCCGAGCTTGAAGTTTTCGATCAGGACATCGGACTGCGCGGCGAGGCGGCGGACGATCGCCTGTCCTTCCTCGGTCTTCAGGTCGACGGCGATCGAGCGCTTGCCGCGATTGGTGGAATGGTAATAGGCGGCTGACAGGTTTTCGCCATCGGCGCTTTCGACGAATGGAGGCCCCCAGGCGCGGGTATCGTCGCCGCCTTCCGGGTTTTCGACCTTGATGATGTCCGCCCCCATATCCGCGAGCATCTGGCCTGCCCAGGGGCCGGCAAGGACGCGGGCGAGTTCGAGGACGCGGATGCCGGCAAGCGGCGGCTTTTTGGAGGCGATGTCCATGGTTAGGGGGCTACCGATGTCGTTTCGCTTGTGGTGACGGGTTTGATCGAGGCGACGCGGCGTTCGCGCCAGATGATGTAGAGGCCGGAGCCGATGATGATCGAGATACCGAGCCATTTGATCGGATCCGGAAAATCACCGAAGACCAGCCAGCCGAAAAGTGTGGCAGAGACAATCTCGAAATACTGGATCGGGGCGAGCACGGAGGCGGGGGCGGCCCGATAGGCGTAAACGCTCAGCAGACCCGAAAGGGCGGCGAAAACGCCAACGCCAGCCATCCACATGAAGGTGGTGATGCCGGGCAGCGAGGGTGCAAGGAAGCCGATATCGCCAGCGTCTCCGACGAAAAGCAGGACGGCGCAGATCGGGATACCCCAGAGCGCCATCTGGAACTGCATCGCGAAGGGTTCCTCCCGATGCGCCAATGCACGTGTCATCATGGCAAAGATGGCGACGCAGAAGGCGGTGACGACCGGCAGGAGTGCGACATAACCAATCTCCTGAAAGCTCGGGCGAATGACGATCATTGCGCCTATGAACCCGACGCCACAGGCAGTGTAACGGCGCCAACCCACGGTTTCTTTCAGGAAGATGCTCGACAGGATGGTGAGAATGATCGGCTCGACAAAGAAGATCGCGATCGCGTCTGCGACCGGCATGACTGCCAGCGTGGCGACGAAGCAGACCATGGATATGGTGATCACTCCGGCCCGGATCGCGTGATAAAAACTCATGCGCCAGGAAAAGGAGCGCCACGACCCTGCCCAGAGCACGAATGGCAGCATGCACAGGCCCTGAAAGACGAAGCGGGCCGCGGTGATCATGGTCGGGGAGGCGGTGGTGGTCGCAAGCTTGGAAAACACGTCGATCAACGGTGCGACCAGCATGGCCAGGATCATCAGGCCGAGGCCGGTGGTGATGCTGGCAGTGTGCGCTATTGGGCGTGACATGGCAGGTGATGCACTCATGATTTCGATATAATGGACTGCGACATTCTGCGCACATGAAGAAAAGTCATGAACTCATTCCGCAGCTATTCTGATTGGCTGGATTATACGTGTAGCCCAATCGGCAAATTCGGCCGTGGCTTCGATGCGCATCGTGTCGTTGAGAGTTTCGTGGCGGGCATTGGGCCAGAAGCGCGTCATGATATTGTTGAAGCCATGTTTGCGCAGATGGCCTGAAAGCCAAAGGATGGCCCGGCCTTTATCTGTTGCGGGATCTTCTCCGCCGCCGAGCAGATGAATGGGCAGGTCTTTTGGCAGCCGATCGACGAGTTTTGGAGCCCGGAAGGTCATCTCGAAAAGATCGAGCCAGAGCGAGACGCTGGCGTCGAAACCGCAGAGCGGATCGGCGACATAGGCGTCGACTTCCGCCGGATCGTGGCTCAGCCAGTCGAAGGCGGTGCGGTGGCCGGGGATACTTTCACCCCATGCGCCGAAGGTGAGGCGAGGGAGCATGCCGCTCGGCGTGTCCGACCCTTTCAGCGCACGTTCTGCAAGGAGCAGCCCTTGAGCAGCGCGGCCGGCCATGCCCGGATTGAAGTTGGAATTCCAGATGGCGATACCGGCGAAATCGCGAGGGTGATCGACTGCGGCGTTGAGCGCGATCAGGCCACCCATGGAGTGGCCGAACAGGATGACGGGCAGGTCGGGGTGATCGGCGAGGGCTCGGGTGCGCACGGCCATCAGGTCGTCAATGACGAGGCGTATGCCATCCTTCGATGCGAAACGACCGATCGGTGCGTCAGGCGCAACCGTCCTGCCATGACCGCGATGGTCCCAAGCGTAAACGTGAAAACCGTTACGTGCCATCGCCTCGGCAAAGGGATGATAGCGTGTCGAATGCTCCGCCAAACCATGGGAGATCAGCAGTATCGCCTTTGCGTCGCCTTGGGCGGTGGCATGGCGATAGGCGATCTCAGCACCTGTCGGGCTGGGGAAAGTTCGCGTTTCCCACCCAAAATCCAAGCTCATTTCAAAACCTCTCCCGCTCTTCGCATTGCCCCGAGGCGCGTCTTCGCCTACATAGCGGCAAAACCTCTTTCCCCCGGAGCTTAATTATCGATGGCACGTCAGTTCATCTATCACATGTCGGGACTGAACAAGTCCTATGGCGCCAAGAAGATCCTTGAGAACGTCAACCTGTCCTTCTATCCCGACGCCAAGATCGGTATTCTCGGCCCGAACGGTGCCGGTAAGTCGACGGTTCTGCGCATCATTGCCGGTCAGGACAAGGAATATACTGGTGAAGCCTGGCTCGCCGAAGGTGCGACCGTCGGTTACCTGGAGCAGGAGCCGAAGCTCGATCCCAACAAGACCGCGTTCGAAAACGTCATGGAAGGCGTGGCCGACAAGCAGGCCGTGCTGGACCGCTACAACGAACTGATGATGAACTATTCCGACGAGACGGCGGACGAGGGTGCCAAGCTCCAGGACATCATCGACAGCCAGAATCTCTGGGACCTCGAACAGCAGGTCGAGATGGCGATGGAAGCGCTTCGCTGCCCGCCGAAGGACGCTGCCGTCGACAACCTGTCGGGTGGTGAACGCCGCCGTATCGCGCTCTGCCGCCTGCTGTTGTCGCAGCCGGACCTGCTGCTGCTCGACGAACCGACCAACCATCTCGACGCCGAAACGATCGCATGGCTTGAAAAGCACCTCCGCGATTATCCGGGCGCCGTGATGATGATTACCCACGACCGCTACTTCCTCGACAATGTCACCGGCTGGATCCTTGAGCTCGACCGCGGCCGTGGCATTCCGTACGAAGGCAACTATTCCGCCTACCTGACCGCCAAGGCCAAGCGCATGCAGCAGGAAGCTCGCGAAGAGGCTGGTCGCCAGAAGGCGTTGTCGCGCGAACAGGAATGGATCGCATCCAGCCCGAAGGCTCGTCAGGCCAAGTCGAAGGCTCGTATCAAGTCTTACGAACAGCTGGTCGATGCGGCTGAAAACATTCGGCCGACCGATGCGCAGATCATCATCCCGGTCTCCGAGCGTCTCGGCAACGTGGTCATTGAACTGGAAGGCATCAAAAAGGGCTTTGACGGCCGCACTCTGATCAACGATCTGTCGCTGAAGCTGCCGCCGGGCGGTATCGTCGGCATTATCGGCCCGAACGGCGCCGGCAAGTCGACGCTGTTCAAGATGATCACAGGCCAGGAAACGCCGGACGAGGGCTCGATTCGCATCGGTGAGACCGTGCATCTCGGTTATGTCGACCAGAGCCGCGATGCTCTCGACGGCAACAAGACCGTGTGGGAAGAAATTTCCGGTGGTGCGGAAGTCATCAAGCTCGGCAAGTTCGACATGAACTCCCGCGCCTATTGCGGCGCGTTCAACTTCAAGGGTGGCGACCAGCAGCAGAAGGTCGGCAATCTTTCGGGTGGTCAGCGCAACCGCGTTCACCTTGCCAAGATGCTGAAGGCCGGCGGTAACGTTCTCCTCCTCGACGAACCGACCAACGACCTCGATACGGAAACGCTCGGCGCTCTCGAAAGTGCGCTGGAAGCCTTTGCCGGCTGCGCTATCATCATCAGCCACGATCGCATGTTCCTCGACCGTCTGGCCACGCATATCCTTGCCTTCGAAGGTGACGGTCATGTCGAGTGGTTCGAAGGCAATTTCGAAGACTACGAACAGGACAAGGTTCGTCGACTTGGTCCGGATGCGCTGAACCCGGGCAGCCAGGCCTACAAGCGCCTGACGCGCTAAGGCGCTTCAGTCACTCCCGTGAATTCAAAGGGCGGCTTTGCCGCCCTTTTTGCAAACGCCAGACGGCAGCTTGCATCCTCTCTGCATTCGATATAAAGATATCTTTATATCTTGATTGCCGGGAAGCCCGTATGTCGCTAGCACTCGATACTTTGGTTGACGTTTTGAAGACGGTCGGGGAGCCGACACGCTTCCGGCTGCTCGCCCTGTTGGCAAAGGGCGACCTGACGGTAACCGACCTGACCGAAATTCTCGGGCAGTCGCAACCGCGTATCTCCCGCCACTTGAAGCTTCTCAACGAAGACGCGTTGATCGACCGCTATCAGGAAGGAGCCTGGGCTTACTTCCGCTTGACGCAGGACGGTCCGGCTGCTGCGCTGGTCAAGACGTTGCTTGCTGCTTCGGCCAATGATGACCCTGTTCTGGTTCGCGATGGCGAACGGCTTTCTGCCGTCAAGCATCAACGGGCTGAACGTGCCCAGGCCTATTTCAGCCGCAACGCTTCTGAATGGGATGAACTTCGCCGTCTCCATGCAAGCGATTCGGCTGTAGAGCAGGCGCTTTTACGGCTGGTCGGTCCTTCCCCTATCGATTCCCTGCTCGATCTTGGAACGGGCACGGGGTGGATACTGAAACTGCTTGCTCCGCATTACCGCCGTGCGATTGGCGTCGATGCAAGCCGCGATATGTTGGCGGTCGCGCGCGCCAATCTGGACAAGGCCGGCATCCTGAAAGCGTCCGTGCGTCATGCGGATATTCTCAACCTATCGCTTGATGGACAGGATTTCGACCTCGTCACGATTCACCAGGTACTGCATTTCCTCGACCAGCCTGAACTTGCGATCGCAGAGGCAGCCCGTATCCTGCGGCCAGGCGGCAGGTTGCTGATCGTTGACCTTGCACCACACAAGCTTGAACATTTGCGCGAAGAGCATGCCCATGTACGCCTTGGCTTCTCACATGAGGCTATTGGCGACTGGTTGGAAAAGACCGGGCTCGATATCGAAAAAGCCATCGATATTGCGCCCGAACAAGATGACGGTCTCACTGTCACGATATGGCTGGCAAAGGATCGCCGTCTCCTGATGGCCGATGCTGAGCCAGCGGAAGCAATTTCGGTATTTTAGGAAGAATATGATGAACGAGACCACGACACGCCCGCGATTCGATATTTCTTTCGAATTCTTCCCGCCGAAATCCGAGGAGATGGAGGCGCAGTTGTTCGAGACAGTCGATCGTCTGGCGCTCTTTCAGCCGGAATTCGTCACCGTGACCTATGGGGCAGGTGGATCCACAAAAGAGCCGACGCTCTCGGCTGTCACCGGGATCATCGACAAGACCAACCTAGCGACTGCCGCACACCTGACCTGCGTTGATGCTTCCAAGGATGAAGTACGCTCGGTCGTCGAGGAGTATCGCGCTGCAGGAGTGCGCAGGATCGTTGCGCTCAGAGGTGATCCGACCGCTGGCATCGGTACGACCTATCTGCCGCATGCAGACGGTTTTCAGCGGACGGCGGATCTGGTGCAGGCGTTGGCGGAATACGGCGATTTCGACATTTCCGTTTCAGCCTATCCGGAAAAGCATCCCGAAAGCCGCAATATGGCTGCGGATATCTCGGTCTTGAAGCAGAAGGCCGATGCCGGCGCTCACCGTGCGCTAACCCAATTCTTCTTCGATAATGAGGTCTTCTTCCGCTACATGGATGAGGTTGCTGCAGCCGGTGTTACCATTCCGGTCATTCCCGGCATCATGCCCATCCAGAACCTGACGCAGCTCAAGCGCTTTTCGAAACGCTGCGGCGCGACCATTCCCGGGTTTCTCGATGAGCGGTTCGAGGGGCTGGACGACAACCCGGATGATCGGGCCAAGGTCGCCGCCGAAGTCGCTGCGGAGCAGATCGAAGAACTCGGTCGCAACGGTTTCAACCATATTCATCTCTACACGATGAACCGTTCGCCGCTCGTTTCCGCCGTGCTGGACAATATCGGCTACAAGCCGGGAATGCGTAAGGCTGCGGCTTGACCGAAGGCTGTCTTAAATGAAAGGCGCATGTTCCGGGGAACATGCGCCTTTCGAAATTCAGGTCCATATCAAACGTTCATGGATGCAAGATACGACCGGTAGTCTTTTGGCCTAGATGAAGAGCATCGAGGCTATGAATGCGAATGCAGCACCGACTACCAGGAGATTGAGGGGGTATGTACGTCCCATGTCTGCCTCCTTGCGTTGACGGTCCGATTTTATGTCGGTTCCGTGTCAAATGGAAAGCGGAATTTTGTGCTGCAACGCAGTGACCAAGCCGCGTTAGGATTTTGTTGTCAATCTATCTTTTTGATAATAAATGAAATAATGTGAATTAACGAAGCTTTCGTATGCGTTAAATTCATCTATTTGTCTGTTAATGAGCGTTATTTTCCGTGAGTGGAAAGGCTCTTTTGCACTGCTTCAAACAGTCTTTTTGCGCATGCGAAGGATTCGTCCGTCGAGCAGAACCAGGCCGAAACCGATGACGGCCATTCCAGCCAAGTCAGTCATCGCGAGGCGTTCTCCGAGGAATATGGCTCCCAGCAGAATAGCGCTCGGCGGCACCAGCAGAGTGACAAGCGAGGTATTGGTTGCCCCCGCGATCGAGAGGATCCTGAAGAAGATCAGGTAGCCGAGCGCCGTCGATAGAAGAGCCAAGGCGATGATTGCCGCGATCGCGTGCGTCGAAGGTGTTGTCAGCGTCCAGGGCTGGTCGGCAATCAGCGAGATCGGCAGCATGATGAAGCTGGAGGCGGTCAGCTGGCCTGCTGCCGTCACCGGGGCTGGAATGCCGCGAAAACGCTTGCCGTAGGTCCCGGCTAGGCCATAGGAGATCGCCGCCATGACTGGAAGGATGAGTGCCCAGAGCGGGGCGGCGCTGGCTGTCATCGCACTCGGGCCGATCAGGATGCAGGTGCCGGCAAGGCCTGCGGCGCAGCCGGCAAGCTTGGCGCCGGTCAGCTTTTCGTCCGAGGTCCACTGATTGGCAATGATCACCGTCCAGATCGGCGTGGTGGCGTTGAGGATGGAGGCGAGTCCCGCGCCGATCTCGGTCTGGCCGAAGAAGATCAGCGTATGGGGCAGGGCGTTGTTGATCAAGCCGAGGATAAGGAACGAGCGCCAGTGCTGTTTCAGGATCGAATAAGTGCCGAAGCGTCCATGTAAATAGATATGCAGCGCGAGAGCAGCGATGCCGAGGCGCAGCAGAACCAGCGTGAAGGGCGGCACTTCATGGACCGCGATGCGGGCAAAGAAGAAGGAACCACCCCAGAGAAGACCGAGAAGGAAGAGCAGGGCCCAGGCGAGTGGGGTCAATCGAGGTGTCGCTGATGTCATCCGGATGCTCTTCTCGCGCTGATTGAGATGCAGAAGATAAAACGGGCGGCGATCAGATCGCCACCCGTTTCGTGTCATGGGGTCAATTTCCTACCTTAAAGCGCCTGAAGCAGCGCCTCCGTCGGCCAGCCATCGGCAGGCATGCCGAGGCGCGCCTGTTCCTTCTGGACAGCCTGGCGCGTGCCGGAGCCGAGAATGCCATCGATCTTGCCGACATCGTGGCCGTGAGCATCAAGCTTGGTCTGCAGCTGCTTCATGGCCTCTACATCGAGGCCCTGTTCCGGAGTTGTCTTCTGGTAGGGCGGTGCGCCGGTCAGACGAGTGGCGAAATAGGCGGCGGAGGTCGTGTAGATGAACGACTGGTTCCACTGCAGGTAGATGCCGAAATTCGGGTAAGTAAGGAAGGCCGGTCCCTTGCGGCCCTGGGGCAGTATGAGAGCTGCCGGCAGGTTGCCGAATTTCGTGTCGCCATCACGCGGGGTGACACCGTAGGAGAACCACTCGCTGGCCGGGATTTCGTTGCCGAGGCCGGATTTCTCGAAGGGCAGATTCTCCGGCAACGTTACTTCCTGGATCCAGGGCTCGCCCTTCTTCCATCCCATACTCTGGATGAATTTCGCGGCCGTCAGAACCGCATCCGGTGCGCTGCCCTTAACGTCGATATGGCCGCTGTTGTCGCCATCGACGCCTTGAGCGATGATGTCTTCCGGCAGCATCTGGACCTGGCCGATTTCGCCGGCCCATGCACCGGTATTGGTCGACGGGTTGAGGTCGCCGTGCTGCACCATCTCGATCAGGGCGATCAGCTGCGGGCGGAAGAGTTCCGGGCGGCGGCAGTCATGGGAGAGCGTGACGAGCGCGTTGCGGGTGTTGAAATCGCCCTGGACGGCGCCGAAGTCGGTTTCCATCGCCCAGAAGGCGGTGATCACGCCTGCGGGCACGCCGAACTCGTTTTCCGCACGAGAGAAAACATCGGCGAGCTGCTTGAGTTTCTGGCGGCCGATATCGAGGCGAGCCTGGCTGACCGTGCGCTGAGAAAACTCAAGAAAAGTCTGACGGAAAACGCCCTGAGCGCGGTCACGGCTCAGAACCTTCTGGTCGATCTGCGCGCCAGCGAGGGCTTCGTCCACCGCCGAGGCCGGAATGCCCTTGGAGATTGCTTCCTGCTTCACGCCCGCGAGAAACGCGGTCAGGTCGCCACCGCAGGCAGGGGCGGGTGACGTGGAAGACGTCTGGGCGAATGCGGGGACGGTCAGCCCTCCGGCAATAAGGGCTGCAAGAACAAAGCTACGGCTGTCGAGAAATGACATAGGGCGATCCTGGCGATCTGTGGCGTGTACGGGGATGATCAATGTAGAAATATGTGCCGCACGTACCCGTGAGCGCGGCGGCAGCCGGCTATTTAGCGCAGTCGCATTCACATTGCCAGTGATAGGTATGGAGACAGCGCTACGATCTCACCGGGACTGACAGTCAGTCGTTTGCAGCGGCGACCCAGGTGTTCCAGTTTCTTGCGCTGCCGGAAAAGACGTTGATGTCCGTTTCACCCCTTATGCCCGGTACGACGCCGGTAGCGGTATATTGCCAGAAGGCCCATTTGCGACCGGTATAGATTTCGCCTGGATGCGCTGCCACCGAGCGGACCCAGAAGTGATAGTCGTTGAATGCGCCGACGAGGTTGTCGCGGTGGAAATCGACCGATGTGTAGATGATCGGCTTGCGGCCATAATGGGCTTCGATACGGGCCATGAAGCGCCGCATCACGTCACGCACCGTTGCTGCATCCGGCCTCAGCTTGCAGGTCGGTGAGGCGGGGTTCCATTCCATGTCCAGAACCGGCGGAAGCATGTTGGCTTCCTTTGGTACATTGGCAATGAACCAGTCGGCCTGATCTTCCGGTGTCGAACAGAAATAGTAGAAATGATAGGCGGAATGCGGGATGCCGGCGCGTGCAGCACCTTGCCAATGGGTTCTGAACGCCGGATCGATGCGGTCCTTGCCTTCGGTTCCCTTGATGAAGACGAAGGCGACGTCGGATTTCCTGACTGTCTGCCAGTCGATGTCCGTGCCGTTCCATTTCGACAGGTCGATGCCGTGGACTTCGTGCCGACCGGGGTGATCGCGGCCGAAATTCTGCGGGTCATTGTCCTTGAACTTCGTGCCGCTGATCGAGGCCGTGTCCATGAGGTCGCTGGTGGACGTGCAGGAACTGGCCAGCACGGCGGTCAGAAGAAGGGCGAGAAGCGTGCGCGGCATAAGGAATCCGGTCTGTGCTGCAGCTAAGCCGCTATCGGCCGGAATCAGGCCGCGCGGCATTCGAGCGTTCCGTTTACCATAGTGCCGCCGGGATTGCGTAAGGCGAAATGATCGGCCGGATAACGAGTGCGTCAGCCTCGCTTGCGGATCACTGCGTGCCAGGCGTAACCGCGCCCGATATCCTCGAAAGTCATGGCGGCATTGGCTGCGTCGAGCCTGGCCTGAAGGACTTCGTGAAGATTGGCCCGCGGGGTGACGTGAAAGCGGCGCAGCCAGGTTTGAAGCATGCCGCGGAACCAGCCGGGCAGGCGCTCCTGCTGGCCGAAATCGACGATGTGCAGCGAGCCTTTCGGATTGAGGGCAGCCAGTGCCGTGGTGATTGCCTCCTCCCAGGCCGGGATCATCGAGACGGCGTAGGAAATCATGATGCGGTCGAAGCCGCTGACACCGAAGTCCTGCGGGCGGAAGGTCGTGGCGTCGGCGACGATCAGGGTAGGTTGCTGTGCGTCGCCGGCCAGATTGGCGCGTGCGGTTTGCAGCATCTCGGCGGATATGTCGAGGCCATAGAGCTTCGCCGTCGGGTAATGGCGGCGGGTCAGGACCAGATTGCGGCCGGTGCCGCAGCCGACTTCCAGAATGCTTGTCCCGTCGGTCGCGTTCAGGCCTGCAATCGTTCTGTCCCGGCCGAAAAGGTAATATTTCCGCGTGAGGTCGTAGATGTGCCGCTGGTAGCGGTACATGCGGTCCATGTGGGCGGCGTGAGCTTCCGTCGTTGCGCCGGCGCTCACTGGCCGGCCTTCACGTAAATGTGGAAGCCGCCATAGATGGCGGAGCGGTCCTGCAGGTTCAGTTCGGCGGAGCGTTCGCCAAGATAGGTCCATTCCTGCCTAAGCGTATCGGAGATGCGGCCTTCGATGACGCTCTTTTCGGCGGCAGTGCGGAAGATGACCCGGGCGCCAGGAGCTGCGGTGCGGTTGATTTCGCTCCAGAGCGCATTCAGCTGATCGTCGGTCATCCAGTCCTGGGCGTCGAGCAGCACGAAGCGATCGACCGAGCCGGCCGGCTTGCGCGCCAGAAGGACGGTGACGCTCTCATGGTGGACCGTGACGCGATCGGTATTCTGCCGGATCGCCTTGTAATTTTCCGCACGCAGATAATCGGGCAGGCTGCCTTCTTCCGGGCGCGGATAACGGCGTGCGAAGGCCTGCCAGGCGAAATAATTGTCATTCATCGGGAAGTGGCAGGCGAGCTTTTCAAGCCGCTCGCGCAAGACCGGTGCAATCGAGCCATTCGGTGCGAGGCTCGCGAGCTCGTCATATTGCTGGGGCGGGATGCCGAGGCCGAAGAGCGAGCTTTTGCGGCTGGTAATGAAGCGGATCAGCGGGCGGTCGAAGAGCGGAGCAATGTTGGCGTCGAAGAACTGGCGCTGTTCGCGCAGCGAGCGTGCCTCGGCAAATTCCTTCAGATCGACGCCATGGAGACGGGCGATTACGTGGCCAATGGCGATGAAGCGGCCAAGCAGGCCAGTGCGATAGATGTTTCTGTTGAACACCTCGACGCGCCGACGACCGGTCAGTGAGCGCTTCTGCCAGTAGGCTCGCGTCTGTTCGTCCAGGTTGCGGCCGATATGGGCATCAAACGCCGAACTGTTGGACTTCAGGCCGTCCATTCCGAGGTAACGAACAACGTCGGCATGCGCCGGCAGATGTTTGAAGGCTGCAAGCTTCAGTCGGTTGAGAGCGATGTGGTGACGATTGAGATCGACAACGTCGATGCTCTTCGGCGAGCGGGACAGATAAGCCAGCATGTTGCAGCCGCCAGAGCCGATGGTGACGATCGAATGCCCTTCCGACAGTTCCATCGCGTCCATGTCGACCGCCGGGTCCTCCCAGATCTGGGGATATACGAGGCCGGAGAAGAGCAGGCCGAACAGGCGCTCGGAAAGGCCGTGCGGCGACAGGGCCTTGTGCTGGAGGAGGGCGTCCTTGAGCTTGCGGTTGCGCTGCAAGCCACGTTCTTCGACGATATCTGCCATGACCAAATCCTGCCTCATCATGAGTTTCGAGGCGTTTAGCCGCTTCGTGCAACAGCTTCGTGACGCGCATTGTGACTTGCTTCATCGTGAACGCGTTCCGCAACAATGAGCCTTCCCCTCGGTCACGGATTTTGCTTGCATGCCGCAGACAGAATGGAGGCGCTGGTGCTGAAGGTAATTTTTCGTCGTCTTGCGGTGTTCCTGCTCATCGTGGCGATCGGCATCGGTCTGTGGATCTATTTCATTCCGCCCAATCTGCTGCGCGTGGGCAGCGGCTATGCGGCGAAGATCGTATGCTCCAACGTCTTCATTGCGGGGCGTGATCCCGATGTGATTCTGGAGCAGGATGTTCAAGCGCCGGGCCATCCGCTCTTGCGGTTGATGGGCATTGCAGTCGACCGTGACGGTAAACGCGTCAATGCTGCCCTGCTGGGATCGATTGCGCCGAGCGAGGCAGTTTACCGCGAGGGAACGGGATGCACCGTCGGGCCGGTTGGAAGTGTTCAGTCGGCGGCCAATGCCACTAGGCCAGTTCCAGAGAGTGATCCCGAGGCGCTGTGGCCTGAAGGGGATAAAGCCGATTCGGAAGAAACGCTTGTCTCAATATTTTCAGACGCTGCTTTAACCGGACCAGGCATGCGGGCGGTGGTGATCGTCAGTCATGGCAAAATCGTTGCCGAAGCCTATGGTGAAGGTTTTTCGAAAGATATGCCGCTTCTCGGTTGGTCGATGACTAAGACCGTAAATGCCGCGATCATCGGGCGACTGATGAAGGAAGGGCGCTTGTCGCTCGACGAGAAGAACCTGTTTACGGAGTGGAGGGATGATCGGCGCGCATTGATCCGTATTTCCGATCTCATGGGCATGGAGAGCGGACTGGCTTTCAACGAGAATTACGGGACGGTGGCCGATGTAACGCGCATGCTGTTTCTTGAGCCGGATATGGCGCGTTTCGTCGAAAGTATAACGCTCGAGGACGAGATCGGCTCGCGCTTCACCTATTCGTCCGGGACGTCCGTGCTGCTTTCCAGGATCTGGATGAATCGCATCGGTAATCGTGATGAGGCGCTCGCCTATCCCTCGCGGGCGATCTTCGAGCCGTTGGGCATGACGTCGGCAATCATGGAAACCGATGCGGCGGGCACGTTTGTCGGCAGTTCGTACATGTATGCGACTGCCCGCGATTGGGCACGGTTCGGGCTGTTTCTGGCGCGCGACGGTGTGTGGGAGGGGGCGCGCCTGTTGCCGGAAGGCTTCGTGGCGCAGATGCATGAGGCCAATAGAAGTTCGGGCGGCCGCTATTCGAAAATGCAAACGTGGCTGCCGAAGCCCGGGGCCGGTCTGCCATCGGATGCATTCGTCATCAGCGGGCATGACGGGCAAAATGTCTTTGTCATTCCGTCACTGGATCTGGTGATCGTGAAGTTGGGCCTGACGCCGAGATCGCAGGGCTACGATGCGAGTGTGCTGGCATCGGAAGTGGTGAAACGGATAAACGCCGATTAGCCGTTATTTCTGCAGGACGTGGAGCATGTCCTTGCGCTTGGCATCGTAATAATAGCCGCGCGCATAAAGCCGGATTGCGTTGTCGTTCTGGTTATCGGCGACAAGCCAAGCGCCGCGGAGATATTTGATCGCGTATTTCAAGTTGGTTTCGGCGTCGAGAAGGCCTTCTGGTGGTCCCTCGTAACCCATCGATTTGGCCGTCGAATACTTGATCTGCATGAGGCCCCAATAACCGTTCTTGTGATAAGCCTTGGGGTCATATTTGCTTTCGCGGTGCACGACGCGGTGCACCAGCGATTCCGGCACACCATACAGGCCGGCATAACGGTGGATAAGCTTTTTCAAGTTCGAAGGGGCGTCCGTCGCGGTTTCCGGCATCGGCTCGCCGGGAGCCGGGGGGAACTCCATCCGGTTGTCGATCGCCGAAACTGCGGCGACTGCTTTCGGCTGCGATGCGTAAGCAAGCGTAGTCGTCGGCACCTGCGGGCGCGGGATCGGAATGACCGATTGCAGCGCGACCATGTCCGGCGTCAGTTCTGGTTCGTCAAGCGCGATGGCCTGAGCTGCTGCCGGTTGGATCTGTCCCGACTGGACTGCCGGAGCGAGCGGAGGGGAAACAAGGCGGGCACCCTTGGCGGTGCTGTGCGCTACTGGCTGAGCAGAGGCGACGACGACAGGCATCGATGCGGCAGTCGAGCTCGTTTGCATGGCAACGAACGGCGCCATGGTCGGAGATGACATGGCTGCGGTCTGAACGTTGGCTGCGTCCGACACAGTCGGTACGGGAACCGGGAGGCGGCTTGTCTTGACGAGCGTAACTGTGCTGTCAGGACCTCCTTCTGCGATCGCCGAAGATGCATCGGCAGTCTGCTGAACGGATTGGTCCTGCGTCTCGTTCGACGCCACGTTGTTGCTGTGGTCAACGCTGGAACATGCAGCCAATGCGGAAGACATGGCAATAACCACGGCTGCCTTACGGCCCACAAATCGCATCATTGCCATCGGGTCGCTTTCATTAAAAATCGTTGCCCAGAACGTTAACAAGACCAGTGAAACTCGACCTCAATTAACTCATTCGAAAGAGATCGACAAGCCACCAGCCGGTCGCAGATGATCATGCGGCGATGCGCCGATATCCGGCAGTGACCGCACGACGGGCTATGAAACGTGTTCCGGGCTTGTAGGGAACCTTGCTGCGGGCCTTGGAAACGCGGCGTTTCCGAGTGAAACTGGCGGGAAGTGTGGCATGGGCAAGCGCCCCTATCATCGCCGAAACAGCCAGTGCAGAAATCATGTTTATACACTGTTCCTGTGGCGCGCGCGCGGGATCAAAAAACTGGACGGCAATTGCTGCCGTGAGCGCAAAGTAACGCGTGCTCCTGAACGTTGTCAGAACGAAATAACCGAATATGCGCATGGGACGCGTTTCGGGAAGGTTGTCGTTGTCGGCGGTCCCATAGCGGAGCCGAGGATCCTGGTAGGCGTAGAGGACATGCAGCATCAGGTAGGACAGCCCTATCCATGAAAGAGCGCCGATTGCTGCTGGCCAAAGGAAAGTGATCAGAAAAACGCCGGCGACGACCAGAACGCCTCCAAGAACAAAGGATAGAACGAAGGCCGGGATCGTCACGAATGCGCTTGTTCTTCCCCATGAAGCGGAGAACGCTGCAGTGAGCGATGCAATGGGATGCGGCATAAGAAGGATAGCAACCGTCGTTGCCGCAAAAGCGAGCCATGTTTCTATGGTCATCATCACCCTCCCGGATGCCACAGCATCCGTCATTTTTCCATCAGGCGGGCTCGAAAGACTGCCCAATGGACTCCATTACATCGCCGAACCATCTTGCCGTCATATCAAAAGGTTTACCACCCTTGATGCGCGGAAATTCGATCGTTCTAAGCTTCCCATTCTGGTCTTCGTCATGTCCGGTCACGCCGGAGACCCGGTTTAATGCACTTTCAACAGCGAGATCGACCATTCCCTGGATCAGTCGAAGATCATCGCCGTTTGCAGCTGCAGACCTGGCGAAATAGCCGGACTTCTGCACCAATGATCGTTCCGCATCGATCCGGGCCGCAAACTGCTTCTGGAACCAGCCTCCGACATTGATCGTATCCAGTTTGACGTGACCGAACGCATCACGGGCAACATTTTCGCCGGCAGCCTCGCGTTCGGCAACGATTGCGTCCAAACAGGCGCCCTCGGAAACAAAGACCGTCGCAAAGCCGCGCTTGTCCATGACTTCCCTCAAACGAGCCGCTTCCTTTTGCGCATCAAAGGCCATTTCGGGAAGATATACGCCGTCGATGCCCTTCATTTCCTCATTCATGAGGAAGCCTTCGACATAGTTGTTGGAACTGCTTTTCTGGATATAGGCGCGTGCCGTTGCCGCGGTAAGCCAACCGCAATGGCGACCCATGACCTCATGGATGATGAGGGTACGCGGCGCCGCCGTCTGTTCATTCGAAACATTGTCGAAAAATGCTGCGCCAACTTCCGCTGCTGTCCAGGCGCCCAGCGACTGGCGAATGGGAACGATATCATTGTCGACCGTCTTCGGCAGGCCAACTACGGTGAGGTCGTAACCGTTTGCGGCTAGATATGCTGCGAGATCGGCAGCTACGGTGTTGGTATCATCGCCGCCAATAGTGTGAAGCACGGTGATGCCATCTTCGGCAAGCTGCTCTGCTGCAACTGCCAGAGGGTTCTGGCCTTCTTTGATCAGGCCCCGCTTCACGCAGTCTGCGGCATTTGTCAGTTTGACGCGGCTGTTGCCGATCGGCGAGCCGCCATAACGGTGGAGCAGATGCGCATTCTCTCGCATCTCCGCTGTGATTTCGATTCGGTCCGAGAGAAGAACCCCTTGGTATCCGGAGCGATAGGCGATCAGTTCAGCATCCGGAGCGACATCGGTGTAACGTTGAATGAGGCCTCCCACAGCCGATGATAGGCAGGGAGCAAGACCGCCTGCCGTCAACATTGCTACTTTCTCTCTGGCCATGGTTCCTCCGTCGCGTGTAAACGCTTCCCCTGCATTTCTCCGGCGGTATGGATGCGATAGAGGGCAGACGGTGTAAAGTGCATTTCTTCGCCTATTCCGTCGCGCGCCTTGTTTTTCGGTGGGTAATAATTCCGTGTTTTCAAACGGATGCGTCGATAAAGCTGCGCTGCATCACATATGGCGGAGGTTGGTGCGCAGCGGATGGCTTTGAAGGGGGGGCTGATTTCAGATGCCATGAAAGCAGTCGGCCTGACCTCCGAGCCAGCTCATTGTTCGAATAACATGAACATAGTTTAATCTGGTGGTGAACGCCCGATCCGTTGCATTTTTTGGTGTTATCTGGTCATTTAGGCGGATGATATTCGATTTTTCCTGTCTGCAGATTTCCTCCTTGTGGGAGCGGCTTATCGGTGCGATCGGCGATGCCGCCGGTAGCGCGCTGGGGCGCGTGGTGGAGGCTATCCGCACGCTTTTCGAGGGGGATCCCGAGACCCGCCGGCAGGTTTCCTTCTCCGTTGCCATCATCGCGCTGTCCGCGAAGATGGCCAAAGCGGATGGAATCGTCACCGAAGCGGAAGTGAAGGCGTTCCAGCAAATCTTCGATTTTCCGGATGAAGAAGCCCGCAACGTCGCGCGTTTATACAATCTCGCGCGTCAGGACGTGGCCGGTTATGAGGCCTATGCGTCCAAGCTCTCAAACCTTTGCAGTTCGGGAGCTGCCGAGAACTGCCCGATGCTCGAGAGTGTCGTGGATGGGCTTTTCCATATCGCCAAGGCGGATGGCCTGGTGCATGAGAAGGAGCTTCTGTTCCTCGGCCGTATTGCGGAAATCTTCCGGATAGATGACGAACATTTCCGCCGAATCATGGCGCGGCACGTGCATCTCGATGGTCGGGATCCGTATCTGGTGCTCGGCGTTTCCCCCGAGGATGATTTCGCTGCGATCCGCAAGCAATACCGCCTTCTTGTCTCCGAACATCATCCGGACCGTTTGATTGCGCGGGGCGTGCCTGCCACGCTTCACGCTGCCGCAAACGAGCGGATGGCTGCGCTGAACGCGGCTTATAAGGCGATCGAGAAAGAGCGTCGCGCAGCATGAGTGATTTCGTTGCGGACTATGCGGCAGCATCTGTCCGGCCGTCTCCCAATCACGGGGAGCGAGTTTCCGGCCGTCAACCTGATGCAATCATCCTTCACTATACCGGCATGCCGGACGCCGATCAGGCGCTGAACTGGCTCTGTAACGAGGAGAGCCAAGTTTCCAGCCATTACTTCGTTCATGAGGACGGGCGTGTGATCCAGCTCGTGCCGGAGACGCGGCGTGCATGGCATGCAGGAAAAAGTGCTTGGGCGGGAGAGGTCGATATCAATTCCTGTTCGATCGGTATCGAGATCGCCAATCCCGGGCATCCGGGCGGGCTTCCGATGTTTCCTGCCGACCAGATCGAAGCGGTGGTTCAATTGTGTCTGGATTGCGGCGAGCGGTGGTCCATAAGGCCGGAACGGGTGCTCGGTCACTCCGATGTCGCGCCAATCCGCAAGGTTGATCCGGGCGAGAATTTTCCGTGGAAGCGGCTGTATGATGCGGGTGTTGGTCATTGGGTCGACGCAAGTCCGATTGCCGGCGGGCGGTTCTTCCAGTTGGGCGAGGCGGGGCAGCCCATCGAGGCGCTGCAATCGATGCTATCCTTCTACGGCTACGATCTTGAGATAACAGGCAATTTCTGCGACCGCACCAAGGGTGTGCTGGAAGCGTTTCAGCGGCATTTTCGTCCGGCGCTGGTCGATGGAATAGCCGATTTCTCCACGATCGATACCTTGCACCGATTGCTGACCTCGTTGCCGAAATATAGCCAGGTAGAAATCTGATCTCCTGAGAGTTGTAAGGTAGTAAAAACGTCGTTTTGCTGCGCTGCCACAGACTTTCCTTAATAACCGGGTTTAAGCAGTGGCTCGCGCAATCGCCTTGTAGGCGGGGATTGCAAAGAAAAACGAACGGGTTTCGTCAACGGTTGCATCGTCTTTCCGGCATTGCTTCCGAAGGATCGGCATGTGCCGGCCGCGAGCCTTTCAGGTCCATGAGTTGAAGGACCTTACCCGGAGACTGACTTACTTCATGAGAATGCTGGCTATTGCAGCCGCAGCGGGCGTGATTGCGCTTGCTGCGGGTACGGATTTCGTGCGCGCCGAAGACGGTGGGGAGACGACGAACTCTACAGAAAAACAGGTCATCAAGCCCTGGGAAACGCGCGAAACCACCATGCAGGCCAAGACGCCGGAAGATCAGCCTTCGCTTCGCCAGTCGCGTTACGAGGGTTTGATTCGTCAATATGCCGATCAATACGGCGTTCCGACCGAGCTGGCGATGGCTGTCGTGCGGATCGAAAGCAATTTCCAGCCGATGGCAAAGGGAAGCGCGGGAGAGATCGGCCTGATGCAGATCAAGCCTGCAACGGCCAAGCTGATGGGGTACAGGGGGCGTGCCTCCGGTCTCTATGATCCTGAAACCAACATTCGCTATGGTATGAAATATCTCGCCGGCGCGCATGAACTCGGTGATGGAAAGCTCTGCCGGACCATCCTCAAATACAATGCCGGCCATGGTGCAAAGCGCATGAACCCGGTGTCGCAGCGTTACTGCAACAAGGTTGAGATGGTGATTGCCTCAATGGATCGCGCCAAGCCGGAAGAGGCTGTTTCCTATGCGACGGTGGCGCTGGATTATGGTCGCACCTACCCGTTGATGTTCTGATTCCGGAAAACGCTCGAAGCGCTTTACATCCCACGCATTCTGCGAATTCTTTGCTCTGTGCTGTGGCGTTTGCGGATCAAACCGTTTAAGGAGCCGGTGCCAGTTGGCCGGGCAGCCGCGCTTTACCAATGTCGAAAGACGGTAGGGTGAGGAAAGTCCGGGCTCCACGGAAACACGGTGCCGGATAACGTCCGGCGGGGGCGACCCTAGGGAAAGTGCCACAGAAAGCAAACCGCCTCGCTATATGCGGGGTAAGGGTGAAAGGGTGGGGTAAGAGCCCACCGCGCCTCTGGTGACAGCGGCGGCAAGGTAAACCCCACCGGGAGCAAGACCGAATAGGGATGACGCGGGGCGCCAAAAGCGCCTACAGCCTGTTTCTGGGCCAGTCATCCGGGTGGGTTGCGTGAGGCGATGTGCAAGCATCGTCCCAGATGAATGGCTGCCACGTTCCGGTGCTTGCATCGGAGCCATACAGAACCCGGCTTACAGGCCAACTGGCGAATCGGACCTGATAATGCGGCGGTGATGTAACGTCTTCTTCTCGCTGTCAGCGTCCGGCTGCTCTCCCGTTCTTCGAGAAAGTGGAGAGTTTTCATTATTTCAATAGCTTAATCGATGTTTATCCGACGTTTTCGAGTGCCTCTCTCCGATCGCAAAACCCGCCTTGGTAATGTTTTGTTAAACTTAACGGGTCATAAATAAATGCATGTAGGAAGGGGTTTTCAAGGCTCGTTCCGTGGGTGTCTCTTTAGTCGATCGTTCTTTCATTTTTCTCTGCTGCGAGGGGCGATGTTTGCCTTGGTAATCGGTTGTCTCGGTTCCTTGCGGATGGTCGTGAATTGAAGGTGGGCTTTCCGGCGGAAGGGGCTGTTGTTTTTCTGCTCTAATTGCAGTGAGAGTGCAGTATGGCGAATGGGTCTGATGGTGCTGAGGTCGAGACCGAAACTGGGTCTGCGCGCCATATCCCGGTTATGCTTGGGGAAGTGGTTGCTGCGCTTCAGCCTGAAGCGGGCAAGGTCATTCTCGATGGCACTTTTGGTGCAGGCGGATATACGTCCGCGCTTCTTTCTGCCGGTTCTTCGGTAATTGCTCTCGATCGCGATCCGACTGCGATCTCTGCAGGTCAGGCGCTGGTTCAGAAGAGCGAGGGACGGCTGTCCCTTATCCATTCCGAGTTCTCCCGTCTTGCGGAGTATGTTCCCGATGGCGGTTTGGATGGTGTCGTCTTTGATATCGGCGTGTCGTCGATGCAGATCGATGAGGCTGAACGCGGCTTTTCGTTTCAGCGCAATGGGCCGCTCGATATGCGTATGTCGTCTTCGGGTGTTTCCGCCGCTGATGTCGTCAATCGGGCCAAGGTCGGTGACCTTATTCGGATTTTCGGATTTCTCGGTGAAGAAAAGCATCCTGGGCGTATTGCTCGCGCCATCGAAAAGCGGCGTGCGACACAGTTGTTCGAAACAACACGCGATCTCGCCAATCTGATCGAGAGCGTCAATCCGCGCAAAGCCAAGGATAAGATTCATCCGGCGACTCGTGTCTTTCAGGCGCTTCGGATTTTCGTGAATGACGAGCTTGGGGAACTGGCTCGTGCGCTTTTTGCCGCCGAGCGGTCGCTTAAGCCGGGCGGTCGTCTGGTTGTCGTAACGTTTCATTCTCTCGAAGATCGGATCGTGAAGCAATTTTTCTCCGATCGTTCAGGTAAGGCTTCCGGCTCGCGACATATGCCGGCGGTCGAGGTTCGTTCCGCTGTTTTCGAATTTCCGGGCAAGCAGATGATTGCCGCTGGCGAGGCCGAGGCTGAGGTCAATCCGCGTGCACGGTCCGCCAAGCTGCGTATGGGCGTTCGTACCGAAGCCAAGCCTGGTGCTGACGACTTGTCTATTTTCTCGCTGCCTGAGCTGGCCAGCCTTGCGACCATGGGAGCCTGACGATGCTGAGGAGTTTCGATCTCGTCCTGATCGGCGTGATGACCACGATGGCGGTCGTTACCTACACGATCAAGCATCGAGCGGACGAAAAGCTGAGCGAAGTTCGCCGGCTCGAGGCTGAGATCAGGCTTGAACGCGACACGATCGATCTTCTGAAGGCCGACTGGGCTCTCGTGACGCAGCCGAACCGCCTGCAGCCATTGATTAAGAATTACGATTCGGAGCTTGGTCTTGTTCCCACGCAGCCGACACAGCTCGCAATGCCAAAGGAGCTGCCCATGCACAGATCGCAACTCCCGCAGCCCGATACGACGATTGAGGATATTATCGCCGGCAAGAACGGTGAGGTAGCTGCGGCTCTCAAGGGAGTGGAGCAGGCGAAGGCAACGCCGGCTCCCAAGGTTCCATTGCCGCTGCCTCGAGGATGGGCGCCGGATAATATGTCCACTGGCTCGGTGAGGCGCTGATGTCTTTTCTTTCTAAAGTTATGGTGGTCAAACGCCGGGCGCATTTTTCATCTGACCGCAAGGGCAGGTCTGCCGTTGGCGGCGCTGCGTTTGAAGGAACGCGCAAGAAGAAATCTGCGCAGGCGCGCAATCGCGTGGGTCTGCTGATCGCCGGTTTCGCCGTGGTTTACGTCGTGATCGGCGGCCGTCTTACGCAGTATGGTATGGCCCAGCCGGAGACGACCTCGAGCATCCTGCCTGCGGATCGGCTGATGGCCTCGCGCCCGGATATCGTCGACCGTAACGGCGCGATCCTTGCGACGGACATTCGCACCGTCTCGCTGTTCGCCGAGCCGCACAAGATTGTCGATGCCGACGAGGTGGTCGAGAAGCTTTCGACCGTACTGACTGATCTCGACGTCAAGTCGACCTATTCGAGGCTCAAGTCCAATTCGCGTTTCCAGTGGCTGCGTCGCCAGTTGACGCCGAAGCAGCAAAGCCAGATCCTTGCGCTCGGTATTCCGGGTATCGGTTTCAGGCCCGAGAAGCGCCGCTTCTATCCCGGCGGACGCACGGCCGCTCATATCGTCGGTTACGTGAATATCGACAATCGTGGCGTTGCTGGCATGGAGCGCTATGTCGACAGCCAGGGACTTGCAGACCTTGCCTCTGTCGGCATGACCTCGAACCAGCCGCTGGAGCCGGTCAAGCTTTCCATCGACTTGAGAGTTCAGGCGATCGTGCAGGATGTCGTTTCTTCCTCGATCGGCAAGTACCATTCGATCGGCGCCGGTGCTGTGGTGTTCGATGTCCATACCGGTGAAATCCTCGGCATGGCATCTGCCCCTGACTTCGACCCGAATGATCCCGCTGCCGGCGGAGAAGAGGGCTGGTTCAACCGCATGTCGAACGGCACGTTCGAGATGGGCTCGACATTCAAGTCGTTCACGCTGGCCATGGGCCTCGACGACGGCAAGATGAACATCAACAGTACTTTCGATGCGCGTTTCCCGATCCGTATCGGCGGGTTCACCATCAAGGATTTCCACGGCAAGGGACGCGTGTTGAGCGTGCCTGAGATCTTCCAGTATTCGTCGAACATCGGTACGGCGAAGATTGCCGACGCCGTCGGCATCGATGGCCACAAGGACTTTTTGACGCGTCTCGGCCTTTTGTCGAGAATGAAGACGGAATTGCCCGAGGTGGCTATGCCGAGCCAGCCGCGGCAATGGAAGAAGATCAACTCGATCACCATTTCCTTCGGACACGGCGTATCCACCACCCCGTTGCAGACGGCGGTTGCCGGTGCTGCACTGGTCAACGGCGGCAAGCTGATCTCGCCGACCTTCCTGCCGCGCACGAGGGAAGAGGCAGATCTGGTCGCGACCCAGGTGCTAAAGCCGTCTACAAGCCGCGATATGCGCTATCTGTTCGAATGGAACGGTGCCAACGGTTCGGGCCGAAATGCGCGCGTCGATGGTTTCGATGTCGGCGGCAAGACGGGTACGGCCGACAAGGTCGTCAACGGACGTTATGCGCATGACAAGAACTTCAACGCGTTCCTGTCGGCCTTTCCGATGGACAATCCCAGATATGTGGTCCTGAGCTTCAGCGACGAGCCGAAGACGGACAAGGGCAATGGTGCGGCGCTCGCTGCCACCTCGGCGGCGCCGATGGTCAAGGAGATCATCAGCCGTTCGGCTCCCATTCTCGGTGTAAAGCCGAAATTCGGCAATGACGGTTCTGCCCTGCTTGTGTCTTATTGAGCGACAACAACTCGAGCGGCGATTCGTGAGCGCCGCTCGAAAAATGGAACAGACTGATGAAACTGCGCGATCTTGCCGGTCCGGATTTTCCGGAAGTTAACGACCTTCTCGCTGGCCCCCTTGGAGACCTCGAGATTAGCGGGATTTCCCTGGACAGCCGCAAGATCGAGCCGGGCATGCTGTTTGCTGCTCTGGCTGGCGTCAAGGCCGACGGGCAGGGCTTTATCGGCGATGCTGCGGCGCGTGGCGCCGTAGTCGCGGTGTCGGCGCATCCGGTCGAAGCGAAAATCCCGGTTCTCGTCGTTTCCAATCCACGCCGTTTCGTTGCATTGGCAGCGGCCAGGTTCTTCGGCAAGCAGCCCGAAACGATGGTGGCGGTGACCGGTACGGCGGGCAAGACATCGGTTGCGTCATTCGTCCGGCAGGTCTGGGCGAAGGCCGGGTTGAACGCGGCACAGATCGGCACGACCGGCGTCATTTCTCCGAGCCGCAATGATTATGGATCGCTGACGACGCCCGATCCGGTGGAGCTGCAGAAGCTTCTTGCCGAACTGGCTGATGAAGGCGTGACGCACGCAGCAATGGAGGCATCCAGCCACGGGCTCGACCAGTCGCGTCTCGATGGCGTCAGGCTTTCCGCTGCAGCCTTTACCAATCTCGGTCGCGACCACATGGATTATCATCCGACGGTCGAGGACTATATGGCCGCGAAGATGCGGCTGTTCGATACGCTGATGCCGAAGGGCTCTCCGGCTGTCATTTTTGCTGACGATGCATGGTCCGAGGAAGCTATCCGGGTTGCCAAGGCTTCAGGCCTCGATGTGCGGACGGTTGGGCGCAAGGGCGATTATCTCTGCATCAAACGCGTCGAGCATTTCCGCCACAAGCAAATGGCCGAAGTGCATCACAACGGGCAGATTTTCGAAATCGACATTCCGCTTGCCGGTGATTTCCAGCTTGCCAATGCGCTGGTCGCGGCGGGTCTCGCAATTTCGACGGGTGTCGAGCCTAAGACCGCTTTCAAGGCGCTTGAGACCCTGACCGGCGCTGCCGGACGACTGGAGCTCGTCGGCCATACCAAGGATGGCGCGCTTGCCTATGTCGATTATGCCCACAAGCCGGATGCGCTGGAAAAGGTGCTGACCGCGGTGCGGCCGTTTACCAGCGGCAAGGTGCTTGTCGTGTTCGGCTGCGGCGGCGACCGCGACAAGGGCAAGCGTCCGATCATGGGGGATATTGCCACGCGTCTGGCCGATGTCGTCGTCGTCACCGACGATAACCCCCGTTCCGAGGTTCCGGAAGTCATTCGCTCCGAGATCATGGCGGCTGCACCGGGGGCGATCGAGATCGGCGACCGGGCAAGCGCCATCCGCCACGCCGTGAACCTGCTCAAATCGGGCGATACGTTGATCGTTGCCGGCAAGGGGCACGAGGAAGGGCAGACGATCGGAGCGACGGTATTGCCGTTCTCGGATCATGTCGAAATACGCCGTGCATTGGAGGAGAGGGTATCGTGAGCTTTCTTTGGACATCGCAAGAAATGGCGACCGTCATGGAAGGTCGTCCGATCGGTACGCTTCCGGAAGGCATTACGGGCATTTCGATCGACAGCCGCTCCATCGGCGCGGGTGAAGCCTTTTTCGCGATCAAGGGCGACCGTGTCGATGGTCATGATTATGCGAGCATTGCGGTTGCCAATGGCGCGTCGCTGATCGTCGTCAGTGAAGGCAAGCTTCCCGCACTCGGCCGGCTGACCGTGCCGATGATCGTGGTGGAAGATGTGCTGGTGGCGCTCGGCAAGCTGGCCGTGGCATCCCGCGCCCGCAGCCGCGCGCGTATCATTGCCGTGACCGGATCGGTCGGCAAGACGACAACCAAGGAAATGCTGCGTCAGGTGCTTGCTCCGTCGGGCAAGGTCCATGCAGCCGTTGCATCCTTCAACAATCACTGGGGTGTGCCTTTGACGCTGGCGCGCATGCCGGCAGATACCGATTTCGGTGTTTTCGAGATCGGCATGAACCATGCCGGCGAGATCACGCCGCTGGTGCAGATGGTCAAGCCGCATGTGGCGATCATCACCACGATTGCGGCTGCCCATCTCGGTCATTTCAAGGATCTGGAAGAGATTGCCGCGGCCAAGGCCGAGATCTTCAATGGTGTGGTCGAGGGCGGCGTTGCCGTGCTCAACCGCGATATCAAGCAGTTCGAGTTTCTGGCGGAACGCGCAAAGGAAGCCGGCGTGGCGCGTATCTGCAGCTTCGGCCAGCATGCCAAGGCGGATTTTCGTCTTGCGGATTTCGAAGGCGATGGCGAGGGATCGACGATCTGGGCGGTTCTCGATGGCGAGACGCGCGAAGTCCGGATCGGTGCACCGGGGCGGCATATCGCCGAAAACGCCGTTGCGGCGCTCGGCGCTTGTGATCTCGTCGGCGCTGATCTCGATCAGGCGATCGAAGTGCTTGCGGGCCTCAAGTCCGTCAAGGGCAGGGGGGAACGTCACCGTCTTGCGATCGGCGAGGGCTATCTGACGCTGATCGACGAAAGCTATAATGCAAACCCCGCCTCGATGCGGGCGGCAATCGCTTTGCTTGCCTCGACCATGCCGGACCTTTCCGGCCGGCGGATTGCGGTGCTTGGCGACATGCTGGAGATGGGCGAGTTTTCCGCGCAGTTGCACGAGGAACTGACCGGGCCGCTGCTTGCCGCCGGGATAGAGCATGTCTGGCTTGCCGGCGCGGAGATGTCGGTATTGCGGGACGCGCTTCCGGAAAGCGTTCAGGTGGAATACCGGGAACAGACGTCGGAACTCGTCGACTATGTCGTGCGCTCCGTCAGGTCCGGCGATGTGGTCATGGTTAAGTCGTCGCTCGGCATCGGTTTCGGCAAGATCGTTGCCGGTCTGCTTGACAACTATCCGGCATTCTCCGACACGGACCATCAACTTTGAATTTTAGCGGCTTCGGGAAAGGGCCTTCATGCTGATCTGGCTTGTCGAACTGTCGGACAAACTGCAGTTTTTCAATTTGTTCCGATACATCACCTTCCGGACTGGCGCAGCCCTGTTTACCTCGGCCCTGATCGTCTTCCTGTTCGGCCCGCGGATGATCGCGTCATTGCGTGTGCGCCAGGGCAAGGGCCAGCCTATCCGTGCTGACGGTCCGCAGACACACTTCAAGAAGGCCGGCACGCCGACCATGGGTGGTCTGATGATTCTCGCCGGCATCGTCGGCGGCTCGCTTTTATGGGCCGACCTTTCCAACGTCTATGTCGTGGCGACGCTGCTGGTAACACTCGGTTTCGGCGCCATCGGCTTTTATGACGATTACCTGAAGGTCACCAAGCAGTCGGACAAGGGCTTTTCCGGCAAGGCACGTCTCGGCATCGAGTTCCTGATCGCAGGCATCGCCGTCTTCTTTATGATGCGCATGGCAATGCACGCCCAGACATCCAATCCGGGCCTCGCGACATCTGTCGCTTTCCCCTTCGTCAAGGAATATGTCCTCAATATCGGCTTCTTCTTCATTCTGTTCGGCGGCTTCGTCATCGTCGCGGCCGGCAATGCGGTGAACCTGACCGATGGTCTCGATGGTCTGGCAATCGTGCCGGTGATGATTGCGGCTGCATCCTTCGGCGTTATCGCCTATCTCGCCGGCAATGCGGTTTTCGCCAATTATCTGCAGATCAATTTCGTGCCCGGCACCGGGGAACTTGCGGTCATTCTCGGCGCAGTCATTGGCGCGGGGTTGGGCTTCTTGTGGTTCAACGCACCGCCCGCCGCCATCTTCATGGGCGACACCGGGTCGCTGGCGCTCGGCGGCCTGATCGGCTCGGTTGCCGTCGCCACCAAGCATGAGATCGTCATGGCGATCATCGGTGGTCTGTTCGTTATGGAGACACTTTCGGTCATCATCCAGGTCGGTTTCTTCAAGTTGACCGGCAAGCGGGTGTTCCTCATGGCGCCCATTCACCACCACTTCGAAAAGCTCGGCTGGACGGAAAGTCAGGTCGTGATCCGCTTCTGGATCATCGCCGTCGGCCTTGCGATGCTCGGACTTTCGACACTCAAGCTTCGGTAATTTCGGTTATAATGCGATGATCCCGGTTACGACTTTCAAGGGTAGAAATGTAGCACTGTTCGGGCTCGGCGGATCGGGTCTCGCGACAGCGCAGGCGCTTGTCGCTGGCGGTGCGAATGTTACCGCCTGGGATGACAACCCTGAAAGCGTAACAAGGGCGTCGCAGGCCGGCATCAATGTTGCCGATCTGAGGGGGATAGATTGGACGAAGCAGGATGCTTTCGTGCTTTCACCGGGCGTGCCGCTGACCCATCCTAAGCCGCATTGGACTGTCGATCTTGCAAAGGCTGCCGGTGTCGAGATCATCGGAGACGTGGAGCTTTTCGTGCGCGAGCGCCGCGCCCATGCGCCGGATAGTCCGTTCATCGCGATTACCGGCACCAACGGCAAATCGACAACTACGGCTCTTATCGCGCATATCCTGAAGGAGAGCGGTCGCGATACCCAACTTGGCGGCAATATCGGCACCGCGGTCCTGACGCTGGACGAGCCGAAGGCGGGGCGATTTTATGTCGTGGAGTGCTCTTCCTACCAGATCGATCTTGCGCCGACCCTCAACCCGACCTCAGGCATCCTGCTCAACCTGACGCCCGATCATCTCGATCGGCACGGCACGATGCAGCATTATGCCGACGTGAAGGAACGCCTCGTTGCCGGCAGCGAAACGGCGATCATCGGCGTCGACGACAGCTTCTGCACGCTGATCGCCGACCGTGTCGAGCGGGCAGGCGTAGCTGTGAAGCGGATTTCGAAGCGTAGCCCTGTCGCTGACGGGATCTACGCGGAGGGCACAAAGCTCGTGCTTGCGTATGGTGGTGCGAGCGAATTGTTCGTCGATCTCGATGGCATTCCGACACTGAAAGGCGCGCATAACGCCCAGAATGCGGCTGCTGCAGTGGCAGCCTGCCTGGCTGTGGGTCTTACGCCGACCGAGATTGTTCAGGGGCTGAAGTCCTTTCCCGGCCTCAAGCACCGGATGCAGCCGGTTGGACGCCGCGGTCACGTGGTGTTCGTCAACGATTCCAAGGCAACCAATGCGGAGGCTGCTGCACCTGCGCTGTCGAGCTATGACCGCATCTACTGGATCGCCGGTGGATTGCCGAAAGAAGGGGGCATCACAAGCCTCGCACCACTTTTCTCTCATATAGTAAAAGCTTATTTGATCGGAGAGGCTGCGCCGGCATTTGCGGCCACATTGGGCGAAAGCGTGCGCTACGAAATCTCCGGCACGCTGGATCAGGCCGTCGCCCATGCATCCGCTGATGCCGATGGCGATGCAATCGCTTCGGCGGTGATGCTGTCGCCCGCATGCGCAAGCTTCGATCAATTCAAGAATTTCGAGGTCCGCGGAGATGCCTTCGTGCAACTCGTGGGCGACCTGCAGGACGTGACAATGCTGGTCGATACCGGAAACAGGAGCTGAGACTATGGTAAGCCGCGCAGACCGAGGGCCGCTCGCAGACTGGTTCTGGACGATCGACCGCTATTTTCTTGCTGCCTTCATCCTGTTGATGGGACTGGGCTTCATGCTGTCCTTCGCCGCTTCGCCCGCCGTTGCAGAGCGTATCGGCCTCGACAGTTTCCATTTCGTCGAGCGGCACGCGATGTTCATCATCCCGTCCTTGATCGTGATGTTCGGCCTGTCCTTTCTCAGCCCGCGGCAGGTGCGACGAACGGCCATCATTCTTCTGGCCGTCTCGCTGGTGCTAATGGTTCTGGCGCTGTTTTTCGGCGTCGAGGTCAAGGGGGCGCGTCGCTGGATCGGCGTCGGTATCTTCTCGATCCAGCCTTCCGAATTCATGAAGCCAGCCTTCGTGATCGTTTGCGCCTGGTTGTTTTCCGAACATGCGCGGCAGCCGGAAATACCCGGCAATCTCTTCGCGATCATCCTGTTCGGCATCGTGGCAGCACTTCTGGTCGCCCAGCCCGACCTTGGCCAGACGATCCTCACCAGCGTCGTCTGGGGCGGCATGTTCTTCATGGCAGGCATGCCGTGGATCTGGATTTTCCTGCTTGGCGGCGTTGGCGCAGGTGGTCTCGTGGCGGCCTATTACATGCTGCCGCACGTGACGGCGCGTTTCGACAAGTTCTTGACCGGCGAAGGCGACCGCTTTCAGATCGAGACGGCGCATGAGGCGATCGTGCGTGGCGGCTGGTTCGGCCAGGGGCCGGGCGAGGGGATCGTAAAGCGTATCCTGCCGGACAGCCATACCGACTTCGTCTTCTCAGTCGCCGCGGAAGAATTCGGCATCGTGTTCTGCATGGCGCTGGTGCTGATCTTCGGCTTCATCGTGCTGCGCGGACTTAACCATGCCTTCAAGGAACGCAACGACTTCAACCGTTTTGCCGTTGCAGGTCTCGTTCTTTTGATCGGTATCCAGTCGATGATCAATATCGGTGTGAACCTCGAACTGATGCCGGCAAAGGGGATGACGCTCCCGCTGATTTCCTATGGCGGTTCGTCGCAGGTCGCGATCTGCATCACTGCCGGTTTCATCCTGGCGTTGACTCGTCACCGGCCCGAAAAGCGGGCACAGGAGCGGAGCCTGTTTCGGGCTGCGCATGGCGTTCCCGCGGAGTGAGTAAATGACTAAGGGCACGATCGTTCTTGCCGCCGGGGGAACCGGCGGTCATCTGTTTCCTGCAGAAGCTCTCGGACATGAGCTTCGCAATCGTGGTTATGCGGTTCATCTCGTGACGGACAGCCGCGCCGAACGCTTTGCGGGAAAATTCCCCGCCGACGAAATCCATATCGTGCCTTCCGCCACCTTCGCGTCCAAGAACCCGGTTGCCATGGCCAGGACCGCGTGGACGCTCTGGAGGGGACTTCGTACGGCGCGAAAGCTGATGTCGCGTCTTCGTCCGCTGGCTGTCGTCGGTTTCGGTGGCTATCCGACCGTGCCGCCTCTTCTGGCATCCACGGGCCTTGGAATTCCGACGTTGATCCATGAGCAGAACGCAGTCATGGGGCGCGCCAACAAGGCGCTGGCAAAGCGCGTTCAGGCAATCGCAGGTGGGTTTCTTCCGGAAGGCAGAGGCGAGCATGCGGCCAAGATCGTCGTAACGGGCAATCCCGTGCGCCCGCCGGTTCTGGATGCCGCCAAGATCCCCTATCTCGCATCGCGCGGCGAGGCATCGTTCCGTCTTGTCGTTTTCGGCGGCAGCCAAGGTGCTCAGTTCTTCTCCTCGGCCGTGCCGACGGCGATCAGTCTTCTGGAGCCAGCGCTGAGGGAGCGTCTCGTCGTGACCCAGCAGGCGCGCAAGGAGGACAAGGATCGCGTTACTTCCTGCTTTGCCAAGCTCAATGCCCCGGCAGATATTGCCCCGTTCTTTACCGATATGGCGGATCGGCTGGCCGAGGCGCATCTGGTCATCTGCCGATCCGGTGCATCTACCGTCAGTGAGCTTTCGGTTATCGGTCGCCCGTCGATCCTCGTGCCGTATCCTTACGCGCTCGATCACGATCAGGCCGCGAACGCCGCGGCTCTAGTTGCCGAGGGCGGTGCGCAGGTCGTGGCGCAGTTTGATCTTTCGCCGGAAAAGCTGTCGGCACTGTTGGCTTCCGCAATGAACGAGCCTGATCGTCTTGAGACGATGGCGGCGGATGCGAAGAGGGCGGGTAAGCCAAACGCGACCGAAGATCTGGCTGATCTCGTCATTGCTATTGCAGAAAAGTGCCCGATCGCCGAATACAAGAATAAGAAAAAGAGTGGAGTTCAGGCATGAAGATGCCCAAGGCCATCGGCCTCGTACATTTCATCGGCATCGGCGGCATCGGCATGAGCGGTATCGCCGAAGTGCTGCACAATCTCGGACACAAGGTGCAAGGTTCCGACCAGTCGGACAGTGCCAACGTCCAGCGCCTTCGCGACAAGGGGATCGAGGTTTTCGTCGGCCACGAAGCCAATAATCTCGGTGATGCCGAAGTCGTGGTCGTTTCGACTGCGATCAAGAAGACCAATCCGGAGCTGATCGCTGCGCGTGAAAAATCGCTGCCGATCGTGCGTCGTGCCGAGATGCTGGCGGAACTGATGCGTTTCCGTAACGCGATCGCCATCGGCGGCACGCATGGCAAGACCACGACCACGTCGATGGTCGCCACGCTGCTTGAAGCCGGAGGGCTCGATCCGACTGTCATCAATGGCGGGATCATCAACGCCTACGGCACCAATGCCCGCATGGGCGAGGGCGAGTGGATGGTGGTCGAGGCCGACGAATCGGACGGCACCTTCCTGAAGCTGCCGGCGGAAGTCGCGGTGGTCACCAATATCGACCCGGAACACCTGGACCATTACGGCAATTTCGATGCCGTTCGTGCAGCTTTCCGTCAGTTCGTCGAGAACGTGCCGTTCTACGGTTTCGGCGTTCTTTGCATCGATCATCCCGAGGTTCAGGCGCTGGTCAGCAAGATCGAGGACCGCAAGGTCGTCACCTATGGCGAAAACCCGCAGGCCGATGCACGCTTTTCTAATATCCGCATGGATGGGACAAAGGCGACTTTCGATGTCGAAATACGCCGTCGCCGTACCGGCCGGGTATTCAATTTCAAGGACCTGACCCTGCCTATGCCGGGTCGGCACAATATTTCCAATGCCACGGCGGCGATTGCAGTCGCCAACCGGCTGGGTATTTCGGAAGAGGATATCCGCAAGGGGCTTGCTGCGTTCGGTGGCGTGAAACGCCGCTTCACGCTTACGGGAACCTGGAATGATGTGCAGGTATTCGACGACTACGGGCACCATCCGGTCGAGATCAAGGCGGTGCTGAGAGCTGCGCGCGAGGCCTGCAAGGGGCGGATCATCGCGGTACACCAGCCGCATCGCTATTCACGCCTTTCGAGCCTTTTCGAGGATTTCGCGACCTGCTTCAACGACGCGGACAGCATTATCCTTGCACCGGTCTATGCTGCGGGCGAAGATCCGATTGAAGGTGTCAATTCGGAGACGCTGGTCTCGCACATCCGTGCGGGCGGCCACCGCGACGCGCGCTATATGGCGTCGCCGGCTGAACTGGCACATATTGTTTCAGGCATTGCGAAACCAGGTGATTTCGTGGTTCTTCTGGGAGCGGGTAATATTACACAGTGGGCGGCGTCATTGCCGAGGGAACTGGAAAGCATATCAGGACAGTAAGTATGAAGCAGGTAGATGGGGAAAAGCTGCTGGCCTCGCTCGGGGAGGGCGTGAACCAGTTGCGCGGGCGTCTTACACCGGACGCATCGATGGAAAGGGTAACCTGGTTCCAGGCGGGCGGTCTGGCGGAACTGATGTTCCAGCCGCATGACGTGGACGATCTGATAACCTTCCTGAAACTGTTGCCGGCCGAAGTGCCGCTGACGGTTGTCGGCGTTGGGTCCAATCTGCTTGTTCGCGATGGGGGCATCCCGGGCGTTGTCATCCGCCTCTCCGCCAAGGGATTTGGCCAGGTCGAACTTGTCGGCGAAAACCGCATTCGCGCCGGTGCGATCTGCCCGGACAAGCATATTGCCGCGATGGCCATGGATAACGGTATCGGCGGCTTTGCCTTTTATTACGGTATTCCTGGCTCGATCGGCGGCGCCTTGCGGATGAATGCCGGCGCTAACGGGGGGGAGACTTCCCAGCGCGTGATCGAGGTCCATGCTGTTGATCGGCAGGGCAACAAGCACGTGCTCTCCAAGGAAGACATGGGCTATACCTATCGACATACGGCAGCCTCCAAGGATCTGATCTTCACGCATGCCGTATTCGAAGGGTATCCGGAAGATCGGGCCAAGATCCGAGCCGAGATGGATGCCGTCCGCCAGCATCGCGAAACAGTGCAGCCGATCAAGGAAAAGACCGGCGGTTCCACGTTCAAGAACCCGCCAGATCACTCCGCATGGAAGCTGATCGATGATGCCGGCTGCCGTGGCCTGATGAACGGCGGCGCGCAGATGTCGTCGCTTCATTGCAACTTCATGATCAATATCGGCCATGCGACCGGTTACGATCTCGAATATCTCGGGGAGATGGTGCGTCAGCGCGTGTTCGAACATGCCGGCATCAAGTTGGAATGGGAAATCAAGCGGCTGGGCATTTTCATGCCCGGGCGTGAGGTCAAGCCTTTCCAGGGCGCGACCACGGAGTAACCGGCCGCTCGGTCCGTTCAGGAGGCGTAAACAATGCCTTTCCACCTGAACGGACCAAGCCTCTGGCTAATTCTCCGGATTGGCCTTCGATGGCTTGGCGACTTCTGGTTGCTGACCTCGGCGCCTCGCTGTTTTGGAGCGTTGATCAGATAAGCGCCCCCTTATTTTTCTCTCTATTTTGCCGTTCCTGATTGCTGATGCAGATTGGATTACCGTTATTCTGAACGCACGGGGTAATCGCATCCAAGATGTGCATCCATTCCGGAAACAATCTAATATCAGGCAATATCCAGACAAGAAAAAGCCCGCGAGGCCAATGGCTTCGCGGGCTTTTCTTATGATCTGATTCCGATCCGGTTAAGGATCAGACTTCTTCCTTGCCTGACAGGAAGATGCAGGCAAGCGTGATTAGAGCGGCAACAAGCAGGTAGTAGCCGACATAGGCCATGCCGTAGTTAGCCTGCAGGTAGGTGGCGATATAGGGGGCCAGGGAGGCGCCAAATATGCCAGCCATGTTGAAGGTGATCGACGAGCCGGTATAGCGCACCGTGGTCGGAAATGGTGCGGCCAGCGCCGTACCGATCAGGCCGTAAGTCATGCCCATGAGGACCATGGCCAGAATCACGAACAGGAAGATCATGCCTTCGCCGTTGGTCATCAAGGCCGGCAGGAGGAACGAGAAGGCTGCAATCAGCGCGCTGGTGAGGATCAGCATTTCGCGTCGGCCGTAACGCTCTGCGAGCTTGCCGATTACGACGATGAAGATACCGAAGACAACAGATCCGAGAAGCTGGACTTCCAGCGCATCCAGGAACGGCATCTTCAGAACCTTGACGTTGTAGGACAGAAGATAGGCCGTGCCGATGTAGAACAGCACGAAAGTGGCAAGTGCTACGAATGTGCCGAGTACGAGGCTACGCTTATGCTTGCGGAAGAGTTCCGCGACGGGCACTTCGACGCGTTCATGGCTGTCTATTGCCTTCTGGAATGCCGGGGTCTCGGTAATCGTAAGGCGAACCCAAAGGCCGACAGCGACCAGTATTATCGATGCGATGAAGGGAACGCGCCAGCCCCAGCTGAGCAGCGCTTCCTGCGACATGAAATGCAGGAGGATCCAGAATACGCCGGAGGACAGGAACAGGCCCAGCGGGGCGCCGAGCTGCGGGAACATGCCGTACCAGCTGCGCTTGCCCGGAGGAGCGTTTTCGGTGGCCAGTAGAACCGCGCCACCCCATTCGCCGCCGAGACCGAAGCCCTGGCCGAAACGGCAAAGCGCCAGAAGCAGCGGTGCGACGACGCCAATCTGTTCATAGGTCGGCAGAAGGCCGATCACGACCGTGGAAACACCCATGGTCAGCAATGCGGCTACCAGCGTCGTCTTGCGGCCGATACGATCACCGTAATGGCCGAACACGATCGCGCCGAGCGGGCGTGCAAAGAATGCGATGGAGAAGGTTGCGAAAGATGCGAGAAGCGCGCTCGTGGGGTCGCTGCCGGGGAAGAACAGCGTCGGGAACACCAGGACGGCGGCGGTCGCATAAACATAAAAATCGAAAAACTCGATCGTCGTGCCGACCACGCTGGCCGTCAGGACTTGTGCAGGAGAGTTCGTTGCAACAGGCGCTAACGGCTCAGCAGACGGCGAAGCGGAGGGCGTCGCGTTAGTCATACTGATTCCAGTTCAGAAAAGGTTTTTATATGGCTCTTGGGAGGGCCGCATGCGCAGTATCGTAATTTTATGGCGACCGAAACCCTTTCTGTCGCAATAAATGCAAAAAAAACAGGTCTTGCGAAGAATCATGCGACGAGCTGAGACGTCCCGCAGGAAAGGGAGTGCGCCATGATCTGTGATTTCCTCAAGTGTCGCGTTAACTATTTCCTTCGTAATTTTATCCTTTGTTTTCAGTGTATTGGGCTGTCTCGTTAAGCAAAGTAAACGATTTGTTAACCATTTTGCTGCACCAATGAGGGACGAGTTCGGTGAGAGTCGCTGGCCGCAAGAGGCGGGAGAGGTTCGAAATCCGGGAGTTGTTCTTTTTCAAGAGGTGATGGATGAGTGGCAAGCACGTGGCTGTTCTGATGGGAGGGTTTTCCTCCGAGCGGCCTGTCAGCCTGTCGTCCGGCAAGGCTTGTGCGGATGCGCTTGAGGGCGAAGGTTATCGGGTGACGCGTGTCGACGTCGGGCGTGACGTCGGTTCGGTGCTGGCTGGTCTTCGGCCCGATGTTGCATTTAACGCTCTTCATGGTCCCTTCGGCGAAGACGGGACTATCCAGGGTGTGCTCGAATACCTGGAAATTCCTTACACGCATTCGGGTGTGCTGGCCTCTGCGTTGGCCATGGATAAGGCTCAGGCAAAGCATGTTGCCAAGGCTGCAGGCGTGCCTGTTGCCGATGCGCTTGTCATGGATCGCAAGGATTTCACCAATGTTCATCCCATGCGTGCGCCCTATGTGGTCAAGCCGGTTCGTGAGGGGTCTTCTTTCGGTGTTGTGATCGTTCGTGAGGATCAGTCCCATCCGCCGCAGATCGTGACGTCGCCTGAATGGCGCTACGGCGACGAGGTGATGGTCGAGCGTTATGTCTATGGTCGTGAGCTGACCTGTGGGGTCATGAATGGTCAGGCTCTCGGTGTCACGGAAGTCGTCCCGACTGGTCCGGGATTCTACGATTACGACGCCAAGTATGTTGCTGGTGGTTCAAAACACGTCATTCCGGCGCAGATTTCACCGAATATTTACCAAAAAATACAAGCATGGGCGGTCAAGGCGCACGAGGCTATCGGTTGCCGTGGCGTGAGTCGCTCCGACTTTCGCTTCGATGATCGGTTCTCCGGTGAAGGTGAAGTCATCTGGCTTGAGGTCAATACCCAGCCTGGAATGACCCCGACATCTCTCGTGCCTGAAATGGCTGCTCATGCGGGTTATTCCTTCGGTGAGCTTGTTCGCTGGATGGTGGAGGACGCTTCTTGTCTACGGTGATCGGCAAAATGGCTGGTGGATCGCATCGTCGCGCTGCTTCCGGCGTGGTGGGCGCTGACGATCGTCGCGTTCTGCCGCGGCCGCTGCGTCGCGTCGTGCGCTTTGCGGTCAGTCTTGCCACCGGCAGGATCGATATTCCGGCGCATGCCGGCACGCTGTCCACCTTCGCGTTTTTCGCTGCCGTAGGTCTCTATGGCATGTCTCTCGGTGGTCACGGTCATGTTGTGGCCCAGTCCACAACTGCCGCGGTCGGATTCGCGATCGAAGACGTTCGGGTCTCGGGTAACGATCAGACTTCGGAAATCGACATTCTTCAGCTTCTCGGTCTCGATGGCACGACGTCACTGGTTGCTCTGGATATCGATGCCGCAAGGCGCAAGCTGTCCGAGCTGCCTTGGGTCGAATATGCGGAAGTGCGCAAGGTTTATCCGCGCACGATCGAGGTCATGCTCAAGGAGCGCAAGGCTTTCGCCATCTGGCAGCACGGATCTGAACTTTCGCTGATCGAAAAGAACGGATCGGTTATCGCGCCACTCAAGGACAACAAGTTTGCCTCCTTGCCCCTGTTCGTCGGTCGTGATGCAGAGATTGCTGCCGCATCCTTCGCGCAGGAAATGGACAAGTGGCCTGAGATTGCAAGCCGCGTGCGGGCCTATGTCCGGGTTTCCAGCCGCCGTTGGGATCTGCATCTCGATAACGGCATCGTTCTCAAACTTCCGGAAGAGCGTATCCCGTCTGCTCTGGCTCTCTTGTCCAAACTGGAAAAAGAGCAGGGTGTGCTGGAGCGCGATGTCGCTGCGGTAGACCTTCGTCTTGAAGATCGCACAACCATTCAATTGACTTCCGCTGCGGTGGAGCGTCGTGAGCAAGCGCTCGACGCTCGCACCAAGGCCCTGAAAAAAGCTGGAGCGAAATCGTGAATATGTTCGGTTCCTCCCAATTCGGTATGCCGCGTATGAAGCCCCTGTCATCGAAGCGCAGCCACGTCGTGTCGGTTCTGGATATCGGATCGACCAAGGTCGTGTGCATGATTGCCCGCCTCACTCCGCGCCAGGAAAGCCAAATCCTTCCGGGCCGCACGCATCACATCGAGATCATCGGCATCGGCCATCAGCGTTCACGTGGCGTGAAGTCAGGTGTGATCGCCGACCTCGATGCAGCCGAAAGCGTTATCCGGCTTGCCGTCGACGCTGCCGAGCGCATGGCTGGCCTCACCGTCGACAGCCTGATCGTCAACGTTTCCGCCGGCCGTCTGGCAAGCGATGTCTATACTGCGACCATCGATCTTGGTGGCCAGGAAGTCGAGAATTCCGATCTTCGCAAGGTTCTGGTGGCGGCAAGCAACCAGTCGCAGCGGCATGATCGCGCCATCCTTCACTCGCTGCCCACCGGCTTCTCGCTGGATGGCGAGCGCGGCATCCGTGATCCGCTGTCGATGTATGGCGATGAACTGGGTGTCGACATGCATTTCGTCACCGCTGAACGCATCACGCTGAAAAACCTCGAGCTTTGCGTCAATCGTGCGCATCTATCGGTCGAGGGCATGGTGGCTACACCTTATGCCAGCGGTCTTGCTGCCCTGGTCGACGACGAAGTAGAACTCGGCTGCGCAGCCATCGACATGGGCGGCGGCACGACGACGATCTCCGTTTTCTGCGAAGGCAAGCTCGTTCATACGGATGCAATCGGTCTTGGTGGCCATCATGTCACAACTGATCTGGCGCGAGGCCTATCGACTCGGATAGAAGATGCCGAGCGCATGAAAGTCGTACATGGTTCGGCACTCGCCAATGGTGGCGATGAACGTGACGTGATCTCCGTACCGCCGATCGGCGAGGATGATCGCGATCAGCCGACCCAGGTGCCGCGCTCGCTGGTTACCCGTATCGTTGGCGCCCGCATCGAAGAGACGCTGGAGCTTATTCGTGACCGCATCCAGAAGTCGGGTTTCAGCCCGATTGTCGGAAAGCGGGTCGTATTGACGGGTGGCGCCAGCCAGCTGACCGGCCTGCCGGAAACGGCACGGCGGATTCTCGCCCGCAATGTTCGCATCGGTCGTCCGATGGGTGTCTCCGGTCTTCCGGCGGCAGCCAAGGGCCCGGCGTTCTCCACCGCAGTGGGACTGATCATCTATCCGCAGGTGGCGGATATGGAAACGCATGCATCGCAGGGCGGCCTCATCGGTTCGTTCGGCAACGGAACCGGTCGTTTGGCCCGCATGGGACAGTGGCTGAAAGAGAGTTTTTGACCAGGGGGACAGCCCCTCCCTTGTCAAAGTGAATTGGAAAAGAATTGGTCAGCTCGGCGACGCGACCAAAAGCAGAAGGAAAAGGTACAATGACGATCAAGCTGAACAAGCCTGACATCACCGAGCTGAAGCCTCGGATCACTGTTTTCGGCGTGGGTGGCGGCGGCGGTAACGCCGTCAACAACATGATCACTGCCGGGCTCGAAGGCGTCGATTTCGTCGTTGCCAATACCGATGCCCAGGCACTGACCATGACCAAGGCCGAGCGCATCATCCAGATGGGTGTGCAGGTCACCGAAGGTCTCGGTGCCGGCTCGCAGCCGGAAGTCGGCCGCGCTGCCGCTGAAGAATGCCTCGATGAGATCATCGATCATCTCAACGGCACCCACATGTGCTTCGTGACCGCAGGCATGGGTGGTGGTACCGGTACCGGTGCTGCTCCGGTCGTTGCGCAGGCTGCCCGCAACAAGGGCATCCTGACAGTCGGCGTCGTCACCAAGCCGTTCCACTTCGAAGGCGGTCGCCGCATGCGTCTGGCCGAGCAGGGTATTCAGGAACTGCAGAAGTCGGTCGACACGCTGATCGTCATTCCGAATCAGAACCTGTTCCGTATCGCCAATGACAAGACGACCTTTGCCGACGCATTCGCGATGGCCGACCAGGTTCTCTATTCGGGCGTTGCCTGCATCACCGACCTGATGGTCAAGGAAGGCCTGATCAACCTCGACTTCGCTGACGTTCGCTCTGTCATGCGCGAGATGGGCCGTGCAATGATGGGTACGGGCGAAGCTTCCGGTTCGGGCCGCGCTCTGCAGGCTGCCGAAGCCGCGATCGCCAACCCGCTGCTCGACGAGACCTCGATGAAGGGCGCTCAGGGCCTGCTGATCTCGATCACCGGTGGTCGCGACCTTACTCTCTTCGAAGTCGACGAAGCGGCTACCCGTATTCGCGAAGAAGTCGATCCGGATGCCAACATCATCCTCGGTGCGACCTTCGATGAAGCACTTGAAGGCCTCATCCGCGTCTCCGTCGTTGCAACCGGTATCGATCGCGCTCATGGCGAAGTCGACCTGCGTGCCGCTGAAATGCGCGCCGCTCAGAAGCCGATTATCCGTCCTTCCGCGGCCGTTGCTCCGGCTCCGGCCGCAGCTCAGCCTGTCATGATGCAGGCCCCCCAGGCACCGAAGGCTGCCGACCCGATCGCAGAGACTATCCGCCAGGCGGAAGCTGAAATGGAACAGGTTCTTGCAATCCCGAAGCCCGTTGCTCCGGCACCGCAGCCGCAGCAGGACGAGTTCCGTCCGCAGAGCCGTCTCTTCGCAGCTCCGGTTGCAGAAGCTCCGGCTCCCGCACCGGTCATGACCCGTCCGGTTCAGCCGGCACCTCAGCCGGCTCCGGCTTACCATCAGCCGGCGCCCGCCGCTGCACCGGTTATGAGCCAGCCGGCTCCTCGCATGGCACAGCCGGTTCAGCATGAGCCTGTTTATCGCGAACCTGTCATGGAGCCGGTTCGCATGCCGAAGGTGGAAGATTTTCCGCCGGTCGTGAAGGCTGAGATGGAACATCGCGCCCAGGCGACGGCCCATGTTCAGGAAGAGCGTGGACCGATGGGCCTCCTGAAGCGGATTACCAATTCGCTCGGTCGCCGGGAAGAGGAAGAGCAGGTCCAGTCGGACATGACGGCTTCGGCTCCTGTTCCCCAGCGTCGTCCGCTTTCGGCAGAAGCCAGCCTCTATGCCCCGCGTCGCGGGAATCTCGATGACCGTGGGCGTGTTGCTCCGCAGGCGAGCCACGAGGACGATCAGCTCGAAATTCCGGCCTTCCTGCGCCGCCAGTCGAACTGAGTTAACGGCGTATAACAAAGTTGAAGAGGCCCGGGTGATCAGCATCCGGGCCTTTTTAAGTTGAGCATATTAACTGTGGAAAAATAACCTTTCCAATCAGATGTTTACGCGATGAAAAGTATGTCGCGGCCAAGGATGGTGACGTTGTTAGAAAACCGTAACAATCCGAAACGAACAGTGATTTGGAAACAGCGTAGAGCATGCGTATTTAGACGCTGACAGAGTTGGAACAATTCGTTCGTTTCAACGGAATGCGAATACGGACCTGCTGATCACGGGTGCGACGGAATCAAGAAGGCTTACGTTAATGACAATTGGATTGCTCGGATTTCAGGCAACGATTGCTGCTCCGGTTACGTTGAGCGGCATCGGTGTGCATTCCGGAGCGCCGGTGATGATTACGTTCCAGCCTGCGGAAGCCGGAACCGGTATTGTGTTCAGCCGTAATCTCGAAGACGGCACTTCGGTCGAATATCGTGCCGTGTCGTCGCAGGTCGGCCCGACGGATCTCTGCACCGTGCTCGGCGTGTCGCCAGTCAAGTGGGTTGCGACCATCGAGCATGTCATGGCTGCGCTCTATGCGATGGGCATCGACAACATCATCGTCGAAGTCGATGGTGCCGAAATGCCGATCATGGACGGCAGCTCCTATCCCTTCATCGAGGCGATCGAACAGGTCGGCACGGTCAATCTCGGGATCAAGCGTCGTTACATTCGCGTCATCAAGCCGGTGCGAATCGAATCAGGCGCATCCTGGTCCGAGTTCCGCCCCTATGACGGCACCCGATTCGAAGTGGAAATCGATTTCCCGTCTTCGTTGATTGGTCGTCAGAGCTGGAAGGGTGACCTGACTGCTGCAACTTTCAAGTCCGAGCTTTCGCGCGCTCGCACCTTCGGCTTCATGCGTGACGTCGAGCGTCTGTGGGCTGCAGGTTATGCACTTGGGTCTTCGCTGGAAAACTCGGTCGTGATTTCCGACGATGAAACTGTCGTGAACGTCGAAGGCCTGCGTTACGCCAAGGATGAGTTCGTTCGTCACAAGACGCTGGATGCCGTTGGCGATCTGGCTCTTGCAGGAGCGCAGTTCATTGGTTGCTACCGCTCCTATCGCGGCGGACACAAGATGAATGCAAATGCGCTGAAGGCTCTTCTGAGCGACTCGACCGCCTATGAAGTGGTCGAGGCCCCGTCTTCTGTTGCCACACGTGTTCGTGCTGGTGAGTTCGTTCCCGTCAGCATGACGGAATGTGCTCCCTGGTTTGCCTGAATTTTATAATCTCCGTCAGACTGGCCGTTCCGCAAGGAGCGGCCTTTTTCTTTTCATAAAAGGCACTTGCTGGCAGTGATCGCCACAAAAATGCATTAATGCCGACCCATTGCGTTGCCCTGACCATGCTTTTATGGCTAGTACGCCGCTGGGCACGAGTAGTTTCACGCGGGGACGATCAGGGACTGTCGGATGGCTGATGGAAAGTCTGTAGAAATGCGTAGCTTTACGAGGATCGGCCTCCTGGCGATTGCACTCATCGGGACCGGGGTTGGCTTGGCTTCATGCCAATCCGACAAGGACATCGATATAACGAAGCTTGGCTTCGAAGCCGAGTCCCCGGAGATATTGTATAATCAGGGCCTTGCGAACATGAAGGCCGGCAACATGGCCGAAGCTGGGCGCAAGTTCGATGCTATCGACAAGCAGAACCCGTTTACCGAATGGGGCCGCAAGGCGCTTGTGATGAGCACTTTCGTCAAGCAGCGCATGGGCCGTAACGACGATGCGATCTCGGTCGGTAACCGTTATCTCAGCCAGTATCCGAAGTCGCAGGACTCGGCCTATGTCCAGTATCTGGTTGGCCTTTCGTATTCCAAGCAGATTTCCGACGTGACGCAGGACCAGAAGGCCGCGGCAAATACGATCGCTGCGATGAGCAAGGTCGTAAACGATTATCCGAACTCGGAATATGTCGAGGATGCGCAGGCGAAGATTCGATTCGCACGCGACCAGATGGCCGGCAAGGAAATGCAGATCGGCCGTTATTATCTCGAGCGTAAAGAATACCTTGCCGCCATCCAGCGTTTTCGCAATGTTGTCGAAACCTATCCCAACACCAATCAGGTGGAAGAGGCTTTGGCGCGTCTGACCGAGACCTATTATCGTATGGGCATCGTAGAAGAGGCGCAGACGGCTGCAGCGGTGCTTGGACGGAACTATCCGGACAGTCAGTGGTATGCCGATAGCTACAAGCTGCTGCATTCAGGTGGTGTCGAGCCGCGCGAAAACAGGGGGTCCTGGATCTCGCGCGCCGGTGCCAAGCTCATCGGCGCCTGAGAGACCAGAGGTCAATAACGAGGCCACATGCTGATCCAGTTGTCGATCCGCGATATCGTTCTGATCGAGCGGCTCGATCTCGGTTTCGAGGCCGGGCTCTCGGTGCTTACGGGTGAAACCGGCGCCGGCAAGTCCATCCTGCTCGATAGTCTTTCGCTGGCGCTTGGCGGTCGTGGTGACGGTGGTCTCGTGCGCCATGGCGAAGACAAAGGGCAGGTGACGGCCGTCTTCGATGTGCCGGGCCAGCACGCTGCACGAAAACTCCTCAAGGAAAACGGCATCGATGACGATGGCGATCTGATCTTCCGCAGGATCCAGTCGGCGGACGGGCGCACGCGCGCGTCGATCAACGACCAGCCGGTCAGCGTGCAGTTGATGCGGCAGGTCGGCCAGGTGCTCGTGGAAATCCACGGCCAGCATGACGACCGTGCCCTGATCGACACCAATGCACACCGCATGCTGCTCGATGCGTTTGCGGGCTTGTCCGACGAGGTGCAGCAAGTCAGCGGTCTCTATCGCACATGGCGTGATGCCGAGCGTGCTTTCAAGGCGCACCGCGCCAAGGTGGAAGCTGCGGCCCGCGAGGCCGATTATATCCGTGCCTCGGTCGAAGAGCTGGAAGCGCTTTCGCCGCGCGACGGCGAAGAGGAAGAGCTCGCCGAACAGCGCTCGAAGATGCAGAAGTCCGAGCGAATTGCCGGTGACATTTCCGAGGCTTCAGAATTCCTCAATGGCAATGCCTCACCAGTCCCGATGATTGCGTCCATGGTGCGCCGTCTGGAACGCAAGAGCCATGAGGCGCCAGGTCTTCTGGAAGAGACTGTGGAGCTTCTGGATCAGGCGCTCAATCATCTCTCGAATGCGCAGATGGAGGTCGAGGCGGCGCTTCGGCGCACTGAGTTCGATCCGCGTGAACTGGAGCGCGTCGAGGAGCGGCTTTTCGCTCTGCGCGCCGCTGGCCGCAAATATTCTGTCGCCGTGGTCGATCTGCCGGCGCTGGCCGAAAAGATGGTGGCTGATCTCGCCGATCTCGATGCCGGTGAAGAGAAGCTCGGGCAGTTGGAGAAGATCGCTGCCGCTGCCAAGGAAGAGTTCGATCGCGCAGCCGCTGTGCTTTCAGATAAGCGCAAGGCTGGTGCCGAATCGCTTGCTGCCGCCGTCATGGCCGAACTGCCGGCATTGAAGCTTGAGCGTGCACGCTTCATGGTCGAGGTTACCGCCGATCCCGAGACGGCTGCTGCCGAGGGGATTGATACGGTCGAATTCCACGTGCAGACCAACCCGGGCACGCGCCCCGGCCCGATCATGAAGGTGGCTTCGGGTGGCGAGCTTTCCCGTTTCCTGCTGGCGCTGAAGGTGGCTCTTGCCGACCGCGGTTCGGCACCGACTTTGGTATTTGACGAGATCGATACGGGTGTCGGCGGCGCGGTGGCCGACGCCATCGGTCAGCGTCTGAAACGGTTGTCATCGACGGTCCAGGTTCTTTCCGTTACGCATGCGCCGCAGGTGGCGGCACGCGCCGCGACGCATCTCCTGATCTCGAAGGGACCGGCGGCCGACGGTTCCGAAAAGATCGCTACGCGCGTTGCGACCATGGCTCCTGAACATCGCGCCGAGGAGATTGCCAGGATGCTCTCCGGTGCTTCTGTGACTGACGAGGCTAGGGCTGCTGCCGCGGCGCTTTTATCCGGCAGCGGCTAACACCGGCTTTCGATATTTGACGGCCTCAATATCGTGGCGTGTTTTCCACTCTCCGAGATGACGTGGTTCTTCCAATCCATGGTGATTGCACTAGAAAAACGGTGAAGATGGAGATTCCCGCATGGCCGCCGATCAGACCCCAATCGAAACGCTGACCGAACAGACGGCTGCTGCCGAACTGGAGCGGCTGGCGAAAGAGCTGGCCCATCACGACGAACTGTACCACGCCAAGGATGCGCCGGAGATCTCCGACGCCGAGTACGATGCACTGAAGCGTCGAAACCTTGCCATCGAAGAACGCTTTCCGCAGCTTATCCGCTCGGATAGTCCTTCGATCACTGTCGGTGCCGCACCGCTCGCCACCTTTGCTCCGATCACCCATGCCCGGCCGATGCTGTCGCTCGACAACACGTTTTCCGATGAGGACGTGCGTGACTTCGTCAATTCGGTCTACCGTTTCCTCGGGCAGTTGCCGGACAACTCGATCGCCTTTACCGCCGAGCCGAAAATCGATGGCCTCTCCATGTCGATCCGCTACGAGGACGGTGTTCTCGTCAATGCCGCCACGCGCGGCGACGGGACGACCGGTGAAAATGTCACCGCCAATGTGAAGACGATTAAGGAAATCCCTCAGCGCCTGCCCAAGGGCGTACCAGCGGTCGTCGAGGTGCGCGGTGAGGTCTATATGGCCAAGAGCGACTTTCTGGCGCTCAACGCAGAGATGGAGGCGCAGGGCAAGCAGCTTTACGTCAATCCGCGCAACACCGCGGCAGGCTCCTTGCGACAACTAGATGCCAAGGTGACCGAAAGTCGTAAACTGAAATTCTTCGCCTATGCCTGGGGTGAGATTTCCGAGCCGAACGACTTGCCGAAGAGCCAGTACGAGATGGTGCAGACCTTCAAGGACTGGGGCTTTCCGGTGAACCCGCTGATGAAGCGGCTGAATTCGGTCGATGACGTTCTGGCGCATTATCACGAGATCGGCCTTGCGCGCCCGGAACTCGATTACGATATCGACGGCGTCGTCTACAAGGTCGATCGGCTGGATCTGCAGGCCCGCCTCGGTTTTCGCTCGCGTTCGCCGCGCTGGGCGACGGCGCACAAGTTTCCGGCCGAGCAGGCGTTCACTACCGTCGAGAATATCGATATCCAGGTTGGCCGAACGGGTGCACTGACGCCGGTTGCGCGGCTGACGCCGATCACTGTCGGCGGTGTGGTTGTCACCAATGCGACGCTGCACAATGCTGATTACATCGAAGGTATCGGCAATTCCGGCGAGCGGATCCGGGAAGAGGAGCATGATATCCGCATCGGCGATACCGTCATCGTTCAGCGGGCAGGGGATGTCATCCCGCAGGTGCTTGACGTGGTGATGGAGAAGCGCCCGGCTGATGCGAAGAAATACGAGTTTCCTACCAAATGCCCGGTCTGCGGCAGTCATGCGGTACGCGAGAAAAATGAAAAGACCGGCAAGCTCGATTCGGTCACACGCTGCACCGGCGGTTTCGTCTGCCGTGCGCAGGCAACCGAACACCTGAAACATTTCGTCTCGCGCAATGCTTTCGATATCGAGGGGCTGGGCACGAAGCAGGTGGACTTCTTCTTTGAGAGCGAAGATCCTGCGTTGCAGGTTCGCACTGCGCCCGACATATTCACGCTGAAGAAGCGGCAGGAAGCTTCGCCGTTGATAAAGCTCGAAAACATCGAGGGTTTTGGCAGGGTCAGCGTCAGAAAACTGTTCGATGCGATCGATGAACGTCGTTCGATAGCGCTCAATCGCTTCATCTATGCACTCGGTATCCGCCATGTCGGCGAGACGACTGCAAAACTGCTTGCCCGCCATTACGGCACTTATGAAGCATTCGATCGGGCGATGAAGGATGCGTCATCACTGACCGGTGACGCATGGCAGGACCTGAACAATATCGAGGGCATTGGTGAGATCGTCGCCCGCGCCATCGTCGAATTCTTCAAGGAGCCTCGCAATCTCGATGTCATCAATCGATTGCTAGAAGAGGTGACGCCGCAGGCTGCGGAGCAGGTTGCAGCGTCCGACAGCCCGGTGGCGGGCAAGACGGTCGTATTCACCGGTTCGCTAGAGCGGTTTACACGCGACGAAGCCAAGGCTCGTGCTGAAGGCCTTGGGGCGAAGGTGGCCGGTTCCGTATCGAAAAAGACCGACTATGTCGTCGCTGGCCCCGGCGCCGGTTCCAAGCTCGACAAGGCTCGGGAACTCGGTGTCGAAGTGATGACGGAGGATGAGTGGCTCACCTTTATCGGTGGCTGATCGTCAGGTTCTGATCCGTGCCATGCAATAGGCATCGACATAGCTGCCGTCTCGAAAAGCGAATTCCTTCATGAGGCCTTCGGTGACGAACCCGTTCTTTTCATAGAGACGGATGGCTGGTTCGTTGTCCGTATAGACCGTCAGTTCGACGCGACGCAGGTTGAACCAGTTGTCGGCAAGGGCGAGGACTTCTCCTATTAGCGCTCGGCCGATCCCCTTGCCGACATAGGCATCGTGAACACCCATGCCGATACTTCCGACGTGGACACGACGATTGGAGAGCCGCGTCAATCCGGCATCGCCGACAATCCTGCCGTCGAGGAGAGCGATCAGGCTCGTGGCGTTTGCCGGCTGACTTTCAATACCCTTGCGGATTTCATCGGGCGTGTGGTGCGGGGTGCGCAGCGTGCCGTACCGATAGCCCGGGAGATTATGCAGCGTCACTATTCCTTCGGCATCTGACGGCCGTCTTGCCCGTATGACGAGGTTTTGGGGCCAGGCTGCATCTTTCGCCAATGGTGGAGGATTTTCAAGTTCGCGCATGTCGCTCTCTTTGGTTTTGCCCAAGCAGAGCGGAACGATGTCGACCCTGCCATCATGAGGCAGGGTGGTGGACGGATGCCGGCTAAAGCGCCAAACCCGCCACGCGCCCTGCAGGGCGAATGGTCACGGTCATATGGGTAAGGGCGATAAAGCTGATCATGATCCGGATTTGGCCATGAATGTGGAAACAGGTCAAGCTGCCGCATATGCGGCTCTTTGCCGAATCGCGTTGCCCGGCCTAAAAGCGACGCAGTCGTCCAACCGGAATTTCAGCTTGAAGACCATCGCGATCGATTTCGAAACCGCCAACGAGCAGCGTGGAAGCGCCTGTTCGGTAGGGCTTGCGTGGATCGAAAATGGCAGGGTGGTTCGCGTCGAAGAACGTTTGATCCGGCCGAAGGACATGCGGTTTTCTTCTTTCAACATCGGCATCCACGGAATTCGCCCCGAGCAGGTCGAGGATGCCGGTGAATTTCCGGAAGTGATGGACGAATTTGCAGACGATTTTGCCGGTGCGACGATGATCGCTCATAATGCGGCATTCGACTTCAGCGTCTGGCGCGCCTGTCTCGACCAATACCGCCAGTCCTATCCCGAGCTTTCCTATCTTTGCAGCGTCAAGATGGCTCAGAAGGTGTGGCCTCATCTGATCTCGCATAAGCTGAATATCCTGGCGCAGCATCTCGGGCTGAATTTCCTTCACCATAACGCGGCAGAGGATGCCGCCATCTGTGCCGAGGCCGCGATCGCGATTGCATCGACGTTGAACCTGTCCGAAATCTGCGATGTTCCTGCTGCCATCGGGATGAAAGCCGGCCGGCTGTTCTCCAGCGGTTACGAAGCGTGTACTCTGGCCAAACGGTCTGCTGTTTTGATCGGCAGGTGAATAATCCGCAGCCGTCTTGCAAGCTGTCTGCAGCACCTTATCTCTGATCGCGGATCGTTGACCGGAGATTAGCCTCATGCCCCGCCTGAACCGCCGCATTGTCTCATTCGTTTCTGCCGCTGCCATTCTAACCGGGCTTGCGGCTGCGCCGGCTGTCGCGGAAGTGGTCGGCAAGGTCGGCGTCGATTGGATCGGCAATGATATTATCGTCGAAGCTGTGCCTGATCCGCAGGTGAAGGGTGTCACTTGCCACGTCACCTATTTCGATCGCAGTGTGATCGACCGGTTGAAGAACGGGAACTGGTTCGAAGATCCGTCCAACAATTCCATCGCTTGCCGTCAGACCGGGCCGATCGAGATCGGCGACATCGAGCTCGATAAGGGTGGCGAGGAAGTGTTTCGTCAGGGACGGTCGCTGATCTGGAAGGACCTGCTGGTCAAGCGCATTTATGACAAGACCAATGACACGCTGATCTATCTGGCGCATTCGCGTCAGGTGGTGGAAGGTTCTGCCAAGATGGCGATTTCCACGGTGCCGCTTTACGGCCAGCAGGTAAACTGGACGAAGGGCAAACCAGCTCCTTGAAACCGTGCCCCAAATCACATGAGAAAAGCCGGGCGTGACATGCACGTCCAGCTTTTTGTTTGACCGAATTTTCGTTAGCGGATGTACACGACCTTGCCGCCATCTGCGGCTGTCTGGATCGCGATGACGTTGGCCAGTTCGACATTCTGCATTGTCAGCGCATCAGCCAGACCCGGGTCGGATTGCAACTCCGCCTGAGCATTCTGGATCACATCCGGGCTGGGATTGCTTACGGACTGAGGCAGGCGGCTGCCATTGCCGGAGCTCGGATCATTGGTCACATTCACCACTGTGACGCCGGCGGTCGATGCGGTCGGAACCTGCATATCCATTGTCTGGGCGGACGCGCCGGCTGCGAAGGCGGATGCGGAAATAAGTGCTGCAAGTGCAATAGCCTTTTTCATGGCAATTCTCCTTGTTGTCGTTTTCTTTCACGCGACGAAAAGCATTTCTTCGTTGCATCGTGTCTGAGTTGACAAGCACTAAACCGTCCATGATCCCGAAAGGTTTCATGAAAAATCTTTATTTTGCAATGGCTTGCCGTTCCATCACATATGCGTGCAACACGAACTGGTGAGGCTTTTCCAAGGCAAACAAAAACGCCCGGCGAGATGTCTCGCCGGGCGTTTCAAGAACTGGACGAATATCAGGCGGCTTCGCGAGACAGTTCGTCGGCGATGACGGTGTCGAGGTTGAGGAAGCAAACCATGGTCTTTTCCAGGGCAACGATGCCGCGGCAGAAGTCGCGCTGGGCTTCGGGAATGATTTCCGGCGCCGGCTGCAGGTCTTCGCTCTTGATCGTCATCATGTCGGAAACCTGCTCGACCAGCAGGCCGACAAGCTTGCCACCGATGTCGGTGACGATGATTGCGGAACGCTCGGATGGTTCCGTCATCTTCATGCCGAGGCGGCAGGCCATGTCGATAACCGGTATAACCGCGCCGCGCAGGTTGATGAGGCCGAGGACATAAGGCGGGGTATGCGGCATCGGGGTCACCGGCGCCCAGCCGCGAATTTCGCGGATCGCCATGATGTCGATGCAGAATTCCTGGTCTCCGAGATGAAACGAGACGATCTCGAGATAGGCGCCGGACTGCTTTATCGCATTGCTCATATCAGAACTCTTCCGTTTGGCTGAAAAGCCCGGACATGCGGGGCTTCTGGAATCATGTTGAAATGATCATTGCCGCCCAGAAGTGAAAAACCGGTGAATCTTCTGGTGTAACCGGGTTAATTTCGATCTGCGACATAGGGCAGCAGGCTATCTGTTCAGTCCGTTCCCGTTCGTATAAAACGGCAGCATGCAAACAAGCGCCAGCCATCACTTTGCTCTGCCCGCGACGCTCCTTATCGGGATTGCCGTGCTTGGACTGTCGCTTGCCGGCTTTTGGGGCTGGATCAACTACGGTTCTTCCATCCTCCTTGCGGCGGGGGAGACAGCCCTTTCCTGGTGCCTTTGATCTTGTGGCTCCCTTGCTGGACTACGGGATGTTGAATTGCGCCGGTGAGCGGTTGTGTCTATGCCTGAGGCATTCTTCCTTTGAATTAAGAGACTAACCCATGAAAAGCCTTCGGATTGCCCTCTGGATTGCGGTCTTTGCTCTTGCGGGCGTTCTGGTGTGGTTGACGCTGGAGGTAACACGGCAAAAGCAGGATCTCGCCGAAGGGCCGTTTGGTGTCCCGTTCCGTCTGGTTGCGCAGAATGGCCAGCCGATTACCGAGCAGGCTTTTCGTGAAAAGCCCACCGCTTTGTTTTTCGGCTTTACACATTGCCCGGAAGTCTGCCCCACAACCTTGTTCGAGCTGAACGGCTGGATGCACAAGGTCGATCCCGACGGAACCAAGCTGAACGGCTATTTCGTCAGCGTCGACCCCGAGCGCGATACGCCGGAGGTGCTCGGCCTCTATGTCTCCAATGTTACCGATCGCATCAAGGGTATTTCAGGACCGCCCGCCGACGTTCTTGCTATGATCAAGGGCTACAAGGTCTATGCCAAGAAAGTGCCGGTCGACGCAGCCGATCCCAACGGTGACTACACGATGGATCACACGGCGTCGGTTTTCCTGCTGGATCAGGGGGGCCGGTTTGCGGGCACGATCGCCTATGGTGAAAATGCCGAAACGGCAGAAAAGAAGCTGGCAAATCTGATCAAGGGTTGATTGGCGGCGTTTGGGTGCGTTGCCGGTTGAATGGCGCAGGGCTTCTGTGGCAATGGTCTGCGCAACAATCAGCTGAGAGAGAAGACCGTGAGCGAGATCCGCCTCTACGTGACAGTCAATGAAGTAACGGCAGGCGAAGTTCTCGACCTCCTTTCGGATGTCTTCGGTGAAGAAGACTTCGCGATCGCCACCACGGAGGTGGATGAGAAGCGCGATATCTGGGAAGCCTCGGTCTATATGATGGCCGACGAGGAAGACGCAGTTCGCGCACGGATTGCGGATGCGCTTGCCGAGCCATTTCCCGATTTGTCCATTGCCCGTGAAATTATTCCCGATGTCGACTGGATCGCCAAATCGCTCGAGGGGCTGAAGCCGGTTCGTGCCGGCCGTTTCATCGTGCATGGCTCGCATGATCGCGACAAGGTTCGCGAAAACGATGTGGCGATCGAGATCGATGCGGGGCAGGCTTTCGGCACAGGTCATCACGGCACGACCGCTGGCTGCCTGGAAGTGATCGACAAGGTTCTGCGCGCAAGGCAGGTCAGGAATGCGCTCGATCTGGGAACCGGCAGCGGTGTGCTGGCGATCGCTGTGCGCAAGGTCAGGAAGATCCCGGTTCTTGCAACCGATATCGATCCGGTCGCGGTTCGCGTGGCGCGGGAAAACGTGAAGCGCAACGGTATTGCGTCGGGTATTCGGGTCGAGACTGCACCGGGCTTCCACTCTCCGGCTTTTCGTGAGGATGGGCCGTTCGATCTGATCATTGCCAATATTCTTGCTCGTCCGCTGATGAAAATGGCGCCGGAGCTTGGCCATCATCTGGCGCCGGGCGGATCGGTAATCCTTTCGGGAATTCTGGCCGCACAGCGCTGGAAGGTGATCGCCGCCTATAATGGTGCAGGCATGCGCCATCTCTCCACGATCTGGAAAAACGGCTGGGTGACGATGCATTTCACCAATCGGTGATATTGCGTCTCTGCATTGCGCTGAGCGCATGGCGTCAATCCGATATGCTGCAAAACAAAAGGCGACGCTTGCGCGCCGCCTTTTCAGGCTTTTCGGCCTGGATGCCCACGAGCGCAAGGGAGGAATTGCTGCTCAAGCGGGCTTTATTCTCGTCGGAGCCGTTTAGCTCCTCGCGATACTCAGATCAGAAGAAGCACGGGGTTGCGCCCTTGCGGCGAAGCTCTTCGCGGCTCGTGCCGAGGTTCTTCAAGGTTTCGTCATCAAGGCTCATGAGGGCGCCGTTAACGTAGCGGGAAACCTGCTTTTCACGGGCCTGGGCCATACGGTTCATAGCATTACGGAACACGGAGTTTGCCATTGATTTCGTCCTTCGCTGTGTTGTCTCACTTGGTATGGCTTGAATATATGCCTCATCGAGTTGCACAGTGAGTAGGCTTCGATCATTGGTGATATGCGTTCAATGCATGGTTGCGCGGTTTGGTGCTTCAATATTTGGCATTTCGTTTAAGGCGATCCGCGTGCCGCCAGGAGGTTTCAATCTTCGACCTCTTGTTTTGCCGCATGTGTCTCGCGCAAAACCGCTGCACACTTTCGTTCGACATGCTTTAACGTGGATGTTCAACGGAATCGCAGCATTGGAATGGCAGCCATGTTTCAGTCTTTCGACAATAAATCCTCTCCCCAATATGGTCGCGAGCGTGTCGCGGCGCTTCGCGCTCGCTTCGCGGATCTCGGTATTGATGGTTTTCTCGTGCCGCGCGCTGACGAATACCAGAGCGAGTATGTTCCGGAATCGGCCGAGCGGCTGTCCTGGCTTACCGGATTTACCGGTTCGGCGGGCATGGCGCTTGTCACGCAGAAAGAAGCAGTTGTTTTTGTCGACGGCCGTTATGTGACGCAGGTTGCCGAACAGGTCGATGGCAGCGTGTTCACCCCCGGTGATCTCGTCAATGAGCCGCCGCATCTCTGGCTCCGCTCGCATGCTCAGCAAGGTTTTCGTCTCGGTATCGATCCCTGGTTGCATGGCGGCCAGGAGGTAAAGAGGCTTGAGAAAGCGCTGGAGGAGATTGGCGGATTGCTGGTGCTTCTTCCCGAAAACCCACTGGATACCGCCTGGGTCGATCGTCCGGCCGAGCCGCTTGGCGCAGTTGCCGTTCAGCAGGAGGCTCATGCTGGAAAATCGGCGGCGGAGAAGATCGCGGAGATTGCAGCCGGTCTGAAGGCGAAGAATATCGCTGCCGCCCTGGTCGCCGATCCGTCTTCGGTTGCCTGGATCTTCAATATTCGCGGTGGCGATGTTGCGCATACGCCGCATCCGCTGTCGCGCGCGCTGGTTGCCGCGGATGGCAAGGCGGAACTCTTCATCGATGAACGCAAGCTTGGCGATGAGGCCCGCACCCACCTGCAGCAGCTCACAAGCATCAAGCAGCCTGCCGCGCTGATCGAACGGATTGGCGCTTACGCCGCCGATGGCGGTCGTATCCTTGTCGACCCCGAGCTGACGGCACTCGCTTTGATCACCGCCATAGAGAGCGCGGGTGGCGTCGTGGTCGAGGGGACTGACCCCGCACGCCTGCCGCGCGCCATCAAAAATGCGGTGGAGCTGAAAGGCTCGGCCGACGCGCATGTGCAGGATGGCGTTGCCATGGTGGAGTTTCTCTATTGGCTGGATCAGGCCAAACCCGGATCACTCACCGAAATCCAGGCGGTCGAGGCTCTTGAAGCGGCCCGTGCGCGCGTTGGCCAGAACCTGCAGAACCCTCTGCGTGACGTCTCTTTCGACAGCATTGCAGGAGCCGGTGAACATGCGGCGATCATGCACTATCGCGTCACCCGCCAGAGCGACCGCAAGATTGAAGAAGGCGAACTTTTCCTGATCGATTCAGGTGCGCAGTATATCAACGGCACCACCGATATCACGCGCACGGTGGCGATCGGCGATGTGCCCGAGGACCGCAAGCGTTTCTTCACGCTCGTGCTGAAAGGCATGATCGGTATCAGCACGGCACGTTTTCCCAAGGGCACGCGTGGCTGTGACCTTGATCCTTTGGCGCGCATCGCGTTGTGGAAGGCGGGTGGCGATTTCGCCCATGGCACGGGCCACGGAGTTGGATCCTATCTCTCCGTGCATGAAGGTCCACAGCGTATTTCGCGGCTTGCCACGCAGGAGCTGCTGCCCGGTATGATCCTATCGAACGAGCCGGGTTATTACCGTCCCGGTCATTACGGCATTCGTATCGAGAACCTGATCTTCGTTCGTGAAGCAGAGGAGATCGTTGGCGGCGACATGCCGATGCGCTCTTTCGAGACGCTGACCTGGTGCCCGATCGATCGTCGCCTGGTTGTCGCTTCGTTGCTGACGGAGGAGGAGCTGGAATGGCTGAACGCGTATCACGTCACTGTGCGTGAAAAGCTGCTGCCGCTGATCACCGATGCGGCGGTGCGGGCATGGCTTGAAGCCGCTACCGCACCGGTCGGTGCCTGATCAGACACCGAGATCGAACCCGTAACGGGCGGCCATCACGGCCGCCCAGCCAATGACCAGAATTGTGAGGCCGGGGAAACGCAGCCCTACGACCAGGGCAACAGCCATGGCAATCTTGATGTCCCAGCCGCCATAAACGAATGGCGGCGCTACCAGCGTCGTCAATACCGCGGCCGGCACGGCGTTGAGTGCCGATTCCACCCGTGGCGGGATGCGCTTCATGCTACTCATCAGCACATAACCGCCGACACGCGTTAAATAGGTGGCGATTGCCGCGACCACGATCAGCATGGCCGTGCCCGAATTTATGGAAAAGGCGTTCATTTCGCTTTCCATGTCACATCGCCTCCCTTTCTATTTCCGATACGTCCGGCTCCTCGTGCACTTTTGGTGGTGGCAGGATGGCGGCAATCAGGATGCCGAGTGCTGCGCCGACGCTGATATGCCAGGGCGAACCGACGACGTGGAAGGCGACGACCGAACCGAGAGCGCCGGCCAACATGACGGGAAAGAAGTTGTGACGGCCGCGGAACCCCATGGTCAGTCCGAGGAAATAGATCGGCAGGAGAACATCGATGCCAAGTGCTTTCGGATCACCGATCATGCGGCCGAAAAATGCGCCGATTATCGTTGTCAGTATCCAGGACACCCATACGACTGCGCCCATTGCGAAATACCAGCGAAACGTCGCCGGTTTTCCAGCATCTTCGCGTTTTACCGTCTCTGCGAATTGCGGATCGACGAGCAGGAAAAAAGCAAGCCAGCGCTGGATGTGCGGATAACGGCCGATGACAGAAGCGAGTGCCGCGGAATAGAGGATATGGCGAAAGTTTACTGCCAGAATGGACAATACGATGACCCATGCGGCGACGTGATGGCCAAACAACTCGATGCCGACCAACTGGCTGGCACCACCATAGACAAGACCGCTCATAAGGGCCGCTTCTGCAATGCTAAAACCGTTGTCGACCGCAATGGCGCCAAAAAGGATGCCGAAAGGGGCCGATGAAATCGCCACGACAGCGCCTTTCTTCAGCCCGTTTGTCAGTTGCTCTCGTTTATCCATACTCTGTTCCGGCTGCATGACGGCTCCCGCATAGCTGACCGAGCAGAATGCGCATTCTCCAGTCTACTCAATAGATCATGTGCGTGTAGAAGCAGCCGCAGTTACACGCAATTGAATTGCGTTTATTCAATTCATCGATTTTGTTGATAATGGCAGGGCGAGGCAATTCGCCTTTGCTTCGGAGGCGAAAAAGTTACGCCTTAGTCGGCGAGGATAACTTTACTGGTGACGATATCGACGCCGCGCTCGCGCATTTCGGAGATTGCGTCTTTTATCCCCTGCGGATCGATACCGCGACTTGCGTCAGATATGAGCCGGACGTTGACGTTCGGCAGCATGTCACGGGCGTCGAGAGCCGAGAACTTGACGCAGTAGTCGGTAGCAAGGCCGCAAATGTCTAATTCGGTTATCTGCTGGGCTTTGAGATAACCGGCGAGCCCGGTCAAGGCGGCATGGTCATTGTCACGAAAGGCAGAATAGCTATCAACGGCTGGGTTTTCACCCTTCTGCTGTATGTAGTCGATCTCGCTTACTTCAAGATCAGGATGGAACTCCGCATCTGGGGTGCCCTGCACGCAATGATCCGGCCACATCACTTGAGGCTGGCCGGAGAGTTCACCCATCTCGAAAGGTTTTTTACCGAGGTGCTGTGAGGCAAAGCTGCCATGATTGGCGGGATGCCAATCCTGGGAGGCCACGACTACGTCATATCCGCCATCGCGAATCAGGCGATTGGCAATGGGGATCACCGAATCGCCGTCTGGTACGGCCAGGTTTCCGCCCGGGCAAAACCCGTTCTGCATGTCTATCAACAGCAGTGCTTTCATGACGCTCTCCCGCGTTTTCCGATAGCAGAATGCCAAGCCACAATTCCATGATCAAGAAAATTGTTCAAGAAATTCATGGTGATCGAATAGGTGTCTATAAGGAAACTAAATTAGAAATAGCTTATTAAGCATGTTGCGAAATGATTGGTTATCCGAACTGGAGGGGTCGCCATGAAACGCCTTGTCTTTCCCGCAATTGCCTTGCCTATAACGCTTGTCTCAAGCCTCTACAGTACTGCGGCGCATTCCCAGTCGGCACCCCTCGTCAATGTGTGCTCGGGCCTCAGCGTCGATCTTCCGGTGCTTCAGCCAGTGACCACGGGCATACTGGACCCGTTGCTCAATCCGTTGGCATCTCTGATCGATCTCAATATTGCCGGGGCACTGAGTGGCCAGAATATCGGTCTCAGTGTTCTGGATACCAACGGCCAAGCTGTCAGCAGCGCGGACTGCGGTCTGGCTGCCGACTCGATCGATATCGATGACGCGCGGGGCATCTCGATGGGCGGCGGCAGCCTCAGTGGGCTTGGTGGAGCTGGAAATGCGGCATCTGTTGCGGGAGAGGTGAATTCGGTCGCCATCGGTAACGGTGCAACAACTAGTGCGGCTGCGGCGAATGCTATCGCACTCGGCCTGCGGGGCACGGTGACTGCCGCAAACGGCGTGGCACTTGGTGCGGATGCGAATGTAAGCGCCGCCGGTGGTGTCGCACTTGGTTCCGGTTCGGTGGCATCACGTGCAGGCATGGGAGGCGCCACCGAACTCTTCTCGGGGACCGCAGTCTCGTCCACCGCCGGTGCCGTTTCTGTCGGTACAGCGGGTGGAGAGCGTCAGATCACCAATCTCGCGGGTGGTACGGCCGACACCGATGCTGTCAACGTTCGGCAGTTGCGCGCCGTGAGCGATACCGTCACCACCGGCCTTGGGGATGTTGCCATCGCTCTTGGTGGCGGATCTACTTACAACAGCAGCACCAATGTCTTTACCGGGCCGAGCTATACGTTGCGCGGCAACACCTATACCGATGTCAATTCGGCGCTCCAGGCGATCAACTCCTTTATCGGCGGCGCGGGCACCAACGGGGCTCTGGCTGCCAACAACACGAGTGGTCTGCCGAATGCAGTTGCAACCGGTGCCGACGCAACGGCCGTAGGCTACGGATCCAGCGCAGCTCATGCCAACAGCACTGCGATCGGACGTGGGGCGACCACCACCCGCGCAGGTCAGGTTATGATCGGAACCTCGACAAATACCTATACGATGCCGGGCGTGACCTCGGTCGCGAGCCGGGCGGCACAAAGTGGGCCGACGCAGGTTCTGACGACCGATGCAGCGGGCAATATCGCGTCGGCCAATATCGACGTTAACCGGATCAGTTCTGACATTTCCAATCTGCGCGGCGATGTGTCCAGCTTACGCCGGGAAACCCGCAAGGGCATCGCGGCTGCGATGTCGATGACGGCTGCACCGAAGCCCTCTGCGCCGGGTAAGACATCCTGGTCGACGAATATTGCCGGATATCACGGCGAGATGGCCACCAGCTTTGCTGTAGCCCATATGTTCGACAGCAACTATCCGGTCATCTTTGATGCCTCGGTTGGTTATTCGCCCGGCGGCGGAACACCCGGCGTCCGCGTCGGTCTTTCCGGCGAGTTTTGACAGCAGTTCTCAGAACCCCTGCCGAACTGGTATTCCCCCCGCCATTCGGCTCGTTCCACCCCGCGATCCCCCTCGCGGGGTGGAATGCTTGGTAGTCTGATTTCGACTGCACACTTCGTCTGGTGTGGAAATATATTCTTCAGCGCGGAGCTGCGGTAAAAATGTCTACCTCGTAACATCCTGGCGATGCCGCTACCTACAGCGCAAAATCAGGAGCTTAATTTTATGACGATTTCCTCTTCGATGGGCTCGGGAGCGCCGACGGCGTCGCCTCTTGGAGCGCCAGGTCTCATTTCCCTTGTCGTGCTCGTTGCGGGTACGCTGGCGCTCGGCGCAGTTTATGGGCCGGCTCAGGGCGCGCTGTTTCTCGTCGGTGGCGCGCTGGGAATTTCTCTTTACCATGCCGCTTTCGGTTTTACCTCTGCCTGGCGGGTCTTCATCGCCGAGGGCAGGGGGCGCGGCCTGCGCGTCCAGATGATCCTGCTTGCGCTTGCCGTCATTCTGTTCTTTCCGTTTCTGGCGAGCGGAACACTGTTCGGCAATGAAGTGCGGGGCAATATTTCTCCGGCCGGCATCGGTGTTATTGTCGGCGCCTTTATGTTCGGCGTGGGTATGCAGCTTGGCGGCGGTTGCGCTTCCGGCACTTTGTTCACCGCCGGTGGCGGCAATGCGCGCATGCTGGTCACATTGTTTTTCTTTATCGTCGGTTCGCTGATTGCGACCCTGCATACCGCCTGGTGGGCGGCGCTGCCTTCATTGCCGCCGACAGCGTTATTTCAGACATTCGGTGCCGCCGGCGGTATCGCCGTGTCTCTCATCATTTTCGGCGCAATCGCCGCGATTACCGTGGTGGTGGAGAAGAAGCGGAACGGCGCGCTGGAACAGGCGCCGCCATCACCGCGGCAGGGCTTTGCACGATATCTGCGCGGACCCTGGCCGCTTGTGTTTGGTGCGGTCGCGCTGGTAATCCTCAATTTCGCGACGCTTGCGATCGCAGGGCGGCCCTGGGGGGTTACCTCGGCCTTCGCTCTGTGGGGTGCCAAGGGAGCGCAGTTGATCGGGATCGATCCGGCTTCCTGGCCCTATTGGCAGCAGCCGGGTAATGCCAAGGCCCTGGCATCGAGTGTTTTTGCTGATGTCACCTCGGTCATGGATTTCGGCATCATTGCAGGTGCGATGCTCGCTGCAGCTCTTGCGGGCAAGTTTGCGCCCAATCTCGATATTCCGTTGCGCTCGGTGCTGGCGGCGGTCATCGGTGGTCTGCTGCTGGGCTACGGTGCCCGGATTGCCTATGGCTGCAATATCGGTGCCTATTTTTCCGGGATCGCCTCCGGGAGTCTGCATGGCTACCTTTGGGCTGTCGCTGCGTTTGCAGGTAATGTTGCCGGCGTAAAGCTCAGGCCCTGGTTCTTTAACGAAGGTCGAGCGATCCGCCGTATCGACGGCTGATAAAATATCGCTGTTTCTGACAAGTGACGGCCGCGTATATCGTGGCCGTTTTTCATCACGGGTCTTTTTTATTGTGCCGCTGCACAGCGTCGCATCCCCAGCGATTTATTCCCGTTGCCTTGTATAACCGGGTTTTTGTCGCTAAACAGCAACAGTCGTCAGCTTGACCCGCCTTAATCGACGAGGCCAGAAACACAGCCTTGCCGCATTTTGGCTAAACTTCCGACGGCATGCGCTTTTATGAGCGCCATCGAAACTGATCGGGGCGGCGTAAAGACATTGGTTACCATAATCGTTCATTCTCTCACCCATTCGCAGAGTGGCTTTGCGCGGAATCATTCCTTTTCGGAAGACCACTCCAGTCTGGCAGGCGAGGCGCTTTTTGCGGCCTTTGCAGTGATGAGTAACGGTTCGGGTAACGAGTGATGGTGCGTAGGGTCGAAGCCTCCACGAAGCGGAACAAGGTCTCGAAGCGTCCGGCGAAGCGCAAGCATGGCCGTTCGATCTTTATGAATATGGCGATTGGCATCGGGCTCACCGCTTCGGCGTTGATCGGTGCTTCGGCGATTACCGTGGCAACTGCGGTAAAGCCTGCCCGGGATATGCATTTTCAAACCGCTCTTCTTTCGCCTGCTGTCGAGGGTGAGCATTTGACGCGTGATCGTGCCGACAGAACGCTTGACGTTGCGAAATTCTCCAGACTGCCCGGCCAGTCACTGGCTGAAGCCAAGGGGAGCCGTCTGGCCGGGGCAGAGGCTGCTGCCTTGGAAGCACTGCGTCCTGAAGGCTCTACAGTCAGCCAGGCGCTCCATCATGCCATGGCGAAAGCGGCCCGCAAGGTTGAGAACGAGCAGCAATTTGCGGCTCTGACGACCAGGCGTCCGGCTGCCACCGCGATCAGGTCCGCGCTCGCCCAGGCAATGGAAGATACTGTACTGGTCGCACCGCGCGGCGATAGCGCGATGCCCGACATGATTCAGGATGCGGAAAACGTTACCAATGTTGCCGCGCTGAAGGACATGAAGCCCGTCGAAATGGCTTCGCTCGATACTTCGGACAGCGATGACGCGACCGTCAGTTCGCCATCGGTCGAAATCACACAGGACGTCGTGGCGCTTGCTGTTCCACCTGCAGCCGACACTTACGCACTTCCCAAGGCAGGTCCGCTGCCGGTAATCCGGCCTGCGGCTGGCATGCGCGGCGATGACGCCAAGCCTGCCGTTCGGGCTAATGCTCTGGCTGCCATCGCATCGGTTGCACCTCAAAAAACCGGCAAGCCTGCGGGGGATGACAAGCCGACGGTGCTTGCATTCGCCAAGCCCGACAACCCGATGCGCGAGGAGCCGGAAAGCCCAGCCGCGCCTTCGCCCAAATGGCCCGGTCTCGGCACCAAGGTTGCGATCTACGACATCACCAATGGTGTCGTGCACATGCCGAACGGAACCAAGCTTGAGGCGCATTCCGGCATCGGCAGCATGCGCGACAACCCGAAATTCACCCATGTGAAGATGCGCGGCCCGACCCCTCCGGGTACCTATAAGCTTTCGATGCGCGAATCTCTGTTCCATGGCGTTGCCGCAATTCGCCTTACGCCGACGGACGGAAAGCCGCCACAGGGCCGCACCGGGCTTCTGGCACATAGCTTCCTGCTTCGCGTTCGTGGCGATTCGCACGGCTGCGTCGCATTTGCCGACTACGATCGTTTCCTAAAGGCATTCCAACGCGGTGAGATCACTCACATGATCATCGTGCCCAAATGGGATGGCAAGCGCCCCGGCTCGGGTTCTGGCGGCGGCTTCATGGCCAAGCTGTTCGGCAACAACGACGCATAAAAAACGGAGCCTTCTGGCTCCGGTTTCGCATTTAGCCAAGTGTATCGCGCACGGCACGGAGGAAGATTTTCGCGCCGATCGGGATAAGGTCATCCGGAAAATCATAGTTCGGATTATGCGGCGCGGGGTGATCTTCACCAGCGCCGAGAAACAGCATAGCCGACTTGGATACGCCGCCGAAACGGCCAAAATCTTCCGAAGCACGAAAACCTTCGCCGGGCTCATGGGTGACGCCTTCGGCATCCATTGCCGCACGCAGTATATCGGCAGCATCGGCATCGTTGACACAATGGCCGAACACTTCCTGGTATTCGATTTCAAGCTTCAGTCCTGCCGTCTCGGAAGCCTCACGCGCCATGGTTTCAGCTTTTCCGACAAGCGCCGCCATCTGGTCGTCCGTCGATGTGCGCAACGTTACCCAGATCTCGCCATAGCCCGGAGCGACGCCGACTGTCGGCTCTCCGATCGCCGCATGGGTGACGGTGGCGCGGACGAGATTGCCTTCCGATACCGTGCCCGTCGATAGGGCATTGAGTGCCGGCATCAGGGTTGCAACGGCAGTGACAGGCGAAGTGCCTGTTTCGGGATAGGCGGCATGGGCGGTCTTGCCAGACAGAATGATTTTCATGCCGCGCGAAGCGCAATTGGCCGGGCCGTCCTTCAGCCAGACATGGCCGAAAGGAACACCAGGCATATTATGCTGGGAGAGGCTGAAATCAGGCGTCAATGCGGCGAATTTCTCGTCGGCGATGACGGCTGCAGCACCGGCGCCGTTTTCTTCTGCCGGCTGAAACAGCAGGATGGCGCGGCCGCTTTTGGGGCGTTCACGGCCGAGCACGCGGCCAATGGCGGCAAGCGTCGCCATATGGCCGTCATGGCCGCACATGTGGCTCTTGCCGGGAATTCTCGATCTGTAATCCGGATCGCCGAGTTCCTCGATCGGCAGGGCGTCGAGTTCGGCGCGGATCATCATGGTCTTTCCAGGTTTGCCGCTGTCATAGATTACCGCCACGCCGGTTCCGCCAAGTCCTTCCACAATCGCGTCTGGCTCGGTCTGGCGCATGAAGCGGACGACTTCTCTCGCAGTCTCCACCTCTTCTCCGGAGACTTCCGGCATGGTGTGAAGATGGCGGCGCCAGGCCGTGGTTTCGATTATGTCGTGATTGGTGAGAGACATGAACGTGCTCCGTATTCTCGGCTGGGAAAGAGACCTAGCGAACAGTTTTGAAAGGAGCAATGCGGCGAGAAAACTTCGCGCCTGAAATCTTACAGCAATGATTGGAGCCTCAACTCGTATCTGCTCTATCTGTTTCTGAAGGAATGACATGTGACTGGCTTCGGTTTTTCAAGGTATCTGTCCACCGCCCGTGTGCTGTCGGGGGTGGCCTTGTTTACGGCTGCAATGGCGGCTTCCGCTCACGCACAGCAATTTGGGCGGCAGGTCGGGATGCTAGCGAACGGAGGAGGTGTGGAGCGCGATGTTGCCTATGGCTCCATGGCCGAGCAACGCATGGATGTCTATTTGCCACAGAACGCGCAGAGATCACCGATCATAGTGATGGTGCATGGCGGTGCCTGGGCGTTCGGCTCGAAATCCGCTCCGGGCGTAGTCGACAATAAAGTCGCACACTGGTTGCCGAAGGGATTTATCTTCGTTTCTGTGGAGACAAGGTTGGCCCCTGCCGCTGATCCGGTTGAGCAGGCGACTGACGTCGCGGCTGCAATGGCGATGGTCCAGCGCCGCGCTGCGTCATGGGGTGGCGATCCTTCGAAGATGGTTCTGATGGGACATTCGGCCGGTGCTCATCTTGTCGCACTCGTCTCTGTCGATCGTTCTATCGCCCAGAAGGCGAGCGTGAAGCCATGGGCAGGAACCATAGCGATCGATAGTGCAGCCTACGACGTTTCGTCCATCATGGAGCGGCCGAACCATCCCCGATTTTATGATCAGGCATTCGGAAGCGATCCCCGTTTCTGGAAAATAGCTTCTCCGACGTTTTATGCTGGCTCAAACATGCCGCGCATGTTGCTGGTATGCTCCAGTCTTCGGAGCGATTCCTGTCCTCAGGCAAATGCTTTTGCCAGAAAATCCGGCGGACAGGCGAGGGTTCTTCCGGTTTCCCTGCGCCACATGGCGATCAACCGTACGCTCGGGCTTGAAAGTGATTACACGCGCCAAGTCGATGCGTTCATAAATTCAATCGTCGCGAGATAAGCCTCGCCACTGCTTCACGCTGGCAGCAAGAGTACAAGCGGTAAGAGGCGTGGCGACTGCCGTCACGCTTTTTCCACAAAACCATCCAGAACGCGCTTTTGACCAGCTCGGTCAAATTCGATCGTCAGCTTGTTGCCTTCGATCGCCATGACATTGCCATTGCCGAACTTGATGTGGAAAACCCGATCGCCGATAGTGAATTTCGATGGCGTGTCGGCCACCGACTTGGCCACAAGCTCGCCGTCGATCGTGCGGCCGCGCGGGCCGCTTTCTCCGTAACCGATGCGTTCCACCGCATGGCCGGAGCGGTTGCCCCAATTGTCGCGAGTGGCGTCCGTCTTGTTGGCCTGGGCGCGTTTCCAGCCTGGCGTCGAGTAGTTGTTGGCGAACGGATCGGCCTTGTCGAAACGCGACTGGCCGTAACCGCCACGCCCGCCATACCCGCCGTAATTCGATGAATCGGAAGCTGCCACATCGACGTGGTTCTGCGGCAGTTCTTCCAGGAAGCGGGACGGCATGGTCGATTGCCATAGGCCGTGGATACGCCGGTTGGAGACGAACCAGATATGGCAGCGGTGCTTTGCGCGCGTGATCCCGACATAGGCGAGGCGGCGTTCTTCCTCGAGACCGGATCGACCGCCTTCATCAAGCGCCCGCTGATGCGGAAAGAGGCCTTCCTCCCAACCAGGCAGAAAGACCGTGTCGAATTCCAGCCCCTTGGCCGAATGGAGCGTCATGATCGAGACCGCGTCGAGGTTCTCGTTCTGCTCGGCATCCATGACGAGAGAGACGTGCTCAAGGAAGCCGCGCATGCTGTCGAACTGCTCCATCGAGCGGATCAGTTCCTTCAGGTTGTCGAGACGACCCGGTGCTTCCGCTGACTTGTCGTTCTTCCACATGTCGGTATAGCCCGACTCTTCGAGGATCTGCTCGGCAAGTTCGGTATGTTCCGTTCTTTCAAGCCGTTCCTGCCAGTTCCTGAAGTTCTGCACGACATCGAAAAGCGCCTTGCGCGCCTTCGGCTTCAGCTCATCCGTTTCGACCATCTCGGCCGCGGCCTGCAGCATCGGAATGTCGCGGGCGCGGGCGGAATCGTGCAGATAACGCACGGTCGTATCGCCAAGCCCACGCTTCGGCGTATTGATGATACGCTCGAAGGCCAGATCATCCGCCGGCTGGCAGACGAGGCGGAAATAGGCCATGGCATCGCGGATTTCGAGCCGTTCGTAGAAACGTGGACCGCCGACGACGCGATAGTTCAGGCCGAGTGTGACAAAGCGATCTTCGAACTCGCGCATCTGGAAGGAGGCGCGCACGAGGATCGCCATATCGTTGAGTGCATGCTTCTTGCCGTCGCCGTCACCCCGCTGCAGCCGCTCGATCTCCTCGCCGACGGCACGGGCTTCTTCTTCCGAATCCCAGGCTGCATGAACGATGACTTTCTCATCGTCCGGATCGACGCGATCGGTGAACAGCGTCTTGCCGAGCCTGCCTTCATTATGGGCGATCAGGTGGCCGGCAGCGCCGAGAATGTGCTCGGTGGAACGATAATTGCGCTCCAGCTTGATGACCTTGGCGCCCGGAAAATCCTTTTCGAAGCGCAGGATGTTGTCGACTTCCGCACCTCGCCATCCATAGATCGACTGGTCGTCGTCGCCAACGCAGCAGACGTTCTGAGGCACGTTCTTAGGTCGCTGTGCCAGCAGGCGCAGCCACATATATTGTGCGGTATTGGTGTCCTGATACTCGTCGACCAGAATATAGCGGAATTTCTCGTGATATTCCTTCAGCAGGTCCGGCGTCTTGCGAAAGATCGCGATCGGATGCAGCAGAAGGTCGCCAAAGTCGCAGGCGTTGAGCGTTCTCAAGCGCGCCTGATAGGCAGCGTAAAGTTCGCGGCCCTTGCCATTGGCGAAGGCGCGCGCGTCTCCTTCGGGGATATCGTGTGGAAGCAGCCCCTTGTTCTTCCAGCCGTCGATCATGCCGGCGAATTGTTTTGCCGGCCAGCGCTTGTCGTCCAGGCCCTCGGCCTGGATCAGCTGCTTGATCAGTCGAACCACGTCATCGGTATCGAGAATGGTGAAGTCCGAACGAAGTCCGACGAGTTCGGCATGGCGACGCAGGATCTTCACCCCGATCGAGTGGAATGTACCAAGCCACGGCATGCCTTCGACTGCACCGCCGACGAGGACGCCGATACGCTCCTTCATCTCGCGCGCCGCCTTATTGGTAAAGGTGACGGCGAGAATCTGGCTTGGCCAGGCTTTACCGGTCGCCAGAATATGAGCGATACGAGTGGTCAGGACACGCGTCTTTCCGGTACCGGCTCCTGCAAGAACAAGAACCGGGCCGTCCACGGTTTCCACGGCCTCGCGCTGTTCAGGGTTCAGGCCGGATAGATAATCCGCGGCAGGGCGTGCGCCATCGCGCGCTGCCATGGCGCGAGCCGCTATGCCCAATCCACCTGATGCCCCGCTCTGGAGTTGCTGGCGATCAGATGGGGCTTGCTGCCTGCGCGGCGCGGGTTCCGGCTCTTCATCGAAGAACGGAATATCGTCGAAACTGTTACTCATGCGGCCAATGTAGTGATTCGAGCCGGAAAGGCCAGTCGATGTTCTCTTTTCATTCCCGTTTTGGTGGATGAAATAGTCCATCACGGTGCGAATTGAACTACGACACGCGAAAATCGTTCAAGCTGACAAAGCTGTCGATAACGACGTTTTTTGCAACCAAAGGGATGATCTCATTCTGACATAAGCGTGAAATCCCGTGATGTTACAAATCGGTAAGGCAGTGGTGCAGCCATTGCTTGTTAATAGGGAAACGAGGATACTCCTCATACCCATAAGATACTTCACGAGGACATGAATGCGGATCTGGAACCAGCTTCTTCTGTCGGCTGCGGTTTTACTCGGAGGCCTCTGTTTCTGGGTTTATCTGTCGGCGGATGCTGGCCGCACGTTGGTCTCGATGGGAGCGCCTGAGGCAATCGTCTCGACGATCAATCCTAAAGCGAGGGAACCGGCTTCGGCGACCGTGGCCGGAAGCGGCCAACGCTCGACAGGCGCGGGCGGCAACCGGCAGAATTCGTCGGGCGGGCAGGCTGTGCTGGTTGCAACGCGTCCGGTCGGAGCTGGCATCGTCAACGACAGCCTTTCCGCAATCGGTGACGGCGAGGCGATCCAGTCGGTTATCGTGATGCCGCAAGCCGCAGGCACGATCAACGAGATCCTGGTGAAGTCTGGTGATCAGGTAAAGAAGGGGCAGGTTCTTGCCCAGCTCGACGATGACGAACAGATCATCCTGCGCGATCAGGCGCAGGTGCTTCTGCGCAGCGCAAAGGAAAAGTCGGAGAGCTACCAGAACCTGAAAAGCTTTTCGCGGCTCGAAGTCCTTGATGCGCAGATTGCCGAAGAGACGGCGCAGCTTGCTCTGACCAATGCGCAGCTCTCACTGAAGCGCCGGTCCGTTGTGGCGCCGATCGATGGCATTGTCGGCATCGTCGCCATCAATATCGGCGATAACGTCACAACGACCAGCAATGTCGTGACAATAGATAATCGATCCGAACTGCTTGTGGACTTCTGGGCGCCGGAGCGGTTTGCCGTGCAGGTGAAGACCGGCATGCCGGTGGAGGCCGCGTCGATCTCCCGTCCCGGACAGACATTCAAGGGGTCTGTCGAGGCGGTGGATAACCGCGTCGATCCCGCCAGCCGCACGATCCGCATCCGCGCAAAAATTCCGAATGGCGAAGATGAATTGAGGGCTGGGATGTCCTTCGGCGTTACCATGCGTTTCCCCGGCGAAACCTATCCCGCTGTCGATCCACTTGCGATCCAATGGGATACGCAGGGCTCCTTCGTCTGGCGGATCGAAGACCACAAGTCGGTAAAGGCGAGGGTCAGGATCATCCAGCGCAATCCGGACGCCATTCTTGTTGCGGCAGACCTGAACGAAGGCGATGCGATTGCAACGGAAGGCCTGCAGCGGGTTCGCGAAGGTGGTGCAGTGCGCATTGCCGGTGAAAAGCCGCCGGAGGTTGCCAGCCGATGAGCGAGGATAAAGGCGGACAATCGCACGAGGTCGCGCAGGGCGGATCAAACGGCCAATCCGGCAAGCAGGGTTTCACCGCGCTTTTCGTACGGCGTCCTATCCTCGCCGCGGTCATCAACACGTTGCTGGTGGTCGCCGGTCTTGCCGCGCTTGTCGGTGTCGAAGTCCGCGAGCTGCCGGATGTCGATCAGCCGGTGATCAGCGTTCGCACAACCTATGACGGTGCGTCGGCGCAAACGATGGACCAGGAGGTGACCGATGTCATCGAGGGTGCCGTTGCGCGAGTCAGCGGCCTGAAAACGATCTCATCGATTTCCGACTTCGGCCAGAGCCGGGTCACACTCGAATTCAGCGATACTGCGGATCTGGCTGTGGCGGCGAACGACGTGCGCGATGCGCTCGGCCGCGTGACCGGGCAATTGCCGGAGGATGCCGACGAGCCACGCATCATCAAGGCGGATAGCGACAGCCAGCCGATCATGCGTCTTGCCGTGACCTCGTCCACCATGTCGATGGAAGAGCTGACGCTTCTCGTTGATAACGAGGTTTCCGACCGGCTGGCCGCCGTCGATGGTGTTGCCGATGTGGAACTTTACGGTGACCAGGAGAAAATCTTTCGCGTCGATGTGAACCAGACGGCGCTGGCGAGCCGCGGTCTGACGATTGCGGACCTTTCGAATGCCTTGTCCACGGCTGCCATGGACGTGCCTGCAGGGTCGCTCGAATCCTCCACGCAGGACATTGTCGTTCGCGCCACCGCGAACCTCACCAAGCCGGAGGATTTCGAAAACATTCTGATCAACGACAATGTCCGGCTTCGTGATGTCGCGACCGTAATGCTCGGGCCGGATGACGGGACGACAGCACTTCGCTCGAACGGAATCCAGGGTGTCGGCCTCGGCGTGCTTCGCCAGGCGCAGTCGAACACGCTCAGTATTTCCGAAGGTGTTCGCGCCGCCGTTGCGGAATTGTCGAAGAGCCTGCCGGAAGGCACGCGGATCGCGATCACCAGCGATGACGCCGTATTCATTCAGGGCGCACTGCACGAGGTGGAGATCGCGCTGGCTCTGTCCGGCACGATCGTGGTGCTTGTTATCTTCCTTTTCCTGCGCGACTGGAAGGCGACGCTCATTCCTGCGCTGACCATGCCGGTTGCGCTGATCGGCACGCTGGTCGCGATCTATATGGTCGGGTTCTCCATCAATATTCTCACCCTTCTGGCCATCGTTCTGGCGACCGGCCTCGTGGTCGATGACGCGATCGTCGTTCTGGAAAATATCGTGAGGCGAAGAGCCGAAGGCATGGGGCCGCGTGCTGCGGCCGTGATCGGGACCCAGGAAGTGTTCTTCGCGGTTCTTGCGACGACGGCCACGCTCGCCGCAGTGTTCATCCCGCTTTCCTTCCTGCCCGGCCAGATGGGCGGTCTGTTCCGCGAATTTGGTTTCGTTCTCGCTTTCGCTGTGGCGCTTTCATCGATCACGGCGTTGACGCTCTGCCCGATGCTTGCCTCGCGGATGCTGACCAAGCCGATCAAGGAGAAGCATGACGGGCTGCTCGGTAGATTCGGCACGTTGTTTGCCGATGTCTATCGAACGACGCTCCATGCCTGCCTCAACGTGCCGGCTGCAGTCGTTGTGGTCGCGCTACTGTTTGGTGGTGCTGGCTACATGGCCTTCAAGACGGTCAAGAGCGAACTGACACCGCCGGAAGACCGGGCGATGGTGTTCCTGCGTGCCACCGCGCCGGAGGGCGTCAGCCTGAAATATATGCGGGACAAGCTGCAGCAAGTTGAAGAAAAACTTCAGCCGCTCGTCGACGCGGGAGAGATCCAGAACATCTATTCGATCTCGGGGCAGGGCGGAGCGAAGAACAACGGCTTCATGGTGCTGACGCTCGCTCCCTGGTCGGAGCGCGAGCGCAGCCAGGCGGACATCGTCAAGGATATCAACGCGGCGACGGCGACTGTGCCGGCACTCAGAGCCTTCGCCCAGCAGCAAAATAGCCTGCGTATCCGCGGCGCCGGCAACGGGTTGCAGATGGCGCTGGTCGGTACCAGCCACGAACAGTTGACAGCGGCTGCGGCAAAGCTGGTGGATTCGCTGCGTGAGACCAATCTGTTCGATACGCCACGCCTGAACGATGAGCCTAATCAGGCGCAAATTTTCATAACGGTCAATCGCGAACGTGCGTCTGACCTCGGTATCGACATCAAGGCTCTCGGCACGGCGGTGCAATCGCTTCTCGAAGGGCGTTCTGTCGTCGATGTGTTCGTCGATGGCGAGGCGATCCCGGTCAAGCTCAAGTCAACCACGAGGCCGATCGACGATCCAACCGATCTCGAAAGCATCTTCCTGAAGACCAAGGACGGACGAATGGTGCCGATGTCGACCGTCGCGACATTGGAGGAACGCGCGGTGTCTCCGACGTTGCGGCGTGAGCAGCAGCTTGCTTCGGTTTCCTTCTCCGCGGGTCTCAAGGATGGGGTATCGCTCGGCCAGGCGGTTCAGGTGGCGACCGAACTGGCTCAGCCGCTGTTGCCGCAGGGATCGCGCCTGATCCCGCTTGCGGAAGCGGCGACGCTCAAGGAAAATTCCAGCGGCATGGCGCTGACCTTCGGTTTTGCCATCGCCATCATCTTCCTGGTGCTGGCGGCTCAGTTCGAAAGCGTGCTGTCGTCGATCATCATCATGTCGACTGTGCCGCTGGGGCTTGCCTGCGCCGCGTTTGCACTGGTGCTGACGGGGTCCAGCCTGAATGTCTATTCGCAGATCGGTCTTGTCCTGCTTGTCGGGGTAATGGCCAAGAACGGCATTCTGATCGTCGAGTTTGCTAATCACCTGCGAAACGAGGGCGCCAATTGCCGGGAGGCGATCGAACGGGCCTGTAGCCTGCGTCTGCGCCCGGTAATGATGACGATGATCGCGACCGTGATCGGCGGTCTGCCGCTGGTTCTGGCTCAAGGTGCCGGTGCCGAGGCTCGTATCGCGCTCGGCTGGGTGATCGTCGGCGGCCTTGGCTTTGCCACGCTGGTGACCCTCTACATCACGCCGGTTGCCTATCTCCTGCTTGCCCGCTTCGCCAAGCCGCACGCGCATGAGGAAGCCCGTTTCCATGACGAGCTGGAGAATGCGAAAAAGAGCCGAGCGAACGACAGCAAGCAGCCGCCTTTGATGGCTGCCGAATAGGATCGGTCATCACGTACCGCGTCGACCGCCTTTCGGCTGGACAAACAAGGTCCTGTCTCCTAACCAATCTCCTGCTCAGCATGCAGGAGAGTTCGACATGGCAATTCGGGACGTTCAGTCTGGCGCTCGCAATGAGGACGGTATCAGCACGGTCCTTGGGATTTTGAAGCAGGCGTTCGGTGATCGTTTCCAGACCGGCCAGTCGTTTCGCGAGCAGCATGCCCATACCACCACCTATCTGCCAGCGCAGCTGCCGGATGGGGTCGTCTTCGTCGAGACGAGCGAAGACGTTAAATCGGTTGTCAGGATCTGTGCGGAACATCGCGTTCCCGTCATCCCGTTCGGTGTCGGCTCCTCGCTCGAAGGTCAGGTGAATGCGCCGTCCGGCGGTATTTCGGTTGATTTTTCGCGGATGAACAAGGTGCTGCGCATCAGTCCGGAAGACCTCGATGTCACGGTTGAGCCCGGCATTACCCGTGAAGAGCTTAATCGTGAACTGCGCGATACGGGGCTTTTCTTCCCGATCGATCCCGGCGCCAATGCCACCATCGGTGGTATGGCTTCGACCCGCGCTTCGGGCACGAACGCAGTGCGTTACGGCACGATGAAGGACAATATTCTTGCGCTCACCGTGGTGACTGCCAACGGTGAGGAAATCCGCACCGCGCGCCGGGCCAAGAAGTCTTCGGCAGGCTATGACCTGACCCGACTTTTCGTCGGCGCAGAAGGCACGCTCGGCGTCATCACTTCGGTGACGCTGAAGCTGCAGGGTATCCCTGAAAAGATCGGTGGCGGCGTCTGCGCGTTTCCGACGATCGAAGATGCCTGCAATGCAGTCATCATGACGATCCAGATGGGCATACCCGTTGCACGTATCGAGCTTCTGGATGACGTGCAGATCAAGGCCTGCAACGCCTATTCCAATCTCTCCTATCCCGAGAAGCCGACGCTTTTTCTGGAATTTCATGGCACCGAGGATACGGTCCGTATCCAGTCGGAGCAGTTTGCCGAGATCGCTGCCGAATGCGGGGGCGACGAATTCCACTGGACTGCCAATGCCGAGGAGCGAACCAAGCTCTGGAATGCGCGGCACAATGCCTATTGGGCGGGTCGCGCGCTCGACCCGTCGCTAAACGGTCTTTCTACGGATGTCTGCGTGCCAATTTCGCGGCTCGCCGAATGCGTTGCCGAAACTCAGGCAGATATCCAGAATTCCGGTCTTCTTGCGCCCATCGTCGGCCATGCAGGAGATGGGAATTTCCATGTTCTGGTGCTCTTCGACGACAAGGACCCAGCATCGGTTGCTAATGTCGAGGCATTCACAGAACGGCTCAGCCGCCGCGCGCTTGCCATGGATGGCACCTGCACTGGCGAGCACGGCGTGGGGCAGGGCAAGATGTCCTATCTCGACGAAGAGTTGGGTGGCGCGCTCGATGTGATGCGGTCGGTCAAGAAGGGGCTCGATCCCGAAAACATCTTCAATCCCGGCAAGATCTTCCGTATGGCGCAGGCGTGACTTGAACGCGACTGCCGATCCGGTAGTGTGAGTGAAACAGGAGAATTGGGACGGTGTTTGGACGCGTGATGATGGCAATCGGCGGCTCGATCGTCGTGGTTCTTTTTGCCGCGCTGCTTGCGCCGTTCTTTCTCGACTGGTCCAGTTTCCGGGTGGAGTTCGAGCAGCAGGCAAGCCGCATGCTCGGCAAGAAAGTGTCGGTGCATGGCGAGGTCGATGCCCGTATCCTGCCGTTTCCGTCGATCACGCTGCATGACGTTCGTGTAGGGCAGGATTTCGACGGCCAGCCTCTGGCGCAGATCGCCCGTTTTTCCATGGACATGGAACTTGCGCCGTTTCTTTCCGGCGAGGCGCGGATTTTCGATATGCGGATCGAGGATCCGACCGTGCGCGTCCGTGTGCTGAAAGACGGAACGCTCGACTGGATGCGTGGCAGCCATCCGGCCATTCCGACCCGCGTCGTGGTGATCGAGGATGTTCACATCAGCAATGCGGCGATTGCCGTTATCGATGAGCAATCCGGACGATCCCGAAACATCACCGGGCTGACGGCCGAAATGTCTGCAGCATCGCTTGCCGGTCCATGGCGCGGCGAGGGGAATGCCATTCTGGACGGTGAAAAGGCGCGCTTCAGTCTCGTAACCGGTGCCGCGAACGCCGAGACGAAACGCCTGCCGCTCAGGCTGCGGCTCTGGCCGGAGGACGAGCCTCTCGAAGTCAATCTCGACGGCGAGCTGACCCTGGCCGAAAATGTGCCGACCTATAGCGGCAGTTTTACTGCAAATGTGCTGCAGGAAGAGGACGAGACGGAGCCGGTTACCGCTCCGCCGCCCGGGCCTCGGGTGAAGGGCGGTTTCGAAATAACCAATGACCGGATTCGCGTTGCCGATTATCGGCTCGAGGTTGGTGCGCTCAACGAACCTTATGTGGTGACCGGAGAAGCCACGCTCGATACCGGCAGCCGGCCCGAATTTCTACTGACTGCCGAAGGCCAGCAGATCGACGTCAACAAGCTCGGCCAGCAGGGAATGCGCGGAAAGACGGGCCGCGATGCCGCCGCGTCCGCGCAGCGCCGGCTGCAGGCTTTCGTCGAGATGGCCGCATCCATTCCCATTCCGCAGGTTCCCGGCCGAGCTAGCCTCAAGCTGCCGGCCGTCATTTTGAACGATACGACGATCCGCGATATTCAGCTCGACGTGCGCCCGGCGGATGGCGGCTGGACGGTCGACAAGGCGATTGCGACCTTGCCGGGACGCACCCGGATGGAAGCGACCGGTGCACTCGTTCTGGAGGGCAGTCCATCCTTCAAGGGTGACATGCTTTTTGCCTCCACCCAGCCGTCCGGCCTGGCGGACTGGCTTTCGGGCCGGGTCGATCCGGCAATCCGCCAGCTCCGCACCGCCGGCTTTTCGGCCAAGGTTGATCTGGCGACCGATGTTCAGCGTTTCGAAGGACTGGAACTCGCGATCGGGCCGGCGACGCTCAAGGGAAGCATGGAACGGCAATCCCAGGGCACGCAATCACCCGGATTGTCTGTGAACCTTGCAGGCGATGAAATCGATCTCGATGCAATGCGGGCGCTTGCCTCGCTGGTCACTGGCGAGGATGCGGGCCGCAGCGTGCTGGACCACCGGCTGGAGGCCAAGCTCAAGGCCGAGAAACTCACCGTGTCCGGAGTCGTCGCGAAGAATGTCGATACCGCTTTCACCATGGCGGGTGGCGTCCTGTCGCTTGGGCATCTGTCCGCAGGCGATATTGCAGGTGCCCGCGTCTCTGCCGAGGGCGAAGTGCAGGGCTCGCTGCTCGATTATCGCGGGACCGCGAAGGTGCATTTCCAGTCGGCAGACCCGACGGCATTCATGGCAATGCTCAAGCAGCAATTGCCGGCGCATCCGGTTCTTGATCGTCTGAGTGCCAATGCTTCCTTCTATTCAGACGCTGACCTGACCGCGGAGCTCAGCATCGGAGAGCAGTCGGATGGCGCGTCGGTGAAGGTTGCCGGCTCCATCAACGGCAGTGCGGTCAAGGCGGACATAGAGCTGCCGACGCTGTTCAATCTGACAGGCGGCGACGCGATGACGATTGCGGCGTCGCTGGATAATCCCAAGTCGGAAATCCTGCTCGGCCAGGCCGGCCTCAATATTCTGCCCTTTGGCGGTGATGGTCCGGGCAGGCTGGCGCTGAATGTTGAGAAGTCCTCTGATGTCGCCGCCCGCACGACGCTTGCCTTCAATACGGATCGGACATCGCTTGCCGCCAGTGGTGACATATCGCTGATGGCGGATGATTTTGCGCAAGGGCGCGGCCATGTCGAGCTGAAGAGCCGGAATATCGAACCCTATCTGCTTTTGACCGGTATCGGAATTCCGCAGTTCGGCGGTGGGCTGCCAGTCGATATGCAGGCCGATATCGCTCTCACTGACAAGTCGATCGTTATCAAGTCGCTGCGTGGGAACGCAGATGGCAACGCTTTTGATGGAAAGCTGTCGATCGATCGTGCTTCAGCCAGCTTGAAAGCCGATGGTGCGCTTGCCGTCAATACGCTGGATCTCGCCTGGCTTGGCGATGCTGTCTTCGGTCCGATTACAAACCCCGAGAATGGAGAGCCGCTGGCAGAACCATTCTCGCTGCCCGTCTTCGGCGACAGTGAAGTTTCGCTGGATGTGAAGGCCAAGGTTTTCCATGCGGACGAAATTGGGGGCATAGCGAATTTCTCGACAAAGCTTCTGCATCGGGGAGGCGGGATTTCTCTCGATGACGCTTCCGGCGAATGGCAGGGCGGAAAAATTGCAGGCAAGCTTCTGATCTCCAATGGAAACGGTACCGGCATCATGCAGACGAAACTGCATGTGGAAAATGCCGATCTGTCATCCATCGTCTGGCGCAATGGAGATCGCACTGTTGCGGATGGCAGGGTCAGTTTCGATGCCTCGGCCGAGGCAAGCGGCGGCAATATGCGCGATCTTGCTGCTGCTCTGAGCGGATCAGGCGAGGTTCAGCTTTCTGATGTGACTGTTCACGGCATCAATCCGGACCTGCTCAAGACCGTGATGGCGTCGACCGATGCCGCGAAGGGCGAGGTGAAGGAAGCGAGTGTCGGTGGCAAAGTGGCGGCCCTCGTCCATCAGGGCGAAGTGGCTTTTGGGCAGGTGCATATCCCGTTTTCGATCAGTGGCGGTGAATTGCGCGTCCAGGAAATCAGGTTGCCATCGAGAAGTCTCAACCTTGCGGCGGAAGGAACTGCTGGCATTTTCGAGCGCGGCATGAATGCCTCTGTCGCTATCTCCTACAATGCCGGTGACGATGCGGTTGCCGGTGGAGACCCGACTGTGCGCCTGCTTTATTCGGGCGATCGGACGAAGCCCAAGGAACGCATAGATATTGCTGCCCTGACGAACTTCCTGTCGATGCGCGCCTATGAGCAGGAGCGTCGACGGGTGGAAATGCTTCAGTCAAGCGTACTGGAAAAGCAGCGTCTTCGCCGCGAGGTCTCGCTTTACAACTTCAATGCGACGGAGCGTGCGGCAGAAAAAGCCCGTGTTGAGGCCGAGCAGCGGCAGCGTCAAGCGATGGTCGAGGCGTCGAAAGCTGCGGAAGAGGAGCGGCAACGCAAGGCGAACGAACTTCAGCTTACAGTGCCGCCGACCAATGAGAACCTGCAACCCGGCAATCAGGTTGGCAGGCCTTTCGGCGAAGGAAATTTGCCGGGTCTCGGCCAGTAGCGATTCAGGCGCGCGCTTTTGCCGAAGGCAGCGGTTCATTCGCCATGTCGTTACCTATAACCGGGTCAGTTCCCTTCAGATAGCGGAGAACGTAGAGGCGCAAAGAGGATGAGAGGTTGCCTAGGCCACCGCGTTCGTCATCGACTTCGGTGATGAGGCTGGCGAGGCTCATGCCTCTTTCCTTGGCGATCGCCTTCAATTCGCACCAGAATTCGTCCTCCAGGGAAAAGCTCGTTCGGTGACCGTGAAGGGTGGCGGAATGCTTGTGAATCAAGAGTGGCTCCGTGATCGTCATGACCAGAGGCCCCTATAAATTTGGCGGAACGGTGTGGGTCAAGCGACCCAAATGGGCACAGCTAACAGGCCGTTAATGTCCACTTATTCTGGATTTTTTTGAGACTTTTCCAGCTTTCCCTGATTTAGGGATTTCTCAGCCTTGTCGTTTAGCGCTGTCGTCAGCGATTTCTCAGCCTTGGTGCGGCCATGGCTGATACGGCTTTGCTCGGCGTGCTTCTCTTTCTCGGAGCGCGCCTTGGTCTTCTTGAATTGCCGGAGATTGACGACGTCACCCATGGAACGATCTCCCGTCGATCTGGCCTACTGCTTCTTCCGGAAGGAATCGAGGGACACGACCGAGCCTTCCTTCTTCTCTTCGCCGTCTTCTTTTGCAGGTTCTGAAGTCTTGGCGATTGCCTCCACCGGAATGGCGGTGATTTCCGCGGAAGTTTCATCTTCCTCGGTCAACGGCACCTCGAATTCCAGTTCGAAATTCACCGAGGGATCGTAGAAGCCGCGAATGGCATTGAACGGGATGACCAGGCGTTCAGGAGTATCGGAGAAAGAAAGACCGATTTCGAACTGCGTATCGGTTACCTTCAGATCCCAGAACTGGTGCTGTACGACAATCGTCATCTGTTCGTTGTACTTCGCCTTCAGGTGCTGCGAGATGCGCACACCGGGCGCGCCTGTAAGGAAGGTAATGAAGAAATGGTGGTCGCCGGGCAGGCGGCCTGTAGCCGCGACCTCTGTCAGAACCTTGCGAATAACGCCACGCAGCGCATCCTGTGCCAGAATATCGTAACGGATATGATCCTGAGCCATGCGGTCCTGTCTTTCCCTGTTAACGTCTTTTAGTAAGACGCGTTATGCCATGCCATTTCAACGGACGGAAGTCCCGAGCCGCCGAGTCAGTTTACGATTGTATTCCAGTGTTAGGGGAAGGTGAAGGCTTCTGTTGCCAGGTGCCTTCGGACCCCGCCTTACGGGGCTAACCGTAAGGACTTAGTTCGGATTTCCCGCACCGCCATTAGGCAGCGAGAGCATAACCCTTAGCGTTGTTGTCATTTGCAACTACACTTGTGACCCGATAACGGCGGTATCATGCCGAGCAAAAGTTCGATCTTTACACCCTTGTCGATCCTATTTCGCCCCCATCATAAAGTGGCCATCGGAGGCCACCTTGTGGTGGAGGCGCCGGGTACCGCCCCCGGGTCCAATAGGTTTATTACACCGACCGTTTATCGCCATATCCGAACCGAAGTCCGGCACGGCTGATATAGGTGTTTGCGTGACCGTTGAAAAGAGGTCTTGTCATATTGGTGTGACGATAGTGAAAAGCCGGGGAAAGCGGATTTGCGTCACCGGCACGTGATTGGTGTGCGGCCGGCATGCTATTATGTAAGTCCTGAAACTCAGGAATCGGCTAGACACCCATGAAACAGTATCTCGACTTTCTCCGGCATGTGATGGAAACCGGAAGCGATCGTGGTGACCGCACCGGCACCGGCACGCGCTCCGTCTTCGGATACCAGATGCGTTTTGATCTGTCGGACGGCTTTCCGGTTCTGACGACGAAGAAACTGCATCTGAAGTCGATCATCCATGAACTTCTGTGGTTCCTGCAGGGTGACACGAATATTGCCTACCTGAAGGAAAACGGCGTTCGAATCTGGGACGAATGGGCTGATGAGAACGGCGATCTCGGCCCGGTCTATGGATACCAATGGCGTTCCTGGCCCAAGCCTGATGGCGGGCATTTGGATCAGATCGCTCAATTGATCGAGGGGTTGAAGACTAATCCCAATTCCCGCCGCCATATCGTCTCAGCATGGAACCCGGCTCAGGTGGACGACATGGCGCTGCCGCCGTGCCACTGCCTGTTCCAGTTCTATGTCGCCGACGGCAGGCTCTCCTGCCAGCTCTACCAGCGATCTGCCGATATTTTTCTGGGCGTACCCTTCAATATTGCTTCCTACGCACTGCTGACGATGATGGTGGCACAGGTCGTGGGGCTGAAGCCTGGCGAATTCATCCATACGTTCGGTGATGCGCATATCTATGCCAATCATATGGAACAGGCGCGGCTGCAGATGACGCGTGATCCCAAGCCGCTGCCGACAATGAAGATCAATCCTGAGGTCAAGGATATCTTCGGGTTCAGGTTCGAGGATTTCGAACTCGAGAATTATGTCGCCGACGCGCATATCAAGGCCGTGGTAGCAGTGTAATGGCGAAAGCTCCGCTTTCCATAGTCGTTGCCGTTTCCCGCAACGGCGTGATCGGTCGCGATGGCGATATGCCATGGAAGCTTTCGACCGACCTCAAACGTTTCAAGGCTATGACGCTTGGAAAGCCGATCATCGTCGGGCGCAAGACGCTCGATTCGTTCGGCGGCAAGCCTTTGCCCGGCCGCCCACATATCGTGGTAACGCGTGACGTGTCGCGTATCATCGAAGGCGTGCAGTTGGCCGGCTCCGTAGAAGAGGCGGTAAATACCGCGCAGGCGATCGCCGCTGCGACCGGTGCCGACGAAATCGGCATTATCGGGGGAGGCGAGATATACCGGCAGTCTATGAATTTCGTTGATCGGCTTTATGTGACGCATGTCGAAGCAGATATTCTGGATGGCGACACGTTCTTCCCGGACATCGATCCCGATATCTTCGAGAAAGTGTCCGAAGAGGCAATTCCTGCCGGAGACAAGGACAATTATCCCACGCGTTTTTCCGTCTACCGGCGGAAAAACGCGGCAAACTGAAACATTTCGTTACCGTTGACTTGGAAGTTATTGAAGTCGCGTTGAAAGCTGAGCTTCTGATACCTATAACGGGCAGGAACCCTTGCTGCTCTTCGATCAGTTGCGGCGCGAGGGAAGGGAGACACTTACAAAGAGGTTTTGATGCCCTGGAGCAATCAGAATGGCGGCGGCGGCCCATGGGGCGGCGGCGGCGGTGGCGGTAATAATCAAGGTCCATGGGGACAGGGACCAAACCGTCCGCGCGGTAACGGCGGCGGTGGCAATGGCGGTCCGCCCGATATCGAGGACATCATACGCCGCAGTCAGGATCGGCTGAAGGGGATCGTACCCGGCGGCTTCAACGGCGGTGCGGTGGTTATCGTGCTGCTCGTGGTTGCAGCATTCCTGGTTTTCCAGTCGATCTACACGGTGCAGCCGGACGAGCGCGGCGTCGAATTGCGGTTCGGAAAGCCCAAGGAAGAAGTTTCCATGCCGGGCCTGCATTTCCACATGTGGCCGTTTGAAACTGTCGAAATCGTCAAGGTTACCGAGCAGCAGCAGAATATCGGTGCAGCCAGGGGATCGAGCTCGAATGCCGGCTGGATGCTGACGGGCGATCAGAACATCGTCAACGTTCAATTCTCAGTTCTGTTCACGGTCACTGACCCCAAGTCCTATCTTTTCAACCTTGAGACGCCGGCTGCGACGCTTCAGCAGGTTGCCGATAGCGCGATGCGCGAAGTGGTTGGACGCCGCCCGGCGCAGGATATCTTCCGCGGCGGTCGTGAATCCATGTCGACCCAGGTGCGCGACATCATTCAAGGGACCATGGACCGCTACGGTTCGGGTATTGCGATCAATGCCGTGTCCATCGAGGATGCTTCGCCGCCACGTGAAGTTGCTGATGCTTTCGAGGAAGTTCAGCGCGCAACGCAGGATGAGGACCGAGCGAAGGAGGAAGCGAACCGATACGCCAACCAGAAGCTTGGTGGAGCACGCGGTCAAGCGGCCCAGGTACGCGAAGAGGCTTCCGCTTATCGCGACCGTGTCGTGAACGAAGCACAGGGTGAGGCTCAGCGTTTCATTTCCATCTACGACCAGTATGCCAATGCACCGGAAGTGACGCGTCGCCGTATTTTCATCGAAACGATGGAAGCGGTGCTGAAATCCTCGAACAAGATCATCATGGATGGTCAGCAGCAGGGAGCAGTTCCTTATCTTCCGCTCAACGAGATGATGCGTAATCCGGCCGCACAGCCGCAGGGAGGAAGCCGATGAATTCCAACCGTCTTCCAGCCTTCCTCGTTGGATTGGCCGTTATTCTGTTTCTCGCTTATTCGTCGCTTTTTGTCGTCAACGAGCGCGAGCAGGCACTTGTCATCCGGTTCGGTGAAATCCAGTCGGTCAAGAGCGAACCCGGCCTCTATTTCAAGCTGCCCTTTGCTTTCATGGATGCGGATCGTGTTCAGTATGTCGAGAAGCGCGCGTTGCGACTTGATCTGGACAATATTCGTGTTCAGGTGAATGACGGCAAATTCTACGACGTGGATGCATTCGTCGTATACCGCATCGCTGATCCGAGACTTTTCCGTGAGACCGTCTCGGGCGATAGGGAATCCGCTGAATCGCGTCTCAGGACGCGTCTCGATTCCGGTCTTCGCCGTGTCTATGGTCTTCGAGGTTTTGAAGCAGCGTTGTCGGAAGAACGGGCATCGATGATGACCGAGGTCCATCGCGATCTTAATACCGCGGCTGAAACGCTGGGCGTCAGGATCGAGGATGTTCGCATCCGCCGTACCGATCTTACGCCGGACGTTTCCGAACAGACTTTCAAGCTCATGGAGTCCGAGCGTCTGGCCGAGGCCGAACTGATCCGTGCTCGCGGTAACGAAGAAGGTCAGCGACGCCGAGCGATAGCTGATCGTCAGGTCGTCGAGCTGGTTTCCGAGGCGCAGAGGGATTCTGAAATCCTACGCGGTCAGGGCGATGCAGAGCGTAACCGGATCTTTGCCGAAGCGTTTCAGCGTGATCCGAGCTTCTTCGAGTTCTATCGCTCGATGCGGGCTTATGTTTCGGCCCTCGGTGACAATAACACGACGATGGTTCTTTCGCCGGATTCGGATTTCTTCAAATACTTCGAGACGCCGGATGGAAACCGCACTCCGCGGGCGGGAACTACGGCTCCTGCTCCGGCAAATTGAACTGGTAGAGAAGGGCGGCTTTGGCCGCCCTTTTCACGTTTTATGTGCAGAGTGGCCGCTTCCTCACGAAAAGGTAATTTCCTGCCGGGCCATTCCACCCTATTCTTTGCCGAAACTCTGCCCGATTCAGTCGTTCCTATAAGGGGATCGATAAAGCCCACATTCCTGTGGGCAATGCAGACAGTCCACAATGTGAGGAGGCCAGATGGCTCAGCAGGTTCGATCGTCCTGGAAGCGCTTTGCCGCGGGAGGTATTGCTCTGGCCGTCGCCGTCGCGCCCATGCCCGGCTGGGCACAGACGCAGCCCGATGCTCCGGCTCCAGCCCAGGCACCTTCGACGCCTTCGCAGTCGCGGCCGAGCGCGCCTGGCGCGATGCTGCCCGCGCCTGCGCCGCCGTCGACATCTTTCAATCCGCCACCTTCGCCGCCGGCCAACATGACCCCGGGGGGACCTGCATCGATCGCGGATCTTTCCGAAGGCTTGCTTGATGCTGTGGTCAATATTTCGACCTCGCAGAGTGTAAAGAGCTCCGGTAACGGCCCTCAGCCGCCGCAAATCCAGGAGGGGTCACCGTTTCAGGAGTTCTTCGACGATTTTTTTGATGGTGAGGGCGGACAGCGCGGCAACAGGAAAGTCTCTTCGCTTGGTTCCGGCTTCGTCATCGATCCCGCTGGATATGTGGTGACGAACAATCACGTCATCGAAGGCGCCGACGATATCGAGGTTGTCTTTGCCAACGGCTCCAAGCTCAAGGCGACCCTGATCGGAACCGACACCAAGACAGACCTATCCGTATTGAAGGTCGAACCCAAAGCGCCTCTGAAGGCGGTTCCCTTTGGAAACTCGCACCGTATGCGTATTGGCGATTGGGTCATGGCGATCGGCAACCCGTTCGGGCTTGGCGGATCCGTGACGCTGGGGATCATTTCGGCGCGTGGCCGCAATATCAATGCAGGCCCTTATGACAACTTCATTCAGACGGATGCGGCAATCAACAAGGGTAATTCCGGTGGTCCGCTGTTCAACATGCGTGGCGAGGTCATAGGGATCAACACGGCTATCATTTCGCCTTCGGGCGGTTCGATCGGCATCGGTTTCGCCGTGCCGACGGAGATTGCCGAGAATGTCGTGCGTCAGCTTATCGAATTCGGCGAGACAAGACGCGGATGGCTCGGTGTGCGTATTCAGCCGGTGACAGATGAAGTCTCCGAGAGTCTCGGTCTCGACCGGGCGAGAGGTGCGCTGGTTTCCGGCATCATCAATGATGGACCGATCAAGAACGGCGAGATCAAGGCCGGCGACGTGATCGTCAGCTTTGATGGCGAGCCGATCAACGAGATGCGGGATCTGCCCCGTATTGTTGCTGAAAGCCCTGTCGGCAAGGAGGTTGATGTCGTCATCCTTCGCGATGGCAAGCAGGAGACCGTCAAGGTAACACCGGGTCGGCTGGAAGACAGCGTTCAATCTGCAGATGCCGACGGCGAGGATCCCCAGGCCGACGATGCGCCGGAAACGAATGACGGCAGCGATCAGGGCGCCGAGCAGAGCAAGGAGCCGGTAAAAGCTTATGGCATGACGATTGCCGTGCTCGATGAAGAGCGCCGCAAGAGCTTCGATATCGCTGAAAGCGTTGAGGGCGTGGTGGTGACTGAAGTTGCCGCCGGCTCGCTTGCAGCCGACAAAGGCGTGAAGCCGGGTGAGGTCATTGTCGAGGTGGCGCAGGATTTCGTCGAGCAGCCAAGTGATGTCACCAGCCGGATGGATGCGCTGAAGGCGGAGGGACGCAGAAACGCTCACATCATGATCGCGGACAAGGCGGGTAATCTGCGTTTCGTCGCGATCCCTCTCGATTGAGATCGAAATCAGGCAGGCCTTCGGGCCTGCCATTCGTCTTTTGAAATGGTGTAAACGACATGCCGTTTCAGGTGGGGATATGTATCGGGAATACGCGGATGGCTGAAGCCCATCTCTTGGCGTCTGCGCATTCCAAGGCGTTTCATAACGTTGGTCGAGCGATGGTTCTTCTCAACCGCGAAGGAGACGACGCAATCTACATTTCGGCGAGCGAAGGTTTGATCCAAAAGCGCGCTTGCCGCTTCGGTGACGTAACCGTTTCCCCAAAACCGTGTCGCGAGACGCCAACCGATCTCGATTGTATCATCTGAGAATATCCCTGGAAGATTGGGATGAGACAGGCCACAGAAACCAACCGGTTCCTGTGTCTCCTTCAGTACGACGGCAAAGAACCCCCGTCCATCTTCAGTTATCATCCCGTTGAGCTTGTCCAGGAACGCGTCGGCTTCCTCGTAGCTTCGCCGGAACGGAAAAAACTCCATGACCTTAGGATCGGCGTTGATTTCACGGAAAAGGTCGCGATCGGCTTTGATCCAGGTGCCCAGGATCAGACGGGGCGTCTCGATGATGGCGACCCGCCGGCTCATTCGGTGACGAAGTCGCTTTTCCGATAACCCTGGATGTAGAGCAGGGCCGTCAGGTCGCCGTGGTGGATGCGCATCTTTGCCTGTGCGGCGACGGTGGGCTTGGCGTGGAGTGCGACGCCGGAACCGGCAATGCTCAGCATGCCGAGGTCGTTAGCGCCATCGCCAACCGCGATTACGTCATCGGGCGAGATGCCAAGTCTGGCTGAAATCTCCTCCAGTGCATCGACCTTGGCCTGCTTGCCGAGGATGGGTTCGGCAACCTCGCCGGTAAGAATGCCGTCCTTTTCGATCAGGACGTTGGCGCGGTTCTCGTCGAAGCCGAGCGTGGCCGCGATCCGGCTGGTAAATACCGTGAAGCCGCCAGACACAAGGGCAGCGTAATATCCCTTCGATTTCATCGTCGCAATCAGCTCGCGGCCACCGGATGTCAGTGTGATGCGTTTGGCAATTACGTCATCGACCACCGTGATCGGAAGGCCCTTGAGCAGGGCGACACGCTCGCGTAGGGCAGGTTCGAAGGCGATTTCGCCGTTCATGGCACGGGCGGTAATCGTTGCTACCTTGTCTTTCAGGCCGACGACGTCGGCGAGTTCGTCGATACATTCCTGGCCGATCATGGTGGAATCCATGTCGGCGATCAGAAACTGCTTGCGTCGTGTTTCCGCTTGCTGGACGACGACATCAACCGGTGCATCTGCTATCAGCTTGCGCAACCTGGATTCCGCGGTCTTTACGTCTTCGTCGTCATGCAGGGCAATGTCGCAGGCTATGCCGTCCGCAAGCCAGTATAGACCCGAAGTCCTGACGGCTCCGGCTGCCTGCTCTGCAAGAGCCGAGTTGAGAACCGGATTTGACGGATGGGCAATGAGCGTGGCAACGAAAGCCATATGGAAAACCTTGTGCAAGACATCGACGCGATCCTGATAACCGGGCCGACGGCCAGCGGCAAGTCGGCACTGGCCGTCCGGCTGGCCGAGAAGCGAAATGGTGTTGTCATCAACACCGACAGCATGCAGGTCTATGATACGCTACGGATGCTGACCGCACGGCCATTGGACGATGAGATGGAGGGAATAACTCATCATCTCTATGGTCATGTCGCTGCGACAAAGGCTTATTCGACAGGAGAATGGCTGCGTGACGTGGCCTCTCTTCTGCCAGACATTCGCGCTCGCGGTCAGCTGCCTATCTTCGTCGGTGGCACTGGTCTCTACTTCAAGGCGCTGACCGGTGGTCTTTCGGACATGCCGGAAATTCCCCAGGAGATACGTTGCGAGGTTCGGCTGAGGCTGAAGCATGAAGGGCCGGAGGCGCTTCACTCGGAGCTGGCGCAGAAAGATGCAGCGGTGGCCGATGCTCTGGAAGTTCGGGATGGACAGAGGATTGTCAGAGCGCTTGAGGTCCTGCAGGCCACAGGGCGGTCGATCGTCGAGTTTCAGGGCAAGCAAGGGCCGGTGATTATTGATCCTGCCCGCGCACAGAAATTTGTCGTACTGCCGGATCGCGCTGTTCTTCACGATCGCATCAATCGCCGTTTTGAGAAGATGCTTGACCAAGGAGCGATCGATGAAGTTAAGGCGCTTCTTGCGCAAAATCCTTCTGATGATCTGCCTGCAATGAAAGCAATCGGAGTGCGCGAGATCGCCGGAATGCTCAATGGCGAGATGTCGAGAGCAGGCGTGATCGAACGCAGTTCGGCCCTGACACGGCAATATGCAAAACGGCAGATGACCTGGTTCCGCAATCAGATGGATGAAGACTGGCGCCGTATTGACGGTTTGCCTGCGTTGGTTCAGTCCTTGTCGTAAAGACTGCTCAAAGGCTTCTTCAGCAAGCTATCCCGGAAGGAACCTTCCCGTTTCAGGAACGGATTGGGTCGTGCAACCGGATCGGGCGAGGGTGCCAGCGTGCGGTCACGCCCGCCGCTCCGGTTATCCAGTGGCGTTGCTTGCTCGACCCTTGCCGGCCTCGGTAACATGTCCGGGCGATAGGGTTCTGTAGACTGGCTGGATCTGGTTTCTGCAGCGCTGTGAGACCCGATCTCCCGCTTCCAGCGATCAAGTTCGGCATCACTTGCCGGGGGGAAGTCGACGTTGGTTTCGGGGATGAAGGGAGCAGCAGGCATTGTGCCAGCCGCTTCGGCGGCGAGATAACTTTGCTGGAAAGTGCTGATATCGGGGCCGCTGACTGAGCGCATACGCGAGACAATGGTACGCAAGTCGACGGTGTCGGGTGTCTCCTCGTGATTCTTGTCAACGATTCCGTGGGCCTTGGGCAGGTGCTGAGAATCGACGTGGGTGAACTTCATTCTCATCGGGACGGCAATTGCTTCGCCAAATGCGATCGCCTCGCCATTGCCGATCGAGGAGAGAAAGCTCGTGGTAGAGACCGATGAATTCGGAATGGCCGACTTGATGATCTCCTGATCCCGGTCGTTGGAGAGCCGCATGGCAAACAGCGTCGAACACTGTGAGAGAATGGTCTGATCGAGTTCGCCCGGACGCTGGGTGATCACGCCGAGGGAGACGCCGTATTTGCGGCCTTCCTTGGCAATTCGCGCAATTGCCTGGCGGGTCGGAATGAAACCGAGAGTGGGATCGGCCGGCACGTAGCGATGTGCTTCTTCGCAGACCACCAGCATGTGGATGGCGCCATTGCTCCACAGGGCAAGCTCGAAGGCCATACGGCAGAGGATCGACGCGACGGAATTGACCACTTCCGACGGTATGCCGGCGAGCTGGAAGGTCGAGATCGGACGGTCGTTGCCGGGAATGCGGAATATGTGCGCGATCGTCTCCATGATCGTGTCGTGGATCGTGTTGTTGGAGAACATGAAATGATAGCGCGGATCGTTGATGGCGGAAACGATGCGCATTTTCAGCGACCGGAGGAATGGTTTTTCAGCGCGGCCTTCGAGGCGGCCGATGCGGTCATCGATCAGTGCGAGAAGATCGGCCATGCGGTAGGGAACCGGCGTGTCCGCCGTAACGGAGCTTTTCTCTGCGGATCTTTTGGTCAGGCTGGATTCGCTGCCGCGGAAAGCTCGCTTGGCTTCCGGGATGAGGTCGCGAAGCATATCCAGTTCTTCGGGAACCCCCGGGCGTCCGCGAAACACCACTTCGGCAAATTCTTCAAGCCGCATGAGCCAAAAAGGCAGATCCAGCGTGTCGGTGTCGATTGTTACCGCGTGTTCGGGAAAGGCTGCCGCGAACTCGTTGTGCGGATCGAGGATAAGAACCCTGAGTTTCGGGTCTGACTCGATAGCCTTGTGTAACAGCAGAGAAACCGCAGTCGACTTGCCGACGCCGGTTGAGCCGACGATAGCGAAATGTTTCGACAACATCGTCGGCACATGGATCGCAGCATCGATGCTTTCGTCCTGGGTCAATTTGCCGACGACACATGTTTCGCTCTTGCCGGGGTCGTAGATCTTTACGAGATCCGACGAGCGTATCCGGTGGGCAATCGCTCCAAGATAGGGGTATCGCGATATGCCTCTGGAAAACTGCTCTCGCCCATCCGGCCCAACACGAACCTCGCCGAGAAGCTCGACTTCGATCTGAAATTTGGTGTCATCGGTTTCCGACCACTCGCGTATGCCGGTCTGCATCGAATAGGCCAATGCCACGACGCGGTTCTTGCCAACGGTAATCGAGATGAGGCGCCCTACAGACCAGAGCTCGGTGAGCTCGGTTTCGCCAGCCTCTGCTACGGCTGCGATGGTTGCGTGCGCTCCATTGCAAGAAACAACCCTTCCCAGGAAGCGGTTTCCCGGCTTCATAGGATCCCGGCGATCTTGCTCTCCTGATGTGGGAGAGCGATGGGATTCGTCATTCAGCAAAAGGCGCCCCTGTCATTGGGGTGGAAACTCAAGCAGTGTCCGGGCGGCGTACTGGAAATGCAAATTATGGCGTGCCGCTTAACAACTGGTGTAGGTTCTGCCAACGAAATGATCAGGTTGATTGAAAACAGGGCCTCCGAGAGGCTTTTTGATTAATCGCCGCGTTGACGAATGTGTATTATGCGGCTAACACTCCCGGCCATGAAGATTTCGAAGGCACTTATTGTGGTGGGAACGCGCATGGGCAGGACGGTGTAACCGTCCGGCGTTAGCCACCCATGCGCGGAAAGACAGGCTCCTAAGGGGCCTTTTTTTATGCCTTGTTTCCGGTCGATCATCTCAATCCAAAGGACCAGAAGCAAATCTCCAGCAGCAATCCAGGCCATTGCAGATAAAAGGCCAGACATCAGGAGGACAGGACATGACGGACACGGCGGATAACGGCAACCGGATGACAGGCGCCGAAATCGTGCTTCGCGCTTTGAAGGACAATGGCGTCGAACATCTCTTCGGTTACCCAGGCGGCGCCGTTCTTCCGATCTATGACGAGATTTTCCAGCAGGATGACATCCAGCATATTCTCGTCCGTCATGAACAGGGCGCCGGCCATGCGGCCGAAGGTTACGCTCGCTCCACCGGCAAGGTTGGCGTCATGCTGGTGACCTCCGGTCCGGGTGCAACAAATGCGGTCACGCCGCTGCAGGACGCGCTGATGGATTCGATCCCGCTGGTCTGCCTGACCGGCCAGGTTCCGACCACGCTGATCGGTTCGGATGCGTTTCAGGAAGCCGATACCGTGGGCATCACGCGCCCCTGCACCAAGCACAACTGGCTGGTGAAGGATGTCAACGAACTGGCAGGCATCATCCATGAGGCGTTCCGTATCGCACAGACTGGTCGCCCCGGCCCGGTCGTTGTCGATATCCCAAAGGACGTACAGTTCGCCACCGGCACCTATGTTCCGCCTTCGGAAGCGTCGGCAAGCAAGAGCTACAAGCCGAAGGTCAATGGTGATCTGAAGGCGATCCAGGCTGCAGTCGAACTGATGGCAACAGCTCGTCGTCCGATCCTCTATACCGGCGGCGGCGTCATCAATGCCGGCCCGGAAGCCTCCAAGCTGCTGCGCGAACTGGTCGAATTGACCGATTTCCCGATCACCTCGACGCTGATGGGTCTGGGCGCCTATCCGGCTTCGGGCAAGAACTGGCTCGGCATGCTCGGCATGCACGGTTCCTACGAAGCCAACATGGCGATGCATGACTGTGACGTCATGGTCTGTATCGGCGCCCGTTTCGACGACCGTATCACCGGCCGCCTGAACGCGTTTTCGCCGAATTCGCGCAAGGTCCATGTCGATATCGATCCGTCGTCGATCAACAAGAACGTTCGGGTCGATATTCCGATCATCGGCGATGTCGGTCATGTTCTGGAAGACATGGTCCGCCTATGGCGGGCGCTGCCGAAGAAGCCGGAAAAGGCCCAGGCCGCCGAATGGCGCTCTTCAATCGAGACCTGGCGCGCACGCAAGTCGTTCTCCTACAAGAACTCCAACGACGTCATCATGCCGCAATATGCGCTGGAGCGTCTTGCTGAAGCGACAAAGGGCCGGGAGACCTTCATCACCACCGAAGTCGGCCAGCACCAGATGTGGGCAGCCCAGTTCTTCGGCTTCGAGGAGCCAAATCACTGGATGACATCAGGCGGTCTCGGCACGATGGGATACGGCCTGCCGGCAGCGCTCGGCGTTCAGGTTGCACATCCGGATGCGCTTGTTATCGATATTGCCGGTGACGCGTCTATCCAGATGTGCATCCAGGAAATGTCCTGCGCCATCCAGCATAACCTGCCGGTGAAGATCTTCATTCTGAACAACCAGTATATGGGCATGGTGCGCCAGTGGCAGCAGCTGCTGCACGGCAACCGCCTGTCGAATTCCTACACCGAAGCCATGCCCGATTTCGTCAAGCTGGCGGAAGCCTATGGCGCTGTCGGCATGTATTGCGACGATCCCAAGGAACTGGATGGCAAGATTGCCGAGATGATCGCGGTAAAGGCGCCGGTTATCTTTGATTGCCGGGTTGCCAATCTCGCCAACTGCTTCCCGATGATCCCATCTGGCAAGGCACATAACGAGATGCTGTTGCCGGATGAGGCTTCGGACGAAGCTGTTGCGACGGCCATCGATGCAAAGGGCCGCCAGCTCGTTTGATACGAGTTGGCATTCCTGACAAGATTTTAAGGAACGGACCCAGATCATGAACGCACATCAGCAGCCGACCGGTTCTGCCTATTTCATCAGCCCGGAAACCGCCAAGGTCGAGAGCCATACGCTATCGGTTCTTGTCACCAACGAACCGGGCGTGCTTGCCCGCGTCATCGGCCTTTTCTCCGGCCGTGGCTACAATATCGAAAGTCTCACCGTATCGGAGACTGAACACGAATCCCACCTATCGCGAATTACGATCGTGACCAACGGTACGCCGACCGTTCTTGAGCAGATCAAGGCGCAGCTTGAGCGGATCGTTCCGGTGCATCGGGTCGTCGACCTGACGGTGCGTGCGGGCCAGCTTGGTCAGGAACGCCCGATCGAGCGCGAAGTGGCGCTGATCAAGGTGGCCGGAACCGGTGAAAGCCGGGCCGAAGTTTTGCGCCTTGCCGATGCCTTCCAGGCGAAGGTTGTGGATGCGACGGTCGGTCACTTCATTTTCGAGATCACCGGAAAATCCTCGAAAATCGACCAGTTCGTGGCGGTGGTGAAGCCGCTCGGACTGATTGAAGTCTGCCGCACGGGCATCGCGGCGATGAATCGCGGCCCACAGGGCATGTAACGCGATTGGACAAAGCTGACCGTCCGGAGTAGGCGATAACAATTCGCCTCAAACGTGGACGGTCGTTGCCTTGAAATATGATGATCCCGGCAGGATCGGGGGAAAGCCCTGGCTCCCCCCGGTCGGAACGTCGCTCGGAGCCATGCGGTGGCTTCGCAAAGACATGCCGTGGGTGAAGGATTATCTCGGATTGCCTGAGGTCCGGACCTGCCTTGCTCCTGGCATTGGCGGAACCATCGCCTGGGGTGGCCGCATCGTCGCGAAGATGACGGAGACGATAGCAGCGGCGCGCAATCTGCCGCATTGGCGGCTTGAGGATGGATTTCTCCGTTCCGTTCAACTCGGAAAATCCGGCGTTTTGCCATTTTCTATCGTCGCGGACGATCTGGCCTTGTCAACGGATGCGTCGAAGGCGTCGCGCCTGGAGCGAATTATCGCTGAAATGTCAGACGATGGCGGGCAGGAGGCGAGGGACGTGCGCGACGCGATCGTTCGGCATGGCCTTTCCAAATACAACCATCTTCCGCATCAGGAACCGAAGTTCGAGCCAAGCGGCAAACGCAGAATTCTTCTGATCGACCAGGTGAAGGGAGACGTCTCCGTTCCGCTTTCGCTCGGCTCATCGGCATCCTTCGTCGCCATGCTCGACGATGCGCTGGCGAGTGGTGCCCAGTGTATCGTTCGTACTCATCCGGACGTTATTGCCGGCTACAGGAAGGGCTATCTTACCGAGATGGCGGCAGGCAGGGCGGGGGTCACGCTGTCGGCCGAACCTGTCTCAGCTGCGTCGATCCTGAAGGTGGTCGACGAGGTCTGGACGGTTGCCAGCCAGTTCGGTTTCGACGCGCTTTTGCGCGGTGTGCCGGTACGCTGTTACGCCGCGCCCTTCTATAGCAGTTGGGGCCTGACCGAGGACCACATGAACGAGCTTGCCCGAGCAACCGTCTCTAAGCGCCGAGGGATAACGCGCAGTATCGACCAGCTTACCGCTGCTGCCTTCATCGATTATCCGATCTATCGCGATCCGGAGACCCGGCAGGCGTCGAATGTGTTTAAGGCGATCGATGCGATCGTCGCCGGGCGGGCACATCTTTAGCTCACAGCATTTCCAGCGGCTGTTTCCTGAACGGCGGCGGGAAGACTGTGTCGAGTGCCGCCCAATCCTCCCTGCTGATCTCCAGCCCTGCGGCGCCAGCATTTTCCTCAACGCGGTGAGGATCGCTGGATTTCGGGATGGCGATCGTGTTTCGCGCTCGCATGACAAAGGCCAGCGCCAGTTGGGCTGGTGTTGCCTGATAGGCCTTGGCGATGCGGATCAATTCAGTGTTGCGCAATATCCGGCCCTGTTCGATGGGCGAATAGGCCATGATCGGAATGCCGCGTTCCTGACACCAGGGCAGGAGGTCGTGTTCGATACCCCGGCGGGAGAGATTGTAGAGGACCTGATTGGCGGCGCAGTTTTCTCCGTCTTCCACCTCCATCAGGTCTTCCATGTCCTCGACATCGAAATTCGAGACGCCCCATTCGCGAATCTTGCCCGCTCTGCGCAGCTCCTCAAAACCGGCCACGGTTTCCTCAAGATCATGCTCGCCACGCCAATGAAGAAGATAGAGGTCCAGCAGATCGGTTTTCAACCTTTGAAGGCTTCTCTCACAGGCGTCTATGACGCCCTGGCGGCTGGCATTGAAGGGATAGACCTTGCTGACGAGGAAGACGTCGTCACGCCGCCCCTCGATTGCCTTTCCGGTAATGAGTTCGGCTCCGCCTTCGCCGTACATTTCGGCCGTATCGATCAGCGTCATGCCGAGATCGAGGCCGCGTTTCAGGCTCTCGACCTCCTGGCTGGAGGTCAGGGCATTCTCGCCCATCTTCCATGTCCCGAGTCCCAGCGAGGGCAAAAGTGTTCCGGACGGGAGAGTTGCGGCGGCAATATCGTGCATGTGAAAACCCCGGTTCGGCCTTTAAAAGGCTAACCTAAGACTTTCTTTGCGGATGCCAAGCATCGCTCAGGACGGAAACTGGCGATAACATTCCTCCGCGACTTTCTGCAGCGTGGTTCGCGAGATTTCACCGGTGACCGCATAACCTAGATCGCCGTCGATCCAGTAGAACGTCTCGATATCGCCGGCAGAGGCAAAGCGGAAGCTTGTGGACTGGTTTTGCGGATTTCGCCCGACGATCACGGTCAGCCGTTGACCGCCTGCATCCTCATACATGAACATGGCGCCGGCAGTGCCGACGACCGGCAACAATCGTCCTCCGACAAGGCGAAAGCCAAGCGATTGCAGGTTGGGCACCTTGAGGTCGGGGATCGACAGCCGTTTGCCGAGCCAAGTGGCGAGATGTGCCTCCTGATCGGCAAAAACCTCGACCGGGTGGCGGACTTCGCTTGCATAGACGAGGAAGGCGTTGTGGGCCTCCTGCGGAAGGGCATCGGCATAGGCCTGCGCGAGTTCGGATTTCTCAAACAGGGCAGGGGTGTAATGCCCGCCCAGCGCGCCAAGCGCGAAGATCGCAATCGACGCTGCGACGAGCGACAGGCGGCTTGCACGCAGGCTCCTCGTCCGGTTGCCGCTCATGGTAACCAGTTGAAGGTCTGCGGCTGACGATTTCCGGTAACCGGCAAAGGCTGAGCGGAGGCCGTCGTTTTGCGACTGCCAGTCGGCGATCATTTCTGCCGCCTCGGGATTTTCACCGAGAAATTCTTCCACGCGCCGGCGATCTGCTTCGTCGAGGAGATCATCGACATAGGCGTGCAGCTGTTCCTCGGAGATGGAGCGGCGCTCTGTCATAGGGGTCTCCGCAGTGGAATGATGTTGGCTTCGCGCATCTTTTCCCGCAGTGCGTGACGTGCGCGCGATAGCCGCGACATGACCGTCCCTATGGGGATGTCCAGCATCTCGGCCACCTCCTGATAGGCATATCCCTCGACGACGACCAATGTTAGGACGACGCGAAATTCTGCCGGAAGGTTTGCCAGAGACTGCATCAGCCGCCGGCTTTCGAGCGGATCTGCGGACGTCATGGCGAGATCGTCGATCTCGCTGCCATCGATTGTCGCCGATGGGTGACGTATGCGAAATCGGTGCGCGTTGAGATGAAGATTAGTCATGATCCGGTAGGCCCATGCCTTGAAATTTGTGCCGCGCCACTGGCTGCGGCTGACGAGGGCCTTTTCGACACAGTCCTGCAGCAAATCCTCACTCTCCGTGTCCGATCGCGTCAGGCTGCGTGAATAGCGCCTGAGCTGCGGCAGGAGAGCGAGGATTCTTGCTTCAAAGGCAACCGGTGCGAGGTCTTCGGTCTCGCCTCCGGTCGCCCTTTCAGAGTTGGGAAGATCAGGGCTTGGCGACATCCCAGACACCGTTCACGCCATCACCGGTCGTGTCGCCCTGCTTGGTGTCCTTCACCCAGTAATAGAGCGGCATGCCGTCCTTGGCCCATTGTTTTGCCCCGTCCTTGCGGGTGACGAGCGAGTATGCACCATCAGGCTTGGCATCGGAAGCGGCCATGACCGGCGGCCAGTTCTGGGCGCATTTGTCGTAGCAGTTCGACGTGCCGGCCTTGTCGTTCTTGAAAGTGTAGACCGTCATGCCTTTTTCGCCGGCAAGCACGTTTCCCTTGGCGGTCTTGACCGTCGTGAACGGGCTTGCGGCGAGGGCTGCGGTGGCGAGCGCGGCGAATGCGGTAGTAGCGAGGATGAGCTTTTTCATCGGGCGTCTCCTGATTTGAGGTGGCTCTCTCCCGGCCACCGATGTCATGACACCGGCATGCCCGAATTTATTCCCCACGAGCCGAAGATTTTTTTCATTTTCGACAGACAGGCGGCCGATAAGCGCAGCAGGCGCCGTTATCCTCGGCTTTGATTCATCTTTCGTTCTTTTCTGTTGCGCTTTCTCCGAGAATCCTGCCAAGTCCCGGCATGCAATTTGCACCGCAACAGGATGAGGCCCTCAAGGCCGTTTCGCGCTGGCTGAAGGATGGGCGCAGCCAGGTTTTCCGGCTGTTCGGTTATGCCGGCACCGGCAAGACGACGCTTGCCAAACATTTCGCCGAACATGTGGACGGAGAGGTTCTGTTTGCAGCCTTTACCGGCAAGGCGGCGCAGGTGTTGCGCTCCAGAGGCGCCCGCAACGCCAAGACTATCCACTCGCTGATCTACCGCCCACGCGGCGAGGAGGCGGTCGAAGACGAAGAGACAGGCAAGACCTCGATCGCGCCGATGTTCGCCATCAATCGCCAGAGCCCCGTCGCCAAGGCAGCCCTCATAGTCATCGACGAATGCTCGATGGTCGACGAGGCGCTTGGCAAAGATTTGATGAGCTTTGGTACGCCAATCCTGGTCCTCGGCGATCCCGGTCAGCTGCCGCCCGTTTCAGGCGGCGGTTTCTTCACCGAGCAGGAACCGGACTATCTCCTGACCGAAATCCATCGCCAGGCGCAGGACAACCCTATCATCCAGCTCGCCATGCAGGTGCGCGAGGGCAAGGAGATCATGTATGGGGATTACGGAAAGGCGCAGGTCATTTCACGCGACGAGGTGACTCAGGATCTTGTGCTCGGTGCCGACCAGGTTCTTGTCGGCACCAACCGCACCCGCAAGCGCTATAACCAGCGCCTGCGCGAGCTGAAGGGCTTTACGGCCGATTATCCGCAATCCGGCGACAAGCTGGTATGCCTGAGGAACGACCAGGTCAAGGGCCTGCTCAACGGTTCGCTCTGGCAGGTGATGAGCGCCTCACGAGAAACGGTGAAGCCGGGCATCAACCTGATGATCCGCCCGGAAGACGACGACATGGATCGCGGTGCCGCGAAGATCAAGCTTCTCAAGGCTGCCTTCGAGAGCGAGGAAGAAATTCCGTGGTCGATGCGCAAGCGTTACGACGAGTTCGATTACGGTTATGCGCTGACGTGCCACAAGGCGCAGGGTTCGCAATGGAACAATGTCGTGTTGTTCGACGAGAGCTTTGCGTTTCGCGATACGCGCGAGCGCTGGCTTTATACGGCGATCACCCGGGCCGCCGAGACGCTGACGATTGTAAGATAGAAGTCGGGGCTTGGCCCTAGCCTCCGCTGTTTCAATGGCCATGGAGGTCGTTGACAATGAACCGGGGACACGGCAAAAGCGTTGGTACCGCAATGCCGCGATATCGTTGAATCGGTTGACGGCATTCTCAGGCAGATAGGATGCCTGGATCGCGGACGAATTTATGGGGTTGGTGAACTCATGGCTGCGAAGATCTATCGTCCTGCAAAAACTGCAATGCAGTCGGGCAAGGCCAAGACCCGTCTGTGGGTTCTGGAGTTCGATCCTGAAACGCCGCGCAGCATCGATCCGATCCTGGGTTATACGTCATCCGGCGACATGAAGCAGCAGCTCCGTCTGACTTTCGAGACGCAGGAACTGGCTGAAGCCTATGCGCAGCGCGAGGGCATAGAATACCGGGTCATTCACCCGAAAGACGCAAACCGGCAGGCAGTGTCCTACACGGACAATTTCCGGTTCAATCGCCTGCAGCCCTGGACACACTGATTATTGCGGCACAAAGCTGCCGCCTATAAGGCCCCTTAGCTCAACTGGATAGAGCAGCTGCCTTCTAAGCAGCAGGTCGCAGGTTCGAGTCCTGCAGGGGTCGCCAACAATTTCAATAGTTTATGTGGCGATCGTGGTTCTGCGGTTTGCAGAAAACGGGAGCGGTTTGCAAAATCCGTTCATACGTTGTTCTAGCCACACAACCCAGAAATGAAAAAGCCCGCATCACGCGGGCTTTTTTTTCTCTGTTTTTTTCTGGCTGGACTGGAAGTCCTCAAGCTTCCTGATGGCTTCCTCTGCCAAGGCCGTCTTCCCACCGAGATAGTGGGCGTCAAGGATAGCTTCAACATCCTTCAGGCTGTGTCCGGTGATGGCGGCGATCTGAGCAACAGAGCATCCCGCCAAAGCCAGCCTGGTGACGGCGGTGCCGCGGAGATCGTGAAACGTGAGATCTCCACAGCCAGCTTTGTTTTTGGCTTTCGACCAGCTGGTGTTGAAGCCATCCGGGGTCCACGGTTTTTTGTCTCGCTTATTTGTCAGGATTACTGGCGAGATCTGCGGCAGAGTGTCGAGAAGATCTCGCAGCTGTCCGCCAGCTAGGATTTTGACCCGAGCTCCAGTTTTTCCCTGCTTCACTTTTATGTGCGTGCCATCGTAGTCACTCCAAGGCGCCCTCAGCAAGTCGCCCTTTCGCTGACCTGTCCATAGAGCCATGATGACAGCAGCCTTGATTTCTTCGGAGGCTACGGCGAACAGCGCTTCGAGCTTCTCGTCGGTCCAGATGCTTTCGTTGCGATCCGCCACGTACAGGCGGCCGCCGCGCTGAGCTTGGTTGACGTTGATTCGCCCTCGATCCTTCGCCACCGACAAGACCCGCGCCAGAACCATCCATGCGAAATCAGCCGTGCGAGGGCGGTCGGCCATGGTGTCGCGCCACTCCTTAAATTTGCCTCGTGCGCGGTTATCCTGGATGGCGACGAGCGACATCTTCCCGAACCTGTCCCGGATCTGGTCGAGGTAACGATTGTAGTTGCGTGTCGAATCCTTCGACAATTTGGTGAAGTCCGTCGATGCCCGGTACTCAGTGATTAGCTTGTTCATGTTCTCAGCAGGATCAATGAACCGATCTTTGGTGGCCTCAACAAAAGCCCGCATGAGAAGCGGATCTCCTGGCTGGATAGGGCGACCGGCCTTATCCTTTAGGAGCGGACCGCCACGCCAGGCATAGCAGTAAGTTATGGTCTTACCGCTTGCAAGGCGCTTTTTTACCGTGGCTAGGCCCTTCAGTTTTTCCCGAGCCATATTCCCGCTCCCATTTTTCGAACTCGTCTTCCTGATTGTCGTTGGCGACATCAAGGCCGCTGATGGCGTCGAGCTTCGCGTCGATTGCCTTCTTATCCCACTTTCGCGTCCCTGCGATTGCCGCTGGCATCTTATGGGTGGATACCCAAAGGGAGAATGTCGATTCCCCGATGCCGAGGTAGGCTGCCGCCTCTCTTCTGCCGAGTAGGCGAGGGCTATTGTCATTGGCTGGTGACATGCTCACGCCGCAGCCCTCCTTTCGGCTTTTCTTCTCGCGGTGCATTTCCGCCACTGCTCTCGGCGAATGGCGGCATGCTTGCGATTGATATGGTAGTAGACGGTGCCAGTGTGGACGCCGTACCGCTCCGCGATCTCTTTGACTGGCACATTGCCGGCCATAGCTCGCCACTCATTGGCGGTCTTGCTGGTGATGCGTTTAGTCATGGAGTACCCAATCCCTCAATTGGTGCGGTTGGTCGGAACTATTGCCTACCGGGATCAGTTCGTAGTCTGAGGAAGCACAGACACGAGGGATATCATGGCTAGCAGACAAGACAGAGTTAACAGCGGCAGGCCACCCCTTAAGCAGAGGTTCGGCAAGGGAAGTATGGTCCTCGTAGGAGCACTGTCCCTCGGGGCGATTCTTGCAATTTTTGTTGGCGTCATCATCGTGTATGGCGGCCTCAACGCCGGCTGACAGGCTCGGTGACGTCGAGGGGTCCGATCTGCCCGAAAGAGCGACACGAAGGACGGCCTCAGCAGCCCCGCGAAACGCATCTGGTGTGCCTTTGCCAACGCGGTCTGCCAAAGCCTGGGTGCCTTCGTCGATCATTCGCTGATTGATCATCGACCCATCCTGTCAATCATAGTGCCAAGGGCCGCGCCGCTCGCAATCGCAACAAGCGTCCACACGCACAAAATCAATTCCCAACTCGTCATCACTTCGCCTCCAAGGCATATCCGCGCCACTTGGGCATCGGATCGCAGCCACGCTGCAGTGTGGAAGTGCAGCAGCCCGTAAGGGCCGCTGCGATAATCAGCACGACCAGCCTACGCAGCACGGCGCTGCTGGCGGTTGTCGTTGGCCGGGCGCGGCTTGGTGCCGCTGACCTGGCGCAGGGCAGCAGCAATGGCCTGATGGCGGCGGTTGCGCTTCCGCTCGTGCCAGCCCGCGACTGCGGCAAGCACCTTCGCCGTGTTGGTGTCCTCGGTGAGGTTGGCGATAACCTCTAGATTGTCAGCCTGGCGGGTCGGCACGAAGTCCGCATGGAATTCGGCCGCAAGTCTTCTGGCGTCCTGTTGGCGCATGTTTTGGTCTCCTTCTGTGGTGGTGGTTGGTGATTGGTGACCGGCGCGACCATGATGGAAGTTTGGCAGCCACCATCCGCAGCCGCGCCGGTATTGCCCCGAGGGCAATTAGAAATTCAGATGGCTGCCCCAAATGGTGATGGCAGCGATGCAGCTACCTGCTGCAAGAGCGGAAACAAGATCATGCAGGAAGTCGCGCAAGGTCATGAGAACCTCCAGTGCGTCGGCGTGTAGTAGACGTACATAGAGCCGTCAGGATGCCACCAAAGATTGCCGTTGCGCTTGAGCTTCTGGATATTCCGGATGCCGTCCGCGTCGTCGATCTTGGTCTCCACGACAACTCCAACAGGCGGGAGCTTGTCAGCTGTGGAGAACCACATCAGGCAGCGTCTTGCTGATCGTCCCAGTCCGCGCCGTCGACGATCGACGAGACAGACAGCACGTCGTAACGGCCGCCGTTCTGCTTCTGCAGACGCTCAGCTTCGGTGCGAGCCGAGTCGATGTTCGGGTGTTCGAAAGGGTAGCCGCTCGGCGTTACACGGCCGTTGCGCTCGCCGCGATGGAACACAAAATGCCCGCCGCCGACTTTTTCATTGCGGCGCGGGCGAGACTTCTTCTTAGCCTTATGGTCAGGGCGCAGCATCGGCTCGGCAGAGCTGGCGAGCGTTCTGATGTCGTCGAAATCTTCCGGGGTAGGTCTGTACATTGGTAATCTCCTCAAGAGCGTGGTGCTCGCCGCGGTTCCAGCGAGTGAGGAGAGGTGTACACCGCGCGGAAACAAAAAGCAAGTACGGTGCGTACAAAATAATTACGTACAGATAAGCGGCTTCTGCGACAAGGTTTTCTTACGCGCCGAATCAATTCGACTCGACATCACGATCGAGTCCTGCTTTACAAAAGAGAACGAAAAGGGAACGGGGTTAGCGGCGATGCGGCATGCGCCAGTCAATCATCCAGATGCAATGCGATTGGTGATCGAGCTGTCGAGTCTTTATGTCGCGTGCGACGATTGCGGCCATTCTAGAGTGCTCAGCATCAGCGGCCTACGGCGCGCGTCAGAACTGGGCGTGCACAACTACATGCAGCTCTGCCGAAAGATCAGGTGCAGCGAGTGCCCGAAGGCGCCGCCTGCCCATAGAAATTTGACCATCCGGCCAACGTGGCTTGAGGAAGTGGTTGCGGCTTACACCGTGGCGTGAAAGACGATCTTGTGAACCGAAAACACTCGATCTGAGTCGAACTCGAGTTCGTTTGTTTCAGCTTCGTCGGGGTTGTGCTGCCAGAGCCTGGTCACCTTGGAGGATTTCGAGACGAAGCGCTTAATGTAGCTTTCGCGGCCATTCTCCTCGTCGGTAAGCAACTGGACTACAACGTCATCGCCTTGCCGTACAGGCTCGTGCGGGTTCAGCCAGACGGTTTCTCCGGCATAATATCGCGGCTCCATCGATGTGCCGTATACGCGCACAGCGTATGCGTCCTCGACGCCTTCCAACATAGGCGGCGTGAAAACGCGTCCGACCTCGCTTCCATTGAGAATAAACCGTCCGTTCGCGCCACCTGCGGTCTGGCCGAGCAGGGGTATTGATTCTGTCGCAGAGAAGCGCTGCCACCGGGGAGGGAAGCTGGCGTTCGGCGTTGGCTTGACCACCTCGATCTCTTCGACGAGGTCGTGGCCCAGCAAGTGCGACACGCTTACCTTGAAAGCCTCGGCGTACTTACGCGCGAACGGTTCGCTGATTTTTCGGCGGCCGAGTTCATGGCTTGAGTACGTGTCCTGGTTCCACGATGGAAACCTCTCGAATACCTGTGATCGCTTCTGATAGCCGGCGGCAACGCGCGCAGCGACGAGCCTTTGAGCCATTTGCTCTGTAACTTCTTTGTTTAAATTGCTTTTTTCGGCCATGCACATGGGGTACTAAAAAAATTATGTACCCGCTGTACGAATTTATGTTGCGTTCTTAGTACGGAACGTGTACCCATTCAAGTGTCACCGGGTCGTAGGGCAAACACCACGCGGAGACGAACATGGCGAACGACTTTACTTCGACTGACAGAAGAGGTTCCTGGGGGCAGGAGCCGCAAAGAAGAGTTTCAAAGAAGGGGCGAGGACCGCCCACATACTAGGCCATGAAGGTCGCAAACCATTTTTATCACCACACATGAGGAGAAAATATGCGGATTTCAGAGGGCGAAGGCGGAAGAAGAAGACTGGATAGCAGGTGGATTCCACCCAGAAGAAGATGCAGGCCGCCTCCGGGCGGCTTTTCCTTTTTATAGGAGCAGTAATTTCTGCTCCCACCACCAACCACCACACTTCGAGGGGACTATGAGAAGATTTCAGAAAACAGAACAGATTTGTGCGCTCGCTGGCGAAGGCCCGCGGCGCTTTTGGCGCTTGGAGCTAAAAGAGCGGGACTGATCCCCCGCCACCCGGCAAAAGTCCGGGGACAGTGGCGCCTACCAAGCATCTCCACCATCCCCGTCGATCGCTTCACCACGGCAAGCCGGGTCACTAATTTCTTCTTCAAGGTGCAGGCAGACCCGAAGGTCGGCACCACCCGCTTAGCTGCTGCCCTTGAAGTTCGTACTAAGCCGAGGAGGAGACTGCCGCAGCGGTTTTACTCAAGGCTGTTCCATACCGACACCACATCGGCGATGTCGTTATGACTCAATTTGTGAAATTTGTCAAATATCTATGATGATAAATAGCACCTGCTAATAGGTGGCCGTTAGGTGGGCTTTCAGATGCGCTCGGAGAGGACTATTACGTGCACAGCATCGACGTCGGGAATTTCAATCGGATCAGCCCCAAAGCGGTGCAGGGTTGCATTGCCGTTCTCCAGCTTCGCGAGCCGACCGATCCAACCGTTTCCACGAGCGTGAGCGACAACGTCATGTCCCGGCTTGGGCCAAATGCCAGGATCAAGCCATGCCTTGCACCCAACCGGAAGCGCCGGCTCCATGATTTTCGTGTCGACGATAACAGCGTACCGCCCTTCAGGGACGTTCTTGCGGCTTGTGTCGAACTTCAGTTTGGCTTCCTTGCGGTCAGCCATTCGGCCGTATGTGCGGACGTTGGAGTACACAGTGAGGGGCGGCAGCTTGCCGCCGGGCGAGCCAGTCGCCTCGTCGATCAATTCTTTCAGTGTGTCTTCTGGTACGTTCAGAAACTTCGAAAGAGCAGGCCACACCTTTTCTCGCGGTATGCGTCCAGCCTTCCAAGTGCTGTACGTCTGCTGCAGGACGCCAAGTTCCACAGCGCACTCTCGCTCGGTCAGGCCGCGCGATTTCTGCTCGTTGATGATGAGTTGCGAGAGGCGAGATTTTTGTTCAGGCATGAGGAGGGCGACCGCCAAATATTGACAAATTTGTAAAAACAATATAGTCTGCGAACGTTAATTACAAGTGCAACCACACTTGGCCGGGCATGGCCCGTACACCACATCAGAGGAGCAATATGACGCAAATCACCAGCGATACGCTGGCGGATATGCACGCTCGTCGCCTCAGAGGCGAGAGCTGTGCTGATATCGCCAGATCCTACGGCATCAAAGAGATGACCGTCTACCAACGTCTGCGCCGCGAGTTCGGCCTGGATATCTATAAGCAACGCCCCGTCGCCGCAAACGACAACGTGCCAGGCCGGGTCCGCAAGATGGCCGCACATAACGGCGGTTGCTCTACCCTTAGCGGCATGATGCCGGTGACTTTGGCTCGCGTGCCGACTGTCGACGGCCCCGATCTGCAGGTGGCGGCATGAGTTGCCCTGATTGCGGAGCTCTCGACGTCGGTGATGTCGTCGAGCACAAGATGAACACCAACGTCATTGGCATCGTCATCGGCTTCATGGGAAGCCTTGCGGTTATCCGCACCAGCCCGACGCTCGAAGTGCTTTCCTTCCATGAGTGGGAACTCCGGGCGATCGCAGACGACGAGACGCCGCCGAGCAAGGCGGAAGAGCCGACACCGGGCGTAATCGTGAATTTTGCTGACTATTTGCGCGGCGCGAAGCCGGCGGGGAGGGCGTGATTATGGGTAAGTTTGAAAATCTGCCGAAGGTAGGCGACCGCGTCAAAATCGTTGCGTCGGATGTGGTTAGCCACTGGAATATGCACTGGGCAAATGAGGTCGGCGCACGCTTGAGTAACGGAGATCTCGTCTATGTCAGCAAGGTCACACCGCGCTATCTCGATGGGCAGGCCGGACTGACGATTGCAGCTACGCCGGGCGGCGCCGGTCCTCGCTGGACAATTGACCGGTTCGCACCAGTCGATAACGCAACCCTCAGCATCGAAGCCGGCAAGTTCTACAAGACGCGCGACGGACGGAAAGTTGGGCCGATGGAGAAGATCGACTATACTTGGCCATTCCTCGGCGCAGCGGAAGGCAGCAGTAAGGCATATTACAATGCTGATGGCTCGTGCCCGTACATTCCTGAAGACGACCTCATCGCCGAATGGGTCGACGAGCCCGCTGCACGGATTGCCAAGGCCAGCAACGACAACGCGGCGGCGAAGCCGAAGTTCAAGGTGGGTGATCGGGTGCGCATCGTGAGAGCACGACTGTCCCACAAGAAGCCGCATATCGGCGACGAATTCGTCATCCAGCGCGAAACGTACAAAGTAGATGGCGAGAAAACGTGGGGTGGCGAAGGCGCGCACGGCTGCGTGTGGCTGGAAAGCGAACTCGAGCTCGCGCCCTCCACACTCGCCATCGTCGCCCTGATCGAAAACGGCCAGCCGAAGCCGGCCACAAAGCCGAAGATCCACGCCGACCAGGCATCGGCCACTGCGGAAGCGGAGCGCCTCGCTCTCGCCTATCCCGGCCAGCAGTTCGGCGTCTTCATTCTTGCGGACAGCAGGATTGCTGACGAGGTGATCACCAAGACCGCGGTCCTTCGCGCCGCCTAACCAACCCCACCACCATCACCACAGCAACAGCCGTGCGCCTCACCAGCGCACGGCAAGAGGAGACCTATGTCCAACATCTTCACAGATCTCGCCAACCGCGAGCACGAGAACGACAGCAAGCTCGGCATGCCGTCCACCAGCTACGAGCACCGCGTCCGCCGCAAGACGCTGATGGAGAAGCTCGCCGGCGGCAAAGGCTGGCGCAATCCAAAGAAGGAACTGCGCAAGTTTGCCAACGGCACAACTCGCGGCCAGCGCAAGCGCGCCCTGCGTGCCGTCTTCGATGCGAAGGTCAGCGAGGATCGGCCTTACCTCTTCATGCACAGCGCGGCTCGCGCTCGCTGGCGCGCAGAGAAGGTAAGGGCGGCGGCATGAAATCCCCATGGGCACACTACGCCACCACCGGCACGCCGCTCGATTACACGCCGATCGATGCGCCCATCGTCGAGAAGTCTGACATTCCTGACCGGCCTTCTAGGCTCTGGGGCTGGGTCTACGCCACAGGCGCGCTCATTGCCGGCGTATTGCTCGGCGCACTGATCTAACCACCCACCACAAGAGGAGACTGCATGGCTATTAGCCTATCATCCCTGAAATCGACGAAGAGAGCCGATCCGCCCGTGATTCTGCTCTACGGCGTCGATGGTATCGGCAAGACCAGCCTCGCCGCTGAGTTTCCCGACGCCATCTATCTCGCCACGGAAGGCGAGCGACCGCCGTCTGACGTCGAGCTCGTCACGCCCGGAACGATCGAGAGCTTTGACGAACTGCTCGACATCTTCGGCGAGCTTCTTACCGAGGAGCATGACCGCAAGACCGTCATCCTGGACAGCCTCGACGGACTCGAGCCGCTCGTCTGGCGCGCCACATGCCAACGTATCGGCGTCGCGACCATCGAAGAGCCGGGCTATGGCCGTGGCTACATCGAGACCGACACCGAGTGGAACGAGCTGATGTCTGCGGTCTCGGCGCTGGCTAAGCGCGGCATCTGCGTCGTCATGCTTGCCCACCCGGAGATCGTGCGCTTCGACAGCCCGGTGACGGACCCGTACAGCCGATACCAGCCGAAGCTTCACAAGCGCGCTAATGCGCTGGTTCGTGAGAAGTCGGACATAGTCGCGTTCTGCAACTATCGCGTCTCCATCAAAGAGAAGGAAGTGGCTCGCCAGACGAAGGTGGCGCATGCGGAAGGCGGCAAGGAGCGCCAGATCCACCTAAACGAGGGCGCAGGTTTCCAAGCCAAGAACAGGTATAGCATGCCAGACACCATCCCCTACCGTAAGGGCAGTGGCTACAGCGAGTTGGCAAAGTATTTTCCTGAGCCAACGGGCATCCAGTAGTGGATGCGGCGAACGACAAGCTTCCGAGCACAAAGGAAGCAGCAAGAGAAGCGGGCCTCAGGCACTACTTTACTGGCCTACCCTGCAAGCGATGGCACGTTGCTTGCCGTTACACCAGCACCGGCCAGTGCGTCGACTGTCAGCGTGAGCACCGCCGAGAATGGGCAGCCGCGAATCCAGAGAAGGAACGTGAGAGCCGGGTGGCAAGCCTCCGGAAGTGGACCGCCAACAACCCTGAGCTCAAGCGAGAGTACGCTCGTCGTTCGAACTCCAAACCAGAGGTGTCCGCTAACAACGTGAGGCGGGCCAGGCGTTGGGCTGAGGCCAATCCAGAGCGAGCTCATGAGCTCAGGCTGGTGGCAGACAGAAACCGCCGCGCGTTGCGTCGCGGCTGCCCCGACACTCACACAAAGGATGATGTCGCGGAGATAATGCGGCGTCAAAAGTACCGATGCGCCGAGTGTGGAGCGTCGGTTCGCAAGACCACAGAGCGGCACGTCGATCACATCATGCCGCTATCGCGCGGAGGTTCGAATGGAAAACAGAACCTTCAGGTGCTCTGCCCGCCTTGCAATCTCAAGAAGGCAGCCAAGCACCCAATAGACTTCGCTCAAGAACGCGGGCGGCTTCTATAGGAGGATAGAATGTCCGAAGGCGAGAACTGGTTCGCCTGGTTCCCGGTCATCGCACGCCACCGCGGCGTGCGGCGTCTGGCTTGGCTTGAGACGGTGTGGCGAGAGCGCATCGTAAGCCCCTACGGTAGCGGGCCTTTCCGCTACTACGCCTAACACCACCACCACAGAAGGAGACTACGTATGGCCGGACTTGGTCAAAGATTTAACGCTCAGGATCACGATACCGAACAACGCGGCAGCAACGTGCCGAACGGCACCTATGTGCTTGAGGTTTCGGCCTCAGAAGTGAAGCCGACCGCGAAGGGCAACGGCACCATCCTCAAGCTCACCTACGACGTCGTCGAGCCGTCGGAGTTCAAGGGCCGGAAGATCTTCGCCAACATCAACCTTGAGAACGCCAACGCCACGGCGCAGGAAATCGGCCAGCGCGATCTTGCGAAGCTATGCCGCGCCATCGGCCTCGACGAGGTCAACGACTCCGACGAGCTACATTTCATCTCGTTCACCGCAAAGGTCGGCGTGGAAAAGCCGCGCGAGGGCTACGAGCCGCGCAACGAGATCAAGCGATTCTTTTATCCGGACGAAGGCAATGTACCGGCGCCGGAGATCGACGCCAACCAGCCTGCGCAGCGTGCTGCACCGGCCAACGACAACCGGCGCACAGCGGCCAACGACAACGCGGCCAGCAAGCCGGCCGGTGGCGCAGCTGCAGGTGGCACGCGCCGTCCTTGGGGTAACGGCAACAAGTAAGTAGCCGGCGGGCCGCCTCACCAGCGGCTCGCCTTTCCACCACAAGAGGAGACCACCAATGCAGCTGAACATCAGCCGCACCGAACTCGCGCGCGTCGTGGGCGCCGTGGGCAAGGTCGTCGAAGCCAGAAATACCATCCAGATTCTGTCTAACCTTCTGCTAGAGGCAGAGGGCGACACGCTCAAGGTCACCGGCACGGATCTCGACATCCAGGCCACTGCGACCGCTGAAGCGACCATCCAGAAGCCAGGCCGCATCACCGTCAACGCCAAGTTGCTCGACAGTATCGTGCGCAAGGCGACGGGCGATATCTCGATCGAACTCAAGGACGGTCGCCTCGATGTGAAATCGGGCCGCAGCAAGTTCAAGCTCGAGACACTGCCGGCATCTGATTACCCGGATCTCTCTGGCGGCACCTACGTTGCCGATTTCGACATCGACCTCGCTGGGCTGTTCGCGCCGGTGGCATTCGCGATCTCGACCGAAGAAACGCGCTATTATCTGAACGGCATCTTCTTCCACGTCGTCGACGGCGCTGGCGTCGCGGTGGCGACCGACGGCCATCGTCTTGCACGCCATCGTGGGCCGGAGCTGCCCGACTTTGCGGGCATCATCGTGCCGCGGAAGACCGTCGGGTTACTGCCGAAAGGATCTGTTAACGTATCAGTCTCGGATACAAAGATCCGAGTACAGAGCACCGACCTCACGTTGGTGTCGAAACTGATCGACGGCACGTTCCCGGATTATGTTCGCGTGATCCCGCGTGACAACGAAAAGGTAGTGACCGTCAACCGCGATGAGATGATGAAGGCGGCCGACCGCGTCACGTCAGTCTCGACAGAGCGCGGCCGCGCCGTGAAGTTCTCCATCGCACCGGGTGGAATTGCGCTTGCCGTTCGTTCCGACGTCGGCGAGGCGCAGGACGAAGTCGCGGCCGACTACACCGGCGAGCCTTTCGAGATCGGCTTCAACGCAGCTTACGTCAGCGCAATCTTCGGGGTTCTGCCTGCGGGCGAGGTCGCGATGAAGATGGCCGGGCCTGGATCGCCTGCAGTTATCACCGGCGGCCTCGAAGGGTGGGACGGCGTCTTGATGCCCGTTCGCGTCTGATGGCACCCACCGAACAGGAAGGCGGGCTGTGGCGGCCCGCCAACGCGACTGAGGGCCATGACTTCGAGCACGACTGGTGCGGCCATTGCCTGGAGGAACGTGGCGAAGACTGGGAAGATGAGTTCGGCCACCACGTCGATGGTTGCTGCTCGATCCTAACCCTCGCGCAATGCGGCGGTCATCCCGACGAGTGGACAACCCGGCATGGACAGCCTTGGTGTCTATCATTCCGGCAGGATCCAGAGCGCCCAGCGCGATGCCTGTTTACGAAGGAGATGCCGCTTGGCCCCACTCCCCAAACCTGAAGCCAGCACTGTCCGCGCCATCTACGCTGCCTACGAAGCGGCGGCCAACTCCTGGGACAGCCTCGGCATCTCGGTCGGCGAAGCGAACGCGCCTTGCGATCGACAGCTTTGGTACGCCTTCCGTTGGGCTAGCCCGCTGGAAAAACATCACGGCCGGCAGCTGCGGCTGTTCGAAACGGGCAACATCGAAGAGGACCGCCTCGTCGCCGACCTCGAACGCATCGGCGTTGATGTCTACGGTCAGCAGGACCGCATTCGCCTCGTCGGCAACCATGTTCGCGGCAAGTGCGACGGCAAGGCAATGGGTGTCGTCGAGGCGCCGAAGACAGAGCACCTGCTTGAATTTAAATCGAGCAATGCCAAGGGCATGAAGCTGATTGTTAAGGAAGGCTGCGAGAAGGAAAAGCCACTCCACTACGGCCAGGTTCAGCTGGGAATGCACGCCTTTGGTCTGACCCGGGCGCTCTACCTGGTAAGCTGTAAGGACGACGACACGCTCTACGCCGAGCGCATCGAATACGATGCCGAGTTCTGCTTGCGACTTCTGGCTCGCCTTGAGCGCATCATCAACTCGCCGGAGCCGCCCTCGCGCATCAGCGAGGATCCGGAATGGTTTGAATGCCTGTTCTGCAAGCACAAGCCGGTATGCAAACAGCAAGCCTGGCCGCGCGTCACCTGCCGATCCTGCATTCACTCGACGCCAGAGATGGGCGGCGACGGGCACTGGTCCTGCGCCCGCTGGGCCAAGCCGATCTCATTCGATGAGCAGAAAGAGGCATGCCCGACGCATCTGACGATTCCGGCCATGGTGCCGGGCGAGCAGATCGACGTCGACGAGGACGCCGAGACCATCACCTACCGCCTCGCCAGTGGCGAGACTTGGACTGACGGCGCCACCACCGCCGCGGCCTGACTACACCACAGAGGAGACTGCCATGACCAAAAACATAAAGCCCACCAAGCCGGGCAGACCGAAGGCTTTTGACGATCGCCTGGTCTCCTACATGCCCGGCCTGCGTTCTCTCGCATCCCGCCTTGGATTTCGCGGCGAGGAGGGCACAGACCTCGTATCCGACACCATGATGACCGCGCTGCACCGCTGGGGATCTTTCCGCGAAGATGGCGGGTTCTGGAACTGGCTATCGCTTACCATGCGAGCCTGTGCGCAAGAACGGCGTAAGGCCGCGCGCCGGGCAATCCAGACTGTCGACGATGCCGACGGCCGCTACGCCAATCGTATGGCGATGAGTGCGCCGCAGGAAAGGCAGATCGAGGCATTCGAAACCATCCGTGCCTTGTCAGGCCGCGACGGCGAAGCTCTTGCGCGTCTGGCCATGGGCGACACGCTGGAAGAGATCGGCCAGACTTACGGCGTCGGCCGCGAGCGGATCCGTCAGCTTTGCGAGCGCGAGCGGTTGCGTCTCATCGAACTGCGCGAGGCCGCGTGATGGGTCTGCGGTATTATCAGGAGGACGCCGTTGCGGCGCTGTTCGATTACTGGGGCGAGGAGGCCGGCAATCCTTTGATCGACCTTGCCACCGGCACGGGCAAGTCGATGGTGATGGCCACGGTCATTAAGCAGCTGGTTGAAGGCTGGCCCGATATGCGCATCATGGTCGTGACCCATGTAGCGGAGCTCATCGAGCAGAACTTCCTCGAGCTCATCGGCGTCTGGAAGAACGCGCCGGCCGGCATCTTTTCGGCCGGCCTTAACCGTCGCGATGCGCGCAGTCAGATTATTTTCGCCGGTATCCAGACCGTTTGGAACAAAGCAGATTTGATTTGTGGCGCCCGCATCGTTGACGGAGAGAGGCTATTCGACCGGCCTATCGACGTGGTGCTGGTCGATGAGTGCCACCTGATCCCAAAGAACAGCGACACGCAGTATGGCCAGTTCTTCCGCGTCATGCGCGAAGTGAATCCGGACCTGAAGATTGTCGGCCTGACAGCAACGCCATTCCGTCTCGACAGCGGCCGCCTCGACCAAGGCGACGATCGCATGTTCGATCGCGTCGTATATACCTACGGCATCGCCGACGGTGTGCGGGACGGCTATCTCGCGCCGCTGTCGTCAAAGCACACAGCGATGGAACTCAATACCAAAGGCGTTGGCAAGCTGGGCGGGGACTTCAAACAGTCGGCGCTGCAGGCCGCTGTCGACCAAATGGACGTGACGCGCGCCGCGGTCGACGAGATCGTGGCGAAGGGCTCCGACAAGCGCTCCTGGCTTTGCTTCTGCTCCGGAGTCGAACACGCCGAGCACGTCCGCGATGAGATCCGGTCGCGCGGCATCAGCTGCGAGACCATCACCGGTGACACCCCGAAGGAAGAGCGCCGCCGGATAATCGAAGACTTCAAGGCTTACCGGATCCGCGCACTCACGAACAACTCCGTTCTGACGACAGGATTCAATCACAAGGGCGTGGATCTCATCGCGGCACTTAGGCCGACGCTGTCAGCTTCGCTGTACTTGCAAATGATGGGCCGCGGCACCCGCGTGCTTTATGCTCCAGGTATGTCGCTTGAGACGCCCGAGGAGCGCCGCGCCGCTATCGCCGCCGGGCCGAAGCCGTCCTGCCTTGTGCTGGACTTTGCCGGCCTCGTCGACAAGCATGGTCCGGTCGATATGGTCGAGCCGAAGGAGCCTGGCAGCGGCGACGGCGAGGCGCCGATGAAGATCTGCCCGCAGGACGGTTTCGATAAGCACGGCGCGCCAGGATGCGGTGAGAAGCTGCATGCCTCTGCCCGGATCTGCACCTGCTGCGGCTTCGAGTTCGACATCGACGACAGTCCCAAGATTTCGGCTAACGCCGCCGACGTTCCGATCATGACCATGGCGGAGCCAGAGAGCAGGACGGTCACGAGCCGCACCTTCCGCTTCCATGAAGGGAAGGGCGACAAGCCACCGTCGGTCAAGGTCACGTATATGTCGGGCATGACGGCCATCAATGAGTGGCTATGCCCGGAGCATTCCGGATTTGCAAAGTCGAAGGCTGACCGATTCTGGATGGCTCATGGCGGGCAAAGGCCGTTCCCGCGCGCAGTGCTCGATTGGCTTGAGCGCCAGTCGGAGCTAAAGGAAACGGTCGAAATCACCGTCAAGCCTCGCGATAAATATTGGGATGTCGTCGGGCATGTCGTCGGAGATTATGTGGCCGCCAACGACAACGGGGAGCAGCCGGCGAATGATAATCGTCCGGCGTACATGCAGGAGCCAGACTGGGATGATATTCCGTTCTGAACTTGACAAATTTGTAAAAATGCATATGGTGGATGCTACCAAACACCACGGCAGAGGAGACCTAATGACCTTCAAGATTTACGGTCAGCACGACGACAAGACCATCAGACAGATGGAAACCTGCATGAGCACCGGCAGCGCCGCTGCTGGAGTTCTCTGCGCCGACGGCCACCTTGGCTATGCGCACCCAATCGGCGGGGTAGTCGGTTATACCGACCACATCAGCATTAGCGGGGTGGGTTTTGATATTGCCTGCGGCAACATGGCCGTCCGGCTCGATACACCTTACGCCGAGATCGCGCCACGCATCGGGGAGATCCTGCAGGACATTTCGCGCGTCGTATCGTTCGGGGTCGGTCGGAAGAACGAAGAGCGCGTCGAGCACGAGCTGTTCGACCGAGACGACCTCTGGCGCGCTGCTGATGTGACAGACCTTAAAGCGATGGCACAGGCGCAGCTGGGTACGGTTGGCTCCGGCAATCACTACGTCGATATCTTTGAGGACGGCGACGAGGCCACTTGGATAGGTGTGCATTTCGGTTCGCGCGGTCTGGGTCACAAGATCACAACGAAGTACCTCGCCATGGCTGGAGCGAAGGACGGTATGGAAGTGCCACCGGCACTGCTTCCGGCCGACCACGACATGGGCCGTGGATATCTTGCCGGCATCGAACTAGGCGGCCTCTACGCCTACGCCGGTCGCGAGTGGGTGGTTGAGCGCGTACGTAAAATCATTGGCGGCGAGGTGACTTTCTCGGTCCACAACCACCACAACTTCGCTTGGCACGAAAAGCACGACGGCGTCGCCATGTGGGTCGTTCGCAAGGGCGCGACGCCAGCGTTTCCGGGGCAGTACGGCTTCGTCGGCGGATCGATGGGCGATGATGCCGTCATCCTGCGCGGCATCGAGAGTGCGGACAGCAAGGCCAGCCTGTACTCCACCGTCCACGGCGCCGGTCGCGTCATGTCTCGCACCGAGGCTCGCGGCAAGTTCGTGAAGATTGACGGCAAGAAAATCCGCCAACCCGGCAAGGTCCGCCACGACGAGTGGCAGCAGTGGATCCGCGATAAGGGAGTGACCGTCCTTGGCAGCGATCTCGACGAGGCACCGCAGGCCTACCGCCGACTGCCAGATGTTCTGGCGGCACATGCAGGCACGATCTCGATCGAGCATGTGCTCAAGCCGCGCGGCGTCATCATGGCCGGCGCCAATGAGTTCGACCCGTACAAGGACTGAGCGCCTCACCAGCGCTTGGCAGAAGACCACACCACAAGAGGAGCCACCATGCCGAGATCCGCAGCTGCGCCTGATTTCGATCCCACTGACATTGCGGGCGTCCCGAAGACGCACAACCAGCCTGCTTATATCGCCATCTTCACCGAGATCGACGACCTCTATGACGAGGCCAAGAATTGGGCCGACGGCGAAGCAATCTCTAGCCAGGAGATGCACGACGCGATCGAGAAGCTCTACGACGGCCTGCACGAGGCCGGAAAGCGTGCCGATGCGCTACGCGTCGAGGAGAAGAAGCCGCTCGACGAGAAGGTCAAAGAGATACAGGACCGCTACAACAAGTACATCCAGCCGAAGAAAGGCAAGGTCGATCTTGCCAAGTCGACGCTCGGCGCGCTGCTGGCGCCATGGCGCAAGAAGGTAGCGGACGAAAAGGCATCGGAGGCCGCCAAACAGGCCGCAGAGGCTGCAGCAGCAAAAGAGGCCGCAGAGGCCGCGATCCGCTCGTCGTCAGGCAATCTCGGTGCACGCGAATATGCCGAGGAGTTGCTGGCCGATGCGAAGAAGCTGGAGCGGGGCGCGCGCCTGGCGGATAAGGCCGCGACGACCGGAACCGGCCTTCGCTCGGTCTGGAACGTGAATATCGCGGATGAAGAGAAGGCCTTGGATTGGGCGTTCACGCATGCGCCGGGCGACTTCATGGCTATGGCGCTGTCTCTCGCGGAGGAACAGGTGCGCGGTGGTGTGCGCTCGATCGAGGGATTCACGATTGTTGAAGATCGGGTGGCTCGATGATGGCTAGGCATGTCTGCAATAACCGGTTTGGCGGCGAAGGCGCACGCGGCGGGTCTTTCTTCGAAATCGTAAGTCCTAACTACGAGTGCGGCACGGCAACTCTGCGCGTCGGACATTCCTGTGTCATCGTCCACGACAGAGATATTCCGATTACGTGGCTTGCCGAACTGGTGGCCATCGCAACCGAGCACAAGGACGGCATCGGCGGCTTCCTTGCAGAGCATCAGTGGAGCGGGCAGAGCTACGCGCTCATGTGCGATCCGGTGACGCCATGACCAAAACCGTCATGATCGCCCACGGCAGCGCAGCCGTTCAAGCCGCCCGCATCATCGCCATGGTGGCGGCCGAGAAAAAGAAGAAGGAGCGCCAGATCACCCTTGACGGGGAGTTCTGGTTTGGAAGGTACAAAGGCAAGACAGGCGACTACGTGGCCCGCTCAAATCCTCGGTACATTCTGTGGGTTGAGCGGAATTTAACCGGTGTGTCGATCTGCCCAAAGGTTCGCTCGCTGGCTGTCTGTGTCGGCATGATGCAGAGCGAAGAAAGTGCAGATTCTTACGGATCTGCCGGCGACTGGGGATTTTCCGCCTTCTAGGCGAGCAGTCTCGACCTACTGACTTTTAATCGCGACGTCAGGACCAGCGCGCCACCACCGCGCAAAGCACCACAAGAGGAGACTATATGAGCTACGCCGAGCTGTTGGCGCGCAAGAGCGTCGACGCGCCCGTACGCGGGCTATCGCAAATCCCGTCACTGCATGGAGACATGTTCCCGTATCAGCGCGACATCACGAGTTTCTTGCTCGGCGTCGGCGGTGGAGCGGCATTTCTGGACACCGGCCTCGGCAAGAGCTTCGTTTCGCTGGAATGGGCTCGCGTCGTCGCTGAAAACGAGAGCAAGCCAGTTCTTATGTTGGCACCGCTCGCCGTAGCTCCGCAGCATGTCCGAGAAGCCAAGAAGTTTGGCTACGAAGATGCGCGGGTGGTTCGCGATCAGAGCGAGGTCGGTCCCGGAATCAATGTGACCAACTACGCCAAGATCGACGCTTTTGATCCATCTGCGTTCGCGGGTGTTGTTCTCGACGAATCCAGCATCATCAAGAACTTCACCGGCCAGACGACGCGCAAGATGATTGCGATGTGGAAGTCGACGCCGTTCCGCTTGGCTTGCACCGCAACCCCGGCGCCCAACGACCACATGGAGCTCGGCCAGCACTCGCAGTTCCTCGGCGTGATGAACAGCAACGAGATGCTGACACGGTGGTTTATTGCAGACCAGACCAACATGGGCCGCTATCGCCTCAAGGGGCATGCGGTCAAGCCGTTCTGGAACTGGGTTGCCAGCTGGGCTCGCTGCATCTCCAAGCCGTCGGATCTCGGCTATTCGGATGACGGATTCGAGCTGCCGCCGCTGAACATTCATCGGCACGAGGTCAAGTCAGACATCTCGATCGACGCCGGCGACCTCCTGTTCCGGATTCCCGACACCAGCGCCACCGCGATCCACAAAGAGAAGCGCCTCACGGCTGGAGCTCGAGCTGCTGTCATCGCTGGGCGAGTGAATGAGGAGCGCGAAGAACCGTGGATTGTCTGGTGTGACACCGACTACGAGGCTGACGCACTTTCCGCGCTCATTCCCGATGCGGTCGAGGTTCGAGGTTCGATGCCGGACCACGTAAAAGAAAGCCGCCTTGTCGGCTTCAGCGAGGGCAGCGTCCGCGTCCTGATCAGTAAGCCGAGCATCGCAGGCTTCGGTCTAAACTGGCAGCACTGCGCCCGTATGGCGTTTGCCGGACTGTCCTTCAGCTACGAGGCTTACTACCAGGCCGTCCGCCGCTGCTACCGGTTCGGGCAGAAGCGTCCGGTCGATGTCCACATAGCACTCGCCGACACCGAGCGCGCCATCTGGGATGTCGTCAACCGCAAGAGCGGCGACCACGAGCAGATGAAGATCGAGATGTACGCCGCCATGCGCCGCGCACACGAAAGCCGCCAAGTCAAAATCGACTACCAGCCGACCAAGCCTGTCGCGCTGCCTGCATGGATGAGAGGAGTAGCCGCATGAACGTTCTGGATCAAGCTTCAGGTCAAAACTGGTCAGCCTATAACGCCGATTGCGTGCCTTTTGCCGCTGGACTTCCTGACAACAGCATCGACTTCAGCGTCTACTCGCCGCCGTTCTCGTCGCTTTACATCTACTCCGAGAGCGTCGCCGACATGGGCAACTGCGCCAGCGATGACGAGTTCTTCGAGCAATACCGCTACCTGGTGCGTGAGAAATTCCGCGCCACTCGGCCGGGTCGCCTGACGGCCATCCACGTCAAGGATCTCGTCTACTACCAGAACAGCAGCGACCGCGGAACAGCCGGACTTCGTCCTTTCTCCGACGATTGCACGCGCCTCCACATAGAGGAAGGTTGGGACTTCCACAGCCGCATCACGATCTGGCGCGACCCGGTGCGCGAGATGCAGAAGACGAAGGCGCACGGCCTTCTCTGGAAGACACTGCGCGCCGACAGCACGTTCAGCCGCATGGGCATGCCTGAATATCTGCTCGTATTCCGCAAGTGGGCGAAGGACGGCGAAGAGGTCGCGCCCGTCACCCACACCAAGGAGACATTCCCGGTCGAAGAATGGCAGGACCATGCGTCGCCGGTCTGGAATTTCGGCAAGCAGGATCTGCCGGAGACCGACGTCCTCAATGTGAAGGTCGCCCGCTCCGACAAGGACGAGAAGCACCTTTGCCCCATGCCGCTCAACATCACCAAGCGCGCGCTGCGCATGTGGTCGAACCCGAACGACGTCGTTTTCTCGCCGTTCATGGGCATCGGCTCCGAGGGCTACGTGTCGCTGCAGCAGGGGCGACGGTTCATTGGGACCGAGCTCAACCCGAACTACTTCCGGCAGGCGGTGAAGAACCTGGGCGAGGCTGCGGCCGTGGGTCAGTCGGGCGATCTGTTCAAGGTGGCGGCCTGATGCCGTTTCAACCCACCACCGTCGGAGACACGCCGGCCGTCTGCAATTGCTGTGGCCGCCACGCGATCGGCATTGGCATCGGGGACGCAAAGGAGCCCCGCTACCTCTGCCAGGAGTGCGTCATCCTCGTCGAGCAGCTGAAGCGCGTCCGTCGGTTCGATCCGTATGAGCTTGAGGCCCGAATGGGTGGCATGGAAGCAGCCGGGCCGCTCGTTGACGAGTTCGGCAGCGATCTGGCCGAATGGAGCGAAGAGCAAGTCCTCATGTTCTGCGGCGCGATATGGAAGGGTTGCGCCGACAGGCTGAGGGAAGTTGTCAGGAAAGGGGATGCGCCGTTTTGACTTATTTTGTCGTCGCGTCCGGTTTTCCGGCATCACCGCGCCGCGGATCATCTCTTTCTTCCTGTGGAGTTTTCGTTGTGTCCACGAACTCTTTGATTCGCTGATGTCCTTCGTCTTTCACAGGCGACACGTCAGGCTTCTTGCTCATTGCTTCTGTCATTCGAGTTCTCCTTCACGTCTCGAACAAGCAAAGGAGCAAAAAGATGCATCAAGTACCGGATTAATTTAGCCGAGACGCCACCAACGTCTCGGAACCACTACACCACAATCTGAGGAGATCACCATGACGCTTCACTTCGCGCCGAAACCCGCACGCCCTCTCATCATCGACAGCTTCGCCGCCGGCGGTGGCGCATCAACCGGTGTCGCCGCCAGTGGCTCGCGCCCTGGTCGCGGCCAACTGCGGGCATCTGGCGGTCGCCAACGACAACGTCACTGCGCAATCTCTTTGCGCCGCTTAGTCTCAAGATAATTGAGCAGGTCGGTTAAATCATCGGCCTGCTCCATCTCTAGCCCGTTCTGCGGGACGTTCTCCACCTCTGCCGGATCACCGGTCTCGATGTCGAACACCGTCCACGAACCATCAGCTTCCTTGCGCATGTCATACCGTTGCTGATGCATGCCTGTATCTCCGGAGGAGGGTTTATGTCTAATCCTACCACATCGCTGGCGCCGCTTAAACTCGCCCAGCACTACACTGAACAAGGCTGGCCGGTCTTTCCGTGCCGTTCGCACGCCGAGGAGCACGTCGACCAACACGGCGAAATCACCACGCTCGGCGAGAAGACGCCGCTAACCACGAATGGTTTCAAGGCAGCGACGCGTTTTGCCCGGATCCTTGACCGCTGGTGGACGGATTGGCCCGACGCTGCCGTAGGCTTGCCGACCGGCTCGCCGACAGGCTTCTTCGCCCTCGACATCGACAATAAGCCGGGCGGATCGAATGGTTTCATCTGGCTCGACGAGATGCAGGCCGAGCATGGCCCGCTTCCTCCCACCGCAAGGGTCATCAGCCCGAACGGCGGGATGCACATCTATTTCAAGTACGTCGTGGGCACCCGCAACCGCGGCGCTCTTGGCGCTGGCGTCGACATCCGGTCTGAAGGCGGCTACGTGGTGGCGGCCGGCAGCACGATGGCGAACGGTCGGCAGTACAAGTGGGTCGACGACGTGCGCGAGATCGCCGACGCGCCGGCGTGGTTGCTGGACCTGCTGCTACCGAAGTCGGCGCCGACGCACAGCAGCTACACAGCTTCGAGCGCGACCAACAACGCCTATGTCGACGCGGCCGTAGATCGCGAGCTTGCGGATCTCGCCGGTGCACCGATGGGCAACCGCAATAACTCGCTGAATGACGCGGCGTTCGCGCTTGGCACGTTCGTCGGCGCCGGTGCGCTGCCCGAGGCCGAGGCGCGCGCCTTGCTGCAAGACGTGGCGCGCGGCTGGGGCAGGGACTGGTCCCGGTGCTGCAAGACGATCGAGAACGGACTGAAGGCTGGCATTGCGCAGCCGCGCCATATCCCGGAGCCGGACTTCCAGCCGCAGGACAACACGCGCCTTGTAGATATCACGCGGATGATTCAGCGTGGGCTTGAGAAGGCGAGGGCTCTGGAGGCGAGAGTAGAGGCGGTGGTGAGCGAGCAGGTGGTCGTGGAGGACGAGCCGGAACCTGTCGAGCCTGCCAACGACAACCATCCTTCCTCGCCCATCACCGCCACCGCCTTCAAGTGGATCGACCCGGCCACCATCCCGCGCCGTGAATTCGCCTATGGCTCGCACTTCATCCGCAAGTACGTCTCAGTCACCGTCAGCCCAGGCGGCCTCGGCAAGACGTCCAGCAGCATTGCCGAAGCGCTTGCCATGACGTCGGGCAGGGCGCTGCTCGGCACAAAGCCGCCGCAGCGTCTCAAGGTCTGGGTGTTCAATGCCGAGGATCCGCGCGATGAAATGGAGCGGCGCATCATGGCGGCCTGCATCCATTATAATCTCAAGCCGGAGGACATCGAGGGCCATCTGTTCCTGGACAGCGGCCGCGAGCAGGAGCTTTGCGTCGCCATCGAGGACAAGAAGGCCGGCGTGCGGATCCAACAGCCGATCGTCGAGGCGGTGGTGGAGCAGATCGAGCGCTACGGCATCGACGTGATGATCGTCGACCCGTTCGTATCGACGCACGGCGTCAACGAAAACGACAACGGCGCCATCGACAAGGTGGCGAAGCTATGGGCGCAGATCGCGGATTACACGAACTGCAGCATTGATATCGTGCACCACCTCCGGAAGGTGGCCGATCGCGAGGCGACAGTAGAAGACGCTCGAGGTGCCGTCTCGCTTATCGGCGCGGCTCGATCGGTGCGTGTGCTCAACCGGATGTCGCCGGAACAGGCGGCAGAGGCTGGCGTAAAGCCGGAGGATCGTATGGGGCACTTCTCGGTGACGTATGGCAAGTCGAACCTCACGCCCCTGTCGTCGCGCCTGGACTGGCGCAAGCTGGAGGGCGTGCCTCTGGGGAACGGGCGCGGTCTGACGAAGCCCCAGGACTTCGCGCCAGTCGTCACGGAGTGGCAGTGGCCCAGCGCCGAAGAAGTGGCAGGCGAGCTAACCGCAGAGCAGCGTCAGGCAATCCTGGCAGCAGTAGGCGGCTCTGACTACAAGAAGTCGGCCAAGGCCAAGAACTGGGTTGGTGCGGCTGTGGCTTATGCCATGGGGCTAGATCTGGAGGACGCTGCGGCGAGAAAGAAAGCTGGCACCGTCGTCACGGCGCTGTTTAAGGAGGGCGCGCTCGTCGAGGTCGAGGAGCGAGATCCGATCCGGCGAGAGATGGCGGTGTTCGTCAGGGCGGCTTAGCCAAGGTTACCATACGCGCGCTCAATCAACACGCCGATGTCGTCAGGCGTATTGATGATGCCTATCTCATCATCCGAAAGAAGCTCTATGATGGCGAGCTTTGCGGCGTTCAGGTGGACCTTGCGCACATCTACCCTGCCGCTTTCCAGGTTTTCGTAGGTGCGCAAAGGCACGCCCATGGCTTTCGCAAATGCGGCCTGGGTTAAATGCGTAGCCTCACGCAGTTCTTTCAACTTCTCGACCGACATTGAAAACTACCCCACGCTTTGCTATATTTCGGGAACCGGAGAGGTTGCAGCCCCTCCGGCCCCCAGTTTATCGGCCGATGGAGATTGCTACTCTCCACTTGCCGAACCGGACTTGGAAGGTGAGCTTGAAGCTCATGGTGTCCTCCAGTCGGTTGCCGAAGCGGGATTGCTTCGGTGAACTATCCATACACCCACCATTTTGGTGGGTCAAGTGAGCGCCACCATTTTGGTGGTAGAAAGCGGTCTTTGGGCCGCTTTTTTTTGTGTCTTAACCACGCACACTGACCGTCTTTGCATTCGGTTTCGGTGCTTTGTAATGTCCAACTAGGGTATTCTTAGCGGGGCACAATCAAGCAATGCGCAGGTTCGTTTTTTCGGTCGTTTTTGGTTTGTCGTTTTCTCTATTGGCGTCATCTGCGTCGTCGCAATCAAGCGTGACCGTGGAGCACTCAAATAGGCTGATAGAGAGCTACCGCGCCTACATCGGGCAAGACGATTTATTCAATTCCACCGGTATTCGGCTGACCAAGCCTTGGCAGATAATTCGACAGGACCGCGCGAATTTCTATGTCTACGGCGTAAGAGATAGGGATGACGAGGCAGACACGTTCTTCGCCGACGGGGTCAACCGGCAGGCTCTTGAGAATATGCTTCGCAACGGCAACATGACCGACGAAGCAGCACGCATGATTGTGCAGGGTGGTGTCTGGATCGACGTCGAAATATACGGCCGCGGTGCTTCGGGTCGTTGGATCGACGTGACGGTTCGCGATTAATACACAACCTCACAACCACCAATTACAACCCCTGATACTGCACGGATGCGCTTTCAAAAACCGTGCATTATCCGTGCACATCCGGGCGGAGACACCTGCACAACGCTGCCCGGTTAGTGCACGGTCATAAGGGTATATATTTATATATACCCATTACCGTGCAACCGTGCAGGGCGGTGTGCCGCGCGCACGGTTCTCAACAAATATAATTGGGCACCGTGCACCGTGCAGACGGGCGGAAGAAATACAACCTGAGTGGCAGGGCACAGGCGGATTTCATATATCCACTTCACCAACACCACTCAGGAGGCACCATGGCAAAGCCAACGCAGCAGACAGTCCGCATCAAAGGCGTCCGCACCATCATTCGCACGTCGGCCAACGGCAAGGTAACGACCAAGGCAGCCTTACCGAAAGAGTGGGAGCTCCAGGCGGCTCAGGTTCGCGCTCTGCGGCTGCTTCCAGAATACGGCTCCCAGTTTCTCCTGGCCGGAGATCAGAACGCAGCTAAGCGTGGCCCGCGAGCACAGCAGGAAGCGATTGCCGCGGGGATGACACCGGGCGAGCCGGACGTCCGGATCTATCTCGCCAACGGTCAGATACGACTCATCGAGAACAAGGTCGGCCGAGCGTCGCTCACCGACAGCCAGAAGGAGCGTCATCCAGCACTTGCGCGTCTAGGCCACCACGTTGCAGTCGTCCGCGCCGTCACCGGCGATGATGGGGCGAGGCAGGCCGTAGATCTTGTCCGCAAATGGATCGCAGAAAATGACAACAATGATTTTGACAAATTTGTAAAAGTTTCGTAGTTAGTGCGCGAACCAATAGCTAATTATGAGGATGTATGGCCGAGATTACCGACAGAAGATCCTAAGCCCTACGACCACCGACAAAAGGCCGCCCACCCAGCGGCCTTTTCTGCGTCTGAGTGGCGAATTTTTGCGCCTGGTATTACTTACTCTTTCGCAGCCACCACGCTGTTCACCACCACAAAAGAGGAGATCAGTATGCAAGCAGCCAACGACAATCAACCGGTGCATTCTCGGCGCAAGTCATCTCTCCGCACGGAGAAAGAAGCGGATATTCGATACGAACTGGAGGGTGACCTCATAGAGGCGATGGATACTGATCAACGTGTTTTGTACCGAAAGCACGGTATTGTGCCTGATGAACTTCGATCGATAGCAGCGAGGGTTGAGGCGGAGATTGCCGCAGCAATCGACGAGATGGTGGAGGAAGCAGCCTGATGGCCAGACACGGATCACTTGCCGAGCAGCTTGACGCGCTCCTAACCTTCGCCATTGCACCGGACCACGAGCCAGAGCCGATCCAGACGAACTGGACCATCACCCCGGCCAATGACAACAATCCGGAAGACGTCGCCGACCTCAAGACTGAACGCCTCTGGGATATCTCGCCCTCGGTCGAGGAAATGATGAAGCAGGTCAAGGCTGGCCCGGTTCACCGCAACGAAGCTGGCCAGACGGTTCGCATCGGACGCTTGCGCTTCTCCGATGGCACGCAGACCGAGCAGGCCATGAAGGTCACGATCGACGGCAAGGTCGTAACGTTTCAGGACCGCATGCCCACCGGCGCTATGCTTGGCACGGTCGACAAGGAACGGGCTCAACGTGGCGGCGATGAGAACCCGCAGGAGCTAACGGACAGCAACGAATACTTTGCCGAGATGCTCAAGACCCGGAAAGGTCGATACGTCACGGCGACACGGAAGCGCCAGCCTCGGCAGCATATCAGTCGCGAGGAAGCAAAGCAGATCCTGGCCGACGCCTATGCCAAGGCTGGCGATATCAGCAAGCTGATCACGCGGTATCCGGATGGGCTTCCGTGCGGATCTCAAAAGGTCGCAGATAGCTTCCTTGGCATGCGGAAGACGACATGCGCCGGCGGTGGATCGATGGCGTGGCAAGATGTCGTGTCTGAGACCGAGCAGCGCAGGTCCTGGCATGAGGCGGTAGGATACATGGCTGACGATCACTTCGACGTTTTGACGCAGGCCAGCAAGGCGAGGAACCTGAAGGAGCTCGGTCAGGCTCGCGGCTTCAAAGGCCAGTATGCGATCGAAGCGGGCAGGCGTCTTCTCATAGCTGCCAACGATAATTTCGCAGAAGCGCTGGAATTAGCTCGGTACGCCAAATCGGCCTGACTTTCTGCGAAGTTGCCACCTGTATAGGTGAAGGGGTTGCCGCTAGGTGCCCCACATCTATCCGGGCGCACCGATGTTGCGACGGACGCTCGGCCAGCGATGAGCCGGGCGTAACTTTCTGACCAGCACAAATTACGGCATCTGGAATGGTGTAACGGGTTCGATGCCCGGCCATGCCTAGGCATGAGCAAGCCCACCCGCTGGCACTTATCCCCATTGCCTGGCGCCGCCTCCTCTCGGCGACGGGCAGTCCTGCGGCAGGTAGAGCATGGCGACGCTACAGGCGCTGCGCTCCCTGCCGCTTTTGTTTTCTTGCTTCATGGCGTAGTGAAGCGCGAGGGCGTCGGCACGAAGAAGCAGGCGTAGCAGGCAGGCGAAAGCCCCGATCGACAGCCTCGCAAGAGGAGCAAGCCGGTCCCCAGTCAAGGTAGCGCTTGGCACGCCCTCAACCATTCCAGCCAATGCCGGCATAGCTCAGTTGGTAGAGCGCCTCCTTTGTAACGAGGATGTCGTGGGTTCGATACCTGCTGCCGGCACCATCTAAGTGTAGCGCAGACTGGTAGCGCACGTGACTTGGGCTCACGGGGTCGCAGGTTCGAACCCTGCCACTTAGACCAATTCTGCGGGGTAGAGCAGCATGGTAGCTCGCTTGGCTCATAACCAAGAGGTCGCTGGTTCAAGTCCAGCCCCCGCAACCAAACACCCTTGGAAGCACCTCTACGACACAGCAGCATGGAAGCGCTTGCGCGAGCATCAGCTAGCGATACAGCCGCTCTGCGAGTTCTGTCTGATTACAGAAGAGATCACGGCTGCCGAGGTAGTCGACCACATCGAGCCTCACAAGGGCGACATTGATCTGTTCCGCGATCCAAACAACCTTCAGTCATTGTGCAAGCATCATCACGATAGCGCCAAGCAAATGATGGAGCGAGGCAAGAAGATCGCCATCATCGGGGTCGACGGGTATCCGATCGAGATAGGGTGATCGACCCGCCGCGGATGCCACGCCAACGAGGTGGGTAGGGGGTGGGTCAAAGTCTGGCCCGTCCGGCCGCCCTACCGGCGGTGTCCAACAACGATAGCGCTAATACAGTTTTTTGCCTCCCGCGTGCGCAAGCGCGCGAGGCCTGACGAGGATCCACGACATGGCCAAGAGGAAGGCGCGCATCGATAGCGCGGCCGAAGCCGTGCGCGTCATGGCGAAAGCCACCACAGAGATCCAGCCGCCTGCGAACGTGCCTCTCGACGAAGCTGACGAACCATTCTTTCGAAACGTTGTTGCCGAGTTCGCTCGGTCTGAATGGACCGACCATCAGCTAGAGCTCGCTGCCATGCTCGCCAGAACAATGGCTGACCTCGTGCGCGAGCAATCGCTCCTTCGTGATGAGGGCGGCGTTGCCTACAGCGACAAAGGCACGCCTGTGGCTAACCCACGCAAATCAATCGTGCAGATGCACGCCGGTTCAATCCTGTCATTCCGTCGATCGCTTGCCCTCCACGCGCGCGCCATTCAGGGCGAGGCGAGGGATGCCGCCAAGAGGCGCGAGGCTGCGAAAGATATCGAGGGAGACAATCCACTAGAGGATGATTTGCTGGCGCGACCGGGCTGACAGTGAATGGCGAAAAAGCCGATGACCCGCGGCGAGCGCGTGATTGCGTTCGTGGAACGCTACTGCCTCGTCCCCGAAGGGATGTTGCTCGGCAAGCCGGTAAAGCTGCTGGACTTCCAGAAGAAGTTCATTCTGGCGGTTTATGACAACCCAGTCGGAACGTCTCGCGCCTACCTTTCGATCGCCCGTAAGAACGGCAAGACGGGCCTGATTGCTTGCCTTCTGCTGGCGCATATCGTCGGGCCGGAGGCATACCAGAACGGCCGCATAGTCTCTGGCGCTCGCTCCCGCAAACAGGCTGCCGAAGTCTTCAATTACAGTGCGAAAATGATCATGATGTCGCCAGAGCTGTCCAAGCTCGCGCGCATCGTGCCGTCGGCGAAGATGATTGTCGGCCTCGCCAAGAACGTCGAGTATCAGGCTAGTTCGGCAGAGGCCAAGAGCGCGCACGGCGGCTCGCCGATCCTGGCCATCCTTGATGAAGTCGGCCAGATCAAAGGCCCGACGGATGACTTCGTCGAAGCGATCGAGACTTCGCAGGGCGCCTACGAAGGCCGGGCAATGCTGTTCGCCATCTCGACGCAGGCCGCCACGGACAACGACCTTTTCAGCCGATGGATCGACGACGCCGAGACGTCGAAGGATCCGCGGATTGTCTCGCATATCTACACTGCGCCGGTAGAGTCTGAACTTAACGACCGAACAGGGTGGGCCGCAGCCAATCCAGCGCTAGGCGTCTTCCGTTCAGTCAAGGACGTCGAAGACTTCTCGCAGCTGGCCATGCGCATGCCGACGAAGGAAGCCAGCTTTCGCTGGCTGTTCCTGAATCAACGCATTGATGCATCGGCTCCACTGTTCCCGCCGACCGTATGGCGCGCTTGCGACGCTGCTGTCGAAGATTTCGCTGGCCTACCGGTGTTCGGCGGTCTCGACCTGTCAGAAGTGTCAGACTTAACGTCCCTGGTGCTCATGGCGCCAAAGGAGACGGACATGGGCACGGTGTGGCACGTCAAGCCGACGTTCTGGTTGCCGGGAGAGGCTCTGCGCGAAAAGGCCAAGGCCGACCGTGTGCCTTACGACATCTGGAACAAGCCGAATGACGACGGTCAGCGGTTCCTGGAGACGACACCCGGACCGACAGTCGACTACGAGTTCGTCGCGCACTACCTCTTCGAGCTCCATCAGCAGCTCGACATCCGGAAGATTGCGTTCGACCGCTGGAACTGGCGCCATCTCAAGCCTTGGTTGCTCAAGGTCGGTTTTACCGAGGAGCAGCTTGAGGGTGACGAGGCCATCTTCAAGCAGTTCGGGCAGGGCTTCGCGTCAATGTCGCCTGCCATCCGTGAGCTCGAGAGCATCGTGCTCAACAGAAAGCTCGCCCACGGCGGCCATCCGGTCCTCACTATGTGCGTGATGAACGCGACGGTGAAGCAGGATCCGAGCGGCAACCGCAAGCTCGACAAGCAAAAGTCCAGGGGACGTATCGACGGTGCTGTGGCGCTGACGATGGCGACGGCGATGGCCGGCACCTACGAGGGTGGCGATGAAGGCAACCTCGACGACTTCGTAAACAACATGATTTCGGTCACATGGTGACCCGTAAAGGATTGCCATGGGCCTCTTCGAGAGATGGCGCGGTACGCCTATCAAGCTGACTGACGGCGAGTTTTGGCGCGGTTTCTTCGGCCTGGGCACGACTTCAGGCGAGAAAGTCACGATCGAGAGCGCGCTTTCGCTGGACGCCGTTTGGGCTTGCGTTAATTTAGTCCAGAACGCGGCCGGCACCCTGCCGTGCATCGTATACGGCGGTGATGGCGTGACCATCGACAAGAACTCGCCTCTCTACGAAATCCTGCATGACATGCCCAACATCGACGACACCGCGCCGGAATTCTGGTCGATGGCGGCGCTGTGCCTCATGATGGACGGCAACTTCTTCGCTGAGAAGAAGATGAACGGCGATCGCTTGGTGGCGCTGAACCCGCTTCATCCTCTGAGCGTCGAGGTTTGCCGCGACGGCCGCAACACCCGCTATTACGAGGTGACTGAGGACGGTAAGAAGCGCCGCATCCCTGAAGGCAAGATGTTCCACGTTCGTGGAGCGCGTCTACCTGGCTGTGATCGAGGCATGTCACCGATCGGTGTTGTCCGGAACACGGTAGGAAACGCTCTGTCTGGCGAGAAAGTCGCCGGTCGGATGTTTAAGAACGGACTTCTGTCGTCTCTTATTGTCAGCTCCGACCAGGTACTCAAGCCTGAGCAGCGAAAGCAGATCGCGGACACGCTGACGCAGTTTGCCGGCGCAGAGAAAGCCGGCGGCGTGACGGTGCTGGAGGCGGGCTTTAAGCCCTATCCGATGTCGATCAACCCAAAGGACGCGCAGTTCCTCGAGGCTCGACAGTACAGCGTCGAGCAGATATGCCGCATCTTTGGCGTTCCGCCGGTGATGATCGGCCATGCCGCCAACGGCACGACGACCTGGGGCAGCGGCATTGAGCAGCTGATTTTGCAGTTTACCAAGACATGCATGCGGCCGATGCTGAAACGCATCGAGGCGGCCATCTACCGAGATTTGCTGGACGCGACCACCCGCAAGACGGTCAAGGTCAAATTCAACATGGAAGAACTCCTGCGCGGCGACAGCCAGGCGCGTGCTGAGTTCCTTTCGAAGATGGTTCAGGCCGGCATCTACCACGTCGACGAGGCTCGCGGGTACGAAGACAAGGCTCCAACGCCCGGCGGCAACCGTTCGATCGTCAACGGCACCATGACGCCGCTCGACAAGCTCGGCGAAGAGCCAGTTGCGCAGCCTACAACGCCTGCAGCGCGCGCTGCGTAAGGACAAATCATGAAGTTCGAACACCTTATATCGGCCTTTTTGGCCGAGCCTTGGGCGATACAGCGCGAAAAACTCGGTGTTCTGGCCGATATTCTCGTCGCTCGTGCCGAAGGCGATAAATTCATATCTACCGAGCTCGCAGCTTCCATTGATGAGGCGCGAGCCAAGGAAATCGCTGAAACCAACGGCAAAGTCGCGATTATCCCGGTTTACGGCGTCTTGGCGCAGAAAATGGACCTGGTTTCAGCGATGAGCGGCGGCACTTCGTACGCCGGCATCAAGAGGGCGCTTCATTCCGCTCTCGCGAATGACGACGTTAAGGCCGTTGTGCTTGATGTCGATAGCCCCGGTGGCACGGTGCCGGGCACCGATGAGCTCGCGACCGAGATTCGGAAGCTCCGCGGCGGCGAAAAGCCGATCATCGCGCAGGTCAACAGCCTCGCAGCGAGCGCGGCCTACTGGGTCGCGTCTTCGGCCGACGAAATCGTTGTCACGCCGTCCGGTCGCGCTGGTTCAATCGGCGTCTACACCGCTCACGATGACGTTTCGGCTGCCCTTGAGCAGCGTGGCATCAAGCGAACCTACATTTCTGCCGGCAAGCACAAGGTCGAAGGCAATGAGACCGAGCCGCTGAGCAAGGAAACGCTCGCGCATGTGCAGGACGGCGTGAATCGATCCTACAATCGCTTCGTTGCTGCTGTTGCGGAAGGTCGCGGCACCACCGTCGGTAAGGTCGAAGACGGATACGGTCAGGGCAGGGTGTTTTACGCCGAGGCGCTGCTCGATCGAGGCATGGTCGACAGGATTGCCACGCTCGACGAGACGCTGGAGCGCTTCGGCGCTGATACCCAGCCGCCGTCGATCCGTCGGATAAAGTCGGCAAACGCTGCGCGCGCCGAATCCGCCACAACGCTTGCCGCCAAGATGGCCGCTGGCGAACCAATCACGAAACGCGAGTTCGAGAACGGCATCAGGGGACTGATGGGTTTGACGGGCTCTGAGGCAGAGCGGGCCGCTCGGCTCTACCTCAAGGACGGTCAGGGGGCTCCTGACATCGATGCGGATGCTGCTGCTTTGGCAGCCCTAGACCGGCTTCTAGCCGAAGCAAAAACTCCACTTATTCGATAAAGGAGCCTTTTATGGCTGATAATCAACTTGCCGACAAGATCGGCGAGCTCGGCACTTCGCTGGCCTCCATCAAGGAGCAGGTTGGCAATCTCGCCTCCGACTTCACCTCGAAGCTTGCCGCCAACGGCGAAGTCTCGGCCGAACTCAAGGAAAAGACCGACAAGGCACTCTCCGAGCTTGGCGACGTCACCAATCGCCTCGGCGATCTGGAGAAGCGCGCCGCTCGTGAGAAGGAGCAGGGCGAGGACGAACAGAAGTCGCTCGGCCAGCTGGTCATCGATTCCGAAGCCTACAAGGCAGGCAATCTGACCGGCTCCAGCCGCGCCTCAATTAAGGTCTCCGCCGACCGCGCCGCCATTACCACGGCCAACACGACCGTCGGCACTGGCCGTTCGCCTGGCACCTCGCTTGTTCCAGGCGCTCGCGTCCCCGGCATCTTTGGCCTTCCTGAGCGCCAGATGACGATCCGCGACCTGATCCTGCCGGGCCAGACCGCGTCGAACAACGTCGAGTACGTCAAGGAAACCGGCTACACGAACAACGCCGCTCCGGTCGCTGAAACGACTGCCAAGCCGTATTCGGATCTGACGTTCGATATGGCTTCTGCGCCTGTTCGTACGATCGCGCACCTGTTCAAGGCATCGCGCCAGATCCTGGATGACGCTCCGGCTCTCCGCAGCTACATCGACGGCCGCGCTCGCTATGGTCTGCGCTTCGTCGAAGAAAACCAGCTGCTGAACGGCTCTGGCACCGGCCAGAACATTGCTGGCCTTGTGCCGCAGGCGACCGCATTCGCTCCGGCGTTTACGCCGACTGCTTCCACTGGCATCGACCGACTGCGCCTCGCTGTTCTCCAGGTTGTTCTCGCCGAGTATCCGGCTACGGCATTCGTTCTGAACCCGATCGACTGGGCGAAGATCGAGCTGACTAAGGATGCAGGCAATAACTACATCATCGGCAATCCGCAGGGCTCGCTCACGCCGACCCTTTGGAACCTGCCCGTCGTGTCGACGCAGGCCATGGCTTCCGGCCAGTTCCTGACGGGTGCCTTCTCCTACGCCGCTCAGATCTTCGACCGCATGGACATCGAAGTCCTTCTGTCGAGCGAGAACGTCGATGACTTCGAGAAGAACATGTTCACGATCCGCGCCGAAGAGCGCCTGGCTCTGGCCGTGTATCGTCCCGAAGCCTTCGTCACCGGTGCAGTCGCTGCTGCCTAATTGATCTGGGGCGTCTCAGGGCGCCCCTCATTCGCTAGGAGGCGAAATGACCGACTACATCGAAGTGAAGCCGCTCAAGACGTTCGACAATGGCTCGGGTCTTAGGACTGCCGAAAGCGAACCTTTTAAGGTCGAGCGCGGCGAGGCGAACGCCCTCAAGGCTCTCGGCCTCGTGTCTTTCGACGATGATGCCAAGACGGTGGACGCGCCCGAACCGGTCGCTGCACCTGAGCCGATCTCGACCGAGCGCGTCAACAAGACCGCGAAGAAGAAAGACAAACCCAATGGCGAATCCGACGACGAATAAGCGGCGCTTTGCCAGCTATCTCGGTGCCGTGGCCAGTCCGGTAGCGCCGGCTAACACCGTCGCGCCAGCCATCACAGGCACTGCAAAAGTCGGCTCGACGCTTACTGTGAGCGCAGGTACGTTCACCGGGACGCCAGCTCCTTCGGTCGATCGTCAGTGGGTAGTCGGTGGTGTAGAAGTGCCTGGCGCGTTCGGATTGACCTTCGTGCCGCGCACGCAGGACATCGGCAAGACCATCGTCGTGAAGACGAGGGCTGCTAGCCTGACCGGAAGCCTTGTCGTGACGAGCGCAGCTACCGCGGCAGTGGTGGCGTAATGGCACTCATCGATCTCGACGCCCTGAAAGCGCACCTGCGCGTGCTCCATTCCGATGAAGATGCCGAGATCGAGCTTTACGGCGCAGCCGCTGAAGGCATCGTCATTGAGTATCTCGACCGCATCGTCGTCGCAGCTGACACAACGCTGCCCGCCGAAGGCGAGGATGGTTACGACCCGACCGTCATTAAGGTCACGAAGCCGATTATTGCCGCCATCCTTCTCGTTGCTGGCGACCTATACGAGGTTCGTGAGGCGGATCCGAAGCTGACAGGCGACGCCGTTTTGCCTCGTGCAGTGCGCGCGCTTCTTGCGCCCTACCGCGTTTGGGGGTCGCTTCCGGAGATCTGCTGATGTGGGTCCGCTTCACACGCCGCCACGTCTGGCATGCCACGCCGGCGGTTTCTACTGCATACCGGCCTGACGGCGGTCCGTTCAAGGACGGCCGCTATTCCGTCACGCGCGAATGCGCCGCCGATGCTGTCGCCAAGGGCGCGGCAGTCAAGGTTCCAGCACCAAAGAGGCAGAGATGACCAAGTTTGCGCAGTCAGCGTACCAGTTCGTGCTTGACGCTAAGATCGGTGCCGACCTTGGCTATAGCTGGCCTGATGCGATCCGATTTGCTTGGTCCATCTGGGGCTGGCAGACCGAGAGAGTATGAGTGCCGGCAAACGCCGCCAGCTTTTGCTGATGCAGCGACGCGCCCTGGTGGACGACGGCTACGGCAATGAGCAAGCGGGCGATTTCGCTACCGTATTCGAGACGCCCGCCGAGCTCATCCCGATGAAAGGTAGCGAGCCAGTCATCGCGGCACGCCTGACTGGCACACAGCCGTACATCGTTCGCATCCCGAGTTGCGAGGCAGCTCGCGAGGTCGGAACGACTTGGCGCATCGTCGACAAGCGCGATCCGCGACGGATCTTCAACGTCACGTCGGTCGCCGACATGGATCAGAAGAACCGGACTATCGATATCGTGGCGACGCAGGGGGAGGCGGCATGAGCACGCTCACTCTGACTGTAGGCACGCGATGGTGGTTTGGGACCGCCGTTCGCGTCGCTTTCTTGGTCGGCATCATCCTTCCGGAGCGATGGCGCGGCCGATGGGTCGATCTCTTCGTCGACCACGTCATCTCGCGCGCCATTTTGGTGCACTGATGATGTCCGCTCAGCTACGCGGCCGCGAAGCATTGATGCGGCGGCTCAACCAGCTTGCTCCGAATGTCGAGAAGTACACGGCCGAAGCCAAACTCAAGGCGGCAGATATGGTGGCCGACGAGATCCGCACTCGCGCCCCAACAGGCTCCACGCTTGAGTACATGGAGAGCATCGAAGGCGATCTGCTGTCGAGCCGACCGGCTCAGGAGCAGGTCGGCACGCGAGCGACCAAGGATCCCGGCGCCACTGGCATCTTCGCACGCTTCTATTGGCGCTTTCTGGAATTCGGGACTGCCCCACACAGCACTGTCAAAGGTGGCGGCACGGTCCTCGGTAAGAAGCAGGCCTCCGCCAGCGGCACTGGCATGCATCCCGGTTCACCGGCACAGCCGCACATCTTTCCGACCTATCGAGCGGCAAAGCCACGCATTCGGCGAATGATCCTCGCCGCTGTCAATAAAGCGGTGCGCGAAGCCCGCAAGGGGTAGCGATGTCCGCCGAACTTGAACTGCAAGGCGCGATCAACACGCGCCTTCGAGCGGACGTGCCGCTCACCGCGCTCATCAACAAGCGCGTCTATGACCAACCTCCGACGCCGGTCACGTTTCCATATGTGACGATCGGCGAGGCGCAGAGCATTCAGGACGACGCAACCTGCGTCACCGGCGAAAAGGTCTACCTGACCTTGCATGCCTGGTCTCAGGCTGTCGGCTATCCGGAAGTCAAACGCATTGCGGCGGCGGTGAAGGAAAGCCTTCATCTCGCGCCCATGACGCTGCCGAACTATCGGCTGGTGTCCATCCTTCACCGTCAGGCCCGCGTGTTTCGCGATGCCGACGGTCTGACCAGCCACGCAGTCATCGAACTCGTGGCTTCGGTTCACAAGCCGCTGTCGTAGCGGATTCCCCACTAATATTTGGAGTTGCCACATGGCAGACGGCGAACAGCTGGGCAGACTGCTGCTCATCAAGGTTGGCGATGGCGCTGACCCGGAAGTATTTTCCAATCTTTGCGGCCTCAAGGATCGCAGTTTCGACCTTTCGGCCAATTCGGTCGACACGACCAAGCCAAGCTGCACCAATCCGGGTGGCCCGGTACAGAAGACCGGCCGTCCTGGCATTGTTAACCGTACCTTCCAGGGCAACGGCACTTTCGTGTCGAGCGCCATCATGAAGGCGTTCATGGTTCACGTCATCAATGCGACCGTCTTCAACGCGCAGGTCATCGTCCCCGGCCTCGGCACGTTCGAAGGTTCGTTCTTCGTGACCAACTTCCAGGCCAGCGGCGACATGGAAAACGACCTGCAGTTCTCTGCGACGTTCGAAGCCGCCCAGCCGCTCGAATACGAACCGGAGGCTTAATTTATGGCTGTAGAGGAGAAGCCTTTCCCGCTGGCTGTGAATGAGGCGCGCGGCGAGGTACCCCTGTGGGTTGGCAACGTCCCGCTCGTTCTCGCTGCCGAAATGTCCCGCCTTTCGGCCGTATCGAGCAGACTTCAGTGCAAGTCGCTCAATGATCTGTTTCTGCGTCTGTCTGATGTCGAGGCGGCGGCTACGGTCGCCGGAATTGAGCTTTTGACCGTGAAGGGCAATGCACTCGAAGCGATCCAGAAGATTAAGCTGAAGCACTTCGGCGCATGCCGCGTGGCATTTATGGCCGTCCTTGCCCATCATTTCGATGAGGAAGACGAGGGAAACGTCGAAGCCGCCAATCAGGCGGCATAAGCGACGACGCGCCTTTTCCTTGGCGGCAATGGATGCGTATTGGGATCGGCGGCCTCAAATGGAGGCCTGCCGACTTCTGGTCTTCAACGATGACTGAATTCTTTGAGGCCATCAATGGCCACAACGAAGCGCAAGGCGGCGAGGATAAAGGCAAGCCCGCTGCAACGCCGAGTGCGGCGCCAACTAACCGCGAAATGGCTGCGCTGCTGGCGAAGTATGGCTAGCAGCCTGTATTGCCGATGTAGACCTTGCGGCGGTCGATAATGTAGCGAAACGGCACGAAACCAACATAGCCACCATAGGCATTTTTGGCGTTTACCGTTCCGCAGATCGACCCCGCGTCTCCGTCACGCTGCCGTAGTGACTTGAACTGCGCAGCAAGAGGATCAGCGAATTTCGCCGAGACATCCTCAACCATCGCCGTGACGGCGTCTTTATCGAGTTTCTCTGCTGATTTGTCGACGATCGCTTGAGCGTTTGCGCTCGCGGCCGACAGCAACAGCAACACCACAGCGTATTTCACGACGCGCCCCATACTAGCCCGCCTTACGCGCGGGCTTCCTCATTTCTAGGATGCTCGCATGGCGGTCGACAATTCCGATGACCTGATTATCAGCATTTCGACCGACCAGGCAACATTGCGCCGCAGCATCAAGCGCATTGAGCAGGATCTTGGCACGCTGGCTGGCTCAGTTAAGCGTCAGTTCGACAATGTTGGAAAGACGGTCGACAGCTCACTGACCACTTCTTTGCAGAACCGCATCAATGCCATGACGGGCGTTGGGGTGCAGGCGGCAAAAGAATGGACCGGGGCACTTGCGGATCAGGGGAAAGAGCTTGAGCGCCTTCGTGCTCGCTATTCGCCTCTGTTCAACACGATCAACAACTACAAGGCCGCCGTTGCGGACATTCGGCGCGCTCATGCTGTCGGGGCCATCTCGTCCAATGAGATGGCGGCCGCTATCAGCCGCGAGCGTCAGGCAGCTCTTGCCGCCACGGCGGCAATCAAGGGGCGAAACGCTGCTCTGGCCGATACGCCGGCAGCTCGAAACGGTGGCGCGAGCGGCTACACCTCAAATATCGCCGCGCAGTTCCAGGATATTGGCGTGACCGCGTATGGCGGCATGTCGCCAATGACTATCGCGCTTCAGCAGGGCACCCAGCTTTCGGCAGTCTTCAATGACCTGAAGGCCGGCGGTCAAGGCGTTGGATCTGCTCTTGTGGGCGCTTTCTCTTCGATCATCAGCCCAGTATCCTTGGTGACGATCGGCCTAGTGGCTGGAACCGCCGCACTTATCCAGTATGCGACGAGTGCGGATAAGGTAAAGACTGCCGACGAGATCCTGAGGGGTCACGCAGAGACAGTCGCGCTTCTCAAGGATCGTTACGGCGAGGCCGCTAATGGCCTGCGAGAGTACGTCAACGAAGGCATGAGCGGGACGGTCGTCGACATTCGCGACCGCCTGAAAGATGCGCGCGCTGCGATCATTGATGCCGCAGACGCCAGAAGCACTTATTCGACGGAAATTACGCCATTTGTGAAGACGACCGACTCCAAGGTCGTATCTGATTATCGCAACGCCTTTATCGAACTTAGAAAGTCTATTCGCGATGGTGAACCAGACCTTTTGAAGTTCCGCGAGGCGATGGCTCGGATTGCTGACAATCCTGATGTCCCGAAGAAGGTTCGCGAGCTCGCAGAAGAAATGCGGGAGTTCGATCCGGAGGTCGTCAAGGTCGCTCGATCCATCCCTGGGATGGTCCAGCAGCTGGACCTTATCGAAGGCACCGCCGATCGTCAGGCCTTAGCCATCGGTCGCCTTTCCAAGGCGCTACGCGAGCTAAGCGAGATCGGCGTCGCACCTCTCACTGAAATCGAGAAGGTCGAAAGGGCTTACCAGCAAGCCAGGTCAAACGCATCGACGCGAGAAGAGCGGGATGATGCGGATGCGGCTCGCCGAGCCGCCCTTCGCAGGCTTGATGATGGTAACCCGACGGTCACCAACTCCGACGGTCACACCACCAACGTCCCTATACCGGGTCAAAAACCTGTCACGCTCGGCGACAAGCCAGACGCTGAGACCAAGAAAGCCGAAACCGCCGCCCAGCGGGCAGCCAACGCCTACCGCGACCTCAAGAAGTCGGCCGATGATCGCATCGCTCAGATGCAGATGGAAACGGCGCTGCTCGGCAAGTTCGGTATCGAGGCGGATGCGGCACGGTTTGCACTCGATCTGCTCCAGCAGTCCGAGGACAAGGGACGGTCTCTGAATGACGCCCAGCGGAAAGAGCTGGCGCAGAAGGTCGAGCTTTACCGGCAATATTCGGAGCAACTGGCCAAGGCGAAACTTCAGCAGGATCTGCTTGAGCAGAGGCGCTACAATTCGATGACGGCGCAAGACCAGCAGGTCTACACGACGCTGAAGCAGTACGGACTGTCTACCGACTTGAACAGCCAGGAGGCCGGCCAGATCCGGCAGACGCAGCAGCTGGAGCGCCAAAACGAAGCGATCGATCAGTTCGCTGAAAGTCTATCGAACGGCATCGTGAATAGCGGTGGCGATATCGGAAAAGCTTTCGGTGAGGTCTTCCTCAATGAACTGAAGGATACGGCGCAGAAGCAACTGTCGAACGTACTCGGTCAGTTGTTCAAGGCACTCTTGACCGGCGGCGGGAATGGCTCCCCAATCGGCAGTAGCGCCACCGCTTTGGGTGGCGGCGTTCTGTCCAGCGTGTTCGGTGGCGGATCTGGCAAGAGTTCAGGCGGCGCAGTAGATCTCGCCGGCGGCCTACTCGGCAAGAGCGAAACAGCCAATCGCGGCCAGATCAATTCCTTCCTGAAGGCTGGCGGCGTCGACCTCGACGCGGCCCAGCAAGCATGGTGCGCCGGGTTCGTGAATTCGTCACTGGCCCAGATCGGTGTGAAGGGTAGCGGCTCAAACGTCGCGAACTCCTTCCAGAACTGGGGATCTGCGATAGACCCATCCAAGGTCCTGCGCGGCGATGTTCTTCTGCAAGACAGAGGTCTCGGCGCCGGAGCGACAGGCGGGCATGTTGGTTTCGCCACCGGCCAGAGCCGAATGACGGACGGCCAACTGCAACTGCAGATGCTTTCCGGCAATTCCGGAAACGCGGTCTCGACGACTTGGGTCAACGCGGCGGAGGTTCAGGCGAAGCGCGCCACAGAAGCGGCGAATGCTCTGGGAAGCGTCGCGGACAGTTCGAAGGTGGCGACGCAGGGGCTCGGCCAGCTTGGGCAACTGTCGACGAACTTCTTCCCTGCCGCGCCATCCGCACCTAGCGGCGGCGGTTTTGGCGGGCTTTTCTCCGGCCTGTTCGGCGGAGGACTGAGCGCCGCACAGATTGCCAAATACACGCCCATGGTCGGTCTGTTTTCGAACGGCGGCGATGTCAGCGGCCCAGGATCCGGTACGAGCGACAGCATCCCCGCGATGCTTTCAGACGGCGAGTTCGTCGTCAACGCCGCGGCCACCCGGAAGCACCGCGCACTGCTCCATGCCATCAACGGCGGCCGGGTAGGGCGCTTCGCTGCTGGCGGCCTTGTTGGAGGTGCGATCGCCGCTCCGGTGGCTCCGAGCCTGCGTAGCGGGCGCTTTGCGGCCAACAATAACGCTCCCGGCGTGATGGTCATCCATCTCGACGGTGCGAATGGCGACGATCACGTCATGGCACTTGCCAAGCAGGCGGTGACGGACGGCCTCGGGCAGTACAACAAGAACCAAGAGCGCGGCGGCTTCGGCACGGTTCAAGGGCAGTTCACGAAAAGAAAGGGCTGACCTTGGCGATTTACACCAACGCGCCGACGCTGGAGGCAAACTTCCTCGCGCCGGTGTCTGTGTCTGTCGACGTTGTCGGCTCTTCCATCTCGGGCGGCCGGAACGGGCAGGGCGAAAGCCAAACGATCGAGATGTCAGGTGGTGGTCTTCTGACCTCCACCTACACCGATTGTAAGCTCACCGAGCCGGAGCAATATGAGTACGTCAACAGCCTCGGCGCCCGTTTGAACGGCGGGTTCCGCTACATCAACGTGCCGATCATAACCGACTGGTACGGGCCATTTGCCGGCAAGAAGCCAACTATCAGCGGCATCCCGCATTCTGATGGGGCACTGTTCAGTGACACGTCTGGATATAGCCAGGCGAGCGTCTATGGCGAGATCACTGCGGCGGCCAGCCTGAACGCCGGCATCATCAAGATGCGGGTCTACGGCCTGTCTCGGCCGCTGCGGTGGTCCGATTGGTTCTCGATCTATCACGAGACCAAAGGCTGGCGCGCTTATCGCTACTGGGAAGTGCTCGACGTCACCGCTGAGGCCAATCCAGCCTATACGCTGGCGTTAAGCCCGCCTCTCCGTGAGGCCGTCACGGTCGGCACTCGGGTGGAGTTCGCCCGGCCACGCTTCGTGGCGAAGTTCAAGGACGGCTTCACGCTCCCATCGATCGTCGAGGCGTTCTTTGTGACCCAGCAAACAATCCAGTTCTCCGAAGCTTTCTAAGCACGAGGTGCCTATGGCCTATGTGCCCGACAACGTCGTTGAGGCGTTGCGCGGAAGCCATCAGCTTGGCCTTTTTCTGCGCATCGACACAGATCCGGCCCTGCACATCTGGTTCGGCGTCAACGACGTGCCGATCGGCTTCGACAGCGTCGACCCGGAAGGGACGGTTTATCTCGGAGGAGGGCGCCTTATCGGCCTTCCATCACTCGAGGTGCTAGTCAATGGCACGTCAGATGCCGTTGATTTCACGATTAGCGGTGTTGATCCGGCCACCGGCGCCAAGATGCTCGACAGCATTCCGCCGGTGCGCGGCAAAAAGGTGCAGATCGGGCTTACGACGCTCGACCAGTACCACCAGCCGATGAGCAAGATTATTCCGATCTGGACCGGCGTCGCTTCACACCCGAAGGAATCCGGATCGTACGGGCAGGGCGACGCAGGCGCGACGCTAGCGCTCAGCCTTGCCGTCGTCTCCGGTGAGAACACGCGGTCGCGTCCGTCTCGGGCACTTTGGTCCGACGCCATGCAGCGATCGCTTTATCCGACTGATGCCTTTTGTGATGGCGTTGCGCGCCTTGCTCGCGGCATCCAGCCAAAGTGGCCTGTTTTCGATTGACCATTCATGAGTTTTTGGCGCGGCGCTGCGAGTTTCGCTGGGGCGGCGTAGACGGCGAGGACTGCATGACGTTTTGCGCGTCATGGATCGCCGAATTGACAGGCACCGATCCGGCCGCCGATTTTCGCGGCACCTATCACACCGAGTTCGGCGCTGGCCGCCTGATTGCCAGTTACGGCGGTCTTGTGCCGCTGACGACGAGGCTGGTCGAGCCACTGGGCTTCACACGCACGACTGACCCGCAATCCGGCGACGTCGGCATCATCAAAGCAATTTCCGAAACCGACCGGCGTGCCGGCGAGATGGCTGCCATCCGCTTCGGGCCGCTGTGGGCGACGATGTCGCTCGCGGGCGTGCGCGCCAAGAAGGTCGAGTTCGTGTCAGCGTGGAGAGCGCCCCTTGAGCATGCACCACCAGCGAATGCTGGCGCGGTACGGCCTCGCACAGACGAGCAGCCTGTATAGCCAGGTCGTATTCGACCCGATCTTTACGCCGCTTTTCACGGCGATCCTCGGGACCGGCGGCTTCACTATCGGCGCCACCACGATTACCTACGCGTCCGTTGCCGCAGCCATTGCAACGACGGCCCTTTCCATTGGACTGCAGGCGCTCCTTGCACCGAAGCCTCCCAAAGCTGAGGACGGCAAGGTGCCCCGAACGCAGGCCGTGCCGTTTCGGCAGTGGGGCGTGGGCCGGAACCGCGTCGGCGGCGCCTTCATGCTATGGGAGGCGAAGGGTAAAAGCCTCTTTGCTGTTCAGGCTATCGCTGGCCACCGGATCAAGTCGATCAATCGGTACTGGCTGCATGATGACGAAGTGACGTTGCAGCCTGACGGGACGATCCAAGAGGGCACCAACTACTTGACGCGGGTGAAGATCCTCAGTCGTCTCGGCCTCGTACCGGAGACCGCCTATGCGCCAATAGTTGAAAAGCTTTCAGGCGACGGCGTCTGGACGAATGCCCATCGCGGCGACGGCCAGGCATCCATTGCCATGATCGCCCAGAGCGTCAGTGCTGAGCGGCAGAACAAGCGATTCCCATATGGACCGCCGCAGTTGTCGGTTGAGGCCGATATGGCGCTTTGCTGGGACTTCCGCGACCCCCTGCAGGATCCAGAAGATCCTAACACTTGGGTCTGGACAAAAAACACGGCACTGCAGATGTGCTGGCACCAGTGCTTTAACGAGTTTGGACACCGCCGTGACTATCGTCGCGCGATCCTGCCGCTCCTGGGGATGTGGCAGGAAGAAGCAGACATCTGCGACGAACTTATCCCGCTAAAAGGCGGAGGCTTTGAGCGGCGATACGAATCCAGCGGCTTTGACACCACTGAGAACGACCCAAAGGCCGCAACCAATGCGCTACTTGCAGCATGCGACGGCTGGATCTGCGAACGCGGAGACGGCGCGCTTCAGTTTGTCGTCGGCAAGTTTCGCGAGAAGTACGTCACGACGATCACCGACGCCGATATCACCGGCCATCAGGTCGAGTACGACGTCCTTTTCGAGGACGAGTGCAACAGGCTTGTGCCGAAGTTCACGTATCCCGAGATTGGCTATGCCACCTCCGATACGGATTTCTTTGAAGACGTCGATGCCCAGATCACTGCAGGCCGCGTGCTGGCTCAGGATGCAATCTATCAGTGGGTGCAACAGTGGCGACAGGCTCGCCGCCTTGGAAAACGCGACTGGCTGAGACTGCAGCAAAAACTGAGCGGTACGCTCAATCTTCGGCTTTCCGGCATCAACGCGGTCTATTCGCGTTGGGTCAGGATGAATACGCCACTCTCGCTGCCTCGCCTCAATGGCAAGATCGTCGAGAACCGTAAGTCGCTCCTATCTCTTATGCAGGGCGCTTTCAGCATGGATATCATGCTGCATCCCGACAACATCGACGCATGGAATCCGGCAACTGACGAAGGCAAGATGCCGCCGGTTCCGTCTCGTGTGGCCCTCGCTGGCGTCGACGTCCCTGTAGTCAATCTTGTCCAGGCGAAGCCAAACGGCGATAGCGTCTATATCCGAGTCGTCATTATCGATCCGGCGGATGACTCGGTCTATCCCGTTGTTCGTTATCGGTTGGCTGACGCTGGGTCTGGAATACCAGGCGCATGGGTGGAGCAGCGTTTTCCTAATGCTTCTCCGTCGGGCGGTTTTATCGACATGGCCACAAATGTAGTGCCATCGAACAAACTGCTTGATGTTCAGGTCGCATTCATTGCCTCCGATGGCGATTACGGCGATTGGTCGGTGACAGCAAATGTCACGTCGACGGTCGATCCTGTTGCACCCGGCGTTCCCAACAATATGACGGCGACCAACTCCGCAGGCACGGTCACGGTCAGCGCGAGATCGGCCAACGACAACTCGCGGTACCTGGTGTTCAAGCGCGGCACATCTGCTCAGTCATTCGCCGCAGCTACTGAAATAGCCCGCTACAGCGTCTCGGCCAACCAAACCATCTCGTTCACCAATGCTCCCGGCTATGGGACTTGGAAATATTGGTGTGGTTCTGAGAACCTGTCCGGCATCCCTTCCGCAACGCAAGCATCGGCGACCGTAACGGTCCCCTGACAGCCCAATGAAAATCAAGACATCCGCCTCTGGCCGCGCGCCGAGGCGCTTTCGCATGGAGACACCATGGTAGAGACTGCCAAGATCATTTGGGCTGATGGTCCATCCGGCAACCCGATTGAGCCAGAAAAAAGCCTCATCCGGGCATGGGGCACATGGCTTGAAAATATGACGAACGCTCTCGGTATGGCAGTTACGGCAGCCTACATCCGGGGCACGAAGGCCCAACTTGATGCCGTTACCGGCGCTGTGGTCGGCGCAGTTGGTATCGTAGTCGCCGATGATGACGTTAGCTTGCGTGGCGTATACATTAAGACCAGCACAGCTTGGGTAAAAAAGCTGGACTTGCCTGCAGATGCGGCCGCTGCAGCGGCTGAAATTGCCGAAGACGCGCGGGATTTGGCGATCAACGCTCGCCTCGCCGCAGAGGCAGCCAGAGACATCGCGGCGGGTTACGCCTCAGATGCAGTCAGCCAAGGCAACGTGCCGATCTATTCCTCTGTGTCCGGCATGTCGGCGCTGACGATCCAGGTTGGAATACTCGCTGTTCGCGTCAACGGCTTTACCGCTGCCGGTGACGGTGGCGGTGGTCTTTACGTCCGCGTGACTTCTCAGCCAACCGGAGAATATGCTGGCCTTGCCTTCCGATCTGCAGATCGGTTCCTTCCTGACGGGTCCACGTCCTCCGCCAACGGCGGTTGGTGGGCATGGAAGGAAAAGTTCAGCATGCGTGAGGTATGCGAGAAGATCGCATCGCGCCTCGGTCGCGGCGATAGGACGGTAATCGCTTGTTATGGCGACAGCACGACTGACGGCAACAACACGAGCGGTTGGACTAACAATCCGCGCGACGGTTCCGAAAACGCCATAGGTGATACCAATCACAATCTATTCGCGCCGAATGCATGGCCGATGCGCGTCAAGACGGTGCTTTCACCTCACTATTCCGTTGAGAACTACGAGGTGATGAATTGCGGCTATTCGGGCCGGCGCATGAATAACGGATGGGCGGTGCTCAACTTCAACGTTGCGGTCGTGCAGAACTGCGTCACGTTTGCTGGCGGCATCCCTTACGCGGTTATCATCAATTTCGGCCTGAACGATATCATCGACAGCTCGACGGATTCCAGCTGGCTGAACAACCACATCAGCGAAACTCGTAAGCTATGCCGTTTGGCCATGTCTCTGGGGATCATCCCCATCTTGCAGACTTGCGACCCAATGTGGAGATCCGATCCGGCCGGGTACGACAGTTATAAGTCCGTGGAGATGGTCGACGCGGCAAAGGTAGCTATCGCGCAGGAACTCGGTATTGCCATTCTCGATACAGGGTCTGATCTCAAGAAGTGGATGTCGATCAACAAGGATCGCCACGACTACTATGAGAACCAGTCCGACGCCCTGCATGGCGGGGATATTTGGCACGCCTTCAAAGGGTCGGCAGTGGCGCGCGCCTTCATGCGCAATTACGTCGAGCGAGTTGCCGGCCGTGGTGCGCAGCGGATCTCCGCGAGCGATTCGGCTTACAAGAATTTCCTTGGGCAGGCCCAGGCATATCAGATCAAGCAAACCCGAGACGGAGCCGTCTATACGACCGGCGATCGCGTCGGAACGCCATTCCTCACGCCTGATGGGCTGGCGGGTGACGTTTGGATCTGGAATGAGGATCCTGACGCCGAGCTGATCTATCGCGGTGTGGCAAATGAGAACTACGAGAGCGGAGATCTCGCGACATACACGAAGCCAAGCCATGTCATCCGGGACTTTTCAAACATCAGCATCAGGGCAAGCCGTATTCCGTCAGGGATTGGCTTTGCCGCTGGTGGTCATGGCAACCGCGTCGATAGTCCATATCGGGTGGGCAAGCTCGCCTATGGCATGAACCGCGTTCAGCACAACGTTGCGAACAGTCCCTATTACTTCATCGGCCACTATGAGATCCGGTCTACCGGCGAATGGAGGCGCGACAAGTACGGCGCAAACGCGTCCGCTTTCCCATATGCTATTCAGGTCAATGCACTTCGCAGTCAGGGCCGATTGGCGATGGAGGTTGATCGTACGGTTGCGGGACAGACGTTCGTCTTCCTGCCGGAAGCTGATGACTTCGCCAACGTCATCGGTCTCATGGATGGCGACCGCGCACAGCTATACCTTCGGACTGTGCTTCCGGTCGGATGTGGCGTGATCCTTGGTTGGGTGCCCAGCTTTGCGAGCCGCCTCGGCGATAGGGACAATAAGTCGTTCCTAATGCTCTACAAGGTGTCCACCAACTCTGTCCAGTTTTACGTGGGTTCGGCCAGCAGTGGGACGGTCACAACCGCGGCGATCGGCAGCGCAGGAACGACCGTCCAGACGGCGGATGCAGAAGGTGCCGAAAAGTACCTTTTCACCATCGATCGGTTCAACGATACGATGCGCCTGCAGCTCTCGGAAAGCTGGGATTTCCCCGCGTCGACGATCATTAGCTATGCCGGTGCGGCTGGCGCGATCACGGCTCCTGGGGCATTCGTCATGGGGGGCCTATTTGCCAACATCTCTGCATCTTCCGGCTACTACAATCCGAAGATCATGGATTACTTCGGCAAGCAGATGACGGTTCAGCCTGGCGTTCCAGAGCCGGCACTCGTCGCGCCTTGATTTTGCTCTTGATCCGAGAGGAGTTTAACCGCCTCCTCTCGGATCGCTTTCTGAATGGCTTCGTCCAGAGACGCTGCCGACATCAGAACACTCCATAAACGGCGTGGCCGAGGTTCTTCCTCTGGGCTACGATGAGTTCATCCCGCCGCGGGCAAAAACGGTTCAGGAGCTATTGGCTGAAGTCGCTCGACTGAAGGTTTTCCAATCGTCTCCTCTACCATCCGAGCCAGCTTAGCTATAGGCGCCCTCCTTCCTGTAAGGGCATACTTTTGCCAGTAATAGAAATAGAACCGATCGGCGAGCCGAGGCGACATCAGCTTGGACAATGTCGGGGCTTCCTCAAGGTCAGGCAGATCGCGGACCATGTAAGCCGCCCGACTGTACTCAGACTCGCCGAAACAGAACAAGGGTTTGTGCGCAAGGATCGCATCCCATCCGACTGACGAGTTGCAGAGCAGAACCGCCCGCGAGTGAAGGATAAGCTGGCGGGTGTTTTCCTCCACGACGTGGACGCCTCTCCGTCGCCGTATCGACTTCAGATAGGCTGAAACCTCCGGATCTTTGCAGAGCGGATGTCGGCGGATGACCGCGCGCATACGCCTCGCATGGAGGAACGCGATGCTGGCATCGATCATCTCGAAAAACGTGAATCGTGAAAGGAGCTGAACGGAATCCCCTGGCATCTGAAGCGGGATGACCCCGTATCGGGCGAATTCCTCGTAGCTCTCTGGCGTTTCCTGGAGACTTCCAAAGTCCTCTTCCCTGCGAATGCGGCAATATTCCTGAGCCTCTGCCAGGTCAACGTCACGAAAACGGTGCAAGGCAGGGCTTCGCTGGATTTCCGCCCAGCCTGAGTAACCGCGCCGGTCGATCAGCATCTTGCCGTTATGGGTGGGTTTGCAATGGATGAATGTATCACTGCGAGTGCTGTATTTGTGGTGGTCGATGAACGAAATCGGGTATTCCTGCTCGGCCGCATAAGGGGCCATGATGCTTGGACCGGGCAGGGAATATTGCGGGGCAAGTTCCACATGGTGCCCTTGCTGGAGAAGCTGGTGGGCCATCTGCAACCCATCCGCCAAGCCGGATTCCTCGGTCATGTTGTCGAGGCTGGCCCATATCCTCAGCGTGACGCGCGCAACGACGGTAGGGCGAGAAACTTTGATCTGCTCTTTGGTGATGAGCCTGCGGGTAGCGTCATCCAGCGCGTAGGGGTCGAAGCCTGCCTGCTGGCACTGATAGAAATAGTTGCCGAGTTGCCGCGACATCTTCGCCAGTTCGTCGGATGGCTCAGCTCTTGTGATGACCTCTTCTGCCCTCCGGATCATGAAGGTATTCAGCGCCACGAGAAGGAGCCGGAACCCATCGGAAGTGCCGATTGTCTTAGTCTCGGCGAATTGCTCGAATATCGCATCCAACTGCTTCAGAGCGCGGGACAGGACGGGGACGTTGCCGTCCATCTCCGCAAGAGTGATGACCTTCGACAATACATAAGCCCGGTCCACCGGATCGGGTAGCTTTTCGAAGTGCTTATGTACGAAGGTTCCGATCGCTGATCTGGAGCGGTTGAAAAAAGCGAACTTCAAAAAACGGATGAGCAGTTTCGGGTCGCCTCCGACCTGCTCATGCAGGGCCATCGCTGCTTCGTATTTGCCTTTGGCGATAAGGCTTTCGATAATCTGGTTGGCGTCGCTCATTTGTTGGCTTTCGCGGCTTGGAGAAGCGCTGCCATGCAGAGCGCGATTGCCGGAGAGGCAGCCTGAATATACGGGCCGTCGTTGATCCGTGCGGTGCCTACGGTCATGTTGTTTTCCCAACTGCAGCCGCCGACATGGTCCGGGACGAGTTCGTGGGCGAGCTTTATGGCCTCGTTGACGGACTCTGTGTAGGCGGGGACATGGCGAGCCTTTTCACCGGAGGGGGCGTACCAGACCGTGCGCTTGCCGCCTTCGATGACCGTCACGTTACGGGTGTATCCCATCAGCTTTGCGATCTCTAGATCCACGAACCTGTCGTGTGACTTCAGTTCTTTCAGTTTGTTTATCACTTCCAGATAAGACATGGGTTCACCTTAGCTGCGCTGTCTGGAGATGGGAAATAGTGTGAACATCAGCATGCCAATGAAAAGCATTGTGAATGATATCGTCGCGACATACATGAGGTCGACCCCCCTTGCGCCCCTATCTCCATAGAAGGCCCATCTAAACAGCATGATGATGTGGGCTAAAGGGTTATAGAGAATATAATCCCGGTAGGGATGTGGGATGCTCTCAGGAACATAGAATACGCCTGATAGCAGGAACAGTGGCTTCATTATAACTCCGTATGCCTTCTCATATAGCGGGTAGTAGAAGAACAAGACGCAGTTGGTCATTCCAACGCCGACGCCCAGCGACCACGCGAGAAAGACTGCCGCGAAGATGTAAATCCAGTCAATATGGATTGGGTGGCGGAGCGTATAGAGGATGACGCCGAGGATCAAGGACGCAACGAGTATGGAAGTCGTTCCTTGTAGGACAAAACGAGAAACCACGGCATCGATAGGTGCTACCCGTGGATAGCTTAACAACGATCGATTGGCGCTGATCGAGGACGAGACGTAGGATTCAACACTTTTATATAAGCTGTAGGCAAGGAACCCAGTCGCGTAAAAAAGCGGGAAGCTTTCCCCTAGCGCGGGAATCCTGCCAATTGAGCCGAGAATCACCGACATAACAGCAATGAAAGCTATTGGTTCCAGGAAGGCCCACAGATAGCCGCCGGGACTTTTGCCGTACCTGGTAGCTATCTCTCGAACGACGAATGCGAATACGACGCGCAGGTGTGTGGAAAGAACAGTCAATCAGTTCTCCGGCTAAGGGGTCTCGGTTTTTCTGGATGCAGAAACGGCTTCTTCGAACTTTGCGTCGATCTCTTCCAGCTTCGCCAGAAAATGCGGGTCCTCTCTCAGAGGCGTGACATCAGCCAACTGCTCTGCGTATGTGTGCGCCACCACCATTTCAACCAATTCGGCAATCTCGGCCGCAATGCCCATGGAGCTTATCCCCTCATCGGTGAATCCAGAGCATGGGGTGATACCAGCAACTGACGCGCGTTGGAAGCGTGGCGCGATCATGTGCAAGACCCGCTCTTCACAAAAACTTCGATATGAGAGCGGACATGCCAATCACGCCCCACGTTACGAGTGCCACCACGACTGATAGCACTACGAGGCTGAAGAACGTTTCGCGTTTATCAGATTGTTTCATGTGGCGGAGATATCCGGCAATCATGCTCTATGCAAGATTGGGGAGGGGAAGGGCCGGCGCACGCCGATGAGCCGACCCTTCCTCAGGAGTGCGCTGTCCAGGCGCGACTGAATATTTAGCAACGCAATTCGGCGCTGTCACCACTGACATACCCAAAGCGGAGTTCCCTATGCTCCTCCTAGACTGGCGGCGCCTCGTAAGGCGCGCCTGGTCGCTGCGGCTTATCGAAATCGCGGCTGCAGCTGACCTCATCCTAAACGTCGTTCCCTTCGTCTCCGACTGGCTTCCGTGGTGGCTCACCATCGTGCTGCTGGCTGGGGCATGGGGTGCGCGTCTCATTGCCCAACCTGAAAAGGAAAAGGCGAATGCCAATCAACAAGATCCTGCCGTCGAGGCGGGCCGCTAAGCTAATTGCCGGCGTGGTCGCTGCGGCAGTTGGCGGCATGGTGACTATCTTCGCCGGCCAGCCTGCCGTTCATGACGACTCGGCACTTGCGATCAAAATCATGCAGCCATGGGAAGGCCGGCACCTCGTCGCGTATCTCGACACGCTGCCGACGAAGCCCGTCTATACGATCTGCGATGGCGACACGAACAACGTCCGCAAGGGCATGGTCGAGACGCACGCTGGCTGCGACGCCCGTACCGCAGGCAAGCTCGAGCGCGACTACCGGCCGCACCTGGTGAAGTGTATCGCCAACTGGGAAAAGGCGCCGCTCAGCTGGCGCGGATCGATGTTGACGCTCTCGTGGAATGTCGGCGTTGGCGCAACTTGTAATTCGACGGCCGCACGTCTCGGCCGGCAGTCAAAGTGGCGAGAAAGCTGCGAAGCTGCCACTGCTTTCAACAAGGCCGGCGGCAAGACCTTGCGTGGTCTCGTGAACCGTCGCGAGATGGGTGACGCCACGCGGCCCGGCGAGGCCGAGGTATGCGTTACGGGGCTGCCGAAATGATCGCTCTACTCGCAAACAAGACCGCCGCCAAGGCCATCGCGGCATTGATCCTGGTTCTATCGCTCATGGCCGGCGCATGGTGGATCCACGGACGGATCTACGACGACGGCTATCAGGCCGCCATCCTCGTCAAAGACGCCGAGATCGCCACCATTCTCCGCGAGAACGCCCAAGCCGACGCTGACGAGCAGCGCCGGCAGACCATCGCCAATAATGCGGCGAAGAAGCGCGAGGCCGAGGCCATCGCCCAGCTTGAGGCCGAAGAGGCAGAAAATCTAGATCTGAGAAGGAAGCTGGCCAGTGAAGCTCGGCAAGATCCTGCTGCTGGCCAGCCTAGCCTTGGCGCTAGCAGCGTGCAGCGTATCAACCAAGTCCATTAACGTCGCACCGGTGAAGCCGCCGCAGATCGCGCGGCCGGACAGCAAGCTGATGACGCCGTGCACGCGTCCGATGCTGCTGCCGAAAGGCACAATGCCGCAAGCGCAGGTCGAAGAACTCTGGATCGCTGACCGATCCGCGCTGCTGGCCTGCTATCGCAAGCAACTGGCGCTGCGCAACTATATCGTCGATCGCGACGATGCACTGCGAGGCGAGCTATGAGCGGTCCGGAAATTATGGCCGTGGTCGGCTTTTTCGTGATGCTCTCCGCAACGCTCTGGGGCATCTGGTGGCGGATCGAAGGGAAGGTGAAGGAAGCAAAGGACGGCGCAATGGCGTCCGCATCCGCAGCGCAAGCCTTGGCCGCCCTCGCTCGAGATGAGTTGGCCGGCCACAAGCTGCACGTCGCCGAGACATACATCACCAAAGCCGGCATGCGCGAAACCACTGAGCAGATCATGGAAGCCATCGGCGGTGTGAAGAGCGCCGTCGACGCCATGACGCTCCGCATCGATCGCGTCGTCGAAGGGCAGCCGAAGCCGCGCGCATCCAGGAGTAATTCATGACCAGAAATGGCAACACTAGCGCAGCGCGAGCCGCGCGCATGCTGGCGACCGCGTCTTACATAGGCGCTGGCGTCATTCCAGGGCAGGGCGGTGGCCCGAAGTGGCCCAGCCTCTACCTAGGCCCGGTGGCTAATCGTATCATGTATGCGAACGAGGGCCTCGGCACCACAGCCAAGCAGATCATGGCACAGACCCACCACGTTGCCATGGATACGTCGGCAAACTATCTGCGGGTACGCTATCCGAACTATTTCCCTCAGACAGGCGGCGGTGGTGGCGAAGTCAATTGCGGCGGATCGGCGACGGGTCGCTGCAGCGTCTACTTCTACAAACCGACGACATCTATTATGACAATGGTTCGGATGCTGCAGTTTTCGGACGGAAATCCGACCGCCACAGCTACGGACGGCGGCGTATTCGATTTTCTCGCGCCCGTGTCTATTCCGCAAGGATCTCACTTCTGGCTTCGCTTCTGGGGCGATCGCAGTGCTGGTCAATGGGCTTATGCGCATGGTCAAGCGGACTATGCGAATGGCGACATTCTCAGATATGGCGCAACGACGCCTGACCTGACTGGCACCACTACTGCTTTCACCGACACCTACAATGGCGCCCTTGATCGTTTCGGCCCTTGTAATATCCTGAGTTACACACTTCGCCCGACGCTCGCCGACTGGGGCGATAGCATCGGCGCTGGCCTTAAAGCCGCGCCATCTGGGCTGTTTGGCAACAATGGAACCGGCCAGAAGCTCTTTGCGGAGCGGATGGCTTCAGTAAATCTCTCGGTTCCTGGTGAGCTTTCCGCATCCCTAGCTGATCGCACTAAGACGGCTAAGAGGAGGATCGAGGCGGCTTTCTGTAGCCATGCCTTGATCGAAATCGGATCCAATAGCGCCATTGCCTCAAACATCAACGCCGCTACCGTGATGGCGGATGTGCAGCAGCTCCGCGCGGATATGGGGATGCCTGCCATTATCGGGACCATTCCTCCTTGGACGGACCAAAGCGGTGGCGGCAACACGCTCGCCAATAAGCGCGCGGCTGACGCGAATGCTGTGAACTTCAATGCCTTGGCACGCGCTGTGCCAGCTGGATTTGCCGGTGTCTTCGACCGCGCGGCAGCGCTTGAGGATGCAAGCCGCTTATGGGGTAGCGTCGCGTATCAGAGCGATTGGGTACACCCGTCAACGGCCGGAGAAGAGCGGGTCAAGTCCTTCCTGGCGGGGTTCGATTTTTCGAAGGTTGGCAACCCCGCGCCCGTTTATGCTGGCTTCGAGTTGCCCACAGCAACGGTCTATCGCAGCAAGGATCTTGCAGGGTGGACATTGACTGCAGGAGCTGCGCGTCTCGCTCAAGATGCGTACTCTCCGGAGCATAAGCTCAACGCAGCGGTGATCCGAGAGCTTGCGGCAGACAATAACCACAGCATCGTCCTCACGTCCTCAATCACCGGCCTCGCCAGCACGACGAAGGAATATTCGGTTAGCATCGCGCGCGGCGTCGGTAACCGTCACGCAGTCGTCGAGATCGGTAAGAACGGCGGCAACTACTATGCGATGAAGTACGCCGTTAATCTCTCCACTGGAGCCATAACGGCGGCGCCAAACGAAGGAACTGTTCAGGTTACGCAAAGCGCTGTCGCGACGCTTGACCCTGACGGTTTTTGGCGCGTCGTGATCCGCATTGCCTATGACGCGACTATGCCGAACAATCCTTACTTGTTTGTCCGTATGGTCGATAGCCCCACAGAGGTGAACCCGAATTATGTCGGCGATAACACATCAACCCTCAAAATCTGGGGCTTCGATGTGAAGTAGCCTGATGCCTTGGGCTCTGTTGTCGCACCTCAAGGATGAGTTTCCGAGCGCGAAAACCACTCTCGGTGAGCTTGCACTTGGGGGGCGAGAAACTTTCGTCCGTTTGGACAAGGCCAGCGTCGCGTGCGGCGAAACTCGTCTTGAGGCCGACGCCTTTAGGGGGCGGCTTGAATGAATGCCTCGTTAGCCCGCTCAGAAGGGTGGAGCGTCTTTTATGCATGACGTCGGATCGTGTTTTGGACAACGACGTAAAGCAAACATCAATGCTAGAAAGAGGTTCCATCGCTGACATTCACCCTTCACGAGCGCTCGGCCTATGCGCTGCTTCGGGGGGTGCGTTGGCCAATGGCCTGGGCAACGAATGCAACGACGTCAGCAACAGTCCGGAGATCGTCGGCTTTCTCGTCCCTTATCTCGATGTTAAACGCAGACTCGAGTTCCATCATGAACTGAGTGATCTCAAGCGAGTCCGCGTCGAAATCCTCGGTCAACATAGATTCATCTTTGACAGACCCGGGATCAACACCCATTAGCTCGACGATGATGTCTTTCACACGCTCTCGTATTTCCGCAGATTGCATCTTTACCTCTTCTTGAGCCGTTCCATCTTTAGGATCAAGCACAGATCAACCTCGCTAGCATAAAGCCGCTCTCCCATCTTGAGGGCGAGCACGTACAGATTCAGCACGAACGAAGAAGAATTCAAGCGCCGTTTTGTGAAAGCAGTCGTCACGAAGTGCTTACAGAGCGGAAAGTTGCCATTCGGTCGAAACCCCGGCGAGTACGCCGAGGAGGTCGCGGCAAGCTACTGGCAAGAGTATTAAACTGACGGTAGGACGCCAGAAGAATTCGCTGACGAAGAAGCTTTTTTCTGGGGGTAGTCGTCACCCACCGCCCTGACATCTAAGGAAGGGGCTTGAAGATTTTCGAGAGTGCCTAAGTTAGTTGCTCGCAATGGGAGTAACAACCTATGATCTACACGATTGTCATCATCGGCTTTTCCGTCGCCATGGGCACCGTTTTAATTCGGTATGGCCTGGGAGGCGGCGAAGAAGGGTAAAGCTTGTTTCCGAGCACTTCGCCCTGACATCACATGAATGGAGGGCCGGACTAAGCTCAGCCCGGCCCATTTTACTGTCCAAGAGGGGTAAATGACAGCGATCGAAGGATGGCCGAATTTGCTTGCGCGAAGCTGCTTACTTCAACGACCAATATTGACGGTCGTTATCATTGGTAGGTTCTACGAAAACGTGATCCAAGATTTCGTCAGCATAAACGAAGACAATTTCGGGTTTCGTCGGGCGAACGGGTAGCGGCACATTTTTAACCGGTTTTTTCGGGCGCTTCCGAAAGGTAAGTCTAGGAGAACGGACAGTATAAAGCCTTTTGCCTGCCATAATAAGCCTCGCGATTGAACGAGGTAATATTCAGGTAACTATATAGGCCTGCAAGAGATTATTCGGATAATGGTAAGCGTAAAGGGTTAACTCTGCCGCTACTGCCCCGACATCAAAAGCCCCGCTACAACTTCGTGGAAGTAGCGGGGCCGAGGAAACCTTGAGATGGACAAAACAAGGTGACCGGCTGTGAAACTGGTAAGGCTGCGAATAGTTCCGAGCGCTTCCGGCGGCCTCGCCAAACCCTACTCAGTGCAACGGTACGACGTTGTCGGGCACGTGACCGGAGTGCTGTTTCTTTAATGCTCGAGCGTAATCTCGAGCGAAGCGCTCATTGATAAACCGCATCTCGCGGACTTCGCCGTCCTCCTCAACGCGCACATAGTGCCACTCGTCCCGACGTATGACTTCGATATCAGCGATCATCAACTTTTCCTCCTGCTCTCAAGGTAGGAAGCGCTCGGATTACGTCAACTTAAAAGAAGGGTCCGCTCACACGGAGCGCGCTCAGTGGTTGTAGGTCAGAAGCGAACTTTCTCGACAGATAGATGTTGGGGAATATGACGCGTCGGTTTCGCAACTATCTGGTGGTGCTCCTGATCTCACTAACCATGTGGGCAGTCCTGGGTGGTGCCTTAATCTGGCTTCTTTGAATGCTCGCGGCTAACTCTCGACCTGCATACCGGCTTCCCAAGCAGCTTGAATGAAGGCCGTGCGTGCTACTTCTGTTTCCCCTTGCTCGTTAAGGCAGTCGAGGCACGCTTTCACAGCTTCATAGAATTTTTCACCATCATCGTCCGGCCATTCCGTCAGGAGTTCCCTTGCCGCGTCTTCGACGGTACTGACAATGATGTCTCTTCTGCTGCCAATTGATGCCAGTCTCACGGGCTCGAAGGTATGCAATGTGTCTCGTTCCAAAACAAAATACCTCTTGAGCCACTCTCTGACATTCACTCAGCAATAACCATGCCACCGCCGTGACCTCTTCTGTGCGCTTGGCGTGACGTGATTGTTCCCCGCAGATTGGTACGGTGTTTGACAATCTCTGCGGAGGCAGCCTCGAATAGAGCGTAGGCTCGTTGCCGAGGGAGAGACGACGAGCACGCAGGCCTCACAAGACAAGGTCCTTCCACCATTTGCGGGAGGTTACTCAGAATAGTTTCATGACGGCCGAGCCCATGCCATGACATCAAAAGCTGGAGCCGCCTGGACTAAGCTAGACGGCTCCTGATCTAATCAATTTTTTGCGAGAGATGCTGACGTGCTGCCCTTGTTGTCGGTATATTTATATGAAGCACCTTTGCCGCTTGCAGTAATCAAGACACGACCGAGACCGTTCGGGCCAACGTTCATGCTGATTGTTTTACCAGATACTTTGGCGCCGCTCACGCGGAAGGGTGAGCCAGCGAACGTATAGCTAGGATTACCGCTCTTCGGGACAACGATGAGTATAGCATTACCCTTAGCTGTCTCACCGGTGTATGTACCCGCTAGTTCACCGAATTCAGCTGCAAAGGATGCAGATCCGGAAGCGATGAAGATCGCCAAAGCCAGAAAAAACTTATGCATGAATAAACCCCTTATTGTTGAGAATTTGCGGATTTATACTTGCCTCGATCAGGAATTTACGTCAACGGCGGGGGATAATATTTGTAACCCGGTAACTGGACAGCTCCAGCCCCATGACCGGCTGATGGGTATTGCCCGAGCAGCACTCGGTGGCGCCTAGCGGGGGGGGGGGCTTTTTGTTCCCACCTGCCAAATGAAGCCAGCGCGCGCGAGAGGGGGCGCCGACCTTTCCCGCAGCGTGGTATGCCCTGTGGCGCCTGTGGTGGTTCGTCTCACGAACTAATGCTTCGTCTCGCCTCTGCCCATCTCGTATTCGAAATCAGCAATCAGAGTGATTGCTTCGAAGACAAGCTTTGCCGCAGCCTCATAGTCGGCAGAAAGGAAAGCGTGGTCTCGCTCAATTTGCGTGCCGAGTTCCTCCAACCGAAAATGGTGGTTCGTTGAGAGAGTTCGAGAAACTAGTGCCGTATACGCTAGGCTTTTTGCGAGCTCGACTAGCACGCGATCTCGCTGATGAGCCGTCATCTGCGAAAACGCTAATGGCTCGGTCTGATTGAGGTCCATACGCAATACTCCGTTTTGCGACTCAATCGTTATTCAAGTGATTCGTTCCCGAGGATTTAACGGTCTACCGAAACCATCGCTCAGCCGCTTTGAGGAGTTCTGGTTCAGTGGTTAATCCGTCCTGAAACAACCGTACCAGCAGCATAGCGAGCTCATCCGGGTGGGTATCGTGTTCCGGAATCACTTGGGCGAAGACGCGTTCAAGCAACGCCAGATCCTCAGGTCGAAGAACTACATTCGATGGGATGCGACCGCGCATTGCAATTTCCTCGCAGCAGTACCTATCCTACCACCCTACGCAGTCAAAGTTCCCAATGTTTTAATGTTTGCGTGGTGCACTCGCTCGATGACCAAGCGCCCAAGAAAGCCCCTGCTGGCCGATGATCATGCGCCGCTGAAAAGCCGACCGATCCCAAAGCGTGATCCTGACCAGCCGAAACTTCCCTTCGATCCGATGCCGGCGCGGATCGAGCCGTGCCTTGCCCTCCTCAAAAGTAAGCCGCCGCACGGCGACGACTGGACATACGAAGTCAAATGGGACGGATACCGCCTGGCCGTCCACATTGAATCGTCGCGCATTCGCCTTCTCACCCGTGGCGGGCATGACTGGACGCACCGATTCCCGGCAATTGCCGAGGCGGCGAGGGGCTTGGGACCAACCACGATGATCCTCGACGGCGAGGCGGTGGTTCTCGACGATCAAGGACGTTCTGATTTCGGCCTACTGCAGCGCTCGCTGGGCGCCAGCGGCAAAGCGGCGGGGCGGGAGGCATCTCACGATGCCATCTTCTACGCCTTCGATCTGCTGTACCTCGACGGGCACGACCTGACCGGCACCGAGTATCGCGTTCGCCGGCATCTCCTTAACGATGCCTTGCCTCATAACGAAGGCAAGATCCGAATATCGGAGGAAATTGATGCTGATCCTGATGCGCTGCTGGCGAATGCTTGTCAGCTCGGATTGGAAGGTATCATCGCCAAGCATGCTGATCGGCCGTACCGATCCGGCCGTACCGGCGACTGGCTCAAGATCAAGTGCGTGCAGAGCGACAGCTTTTTCGTCGTCGGCTACGAGCCTTCATCTGCCGTGCGCGGAGGGATTGCTAGCCTGCTACTTGCAGCCTATCGGGGCGACGTGCTTACCTATGTCGGTAGTGTCGGGACCGGATTCAAGCACGACGAGGCGCGCCAGCTACGGACGACGCTCGATAAGCTCAAGGTGAAGAAGTCCGTCGTCGATGTGAAAGGGAAGGATGTCGTCCACACGAACCCGACGCTCATTGCCGAGATCGAATATCGGGCCTGGACGCTGGATCAGAAGCTCCGCCACCCGTCCTACAAGGGGCTTCGGGATCGGCAGGACAATGCGGATATCTACCGTCTGGATTGACGGTCGACGACTGTGAGTCCGTTCCGCCTCCGCATCTCGTCATACCAGTCTTCGACAGCCTTGGCGGCCTGCCAGTGTTCCTTCTCCCATCCCTGATGTGGCATGAGACGCGTCTTGAATCCGTCATGCTGTGCCGCGCCGCCTGACCACATGAACCAATCCCGCTTGGTGTGCGTCGTCTTATCGCGCTCGATCCGACCGATGTAGATCGGGCCGTCGTATGCGGACCAGTCCTCCAGGCCTTCGCCGGGCCAAGTTACGCGCCACTGGTAGACCTTCTGCCAGGACATCTCACTTCAGCACATCCGCGATCTCGGCAGCTGCTAACCGTGCCTCACCGTGCCGAGGAAGGCCGCGATAGACGCGCGGCTGATGCTCGGCACAATACCAAAGCGTGATGGCTCTGCTTTCCTCGAAGCCGTAGCAGCCCCACTTCTTGCAGCCGTCGTGGTCGCAGTAGTGCTCAACGATTACGGAGTCGGTGCGGGTGATTCTGGTTTCGTCGCTCATAAAAGACTGCCCTGCTGCTCCTCGATAGGCATGAGGATGAGCCCGTTGTCGGGCAGGGGCCGTTGCAGACTGCTCGCCTCCTCCCAAGGCGCCTTCATCCAGACCTCGACTTCTTCCTCAGTCGTTAAAATGACTGGCATGGCTTTCGGATGGATCGGCTTCACCACGGCGTTTGGGTCGCACGTGAGGAAGCCAAATAACTGGTGCTCACCCTCGCGCGGCGTCTTCATCGATCCGCGCGTGCCATTCCACCCCGTCCAGATGCCAGCGAAAAAGGCAAGCGGGCGGTCCTCATTGATGGCAAACCAGCGCTTGGTCTTCTTTGGCTTGGTGTCCTCGTATTCGCAGAATGTCGTCCACGGCACGATGCACCGGTTCTGTGGACCGAGCCAGCGGCGCCAGTGCGGCGAGGCGACATTGCGGATATTCGTCACCCCCGTATCAGGCTTGCCCTGAAGGATGCTTGGCGGCGTCGGCATGCCCCAGGTCAGGCGCGTTATTTCGCGCCCGTCATCGGTGTTGCGCACCACGGGCGCTGGCCTGTCGGGGAAAATATCGAGCGTCGGCTCAAGATTGCCGAGGTTGTCGCGGAGCGCCTTCGTCAGCGCGCGCAGGGCTTCCTGGTTGGTCGTAACATTGTAAAGATTACACACAAAGGCCTCATCAGTTCTCGACGACGGTGAGCTTCACTTCATTAGACCGGGAAAACTCGCTTCACATTGGCCAGTTCCGTGTCTCTCGCAGCCGATCGACAGCACGCGGCTTAACCGAACAAACTTCATATTCGCCCTGAACTTCTTTACGAGCGATTTGCGATCGAGGGTCGCGTGCTTGTTGCATCGAGCGCAAGATATCTTGATGGCCTCGCCTCGGAATTCGCGGAGCGTGACCGGTGTCATCGCGCTGTCGCCTCTTCGGACGCCAGTTGTGCCGTCCAACCTACAGCGGGCAGGGGCTTGCCAGCAGCAGCCATTCTTTTCTTGAAGGCCTGTTCCGCCATCCTTTTAGCGGCTTCGCGGCTCGATGCCGTTACGGTGATACGGCGGCGGCCAATCATAAAAACGAATTTGCGCTTATTAGTGTCCACGCCGTAGCGGAAGCCAGCGTTGAACAATTTGCGGGCTGCAACTTTATCCAGTGCCGCCTGCTCCTCAGGGGCGAGGCAGGACCACCAGTTGTCGAAGGCGATTTGATTTTTTCTCATGTTCGCTAGGCTCACGCCGCGATGTCGGTTGTCTCGCCGTGCTGCGATATCAGGCGTGGCGATGCCATGTCGCCGGTCTCTTCGTCGACCATGACCGAGTAAGCCGCGACGCCGATGACGCGCGGTGCCATAGCGGCAGCGATCTTCTCGGCGGAGACCGCATTCGAGGCCTGCCTCATCTCGCCCGGCACGATCTGGCCTCGGTTCTTCTTGAATTGAAGGACGATAAATTTTTCGCTGGCCATGGGTGCACCTCTTACTTGAGTTCCCTTTTTGTTCTCATTGCGTGTGAGAGTCAAGATGCGGAGTAAAAAGCGAGTAGGGAAGGGACGTCACGAGAGCAAAGAGAGTTCGGGGGCGAACTCAAGCGGGGGAAGGGGGCTGTTTGCTCTCGTGACCATCCTAAAAGGCGTTTGTAAGCAAAATGTTCCGGAGCAAACGACCGGAGCGCGTGATCGCCGCTCTGGCCGTTTGCCCCCACGAAACCGTGCCGCACATTAGCAACAGCTCACGACCAGTTCAACCCGATGCGCCCTCTGCCTAACCGCGGAGGGCGCTTTTTTGTTTTGTGCGCCCTCCCGAAAAGGCGGCAAATCTTGACAAATTTGTAAAAGCAATATAGACATGATCACCGGCCTCACCAGCCGTTTTTTCACCACAACAGAGGAGACCGTCGCTATGAAGCTCAGACGCATCGCATACGCAGCCCTCGCAGTCGCACTCTCAAGCGCCGCATACTTCGGCGCACCGACGGTCGCAGCATCCGTCGAAACATACATGGCCGCGCCAGCCACTGAGGCGGCCACCGTCAAAGTCATCCTCACTAACGGCCACGGCTCCGGCGTCCATATCGGCAATGGATTTGTCGTTACTGCTGCGCACGTCGCCGGAGATGCTGCGACCGTGGAGTTGAAGACAAAGGACGGCAAGATCCGGCCCGCCGATGTCCTCTGGGTCAACAAGACATACGACATCGCACTGCTGCGCACGTCGCCGGAGATGCTGCCGGCTGCTCACCTGGATTGCCGCACCGTCTCGGCTGGCACTGTCATCGAGGCAATCGGCAATCCTCTGTCGGTCGAATTCATCTCGGCATACGGCAAGATTGCCGGTGCACCGCGAGCGCAGGGGCCGTGGAAGTCCGTGTTCGTCACCGATATCACGACTGTGCAAGGCCAGAGTGGCGGCCCTGTCTTTGGTCCCTCTGGCGACCTCATCGGCATCACCGTCGGCGTCATGGGCGTGCCCATGGGCTTTTCTGCCTCGCTCGTCGGCTATGGCTTCGTCGTGCCATCGACTGAGGTCTGCGCGCTTTTGGGGCGGATGTCGTGAGTAGCCACAAGAAATTCATCCTTTCCAGCCTCGCGTGGGTCGTCGGCTTCTTCGCACTAGGCTTGTTAGGCCTCGGCGAGACGGCACAGGTCTCTGCGGGGCTGGCAGTCGGCACATATCTTTGCCCGTTTGGCGGGCTTTGGTGCACCGCCATCGCTTCCTACTACTGATAATCACCCCACTACAGGAGACAGCATGTCAGAACCGATCGTCGTCGATATCGGCGCCGCAATGCAGACGCTCGAAGCCAATCCGGATCTCGCTGCCCGAATGGCCGACATCATGGGGCTAACCGAACGTTTCTATCTGTCTCAGGACAACGATGGCCACTGGTATGTCGTTCCTGTTGCGAAGCGGCAGGAGTGGATCACGTGGCTGGAAATCCCCTCTGACGATGACCGCGCGTGGACGCCTCCGGAATTCGCAAAGCAGGTGGGCGGCTCGCCTTGCCTCGTAATGTTCACCAACCCGGAGATTCTATGAGCCATTCCATCCCGCCCGAAAATATCGAGCAGGCCGGCAGACTATATGCCGAGCACAACAGCATCCGCGCCGTAGCCAAGCTCATGGGCGTCGGATACGCCACGGCCCACAAATACATTCATCGCGCCGCCGAGCGCGGCCATCTGGGTACGGACCCGGTACTGCCGGGATACGCCATCAAGTCGATCGCCAGCAAGCATGGCGATACCTGGATCAAGCAGACGAAGGCACCGGGAGAGGTCTTCGAGCTTCCACAGGGACAGGTAGTAAAAGGCGTGTCCGCACTCGTCGACGGGCAGGGCAGGGAAGTCGCCAAGTGGATCAAGACTGCGACGGATGCCGACAACGCCGCAGCGATCTTTGCCGCTACCGTTGCGGCGCTGAAAGAAGATCTACCACGGGTCACCATCATGCCGCCGCCGGCCAATGTCGAATCGGACCTTCTTAATCAGTTCACAGTCACCGACAACCATTTCGGGATGCTGTCGTGGCGCGAGGAGACGGGATCCGACTACGATCTGCGCATTGCAGAGCAACTCATTCTCGACTGGTTTGCCGCGGCGATCGCCAACGCTCCGCAGGCTCACACCGCCGTCTTGGCGCAGATCGGCGACCTTATGCACCACGACGCGCTCGAGAGCGTAACACCGGCGCACAAGCATGTCCTCGACGCCGACAGCCGCCTACAGAAGGTCATCCGCGTCGTCATCCGAACCATTCGCCGGATCATCGACATGTTGCTGCAAAAGCACCAGCACGTCCACGTCATCATGGCGTCGGGCAATCACGATCCGGCCTCATCTGCTTGGCTGCGCGAAATGCTGGCCGCGATGTACGAGGACGAGCCGCGCATCACGGTCGATAATTCGCCGAGCCTTTACTACGCCTATGAGTGGGGAGCCACGGCGCTGTTCTGGCATCACGGCCACAAGCGCGGCGTCAACAATGTAGATGCGACGCTCGCCGGCATTTTCCGCGAACTCTATGGCCGCAGCAAGTTCGCCTATGCTCACATCGGCCACCTGCATAGCGACGAGGGCCGCAAGTCCGGCCTGATGTATGTCGAGCGCCACGAAACGCTCGCCGCTCCTGATGCCTATGCTGCTGGCGGCGGCTGGCTGTCCGGACGTTCGGCCAAGGTCATCACCTATTCCCGGCAATACGGCGAGGTCGGCAGGTCGACGCTCCGGCCGGAGATGGTTGCGGGGCGGTATGCGGCCGCCAATGACAATGTGCCGGCGGATCAGAGGAAGGCGGCTTAGTAATAGTCGCGTTCGCGTGCCCGCTTTAGCCGAAGCTTGCGGAGTTCGTCGTTCTCTCGCTGACGCTGTCTCTTTTTCGCAGCCGGAGTACCGAAAAAATTCTCAAGGAAGGTCATCAGAAATCGTCCGATCAAGACGAAGATGAACGCCACCAATAACCAAAGTGCCTTTCCGATTAGCCGGAATAGGCCGCCAATAATTTTGCCCATGAACCACCCCGAGTGCCCGATACATACGTATCGGCATTCAACGGCTTGAGCAAGAGACGCCGCCGGCCTTACCAACCGGCGGCAACCACCACCACAGAGGAGGCTAGAATGCTGAACAGATCTTTGAATGCCAAGCTATGGGAAGGCCATCCGCTCATAGCCGCCAACGACAACCAGCCACCCGCCTACACCCACGCCGCAGCCATCAACATCTTCGCGGCCGACTGCCACGCCCGCAGCCGTAAGGCAGGTTGGTACACCGATCTCGCCACCGGCAAGGCACTCGATCGCAACGTGCCGGAGATGCTGATGCTCATCGTGTCCGAGGTCAGTGAGGCGATGGAAGGCTTCCGCAAGAAGCTGGACGACGACAAGCTGCCGCACCGGAAGATGATGGAGGTAGAGCTTGCCGACGCTATGATCCGCATCGGCGACCTGGCAACGTTCATGGGCTACGACCTCGGCGGCGCGATCGTCGAGAAGATGGCCTACAACGACAACCGCGAAGACCACAAGATCGAGAACCGGCTCAAGGCAGGCGGGAAGGCGTTTTGATGCCCAGCTATACCGTTTCCGCAGATCTGGTAACAACCACATTCGGCCCGCTCGACAAGTACGTCGCGGCGAATGACAACGTGCCGGCCAGCCTTCGAGGAGACACAGGCAGCGGCAAGCCATACCTTTACAGCGCCAAGCAACTGGCGGCACGCGACCAGGAGAGCGAGCCGCTGCACACACTAGACGATCTGGCGAAGCTGCAAGGCTTCATTTATCTAGGCTCGCCTTACGCCAAGTACGACGCCGGGATGGATGAGGCGGCTCGCGTCGTCACGGAATGCGCTGGCAAGCTGATGGCTCGTGGCATGCGGATCTATTGCCCGATTGCCCACGGCCATGCCGTAACCCGCTATCAGGAGCTGCCGCGCACGTGGGACTTCTGGAAGGATCAGGACCAGCCTCTGATAGACGCTGCGTCGTCGCTCATCGTACTCGAGATGCGAGGCTGGTGGGATTCGGTCGGCCTCAAGTACGAGTTCGAGTCGTTTTTGAAGGCAGGCAAGCCGATCGTCTATGTCGAGCCGAGCGAGTTGGGCGTCGAGGAACCGACGTGGGGGAGGGCGGCATAGTGGCACTCACCCGACTGACACGAGAGCTTTCCGTCAACACGGATCACGTCGCCAGCATCCACTGGGACCGCTCTTACAGCAGCACCCAGCTTGTCATTAGCATGCAGGACGGCACGAAGCACTTCATCAAGGATAGCTCAGGCTACACCGGCGGAGATGATTGCTATGCCATCGAAAGGAAGTTGCTCGATGCGTGACATGGTTCGAATACCGCTCTCTGCCGCTCGCGACGTTGCTGACCGTTACGGCTATGACCAAGTCGTTATCTACGCGCGCCGCTGCCATGATTCGCCGGAGCCGCACGGCGAGCACCTGACGACCTACGGCAGGACTCGAGAGCACTGCGGCGTGGCGGCTCGCATGGCCGACGTCCTCAAGAAGTTCATGGGGTGGAACGTATGACCACCATCAAACCTGGCGACGAGATCGTCTGCATCGACGACGGCATCTATGCTGAGCAGTACCTCGGGATCACCAAGGGCCAGGTCTACAAGGCCCGCTGGGTTGGCCCTGTCACCAGCTACATGAACGGCGACTACATCGGCGTGAGGCTGGAGGGCGTCAACCGCGGCGTCTGCCCTGAGTTCGGCGATGAGGATCCGCCGTTCAACGTGCGCAGGTTCCGGCCGGTGGTGAAGCCCGGTACGCCGGCGAGAAAACTAGAGGAGGCACTATGACCATCCATTCAGACGATCCCGGATGCATCACCGCAGTCCCTGCCGAACTGCACGCGCTCGGCGCGGCAATCGGCAAGTACGAGGCAGCCAACGACAACCTGCCTCCCATCGTCGCCTTCACCGGCCAGGCAGGCAGCGGCAAGTCCACTGCCACCCGTTACCTCGTTGAGAAGCACGGCTACACACGCGTGAAGTTCGCCGGGCCGCTGAAGGATATGATGCGGGTGATCGGTCTGTCGGAAGAGCAGATCGAGGGGGAGATGAAAGAGGCTGGCGCAACTCTCTTGTGTGGCGAATCTCCCCGCCATGCGATGCAGACGCTCGGCACGGAATGGGGTCGGAAATGTATCGGCGCCGATTTCTGGATCAATCTATGGCGGGAGCGAGTCGCGCGCGCCTGGGCAAGTGGCGGCCGCGTCGTCGTCGACGACTGCCGCTTCCCGAATGAGGCCGCAGCGATCCGCCGTCTCGGAGGCGACATTTACAAGCTGGTCGGTCGCGGCGGCATTCCCGGGCATCACGAATCAGAGCGCGGGTGTGGCGATGAGGATCTCGTCATCGCGAACGACAACTCGCCTGATGCGTTGTTCGGGAAGGTGGACGAGGCGTTGAGGCGGTATGGCTAAAAGAAAGGGCGGCTTGCGAGCCGCCCTTCGCGTAGGAATTCTAAAAGTATCCGGGACTAGTCATCGAGATCTTTGTTTTTCAATCTGATGAAGGATCTGAATTCGTCGATTTGTCCTTTGTCGAGGGCGGCTATGACATGGACTAAATTGCCGCGAGCCGAAATTTTCTCGCACTTCCCATTCTTGTATTGATCAAGAATGCGGCCGATGAACCTATCCATTTGGTTGTGATCTTCTTCAGTCAACTGACCCACATGCCTTCTCCGTTGCTATCTGGATGAGACCGCAGGATCGCACACCGACCCCATTGCGGGGCGTTACCGGTTAACCTCTAGGGGAGGGCGGGACATCGTACAGTGACGAGGCTGGCGAATCGTACGCCATGTAAAGCCGAGATAATGATGCCTCGTTCGCATCCAAAGTCAACTTGCCGAGTTTTCTTGCGCAACCAGAGATGGATCGATATTATCGTAAAGTACAGCCAAGTAAACCTGTGGCTGGTTTGTAAACGAACGATAAGCACTTGAAATCTAGTAGGTGATTTTAGACGCAGTTTGCAACTACACTGCCAAGATCATTGAAAAAAACGGTATCTTCTAAGCAGCAGGTCGCAGGTTCGAGTCCTGCAGGGGTCGCCACTCTCTTATTTGTCTATATCTCACATGCAGGCAGCTTGTTGTACCAGAACACGGGTACAGAACTCGTGCCCAGCCCAGCCCAGTCTGTCGCGCTTGCTGCCAGCCACCACCCTGCTTATCGGCTACGCACGGGATTGCCGTAGAGTGGGACCGGATAGACATAATCCCCTCTGCTCGAAAAACCTTTGCGGTAGAGGCAGGCTCTCAGCGCAGCCTGATTGAGGAAGTTGTCGAAAAAGGGGTGTACGCGCGGCGGCGTTGAAGCTTCAAGCGTGCATTCGTCGCGTGCGCTCAAGAAGCGATTTTCGACGTCCGATCCTTTGACAATTTCCAGGCTTCCATAGGTTATCGACGCAGCGGAGGCGCTATTGCTCAGCGCTGGAGCCAATGCAACCAGTAGCGTTGACACAAATGTCAGCTTCATAGGTGTCTCCCTCAAATCGGCAGATGGCAACGGTCCAAATCCGATCTTGTTCCCGTTAGGGTGAAATTTTACCCGCGCTTGTTCGCATATGCGAAAGGACTTTTGGAATTTCGCTGCGGTGCATTCTAAGCTATTATCCAGTTCATCGGTTCCGTTGCGTCACGCAGGGGAAGGTAATTTTGGTGCCGGGAGCAGGAGCTTCGTGTTTGGCGCCTTCAATACACTGAAATGGTTTTTCGCGGGCCGCGCGGGGTGGCCCGGACCTTTGCATTGTCTTTGAGCCTTCGAGTGGGGATACATATGAACAGAAATATTCTCGCCCTGGCGGGTGCGGTTTTGCTTGCCGCCTCCATCTCTAGTTCAAGTTGGGCGGATGAACGTCCATTGATATGGCAGCCGATCAAGAACTCGGACACAAGTTACGCCGTGAAGCTGGGACTCCGGCTGCCCGTGCGGCTCGAAACAGAGGCCGGATTCAATGTCGGTGTGGATTCGTCGAAGACTGGTGAGGTGGTGAATACACCTCTCAAGTTCTGGAGCAGGATAAAAACCGAGGATAGGAAGCGCCCCGCTTACCAGATGAGCCGTGATATCGGGATCAATATGGATGGCAATGCAGGCAGCGCTGCGATCAGCATGAACTATTATGAAAAGCAGATTGCTACGCCAACCTTCAATCTTGAGCGTCAATCCAGCTATGTGGTTCGCTATGACGGTGTGCAAAAAGACTGGGCAGGACTGGACGCGAGCCAATCGATCAAGTTGAGGCAGCGTGAGAGCGGAACCGCCTTCGTAGCCGTTGCCAATGGTTCGGCGAATTTTTCGGCAGTTGCTGCCAGTTTCGGGATCGAGCAACCTCTCGGCGAGAACATAACGCTGAGCGGCAGCGTGAACCGAAACTTCACCGATGCAACGACGGTATCGAGCGTTAACGCGAGTTATTCCTACAAATGGTGAGATGAAAAAGGGCGCTTCAGGCGCCCTTTTTCATCTCGATATTTAGCTGTCCTCAGTGCAGGATCTGGCTGAGGAAGAGTTTTGTGCGCTCGTGCTGCGGATTATCGAAGAACTCGGCCGGCGAGTTCTGCTCGACGATCTGGCCCTGGTCCATGAAGATGACGCGGTTTGCGACCTGGCGGGCAAAACCCATCTCATGGGTCACGCACAGCATGGTCATGCCTTCTTCGGCAAGCGAGACCATGGTGTCGAGCACTTCCTTGACCATTTCCGGGTCGAGCGCCGAGGTCGGTTCGTCGAACAGCATGATCTTCGGCTTCATGCAGAGCGAGCGGGCGATCGCCACGCGCTGCTGCTGGCCGCCGGAGAGCTGGCCCGGATATTTGTTGGCCTGTTCCGGGATCTTGACGCGCTTCAGATAGTGCATCGCGATCTCTTCGGCTTCCTTCTTCGGCATCTTGCGAACCCAGATCGGAGCCAGCGTGCAGTTTTCCAGGATGGTCAGGTGCGGGAAGAGGTTGAAGTGCTGGAACACCATGCCGACCTCGCGGCGCACCTCGTCGATCTTCTTCAGATCGTTGGTAAGCTCGATATTGTCGACGAGGATATTGCCCGACTGATGTTCTTCCAGCCGGTTGATGCAACGGATCATCGTCGACTTGCCGGAGCCCGAAGGCCCGGCAATGACGATGCGCTCGCCCTTCATCACCTTCAGATTGATGTCGCGCAGCACGTGGAAATCACCATACCACTTGTTCATGCCGATGATTTCGACTGCAACCTCGGTCGAGGAAACGGTCAGTTTTTTCGTTAGGGCTTCAGCCATTGTTTTCCCCTTTAACTCTTGTTGCGGCTAGTGCCTGTGGCTGGTGTCGAGGTGTCGCTCCATAAAGGCGGAGTATCGCGACATGCCGAAGCAGAAAAGCCAGAATATGAAACCGGCAAAAATGTAACCGGTGACCGGCGTGACCGGCGTCGACCAGTTGGCATCCGACTGGTTGAGCGTAACGATCCCCAGAAGGTCGAACATGCCGATAATCGAGACGAGTGACGTATCCTTGAACAGGCCAATGAAAGTGTTGACGATGCTTGGGATGACCAACTTGATTGCCTGCGGCAGAATGATCAGCCGCGTCTTTTGCCAATAGGTCAATCCCAGCGAGTCCGCCCCTTCAAACTGTCCCTTCGGAATCGCCTGCAAACCGCCTCGAATGACTTCCGCCATATAGGCGGAGGCGAAGATCGAAACGCCGATCAGGGCGCGAAGCAGTTTGTCGAACGTCCATCCATCCGGCAGGAAAAGCGGCAGCATGACGCTTGCCATGAATAGAACCGTGACGAGTGGAATGCCGCGGATTATCTCGATGAAGACGACGCAGAGCGTCTTGATTACAGGCATTTGCGAACGCCGTCCGAGCGCCAGGATAATGCCAAGCGGCAGAGACACGGTGATCCCGAAGAAAGAGAGGATCAACGTTACCATCAATCCGCCCCAGAGCTGAGTCTCGACATGCGGAAGGCCGAAGCCGCCGATCAGCAGGAAGAACGAGATGAACGGCAGGATGATGAAGAGCGCCAGCGCATTCCATCCCTTATGGGGGGCCTTCGGAATGAGCATCGGAATGAGCAGGATCACGAAAAGGACCGCGACGAGGATCGGCCGCCAGCGTTCATCAGCCGGGTACCGGCCGAACATGAACTGCTGGAATTTTGCTTCGACAAAAGCCCAGCATGCGCCGGATTGACCGTCTGGAAGAATGCCGCCCTGGATGACGGTCGCACAGGCCGTCCGGTCCGAACCGGTCCAGACGGCATCGATAAACAGCCAATTGATCATGCCTGGGATGACATAGACTAGCAGCGCAAGCGCCAGGATGGTCAGAACCGTATCCTTCGGCGTTGCGAACAGCTTGGTTCTGAACCAGTGTGACGGGCCGCTGACACCGAGCGGCGCCGGTTGCTGCGCCAGCATGTCCTGGCGCACGAAAGTTGAAGAGGTCGTGGCCATGATTATCTCTCCACCAAGGCCATTTTGGCATTGAACCAGTTCATGAATATCGCCGTGGTGATCGAGATGGACAGATAGACGACAAGGAAAAGAGCAACGATCTCAACTGCCTGACCGGTCTGGTTCAACATCGTTCCGCCGATTGCATAAATGTCTGCAAACCCGCACGCGACCGCCAAAGACGAGTTCTTGGTAAGGTTCAGATATTGGCTTGTCAGTGGTGGGATGATGATCCTGAGCGCCTGCGGGAGGACGATCAGTCGTGTTATAGCATTTGAGCGTAGCCCAAGCGCGTTTGCTGCTTCGGTCTGGCCCTTCGGCACAGCCTTGATGCCCGAGCGGACGATCTCGGCAATGAAGGAAGCCGTGTAGAAGGAGAGCGCCAGGTAGAGCGAGATGAATTCCGGTCCAAGAACCGAACCACCTGTCAGGTTGAAGCGACCTGCAACGGGGAAGTCGAAGGTGATCGGTGCGCCGAGTGCCAGGAAAGTCAGGATCGGCAAGCCGATGATTAGCGCCAAACCCGTCCAAACGGTATGAAACGGCTTTCCGGTGAGCATTTGTCGCTTCTTTGCCCAACGCGCTACGAACACCGTAGCGACGATACCGATCAGAAACGCTACGGCGATTGCCCAGGCACCATCTCCGAATATCGGTTTTGGCACGAACAGGCCGCGATTGTTGAGGTAGCTCTGGAAGGGCAGATTCAGAGATTCGCGCGCTTGCGGAAGTACGGCGATGACGCCCTTGTACCAGAACAGGATAACGAGCAGCGGCGGGATGTTGCGGAAAAACTCCACATAGACCTGCGCGAGCTTGGCAATGAGCCAGTTCTGCGAAAGGCGGGCGATGCCGACGATAAAGCCGATGATAGAAGCCGTAATGATGCCAAGAACGGCTACCTGCAAGGTGTTCAGAATGCCGACGAGCAGCGCGCGGCCATAGGTGGAGTCACTTGTATAAGCGATCAGCGACTGGCCGATGTCGAAACCGGCGCGGCCCTGAAGAAATCCGAAACCGGAGGCAATGTTTGCCTTCTGCAGATTGTGGATCGTGTTTTGGGTGACTGTCCACACGAAGAGGACGAGAAGCGCCAATGTCAGGACCTGATAGAATATCCCGCGCACTTTCGGGTCGTTTATCAGGGACGAGGCCCGCTTTTTGGTGTCAGACGTTTCGGAATTGAGGGCCATGCCGGCCATAAACGAATCCCCTTAGTTTATTTATCTCCTTTTTGGAGACTTTTTGCCCTTGCGGGAATTTTAGATGCATGGAGGCGGATTTCTCCACCTCCATGCCCATGTCCATGTCGGTCCGATTAACGGATCGGAGGGGCGTATTGCAGACCGCCCTTGGTCCACAGAGCGTTCAGGCCACGCTCGATCTTGAGCGGAGTGTTCGGGCCGACGGTGCGGTCGAAGACTTCTCCATAATTGCCGACCAGCTTGACAATGTTGTAAGCCCAATCGTTCGTAAGGCCGAGATCGGTACCGATCTTGGAGCCTTCTTCGCTGCCGAGCATGCGCTTCACGTCCGGTCCGCCGCTGGTCTTCAGCTCATCGACATTCTTCGATGTGATGCCGAGTTCTTCGGCGTTGACCATGGCGTAGTGAACCCACGACACGATGTCGAACCACTTGTCGTCACCCTGGCGAACGGCCGGGCCAAGCGGCTCCTTGGAGATGACTTCCGGCAGAACCATGTTCTCGTCCGGGTTCTTCATCTTCAGGCGGATTGCATAGAGGCCGGACTGGTCGGTCGTGTAGACGTCGCAACGACCGGAGTCATAAGCAGTCGTAGCGTCGGCTTCCTTTTCGAAGACGACCGGATTGTACTGAAGGTTGTTGGACTTGAAGTAGTCGGCGAGGTTGAGCTCGGTGGTCGTGCCGGTCTGGACGCAGACAGCAGCGCCGGAAAGCTCAAGTGCCGACTTCACGTTGAGGCTCTTCTTCACGATGAAGCCCTGGCCGTCGTAGTAGTTGACGGTACGGAAGTTGAAGCCGAGCGATGTGTCGCGGCTGATCGTCCAGGTGGTGTTGCGCGTAAGGACGTCGACTTCGCCGGACTGCAGCGCCGGGAAACGGTCCTTGCTCGACAGGGCAACGAACTTAGCCTTCGTCGGGTCGCCGAAAACGGCGGCAGCGATACCGCGGCAGTAATCGACGTCGATACCGGTCCACTCGCCCTTGTCGTCTGGATTCGAGAAACCCGGAATGCCAGCGCTGACGCCGCAGGTGACGACACCCTTTGCCTTAACGTCATCAAGCGTGGCTGCCGATGCTGCCGAGGCCAAGCCCAGGGCTGCAGCGCCAATCGCGGCTGACAGAATTGTCTTTTTCATTTTCCCAACCTTTGTTTGTGTTTTATTTTCTGACGTCACCGGGCCGCTCCCCTTGATCGTTGTTCGAATACGGCCGGTTGCTCGCCAACCCTCCAGCGGCGAGCCAGCCTATCTCATTCGCAAATGCTGTGGGGGTCAAGTCTCACCAGCAGGAATTGCGTTTGAAATAAGGTAAAATTTAGTTTTTTGCTCAGTGATTGAGCAATTGCCGATGGCTTATGCGGTATGTGCTGAATTCAGTGCCTTTATGTTTTGCATCTGATCTATGCTCAACTTTACGACGTATCGACCGGGCTTGACCTCCAGGCTTCGCAGCGCGACAAGAAAGGTTTCCCGCCTAGAGAGTTTTCCCACCAGATGACCAGAAAATCTTCCATGCTCGGCGCTGCCGGCGCTAATACGCGACTTGCGCATATCGGAAATGATCCGCGCTCCTACCACGGCTTCGTCAATCCCCCGGTCGTTCATGCCTCGACCGTGCTGTTTCCTGATTCTGCGACGATGGAGAGCCGAGGCCAGCCTTACTCTTACGGTACCCGTGCAACACCGACCACAGACGCATTGTGTGCTGCTTTTGACGAATTGGAAGGTTCAGCAGGCACGATTCTGGTCCCGTCAGGGCTGGCAGCTATCTCGGTGCCGTTTCTGGCCTACCTGTCGGCGGGCGACCATGCTTTGATCGTCGATTCGGTTTACACGCCCTGCCGAAATTTCTGCAATACGATGCTCACGCGCCTTGGCGTGGAAATCGAGTATTACGACCCGGAAATCGGTGCCGGTATCGATGCTCTGATCAAACCAAATACGAAGCTGGTGCACACCGAGGCGCCGGGTTCCAACACATTCGAGATGCAGGATATTCGTGCGATTGCCGATGCCGCACACAAGCATGGTTGCGTCGTGACGATGGACAATACCTGGGCGACGCCGCTTTATTTCCGACCGCTCGATTTCGGTGTGGACGTGTCAATCCATGCAACGACGAAATACCCTTCGGGCCATTCCGACATCGTGATGGGGTCGGTGTCCGCCAATGCCAAGTGGTGGCCGCAGCTGGAGGAAGCCCGCATCCTCATGGGTATCTGCGGTGCGCCGGATGATTCCTACATGATCCTGCGTGGTCTGCGGACCATGGGTGTTCGTCTGGAGCATCATCAGAAAAGCGCGCTTGCTCTCGCGCAGTGGCTGGAAGGGCGCGACGATGTGGCGCGTGTGCTGCATCCGGCATTGCCGAGTTTCCCAGGACACGAGATTTGGAAGCGTGATTTCAAGGGTTCCAGCGGCATTTTCTCCTTCGTGCTCAAGGCTGACGCAGACAACGCCAAGGCAAAAGCGCATGCGTTCCTCGATGCATTGAGCTATTTCGGTCTCGGTTATTCCTGGGGTGGGTTCGAAAGCCTGGCGCTACAGGTTAATCTGTCTGACCGCACGATCCGCAAACAGCCCGAAGAAGGCCCGGTCATCCGCCTGCAGATCGGCCTGGAAGATGTTGCCGACCTCCAGAAGGATCTCGAGCAGGGCTTCCTCGCAGCCGCTGCCGTCTGATCAACTGACGCGGTATCCGTAAAGCCAATCCAGATCCGCCGCGAGAGATTGCGGCGGACGTAGCGACAGGACGATATCGCGACCGATACGGAATGGACCGCGAGCATGATACGCGAAGCGGTTGAACGACCCGCGAGCCTTCACCCTTGTCGCACGGCTCACTCTCTGGCTTTCGAAACTGGCGAGAGCCGCGGGCAGGGAACTTGACTTCTTCACTTCGTTGGCGAGCACGAACCCGTCCTCGATTGCCATGGCAGCGCCCTGTGCAGAGAATGGCATCATCGCGTGTGCGGCATCTCCGATCAGCACCACGTCGCGGCCATTGTGCCAGCGACCCGACGTCACTTCGTGAAGCGGCCAGAATGTCGGTCGGGGCAAGCGGCTCAACAGCGCGGTGATTTCCGCATTCCAGCCACCAAACTGCCTGACCAGCATCGCTTTCTGGCCTTCGTTCGCCTGCGCTTCCCATGTGGCACCGGGGCTTATGCCTGATGCGATGGCAACGATGTTGAACTCGCTCATTTCTCTCAAAGGATAAGCAACGAGATGTGTCGACGGCCCCATGAACGCGGTAACGCAATCGCGCGCAAGCCAGTCGGGTGCTTCGTCGAGCGGAATGGTAAAGCGCCAAGCGATATTCCGGGAGAAATCGGGCTGGGGAGCATCCTCCACCGACGCGCGTGCATTGGACCACACTCCGTCGGCACCGATCACGAGCGGGTAGGAGTTTCCGGTGAGTTCCCGAACGGCTTTTGGCAAGCCGCCTCTTATGGGTGTGCCAAGCCGGATCGAGCAGAGCGGATCTCGCTCCACCGCTGAAAGCAATGCTGCCTGCAGCGTCGCACGGTGAAGTACGCCGTAGGGTGCTTTCCAGCGATCCCTGGCAAAATCACCTGCCGGAACGGATGCCAGCTTCTTGAGGGATGTGCCGGAGACAAGGGCGATTTCTCGCGGCTCGGTCCAGATTTTTTCGAGTCCGGCCAGCACGCCCAGTTCGCCAAGGATTGCTGATGCGTTCGGCGACATCTGCAGGCCCGCGCCGACTTCCACAAGGTCGCCGGCTTCTTCAAAAATGTCACAAGCCATGCCCAAGCGGGAAAAGCTAAGCGCTGCAGCCAGGCCGGCCATGCCAGCCCCCACAATCGCAATCCTATCGAGATGCATCGGCTTGCTGCCTGAAAGTTTATTACGCTGCCTTGACGTGGAAGACGCAACCCGGAGGATCGGTCTGTTCGGCTTTCAGGCCCGGATTATAGCGATAGAGAGTGGAGCAATAGGAACAGACTTTTTCGCTGTCGTCGCCGAGATCGATGAAGATGTGCGGATGGTCGAAAGGCACGGAAGCACCGGTGCACATGAATTCCTTCACGCCGATCTGGATAACCGGATATCCGCCATCGTTTTGAAAGTGAGGAATGCTGTGGCCAGCCATGGTCGTCTCCCTGCCATTTGATTTCGCCGGACATTATCCGCCTGCGCGCCGCTTGTGTAGGGGGGAAACGTCCGCATTTTTTTCTCAAGCGGGTTCATTGGCGATCTTCGATCCACTATAGGTCGCGTCAAACAAGGGATAATCCGATGAATTTGAATGCGCCCGCCTTCTCGTCCTTCATTCACGACGGCATCAATCTTCGTTATTTCGACGAGGGTGATCCGTCCGGCGAGCCGGTGCTTCTCATTCACGGCTTTGCTTCGAGCGCGCTGGTCAACTGGGTGCATCCCGGCTGGCTGAAAACGCTTGGTGACGCCGGCTACAGGGTTATTGCCATCGATAACCGCGGCCATGGCGGAAGCGACAAGCCGCTCGACGCGGAAGCCTATCGCCCATGGGTCATGGCCGATGATGCCGTGGCGCTGCTCGACCATTTGCGCATTCCGGACGCTCATCTGTTCGGATATTCGATGGGAGCAAGGATTTCCGTCTTTGCGGCGCTTGCTCATCCGGAACGGGTCCGTTCGCTGGTTCTAGGTGGTCTCGGCATCGGCATGACCGATGGCGTGGGTGACTGGGACCCGATTGCGGACGCCTTGCTTGCGCCGGATGTCGATGCGATCACGCACGAGCGTGGCAAGATGTTCCGCGCCTTTGCGGACCAGACGAAGAGCGACAAGCTGGCTCTTGCCGCCTGTATCCGTGGCTCGCGCGATCTGGTGGCGCGTTCCGATATGGGGCGGATCGAGGCCCCGACGCTGATCGGTGTCGGAACAAAGGATGATATCGCCGGATCTGCCCAGGAACTGGCCGACCTCATGCCGGATGCACGGGCGCTCGATATCCCGAACCGCGATCACATGCTTGCGGTCGGAGACAGGGTGTTCAAGAAGGCGGTTCTCGAATTTTATGCGGCACTGTCAGGTCGGTAACAGGTTCTCTGATCGTAATGATCAACGGAATGCGATTTTACCTGCGTTGGCGTTCCGGTAATCCTGTTCTATATAATGGTCTTCCAAAGCCTGCAGGCGACTATGGAGTGGGTCATGCCCTCAAGAGTGGACATTCGCATCAAAGAACCCGTCGCGACGGTCGATCCGATATGGGATACGTTGCAGCAGGAAGCGCGGCTTGCCATCGAGCAGGATCCGCTTCTTGCCGCGTTTCTCTATTCCACCGTGCTGAACCATCGTTCCCTGGAAGAATGTGTCGTTCACCGGATCTGCGAGCGTCTCGATCATCCGGATCTGCAGGCGGTTCTGTTGCGTCAGACATTCATGGAAATGCTGGATGACTGGCCGGAATGGGGTTCCATCCTCCGGGTCGATATCCAGGCGTTTTATGATCGCGATCCGGCATGCTTGCGCTTCCTGGAGCCGGTGCTCTATTTCAAGGGCTTTCACGCAATCCAGACGCATCGTCTTGCCAACTGGCTCTATACCCGTGGGCGCCGTGATTTTGCTCTCTATCTTCAGAGCCGTTCTTCCAGTGTCTTCCAGACGGATATCAATCCGGCGGCACGGATCGGCAAGGGCATTTTCCTCGATCATGCCACGGGCCTCGTCGTCGGCGAGACTGCAGTCATCGGTGACAATGTCTCCATCCTGCATGGTGTGACGCTTGGGGGAACAGGCAAGGAAGGTGCCGATCGCCATCCGAAGATCGGCAATGGCGTGCTGATCGGCGCCGGTGCGAAGATCCTTGGTAATATCGAGATCGGCTCGTGCTCGCGTGTCGCGGCCGGTTCGGTGGTGCTGAAACCCGTTCCGTCTAAGTCGACCGTTGCCGGGGTGCCGGCGAAGGTGGTCGGGGAGGCGGGCTGTTCGGAGCCGGCGCGGGTCATGGATCAGCTGCTGATGTCGGAAGACTGAGTGCTGCCGGCTATAGAAACGCCGGTGGATAATCGTCGAAGCCGGCAGGCCCAAGGCTTGTCGGCTTTACTTTTGCCGCGGTCGCATGCAACAAGCGCGGCAACGTGAATAGAAACGGAGATTGTCGTGAAGCCCGACGAAATCAAGAAAATCGACGCTTACTTCAAGCGCCTTTTGAATCCGCAGATCGTTGTCAAGGCACGGCCGCGCAAGGACGATTCGGCAGAGGTCTATCTGGGTGAAGAGTTTCTCGGTGTCGTCTATGTTGATGACGAGGACGACGAGCGCTCCTACAATTTCTCGATGGCCATCCTCGACGTCGATCTCGACTGAGCATCAGTGCTAACACATTCCGGCGGGCCGCTTGGGCCCGCTTTTTGATTCCGCCTTCGGTCGCGCCGTTATCGCTCGTTCGCCTCTTGTAACGCGGCGAATGCAATCCCATTAATAGGGAGCGACTTTATCCGGTCGTCCCTGTGAGATTAACCCCACACCGCGATTTAATGTCTTCGTCGCTGACAATCGTCAGGTGCGGTCGCTTGGCGTTTGCATCCGATGGGCTGATGGGTGTTAATTTTTGCAGGTTGAACGGCTCTCTGGCGGAATAGTGATTGCGCCGCCGCAAAGGGGGCTTAAAATCTGTGTCCAATGGACTAAGTTAGTAAGACTGGAGTTCGGCGGACCGCAATGTTCAATAAGGTCGTCGGCACCTGGGGATGATGAATGATGATCGCACTGCCGATCTCGATGGAAAAAGAAAAAGATGGTGACGGGGATAACGCCAACCGCGGAACCTCGGTCATCACGCGTACGAAGCCCAAGACGAAACGCCCGAACCTGTATCGCGTACTCCTGTTGAATGACGATTATACCCCGATGGACTTCGTCATCCACATATTGGAGCGGTTCTTTCAGAAGGACAGGGAGGCCGCCACGCTCATTATGCTCCACGTTCATAACCACGGTGTGGGGGAATGCGGCGTATTTACCTACGAAGTAGCGGAGACCAAGGTGAGCCAGGTGATGGATTTCGCCAGACAACACCAGCATCCCCTACAATGTGTCATGGAAAAAAAGTGAGGAACCCGACGTGCCCACATTTTCGCCTAGTCTTGAAAAGGCGCTGCATCAGGCACTGACCTTCGCCAACGAGCGGCATCACGAATATGCCACGCTCGAACACCTGCTTCTCGCGTTGATTGATGACGCGGATGCGGCGGCGGTCATGGGCGCTTGTAACGTCAACCTTGAAAACCTGCGCAAGACCGTTGCCGATTATGTCGACAACGAACTTGCCAACCTCGTGACCGGCTATGACGAAGACTCGAAGCCTACCTCCGGCTTCCAGCGTGTCATCCAGCGGGCCGTCATCCATGTCCAGTCTTCCGGTCGTGAAGAAGTAACTGGTGCCAATGTGCTCGTTGCGATTTTCGCCGAGCGCGAAAGTCATGCCGCATTCTTCCTGCAGGAGCAGGAAATGACCCGTTACGATGCGGTCAATTATATCTCTCACGGTATCGGCAAGCGCCCGGGTTCCTCCCAGTCCCGTACGCCGCGCGGTTCCGAAGAGCCTGATTCCGAGGCAAAGCCATCGCGTGGAGGCGGCGAACCGGAAGAGGGTGCAGCCAAGAAACCTCAGGATGCGCTTAAGGCATACTGCGTCAATCTGAACGACAAGGCCAAGGATGGGCGCATCGATCCGCTGATCGGTCGCCATTCGGAAGTCAACCGGACGATCCAGGTCCTGTGCCGTCGCTCCAAGAACAACCCGCTCTATGTGGGTGATCCAGGCGTGGGCAAGACTGCGATCGCCGAAGGTCTCGCCAAGCGCATCGTCGAAGGCAAGGTGCCTGAAGCGCTCGCCGATGCGACGATCTTCTCGCTCGACATGGGCACGCTGCTCGCCGGCACCCGTTATCGCGGTGACTTCGAAGAGCGCCTGAAGCAGGTCGTCAAGGAACTGGAAGATTTTCCGGGTGCGGTCCTGTTCATCGACGAAATCCACACCGTTATCGGTGCGGGTGCAACATCGGGCGGCGCGATGGATGCGTCCAACCTGTTGAAGCCGGCTCTGTCCTCCGGGCAGATCCGCTGCATCGGTTCGACCACCTACAAGGAATATCGCCAGTTCTTCGAAAAGGATCGGGCTCTGGTCCGCCGCTTCCAGAAAATCGACGTCAATGAGCCGTCCATCCCGGATGCGATCGAGATCATGAAGGGCCTGAAGCCCTATTTCGAGGACTACCACAAGCTTCGCTACACCAACGAGGCGATCAAGTCGGCCGTCGAACTGTCGGCCCGCTACATTTCCGACCGCAAACTGCCGGACAAAGCGATCGACGTGATCGACGAGACCGGTGCGGCGCAGATGCTGCTGCCGGCCTCCAAGCGCCGCAAGCTGATCACCGAGAAGGAGATCGAGGCCACCATCGCGACGATGGCGCGGATACCGCCTAAAACCGTTTCCAAGGATGACGAGGCTGTTCTCGCCAACCTGGAAAAGGAACTGCGGTCCGTCGTCTACGGTCAGGATGCCGCGATCGAAGCACTTTCGACCGCGATCAAGCTGGCGCGTGCCGGCCTGCGCGAGCCGAACAAGCCGATTGGTTCCTACGTCTTCTCCGGCCCGACAGGCGTTGGTAAGACGGAAGTGGCCAAACAGCTTGCAGCTTCGCTCGGCGTCGAGTTGCTGCGGTTCGACATGTCGGAATATATGGAACGCCATACGGTCTCCAGACTGCTTGGCGCACCTCCCGGCTATGTCGGATTCGATCAGGGCGGTCTTCTGACCGATCAGGTCGATCAGCATCCGCACAGTGTGCTGCTGCTCGACGAAATCGAGAAGGCGCATCCGGATATCTACAACATCCTGCTGCAGGTCATGGACCACGGTTCGCTGACCGACCACAACGGCAAGAAGATCGATTTCCGCAACGTCATCCTGATCATGACGACCAATGCGGGCGCTTCGGAAATGGCCAAGGCCGCCTTCGGCTTCGGTTCTTCCAAGCGCACCGGCGAAGACGAAGAGGCATTGAACCGCCTGTTCACGCCGGAATTCCGCAACCGTCTCGACGCGACAATACCGTTCGCGCCGCTGCCGACGGCCGTCATCCATCAGGTCGTGCAGAAGTTCGTCATGCAGCTGGAAACCCAGCTGTCCGAACGCAACGTCACGTTTGACCTGCATGAGGATGCGATCGCATGGCTGGCCGACAAGGGTTACGACGAGAAGATGGGCGCCCGCCCGCTTTCCCGCGTGATCCAGGAATACATCAAGAAGCCGCTTGCCAATGAGATCCTGTTCGGGGCTCTGCGCAAGGGTGGTGTAGTCCGCGTCACGGTCGGCAAGGACGACAACGGCAAGGACAAGTTGGTGCTCGATTCCATTCCGGAAGCCGTGCCTGTGAAGCCCAAGCCGGAAGCCGAAGTGGAAGAGGCTGCCGAAGAGGCAAAGGCCAAGGTTACGAAGCCCAAGACCGCCAAGAAATCCTCGTCCAAGGGCAAGGATGGCGGTAAGGGCGCAGCCGCCAAAGCGGATGACGACGGCGACGTAATCGCCGAAGATGCGCCGAAGCCACGCAAGAGCAGCACCGTTCCGCGGGTGCCGAAGAGTAAGTAATCGCTCTCATATCGATTGAATGAAAGATGCCGGGCTTGTCCCGGCATCTTTGTATTTGTAGGCATATTTGATCAACAGCAAATGGAATGCCTATGTCTGCAGAGCAGCGCAATGAGCCCGGTAACTTGAAATGGTTCCTGACGGGCATGCGCGGCGTCATCTCGCTTCCCGCCATTATTCTGATGACGTCCTATGTCGGGTTTGCCGCATTCGCGCTGCAGGCGGGATTGACGCGTTGGGAGGCTGTGATCATGACGCTCGGCGTCTGGGCCTTGCCGTCGCAGATGATCCTTGTCGGCTCGATGATCGGCGGTGCCAATATCGTTGCGTCGTTTCTTGCCGTCACCCTGTCCGCCATCCGGATGATGCCGATGGTAGCGTCGATCGTGCCGGAAATGCGGACACAGAAGACTCCCGTCTGGCTGCTTCTGTTCCTGTCGCATTTCATTGCCATCACTTCCTGGGTGTTCGCCTCGACGCATCTGCGTGATGTGCCACGCCAGTACCGGGTCGCCTTTTTTGCCGGTTTCGGCCTCACGCTCACATGTGGCAATGCGGCGATCGTCGGCATCAGCTACGGCATCGTTTCGCAATTTCCGCCGGTCGTGGCGGGCGCCCTCTTCATGTTGACACCGGTCTATTTCATCTCGTCGATCTGGGCGAGTTCCAGACAGTTCGTGGTGAAGCTCGCCTTTATCATCGGCATCGTCACAGGGCCGCTCTTGGCGCTCGTCGTCCCGCAATTCGATGTGCTGATTGCCGGTCTCGGCGGCGGAACCGTTGCCTATCTTATCGATCGATATAGACGACAGCGTCGGCGTGCCGTTGAGGAGGCCGCATGATGCTGGAGGAATACTGGACCTATATCCTGATCATCGTTGCCGGCTTTATCGCAACGGATTTCTGGCGCTGGCTCGGGGTTCTGGCCGGCAACAGGCTGAATGAGGAGTCGGAGGCGCTGAACTGGGTGAGGGCGGTTGCGACAGCGCTGGTCATGGCCGTCACGGCCAAGCTGATCGTGTTTCCGACGGGCGTATTGGCCGATTCTCCGCTCTGGCTTCGGCTCTCTGCCGCGGGTATCGGCTTTTGCATTTTTCTGATGACGGGCAAGAAGGTGGCGATCGGCGTCATCGCACCGATCGCCATTCTTGTGGCCGGTCTGTTTCTGCTCGAAGCCTGATCAGGCGCCGAGCGCGTCAACGACCTTCTTGGCGTTGGTGGCCAGAACGCCATGGTCTTCCATCTGGCCGCTATGCGGCTTCAGGCCGGCGCCTTCGTAGCGCGGGATGATGTGGAAATGCAGGTGATAGACGGTCTGGCCGGCAGCCGGTTCGTTGAACTGCGTGACCGTGATGCCATCGGCCTCGAACGCATCCTTGGCCGCATTGGCAAGCTTCTGCACGATCGGAATGACTTTCGACAGGGTGGCCGGGTCAGCGTCGAGAATATTGCGCGAGGGCGTCTTCGGTATCACCAGGAGGTGACCTGGGGATTGCGGCATGACATCCATAAAGGCCAGAGTGTCGGCATCCTCGTAAACGCGGTGGCAAGGGATCTCGCCGCGCAGGATCTTCGCGAAGATGTTGTTGTCGTCGTAGCTCATGGAAGTCCTCTCCTATCTGCTTCTTTCAACGCAATTCCGAACGCAAAACCGGTGCTCGCTTTTGCCGGAATTACTTCAATCAATCATCCTGCTGCCGCTCGCCTTTTCGGAAAGGGCTGTGCTCGGACAGGTATTCGTTCATGCCGTCCACCTCCTGCCGCTCGCGCTCCAGATAGTCGGAAATCGCGCGGCGCAGGCCCGGATGGGCGATGTAATGCATGGAATGGGTGGTGACGGGAAGATAACCGCGGGCGAGCTTGTGCTCGCCCTGCGCGCCAGCTTCGACGCGCTTCAGCCCCTTGGCAAGCGTGAAGTCGATGGCTTGATGATAGCATACTTCGAAATGCAGGAAGGGATGATCCTCGATGCAGCCCCAATGCCGGCCATAGAGGGTGTCGCCGCCGATGAAGTTGATCGCGCCTGCGATATAACGCCCATCGCGTTTTGCCATGACCAGCAGGATGTCATCGGCCATGTGGCTGCCGATCAGCGAATAGAAGCTGCGGGTGAGATAGGGCCGACCCCATTTGCGGCCGCCGGTGTCCATGTAGAAGGCGAAGAACTGGTCCCAGATATCCTCAGTCAGGTCGGCGCCGGTCAGCCGGTCGATCGAAATCCCGTTTTCGAGTGCAGTACGACGTTCCTTCTTCAGCGCCTTGCGTTTGCGTGACGCCAGCGTTTCGAGGAATGCGTCGTGATCGGCATAACCTTCGTTGATGAAATGGAATTGCTGGTCGGTCCGGTGGAGGTAGTCGGCCGCCTCGAAGACCTCGACCTCGTTTTCCGGTACGAAGGTTACGTGCGCTGATGATATTCCAAGCTGCCGTGTCACTTCCTGGAGACCTGCGGCAAGTGTCTCCTGCATGGTCTCACGATCATAACCGGAAGCGACCAGCAGGCGAGGGCCGGTAGCCGGCGTGAAGGGGATGGCGCATTGCAGTTTCGGATAATAGCGCCCGCCCGCTCGCTCGAAGGCGTCCGCCCAGCCGTGGTCGAAGACGTATTCGCCCTGGCTATGGCTTTTCAGATAGGCGGGGATTGCGCCGATCAGCGTGCCTTCTTCGGTTTCGAGAAGAATGTGATGCCCATGCCAGCCGGTCTTGGCCGTGGCAGAGCCTGATTGTTCCAGCGACGAAAGGAAGGCATGCGAGAGAAACGGATTATAGGGGACCGCTGCGGAAGAACTTTCCCGTGAGGCACCCGCAAGCCGCGACCAGCGTTCTGGGCTGATCGCGGCAAAGGATTGTTCGATGCGGATTGAAAGATTACCGGCCATGTACCTGAATTATGCAGTGGGCGACGTGCGCGGGTCAAACCCTTCGAACGTCATCTGATCTGCATATTTATAGGTAGCCTCGCGCGCGTTTTCATCCCTGACAGTCCAGGTAATCAACGCAATGCCGGTCTGTCTCAGGGCGGTGATAAAGCTGTTCGGCAGGTCGGACCAGTGATAGGAGATGAAATCCAGCCCAAGCTGGGCCATTTCATCATGCTTGAAGAACTCTTCCGGCTGGCTGCCTTCAGCGGTCAGGCCGATCGGATAAGGTGTGTCGGCCTTCTTCAGATCGCGGATCAGGTGATGGTCGAAGCTCATCAGCGCGACTTTGCCCTGATAACCTTCCAGCTCTTCGAGAACGATATCGACGAAGCCGTCATCTTCTTCGGCGGTGCGGCCTTTCAATTCGATCACAAGCGGTACGCGACCATCGACCAGTTTGAGCATCTGCTTCAAGGTCGGGATCCTGTCGGCCGTTCCGCCGATGGAAAGCAGGCCGAGTTCAGAGGCGGTGCGCTCCCGCACATCGCCCTTGATGCCGCAGACGCGCTCAAGCTTGTCGTCGTGGAAGACCATCGGAATGCTGTCCGCGGAAAGCTGCAGGTCGCATTCGATGGCAAAGCCGGCATCCGCGGCGCGGGCGAAGGCCGAGAGGGAGTTCTCCCATACGGCCTTGTTCATGTCGTGATAGCCGCGATGCGCGACGGGCAGATCCTTGATCCAGGATGCAGATGTCATGCTTCGATCTCGATAACGGCTTCGATTTCAACGGCGGCATTGAGCGGCAATGCGGCCATGCCAACGGCAGCGCGAGCATGCTTGCCAGCTTCGCCCAGGACGTTTGCAATCAGGTTCGATGCGCCGTTGGTGACGATATGCTGCTCGGTGAAGCCGGGAGCGGAGGCGACAAAGCTCGACAGCTTGACGACGCGCTTGATCTTGCCGAGATCGCCACCGAGTGCTGCCTTTGCCTGCGACAGGATGTTGATGGCGCAAAGTTCGGCTGCGCGGCTCGCCGTTGTCACATCAACGTCACTGCCGACCAGGCCTTTGATCTCAAGCTTGCCATTTTCGGTCGGCAACTGTCCGGAGATATAAAGCATGTTGCCGCTGATGACATAGGACACGTAGTTGGCTGCGGGCGCCGCTGCCACGGGGAGGGTAATTCCAAGTTCCTTCAGGCGGCTTTCGATGGCATCGGACATTTCGGTCTCCGGTTTGTTGTCAAGCGTACAAAAATCCTTCATCAAGGTCATAACCTTGGCTGATGGCGTTCTTATAACACCCGCGCCCGAGTCCAACAGGAGAATATGAATGCTGCGCACGAGCCTCGCGCTGTTCCTCGTCACCAGTGCCGGTGTCGCCTCCGCTGCGCCGATCAGCGCCGACAGTGCTGCGCGCCTGCTTATTCCTCACAGGGCGGTCTATGACCTCAAGCTCAAGGATGCGTCCGAGCGCTCCGGCATCGAGGGCATGTTCGGCCGTATGGTCTATGAATTCAACGGCTCTGCCTGCACCGGGTTCACGACCAATTTCCGCCTCGTCACCAAGATCAGCACGGGCGAGGAGACGCGTGTCAGCGACCAGCAGACCAAGACGTTCGAAGATCTTTCCGCGAAGCAGTTTCATTTCGAGACCAAGTCCTTCACCGATGAGCAACTCGACAAGAGCGTGACCGGCGATGCGAGCGAAGGCGAGAGCGGGGTGAAGGTCGAGCTGCAGGGGGCAAATGGCAGAGAAGTGGATCTGCCGGCAAGCGCGTTCCCGACCAGTCATATGCTCGACATCATTCAGCAGGCCAAGGACAACAAACGTATCTTTGAGACGCGTGTCTTCGATGGCTCAGAAAACGGCGATCAGGCACTTCTGACCTCAACCGTGATCGGCAAGGCGGAGACACCGGAAAAAGGCGATACCGAAGCCGGTGCCGCCGGCGAGTTTGCCAAGACTCCCTACTGGCCGGTCACGATCGCCTATTTCAACGATGGCGCCGCCGGCGATCCGATGCCGGTCTACAACATGTCTTTCAAGCTCTACGAGAACGGCATAACCCGTGATCTGACCATGGATTACGGTGATTTTTCGCTGGAAGGCAGCCTCGTGAAGCTGGAGTTGCTGAAGACACAGCAGGATCCGTGCCCTGCGGTGCCGCGTTAGTAACGATCTTGCCATTTGATTTGGAACACGCGGTCGCAGTGCCGAATCTAGGCGTCACAATACTCGACACATTGTTAGTTTCGTGTCTGTAGTTGCGCCGCAATAAGGAGTGATTCATGGCATTGATCGGATTTAAAAACACCCACAATCAGGAAGTCTACATCAACCCGGCGCAGATCCTTTATGTGATGCCCTTCGAAGAAGGTGTGACGATCGTTACGTTTGCTGCGGTCAATGGCGCCGGGCAGCCGCATACGATCTATATCCGTGGGAGTGTCGAGCAGGTCCGCCAAAGGCTCGGGGCCAAGGCCTGACCGGTTTCGCTTGTGTCGTGCGGTGAAAGCTGCACCACAGCGCTTGCAATTTTCCACAATCGCCTGTATGGGCACCGATATTCCACACGTGAGGCATGGGATCATCCGGGAGAAATCCGGATTTTTCCGCCCGGTGGCATTCTCGAAGAGGGTGCTGTTTGCCTTGCGGAGGTTCAACCGGAAAAGGATAACTAGGCATGGCATTGCCCGATTTCTCTATGCGTCAGCTCCTCGAAGCAGGCGTCCACTTCGGCCACCAGACGCACCGCTGGAACCCGAAGATGAAGCCGTACATCTTCGGCGACCGTAACAACATCCACATCATCGACCTGGCCCAGACCGTTCCGATGCTGTCGCGCGCCCTGCAGGTCGTGTCCGACACCGTTGCCCGTGGCGGCCGTGTTCTGTTCGTTGGCACCAAGCGCCAGGCTTCCGAGCTTGTTGCTGATTCCGCCAAGCGTTCGGCTCAGTACTACGTCAACTCCCGCTGGCTCGGCGGCATGATGACCAACTGGAAGACCATTTCGAACTCGATCGCCCGTCTGCGCAAGCTCGATGAGATCCTGAACTCGGAACAGTCCGGCTATTCCAAGAAGGAGCGTCTGAACCTTGAGCGCGAACGCGAGAAGCTGGAAAAGGCTCTCGGCGGTATCCGCGACATGGGCGGCGTTCCGGACCTGATGTTCATCATCGACACCAACAAGGAAAAGATCGCGATCGACGAAGCCAAGCGCCTCGGCATTCCGGTCGTTGCCATCATCGACTCGAACTGCGATCCGGACCTGATCGACTTCCCGATCCCGGGTAACGACGACGCTTCGCGCGCCATCGCTCTCTACTGCGACCTGATCGCTCGCGCTGCCATCGACGGCATCGCTCGCCAGCAGGGCGCTTCTGGCCGTGACCTCGGCGCGTCCGCCGAAGCTCCGGTCGAGCCGGCTCTCGAAGGCGAAGCTGAAGCCTAAGGCCAAGGTTGGAACGGTTATCCGTTCCTGCTTTTTCAATTCGACCGAGGCCAGAGAGACGATCCCTGGCCTCGGTTTGTTTAAAAGTCCTGTTCGCCTGCGATCCATCGGATTGTGGTTGAAGGGCAGGCCGGCGGTGTCTTCATCACCCTGTCACACTTCCGGGTACATTCGTTCCCAAAACCTTGAGTTCGCCGAGTTTTTCGGCGCTACGCAATTTAAACCGACAAGAGGCTTACAATGGCTGAGATCACCGCTGCACTGGTGAAGGAACTGCGCGAAAAGTCCGGCGCAGGTATGATGGACTGCAAGAAGGCGCTGACCGAAAACAACGGCGACATCGAAGCGGCAATCGACTGGCTGCGCGCCAAGGGCATCGCCAAGGCCGACAAGAAGTCTGGCCGCACGGCTGCCGAAGGTCTGATCGGCGTTGCATCGACCGGCACCAAGGCCGTTGTCGTCGAAGTCAACTCCGAAACCGACTTCGTTGCCCGTAACGACGCCTTCCAGGCAATCGTTCGCGGCATCGCCGACGTTGCACTCACCACTGACGGTTCCGTTGAAGCTGTCGGCGCCGCCATCTACCCGGCAACCGGCAAGTCGGTCACCGACACGATCAAGGACGCTGTTGCCACGATCGGCGAAAACATGAACCTGCGCCGTTCGGCAGCACTCGAAGTGGAAGATGGCGTCGTTGCTACCTATATCCACAACGCTGCTGCTGATCGCCTCGGCAAGCTCGGCGTTCTGGTTGCGCTCAAGTCGACCGGTAACAAGGACGCACTGAACGCCATCGGCCGTCAGGTTGCCATGCACATTGCCGCAACGGCTCCGCTCGCCGTACGCGCCGAAGAAGTCGATGCTGCCGTCGCCGAGCGCGAACGCCACGTCTTCATCGAGCAGGCTCGCGAATCCGGCAAGCCGGAAGCCATCATCGAAAAGATGGTTGAAGGCCGGATGCGCAAGTTCTTCGAAGAAGTCGCGCTTCTGTCGCAGGCTTTCGTCATCAATCCTGACCTGACCGTCGGCGCTGCCATCAAGGAAGCCGAAAAGGAAGTCGGCGCACCGATCGAAGTGACCGGCATGGCTCGCCTTCTGCTCGGCGAAGGCGTCGAAAAGGAAGAAACCGACTTTGCTGCAGAAGTTGCTGCTGCTGCAAAGGGCTGATTTCCTCGCCTAATCCAGTGAAAACTATAAGGGCACCGGTGACAAGCCGGTGCCCTTCGTGTATCCGCAAGCCGTTTGATCTCTCCGTTTCCGTTTCGCTTTTAAAGGAGCCGTCATGTCGTCTCAGCCCATATATAAACGCGTTCTCCTCAAGGCCTCCGGCGAGGCTCTCATGGGCAGCCAGGGGTTTGGCATCGATGTCGCGGTCGCTGACCGTATCGCTTCCGATATTGCCGAAGCACGGCGCATGGGCGTCGAGGTTGGTGTGGTCGTCGGCGGCGGCAATATTTTCCGCGGCGTGGCGGTGGCCTCCAAGGGCGGCGACCGGGTGACCGGCGACCATATGGGCATGCTGGCCACCGTGATCAACGCGCTGGCGCTTGCAACGTCGCTGCGCAAGCTCGATATCGATACCGTCGTTCTTTCGGCTATCGCCATGCCGGAAATCTGCGAAAGCTTCTCGCAGCGACAGGCACTGCATCACATGGCGCAGGGCCGGGTGGTTATTTTCGCCGGCGGCACAGGCAATCCGTTCTTCACCACCGATTCGGCAGCTGCGTTGCGCGCCGCAGAAATCGGTGCCGAAGCTATCTTCAAGGGCACCCAGGTGGATGGCATCTATTCCGCCGACCCGAAAAAGGATCCGAATGCTACCCGCTTCGACGCGCTAACGCATAGCGAGGTTCTGGAAAAGGGCCTCGCAGTGATGGATGTCGCCGCGGTCGCGCTTGCCCGCGAAAACCATATCCCGATCGTCGTCTTCTCGATCCATGAGCCGGGCGGCTTTACGCAGATCTTGACCGGCGGCGGCCTCAAGACGATCGTATCCGACAACTGAGAAATTACCGCGATCTTTCTGCCGATCAGAAAGCTCAACGATAACAAGATGGAGTTCCAACGATGAGTGGGTCAGTCGATCTCAACGACATCAAGCGCCGCATGGAAGGTGCAGTCAATGCCTTCAAGAGCGATATCGCGTCTCTGAGAACCGGTCGCGCGTCGGCCAACGTTCTTGATCCGATTACCGTTGAGGCCTACGGCTCGCGCGTGCCGCTGAATCAGGTGGCGAACATCACCGTGCCGGAGCCCCGCATGCTGGGTGTCTCGATCTGGGACAAGTCCATGGTTCGGGCTGTAGAAAGTGCCATCCGCGAATCGCACCTTGGCCTCAACCCGATCGTCGACGGGCAGAACCTTCGCATCCCGCTGCCTGAACTCAATGAAGAGCGCCGCAAGTCGCTGGTCAAGGTTGCGCATGATTATGCGGAGAAAGCTAAGGTCGCTGCCCGGCATGTTCGTCGCGATGGCATGGAAGGCCTGAAAAAAGCCGAAAAGGATGGCGTAATCGGCCAGGACGATAGCCGCTCGCAGTCCGAAAAGGTTCAGAAGATGACCGATGACACGATTTCTGAAGTCGACCGCTTGCTTGCGGATAAGGAAAAGGAAATCATGCAGGTCTAGGTTGGGTATCTTTATCCCTCCCTCGGCCGTTGAAGGAAATGCATAGGACATGCTGACGCCAGATATTGCGATCATTCCGGAGCACGTTGCCATTATCATGGATGGTAACGGTCGGTGGGCCAACAAGCGCGGTCTGGCCCGGACGATGGGGCACAGCAAGGGTGTCGAGGCCGTCAAGGAAACGGTTCGGGCGGCTGGTGAGCTAGGCGTCCGGTATTTGACGCTGTTTGCGTTCTCGTCGGAAAACTGGAGCCGGCCGGAAGCCGAGGTCAGTGATCTGCTCGGCCTCCTTCGCCGTTTTATACGACGCGACCTGGCCGAACTTCATCGAGAAAATGTACGGATCAAAGTTATCGGTGAGCGCGACAAACTGCGTGGCGATATTCTGCCGCTTCTTCTGGAGGCGGAGGAGACGACGCGTAACAATACCGCGCTTACGGTGGTGATCGCGTTCAATTACGGGTCTCGTGACGAAATTGCGCGTGCAACCACGAGGATTGCGCAGAAGGTGAAGGCCGGCCTCCTTGATCCTGCTTCCATCAGTTCCGAGATGATCAGCGATCATCTCGATACGGCGGGCATACCGGATCCGGATCTCATCATCCGCACGAGCGGCGAGGAGAGGCTTTCGAACTTCCTGCTCTGGCAGGCCGCGTATTCGGAATTCGTTTTCCTTCCCGACTATTGGCCGGATTTCAACCGGGATCTTTTTGTCGAAGCCCTCAAGATCTATGCGTCGCGTAACAGGCGCTTTGGCGGTTTGTCTGCAAGACCTGCGGCGGTGGTCGGCTGATGGGGCAGGAGCTCAAACTTCGCATCGCGTCCGCTATTGTGCTGGCCGTAATCGTCCTTGCCGCAACATGGATAGGTGGCTGGGCGTTCAACCTTGTGGCTGCCGTGATGGCACCGTTGATCTATTATGAATGGTCAACGATCACGGGCCTTTCGGAGCGGAGCTTCAAGGCCAATGCGTTCGGCTGGCTGGTCGTTCTACTTATCGCTGCCGATCTCATCATCGGAGAAGGCGAGCTGTCCATGCCGCTGCTTTGCGGTGGTGTCGTTACGGGCGTGCTGTTGGCGATCCTTGGGCACGGCTCCTGGTGGCTTCCGGGCGGTATTGTCTATGCCGGATTGAGCGGCATCTCTCTTGCAGCCATCCGCGGTGATAATCAGGCGGGGTTTGTCGCCACGCTTTTCATCTTCGCAGTGGTGTGGGGGACCGATATCCTGGCCTACTTTGTCGGCCGTGCTATTGGCGGTCCGAAGCTTGCACCGCGCATTTCCCCCGGCAAGACATGGTCCGGGGCGATCGGCGGAACGGTTGCCGGCGTTGCCGCCAGTGGTTTGCTTACGCTTGGCGTATTTTCGCGGCTTTCACTGTGGACGATGGCGCTTGCCTTCCTGCTGTCTGTTGCGAGCCAGATCGGCGATCTTTTCGAATCCTTCATCAAGCGACGTTTCGGTGTGAAGGACAGCAGCCATCTCATTCCCGGACACGGTGGCGTGATGGACCGTGTGGACGGCTTGGTTTTTGCCTGTTTTGCCGTATTTCTGCTGACGCTTGTGGACACGGCCATGAAAGGCCATGTTAGCAACTCGGTCGCGGCCTTCATCTTCGGTCTCTAAAGCGGCGACCAGCCTCGATATCGTGAAGCGGAAACACTGATGGCCATCTTCGGTTTCATAACGGGCTACATTATCCCGTTTATCCTCGTCCTCTCTCTGCTCGTGTTCGTTCACGAGATGGGGCACTATCTTGTGGGGCGATGGAGCGGAATTAGGGTGACTGCATTTTCAGTCGGCTTTGGTCCTGAATTGATCGGCTTCACCGATAGTCATGGTACACGCTGGAAGCTTTCGGCTATCCCGCTCGGCGGTTACGTGAAGTTCTTTGGTGACGAGGATGCTTCGAGCCTGCCCGATGCATCAAGCGTTTCCCACATGAGCGAGGCCGACAGGGCTCGGACACTCGCGGGCGCAAAGTTGTGGAAACGCGCCGCTACCGTTGCTGCAGGCCCTATTGCCAACTTCATCCTCGCGATCGCCATTTTCGCCGTACTGTTTTCCGTCTACGGCAAGATGATCGCCGATCCGGTTGTCGCCGAAGTGCGTCCGGACAGTGCGGCCGCTGAAGCCGGCGTGCGGCCCGGCGACCGGCTCGTCGCACTCGACGGAAGCAAGGTTTCCACATTCGAGGATGTCCGTCGTTATGTCAGTGTTCGCCCGGAGACGCCAATCGTCGTGACGGTGAAAAGGGACGGTCAGGATCTCGATCTGCCGATGGTGCCGAAGCGCACGGAGATCAACGATCAGTTCGGAAACAAGGTCGAACTCGGGCTTATCGGTGTCGTTACCAATGAGGAGCGGGGCAATTTCCGGCTGGAGACGTTCACTCCGCTTGAGGCTGTCGGCGAGGGCGTGAAAGAGACCGGCAACATTATCACCGGCACATTCCGCTATATCGGCAATCTGGTGACCGGCCGTATGAAGGCTGACCAGCTGGGTGGCCCGGTTCGTGTTGCCCAGGCTTCAGGGCAGATGGCCACGCTCGGCTTTGCCGCGGTAATCCAGCTTGCCGCAGTCCTGTCCGTTTCCATTGGACTTTTGAACCTTATGCCTGTTCCGGTGCTTGACGGCGGCCATTTGGTTTTCTACGCAATAGAAGCTGTGAGGGGGAAGCCTCTGGGTGCGGGAGCTCAGGAGATCGCATTCCGTATCGGTCTTGCGATGGTACTCAGTCTGATGGTGTTTGCCACCTTCAACGATATCACCAACCTTATTGGCTAAGCGAGCTGCGGGTGAATAAACCAATTATTCACCATGTTTACAATGTTGCGTGGCGCGAGAGCCACGCTTCAAAAGGAAGTAAATAGAAATTAACGCGATAGCTTGCTTGTAGGGCAAAAGAAGGTAAAACGACACACGTGGCCGGAGTCGGGCTCCACCCGCCGAGGGACAACGGGAAAAGGTAAGAATTGAAAATGAAGGCTGGTTCAAAGTTTTTGAACGCAGTGTCGGCGTTTGCGCTGTCTGCTAGTGTTGTTGCGTCGGGTTCGGGCGTCATGGTGCTTGCCAGTGCTGCGAGTGCCGAAGCTGCTGTCATCCGCAGCGTTCAGGTGCGTGGCGCCCAGCGCGCCGGCGAGGAAGCTGTTCGGTCCAACCTGACGATTCAGCCCGGTGTTGCCTTTTCCGGCGCTGATATCGACGAATCGGTCAAGCGTCTTTACGCGACCGGTTATTTTTCGGATGTGAAGATCAGTGTTTCCGGCAGCTCGCTTGTGGTGACTGTCGCTGAAAACGAGCTGGTTAATCAGGTCGTCTTCAACGGCAATCGCAAGATCAAGGACGACAAGCTGGCAGGCGTCGTGCAGACGCAGCCGCTTGGTCCTTACAGCCAGGCGATGGTCAATGCCGATATCGAGCGCATTCGTACCGCCTATTCGCAGATCGGTCGCAGCGACGTCGAAATTACGACCCAGACGGTCAATGTCGGTCGGGGTCGCGTCAATATCGCTTTCGTTATCAACGAAGGTGACCGCACGAAGATCGCCGATATCAATTTCGTCGGTAATCAGGCTTACGGCGACGGTCGCCTGAAGGCCGTTATCGCCACCAAGGAATCCGGTCCGCTCTCGTTCCTTACCCGCAAGGACGTTTACAGCCAGGACAAGCTGCGCGCCGACGAAGATGCGCTGCGCCAGTTCTACTACAATCACGGTTATCCGGATTTCCGCATCGTTTCCTCCGATGCGCAGCTCGATACAACGACCAACAAGTACACGATCAACTTCACGGTCGAAGAAGGTGCTCGCTACCAGTTCGGCGATATCAACGTCGAATCCAGCGTCGAAGGCGTTAGCGGCGATGAACTCAAGGGCCTGGTCGAGACCAAGTCCGGCGCTGTTTACGATGCCCGAGAAATTCAGAAGTCTATGGAAGCCATATCCAAGCAGGTTGCGTCGAAGGGATATCCTTTCGCTCGTGTAACCCCGCGCGGCGACCGTAACCTTCAGACGAATACGATCGGCGTTTCTTACATGGTCGATCAGGGCGAGCGCGCCTATGTCGAGCGTATCGAGATCCGCGGTAACACGCGTACCCGTGACTACGTAATTCGCCGCGAGTTCGATTTCAGTGAAGGCGATGCCTTCAACCAGGAAATGATCTCGCGCGCAAAGCGCCGCCTCGAAGCTCTCGGCTACTTTACGTCGGTCAATATCTCGACCACGCAGGGCAGTGCTGCAGACCGCGTCGTTATCGTCGTGGACGTCGAAGACCAGTCGACCGGCTCGTTCGGTATCGGCGCCGGTTATTCCGCTGGTGGTGACGGCTTTATCCTTGAAGCTTCGGTTGAAGAAAAGAACTTCCTCGGTCGCGGCCAGTATGTTCGTATCGCTGCCGGTGGCGGCCTGAATGACTCGCGTACTTACACGCTGTCATTCACCGAGCCTTATTTCCTCGGTTATCGTCTTGCTGCTGGTTTCGACGTCTTCCGCAGTGAAACGTCATCGAATGATAATTATGATTATTCGGAAACGGGTTTCACGTTGCGCGTGACTGCGCCGATCACCGAAGATTTGGCGACCACCTTCCGTTATACCTACAAGGAGATCAAGTACGAGAGCGACGGCAGCGACTATGCCGATCTGTCGCCTATTTATCAGGATCTCGTTGATCACGGAAAGTATACACAGTCTTCGGTCGCTCAGACGCTGACGTATAATACGCTCGACAGCCAGACCATGGCTCGTGAAGGTATCTATGCGACCTTCACGCATGAGTTCGCTGGCTTGGGCGGCGATTCGGAATTCTATAAGATCTCCGGCCGTGCACGTTACTTCCATACGCTGTCGACCGAGGCCGATCTCATCGGTTCGATCGCAGTCGGTGCAGGTCATGTTTTCGCTACCGGCGACAACCTGAACGTCTTCGACCAATTCACGCTGGGTGGCCGTCAGGTTCGCGGCTTCGACAATAACGGTATCGGTCCGCGCACGAAGGACGACGGCGACGCACTGGGCGGCACGACCTACTTCACGGTTTCGGCCGATGCGTCCATGCCGATGCCGGCTGTTCCGGAAGACATCGGTCTGCGTCTGGCTGCCTTTGCAGACGCAGGCACGCTTTACGGTAACGATGTTAAGACATCTGGAACCGATATCGAAGGCACAGGCATGTCCTGGCGTGCATCCGTCGGTGTCGGCGTTATGTGGGCTTCGCCTTTCGGTAATATCCGGATGGATTACGCAATCCCGGTTCTCAAGGAAGACTTCGACGAGACCCAGGAATTCCGTTTCAGCATGGCAAACCAGTTCTGATCGTTTCCGGCCGCGAAAGCGGCCGGAAGCCTGTTCTGGAGCTTTAGCTTTATGGATCAAAATAATTTCTTTCCGCCCCATCATGGCGTGAGCATTCGTGAGCTTGCGGTCCATCTTGGGGCAGAGCTTTTGGATGATACTGCCGGGGATCGCGTGATCCGTTCGGTGGCCCCGGTTGTGCGCGCTCAGAAAGGTCAGGTTTGTTATATCCTGTCGCGCAAGAACCGTAAGGAACTTGAGACCTGCATGGCTTCGGCGATCCTGTGTGATCCCGGTCTGGCCAGCATCGTGCCGGGTCACATAGCCGTTCTCCAGACAAAAACGCCGCACTCCGCTTTCGCAATGGCAGGGGCCCTTTTGCATCCGCGTGCGATGCGGCCAAGCCCTGTAACATCGGAAGGTGAGGGTGTGTCACCGGCTGCCTATGTCGATCCGACTGCGCGGCTGGAAGATGGCGTTACGGTTGAGCCCATGGCAGTCGTTGGCGCGCATGCGCATATTGGCTCGGGTACTCGTATCGGAGCCGGTGCTGTTGTCGGCGCGGACGTCCAGATCGGCCGTAATTGCAGCATTGCTGCTGGCGCGAGTGTTGTGGCAGCTCTGATCGGCAACAATGTCATCATCCATAATGGAGCGCGAATCGGCCAGGACGGTTTCGGTTTTGCGCCCGGACCGCGCGGCATGCTCAAAATCGTGCAGATCGGGCGCGTGATCATTCAGGATAATGTCGAGATCGGTGCGAATACCACGATCGACCGCGGCGCCATGGACGATACCGTCATTGGTGAAGGTACGAAAATCGACAATCAGGTCCAGATCGCCCATAACGTCCATATCGGACGCCATTGCGGCATTGCTTCAGGGGCTGGAATCGCCGGTTCGACAAAGATCGGCAACGGCGTCTTGATCGGCGGTGCTTCTGGCATAAATGGTCATATCTCGATCGGAGATGGCGTTCAGATCGCCGCAATGAGCGGCGTCGTGGCAGATATTCCGCCTGGCCTCAGGTATGGTGGAATACCGGCGCGACCAATGAAAGACTTTCTCCGCGAGATGGCCGAAAAGATGAGCCAGGTGGATGATAGGGCAAAACGCAGAGGAGAGAAAAACAATGACTGATGAGACCAAGCCGGAACTCGGCGCGGCCGACATTCAGGAAATCATGAAGCTTCTGCCTCATCGCTATCCTTTTCTGCTCGTTGACAAAATCATCGACATCGATGGTGACAATTCAGCTATCGGTATCAAGAACGTGACGGCGAACGAGCCGCAATTTCAGGGACATTTTCCTGAACGTCCGATTATGCCGGGAGTCCTTCTGGTCGAGGCGATGGCGCAGACCGCCGGTGCGATCTGTGCGCGCAAGGAAGGCGAAGGCGGCAATCTCGTCTATTTCATGACGATCGATAATGCCCGCTTCCGCAAGCCGGTTGTACCGGGTGATCGCGTGGAATTCCATGTCGTGAAGCAGAAGCAGCGCGGTAATATCTGGAAGTTCCATTGTGATGCCAAGGTCGAGGGCGCACTTGTGGCAGAGGCGGATATCGGCGCAATGATCGTCCGTAAGGAAGGCGAATGAGCACGATTGCAGCCAGCGCCCGCATTCATCCGACGGCGATTGTCGAGGATGGCGCGGTCATCGGTGAGAATGTCATTGTCGGACCATTCAGCCATGTCGGACCTCGCGTCGTTCTCAAGGACGATGTTGAACTGGCATCGCATGTCGTGGTCACCGGCAAGACCGAGATAGGCAGGGGGTGCCGCGTCTTCTCGATGGCCGTTATCGGCGGCGTATCTCAGAGCCTGCATGAGGCCGGAGAAGAATCCACGCTGACGGTCGGCGCCAACTGCGTCATGCGCGAAGGCGTAACAATGAATACCGGCACGGTTGGCGGTGGTGGCAAGACAGTTGTCGGTAGCAACTGCCTGTTCCTTGCCAACAGCCATGTGGCGCATGACTGCCAGCTTGGCAGCGACATCATCATGTCCAACAATGTGATGCTGGCCGGGCATGTTCATGTTGCAGACCGCGCCATTCTGGGTGGCGGCTGTGCTGTTCATCAGTTTTCTCGCATCGGTCGCCAAGCCTTTATCGGCGGTCTCTCGGCGGTCAACTATGATGTCATTCCCTATGGCATGCTGAACGGTAACCCGGGTGTTCTGGGCGGGCTGAACGTGGTCGGAATGACGCGCGCCGGCATGGATAAGCAGACGATCCATCGTGTGCGCCGCGCCTACAAGGATATCTTCGAAGGTGAGGGCAATGTTCGGGCGAATGCGGCCGCCGTTCGCGATGCCTATGTCGATTGCGCGGAAGCGATGGAAATCATCGATTTCATCACTGCCGACAGTGATCGTGCAATTTCCTCTCCCTTCCGCAGGAAGGGATGAGGTCCATGCCCGGCACGTCCGGCATGGCGCAAGAAGGTCATTCCGATGGTCGCCTGGCTATTATCGCAGGCCGTGGATTGTTGCCGCTCTATCTGGCGCAGGCTGCCCGAGCCGAAGGGGAAGATCCTTTCATCGTCGCTCTGAAGGATGAAGCCGATCACCGTTTCGATGGTTTCGAAATCATCTCCGTCGGCGTCGGCAATCTTGCAGCGATTGAAAAGTCTTTCCGTGAGTTGAAGATAGGCCGCGTCGTCATGTCCGGCGGCGTTGCCCGTCGGCCTGAATGGCGCGATATCCGGCCGACGTTCAAGACCATACTCAGCATGCCATCCGTCGTGCGCACGCTGATGTCGCATGGTGATGACACGGTCCTGCAAATGGTGATCAAGCTCATCGAGGGGATGGGTTGCACGGTGATCGGCGCCCACGAAATTGCGCCCGGCCTGCTTGCGCGCCTGGGACCGTTAGGACGAATGTCTCCGGCTGGTGATGATTTGCGGGATATTGCCAGAGGGGTCGAGGCCGCGCTGGCTCTCGGTCATCTGGATATAGGGCAGGGCGCTGTTTCCGTCGGTGGCCGCGTTGTCGCCATGGAAGGCGTCGAAGGCACCGATGCCATGCTTCAGCGGGTTGCGGAACTGCGCATCGGCGGTAGAATTTCGGCGCGCCGGCGTGGCGTGCTGGTCAAACTTTGCAAGCCGCAGCAGGACATGCGCGCAGATCTTCCGACGATCGGGCCGTCAACCGTCGAAAATGCGGCGCGGGCAGGCTTGGCCGGTATCGCCGTAGAGGCTGGCAGGGCGCTTGTGCTTGAGGAAGCGGCACTGATCTCGGCGGCGGATGCGGCGGGTATTTTCGTTTGCGGGATCGACCCGACGCTTGAAAACGGAGGGCTTTCATGAGCCGTGTCCTGAAGGTTGGCGTTATCGCAGGCGAGGTATCCGGTGATCTTCTGGGCGGCGATCTGATTGCGGCGCTCAAGGCTGCTCATGACGGGCCGGTGGAACTCGTCGGGGTGGGCGGAGATTCGCTGGCGGCGCAGGGTCTTCGTTCGCTTTTCGACTTTTCCGAATTGTCGATCATGGGCTTGACGCAGGTTCTGTCCAAATTGCCGAACCTGATCAAGCGTATCAACCAGACGGCAAGTGCGGTAATTGCGGCGAGGCCGGATGTGCTCGTCATCATCGACAGCCCGGACTTTACACATCGCGTGGCGAAGAAGGTGAGGGCGGCACTACCACGGCTGCCGATCGTCAACTATGTCTGCCCGAGCGTGTGGGCATGGAAAGAATATCGCGCCAAGGCAATGCTCGCTTATGTCGATCGCGTGCTTGCAGTCCTGCCGTTCGAACCGGAGGCGATGCAAAGGCTTGGCGGACCGGAGACGATTTTCGTTGGTCATCGTCTGACCAATGATCCGGACCTTCTCGAGGTCCGGCGCCAACGAGCGGCGCGACCGACCAAGGTGGTCAGCGAGAAAAAAACGATCCTGCTTTTGCCCGGCTCCCGGTCCGCGGAAATCAAAAGCCTTTTGCCTGTCTTCGGTGAGGCGGCAAAGGAGTTTTCGGAGCGTAATGGGGCCACGCGTTTTCTGCTGCCGACCGTTCCGCGTCGTGAAGCGCTGGTGCGGGAAATCGCTGCCAGTCTTCCGGTTGCCGTGGAGGTGGTTTCGGGTGCCGAGGCGAAGTGGGGTGCCTTCATCGAGGCCGATACTGCGATGGCAGCCTCCGGTACGGTCATCCTTGAACTTGGTCTTGCGACCGTTCCGGTCGTTTCCGCTTACAAGACGGATTGGCTGATCAAGCTGCTCGCGGGTCGGATCAAGATCTGGACAGGAGCCTTGCCCAACCTCATCGCCGATTACCCCGTCGTGCCAGAGTATATCAACGAGGTGGTTCGACCCGGCAGCCTGTGCCGTTGGTCGGAGCGGCTGTCGAACGATACCGTGCAGCGCCGGGCAATGCTGGAAGGATTTGATCTCGCATGGCTGCGGCTGCAGGTGCCGGTTCCTCCGGGCGAGGCGGCCGCGACAGCTGTCCTGGATCTATTGAACCGCAGCTAGCTTCACCGGCTGTTCGTGTGGAGCTGCCGATGAAGGTCTCTTCGTCCAATAAAAAACCCGGTCATACGACCGGGTTTTTTGTTTTTATCCAGATGGCGCTTAGCGCTTCGAAATCGGCAGGTAGTCACGCTTGGCTTCGCCCGTGTAGAGCTGGCGCGGGCGGCCGATACGCTGCTGCGGATCTTCGATCATCTCGGCCCATTGGGCGATCCAGCCGACGGTGCGGGCGAGTGCGAAGAGCACGGTGAACATGGTGGTGGGGAAGCCCATCGCCTTCAGCGTGATACCCGAATAGAAGTCGATGTTCGGATAGAGCTTCTTCTCGATGAAGTATTCGTCCGTGAGCGCGATCTTTTCGAGTTCCATGGCAACCTGCAGGAGCGGGTCGTCCTTGTGACCGAGTTCGGCCAGAACCTCATGCGTGGTCTTCTGCATGATCTTGGCGCGCGGGTCGTAGTTCTTGTAGACGCGGTGGCCGAAGCCCATCAGGCGGAACGGATCGTTCTTATCCTTGGCGCGTGCGATGTATTCCGGGATCTTGTCGACCGAACCGATTTCCTGAAGCATGTTGAGCGCTGCTTCGTTGGCACCACCGTGCGCTGGACCCCACAGGCAGGCAATGCCGGCGGCGATACAGGCAAACGGATTTGCACCGGAAGAACCGGCAAGGCGAACCGTCGATGTGGAAGCGTTCTGCTCATGGTCGGCATGCAGAATGAAGATGCGGTCCATGGCACGGGCCAGAACCGGATTCACCTTGTACTCTTCGCAAGGAACGGCAAAGCACATGCGCAGGAAGTTCGACGAATAGTCGAGGTGGTTCTGCGGATATACGAACGGCTGGCCGATATGGTACTTGTAGGCCATGGCCGCTATCGTCGGCATCTTGGCGATCATGCGCAGCGAAGCGACCATGCGCTGGTGCGGATCGGTGATATCGGTCGAGTCATGATAGAAGGCCGACAGAGCGCCGACGCAGCCACACATGACGGCCATCGGATGCGCATCGCGGCGGAAACCGGTGAAGAAGCGGCTCATCTGCTCGTGCACCATGGTGTGGTGCGTCACGCGATGATCGAAGTCCTTCTTCTGAGCTGCGGTCGGCAGTTCCCCGTAAAGAAGCAAATAGCAGGTTTCGAGGAAGTCACCCTGTTCGGCAAGCTGCTCGATCGGATAGCCGCGATGAAGAAGCACGCCTTCGTCGCCGTCGATATAGGTGATTTTCGATTCACACGAAGCGGTCGAGGTAAACCCGGGGTCGTAGGTGAAGGCCCCGGTATGTTTATAGAGCGCGCCGATATCGATAACGTCAGGACCGATCGTACCGGACTTGACCGACAGGTCGACCTTCTTGTCACCGAGAGCGAGAGTTGCGCTTGTTTCCGTCATTCTGATCCTCCAACCGGTTGGCGGCATGACGCCTCAAAAGCGCCATAAGCATTAAGCGTTCCACGTTTAGCTATATGATCCTTTAGCAGATGCCAAGCTGTTCTGACGGCAAATTGTGCAGCGCGATACGATATTGGGCATCGACATTTGACCCTGTGGCCAACCCCTTGTTGCAATCAGAAAATCGGTTCTGGTGGCAAGCCCATATGCGTCAGGTTGACGCACTCAAAAAGAACGCTCAGGTTGTATTTTATGATCGGGGCAGGCTGGTTCAATGCGGGCTGAAGGTTTCGAGAAGATAGATACCAAAACGTTGAGCCGGCGCTCTAATGCTGCTGCCGAGCCGATATCGCATTTTCAACCGGCGCCTGATGATTTGGCCATCAGAACTGCAGCCCATCGATATACTGCAGCGATAGCGCCGGTTTCTTACGGAAGGCGAATTGGTGCGCCATTGGCGGAGGCGCGAGCATTTCTTTCAATTTCGCTCCGCGAGGAGCGCCTCCATGGCCACGGCTTTCTGTTCATGCCTGTTGCAATTGGCATCGGTTCGGCAGTGTGGTTCCTCAGCCCGGTGGAGCCGTTGGCATGGGTGCCGTTCCTTGCTCTTGCCGTGCTGGCGGCTCTGGCGTTGATAACAAGAGATGGTTGCGCGCGTGTCTTTTTCACATTTGCGTGTCTGGGCTTTTGTGGCATGGCGCTGGCCGAGATCGAAGCGTGGCGGCAATCGACGGTCATTCTCGATTCACCGGTAACAACGGATGTCATGGGCGTTGTCGAGCGTAGTGAGGCTGCCGGTCCCGGGCGACTGCGTTATATCGTGGCTGTGCGACAGACAGCAAACCCCATTCTTCGGCGCCCGCCTGTCCGGGTTTCGCTGCTGGCAAGGGCGCAGCATCAGCCGTTTGACAACGGGGCAGCTATTTCCGGACGCGCAAGGCTGTCACCGCCTTCCGGGCCGGCCTTGCCCGGTCTGCACGACTTTGCCTTCTCGGCATATTTCGATGGCATTGGTGCGGTGGGGTATTTCTATAGCGCTCCGCAGCAGGCTGGAGGGTCGGATGTGGCGACCGGCTGGCCGCAGCTCGCCTTACGCTGGCTCTTCGATCTGCGCAGGCAGATCGGCAATCGTATTCGCGAGATTGCGCCGGGTGATGCCGGTGCCTTCGCCGCCGCCATTGTCACCGATGAGAGACGGGCAATTTCCGAAGATACAGTCGAGGCGCTACGGGTCTCCGGCCTCGCTCACATCGTTGCCATTTCCGGATTGAATATGGCGCTTGCCGCCGGGATTTTCTTCGTGGGATTGCGTAGCGTCTTTGCTCTTTTCCCTGGCCTCGCACAGGCCCTGCCAATCAAGAAGATTGCCGCCGGCGGGGCGCTTGCAATGGTTACGGCCTATTATCTGGTATCGGGCTTCGGTGTATCCGCCCAGCGCGCCTATATCATGATGGCGGTGATACTTGTTGCCGTGCTTTTGGACCGGCCCTCGATAAGTTTGCGAAATGTAGCCTTGTCTGCGCTGATCATCCTCATCTGGACGCCTTCGGAAATTCTGGGGCCAAGTTTCCAGATGTCGTTTGCTGCCACGGTTGCGCTCGTGGCCGGTTATGCGGCTTGGTCGCGACGCCCTGAAACGGAAGAGCGGGAGCGATTTCCCATCCGTCATCCTCTGGTGACATGGGCTGCCGTTGGCTGGCGCTTTATCGCCGGCATTATCGCGACATCGCTGATTGGTAGTCTTGCGACGACGATGTTTTCCGTCGAGCATTTCCATCGCGTCGCCACCTATGGGCTTGCCGCGAACCTGGCTGCCATGCCGATCATCAGCTTCCTGGTGATGCCGGCCGGGCTTGCTGCGATGTTGTTGATGCCCTTCGGCCTCGATGCTCCCTTCATCGGGATCATGGCCTGGAGCCTCGAATGGGTCATCTTGATCGCGAAGCATGTAGCGGGATGGGGCGGGGACATTGTCGTCGGAGAACAGCACCCCTGGTTTTTGCCGCTTGGGGTCTGCGGTTTTCTGCTACTGACGCTCCTCAGGACACGGCTTCGCTATTCGGGCTTGCCTTTCCTGTTTACCGCTGCAGCCCTGTTCTGGATGGGGATGCAACACGCCCAATCAAGTCTTCTCATCGCTGAAGATGGGAACCTCGTTGCTTATCGAGATGCAGAACGTGTTGCCGCCAACAGGAAACGTCCCTCCGAGTTCGTCTATGGGCAGTGGATGTATGCGCGACAGCTTCCAGTGCTGGCTATGTCGGAGATGTTGGAAAGTGAAATTCTAAAAAATATGGCCGGGTCTTCCGGTGAAAGAATTCCGGAACCTGTTCTGGTCGAAGCGCAGCGGCTGATGAAGGAGGCAGGGAGTGTCAGATTCTCATGTCAGCTCAAGGCCTGGTGCGCATTCATGTCACCGGAAGGTGTTTTGGTCGTTGTTGTTGATGATGGCCGTTATGCCGGTGCGGCTTGCGACGTTGCCGGCCTTGTTATCGCGCCGCGTGCGCGTTTCCATTCCTGTCGGTCTGGTACCCCGATGCTGAGCGGCGCCAGCCTGCGCAAGACAGGGTCAATTGAAATCGATCTTTCCGGGGCGGCAGCAGCCGGAAAATGGAATGTCACGACAGCAATGGCTGGCACGGTTCGCCCATGGACCATTCATCGCCAATACGACTGGCGACGCAATCTCTATGACCCGTATCTGCCGGAATGGATTTCCAAACCAAAATCGAGTGGCCGTCTTGAGGCGCAGTTTGCTGTCTCAGATCAAGCAGGAACGGATTATCGATCAGAAGCGCCAACTGATGTTGGCAACAATTCCGGTGTCAGTGATAACGGCGAATGAGGCCGACGAGCCTGCCCTGGACCTTGACCCGATCCGGTGGAAAAATTCGTGTCTCGTAAGCCGGGTTTGCCGCTTCCAGCGCAATTGAGCCACCCTTGCGGCGGAAGCGCTTGAGTGTGGCCTCTTCATCATCCACGAGTGCAACGACGATATCGCCCGGATTGGCGGTGTTGCCGTTGCGAATGATGACGGTGTCGCCATCCAGAATTCCGGCTTCGATCATCGAGTCGCCCTTGACTTCAAGCGCATAATGCTCGCCGGATCCCAACATCTCTACGGGGACGGAAATGTCGTGGGTATTATTCTGAATTGCCGAGATCGGTACGCCGGCGGCGATGCGGCCCATGACCGGCACGCTTGCAGACGCGCTGTCATTGGCGGAGACAGGCGGGGCAGCAGGCGTCGCCGGCTTCTTGCCAAGGCTTCCCTCGATCACGCTCGGTGAAAAACCGCGTTTCGGCTGCAGCGTGGGAACATAGGCTTCGGGAAGCTTGATGACCTCGAGTGCGCGCGCTCTGTTGGGGAGACGGCGAATGAAACCGCGCTCTTCAAGTGCCGTGATGAGCCGATGGATGCCCGACTTCGACGCAAGGTCGAGAGCGTCCTTCATTTCATCGAAAGACGGAGGTACGCCCGACTCCTTCATCCGTTCGTGAATGAACAAAAGCAGTTCCTGTTGCTTGCGAGTCAGCATGTGAGGCGCACCTTCAGATTTGAAACAAATGCAGAACGAACACTATATGTTCCATATGTGTTCCGCAAGTCCTTAAATTTTCGTGACAATATAATCAGTTTCTTGGATGCCGAATGACGTTCTCAGTCGGAATCTACTTGCGCTCCCCGGCGGTCTGCCCAATCTACGCCTAGCGGATCAGAAGTCTGGGGGACATGTGTGACTGCTAGGAATATCGATCATCTCGTTTTGCCTGTTGGAAATCTCGGCAAGGCACGCGAGCGGCTGTCGTCTTTGGGTTTCACTGTCGCGCCTGACGGCGTGCATCCCTTCGGTACGGCCAATGCCTGTGTTTTTTTTGAAGACGGTACCTATCTGGAGCCACTGGCTGTTGCGGACAGGCGCAAGGCGGGGGCTCATGCCAAGAAAGGCAATGTCTTTGTCGAGCGCGATCTGGCTTATCGCGGTCGCCGCGGACGTGAAGGCTTGTCGGCCATCGTGGTCTCCAGCGACGACGCATCGAGCGATCATCGGCATTATGTCGCAGCCGGAATTTCCGGCGGCGAGCCCCTCGAATTCGGCAGAGCTGTAAAGTCTCCGGACGGTGATGAGGTCGAGGCTCGTTTCCGGCTTGCTTTTGCCGCGATGGATGATGTGGCTGATTTCTTTGCTTTCTCTTGTCAGCGGCTGGTGTCTTTCCCTCAGGATATGGCTGAATTGCGTATCCATGCCAATGCGGTCGCAGGTTTGAAGGAAGTCGTTTTGGCAAGTGATGATCCGCATGCTTCGGTTGCCTTTTTGGACAATGTGCTGCGAGCGCCGGGTGTCGAAGTTGAAGGTGGACTGGTGTTCCAGGCTGAAACGGGAGCCGTGCGCGTTCTCAGGCGCGAGCAAATTGCGCATGACTTCGGTCTTCCTGTCGAAGGGGTGGCAGCCGGGTTGGTAGGGGAGGCCGTGATCTTTCGCAGTCTTGATCTGGCCGTGACAGAGATCATCCTTGCTGCTAATGACGTCGCATTCATTCGCCGGGATGGTCGCGTTCTCGTGTCGCCGTCGCCCGGCCAAGGCGTTTTGTTCGGCTTCGAGGAATAATAGAATGGCAGTCTCCCCCAATTCAGAAGTTTCGGTCGGTGAAGGCGAAAAGAAGGTCGTGTTCTCCAACGCAGGCCGGCTTTCGCTGATCGCGGGGCCCTGCCAGATGGAAAGCCGTGATCATGCCTTCATGATCGCCGGTACGATGAGCGAGCTCTGCGGCAAGCTCGGCATCGGGCTGGTCTACAAGTCCTCTTATGACAAGGCCAACCGTACGTCGATCTCCGGCAAGCGCGGCATCGGACTTGAAAATGCGATGGAGATTTTTGCCGACCTGAAGAAGGAATTCGGCTTCCCGGTCCTGAGCGACATCCATACGGAAGAGCAGTGCGGGCTTGTTGCGCCAACCGTTGACATCCTGCAGATCCCGGCCTTCCTGTCGCGCCAGACCGACCTGCTCGTCGCAGCCGCGAAGACCGGCCGGGCAATCAACGTCAAGAAGGGCCAGTTCCTGGCCCCCTGGGACATGAAGAACGTCCAGGCGAAATTCACCGAGAGCGGCAATCCAAACGTGATGCTGTGTGAACGCGGCGCCTCCTTCGGTTACAACACGCTCGTCTCCGACATGCGTTCGCTGCCGATCATGGCTTCGCTCGGATCGCCGGTGATCTTTGACGCCACGCACTCGGTGCAGCAGCCGGGCGGGCAGGGTGGCTCCAGCGGTGGCCAGCGCGAATTTGTTGAAACGCTGGCGCGTGCGGCCGTCGCGGTTGGCGTTGCCGGCGTGTTCATCGAAACCCATGAAGATCCGGACAACGCCCCGTCGGATGGTCCGAACATGGTGCATCTGAAAGACATGCCGCGGCTGCTGGAAAAGCTGATGGCTTTTGATGCTGTGGCCAAGGCTGCCTGAACTTCAAAAAAGCGCTTGAGCGTTGTCAAAGCGCAGAAAGCGCCAACACTGTAATTGGCGTGTCATTGAACGTGATACATTTTCAATGACTGCATGGACTTAACTCTGAGGAGAGACCCTTGACTGCTATTACCGATATTATCGCTCGCGAGATCCTCGATAGCCGTGGCAACCCGACCGTCGAAGTCGACGTCCATCTGGAAGACGGCTCGATGGGCCGCGCCGCTGTTCCGTCGGGCGCATCGACGGGTGCCCACGAAGCTGTCGAGTTGCGCGATGGCGGCAAACGCTTTGGCGGCAAGGGTGTCGAGAAGGCCGTTGAAGCGGTCAATACGGAAATCTTCGACGCCATCGGCGGTTTCGATGCCGAAAGCCAGATCCATATCGACAAGACGATGATCGCGCTCGACGGCACGCCGAACAAGTCGCGTCTCGGCGCAAACGCCATTCTCGGCGTGTCGCTGGCCGTTGCCAAGGCTGCCGCCGAATCGGCCGGCCTGCCGCTTTATCGTTATGTCGGTGGTGCCGGCGCCCATGTACTGCCGGTTCCGATGATGAACATCATCAATGGCGGCGCACATGCCGACAACCCGATCGATTTCCAGGAATTCATGATCATGCCGGTCGGCGCCGAAACGCTGAAGGATGCCGTGCGGGTTGGTTCGGAAATTTTCCACGTCCTGAAGAAGGAACTCGGTGCGCAGGGCCACAACACCAATGTTGGTGATGAAGGCGGCTTTGCTCCGGGTCTGAAGAGCGCGCCGGAAGCCCTCGACTTCATCGTTAAGTCGATCGAAAAGGCCGGCTACAAGCCGGGCGAAGACGTGTTCCTCGGCCTCGATTGCGCCTCGACCGAATTCTTCAAGGATGGCAAGTACGTTCTCGAAGGTGAAGGCCGTACGCTGGAATCGGCTGCGATGGCTGAATACCTGGCCGAACTCGCTGGCAAGTATCCGATCATCTCGATCGAAGACGGCATGGCCGAAGACGACTGGGAAGGCTGGAAGATCCTGACCGACAAGATCGGCTCCAAGGTCCAGCTGGTCGGTGACGACCTGTTCGTCACCAATTCCGCCCGCCTGCGCGACGGTATCAAGATGGGCGTTGCCAACTCCATCCTCGTCAAGGTCAACCAGATCGGTTCGCTGACGGAAACGCTCGACGCCGTCGAGACCGCTCACAAGGCTGCCTACACCGCCGTCATGTCGCACCGCTCGGGTGAAACGGAAGATTCGACGATTGCCGATCTCGCCGTTGCCACCAATTGCGGTCAGATCAAGACCGGCTCGCTTTCGCGTTCTGACCGTCTGGCCAAGTACAACCAGCTGATCCGCATTGAAGAGATGCTCGGCCCGCAGGCTGTTTATGCAGGCCGCTCGATCCTGAAAGGCTAAGGAATGGTCGGCCGAAAGGCCGCTTTTCTGAAGTCTGAACAATATTCGAAAAAAGCCCGCATCAAGGATGCGGGCTTTTTTCATATCTGCGCTGCATCGCGGCAAGGGAAACGAATGCTTAAGCAAGTTCTGCGATTTTCGGATCCTATCCCCGGGACAATGAATCGCTCCCGCCGCGTAAGCTCAAGGTGTTAAGAACAGGCATGTGGACAAAACATCACAAACAGAGAAAGTTTGGCCGTTTAATCCTGCCTGCAATCACCGTCGCGTTTCTTTCCTATTTCGGCTATCATTCGATCCATGGTGATCTCGGCCTTATTGCGACCGAGGAATTCGAGAAGCAGCGTATCGCACGCAGTGCCGAGCTTGCGGCGCTCACGGCCAAGCGAGAAGCTCTTGAGCGTCAGGTGCATCTGATGAGTGATGGCTCGCTCGACAAAGACATGCTCGATGAAATTGCGCGTTATCAATTAAATGTCTCCCGCACAGACGAAATAGTCATATTTAACAATTATTTCTGAGTTAACCGAATTTCGGTTAAGTTAATTTTCGTGATTTATTTCAGTGGCTTATGTGGAATGAGAGCCATGCAAATATGTCATTGCTGGGGCGCGCTTTCTTCCCTATGTTAGTTGCAGAAACCGGAGTGGGTTGCGGCGCGCATGTGCTCGTCTCGATGCCGCTCTTTCAATGCAGCACATAGGGAGGGATCGATGGCGCAAACCAAATCCGCGTCTGCATCCGGCCGCAAGCCAGCGGCAAAATCTGCCAGCAAAACAGCCTCGAAGGAATTTACCGGCAAGAATACGCCGGAATTCGGCAAGGAAGACGATCTGCACGCGTATCGCGAGATGCTGCTGATCCGTCGTTTCGAAGAGAAGGCCGGCCAGCTCTATGGCATGGGCTTCATCGGCGGTTTCTGCCATCTCTATATCGGCCAGGAAGCTGTCGTCGTCGGCATGCAGATGGCGCAGCAGGAAGGCGATCAGGTCATCACCGCCTATCGCGACCACGGCCACATGCTTGCTTGCGGCATGAGCCCGCGTGGCGTCATGGCCGAGCTTACCGGTCGTCGCGGTGGCTTGTCCAAGGGCAAGGGCGGCTCGATGCACATGTTCTCCAAGGAGAAGCATTTTTACGGCGGTCACGGTATCGTCGGTGCGCAGGTGTCGCTCGGCACCGGTCTCGCCTTCGCCAATGCCTATCGCAACAATGATAGCGTTTCGGTTGCCTATTTCGGTGACGGCGCTGCCAACCAGGGTCAGGTCTACGAGAGCTTCAACATGGCTGCTCTGTGGAAACTGCCGATCATCTACATCGTCGAGAACAACCGTTATGCCATGGGCACCTCGACCGCGCGTGCAACCGCACAGTCGAACTATTCGATGCGCGGCGTCGGCTTCGGCATTCCGGGTATCCAGGTGGATGGCATGGATGTGCGCGCCGTCAAGGCTGCGGCTGACGAGGCGCTCGCCCATTGCCGCTCCGGCAAGGGTCCGATCATTCTCGAAATGCTGACCTACCGTTACCGCGGTCACTCGATGTCCGACCCGGCAAAGTACCGCTCCAAGGAAGAAGTGCAGAAGATGCGCTCGGAGCAGGATCCGATCGAACAGGTTCGCAACCGTCTGCTCGAAAAGGGCTGGGCATCCGAGGACGAGCTGAAGGCGATCGACAAGGATATCCGCGACATCGTTACGGATAGCGCCGACTTCGCTCAGAACGATCCGGAGCCGGATGCATCCGAGCTCTACACCGATATCCTGCTCTAAGCGCGGGGAGGAAAGAACCTATGCCTATCGATATCCTGATGCCTGCACTTTCTCCGACGATGGAGGAAGGCACGCTTTCCAAATGGGTCAAGAAGGAAGGCGACACCGTCAAGTCCGGCGATGTCATTGCTGAAATCGAGACCGACAAGGCGACCATGGAAGTGGAAGCCGTCGATGAAGGCGTGATCGGCAAGCTGCTGGTCGAAGCCGGCACCGAAAACGTCAAGGTCAATACCAAGATCGCGATCCTGCTTGCCGAAGGCGAAAGCGCCGATGCGATCGGTTCTTCCGCGCCTGCAGCCGAAGCCCCCAAGGCTGAAGCGCCTGCCGCTGAAGAAGCAAAGCCCGCATCCGCTTCGGTCCCGGCTCAGCCTAAGGTCGAAGTCGCTGCCGATCCGGATATTCCGGCTGGCACCGAGATGGTTTCGACGACCGTTCGCGAAGCTCTGCGCGACGCAATGGCCGAAGAAATGCGCCGCGATGGCGACGTATTCGTCATGGGTGAAGAAGTCGCCGAATATCAGGGCGCCTACAAGATCACGCAAGGGTTGCTGCAGGAGTTCGGCGCCAAGCGCGTTGTCGATACCCCGATCACCGAACACGGCTTTGCCGGCATCGGCGTCGGTGCAGCCATGTCCGGCCTGAAGCCGATCGTCGAGTTCATGACCTTCAACTTCGCCATGCAGGCGATCGACCAGATCATCAACTCTGCTGCCAAGACGCTCTACATGTCCGGTGGCCAGATGGGCGCTCCGATCGTGTTCCGCGGCCCGAACGGTGCTGCTGCTCGCGTTGGCGCACAGCATAGCCAGGACTTCTCGTCGTGGTATAGCCAGATCCCGGGCCTCAAGGTCGTCATGCCGTATACGGCTGCCGATGCAAAGGGTCTCTTGAAGGCTGCTATCCGCGATCCGAACCCGGTCGTCTTCCTTGAAAACGAAATCCTCTACGGTCAGCATTTCGACGTGCCGAAGCTGGATGATTTCGTTCTGCCGATCGGCAAGGCGCGCATCCACCGCAAGGGCAAGGACGCGACGATCGTTTCCTTCGGTATCGGCATGACCTATGCCGTCAAGGCGGTTGCCGAACTCGAAAAGGAAGGCATCGATGTCGAACTGATCGATCTTCGCACGATCCGTCCGATGGACCTGCCGACGGTCATCGAGTCCGTCAAGAAGACCGGTCGCCTCGTCACCGTCGAGGAAGGTTACCCGCAGAACTCGGTCGGCACCGAAATCGCCACCCGCGTCATGCAGCAGGCCTTCGACTATCTCGATGCCCCGGTTCTGACGATCGCAGGCAAGGACGTTCCTATGCCTTACGCCGCCAACCTCGAAAAGCTGGCTCTGCCGACTGTCGGCGAAGTCGTTCAGGCGGTCAAAACCGTCTGCTACAAGTAAGGGAAGGGTGATAGGATGCCTATCAACATCACCATGCCTGCCCTTTCTCCGACCATGGAAGAGGGCAACCTCGCTAAGTGGCTGGTCAAGGAAGGCGACAAGATCAAGTCCGGTGACGTGATCGCCGAGATCGAAACCGACAAAGCGACGATGGAAGTCGAAGCTGTCGACGAGGGCACGATCGCCAAGATCGTCGTTCCCGCCGGCACTGAATCGGTCAAGGTCAATGCACTGATCGCCATCATTGCCGAAGAAGGCGAAGACGTTGCGGCCGCTGCTGCCGGTGCGGGTTCCGCCCCGAAGGTTGAGGCTGCTCCGGCTGAAAAGACTGCTGAAGCTCCGAAGGCCGCCGCTCCGGTTGCCGACGCTGCGCCGGCACCGTCGACGCCTGCTCCGGTTACCGATGGCAAGCGCGTATTCTCTTCGCCGCTTGCTCGTCGTCTCGCCAAGGAAGCCGGTCTCGATCTTTCTGGCGTCACCGGCACAGGCCCGCATGGCCGTGTCGTCAAGGCGGACGTCGAGAAGGCTGCTGCCGGCGGTGCGAAAGCTGCTCCGGCCGCCGCACAGTCTGCTGCCGCCCCGGCCCCGGCTGTCGCAAAGGGTCCGTCGGACGAAAGCACGCTCAAGCTGTTTGCGGAAGGCTCCTACGAGCTCCTGCCGCATGACGGCATGCGCAAGACGATCGCCGCACGCCTGACCGAGTCCACCCAGACGGTTCCGTCCTACACGGTATCGATGGATTGCGAACTCGACGCGCTTCTGGCTCTGCGTGCAGAGATCAACAAGTCGGCTCCGGTGAAGAAGACCGAGAAGGGCGAGGTTCCGGCCTTCAAGCTCTCCGTCAACGACTTCATCATCAAGGCGATGGCTCTGGCGCTGCGCGACGTTCCGATGGCAAACGCCTCCTGGACCTCGACGGCCCGCGTGCTGCACAAGCATTCCGACGTCGGTGTTGCCGTTTCGATCCCGGACGGTCTGATCACGCCGATCGTTCGCAAGGCCGAAACCAAGGCTCTGTCGGTCATCTCCAACGAGGTGAAGGACATGGCCAAGCGCGCCCGCGACAAGAAGCTGAAGCCGGAAGAATACCAGGGCGGCACGACTTCCGTGTCCAACCTCGGCATGTTCGGCGTCTCTTCGTTCACCTCGATCGTCAACCTGCCGCAGGCCTCTATCGTGTCGATCGGCGCCGGCGTCGAGAAGCCGGTCGTCCGTAACGGCAAGATTGAAGTCGGTACGGTGATGTCGGCGACCTTCGCCTTCGACCACCGCGTCATCGATGGTGCCCTCGGTGCGGAACTCGCGTCCGCCTTCAAGCGCTACATCGAAAATCCGATGTCGATGCTGGTTTAACGGCAAAAGGACGGCGGGATGAGGACCGTTCTCTGCTTCGGCGACAGTCTCACCTGGGGGTATGACCCCGAAGGGCCGGGACGGCATGCTTTCGAGGATCGCTGGCCAAGCGTCCTCGGTGCAGCCCTCGGGCCTGGTGTGACCGTGATTGCCGAAGGGTTGAACGGCCGCACGACCGGCTATGACGATCACCTGGCCGATTGTGATCGCAACGGTGTGACGAACCTTCCGACGGTGCTTCACACCCATATGCCGCTTGATCTCGTCGTCATCATGCTCGGTACCAACGATATGAAGCCGGCGATTGCCGGGACCGCTTATGCGGCCCGCGCCGGCTTGCAGAGGCTCGTAGGGCTGATCCGCCACCACGAGTATTCGTTCGATTATGATGCGCCGGAAATTCTGATCGTTTCGCCGCCGCCACTCTGTGAAACGGCCGATCCAGTGTTTTCGGCGATCTTCCGTAATGGCGTCGAGGAATCGGCGATGCTTGCATCGCTTTACCGTGATCTTGCCGATGATCTTGGCTGCGGTTTCTTCGATGCAGGTTCGGTTGCCCGTACCAGCCCGGTCGACGGTGTACACCTGACGCCTGAGGGGACTCGGGCAATTGGTCGCGGTCTGGAGCCGATCGTTCGAATGATGCTTGGCCTTTGATCTGGATCAACGGAGGTAATTTTAGGCGGACCTAGCGTGGACACTTCCTCACTAATAAAGGGATTTGTTCCATGTCTGGCACGCTGCATGAACTGGCCGCAGAATTTCCGGATTTCAGGGCGCTTGTGCGCCATCTCCAGGAAACGGATGGGCATTTTGCCCGACTGTGCCGGAGTTATGAAGAACTGAGCCGGAGGGTCCAACTGGCCGAGAGACGCAACGAGCCCGCAGGCGATGCAATGCTCATCGACATGTGCAAGCAGCGCAGGCAGCTCAAGGAAGAAATCTACGGGATGCTGGTTCAGCCTGAACCGGAAGCAGAAGCGATCAAGCTGGCGGTCTGACCGTCAGGCGCTTCCATCCCGTGAAGACCCAAGGTGTTTCGCCGGGGTCTCGACAGAAGAGGATTGGAAGCGCTCATGTCCAACGCTTATGACGTTATTGTAATCGGCTCCGGCCCTGGTGGTTATATCGCTGCGATCAGGGCCTCGCAGCTCGGCATGAAGGTCGCGGTCGTCGAACGCGAACACCTTGCCGGCATTTGCTCCAACTGGGGCTGCATCCCGACCAAGGCTCTGCTTCGCACCGCCGACGTGTTGCACACCGCCACCCATGCCAAGGATTACGGCCTGACGCTTGAAGGCTCTATCAAGCCGGACGTCAAGGCGATCGTTGCCCGTTCGCGCGGCATTGCCGCCCGCATGAACAACGGCGTCGGCTTCCTGTTCAAGAAGAACAAGGTCGATATCATCTGGGGTGAAGCCAAGCTCACCAAGCCTGGCGAGATCGTCGTTGGCAAGTCGACCAAGCCGGTCGTTCAGCCGCAGGGTCCGGTGCCGAAGAACACGCTGGGTGAGGGCACCTATACCGCCAAGCACATCATCGTTGCCACCGGCGCCCGTCCGCGCGCGCTGCCGGGTATCGAGCCTGATGGCAAGCTGATCTGGACCTATTTCGAAGCGATGAAGCCGGAAGAACTGCCGAAATCGCTGCTGGTCATGGGTTCGGGCGCAATCGGCATCGAATTCGCCTCCTTCTATCGCACCATGGGCGTCGACGTCACCGTCGTCGAAATCATGAGCCAGGTCATGCCGGTCGAAGATGCGGAAATCTCCGCTTTCGCCAAGAAGCAGTTCGAAAAGCAGGGCATCAAGATCCATCTGGAAGCCAAGGTCGCCAAGGTGGAGAAGGGTGCAAACTCGATCACCGCGACGATTGAAAAGAAGGACGGTACGTCTGAAAAGATCACGGCTGACCGGATGATTTCGGCTGTCGGCGTTCAGGCGAATATCGAGAACATCGGCCTGGAAGCTGCCGGCGTGAAGACCGAGCGCGGCTTCATCGTCATCGACGGTTACGGCAAGACCAACGTTCCCGGCATCTACGCGATCGGCGACGTTGCCGGTGGCCCGCTGCTCGCCCACAAGGCCGAGCATGAAGCTGTCGTCTGCGTCGAGAAGATCGCAGGCCTGCCGAACGTCCATGCCACCGACAAGGGCAAGATCCCGGGCTGCACCTATTGCAACCCGCAGGTCGCATCTGTTGGGCTGACGGAAGCAAAGGCCAAGGAACAGGGCCGCGACATCCGCGTTGGCCGCTTCTCCTTTGCCGCAAACGGCAAGGCTGTGGCGCTCGGCGAAGACCAGGGCATGGTCAAGACGATCTTCGACAAGAAGACCGGGGAACTCCTCGGCGCCCACATGGTCGGTGCGGAAGTCACCGAACTGATCCAGGGCTTTGTGGTCGCGATGAACCTCGAGACGACCGAAGAAGACCTGATGCACACGATCTTCCCGCATCCGACCATTTCGGAATCGATGAAGGAAAGTGTGCTGGATGCTTATGGGCGCGTTCTGAACGCCTGATACGGCTCCCCTATACGAACAAGAGGCGCTTCCCATTCATGATGGGGAGCGCCGAACGACTATCTGGGTCTTGGAGGAGGAATGATGGAAAGCGTTGGCTGGATCGGAGCGATCATCATCGGCGGACTGGCAGGCTGGCTTGCCGGCAAGCTGATGGACATGCGCTTCGGCATCTTCATGAACATCATCCTTGGTATCGTCGGCTCCGTGGTCGCGATCGCCGTGCTGGGAACGTTCGACGTCCCGGTAAAGGATAGCCGTCTCGGCTATTTCGTCACGGCTTTCCTTGGCGCGAGCCTTTTGCTATTCGTCGCCAAAATCGTCAGGCGCTAATGTAGTGGTCTGGCAGGTTATGCCGCGCAAACATTTGCCGCGGTTCACGAATAGAGAATTTCCGAACGGACAACGTGCTCCGACATCAATGCGGGGCTGAAGGCAGGATTTCATGGTCACCATTCTCGACAGGACCAATCTCTCTGAAGAGAAGCGCGTCCGCCATCCGGAAAAGGCGCATCGGCCCGATACCGAAGTGATGCGCAAGCCGGACTGGATCCGCGTCAAGGCGCCGGTATCGAAGGGTTACCAGGAAACACGCGCGATCGTTCGCGAAAACAAGCTGGTGACGGTCTGCGAAGAGGCGGGCTGTCCCAACATCGGTGAGTGCTGGGATAAAAAGCACGCCACCTTCATGATCATGGGCGAGATCTGTACCCGCGCCTGCGCGTTCTGCAATGTCGCGACAGGCAAGCCGAACCCGCTCGACATGGCTGAACCGGAAAGCGTGGCACGCGCCGTCAAGGAAATGGGGCTGCAACACGTCGTCATAACCTCGGTCGACCGTGACGATCTGGATGACGGTGGCGCGGAACATTTCGAAAAGGTGATCTGGGCGATCCGTGCCGCATCACCGCTGACGACGATCGAAATCCTGACGCCGGACTTTTTGAAGAAGCCCGGTGCGCTGGAGCGCGTCGTTGCCGCCAAGCCGGATGTGTTCAACCACAATATGGAAACCGTGCCGGGCAACTACCTGACGGTTCGTCCAGGTGCGCGTTATTTCCACTCGATCCGGCTTCTGCAGCGGGTGAAGGAACTCGATCCGACGATGTTCACCAAGTCTGGCATCATGGTTGGCCTCGGCGAAGAGCGTAACGAAGTGCTGCAGCTGATGGATGATCTGAGAACCGCGGATGTCGACTTCCTGACGATCGGCCAGTATCTGCAGCCGACGCGCAAGCATCACAAGGTCGAGAAATTCGTTACACCGGAAGAGTTCAAGTCTTACGAGACAGTGGCCTACACGAAGGGCTTTCTGATGGTCGCTTCGAGCCCGCTCACGCGTTCGTCGCATCATGCTGGTGACGACTTTGCCCGGTTGCGGGCTGCGCGTGAAAAGAAGCTACTGGCTGCCGCCGAATAAGGCGGCAACCTCTCTCACTGGTTATTCAGCGGCCTCGATCTTGGGGCGCTTGTCCTGGCCGTGCCTGCGTTCACGCAGTGTGCCCTTCTGTCCGCGTGCTTCGCCTTTTGCCATTTCGATGAAATAGGCGAGCATCGGCATGCCGTTCATATCCGCAAGCTGCTTAGCGGATTCGAGCAGCTTTATCATCTGTGCGAAATCGTCCATGGGTATGCGTCTTTCGGATCGATAGATTTTAGAATGTTGCAATGCACCAATATAGGCGGGATTGCGACGAGGGAATATTACAACTCCCCTCAAGCTACATTAATTTTCTTTAACTTGAAAATCGTCAAACCGAAGATGTGCGTTGCAGCGGACACATAACAGGTGGGAAATCAGTTGCATATTGTCAATCCGGAGGACGCGGCACGAGTGCTTCATGCTTGCGAGCGCGTGCTTGTGATCGGCTGTTCGGGAGGCGGCAAGTCGACGCTTTCGCGGAAGCTGAGCGACAGATTGCGGCTGCCCTATATCTCGATGGACAGAGAATTTTACTGGCTACCGGGCTGGGTGAAGCGGGATCGTGAGGCGACGCGTGCCTTGATTTCGGAAACGGTGTCCCGAGATCGCTGGATCATGGATGGCACGGGTTCATCCAGTTTCGAACTGAGAATGCCGCGCGCCGATGCGATCATCTGGGTGCGGATGCCGCGCTGGCTCTGCCTATGGGGTGTAATTTCCCGCAGCCTTCGCCATCTGGGGCAAACGCGGCCGGACATGGCGCCGGGATGTCCGGAGAGACTGTTCGATCGCGAATTCCTGTCCTTCATCTGGAATTTCGAGCGGCAGACGTCACCAAGGATCGTGGACGGGGTTCGGCGTTTCAGTCCTGACTGTGCCGTATTGATCCTGACCTCCCGCGGTCAGATGCGGCAGCTTCTCTCCCTTGTCGGGGCTTGATCTTCCAAAGACCTCAGCTTAACTCCACGTCATGCCAAAGTTCGACATTCGCCGCCCGGTCAAGCACAGCCCCGAAAAGATGTACGCCCTCGTTGCGGATATCGAACGCTATCCGGAATTCCTGCCGCTATGCGAGGCGCTCAGCATCCGCAGTTCCAAGGAACGGGACGGCAAGACTCTGCTCCTAGCCGACATGACGGTGGGCTACAAGGCGATCAAGGAAACCTTCACCACCCAGGTGCTGCTCAATCCGGCCGAACAGGCGATCGACGTCAAGTATATCGAGGGGCCGTTCAAGTATCTCGACAACCGCTGGCGTTTCGAGCCGCCGACCGATGGCGGTGAGGGTTGTATCGTGCATTTCTACATCGATTACGAGTTTAAGAGCATGATTCTCGGCGCGCTGATGGGCTCGATGTTCGATCGTGCTTTTCGCATGTTTACCGACGCATTCGAGACGCGCGCGGACAAGATTTACACTGCGGCCTGAGAGCCGCTCAAACGCCTGCCACTTCGATCAGCATCTCAAAGGCCGTGCGCAGGGTTGCAAGGCGCACTTCGTTGCGGCCTATATCGCCGTAGCGCATTTCCTGATGCAGGATCGTACCGGCGCGGCTGCGCGCCGCGATGTGTACGAGGCCGACAGGCTTTTCCGCCGATCCGCCACCGGGTCCGGCGATTCCTGTCACGGCGACCGCAATATCGGCGCGTGAGCGGAAGAGGGCTCCCTGAACCATCTGAAGCGCGGTCTGCTCCGATACGGCGCCATAAGCCTTCAACGTCGCGGCATTGACACCCAGCAGATCCATCTTGGCTTCGTTGGTATAGGTGACGAAACCTCTGTCGACCACGGCGGAGGAGCCGCTGATATCCGTCAACGCGCCGACAATGAGGCCGCCTGTGCAGGATTCGGCTGTGGAGATCATCAATCCGCGTTCGGAAAATGCCCAGACGATCCGGCGTGCATCATCCTCTATGTCTATCGGAAAAAGGCTCATGCCTGCGATCCGCGATAAACGACAGTGGCCGTGGCGATAGCAGCTATGCCTTCGCGACGGCCGACGAAGCCGATCGTCTCGTTGGTCGTTGCCTTTACGGAGCAGCGGTCGAGCGAAATACCGAGAATTGCCGCCATGTTCTCGCGCATCTTGTCGCGGTGAGGGCCGACTTTCGGGGCCTCGGCAATCAACGATACGTCGGCATTCATGATCGTGCCGCCTTTTTCGCGCACGATTTTTGCCGCGTGGTCGAGGAAGATCTTTGAAGGCGTGCCTTTCCACTGCATGTCGGAGGGCGGGAAATGGTCGCCGATATCGCCGGCGCCGCATGTGGCGAGCAGCGCGTCGGTCAGGGCGTGCAGCGCGACGTCCGCATCCGAATGGCCGGACAGTTTCTGGTCATGGGGAATGAAGACGCCGCAAAGCGTCACGCCATCACCCGGTACGAGCTGGTGCACGTCATAGCCGTTGCCTGTTCGGACGTCAGGGAGGAGGGCGTTTGCTGTAAGCCTTTCATCGGCCATGGTCATGTCCCGTTTCACGGTAAGCTTGATATTGTCGACGGAGCCTTCGACGATTGAAACCGACAGTCCGGACCATTCGGCGATTGCTGCGTCATCGGTAAAATCGTCGCGGCGAAGCGCCGCAGCCTTTTCATGCGCAGAGCGGATTTCCGACAGCAGGAAACTTTGAGGCGTCTGGGCGGCATAAAGTCCTGAGCGCGGAACCGTTTCGTGCACGAGGCCATCACTGCCGCTGCGTTTCAATGTGTCGGTGACGGCGACGGCCGGCAGGACGGCATCGACGCCGTTGTCGAATGCTTCAGCAATGCGATCGAGCATTGCGTGATCGACGAAGGGGCGTGCTGCATCATGGATCATTACATGGGTTGCTTCGGTGGCGGAAAGAGCCTTGAGGCCTTCATAAACAGAGCGTTGCCGCGTATCTCCGCCGAAGGCGAGAGTGATGTCTGACGCCGCAAGCCCGACTGTCGCCGCCGCATAGAGTTCCGCGTCATCCGGATGGATGACGACGACGATCGGTCCGCGTCTTTGCCAGCTCAGAAAGATGTTGAGCGTGTGGGCGATAACCGGCCGGCCGCCGATCGGACGATATTGCTTCGGCCCCTCGTCCGGTGAGCCAACTCTTTCCCCTCGTCCTGCCGCGACGATGACGATGCCGATTGTCATGGAGTTGCTGTTCCCGTCCTGTAGTGGATTTCTTCAATATCGATTTGGATTGACAGGGCGAGAACTATAGCCTCAAAAGCCGTATTTCCAGCACGTCGCTTAAAAATAACGCAGTTCCGGAATTGCTCTTGGCAAACGCTCAAGAACTGAATAAAAATAGTGCATAATGCGGACTTGCCTGAAAGATCATCAATTGCATTGCAGCGACCTCGCCAGACCATTTCAGATCGGATCGGTCACTGTCCGCAATCGGGCGGTGCTTGCTCCGATGTCGGGAGTGACCGACCTTGCTTTCCGTAAGCTTGCATGGCGCTTCGGGGCGGGCCTTGTCGTTACCGAAATGGTGGCGAGCCGCGAGCTTGCGATGAACAAGGGTGAATCCTGGGCGCGACTGAAGAATGCCGGCATGACTCCGCATATGGTGCAACTGGCAGGTCGCGAAGCCTATTGGATGGCTGAGGCTGCGAAGATTTCCGCCGACAATGGCGCCGACATCATCGATATCAATATGGGGTGTCCCGCCAAGAAGGTAACCGGCGGTTATTCCGGATCGGCCCTGATGCGGGATCCGGACCATGCGCTGTCGATGATCGAGGCAACGGTGAAAGCTGTTTCCGTGCCCGTCACGGTGAAGATGCGGCTGGGCTGGGATCATGACAGTCTCAACGCTCCACTGATTGCGCGCCGCGCGCAGGAGGCGGGTGTTCAGCTTGTCACCGTGCATGGACGCACCCGTATGCAGTTCTACGAAGGTAAGGCGGATTGGGACGCTATTCACGCCGTGCGCGACGTGCTCTCCATTCCGCTGATTGCCAATGGTGACGTGCAGACGCCTGAAGATGCGACGGAAATCCTGCGCCGGTCGGGTGCGGATGCAGTCATGGTTGGTCGCGGCGCGCAGGGGCGCCCCTGGCATGTCGGCTGGCTCGCCGGCCATGCGGCACCGGCGGCAAACCAAATCTGCGCCATCGTCATCGAACACTATGAGGCGATGCTCGAGTTTTACGGCGTCGAGGCCGGGCTCAGGCATGCCCGCAAACAACTCGGCTGGTATATCGAACGTCAGGATTGCGACATTTCGGCAGAGGACAAGGCCGCCATCATGATGTCTCGTGACCCCGCTGATGTTATCCGCCGCCTTACATCCGTTTTCGAAAACGGCGCATCAATACCGGCCCGCAAGGAGGCTGCATGACAAAGTCCGCCGTTCAGGATGCTGCCCATGGGCAGGCGCTGGCCATGGCCGTCCTCAATTCCGTGCAGAACCCGGTCATTCTGGTCGATCAGGCGGGGAAGATTGCGTTTGCCAACTGGGAGGCGGAAGCCTTTTTCGGGGCAAGCGCACCGCATCTGGCCAAATACAAGATTTCGAGCTTCATTCCGTTCGGCAGCCCGCTTCTGGCGCTGATCGATCAGGTGCGGGAGCGCAAAGCGCCGGTGAATGAATATCGCGTAGACCTGTCTTCGCCAAAGCTCGGCCAGGAAAAGCTGGTCGATCTCTACGTTGCACCGGTGGTCAGCGAACCGGGCTCAGTCGTCGTGGTGTTTCAGGAACGCTCGATGGCGGACAAGATCGATCGCCAGCTGACCCATCGCGCGGCAGCCCGTTCGGTCACGGGACTTGCCTCGATGCTGGCGCACGAGATCAAGAACCCGCTGTCAGGCATCCGCGGTGCGGCGCAGTTGCTCGAATCGGTCGTGCCGGATGACGACCGCCCGCTGACGCGGCTGATCTGCGACGAGACCGACCGGATCGTATCTCTGGTCGATCGTATGGAAGTGTTCTCCGACGAGCGCCCAGTCGATCGTGTGCCGCTCAACATTCACTCCGTGCTCGATCATGTTAAGGCTGTCGCCAAGGCCGGCTTTGCCCGCGAGATCAAGATTTCAGAAATGTACGATCCGTCGCTGCCGCCGGTCTATGCCAACCGCGATCAACTGGTTCAGGTGTTTCTCAACCTGATCAAGAATGCGGCCGAAGCCGTGGATGGCCAGGCTGACGCAGAAATCATGCTGACGACGGCCTATCGTCCCGGTATTCGCCTTTCTGTCGCCGGCACGCGTGAGAAGATTTCTCTGCCGCTGGAATTTTGCGTTATCGACAATGGTCCCGGCGTACCGGCGGACCTTGTTCCCAACCTTTTCGACCCGTTCATCACCACAAAGACCAACGGTTCCGGCCTCGGGCTGGCGCTGGTCGCCAAGATCATCGGCGGCCATGGCGGCATTGTCGAATGCGACAGCCAAGCGCGCCGGACCATATTCCGTGTTCTGATGCCCATGCACAAGGAAGAAGCCGGTGACGGCCGCGCCTTGAACTCCACAGGAAGCGAAAAATGACTGCCACGATCCTTGTCGCCGACGACGACGCGGCCATCCGTACCGTCCTGAACCAGGCCCTGACCCGGGCCGGTTACGAGGTACGCATCACGTCGAATGCCGCCACGCTGTGGCGATGGGTTTCGGCCGGAGAGGGTGACCTCGTCGTGACCGACGTCGTCATGCCGGACGAAAACGCCTTCGACCTTCTGCCGCGGATCAAGAAGGCTCGCCCCGATCTGCCGGTGCTCGTCATGAGCGCGCAGAATACGTTCATGACGGCGATCCGGGCATCGGAAAAGGGTGCCTATGATTATCTTCCGAAGCCCTTCGACCTCACGGAACTGATTGCCATCATCGGCCGGGCGCTGGCCGAGCCGAAGCGCAAGCCTGCCCGTCTCGATGACGACATGCAGGACGGCATGCCGCTGGTTGGTCGCTCTGCCGCGATGCAGGAAATCTACCGCGTTCTTGCCCGTCTGATGCAGACGGACCTGACGCTGATGATCACCGGTGAATCGGGTACCGGCAAGGAGTTGGTCGCGCGCGCGCTGCACGATTACGGCAAGCGTCGCAACGGTCCGTTCGTGGCGATCAACATGGCCGCCATTCCGCGCGACCTGATCGAATCAGAACTGTTCGGTCACGAGAAGGGCGCCTTTACCGGTGCGCAAAACCGCTCGACCGGTCGTTTCGAACAGGCCGAGGGTGGCACGCTGTTCCTCGACGAAATCGGCGACATGCCGATGGATGCCCAGACGCGTCTCTTACGCGTGCTGCAGCAGGGCGAATATACGACGGTCGGCGGGCGCACGCCGATCCGCACCGACGTGCGCATCGTTGCTGCCACCAATAAGGATCTGAAGCACCTGATCAATCAGGGGCTCTTCCGCGAAGATCTCTATTATCGCCTCAATGTCGTGCCGCTTCGCCTGCCGCCGCTGCGCGATCGTGCCGAGGATATTCCCGACCTCGTTCGCCACTTCATGCAGATGGCGGAGAAGGAAGGTCTCGACGGCAAGCGTTTCGACAGCGAGGCGCTGGACGTGATGAAGTCCTATGCCTGGCCGGGCAACGTGCGCGAACTGGAAAACCTGGTGCGCCGCCTGATGGCGCTTTATCCGCAAGAGGTGATCACGAGGGAGATCATCGATACGGAATTGCGGTCGGACGTGCCCGACAGCCCGATCGACAAGGTAAGTCCACGCGGCGGCTCGCTGACCATTGCTCAGGCAGTGGAAGAAAACATGCGGACCTATTTCGCAGGGTTCGGCGACAACCTGCCGCCGCCTGGCCTTTACGATCGCGTCCTGACCGAAATGGAATATCCGCTGATCCTTGCTGCGCTGACTGCAACTCGTGGCAACCAGATCAAGGCGGCTGACCTGCTCGGTCTCAACCGTAACACGCTTCGCAAGAAGATCCGTGAACTCGGCGTGTCGGTCTATCGCAGTTCGCGTTCAGCATGATCCTTTGCGGGACGCCGGACACTGTCCGGCGTCCGATCCCGTAACGCGCTGCGTTGTTACAGGAGTCTGCTGCGGATTTTTTCAACCGCATCGTCGGAATCCGCGCCATATGGGATAAGGCCCTTCAGGCGGCCATCGGCGCCGATGAGGAAAAGGTCCATTGTATGGCTCATGGAATAGCCGCCGCTCTTGTTCGGCATCTTTTCCGCAAATGCCTTCCAGCCGGCTATTACCCGCTTCATTTCTTCAGGCGTACCGGTCACGCCGGTGATCCGGTCTGAAAACGCGGTGACATATCCGTTCATGATCTCGGGCGTATCCCGTTCCGGATCGACCGTGAACAGGTAGCTCTTGATCGGAGCACCTTCTTCTCCGAGCTGGTTCAGATATCCCGCAACCTCGAAAAGCGTTGTCGGGCAAACCTCGGGGCAATGCGTATAGCCGAAATAGACCAGTGACGGATTGCCCTTGAAGATCGACTGGTCGACCGTTTCACCCTTGTCGTTAACCAGGGAGAAGGCGGTGCCGAACTTGCTGTTTCGCGGCTCATCCTTGAAGGTGAAGAACAGGATGCCGACCAGCACACAGAAGAAGGCCGCGCAGATCGTCGTGGCGATCAGCATGAACGGATTTTTCATCGTCATTTCCCGTGTTCAGCGTGTGCATCACTGCCCTTGTCGCCTGCTACCGGGCCAACAGCAAATTCGACATCGACGGACCCTGCTTTCTCAAACACCAGCGTCGCCTTGATCATCTCACCTTCCTTGAAGGGCTGCGGCACGTTGATGAACATCAGGTGGTAGCTGCCGGGCTTGAGTTCGACCGTGGTGTTGGCCGGAATTGCGATGCCTGCTTCAAGTTCGCGCATCTGCATCACGGCGCCGTTCATCTTCATCTCGTGCAGCTCAACACTGCCGGCGCGATCGGATGTGACGCTGACGAGGCGGTCTGCCGGTCCGTTATTTGTAATCTTGAAATAGCCGCCGCCAACCTTTGCCATGGGCAACATTGCCCGGGAATAGGGGTGACCGATTTCGATCTGGCCGAGCTTGAAGCCGTGCGCCTGGGCAGAGCCGAATGCGAGCATGGTGCCGAGCACGGCATAGGTGGCGATGTTCCTGATGAACATGAGTGTCTCCGAGGGAGTGTTTCTGTTGGCTTTTGCCTGCCGGAGGAGAAAGCGCGCTCCGGTGACGGCCAACTAATGATGAAGGGCAAAGCGGTTAAAACTGCTTTGAAATGATAGATTGATGTTCCTGCCGTATCGGCGGACGATCAGACGAGCGAGGGAGGTGCTCTGGCATCAGGCAATAGACCCCGACGCGTTGGTTCCGGTGTCGGGAGGACTGCGAAAACGATATTCGCCGGCGCCTGTGCCAAAGATACTTGCAAGGCAAGGCCGGCAGACAGGATCGCGGATGTGACAGAATGCGTCAGTCGGCACAGGCTTGCGCAGGGGCAGTCTGCACTTCGTTTCAGCGGTTTATCTGAACCGGCAGGCTGTGCGTCAAAAACGCCATTGGAGCCGCAAAGGACGTGAAGCTGATCTTGTGCGACGATCGCTGTCGACGCCCTTGCCATATTTCCGGTGAATCCCTGAAACACCAACAGGTAGCCAAGGGCTACGGCCAGTGCTGTAGCCAGAATCCTGTCCGATAGGATTTGCCGGATCGCCTTCATGATATCTCCATGCCACAGGCCGAAGATAAAGTCACCGGTGCGATTAAATTGTGCGGGTCCCGCTTCGCCTCTAACAGCAAGAAGCGTCGTTTTCCCAAGTGTACTGAACACCACGTTTGCGGTTGGCTATTTCCGTGGACATCCACTCATTGTGATGTGCCAAAATCACTGACTGCTTGACAGTTGGAGATGATCGTTGCATTTTCGCCACAATGCGTTGCTTAGAGGTCACGCAGGTGGCCTAGTGAGACCGGCGGCATTTTTCGGTCAAACACCCGGACATCCAAATTTGGTGATTTTGAAGCGTCTTTCCATATTTGGTCAGGCGACAATGTGGTTGGTCCCAGAGCGGGAGGGATATGATGGTGGACGGCGGGACGGCACCCCTTGCCGACGCTCAATCAGCGACCTTCATTCAGGATCGTCGCGCCTCCTTTGCCTTGCCGGGTATTCTTCTGGCTGGTGGTGCGCTGGTCTGCGCCATTCTAACCCTGCTTGTTCTCCTCGGACTGACGCCGATTGCGCCGACCGGAAACGTGGTGATTGCGTCGGCCGTCATCAATTCGCTGTTCATCATCGGCCTGATGTATCTCATTGGGCGCGAGGTGACGCGGCTGCTGCGTGCCCGGAACCGGGGCAGGGCCGCGGCGCGCCTCCACGTGCGAATCGTCGTTCTGTTTTCCATCGTCGCCATCACGCCGGCGGTGCTGGTGGCGATCTTTGCCAGCCTGACGCTGAATGTCGGCCTTGATCGCTGGTTTTCACTGCGCACGCAGTCGATCGTGCAGTCGTCGCAGGATATCGCCCGCGCTTACATGATGGAGAATGCGAGCTATCTGCAGGGTCAGACGGTCTCGATGTCCAACGACCTCGAACGCAATCGTGCGATGTTCTATCTCGATCGCACCGGCTTTCTGGACCTGATGACCCGTCAGGCGCGTGGGCGCGGCATGCTCGGGGCCTTCCTGGTTCAGGAGGATGGTCAGGCGATTGCACAGGCCGATATAAAGACCGAGCGACCGCTGCCTGCTATCCCAGCCGATGCGCTGAAGTCCGCCGCGGGCGGCCAGCCGACACTAATTCCGCCCGGCATCACCAATCTTGTGGGGGCGGTGATGAAGACGGAGGCTATATCGGGAACATTCCTCTACACGATCCGCGCCGTCGACCCGAAGGTCATGAATGCCATGCGGCTTATGGAGGAAAACACTGCCGAGTACAAGGCGATGGAAGCGGGCCGCTCGTCGCTCCAGTTTGCCTTTGCCGTGCTCTATCTCGGGTTCGCACTTATCGTTCTTCTGGCGGCAATCTGGGCAGCAATCGCGGTTGCCGACCGTATCGTGCGGCCGATCCGACTGCTGATCAGTGCTGCTGACGCTGTCGGCAGCGGCAATCTCAATGTTGTCGTTCCCGTTCGCGCTGCCGATGGCGACGTCGGCAGCCTGTCACGCACATTCAACAAGATGATCTCCGAAATCCGCACGCAGCAGGACGAGATTCTGGAGGCCAAGGACGAAGTCGATGATCGTCGCCGCTTCATCGAAGCCGTGCTTTCCGGTGTAACGGCGGCTGTCATCGGCGTCGACGACCGGAGGGTCAGCATCGTCAATCCGTCCGCCGAAGAGATGCTCGGCATTGAACAGCAGGGCCTTATCGGTAGAACATTGCAGGAGATCGCACCCGAGATCGACCATGTTCTGACCGAAGCCACAACACGATCCCGCGGGGATTTCCGTAAGGAAGTCAACCTGATGCGCAACGGCAAGGAACGGACATTGTCAGTTCAGGTCACCCGCGAAGAACAGCGCACGTCGAACGATTCCTATGTCATCACGCTCGATGATATTACCGATCTAGTGATTGCACAGCGTTCAACGGCATGGGCGGATGTGGCGCGCCGTATCGCCCATGAGATCAAGAACCCGCTGACGCCTATCCAATTGTCGGCGGAGCGGCTGAAACGCCGTTACGGCAAGCAGATCGATGAGAATGATCGGGCGGTCTTCGATCAGTGCACGGACACGATCGTCCGGCAGGTCGGCGATATCGGCCGCATGGTCGACGAATTCTCTTCGTTTGCCCGCATGCCCAAGCCGTCGAAGGAAATCACCGATCTCAGGGCCATCCTGAAGGATTCGATCTTCCTGCGCGAAATGGGTACGACCCATGTCGATTTCATTCGCGAACTCGGTGACGAACCTCTCAACGGCCTGTTCGATGGACGGATGCTCGGTCAGGCTTTCGGCAATCTCGTGAAGAATGCCGTCGAGGCGATCGAGATGGTGCCGGCCGACGAGGAGCGTGACGGGCGCAAGGTGATGGTGCGCTCCGGTTTTGACAAGGCACGCGATCTGTTCGTGGTGGATGTGATCGACAACGGCATCGGACTGCCGACCGAGAACCGCCACCGGATACTCGAACCCTATATGACAATGCGCGAAAAGGGCACAGGGCTCGGCCTCGCCATCGTCAAGAAGATCATTGAAGAACATGGGGGGCAGCTCGAACTGCACGATGCCCCTGCCGATTTCGATCATGGCAAGGGCGCCATGATCAGGGTGCTTTTGCCACATGTCGATGCGGTTGGCGCGCCCGTGAAAGATAAAGACAAGGAAGTAGCTTATGGCGTCTGACATTCTGGTCGTCGATGACGAGGCGGATATCCGCGAGATCGTTTCGGGCATTCTCTCCGACGAGGGCCACGAGACACGGATGGCGTATGACAGCGACAGTGCTCTGGCGGCGATTTCCGACCGCGTGCCGCGGCTGGTTTTCCTCGATATCTGGATGCAGGGGTCGAAGCTCGATGGCCTGGCGTTGCTGGACGAGATCAAGAGCCGCCATCCCGAGCTGCCGGTGGTGATGATCTCCGGTCACGGCAATGTCGAGACGGCCGTCTCGGCTATCAAGCGCGGCGCCTTCGATTTTATTGAAAAGCCGTTCAAAGCCGACCGCCTGATCCTGATTGCCGAGCGGGCACTGGAAAACTCCAAGCTCAAGCGCGAAGTGTCCGAACTCAAGAAGCGCACCGGTGATGCGGCCGAACTGGTCGGAACTTCGGTTGCCGTCTCCCAGCTTCGTCAGACGATCGAAAAAGTCGCGCCGACCAACAGCCGCATCATGATCCTTGGCCCTTCCGGCTCAGGCAAGGAACTCGTTGCCCGGATGATCCATCGCAAGTCGTCGCGCGCGACTGGTCCTTTCGTGGCGCTCAATGCGGCAACTATCACGCCCGACCGGATGGAGGTGGCACTTTTCGGCACCGAGGGGACGCCTGGCCAGCCGCGCAAGATTGGCGCGCTTGAAGAGGCGCATCGCGGCATCCTCTACCTCGACGAAATCGGCGAGATGCCGCGCGAGACACAGAACAAGATCCTGCGTGTGCTCGTCGACCAGCAGTTCGAGCGCGTCGGCGGTTCGAAGCGGGTGAAGGTGGATGTCCGCATCATTTCCTCGACCGCTTACAATCTGGAGAGCCTGATCTCCGAAGGTGCCTTCCGCGAGGATCTCTATCATCGTCTCGCGGTCGTACCGGTCAAGGTACCGGCACTGGCAGAACGTCGTGAGGACATTCCCTTCCTTGTCGACATGTTCATGAGGCAGGTTTCCGAACAGGCGGGTATCCGCCCGCGCAAGATTGGCGACGATGCTATGGCCGTCCTGCAGGCGCATGACTGGCCGGGCAATATCCGCCAGTTGCGCAACAATATCGAGCGGCTGATGATTCTCGCGCGCACGGATGGCCCGGATACGGCGATCTCCGCCGATATGCTGCCGACCGACCTCGGTGACATGCTGCCAAAGGTCTCGTCGAAGGGGGATGTCCACATCATGACGCTTCCGCTGAGAGAGGCGCGTGAAATGTTCGAGCGTGATTATCTTATCGCGCAGATCAACCGCTTCGGCGGCAATATTTCCCGCACCGCAGAATTTGTCGGCATGGAGCGATCGGCGCTGCACCGCAAGCTGAAATCGCTCGGCGTCTGAGGCCTTTGCCTAGCTACCGGGGTCGCATTCGTGCGGTCCCATGTATCTTTGACTACGGCTTCACGCAGAGTGCCGAAATCTGCATTCCAATCGTTTCAATCGATGGAAGACAGCGCCTGCGGACATAAGGGCAGTGTCGCATCGAATATGCGCGACGCCTTTTTCGAGATTGCGGAAAAGACGCCGATTTGGTAACCAGACTTGTGGGGGAAGGGAAACACGGGGCGTTTCTCCATCATCTCTTATCACGTGAGATCATTATCCCGGCAGATTGCCGGCAAGAAAGAAAGAATCGGCGCTATGGCGGAACGTTCTCAGAACCTGCAGGATTTATTTCTCAATACAGTCCGAAAGCAGAAGATTTCCCTGACTATATTCCTCATCAACGGGGTCAAGCTCACGGGAGTCGTAACCTCCTTCGACAATTTCTGCGTGCTTCTTCGTCGTGACGGGCACTCCCAGCTCGTGTATAAGCACGCGATCTCGACCATCATGCCGGGCCAGCCCATGCAGATGTTCGAGACCGAAGAAAACGCAGCCTAAGGACAGAGACAGATTTCTACACGAGATACGTCTAACGAATCGCTCGTCCCGGAAGCCGAAAAGCACCGGGACGATATGCGCGCCGTGGTCGTCGTGCCGGTGCTCAAGCAGATGCGCGCCCGCGGTAGCCAGAGCGACGCACCGATCGTCGCCGCTCCAAAGAGATCCAACGAGGCACGACTGGAAGAGGCGACCGGGCTTGCCCGCGCCATCGATCTCGACGTGGTTCAGGGACTGATCGTTCCCGTCAATCAGCCGCGTCCAGCGACCCTGATGGGAACCGGCAAGATCGAGGAAATCAAGGCGCTTCTCGACGAGAAGGATGCCGGCCTCGTCATCGTCGATCATCCGCTGACGCCGGTGCAGCAGCGCAATCTCGAAAAAGAACTGAACGCCAAGGTCATCGACCGTACTGGCCTGATCCTCGAGATTTTCGGCCGCCGTGCCTCCACCAAGGAAGGCACGCTGCAGGTCGATCTGGCGCATCTGAATTACCAGAAGGGTCGTCTGGTCCGGTCCTGGACTCACCTTGAACGCCAGCGTGGCGGTGGCGGGTTCATGGGCGGTCCGGGTGAAACCCAGATCGAAGCCGACCGTCGTCTATTGCAGGACCGTATCGTCAAGCTCGAGCGCGAGCTTGAACAGGTGGTTCGCACTCGCCAGCTTCATCGCGCCAAGCGCCGCAAGGTGCCACATCCGATCGTGGCGCTGGTCGGTTATACCAATGCCGGCAAGTCGACGCTGTTCAACCGCATTACCGGCGCCGGCGTTCTCGCCGAAGACATGCTGTTTGCAACGCTTGACCCGACATTGCGCCGGATGAAGCTGCCGCATGGCCGCACGGTCATCCTCTCGGACACCGTCGGTTTCATCTCCGACCTGCCGACCCATCTCGTCGCCGCCTTCCGTGCGACGCTGGAAGAGGTGCTGGAAGCCGATCTCATCCTGCATGTGCGCGACATGTCCGATCCGGACAATGCCGCCCAGTCGCATGACGTGCTGCGCATTCTTGCCGATCTCGGGATCGACGAGAAGGAAAGCTCCGAGCGCATCATCGAGGTCTGGAACAAGATCGACCGGCTCGACCCGGAAACCCACGACGCGTTGTTCGAACGTGCCAAGGGCCGCGACAACATCATGGCGCTGTCGGCGATTACCGGCGAGGGTCTCGATCCGCTGATGGACGAGATCGCCAAGCGGCTTTCCGGCGTTCTCACCGAAACCTCGATCACCATTCCCGCGGACAAGCTTTCGCTGGTCTCCTGGGTCTACGGCAATTCGATCGTCGACGGCCGCGAGGACAATGAGGATGGTTCGGTGACGCTCGATGTACGCATGTCGGAAGCGCAGGCGACAGAGATCGAACGCCGGCTCGGCAACGGGCCGAAGCGCGAGAAGGAAGACTGGGAGCGGTAAGTTCCTACCCGGTCGTCATCCTCGGGCTTGTCCCGAGGATTCACTTACGATGCATTTCTCGATAAGATATCGGATGTTTGGGGAGGTCAAGGCATAGCGATGCCGCTATTGCCCCTCATCCGCCTGTCAGCGCCTTCTCCCCGCATGCGGGGAGAGGGTTAGGGTGAGGGGCTTTTTAGCGTTCGGGTACAGCGCTACCCGGCCCTTCGCTAAGGCTCAGGGCGTTCGATGCTCAAAATGCTCCACTGGAGCATTTTGCGGGCGACAGGCCGTCGCATCTCACCCCACAAACGCCCGTTCGATGACGAACTCGCTCGGCTTGTTGTTGGCGCCTTCGGTAAGGCCTGCCTTTTCGAGCAGTTCCTTGGTGTCTTTCAGCATCGCAGCCGAGCCGCAGATCATGCCGCGGTCGACGGCCGGGTCAAGCGGGGGTACACCGAGGTCGGAGAACATCTTGCCGTTCTCGATCAGGTCGGTGATGCGACCGGTGAACGGATAGTCTTCGCGGGTGACGGTCGAATAGAGTTTCAGCTTGTCACCGACCAGTTCGGAGAGGAACTCGTGGCTCTTGATCTCTTCCATCAGGTCCTGGCCGTATTTCAGCTCAGACACTTCGCGGCAGGTATGGGTGAGGATGACTTCCTCAAATTTTTCGTAGGTTTCCGGGTCTCGGATCAGGCTGGCGAAAGGCGCAATGCCCGTGCCGGTCGAGAACATGTAGAGACGCTTGCCGGGGGTGAGCGCGTCGAGCACCAGCGTGCCGGTCGGCTTCTTGCGCATCAGCACGGTATCGCCCGGCTTGATCTTCTGCAGGTGCGAGGTCAGCGGGCCATCCGGCACCTTGATCGAGAAGAATTCCAGTTCCTCGTCCCAGGCAGGACTTGCGATCGAATAGGCGCGATAGATCGGCTTTTCGCCGACCATCAGGCCGATCATGGCAAATTCACCCGAGCGGAAACGGAAGCCAGCCGGGCGCGTCATGCGGAAACGGAACAGCCTGTCGGTATAGTGCTGCACGTCCAGCACCGTCTCGGCATAAACGCCATCCGGGATCTTTATGGCAAATTCTTCGTTTTTTGCAGGAGCATTCATCGCGATCGGTCTTCCAGTCTCATCGTTCTGACAGCGAGATATACTATCAAGCTGCTCATTTGAAGGCATCCCCGCCCATTGTCGCGGAAAGCATAGAAAATATGCGTCCGAAAGTCACCTTTAGCCTTCCCGTTTCCGGGAGAGTGTCAGGCCGAGCGGCGACGCCAGCTGTAACCTTCTCCCGCTTCGGCGTGACGGGATGTCGGCTGGTAATGCACGGCGATGCCGGGCAGACGTCCTTCTGACAGACGCTTCAGTGCCGTGGCGTTGGTGACTGCAAAGCTGTCTATGCCACAACGCAGCATCAACGGCACCTGATCGATCAGCACATCGCCGACAGCACGCAATTCGTTCCTGTAGGACAGGCGATCGCGCAAGAGCGAGGCGTGGCTGAAAGCGCGGCCATCGTTGAAGGCCGGGAAATCCACCGCAACGATCTCGATGCGATAGAGATAGGGCTCCAGTTTGGTGACGTCATCGGCTGGCCTGATGACAACGCCGAGGCCGACATCATTGCTGGCCTCCGCTTTCTCGATAAACTGATCGAGTGGCAGAAGCGCTTTCTGCTCGCCTTCGGCCTTCACCTCGTCGGTTTCGATCACCCATGGATCGTTCTCGACGAAACCGGTCTCTCTCCAGATCTTCGTCATCACGCGGCCTCCGCCTTGGCTTCACCATAGAGCGCATCCTTGAAAGGCTGCGGCCCGACACGGCGATAGGCGGCCAAGAAGGTTTCTTCCTTGCCCGTACGCAGGCCGAGATAGGTATCGACGATGGTTTCGATCGCGTCCGTCACCTTGGCCGGCTCGAAGCCACGGCCGATGATTTCGCCGATTGATGTATGTTCGTCGCCGGAACCGCCGAGCGTGATCTGATAGAGCTCGGCGCCTTTCTTTTCCACGCCCAGAAGGCCGATATGGCCGACATGGTGGTGGCCACAGGCATTAATGCAGCCGGAGATTTTTATCTTGAGCTCACCAATCTCGGCCTGTCTTTCAGGCGCGCCGAAGCGTGAAGAAATTTCCTGGGCTACCGGGATCGAACGGGCGTTCGCGAGTGCGCAATAGTCCAGGCCGGGACAGGCAATGATATCGGTGATCAGGTTGGAATTCGCCGTTTCCAGCCCGTGCGCCGTCAGGGCACGATAGAGCGGCTCCAGATCGGCCAGCGCCACATGCGGGAAGATGACGTTCTGCTCATGGCTGATGCGGATCTCATCATGGGCGAATTCTTCCGCCAGATCGGCAATCACATCCATCTGGACGTCGGATGCATCCCCCGGAATGCCGCCGATGGGTTTCAGCGAAATCGTCACCATGCCGTAATCGGGATGCTTGTGCGGCTGGACATTCTGGTTCACCCAGCGGGCAAAGGCCTCGTCCTGCTTTTTCCAGCCGGCAAGCTGCGCCCAGCCTTCGCCACGGTTGGGCAGGGCCGGCGGTGCGAAATAGGCGGTGATTGCCGCGACATCAGCCTCCGGTAGCTTCAGTTCGCTTTCCTGCAGATGGGAAAATTCCTCCTCTACCTGACGGGTCAGTTCCTCGACGCCCGTTTCATGCACGAGGATCTTGATGCGCGCCTTGTATTTGTTGTCACGACGGCCATGCAGGTTGTACACGCGCATGATCGCGGTGATGTAGGAGAGCAGGTCCCGCTCGGGCAGAAAATCCTTGATCTTCTTGGCGATCAGAGGCGTGCGGCCCTGTCCGCCGCCGACATAGACGGCAAAACCGATCTCACCCTTTTCGTTCTTCTTCAGATGCAGGCCGATATCGTGGACCTGTATTGCCGCGCGGTCGCGTTCTGCACCCGTCACCGCAATCTTAAACTTGCGCGGCAGGAAGGAGAATTCCGGGTGGACGGAAGACCACTGGCGCAGAATTTCAGCATAGGGGCGGGGGTCGGCCACTTCGTCTGCTGCCGCGCCGGCAAAATGATCTGCCGTGACATTGCGAATGCAGTTGCCTGATGTCTGCAGCGCGTGCATTTCGACGCTTGCCAGCTCCGCCAGGATATCGGGCGTGTCGGAAAGCTTCGGCCAGTTGTACTGGATGTTCTGGCGGGTGGTGAAATGGCCGTAACCGCGGTCATATTTGCGGGCGATATGCGCCAGCATCCGCATTTGCCTGGAGTTCAGCGTGCCATAAGGGATTGCGACGCGAAGCATATAGGCATGAAGCTGCAGATAGACGCCGTTCATCAGGCGCAGCGGCTTGAACGCATCCTCGGCGAGTTCACCGGAAAGCCGGCGCTCGACCTGGTCGCGAAACTGTTCCACGCGGCTCGAAACAAAGGCGTGGTCGAATTCATCGTAACGATACATGTGTGTCCCGGAACTCTTAGGTGTCAGACTGCGATGAAGGCTGCGTCGGCTTTGCCGTAGCCACTCGCGTAATTCATTGTGGGGCCGGCGGCGCGAATACGCTCGCGAAGGCGGGTCGGCCAGAGGACGCCATTGGTTTCCTCGACATCGATCACGGCGACATCGACGACCTTGTTGTCGGCGAAGTCGCGCTTGCCGATCGCTTCGAGCGAGGCTGCGGCTTCCGCATGACGAGCGACCAGCGCATCCTGCAGGTTTTCCGTCCAGTGGCCTGCGGCATCCAGCCAGACGGCGATACCATCGGAAAGGCGGTTGGCGGTCAGAACCTTGTCGGTCATTGCTGCATTCCTTTTTCCTGGCCTTGTTCTTGGTCCGCATATTCGTGGCTACGGACAGATTTTCTGAAGGCGGAGAGCGGTTCGGATTTGTCGAAATTCGCGCCGGCGACGGCTTCGCCGATGATCACCATGACCGGACCATCGAGGTCATCACGCGCTTCCAGTGACGGCAGCTCGCTCAGCACGCCATGGAAGAGTTTGCGGTCGATGCGGCTGGCATTTTCGATCACGGCAACCGTCGTGTCGCGGCTCAAACCCGCATCCATCAGGCGTTCGGAGACCGAGGCGGCGACCGTGCGGCCCATATAAACGGCGATGGTGGCGCCGGAGATGGCAAGGCTTGCCCAGTCCGGCAGCACATCGCCGGCCAGATCATGACCGGTGGTGAAGATCAGCGACGAGGCGACGCCACGCAGCGTAAGCGGCAGGTCGAAATCGGCGGCGGCTGCGAAGGCCGAGGTGATGCCGGGCACGATCTCGTAAGCGATGCCGGCTTCCCGAAGGGCTGCCATTTCCTCACCGGCACGACCGTACACCAGCGGATCGCCGGATTTAAGCCTAACGACACGCTTGCCCTGGCGCCCGAGATCGACCAGCAGGCGGTTGATCTCGTCCTGGCTCTTGGAGTGACAGTTTTTGCGCTTGCCGACCGACAGGCGCTCGGCATCGCGGCGGCCCATGTCGACGATCGCCTGCGGCACAAGCGCGTCATAAACGATCGCGTCGGCTTCCATCAGCACACGCTGCGCCCGAAGCGTCAGCAGGTCTTCTGCGCCTGGGCCGGCACCGACCAGCCAGATCTTGCCCTCGGCCTGACCGGAGGTCGACAGAAGCACATTGGCGGCGCGACGGGCGGAGGCATGATCGTTTGCTTCGATCGCATCGGCGACATCGCCCAAGAAGAACCGCCGCCAGAAGATGCGGCGGGAGACACCGCGCGGTACGTGCCGTTCGGCGGCATCACGGTAATCGGCGGCAAGGTTCGCGAGGCGACCGAGAGATGGCGACAGCATCTGGTCGATGCGGGCGCGGATCATCTGCGCCAGAACCGGGCCTGCACCTTCAGTACCGATGGCGATCGCGACTGGTGCACGGTTGACGAGAGCGGGGGTGAAGAAATCGCAATAGTCGGGCTGGTCCACCGCATTGGCCGGGATTTTTTGCGCACGGGCGGCGGTGACGATCGCCTGGTCCTGCTCGGCTTTACCGGTTGCGGCAAAAACCAGTACGGCACTCTTTACCTGATCGGCGGAGAATTCGGCGCGGATGACTTCGATCCCCTGCGCATCGAGCCAAGCGGCATAATCAGATTCCGGCTCGTCGGCATAGGCGATGATCCCGGCATCGGTATTCCTCAAGAGACGAGCTTTGGCATAGGCTTCGTCGCCGTTGCCAAAGATTGCCACGGTCTTTCCATGCACACGGAAAAAGGCCGGGAAGGCTGACAGGCGTTGATGGCTGGCTGACATGCGGTTATCCTGAAACATATGACAGGAATATCCACAATCTGACGCAGGTTTTGAAGAAATGGATATGCGAAGTGGATTGGCCGCGGGTATTTCTGTTTCTCAATCAACCTGTTCTTGAGCAAAAGCCACCGCAGAGGATATTTCTCCAGTATTTCTGTAGATTACCAGGTTTTTACCTCGATCGGTCCGATCCTCGTTATAAATTGCCTAGACATACCAGCCATAAAGAGCCTCCATGACCACTGCCGCCACACTCGCCCCACGGCTTCTCGACGTCATCGAACACGATATCCTGCCGCTTACCCAAGCGGGTGTCGCTGCCGGCAACAAGGTCTTCGGCGCAGCGATCCTGAAAAAGTCCGATCTTTCGCTGGTGATTGCCGAGACCAATAACGAACTGGAAAATCCGCTCTGGCACGGTGAAGTCCACACGCTGAAGCATTTTTATGAAAAAGCTTCAGGACTTTCCACCAAGGATTTGATTTTCCTGTCAACTCATGAACCCTGCACGATGTGCATGTCGGCGATTACATGGGCAGGTTTCGACAATTTCTATTCCTTCTTCAGCCATGAGGATTCGCGCGATGCGTTTGCCATTCCGCATGACCTGAAAATCCTCAAGGAGGTATTCGGGCTGGAGCCCGGCGGCTATCGCCGGTCGAATGCGTTCTGGAATTCCTACTTCATTGCAGATCTGGTGGAGACGGAGCAGGACCCGCTGCGACAGCAATTGCGCGAACAGACCGCCCGGATCAAACAGACCTATCAGCGCCTTTCGGATAGCTACCAGTCCGGCAAGGGCGAAAACGACATACCGCTCAACTGAGCGTCCAAGGATATTTCATGATGGAAGCTTCAAAGGATATTTCGCGGCTGATCGAGATCATGGCGGCGCTGCGCACGCCTGTCACCGGCTGCCCCTGGGATCTGGAGCAGGATTTCGCGTCGATCAAGCCCTATACGATCGAGGAGGCCTATGAGGTTGCCGACGCGATCGAGCGCAAGGACATGGACGATCTCTGCGAGGAGTTGGGCGACCTGCTGCTGCAGGTGGTTTTTCACGCCCGCATGGCGGAAGAGGCGGGCGACTTTGCCTTTGGCGACGTGGTGGAAGCGGTGACGAGAAAGATGATCCGTCGGCATCCGCATGTGTTTGCCCGTTCCGATGCCGATACGCCCGGTGCTGTCAAAATCCAGTGGGACGAGATCAAGCAGGAGGAAAAGCGCGAGCGGGCCGAGCGGCGCTTGAGCCGCGGCATCACCGAGGATTTCAAGGCGGGTTTTCTCGGATCGGTGCATCGCAGCCAGCCGGCGCTGACCGAGGCGCTGAAACTGCAGGAACGTGCCGCCAAGGTCGGTTTCGACTGGTCTGAAGCCGAACCGATCCTCGACAAGATCGAAGAAGAAGTGCGGGAATTGCGTGAGGCGCTGCAGGCAGGCCATCCGGAAAAAGTGGCCGATGAGCTTGGTGATCTGATCTTCGCGATGGTCAATATCGGCCGTCATGTCGGCACCGATCCGGAAAATGCTCTGCGCGGAACGAATACGAAATTCCGTCGTCGGTTCAATCATATAGAGACGGAACTTGAAAAATCAGGAGAGCGCCTTGAGGCTGCGTCGCTGGAGCGGATGGAAGACCTTTGGCAGGCCGCCAAAGCCATCGAACGGCAGCTGGGTTGAGCGCGTGAACGCCACCGACGGGATCCTGCCATGAAGATCGATGGGCTGGAAGTCGCAATCGCCGGTGCCGGCATCGGCGGGTTGTCGCTGGCAACCATGCTCGCCCGTGGTGGCGCGAAAGTCGTGGCCTACGACCAGATGGAAGCGCCGCAGCCTGTCGGCTCGGGTTTCGTGCTGCAGCCGACGGGTCTGGCAATCCTGAAGGCGATGGGCCTGTTCGATGCGATCGCAGCTCGCGGACAGGTCATTACCCGCATGCACGGAGCATTGGCTGGCGGTTCGTCTGGGCCGGGCAAGACTGTGCTGGAGATCAGCTATCCGGGCGATGGTCACGGCATTGCCGTCCAGCGGGTGGCTCTGTTCGATCTCCTGCTCTCCGCGGCAATTTCCGCAGGCGTCCGGTTTGAGACGAATGCAAGAACGACTGGCATCATAGAAGGCAAAAGACCGGCGCTGACGCTCGATGGCGGCCGTGCAACGCCTTCGGCAGATCTCGTCGTCGACGCGATGGGTGCGAGTTCACCGATCGGCCACGATCCGGCGAAGGAACTGAACTATGGTGCGTTGTGGGCGACGGTGCCGTGGCCGGAGAACGGACCATTTCATCCCCACGAGCTGGAGCAGCGTTACGAGCGGGCGAGCCATATGGCCGGTGTCCTGCCGGTCGGGACGGCGAGGGACGGCGCGGCGCCGATGGCGACCTTCTTCTGGAGCCTGCGTAACCGCGACATCGAGGCGTGGCGCAATGCCGGCCGGGAGGCGTGGCTGGAACGAGTGAACGCGCTCTGGCCGCAAGCCGTGCCGCTTGCCGAAGTCGCCGAGCCTGTCCATGCCCGCTATCGTCACCACACGCGAAAGCCGGTTGCGGGGCGCGGTGTCATCCGCATCGGCGATGCATGGCATGCGACAAGCCCGCAACTGGGCCAAGGCGCCAATATGGCGATGATCGATGCAGCCTCGCTGCTCTCGGCTCTTGCCCGCGCACCGTCGATTGATGAGGCCTTTGCGCTGCATCTGCGCCAGCGCGGGCCGCATGTCTGGCTCTACCAGACGCTCAGCGTCGTGCTAACGCCTTTTTATCAGTCCGACAGCCGCATCCTGCCGGCCATGCGCGATATCGCGATCGGCCCGACGACGCGAATGCCGCTGGTGCGGCAGCTTGTCAGCCGGCTGGTCACAGGCGATTTCCTCAGCCCGATAAAGCGGATCGGGCTCGAGGAGCTTTAGGCGCCGTTTCAGGCGGGCCGAAGCGTGATGACGGTCAGCTCCGATGGCACGCCAAGCCGCAGCGTAAAACCGATCCACAAAGCCGTGCCGTTGTTGACGTAAAGCTGCATGTCGCCGACGTCGTAACGGCCGGACACAAAGCCGTTGTTGAAGCGTGCGACCAACCGGTCCATACCAAGGATCATGCCGCCATGTGTATGGCCGGAAAGCTGCAGATCGGCACCGGCTTGTGCTGATACCCGTGCATTGCGCGGCTGGTGGTCCAGGAGGATGATGGGGGCTTCCGGCGGTGCGCCGGCCAATGCCTTCGCGACATCCGGCCCTTCGAGGCCGAAACGGGTCGCGTTGACATCGTTGACGCCTGCAAGCGTTAGCTTCGCGTCTCCGCGCGACAACAGAACATGGCCGTTGGAGATGGTTTTGAGGCCAAGCTCCTGATATTTCGCCATCCAGCCATCATGGCCGAAGTAATACTCATGATTGCCCGGAATGGTGTAAATGCCATCCGTTGCCCTCAGCTTTGCCAGCGGTGCAACGTCACGCGTTCGGGCCTGAAGGTCGCCATCGATCAAGTCACCGGTGATGACGATCAGGTCGGCATTTTGGGCATTAGCCTTTGCAACAGTCTCTTCGACCCAGGGCGCTTGGAACAGGCGGCTGATATGCAGATCGGTGAGCTGGATCATCCGGTAGCCGTCGAATTCCGCCGGGAGATTGCGGATCCTGATCTCGACTTCCTTCACCGGCGGAACGCGGATTGCCTGGGAAACGGCAAAGGCCGCCAGCGACATGGTGACGATGCCGACGCTGTAGCGCAGTTTCGGTGCGATCGAGATGCGCCGGCGTTTCAAGGCCGCGATCACCGATGCACCGATGTCGATTGCGAGCTGGCAGACGGCAGTCAGCAGTATGAAGCCTGACAGCCAGTTCGCCATGATCATCGCTAACCTCGGCACTTCCGGCGAGAACATCGTGCCGAAGACGAGAAGGCTGATCAGGCTGTGCTGGAACACCACCATCAGGATGACGGCGAGAAAACCTTTCAGCCAGTTCGGCCAAGGCAGCGGATAGATGAAACGGGCAACGACATAGAAGCAAAGGATGGCTTTGAAGAGATGAAACAAGGCGGGATGCTCTGGGTCTTGGGATAAGGAACCCTCTCTTCTTCGAGTTCGCCGCCCAACTCAACCGCCCAGACCGACCGGCTGACGCGATTTTGATCGCGTGCGATCAGGTCGAAATCTTTGCCAGCGTTAATCCCGCTTGATCGTCAGCACCAGATCCCACATGTCCGCACCGGTTTCGAAGACGGCAGCGTTGGCGGCAAAGCCTTGTTCGGCTGTCATCACATCGATCATTTCCCCTGCCGGATCGACGTCGTATCCGGGCGTTGAGGCATTGGCGATATTATTCGCAGCCGTATTCAGACGCTGGGATTGCGTCTGCATGCCGGCGACGGAAGTGCTCATTGCTGCAGAAATCGTCATGGCCTTGCCTTCATCATCGTTCGCCATCGTTATGAAGGACAGGCGCGAATGAAGGGTGAAGGGACAGGGTTAAGTCCCGTCATTGTTTACCCCGTTTCCTGTGTCGATCAGGGACATCCGTCTCATGGTCACTTGTTCCCGATGAGGAGAGGTCCCCATAATGGCCGCATTCCTGGCCAAAACATCCAGCTCATGCCGATCCGATCGACCACATGGTTCGATCGGAAATCGGGAGAAGTGTCAGATTTAGGGATTGCCCTAAAAACGCATGAGCCTATGTCGGTATTGCACTGCAATATTTCCGATGCCGGCTGAAGGAGCTGTTCATGGCGGGTAAAGCAGCAATTCCGAGAATTATCGGAATAGATCTGACCCGGTCGGTCGCCATCTTTTTCGCCATGCTCAGCCATGTCTGGGTCGTCACTAATATGGACACGTTCTGGAGCGGTGCTTCGGCCGATTTCCTGCGCGCGCTTATGGCGCTCGCCACCCCCACATTCATCCTGCTGTTCGGCACGATGCTCGAGATCGTCTATCGGCCGAGATTCGTTGCCGGTGAGCAGGAACGGGTTGCTGTACGGCTGTTTTCCCGCGCGATACAGTGCTGGCTTCTTTACTGCGTCTCGGTCTTCGTCCTCTACCTGTTTGCCGATGGCTATTCGCTGAAATTCTCGCTGGCGACCATGATGCTGATCGGCGTCACGCCCTTCACCGATATCCTCAAATTCTATGCTGTCGTACTTTTTCTGGCGCCCTTCCTTTTGTGGCTGCGCTGCAGGGTCGGCTTGCTGCCGCTCGCGGTTCTGGCGCTGATCGTCCATGCCGCCCATCCGGTCATTCGCGGGCTTCCTAGCCCGCTCGATTTCAATCTGGGCATGTATGCAGAACGGGTCGTGACATTCCTCTTCGGTGTCGGCGATGCCAGGCTCGGCGGTCCGTCGATCCTGCATGGAACAAGCCTAATCATCGCGGGCATGGCATTCGGTCGGCTGATTGCGGGAGATCGAGCTCGTCAGTCCCAGAAGCCGGCAATCGGCGTCGTCACAAGGGCGTCCTACCTTCTGGGCGGCTCGGCTGTGGTGATCGCTCTCGGTATTCTTTTCTACGACGAGAAGTCCTTGGCGGAACTCGGCGACATGTCGCTGCGGATGGATAGCGATCCGCTCTATTTCGCCGCCGGCCTATGCGGGGCGATTGCCATGACGAGCCTTGCGGTGCTTCTCACCCAGCGCCTCTCGCCGGAGGTCAAGCAGCGGCTGGAAAAGCCGGTGTTTTTCGGGCGCACCAGTCTCTTCACCTTCGCTTTCGGCAACATGATCCTCTACGGCTGGCCTGGTGAGCCGAATACTCTTCAGTCTGCCGTTCTCCAGGCGGTTCTGATCAGCATCGCGATCACGCTGCTCAGCTACATGTTCGATCGGGAAGTGCGCCGGGGCGGCACGCTGGCAGCCGTCGTCAAATGGATGCAGGCCCGGATCACGTCACTGGTGAACATGCTGGTGGGGTGGAGAACGCCGCGCGTGAGGCAGGCCTGACCACTATTGCTTCAGGCGGCCTTCAATTTCCGCAGAAGGGTTTCCAGTTCCTCTGACTCGGGAAGCGGCGTCGAAAGATCGGATTTCAGGTTATTGCGGTCGCCGAGTTCGAACTGATACCAGTTCATCAGCCCCGATGCGATAGCCTGGGCCTGCTCGCTTTCAGGTGATACATCGTTCTCCTCGCACCAGGCTTCCAGAAACCGATGGAGCAGCTCGAGATCATCCGATCCGAGTACGATGCTAGACGAAACCTTATCCCTAAACATTTCTGTCCTCACAACCATGCTGGAGTTTCCGAAAGAGCATGTTTTGCTGCTGGTTCGGAAGCAGGAGAGTGCCTTTAGGACATGGCACCCATCGGATACATCTGATCATCCTCAATGCATCCGGCCTTAGGCCTATAATGCACGACGGCGCAAATGGTTCATTTTGATACAGAAAAGGCGGCCAGAGGCCGCCTTTTCCAATCGTTTTGTACCGGGTCGATTACTCGGCAGCTTCTGCATAATCCTCCAGCGGAGGGCAGGAGCATACGAGGTTGCGGTCACCATAGACGTTGTCGATACGGTTGACCGAGGACCAGTATTTGTCGACTCGGAACGAGCCGGGCGGGAAGCAGGCCTGTTCGCGGGAATAGGGACGATCCCACTCGCCGACGAGGTCTTCCACCGTATGCGGAGCGTTCTTCAGCGGGTTGTTGAGCTTGTCTGAACGGCCTTCCTCTATGTCGCGGGCTTCCTCGCGGATCGCCAGCATCGCTTCGCAGAAGCGGTCGAGTTCGGCCTTGGTTTCCGACTCTGTCGGCTCGATCATCAGTGTGCCGGCAACCGGCCAGCTCATGGTCGGTGCGTGGAAACCGCAGTCGATCAGGCGCTTGGCCACGTCGTCCACCGTCACGCCGGCAGAGGCGTTGAGCGGGCGGGTGTCGATGATGCATTCATGCGCCACGCGGCCGGTTTCCGACTTGTAGAGCACGTCATAGGCACCCTTGAGGCGGGCTGCGATATAGTTGGCGTTGAGGATCGCAACCTTGGTTGCCTGCATCAGGCCTTCGCCGCCCATCATCAGGCAGTAGGACCAGGAGATAGGCAGGATCGACGGCGAGCCGAACGGAGCAGCCGAAACCGCACCTTCACGACCATCCGATTGCGGGTGACCGGGCAGATAAGCTGCCAGATGCGCCTTGACGCCGATCGGCCCCATGCCGGGACCACCGCCGCCATGCGGGATGCAGAAGGTCTTGTGCAGGTTCAAGTGCGACACGTCGGAGCCGATGTCGCCGGGGCGGGCAAGGCCGACCATGGCGTTCATGTTGGCGCCGTCGAGATAGACCTGGCCGCCGTGCTTGTGGGTGATGTCGCAGATTTCCTTGACCGTTTCCTCGAACACGCCATGCGTGGACGGGTATGTGATCATGCAAGCCGAAAGATTTGCGGCATGTTCTTCGGCCTTGGCGCGGAAATCGTCGAGATCGATATCGCCATTGTCACGAACCTTGACGACTACGACCTTCATGCCGACCATCTGTGCCGAGGCGGGGTTAGTGCCGTGCGCGGATGTCGGGATCAGGCAGACGTTGCGATGCGTGTCGCCATTGGCAATGTGGTAATTGCGGATGGTGAGCAGGCCCGCATATTCGCCCTGCGCGCCCGAATTCGGCTGCATGGAGAAGGCGTCGTAACCGGTAACCTGGCAAAGCTTTTCCGACAGGTCGTCGATCATTTCCTTGTAGCCGAGCGCCTGGTCGACAGGAACGAACGGATGGATATCCGAAAATTCCGGCCAGGTGATCGGCAGCATTTCCGCTGTCGCATTGAGTTTCATCGTGCAGGAGCCGAGCGGGATCATCGCACGGTCGAGCGCGAGGTCGCGGTCCGACAGTCGGCGGATGTAGCGGGTCATCTCGCTTTCGGCGCGGTTCATGTGGAAGATCGGATGGGTCATGTAATCCGATTTTCTGAGCAGCGCGGTCGGCAGGCGGTATTCGACCTCGAAGTCGGAGACCTTGAAATTGCCGCCGAATGCACGCCAGACGGCTTCGAGCGTGACCGGACGGGTACGCTCATCGAGCGACATGCCGATCTTGGTCTCGCCGACCTTGCGCAGGTTGACGCCTTCGGCAACGGCTGCCCGCAGGATCAGGCCCTGCATGTGGCCGACCTCGACCGTGATCGTGTCGAAGAAGGTTTCCGGCTCGATTTTGTAGCCGAGCTTTTCCAGGCCCTTTGCCATCAGCACGGCCTTCTTGTGAACCTGCTGGGCAATTGCCTTCAGGCCCTGCGGGCCGTGGAAGACGCCGTACATCGAGGCCATGACGGCGAGCAGAACCTGCGCGGTGCAGATGTTCGAGGTCGCCTTTTCGCGGCGGATATGCTGTTCGCGGGTCTGCAGCGACAGGCGATAGGCGCGGTTGCCGCGGGCATCGACCGAAACGCCGACAAGACGGCCGGGCATGGCGCGCTTGTGGGCATCCTTGACGGCCATGTAGGCTGCGTGCGGACCGCCGTAGCCGACCGGAACGCCGAAGCGTTGCGAGGAACCGATGGCGATATCGGCGCCCATCTCACCGGGAGACTTCAAAAGCGTCAGGGCCAGAAGGTCGGCGGCGACTGCAGCAAGCGCACCGGTCTGGTGCAGGCGGGAGATCAGGCCGGTGAAGTCACGAACTTCGCCATTGGTGCCCGGATACTGGAAGATCGCACCAAAAACGTCGACCGGGTCGAGATCGGTCATCGGATCGCCGATGATGACGCTCCAGCCGAGCGGGGCGGCGCGGGTTTCGATCAGCGCGATGGTCTGCGGGTGGCAGGCCTTATCGACGAAGAAAGCGCTCGCCTTGGTCTTTGCCTGGCGCTGGCAGAGCGCCATGGCTTCGGCAGCAGCGGTCGCTTCATCGAGCAGCGAGGCGTTGGCGACGTCGAGACCGGTCAGGTCGGCGATCATCGTCTGGAAGTTCAGCAGCGCCTCGAGACGGCCTTGGCTGATTTCCGGCTGGTAAGGCGTATAGGCCGTGTACCAGGCCGGATTTTCCAGAATGTTGCGCTGGATGACCGGCGGGGTGATGGTGCCGTAATAGCCCTGACCGATCAGCGAAGTCAGGACCTGGTTCTTGTTGGCGGTCTCGCGCAGCTTGTCGAGCGCCTCGCGCTCCGAGAGCGCCGCACCCCAGGTAAGCGGGGCCTGCTGGCGGATCGAGGAGGGCACGGTGGCATCGATCAGCGCGTCGAGCGACTTATAACCGATGACCTTCAGCATTTCGGTCATTTCAGCCGGCGAGGGGCCGATATGACGCCGATTGGCGAAGTCATACGGATTATAGTCGGTGAAGTGGAAATCGGTATTCTCGGTCATCCGATCAGGTCCTTGTAGGCGGCTTCGTCCATCAGGCCATCGACGTCGGAAACGTTCTTCAGCTTCAGCTTGAAGAACCAGGCGGCGCCCTGCGGATCGGAATTAACGAGCGACGGGTCGTCGACGATCGCCTGGTTGACTTCGGTGACTTCGCCATCGAGCGGGGAGTAGACGTCAGACGCAGCCTTGACGCTCTCGACGGTGGCGGCATTGCCGTCCTTGACGAGTTCTGCGCCGACTTCCGGAAGCTCGACAAAAACGAGGTCGCCAAGCTGGTCGGCGGCGTGCTGGGTGATGCCAACAGTGGCGACATCGCCCTCAAGCTTCAGCCATTCGTGTTCAGCGGTGAATTTCAACATTTTAGTTCTCTCCGGAGGATTTCTTAGCGTTTATAGGTGGGGGTGATGAAGGGAAGGGCGGTGACGGTCATGGGCAAGTATTTGCCGCGGACTTCCGCATAGACCTGTGTGCCAGCATCGGTGTGGCTAATCGGCAGGTAACCCATGGCAACCGGGCCTTCGACGCTCGGGCCGAATGTGCCGGATGTGACTTCGCCGAGCTCGGTCCTGCCTTCCGCATCGGCGTAGAGTTTTGCATGCGAGCGAACCGGTGCCTTGCCTTCGGGCTTCAGGCCAACGCGGCGGCGGGTCGTGCCATTGGCCAGTTCGCCGAGGATGCGTTCTGCGCCCGGAAAACCGCCTTCGCGGTCGCCGCCGGCCTTGCGGGCCTTTTGCAACGCCCATTCGAGCGAGGCTTCGATCGGGGAGGTGGTGGTGTCGATATCGTTTCCATAAAGGCACAGGCCGGCTTCGAGACGAAGACTGTCGCGCGCGCCGAGGCCGATGGCTTCGCAGTCCGGGTGTTCGAGCAGAGCCTTGGCGACTTCGACGGCATGGGCTTCGGGTACGGAAATCTCAAAGCCATCCTCGCCGGAATAACCGGAGCGGGAGATAATGCAGGGCACGTCGTGAAGCGGCACTTCGCGCACGTCCATGAACTTCATGGCCGATACGCCTGCCCAGAGTTCCGCCAGAACCGCCTGCGCTCGGGGACCCTGAAGGGCGATCAGTGCACGGTCTTCCAGAAGTGTGACGTCGCAGTCGGCGAGGTTCGCCTTCATATGGGCGACGTCCTGATCCTTGCAGGCGGCGTTGACGACAACAAGAAGATGGTCACCGCGATTGGTGATCATCAGGTCGTCGAGGATGCCACCATTTGCATCTGTGAAGAAGCCGTAACGCTGGCGGCCTTCCTTGAGGCCCAGAATGTCGACCGGGACGAGCTTTTCGAGCGCCAGCGCCGCGTCGGCATATTCGCCGGATTTCGCCTTCACGATCACCTGGCCCATATGAGACACGTCGAACAGACCGGCCTCCGCGCGGGTATGAAGGTGTTCCTTCATCACGCCGAGCGGATATTGCACCGGCATGTCATAACCGGCGAACGGCACCATTTTTGCGCCGAGCGAGATGTGCAATGCGTGGAGCGGAGTAGTGCGAAGAGCTGCTTGATCGTCCAAAAGACGTCTCCAGGTTTGGGCACGCCTGAAAACAGGTCGCACGCCGGCTCAGATTAGGACACGGGTTTGCCCATGTCGGTTTCGAGCCCCCTCTGTCCCTTTCGCCTGAGATTGTTATCCCTTCGGCGAGCCTCCGAAAATCGGCTGCTACTCTCCAGAGTTCCTGCAGTCTACCCGTGGTCCTTTTGCCTGAGAGTTTCCGGGGCGGTTGCTCCTTCGGCACCGCATTGAAGCGGCTTCTCCCTACGGGTCGCGCTCATTATCGTTGCGGCATACCTTTTGGCAAGGGCCGCATGTCGAAACCGGCACGATTTCTGTCGCATGATCGGTATGGATTGATCTGGTTCAATGACAACCTGCTCCGGCGGAGACCCGCACCGGGTTCGCCGTTCGGCGATCTTGTCTGTCTGAAGGAGGCATTGGAATGTCGAAGCGGGAGTTCAGCGCGCGTGCAGCAGACTAGCCGTTCAGTTCAAAATACTCAGTCTTCGAGGTCGCGATAGGCCGCTTCGACCTGCTGCAGGGAATATTGCTGCTGCGGCTGTTTGCCGGTGGTCAGGACGTCGATGCCGACCTTTATCGCGGGGATCATGTTATCAATGGCTTCCGGATCGCTGACATTCTCCAGGGCCTTGGCGTTCCGATCAGCGTCAGCCTTGACATCGGCCACCTGGTCCTTCACGGAAACGCGGCGTGGCGTGCGGAGCGCTTCGATATTCAAAGCCGCCGTATTTGCAGAAATGGTCACGATCTGGGTCATTTGCCTCACCTTCGATCTTCCACCCTTACGAGAAGGGGTGTTCTTCGATGCTTAAGCCGAACCACTGCTTTTTAACGATGTGGGCTTTTAGTCACGCAGTCAAGGGTTGAAGTCATGACGAATATTCTATTGGCCGCATTGGGCGGGGCAATCGGTTCAGTTCTTCGTTATCTGGTGGGTGTGTTTTCTGTCCGCTGGTTTGGGCCGGCCTTTCCCTGGGGAACTCTTACCGTAAACGTCATCGGATCCTTCATTATCGGCTTGTCGGTGGAAATGATCGCGCGCCGTTTCGACGCTTCGATGGAATTGCGCGTGTTCATCGTCACCGGAATTATCGGCGGCTTCACCACCTGGTCGTCCTTTTCCCTCGATACGATGGTCCTTTTCGAGCGCGGCGCGATCACTGCCGCCGCCGCTTACGTGATCGGCAGCCTCGTGGTTTCGTTCGCCGCCGTCTTTGCCGGGCTGGCGCTCGGGCGGGCAATGCTCTAAAGAGCGGCCCTCAAGAAGATATAAGAAAGAGCGTTGATGGCAGGCATCGAGCATATCCGCGTCGAGGCGGACGAGGCAGGCATGCGCCTCGACCGTTGGTTCAAGATTCACTATCCGGGTCTTGGATTCGGTCCGTTGCAGAAATTGCTGCGTTCCGGTCAGGTGCGCGTCGATGGTGGTCGCGTCAAGACCGACACGCGCGTCGAGCCCGGCCAGACGGTTCGCGTGCCGCCCATGGATACGGATTCCAAGAAGGGCCCTATCGCCTCCAAGGACCTGAAGCACGCCGGCGATTACGAGCTGCTGCAGCGTATGGTTCTGCATGAAGACGACAAGGTGATTGTGCTCAACAAGCCGGCCGGCCTTGCCGTGCAGGGCGGTTCCGGCGTGACGCGCCATATCGACCAGATGCTCGAATCCTGGATCAGCCCCAAGGGTGAGAAGCCACGTCTTGTGCATCGTCTCGACCGCGATACCTCCGGCGTCCTGGTGATTGCCCGTACCCGCGGTGCCGCCCAGAAACTGACCGCAGCATTTCGCGAGCGCGACACGAAGAAGACCTACTGGTCGCTGGTGAAGGGCGTGCCGCGCAAGCGCGAGGACAAGCTGTCGTCCTGGCTGGTGAAGATCCAGACACCGGATGGTGACAAGATGCGGATCGCCAAGCATGGCGAGGAGGGCGCCGATCACGCCATCTCCTATTACCGCGTGCTTGAAACCGCGGCGCAGTCGCTGGCATGGCTGGAGATGGAGCCCTATACCGGCCGTACCCACCAGTTGCGCGTTCACGCGCTTTCCATGGGCCATCCGATCATCGGCGATCCGAAATATTACGACGACGATGTCAATTGGCCTTTCCCGGGTGGCATCCAGAAGAAGCTGCATCTGCACGCACGCCATATCGACATTCCACATCCGAATGGCGGTCGCCTGAAGATTACCGCGCCGCTGCCGCCACATATGGTCCAGAGCTGGAACCTGCTCGGCTTCGACATGGAAAATGGCGCAAGGGACGACGACGAGTAACAGGGGATGTGGCAATGGATGTCTTGCCTTACGTGGTTATATTTTCGCCGCTGGTCTTTTTCATGATTTTTGCATTGCGAGGTCGTGGAGAAATTAAGCGGGTAGGGAATGAGAATACTGCTGCAGTAAGGGAAAATACGCTTGCCGTTCGCGAGCACACCGAGGTTCTGCGCCAATACATCGACCTTAAACGCAAAGAGATACAATGAAACTGGTTCTGTTTGATTGCGACGGTACGCTGATCGATAGCGCGGGCCTGATCCATGAAACCATGCGTCGCACGTTCCTGCATTTCGGCAAGCCGGAGCCAACATTCGAGGATACGAAATCGATCATCGGGCTGACGCTCGATATTGCGATCGCGCGGATGCAGGGCAAGCAGCATGCGGACCAGGAGGACATCGACATGATGGCCTATTACAAGTCGCTGTTTTCCCTCGTTCGCAGCGATCTCGATTACCGCGAACCGCTGTTTCCCGGCATTCTCGAACTGATGAACACGCTTCAGGGCCGTGATGAGATCATTCTCGGTGCCGTCACCGGCAAGTCCCGTCGCGGTCTGGATTCCGTCAGGGAGACGCACGGCTTCAAGTTCGTCGCATCGCGCACAGCCGACGATTGCCCGTCCAAGCCGCATCCGGCGATGGTGACGGAATGCTGCGACGAGACCGGCATGCGGCCGGCCGACACGCTTGTGATTGGCGATGCCATCTACGATATGCAGATGGCAAAGGCTGCCGGTGCGACCGCGATCGGTGTTTCTTGGGGTTACGCTTCCGTCACGGAACTCAAGGAGGCCGGTGCCGACGTGATCGTCAGCCACCCGAGCGAGATACTGGCCCATATCGGCTGAGGAACAAGACATGCGCGAACTTTTCCCCGATCCTTCAGAAGCGATGAGCCATCCGGACCCGACGCGGCGGGCGCAGATTCAGATGCAGAAGCCGCTGCCGAAGCGGTTCTATACCGAGGTTTCGATCGTGGAAGGCGAGGGCGGGCATGTCGTGCATCTCGACGGTCGCCCGGTGAAGACACCGGCGAAGGCCGCACTTGCAGTCCCGACTGCACGGCTCGCAGAATTGCTGCGCGACGAATGGGCGAACCAGGTGGAGGTCATCGATCCGCGGACCATGCCGGTGACGCGCTTGATCAATACCGCCATCGACGGTGTTGCCGTCGAGGCTCAGGCCGTGTTCGAGGATATTCTGCGCTTCTCGTCCAGCGACATGCTCTGCTACCGCGCTGAAAGCCCGGAGAACCTCGTTCTTCGCCAGCAGGAACAATGGGATCCGGTCCTCGACTGGGCGGCAAGCCATCACGGCGCGTGTTTCGAACTGATCGAAGGCGTGATGCCCAGGGAGCAGCCGCGTGATGCAACTGCGGCGTTTTCTGCTGTATTGAGAAAATACGACGCACCGATCGAGCTCGCGGTTCTCCATACGGTAACAACGCTGACCGGCTCCGCCATTCTGGCGCTTGCCTTTGCCGAGGGGCACCTTGCGGCTGAGGATATCTGGAAGCTTGCCCATCTCGAAGAGGACTGGACGGCCGAGCATTGGGGCGAGGATGCGGAAGCGCAGAACCGTCGCGAAAAGCGCCACGCGGAATTTCAGGCTGCCGTGGCGGTTTTTGAGGCTCTGAAGCCTTCGGTTTAAGGCTTCACTAACCCTAAACGGGGAACATGCGGGCTCGTCATTCCGGATGCCAGCATGTTCCTGAAATCTCTCCGTATCATCGCTATTCCGCTTGCCGTGCTGATGCTGGCCGGCTTTCGCATGCCGGCGGCAGAAGAGCAGGCGGAGCGCATGCTGTATGATGTGCGAGGCGCTTTCGTGACGGCCCAGCCGGATGTTCCCCGCGATTTGATCACCGGCACCGATATTCTGGTTGATTCCGCGATCCGCGCCACATCGCGTTCGATGATGCTGCCGCGGACCATTCTGACGGTGAGGTTGTCCGATACGCGCCGATCACCTTTTCTTTTCGGCCAGCGTTATTCCGCAAGAGTTACGGTCAAGGTCATCTCGGTCGGATCGGGTGAACCGGTTGCCGAGGGCGAATTCGAGACATCGGTCATGAGCTTCGGCAAGGAGCCTGCCGACAGTCCTCTCGCGGAAAAGATTGCCACTCGAATCGCCTCGGAATTCCAGCTCGGGCGGCCGCATCGTGCCGGACTGCTTACATCCCTTGCGAGTGGCGGGACTCCATAACCGCTTGCTTAAATCGGATTTGCAACTTCTAAGGATGGTGTCGGAAAATTGATTTCTGGCAAAAATGGCCGTGAACTAACGCTGTGCCGCTTTATTCATCCGGGGAGATATCCGATGGCGCTTTTCGATCGTTTGGCAGTCTATAGAGAGCAAGGTCTCGCTGCCCTAAGAATCATGACTGGTTTACTGTTCCTTGAGCACGGGACCATGAAACTCTTTTCCTTCCCGGTAGCTCAGGGCGGTGATCATCTGTCGCCGCTAATGCTGACTGCGGCACTCCTGGAATTTATCGGCGGCATCCTCATCACCGTCGGCTTCCTCACCCGTCCGGTCGCATTCATTCTTTCCGGACAGATGGCTGTCGCCTATTTCATGGCGCATGCATCAAGGGGCTTCTGGCCCGCGCTGAACAATGGCGAGGCAGCCATCCTGTTCTCGTTCATCTTCATCTACCTGTTCTTCGCAGGCGCTGGCGCGTTTTCGGTCGATAACCGCAAGAAGATCTGACCCCGAAAACATTGAAGCCGGCGAAGTTGCCGGCTTCCTTCATCTTCGCAATTCTTGGAGAAATCAGCCAAGCCGCTCGGCATGCCAGCGCAGGTGATCGTCCATAAAGGTCGAGATGAAGTAGTAGGAATGGTCGTAACGCTCGTGCATCCTGAGCGTTAGGGCGATATCGGTGCCCTTCACGGCTTCCTCGAACAGCCATGGCCGCAGGCCGTTTTCCAGAAAGCCGTCCGCCTTGCCCTGGTCGATCAGGAATTCGGGGAAGCGTGCGCCATCGGCGACCAGCGCGCAGGCATCATACTGGCGCCATAGAGCCTTGTCCGCGCCGAGATATTTTTCATACGCCGGGGCCGACCAGTCTGCTGTCGACGGCTCGACGATTGGCGCGAAGGCTGAGCAGCTCTTGAAGCGATCCGGACTTTTTAGCGCGATGGTCATGGCGCCATGGCCGCCCATCGAATGGCCGAAAATGCCCTGCCTGTCCATGTCGACGCGGAACTGTTCGCTGACGAGCTTCGGCAGCTCCTGCGTGATGTAGGTGTACATCTGGTAGTTTTCAGCCCAAGGCTTTTCGGTCGCATCGAGATAGAAGCCCGCGCCCTTGCCCATTTGCCAGTTGGTCAGTTCGTCGGGGACATCATTGCCGCGCGGGCTGACATCCGGGCATACGATGATCAGGCCGAGTTCCGCTGCAAGACGGCGATACTCGCCTTTTTCCATGACATTGGCATGGGTGCAGGTCAGGCCCGAAAGATACCAGAGCACCGGGCGCGGCTCTTTTGTTGCCTGCGGCGGCACGAAGACCGCAAAGGTCATCTCGCATTTGCAAGCATCCGATTCATGGCTGAAAACGCCCTGCATGCCGCCAAAGGCGGTGTTTTGCGAAATGATCTTCATGGAAATGGTCCTTTCGAGCTTGCTGTGTTGGCGTCCTCAGGTCGCCAGCGAGACGACGGCATTGACCGCAGCGGCTACCAGTATCGTGTTGAAAAAGAAAGAGACGACGGCATGAAGCAGGTTGATTTTGCGCATGTCGGTCGCCGTGATCGCCACATCGGAGGTCTGGGCAGTCATGCCGATGACGTAACCGAAATAAAGGAAATCCCAGGCACCCGGACGATCCGTCTGAGGGAAATCCAGTCCGCCGACCGATTTGCCGTCTTGCTTGTCACCCGGTCGCCAGTAGAGATGAGCGTAGTGCAGCGAGAACATCGTATGGATGGAGAACCATCCAAGAATGACCGCTGCAAAGCCGACTGCCACGTCCACCAGTCCCAACGGTTGTTTCTGGTTCAAGGCTTCGAAGAGCGTGACGAGTGCCACGACGGCTGCGAGCAGGGTAACGGCAAGGATGATTGGCGCGGGTTCATCGGTATTCTGGCCGCTTGCCTGCAGCCGGTCTGCATCGAGATGGCGGATGCGCAAGCCGATCAGGATCAGATAGACCACGAAGAAGACGATCGCGGTCAGAGCTGCCGCGAGTTCAGGCAGCAGCAAGATCAGGACGGGCAGGGCGATGATTGCAGTAATTGCCGCCGCAAAGAAGGGGCCATGGCGGCGATGGCGCCAATGCCGTTTGACTTTGCCGCCCTCGCTTCTTGCCATGCCCAATTCACCCGTATCGTTCAGCCGGCCGATTTTGCCCTGCGGCAGAGCCTGTCGAGGGTTTCCAGAAATGCCGAGCGATCCCGCGGTGAGAAGGCGGCATTGTATCCCTTGCTTTCACCCGTCTCGCGCAGATGAGCGCCGAGGTCGCGCATCGCGGTCGCCATGCCGATATTGGTCTTGTCGAACAGGCGTCCGGTCGGGCCAGTCACCAATGCACCTGCGGCGACACAACGCCCCGCAAGCGGCACGTCTGCAGTCACCACGATGTCACCAGTCGCGGCACGTTCGGCGATCCAGTCATCGGCGGCATCGAAGGCTCCCGAAACGATGACGTTCTTGACCATCGGATCACGGGACGGGCGCAGGCCGGAATTGGCGACAAACGTCACCTCAAGGCCGTGGCGCTCTGCGACCTTCAGAATTTCCGGCTTCACCGGGCAGGCATCGGCATCGACATAGATCAAGGCTATTCGCTTCCTCGTAGACAGATTCAACAAGGAAGCGACTTAGCAGATCACGCCACCGCTGTCGTCTGGTCGTCGACGGTTGCGGCCGGTGCGTTTTTCTTGATGGATTCGATGGCGGCTATGGCAGAGGCCTTGGCTGCATAACCTTCTGAGGAAAACATGCTCTGGCCGTTGGAGGCCTTGAAACGGAAACGAAACTCGCCTGCCTTATCCTTGTAGACTTCGAATTTGTACATGGTTGCTTCCTCTCTCTTCTTCCCGGATAGGATGATAGATCGGGGCAAAGGAAAAGCAAGCGGGGACCTCGTTGGCTCGGAGTTTCCCGATATCGTGCCTTTAAGATCGACAACTTTGCCGTTGACCCAGAAATCGTCATCGAGATCAGGGATTTCAGACGTGTCGATGTCAGAATCCGACAAGGCGGACAGTGTCTTGTTATCCAGTTCTTCCGCGTAACGCGTCGGCATATCGTTCTCTCTCGCGTTTCATGGCTGGCCTTGCAGAAATGATGCGGATTTTCCATTCCGGTCGGTATGGGCAATTACGATGATAAGGACAGAGCCAATAGACCCGATGCTTATGTGCCGAACTTCACCGTAATCGATCCGGTCGTCGATTGATGTAACAACCGGTCCGTCGAATATCTGAGCGGCTTTTTCGAAGCTCAGGCCATGCTTGGCGATGTCGCTTGCGTTCTTGTCGTCGTCCCACTCGAACATCGCTTGTTACATCCATATGTAGATGCAATCGAAGCGCCATTCAAATCATCTGTCAATCAGTCGGTCAGATCATCAATGGCCGTATCATATCCACATGCGGAATGCCGTCTTCCAGATATTCCTCGGATGTCCGTTCAAAGCCGAGCGAACCGTAGAATTTCTGCAGATGCGCCTGGGCGGAGATCTCGATCGCTTCGCCGGGATAGGCCTTTTCGCATTCGGTGATCGCTTCGCGCATCAGTGCGTCGCCGAGACGCTTTCCGCGGTGGTTGGGCGATACGGCCACGCGGCCGATACGGGGCAGGTGGTCCGGCGTCGGGCGCCAGAGACGGGCGCAGGCGAGCAGGTCCTCGCCATTCATAAGCCGCAGGTGCAGGCAGTCGGGATCGTTGCCGTCAAGCTCGGGATAGGGGCATATCTGCTCGACGACGAAGACGTCGACGCGCATTTTCAGCATGGCATAGAGATCGAGTGCGGAGAACTCGTCGAGCCTCCGCACATCAACCGTATATTTTGACAAGGCGCTCAATAGACGACCACGCCACGGATCGATTCACCCTTGTGCATCAGGTCGAACCCCTTGTTGATGTCTTCAAGCGGCATGGTATGGGTGATCATCGGGTCGATCTGGATCTTGCCTTCCATGTACCAGTCGACGATCTTCGGCACGTCGGTGCGGCCGCGTGCGCCGCCGAAGGCCGTGCCCATCCAGTTGCGGCCGGTGACCAGCTGGAACGGACGGGTGGAGATCTCCTGACCTGCGCCGGCAACGCCGATGATGACCGACTTGCCCCAGCCGCGATGCGACGATTCCAGCGCCTGGCGCATCACCTTGGTGTTGCCGGTGCAGTCGAACGTGTAGTCGGCACCGCCGATAAGGTCGCCATGACGCTTGGTCATGTTGACCAGATAAGGAACGATATCCTCGCCGACTTCCTTCGGATTGACGAAGTGGGTCATACCGAACTTTTCGCCCCATTCCTTGCGATCCGGGTTGATGTCGACGCCGATGATCATGTCGGCGCCGGCAAGCCGCAGGCCCTGCAGCACGTTGAGGCCGATGCCGCCGAGGCCGAAGACGATCGCGGTGGAGCCGATCTCGACCTTGGCCGTGTTGATGACGGCGCCGATACCGGTCGTCACGCCGCAGCCGATATAGCAGACCTTGTCGAAGGGGGCGTCGGGATTGATCTTGGCAAGCGCGATCTCCGGCAGAACGGTGAAGTTGGCGAAGGTCGAGCAGCCCATATAGTGGTGGATCTTGTCCTTGCCGATCGAGAAGCGGCTCGTGCCGTCCGGCATCACGCCCTGGCCCTGGGTCGAGCGGATCGAGGTGCAGAGATTGGTCTTGCGCGAGGTGCAGGAATAGCATTCGCGGCATTCCGGCGTGTAGAGCGGAATGACGTGATCGCCCTTCTTCAACGAGGTGACGCCGGGGCCGACATCGACGACGATGCCGGCGCCTTCATGGCCGAGAATGGCCGGAAACAGGCCTTCCGGGTCCGCGCCCGAGAGGGTGAAATCGTCGGTGTGGCAGATCCCGGTGGCCTTGATCTCGACCAGCACTTCGCCGGCCTTCGGGCCGTCGAGCTGAACCGTCATCACTTCCAGCGGTTTACCTGCCTGAACGGCAACAGCGGCGCGGACATCCATCGTGTCACTCCCTTGGTTTGAAATTTAAAAGTCTTGTTACTGAATTAGAATCTGCGCGGACTTTTGCACGCTGAAGCGATCCGGCTCAAGCCGGAACCGGACGTGGCTTGCCGCAAAAACGACAGGTGCCGATCACGCTTTGATCAGCGGGGTTCGATGATCGGAACGTGAGGGGCAAGATCGCGCGACATGCGGCCATCGAGCCGTGGATCATCGCAGATTTCGACCATGAAGGCATAAGGTGTGAAGCCGGAGCGCTGATAGAAGGCCAGCGCCGCCGGATGGTCGAAATTGCAGGTATGGACCCAGAAACGGCTGATTGGCCGCGACCATGCGTTGTCGATCGCGGCATTCATCATGATGCGGCCTGCGCCATTGCCGATCGCTTCCGGCACGACGCCGAAGAAGGCGATCTCGCATTCGCCCTCTTGACGGAAATCGAGTTCCAGAAGTCCCAGTCGACGTTTTCCGTCGGTCAGGACGTAGATCTCGATCAGCGGATCGGTGATGATCGCTTGCAGTTCCGCATCCGGCATGACGATACGCGATACCCACAGCCAATCCTCGCCGACACGACGATACAGGTCGCGATAGTCACTGACCGAAGGTTCTGCCCAGCGTTCGACCCGCAGACCGGTTTCCGGCGGCAAAGGCCGGGCGGCCGGGCGCTCGAACATTTCGAGGCAGGTGACCATGTTGGCAAGCTTTCCCGCAGGAACGGGAGAGTAGCCGAAGGGGAGCGTGGGGTTCGACGTTTGCATGCGCTCTTGGACTGTTTTGCCCGGCGCATGTCAACCGTTGCCAAGGAAAATTCAGCTTCAAGCCACGCGTTCGTTCCAGGTCGCGATGTCGTCATCGGTCAGAAGCCAGGGATGGGAGCGAAGGCTCTCTATATGGCGCTCTTCGCCTGCCACATAGTCCATCACTTCCTGCCAGCCGGGATGGTTGTCCCGATGCCTTATGACGTCGTCTATCATCGCGAGGCTGGATGCTTCCAGCGCCGAAATGAAGAGGCGACCGCCATCGACCCGGCACCGCAAGAGCCGCCAGACATAGGCCATGTCATCGGCAGTGATCCCCGCATGACGAGGTGCAGGCACGCCGTAGGATAACTCCGGGGGAGCCAGAAGCTTGTGGCGCAACTGGTCGAGTGCGAAGGCCGACAGGAGATCCGGACAGCTTTCTGCACGTTCGATCGCGTGGAGAAGCGTTTCGAGCTGCAACTGATGCTCGATCCGGCCCTCAAGCGCCAATGCACGGATCAGCCATGCGGCTTTCGCGGCGTCCAGGCGTCCGCGAGGTGGTGCGGTGTCGACGATGAATGCCGCCAGTTGTTCGACGAAATAGATCGGCCATTCTTCGCAATGAACCGGGCACATGTCGTTCAAGGCGAGAAGCAGGAGCGCGTCGTCGTAACCACGGATTCCGTTCGTGAAGGCGTATTTTCGCAGAATCAACAGGTCATGCCTGTCGATGCGGCCCTTTCCGGCGATGACACATGCCGGAAAAGAAAAGCGTATGCCGCTCATCTCTTTCTCCGTTTCATCATGAAACTGATATTGCTCTTAGTTTGGAGAAGTTGAGAGCCAGACAATAAGGGCGGTTAACGAAGACTAGCCAAGCGGCGGTTCGGCCGAAATCTGTCTCACCCTGATACGTTCGCGCCAGATGATGAACAGGCCGGAGGCGACGATGATCCCGATCCCAAGCCATTTGGAGGCCGTCGGGAAATCGGAAAACAGAAGATATCCGAGCACGGTTGCCGAGATGATCTCGAAATACTGGAACGGCGCCAAAAGCGATAGCGGCGCCATGCGGAAGGCCCGCACCACTAGCAGATGAACGTAACCGGACAGGCTGCCCAGGATGATCAGCAGAAGCAGGCCGAGACCGGATGAGGGTAGGGACGCTTCGAACTCTACGGGATAGATGAAATGGCCCGCCAGCAGCCCAACGGTCATGAACAGGGTTCCACCAACGCCGGCGACGAACTGCATGGTCAGCGGTGAGTCGGCATCGCCGATCGCGCGATTGAGAAAAAGGTAGAGCGTGTAGAGAAAGGCGCAGAGGACGGGCAGTAGAGCCGTCCAGCCAAAGATCTCGTAACTCGGCTGAATGACGATCATCGCGCCGCCGAAACCGATGGCAATCGCGAGCCATCTGCGCCAGCCGACCTTTTCGCCTAAGAACAGCGCCGACATCATCGTCAGCATGAAGGGCTCGACGAAATAGATGGCGAAAACGTCTGCCAGAGGCATGTATTTGACCGCCATGAAGAACATCAGGCTGGCTGCGGCATGCAGCGCGCCGCGCAGAAGGTTCATCCAGGGTCGCTTGCCGCCACGGATCGCGCCGGGCACGAAAAACGCGATCGGCAGCAGCGCCAGAAACTGGAAAAAGAATCGGTAGAAGGTCACTTGGCCCGGCGACATGGTCTCGAAAGTCGCCATGTATTTGGCGATCGCATCCATCATCGGCAGGACGACCATGCAGGCCGCCATGATGGCCATGCCCTTGATCGGATTTTGCGGATGAGAATCGGACATGGCAGCACTCTTGATGATGCGGTTGTTGAACCATAGCCGGCAACCGCCTTCAAGTTGGGGCCTTCATTTGAAAGACGGTATCCTACGGTGGCGGGTCTTCGCTACCGTACAGAAGGCAGAGTGTTGTCTTTCACCTCTATACACCCGGCGGTTTTGCCTCGACAGTTTCAGCATTGATTCGAGGGAAGCCGATGAAATTCATATCGCCGCTTGCACTTGTTCTTGGCATTGCGTTTGCCCAACCAGTATTTTCCGGCGATCTCGTCGATGAAGTCCGTATCGGAGCTGGCGGCCTGCTCCAGAGCGACGGCTCGAAGGACAAGGGCGCGGTCGGATCCGCAGAAATTTATCTCGCCCCGTTCAAAACCTCCCGCACCGGGGCGGCAGCAGTGCTTCTCGAGCCGAGAATCCAGCTTGGCGTCTCGGGTGGGCCGGACGCGACGGATCAGGCCTATGCCGGGCTGAACTGGCATGTGCCGCTCGGCGAGACGTTTTTCGCCGAGGCGGGAATTGGCGGGACTGTCCATAACGGCAATCTTGATACCGGTGACGGGCCGCTGCTGGGATGTCGTTTTCTATTTCGCGAGCATGTGGCGCTCGGCATGCGCCTGAACGACACCGTCAATCTCATGGCGACGGCGGATCATTCGTCTCACGCAAACCTTTGCGACGGGCCGAACGATGGCCTTACCCATGTCGGTCTGGCGATCGGCGTGAAGTTCTAGGCACAACAGGCTTCCGATTCGTCCGTGTCCGCTGGCGCGGATGATCGGCCATACCTATCTCCCTGTCGAAATCAGGAGATCTTCGTTGTCGGAATTCATCAGCTATCTATTCGCCATCTTTGTCGTCACACCGCTTCAGGCTGAGTTGTCGCAACGTCTGCAGGGCGTGCCGTCGCAGGAACTCGTGGAGGCGGGCAAGGCCTGCATTTCCGTCGAGGCACCGGAACTGTTGCGCTATGCGCAGGAAAACTGGGGCTGGGCTGCGGCCAATGCGATTGGCGTCAGCGCCGGCCTTGTCGACCCTATGACACTGCTTCCGCAGGGCAATGAGAACTGCCGTCTGGTGATCCAGTCCCTGGCCGTCGAAGGCTCTCGCAACGCCTGATCTCGCGTCGTCTCTGTCGCAAATAGGCGAGCCGGTCGGGCGTCCCGCAATGATTCAGCTTGCGGGACGCCGCATCAAGTAACTCATTGCCAGAAAACAAAAAACCCGGCCGAAGCCGGGTTGATTTGGTGCGGTCGAGAAGACTCGAACTTCCACGGGTTGCCCCACAGCGACCTCAACGCTGCGCGTCTACCAATTCCGCCACGACCGCATCGTGGTAGGCCGAATTGCTTCGGCGAGGCAGCATCTAGCAAATGGATTCCGGCTGCACAAGTGTGCCGTGACAGTTTTTTGAAAGAAAAAACAATGTCCACAGCCGCCGCCTTTCGCGGTTGATATGAACCCCTTGTTTTGCGGGCCTCAGAGGCGCATTGCAAATTTACAATCTTCTTGTCAGAAGGCCTGTCATGCAGACACGTACCGATCTCGACCACCAGATGTTCCCTGCAGCGCACTGTCCGCCGGTGCGCTGGCGCATCTCGGACTGTCCCGTGCCCTATGAAGAAGCGCTTGAGACGATGGAGCGCGAAGTCGCCGCAATTGCCGACGGCAAGGCGGACGAACTCGTCTGGCTGCTTGAGCACCCGCCGCTTTATACGGCAGGCACCAGCGCCAACTCCGCCGATCTGATCGAGCCGAACAGATTCCCTGTTCATGAAACCGGTCGCGGTGGGGAATATACCTATCATGGTCCCGGCCAGCGGGTGGCCTATGTGATGCTCGACCTCAAGCGCCGCCGTCAGGATGTACGCGCCTATGTCGCTGCACTTGAGCAGCTGGTCATCCAGACCCTGGAGTTGATGAATGTTCGCGGGGAACGACGCGAAGACCGAGTCGGCGTCTGGGTTCAGCGGCCTGAAAAGCCTCGCCTGCCGGATGGAAGCATGGCGGAAGACAAGATCGCAGCTTTCGGCATTCGCCTACGCCGTTGGGTGAGTTTTCACGGCCTTTCATTGAATGTCGATCCGGATCTTTCGCATTTTTCCGGCATCGTGCCCTGTGGCGTGACATCCTACGGCGTGACGAGCCTTGTCGATCTCGGCATGCTTGTGCTGATGGAGGATGTGGATATTCGGCTCCGCGAGGCCTTCGAAGAGATTTTTGGGCCGACGGTCATCGAGAAGGCATAAGCAGAATGGTCGATCTGAAAATCAAGAAGCGCCCGATCGGGGCTGTGGCCAAGGTTCAGCGAAATGGTCACCCGCAGGTGACGAGCCGAACCGGCGGCGAGATCGGTGTCGTGACCGGCGCATCCGAAGAGGGGTTCAATCCGCTCGATCTGATGTTTGCGTCGCTTTCCGCCTGCCTAGTGCTGAGCGCACGGATCGCGGCCAGCAAACTTTCGGTTCTCGACCGATTTGACGGAGCTTCGGCTGATGTAACGGGTGAAAAGTCAGCCGAAGAACCTTATCGGATCGAGCGCTTCATCGTTGCGATCACGATCGATGGCGATTTCACCCAAGAAGAGCGCCGCCAGATCGTTCATATGGCCGAGGAAATATGCACGGTCAGCAATACGCTGAAGATGCGCCCGGAAATTTCGCTCTCGGTCGGCTGACGGGTTCAGTCCTCATCCGGAATGCGGCTGTCGACTCCGGCCAGACGCAGGTGGTTGATGATCCTGCCTACACCAGCGACATTCCGGGTCGCGCCAATGATGTCATGTGAAGTCGCAGCATCATCGACCTGACCTTCTATCGTAACGTTGTTCCGATCCACATGGATGTCGATCAGGTCCATGTCGACGATCCCCAGCGCATCGATAGCATCGGTGACACGTTCCTCAAGGTCATCCCAGTTCTCAAGCCCTGTCGTGCCGGGCCGCAGGCTGTCGCGCTGGGGTTCTTCAAGCCCGTCGAAGCCTGCCTCGTCGATCAGAAAGCCGGGATTGCGGCCTGTCTCCACGTCGGGACTTGTGCTGCCATAGGCGGCATTGTCGACCGGACCGGCAGCCTGGCCGGGCTTGTCGGCATAGGGCCACCCGTCATCCAGGTTTCGGTCGTCGAAATCGCGAAAATCCTCTTCGCGGGAAATGTCGTTTATGTCTTTTTTCGGTGACATGGTGCCTCCGTGCCCTGTCTCGTTCCTGCGGCGCACCGCGGAGCTCGTTTCTAGTTCGGTAGACCTGCCTTGTTGCCGGTCAGGGTCAAATGATTCTCCACGTCGTGGACGCCATCGACCGTTTCGGCCGCGAGAATCACCTTGCGCGCCGTCATGATTGTGTCGACAGCGCCTTTCAGCACCACGGTCGTGCCCTTCACATGAGGTTCGACCGCGGATGTGTCGATATCCGGCAATGAGGCAATGCGTGCCGCAACATCACTACCGATCTTGCTGTCTTCGATCTTGGATGTTTCCGTCATGGTCTTTCTCCTCGTTCAACCATGAGCGGGTAACGCGCGAAGCCTCGCCGGGTTCGCGGGAAAATTCTATTTTTCCTTCTGCCACTTTTTCACCAGCCGCTCGCGCTTCAGTCGCGACAGCCGCTTCAGCCAGAAAATGCCATCAAGCTGATCGATCTCGTGCTGGATGCAGACCGCGTGAAAATCCTTCGCCTTTTCTTCATGGGGATTGCCGGACAGATCCTGGTAACGAAACCTGACTTGGCGCGGGCGCTCCACCTCATCGGTCGCTCCCGGCATGGAAACGCTGCCTTCCATATGCCTGATGGTCTCGTCGCTCGCCCACAGGATCTCCGGGTTGACGTAATAAAGCGGTCCCTGGCTTGCTGAGAGTTCCAGCACGAAAAGGCGCTGGAATACGCCGATATGCGCGGCCGTGATGCCGACGCCGGGGGCGTCGCGCATCGTCTCCAGCAAATCCTGTGCGAGGTTCGACAGGGTCTCGTCGAAGCTTGAAACCGGCTCGCAGATCATGGAAAGGCCCGGATCGGGATAGCTCAGAATGGTGCGGACGGTCATGTCGTTTCTCTTGTTGTGACATGGCGGCAGATCTGCCACTCCATGATGAAATGCGGATAAAAAGCCGTTTCGCGGCTGTCGATAAAATTGCTTCAGTCTTTCATGCTATCTGATTGTTGACTATATGTTTTCCGTCGCTGTACCGGCAGTGGCAATCGTGCACGGCGAGGGCGGTTGATGAGTGATATCCAGAACGACACGCTCATCAGCCGGAAAGCCGGCAGTGAGGAGCATGATATCTATTCCGAAGACGGTTCTATCCGCTCGGACTTTCTGGCGCGCGTCGGCGCAGCTATTGCTGACCGCGATGTGCTTTTCCTTCGCCAGAATGTCGCGAAGCTGCATGAATCCGAACTCGGTGACCTGCTCGAATCGATCCTGCCGGACCAGCGCCTGGCGCTGGTCAAACTGCTCGGCAAGGATTTCGACCTTACGGCTCTTACCGAAGTTGACGAAGCCATCCGTATGGAGATCGTCGACCAGATGCCGAACGAGCAGATCGCGGCTGCGATCGGCGATCTCGATTCGGACGATGCCGTCTATATTCTCGAAGACCTCGACCATCAGGACCGCGAAGAAATTCTCGCGCAGTTGCCTTTTACCGAGCGGGTGCGGTTGCGGCGTGCGCTGGATTATCCCGAAAGCTCCGCCGGCCGGCGCATGCAGACCGAATTCGTCGCCGTGCCGCCGTTCTGGACCGTCGGCCAGACGATCGACTATCTGCGCGACGAGGAAAATCTGCCGGACAGCTTTTCGCAGATCTTCGTCATCGATCCGACGTTCCGGCTGCTCGGTATCATCGATCTCGACCGTATCCTGCGCTGCAATCGGCAGATCCGGATCGAAACGATCATGCGGGAAACCAACCACCCGATCCCGGCCGACATGGACCAGGAAGAGGCGGCCCAGATCTTCGAGCAGTACGACCTTCTGTCTGCCGCCGTTGTCGATGACAATGGCCGCCTCGTCGGTGTGCTGACCATCGATGACGTGGTCGATGTGATCCAGGAAGAGGCGGAAGAGGATATTCGCCGCCTTTCCGGTGTCGGCGACGAAGAACTGTCCGACTCGGTGAAGGATACCTCGCGCTCACGCGTGCCGTGGCTGATGGTCAATCTCGTCACTGCTTTCCTGTCGGCATCCGTCATCGGGCTGTTCGAGGCGACGATCGAAGAGATCGTGGCGCTTGCCATCCTGATGCCGATCGTCGCCGGCATGGGCGGCAACGCCGGCTCTCAGACAATGACGGTGACGGTTCGGGCGCTCGCCACCCGCGATCTCGACATCCATAATGCCTGGCGTGTCGTGCGCCGCGAGGCGGGCGTCGGTCTGATCAACGGCATGCTGTTCGGCACCGTCGTCGGTTCTGTGGCCGGCTGGTGGTTCGCCGATCCTCACCTCGGAATGGTGATTGCGTCGGCGATGATGATAAACATGTTTGCTGCTGCGATGGCAGGCATGATGATACCACTGCTGCTCGACAAGGCAGGGACCGACCCGGCGGTTTCGTCTGCGGTGTTCGTGACCGCAATCACGGATATGACCGGTTTCATGAGTTTCCTCGGCCTTGCAACACTATGGTTGCTGAAATAGGCACGGTTTGACTGTTACGTAAAAGTCAATTATTTTCGCGGGTCACAGCAAGGAAGTGACGTGGACAAATATTACAGCATAACCGAACTGACCCGCGAATTTGGCGTATCGACACGCACATTGCGATTCTACGAGGACGAAGGCCTGCTTCATCCCGAACGTCGCGGCCGGACACGTCTGTTCCGGGCGGCGGATCGTCGCCTGCTTCTGGAGATATTGCGTGGACGTCGCATCGGCTTCACGATCTCCGAAATCCGCGAGATCATCCAGGTCTACCGTGAACCTCCCGGCGAAATGGGCCAGCTCAAGCTGTTGATGAAACGCGTCGATGAAAAGCGTGACGAATTGCGTCAGAAGCGCAAGGATATCGACGAAACGCTGGCCGAACTCGACAATGTCGAAGAGGCCTGCCTTACGCGTCTGGCCGAAATCGGCGTCGGCACCTGAGGCTTTACTGCCTCAGGGCTGCTGCGCGTCGATCGAGCATTCCTGCGCCATGATCTGAACCCGGTTATCCTGCGCGTTGATCGTGCCGTTCTGCAGCGGCGTCATCAACTGTTCCGCGATCAGCTTGTCGGCTGTGCATCCGCAAAAACGCTGGCAGAGAGCGGGATCGCCCGTCTCTCGCAGGCAGCTGGGCTGGCAGCTGTTCATATAGACGAGCCGCGGATCAGGGGCCGGAGCCGGCGAAACAAGCGAGAAGAGATAGACGAGCGCAATCAGGATCGGCTGGTGGACCAGATAGACGATCAGGCTGTGGCGGCCGGCCTTTGCAAGCATCGTATGGGTGGACTGCAGTTTTGCCAGTCGTCCCGTCCAGCCGCGGGCAATGGCGAGCCGGGTAACTGCTATACCCATCAGAAGCGCCGCCAGCCAGGGGAATAGCGGCACGTAATCGTTCGAGCGCGGCGGGAAATCGGCAAAGCCGATCCAGGCCAGCCAGCGCGTTTCAAACAGCGATGACTGCAGCATGCCGGGCATGACAACGGCATCGACAATCATGGCGGCGACGATCATGACCGGTACCGCGAAAGCGATGGCGAGTGGCAATTGCAGGAAGGCCAGGCCGATCAGGCTCGACAGGGCGATATTGTGCAATATGCCGAAAAAGATCCATTCCTGCGGAAAGATGAAAAACGTAGCGATGCTGATCGCGATGGCCGCGCCCGCCACGATGGTGAGGCGTTTCCAGAAGGAAGGCCAGCGTATGCCGCGACCATGCGCCAGAACCAGGCTCACACCGGCGAGAAACAGGAACGAACTGGCGATCGCGCGGGCATAGAGCCGGAAGAACCCCTGGGTTGCCGTGCCGGGATCGACATAGCCGAAGAACTCGATGTCCCATGTGAAGTGATAGGTCGCCATTGCGATCAACGCTATGCCGCGAAGCGTATCGATCAGCAGGATACGAGGCGCTCGCTCGCTTGTCGGCTGCGGTTGGGTGTCGGCTGCAGTCACTCTCTTCAAATCCCTCAGTCGTCTTCCATGATGGCGAGCCGCGCCTCGGAAAAATACTGGCGGCGGACCAATGCCACGATGATGATCACCGTCGTTGCCATGAACACATAGGGTCCGGCGAACCAACCGAGATAGCCGATCGACAGAAAAAGCGTCCTGAGACCGGAATTGAAGTGCTTAGCCGCAATCATGTTCATTCTGATGACATGATCGGCGGCCCGGCGCGCCGTCTCGGGGTCGGCTTCAGCCTCCCTTGTCATAGGCAGGCCGCCGAAAAGGATCGTGCAATAGTTGAACAGGCGATAGGCCCAGCCGAACTTGAAGAAGGCGTGGCCGAGAAGAAATGCCAGTCCACCAACCTTCATTTCGAAGACGGCCTGTCCGCCATAAGGGACAAAGGGCAGGTGAGAGAAGACCGCATTGACTTTTTCGGTCGAGCCGAGAAGGGCGAAACAGCTGCCCAACGCGAAGATCGACGAGGTGGCGAAAAATGCAGTCCCGTTCTGCAATCCGGCGAAGATCTGCGTATCGATCATCCGCAATTCACGCTTCAGGGAATTGTAGATCCAGCGATGCCTTCGCTCGACCATGGCCTGGTTGAGGCTCTGTCGTGGAAGATATTTTCCTCCCGAACCCGCTGAAAACCAGGAGTAAGCCGCCCACAGAAAGGCGAAGAGGGCGAGCGCAATGTAATCTGCCAGAATCATGGAAAACTGCCGGAAGCCGAAATCGTATCATCCGACTTTTGCGTTGTTTCATCCGTCGCGGCAAGGGGAGCGATCAATCGCTGCCAAGAGTTTATGTGGACTTGCGCATCTTACGACAAGACAGCATATGTGATCCGCGCCTCATGTCGTTGATGTCCAATAGTGTGTCGGATCGCCAACATGACGGCACACTCATATGACATAGGCTGAGACCGAGTTTGATCGGGCAGCCAGTATCTGGCCAGTATCTGGATTGTAGACTTCCATGTTTCTCTCCGTCTTCGACGTTTTCAAGATCGGCATCGGCCCGTCGAGTTCCCACACGATGGGGCCGATGTCGGCGGCCAACCGGTTTCTCGACCTCATCCTGTCCGACGACTGGCCGCGTCCCGCCGGTGCGCATGTTGCCGCCCTTCAGGCTTCGCTGCATGGCTCGCTCGCCTTCACCGGCATCGGGCATGGAACGGGCAGGGCGGTCATTCTCGGCCTGATGGGCGAAGCGCCGAACACTGTCGATCCGGACCGGATGGACGCGATCATCGAAGAGGTGGAGCGGACAGGCCGCGTGACGCCACCCGGTCATCCGGCATATTACTTCCAGCCGAAGACAGACCTTATTTTCGACAAGAAGCAGGCACTGCCGGGACACGCCAACGGCATGAGCTTTTCGGCCCTCGACAAGGATGGCCGGTTGCTTCTCAAGCGGATCTATTACTCGATCGGCGGCGGTTTCGTGGTTACCGATACCGAGCTTGAGGCAATGCGCGCAACGAAGGACGCAGGCGGCGGCGATCGCGTGCCCTATCCGTTCGCGACTGCCCGGCAGATGCTCGAGATGTCCCACGGCGCCGGTCTTTCGATCGCGCAGATGAAGCGGGCCAACGAATTGACCCACACGAGCGCGCAGGCGCTGGACGAGGGTATAGACGCGATCTGGGAGGCGATGAACGGCTGTATCGATCGTGGCCTCAAGGTCGATGGCATCATGCCGGGCGGACTCAAGGTCAAGCGGCGGGCGAGGGCGATCCATGATCGTCTCAACGAGGAATGGCGCAGCAACAGGCCTAATCCCCTCCTCGCCAATGACTGGCTCTCGGTTTACGCCATGGCGGTGAACGAGGAAAATGCCGGCGGCGGTCGCGTCGTGACGGCGCCGACCAATGGCGCTGCCGGCGTCATTCCCGCAACGCTCAAATATTTCCTGCATTTCCACGAGGATGCGACGAAAGACGATATCCGCGAATTCCTGCTGACGGCTGCTGCGATCGGCGGCATCATCAAGCATAATGCCTCGATCTCCGGCGCCGAAGTCGGCTGTCAGGGCGAGGTGGGGTCTGCGGCGGCCATGGCCGCAGCGGGGCTGGCCGCCGTGATGGGCGGCTCTCCGGAGCAGATCGAGAACGCCGCCGAGATCGCGCTCGAACACCATCTCGGCATGACATGCGATCCGATCGCCGGTCTTGTCCAGGTTCCCTGTATCGAGCGAAACGCGCTGGGTGCGGTCAAGGCCGTGACCGCCGCTTCGCTTGCCATCAAGGGCGACGGCACGCATTTCGTGCCGCTTGATGCCTGTATCGAGACGATGCGCCAGACCGGCAACGACATGAGCGAGAAGTACAAGGAAACGTCTACCGGCGGCCTTGCCGTCAATGTGGTGGAGTGCTGAACGCGCTTATCGCTGTGGACCCGGTCGGGATTTGACTTGACTGGCGGCCTTGGCGGGTCTTCAAGCCAATTATGGCTCTTCATCTCATCAAGCTCTGCGTCGGCGCCGACAGTATCCAGGATCTGAGAGACTGGGTTTCCGAGCGATCCCTGACCGCGATGGCTGCCGGCCTCGAGCCGCACAGCATACATACGACCCGCATGGTTCCCAAGCGCGTGGAAGAACTGCTCGACGGCGGTTCTCTCTATTGGGTCATCAAGGGGCAGGTTTCCGCCCGGCAAAATTTGCTCGACCTGCGCACCTTTACCGGTGGTGACGGCATTCAGAGATGCGAATTGGTTCTAGGCCCGGAAGTGATAGAGACCGCGTCGCAGCCGAAGCGACCGTTTCAGGGCTGGCGTTATCTGAAGGATGAGGAAAAGCCGCGCGATCTCGGTGCGCTGGGCGACGATGTCGCGGCGCTTCCAGAAGACCTGCGCCGCGAACTGTCGGATCTGGGTTTGCTTTAAACTTCAGTTTTAGCCGGAAGCCTCATTCTGACCGGTACACGGCCGGAATGTGCTGCCACATGCAGGTGGATACCTGATTCCGGCTGCGACTGCCGCCAGGCGCGTGCGCCATGGCTCAGGAGAAGAGAGACCAGATCCCGGGTCTTTTCCTTCGAGCGGGTCAGGCCGAGACCTGCAAGCCGCATCGCCGCTTCATGAAGCGGATTGAGTGCCACGCCTCTGGCCCTGGACAAATGAGCCGTACCGAGATTGGCGCTGTTTTCATTCATTCCCATCGGAAACCCCGTTTACACATTACATTTCGAGATTTCGCCGAGCCATTTGCGGCCCGGTGTTGAGGCGAGGGCCATAGGCCCTCACCATTACTGCATGGAAGCCCAGCAGCTCACGCCCTTCTTCTTCAAGACGTTGCAGGCATCCACCGCGGTCTTCTGATCGTCGAAGCCACCAAAGCGGGCGCGGTAAATCTGTTCGCCCTTGTTGCTGAAGGCGACCGTAAAGGGTTTGGCGGAACGCAATACCTTGCCGCCTTTATCCTGCGCATTCTGCAGGAGATCGAGAGCCATCTTCTCACTCGGAGAAACGCCAATCTGAATAACCCAGCCGGACATGGCCGAAGCCGACGCACTTGTGCGGGTCGAAGCCGTGGTGACCTGATCGACAGGTTCTGAAGGCTGGTCACGCCTGGTTGCAGCGGCTTCACGCTTCGGCAGGGATGCCTGGGGAGTGACTGCGGCAAGTGCCTGGGTGGCAGACCTGCTCTGCGCGCTTTCGCCAGCATAGGCCGAGGCAGCTGCTGCAACTTTCGGCACGGCAAGTGGTGCTGTCGGACGCTGCTCGCGCTGTTCGTAACGGGCATCGGGCATCGGGCCGCTATTGGGAAGGTCGAGTGCAGCCACCTGGCGGCTTTCCGACACTTCGGCCATTACTGCGGGGGTGCGCGGAACCGGCGTCGCGGGGACGGAGGGAGCGGTCTGCGCGATCAGGTTGGAACTGCCGCCGCGGGAAGCTTTGGGCAGATATTCTGCAACCAGCTTGCGCATTGTCGCATCGCGGGCGGCGCTCGAGCGGCCACCGAGAACGACGGCAACGATAGAGCGTCCGTCGAGCTGTGCGGAAGTGGCAAGGTTGCTGCCTGCAGCCCGGGTGTAGCCCGTCTTGATGCCGTCTACGCCCTTGACGGTACCGACGAGGCGATTGTGATTGCCGATCGTCTGCTTGCCGAACTGGAAGGAGCGAATGCTGAAATAGCCGTAATACTGCGGGAAATGCTGACGCAGTGCGATTCCGAGGCGGGCCTGATCGCGGGCGGTCGTCATCTGTGCGGTGTTCGGTAGGCCGTTTGCGTTGCGGTAAGTCGTTCGGGTCATGCCGAGCGCACGGGCTTTGTTGGTCATCAGCTGTGCGAAACGTTCTTCCGAGCCGCCAACATATTCACCGAGTGCCGTCGCCATGTCATTGGCGGAGCGAGTCACCAGGGCACGGATTGCCTGGTCTACGGTGATCGAGCCACCGGCGCGCACGCCGAGCTTGGACGGGGGTTCTTTGGCGGCATTGGCCGAAACAGGCACTTTCGAATCAATCGAGAATCGACCCGCTTCAAGTGCCTCGAATGTAAGATAGAGGGTCATCATCTTCGTGAGCGATGCCGGATAGCGCAGGCCGTCCGGATCTTCACCGTAAAGCACCTTGCCCGACTTCGCATCGACAACGATGCCTGCATATTTAGGATCCGCATGCGCCGGCTGCGCAACAGCGGATAGCGACAACGCAATTGCGAAGAAGTATCCGAGGCGTTTTGCCTGCGTTTTCACTGCACTCTTGGGAAGAGACGCCGGGAACATGGTTTTCAACACTGCCGCACTCATCGATTCTGTCATTTTTCAATAGATCCGGACGTGCCCCCACCCCGGATTGCTAGTGAAGCAATCTAGGAGAACAGCGTTACCAAGAGGTTTATGATGAACGGCCACTTACTTCGATTTGAAGCATTTTAGTCGCCTTTCGAGGCGGAGTTGCTGCCGGTGGCATCAAGCCGCGCGCCGACAAAAGACCGAACTGCGGCATCAATATGATTCCAGTCCTTCAAAAGATTGCTGGAGAATCGATAAAGCACGGTGAGATCGCGTCCGACATGGATATCCCGCTGGCAATCGCCGCTGGTGGCGCGCTCGCCCGGCGATGGCAAAAGGCAGCGCACGGCGAAAGGCGGCTGGCCGGAAGGTTCCGCGGTCAGCAGGACTTCATTGCCGTAGCCGCTCGTATTCTTCAGCTGATGGAGCGTCAGTCCATTGCCGTAGGCTTCGGGCGGACCGCCGAAGAGCTGGGTGTAGATCGGCTCAAGTCGGCCCGACATGTCCTTCGACATGGTACTCTGGGAAATCTGCAGGAAAATCAGCAGGTCAGGGCGTTCGATATTGTCGAAGCTGTCGCGTCGTTCATGGCTGTAGCCCATCATTCCCGGCCAGGTGAGGTAGAGGTCGATACGCTCTGCCGGGCCGGATCGGCGCTGTTCAGCGAATCGAATCGTGTTTTCGGGAACCTGCAGCGTGTCTTCGCCGATGGTGACGGCCAGCATGGCGCCACTTTCCGAGTGGCCGCCCAGCGCCATGCGCTGGCCAAGCCAGCGGCCACCGACGCTGATCGCAAGGATGATTGCAACGAGCAGGATCGTGGCCAGCGTCAGCCGCTGCAGAAATCGATCGGAAATGAGTGGCAGGTCTTCCTGCTGCTGCGCTGAGGCGCGGCGTGTCATTGTTATGCCCCGTGTCCAGATGCCGTTATGCGGGACCGGAACAGGATACGGGGTCCAAACGCTTCTACCCGCGATAGTCTCGCGGGCAGGGTTAATTTTTGGTGAATTCGTTAAGGTCTGTTTACTGGCTGACGCTGCCGACGGCGATGGCGCGGCCATCCTGGAGCTTAACCCAACGCGACGGATCAACTGTGTCCTGACGCTTCAGGTAGGTGTATTCCGTGTCCATCCAGGGCAGGACCTTGTTGCGCATGTTGTCGAGGATGTAGTCGCCGCGATCGGTGCGGACGGTGAGGACGGCATGGCCTTCGCCGTTCGGCTGCAGCACGACGGTGATCAGCAGGTCCGATGCATCAAAGCCCTTCTGCATCAGCATCTTGCGCTTCAGCAGAACGAAGTCCTCGCAATCGCCTGCCGTCGTTGGGTAGGTCCAGAACTCCTCGACGCCGTAAAGTTCCTGGTCGGTCATCGGGGTGATGTCGGTGTTGACCGTGTAGTTGACGTCAAGCAGCGTGCGCCAATTATCTTCCGTCAGCGCAACCGGACCGGCATCGCCCTTAAGCGGCTTGCATTCGCTGACATAGGTCTTGCAGAATTCGTAATGACCGATCGGCGGGCTCGCTTTGCCGATGACGCGCATGGCACCGGCCGGCATTGCAAGCGATGGTGCGGCAGCTGCGAGTGCGATGGCGGCGGTCAGGAATACCTGTGCAAGTCTTTTCGGAAGCGTCATTTTTTCTGTCTCCCCGTGGTTGGTGAGACAATGCCGGAAAGCCTTTGAGTGAACGCAAAATAGCGACGTAAAATCAATCGCTTATTGTAATAGATATTGACGAAAAACCGAATAAAACACGCGTTGTTTTTGAATAAAAGACGACGAAAATTCGCGGCAAATTTAGCTAAAATTCTACTCGAATCCGGCCGACCTTCTCGTAAGTCTCTGGAATCTCGTCACGTCAGTCTGTTCGTGCTCTCGCCAATCGTAAGGCGGCTGGGATGTGTATGCTTCGACCGGCTTCGAAAATGCAGTTCAAATTGCTCTGACGGCGCGCAAAAACGCCCTTCTAGGCCTGCAAAATTGCCTGGAAAAAAATCCCGAAAAGATACATTTTTTTTGATACTGACCGATTTTCGGACGGCAGTGCGTGGGGAGCCGCCGTTTTCGTGTCGATTTCGGACGTGGAAACGAACGAACGATCGGCTGAAAATGATATCGGGAGATTAGGGTGCTGTCGCGCGCAGACGGTCCGCAGCCTTGCTGTGGTGAGGTGCTTTAAGCTTTAAAGCGAAGAGTTGAGGTAGGGCGAGCCAAACTGGATTCTCGCGAAACGCGTCAGAGGAATTCCGTCAGGGCTTCGCGCGACTGGACCGACGCGAATTCGATCGCGACGCCTTCCATGAAATGGCGGACGACGCGGCCGCGCATATTGCCAAGTCGCACCGGGGTTCCGATGACCGGCCTGATCTCAACATCGACAGCTGCGCCCGACAAGGAAAGGTCCATTAGGCGGCAGGAATAGCGGCTGCCATCTTCGAGAGTCAGTTCAGTCAGCGTGTTGCGCGGCATCAGGCGATCGTGTCGACGATCTTCCGGCAGGCCAAGCTCGTGCTTGTTGGCAATCCAGGTCAGCTGGGCTGCCAGCTTCTCGCGCTTTCGCTCGGTGGCGTTGATTGACAATACAAAGCCATCGTTGGTGAGGCTGATCACATTGCCTTCAAGTCGTCCAAGATGGTCGAGATAGGCTATGACGCGCTCGTTCAGGCGCGGCTGTCCGGCGCAGACAAAGTTCACGTCGCCGGGCGACATGTCTATAACCGTGCAGGGGTATTCTTCATGATCAGCCAGCATGAGACGTCCTTCGACGTTGACCGCGACGCGCTGAAACGAGCGCTGGGCAGCGATCGCGTGCGTCTGCTGGGTCTGTGCCGGCTGGAAGGAATACATGTTAGTATGTCTGGCTCTGAGCTGATGCTGAACCAGATAGATAACATTAGGCAGTTAACAGATGGTTGTCCCGGCGCCCGGACTTATCGTCCGGGTTGGGCGGCTTTCTGCCCGACCAGTCGGCGAAAAAAGGTGATCGGCATTGCTGTCGAAACATTGCTGTCGGCGCTGATGGTTGGTCGCGTCCCGTCCGGTTTGACAAAGCCCCAGCTTTCAAAAGCCAGGCCCCGTACCGGCAGGGCGGTGAAAGGGAGCGGGGTTTCATGCGGCACGAGCGCCCCGAGCGCACGATCGCTTCGATATCCCTGTGAACGGATAGGCATCAGAAGCAGGTCATGGGCGTAATCTTGCCCGTCATGCGACAATCTGATGTCGAGCAAAGCGGGGCGTTCGTAGAACAGGACATGTTTGAGGATTGTCGTCGGCTCATCGTCTTGCGCACCGAGCCACATGAACGTGTAGTCGAGGCCACGCAGTTCTCGATCGAAAAGTTCGCAGATGCGTGTCCCGGCAAGCGCGAAAGTCGGCCTGTCGGAGACTGTCGAATTGACGATGAACAGATGTGGCAGAAAACGGCGCAAAGCCGACGGATCGATCTGGGAACGCAAGGGGGCCGGCCGGCTGCCTCTTAAGCCGTTCCAGTAGTTAAAGATTTCTTGTGTTGCCGTATGTAGCATGCGTCAGTCCTGTTCGATTATGATCCAGAATGCCCCTCGGAACCGTGTGGATAGGCTTTACCCAGCGAAAATCGTGCCAGTTGGCATGGGTGGTGTAACGGCGAACCCATGCGGCGTGTCGCATGCCCGTATGCGCGGCTTTTCAAGCCCCGAACGCTGCTGTATTCCTGATTCACTGCTGATGACGGAAGGATTGGCCATGGACGATAGGCCCGACATGGCCCCCGAAGAGGATGCATTCGCGCAGAATGGTAGGCGTGAGAGGCAGCCTGTCTTCAATATGCCGGGCATTCTTCTCGCCAGCATGGTTCTGCTGGCCACGCTTTATATCGTCCAGGAGTATCTGCTGAGCGCAGACGCGCAGGCCGAGTTTATCGTCACGCTGGCGTTTACCCCTATCCGCTACATCTTTCCGTTGTCGGAGCAGGGATATGAATGGCTCTGGACGCCGGTCACCTATTCGCTTCTTCACGGTAGTGTGGAGCATATTGCCTTCAATGCATTATGGCTCGCGGCGTTCGGCACGCCTGTCGTTCGGCGCATAGGTGCCGTTCGTTACGTGATCTTCTGGGTTTTATCCGCAGCCGCAGCTGCTTTCTTTCATGCCGGCCTTCACTGGGGTGAGGAAACCCTGTTGATCGGTGCGTCCGGTGTGGTCTCGGCGCTGATGGGGGCCTCCTGCCGTTTCGCCTTTCCCGATGGCGGCGGCTACGATCGCACCCATGGGCATCTTTATCCTCGCCAATCGATCCTCGGTGCGTTTTCGAATCGCACGGTGGTTATTTTCACGGCCATGTGGTTCTTGGGAAATATTCTCGTAGCCGTCGGTCTGCCGCTGATTGGCAGCAATGCGGGTGATATCGCCTGGGACGCCCATATAGGCGGTTTTCTTTTCGGCTTTCTGCTGTTCTCGCTTTTTGATCCAATTCGCTACCGTGAGCTGTAACTGCCACGGCTTGAACTCGCCTCGGGGCCGATCTACAATTCCAGATGTATGGAGAAAGTGCCGGAAGTCTCGGAGGAGGAGATGTTCGGCACGGTGATTGGCCATGTGGATTGGTAAGGAGAAGGCATGTCGACTACCGTGAAGATGATGCTTGATGCCAAAGGGCGCGCAGTTCAGACGGTCGAACCAGACCGGAAGCTGCTGGAGGTTGCGTCGGTTCTGAACGAAAAGAAGATCGGTGCCGTCGTGGTGGCCGGTCTGGAGGGACGTATCGCCGGTATCTTCACAGAACGTGATCTGGTCAGGACGATTGCGACCCACGGTGTTGCCGCGCTCGAAAAGCCGGTTCAGACAATGATGACAACAGGCGTGACGCGCTGTCGTGAAGAGCAGACGGTGGAAGAGGTCATGGAAATGATGACTGCCGGCCGCTTCCGTCACGTACCGGTCGAAACCGATGGGAAGCTTGCCGGAATTATCTCCATCGGCGACGTGGTGAAGGCGCGCATGCGCGAAGTCGAGCTCGAGGCCGAGCAGATGAAGGCCTATATCGCCAGCTGAGGCGCGGCTTTGTTCATTGAAAACTGCTTCGCCCGTTTCTAGCGGGCGAAGACCTCCTGCATGCGCTTCAAGGCGCCGATCTGCGCCATGGTTTCTTCATAACCGCGCTCGATCGCTTCACCCGCGCGGTGGAATTCCGACAGGCCGATATCATTCAGGCGCGGATGAAGTGCGAGATCCGGCGGGTCTCCTGCGAGGCGGGCGCGCGAAATGCGTTCCTGGATTATGTTGAAAGCCTGTACCATCGTGCCGGTGACGCCGACCTTGGCCTCGTCGGATCGTTCGCGGATCACTTCGTCGAAGGTCTGGACGCTCGCGTTGTGCTTGACCACGGCCGAGCGGCCGAAGACGTCGTAGTTCAGGTTCACGGCGACGACGAGCGGCTGTTCATAGGCCCGGCAGACGGAGGTCGGCACCGGATTGACCAATGCGCCATCGACCAGTGTCCGATTGTTGCATTTGACCGGTTCGAAGATGCCGGGAAGCGCATAGGATGCGCGCAGGCCGGTGATCAGCGAGCCGCTGGAGATCCAGATCTCGTGTCCGGTCAGAAGTTCGGTCGCAACCGCCACAAATGGGCGATCGAGATCCTCAATTGCCAAGCCTTCGAGATGCTCCTGCATTCGCTTAGTAAGCCGCATGCCGCCGAACAACCCGCCGCCGCCGATGGTAAGATCGAGAAGCGCTGCGATGCGGCGCATGGTGAGCGAACGGGCGAATGCTTCCAGTTCATCGAGCTTGCCTGAGAGATAACAGCCGCCGACCAGTGCGCCGATCGAAGTGCCGGCGATCATGCCGACTTCGATGCCTGCTTCGTCGAGCGCCCGCAGGACGCCGATATGCGCCCAGCCGCGGGCTGCACCGCCGCCAAGCGCAAGCGAAAGTTTTGCTTTACGGGGAGGGGCAATCACAACCGGTGGCGAAGGGTTTTCGACGCCAGCCGTAACAGTGTCCTGTGACGCGGCCTGACGGTCCGAACGGTTCCAAGTCCAGTTCAGCATTGATCCATACCCTCCTGAGCCGATCACTGCGTAATCGCTAATTAACGCATCGGATGGTTTCGAAAGCGTTTACTCTGGCGGCAGCTGGATCAGAACGGGACGGGTTACCTATTCGGTCGGCTTGCTGGAATACACGGCTTCAGGATCAAAATGACGCGCATCGTCCCTGATTTCAAGGATGGTACGGTCGTCATCTTTTGTTACCGCCCGATAGAAACAAGAGCGGCGACCGGTGTGGCAGGTCGCGTCATGGCCTGCAACGGAGACTTTCAGCCAGATTGCATCCTGATCACAATCGGTGCGGATCTCGTGGACGGTCTGCAGGTTTCCGGAGGTTTCTCCCTTCTTCCAAAGCGATTTGCGCGAGCGGCTGTAATAATGGGCGATGCCGGTATCAACCGTCAGCTTCAATGCCTCGGCATTCATGTGTGCGACCATCAGAAGTTCGCCGTCGCGCGCATCGGTGACGACGGCGGTGATCAAGCCGTTATCGTCGAAACGCGGTGTGAAGAGGCCCGTCCCCTCAAGCTCGGCCTTGTCGGCGGAGGGGGCAGGGAAGTCTGAAATGTTCATGGCAGATACCTGTGCGGATCACCGGTTGCGGGCAAGCGTGAAGAAACGTGCCTGCTCGGTCGGATTGGTCTTGAACTCGCCGGTGAATGTGGTGGTCAGCGTACGTGAGCCCTGCTTCTGCACACCGCGCATTTCCATGCACATGTGCTCGGCTTCGATGAGCACAGCAACGCCGCGCGGCTTCAGGGTGTCCTGGATCGCATTGGCGATCTGTGCCGTCATGTTTTCCTGGGTTTGAAGGCGACGGCCGAAAATTTCGATCACGCGGGCGATCTTAGACAGGCCGAGAACCGGGCCGTTCGGCAGATAGGCGACCGTCGCCATGCCCTTGATAGGCAGCATGTGGTGTTCGCAATGAGAAAAGAAGGGAATGTCGCGCACCAGAACGATATCGTCGAAGCCCGACATTTCCTCGAATGTGCGGCCGAGCACTTCCTGGTAGGACTGCTCGTAGCCGGCAAACAGTTCGCGATAGGCTTTTGCAACGCGCGTCGGCGTGTCCAGCAAGCCTTCGCGGGCGGGATCGTCACCTGCCCAGCGCAACAGCGTGCGGACTGCCTCTTCGGCTTCCTGCTGGGTTGGACGAATCGGCTGCTGTGCCTTGTCCTTCACCTGTTCCTGGCCGGCGGCCGGAAAATTCTTCACAATCGCATCCATCTATTGTCTCCCGATGCGGTTCAAGGCCGCATCCGACATACATTCGGGTGTGTCATCATCAGCATTCCGACGGCTCGCCTGCGCGAGTTTGCGCCGTTCAAGCCGGTCTCAAAGCCCGTATCTGATCGCTGGCGGGGCTTTTGACAAGGTATTCTCTTCCGCTGACGCGCAAAATTGGCAAAATCCTGTTTTATTGATCATCGCTTCGAGGCATCACATATAGTCAGATACAGGCGCATTCCCAAGAGCCTTTACGTGACGATCCGTTCACCGGATCACCAGCGCGGATCACGACGAAACGGACGCATTGCATGGACGACATCTACAATCAGAAGATCCTCGAGTTCGCCGGAAATATCACGCGCGCCGGTGTGATTGCTGACGCTGATGCGACATCCGAGAAGCATTCCAAGCTCTGTGGCTCGAAAGTGCGGGTCCATCTCAAGCTCGATGGCGGTGTGGTGACGGATTTTTCCCACGAGGTGCGGGCCTGCGCGCTCGGGCAGGCTTCTTCGGCAATCATGGCGCTGCATGTTGTCGGCGCGACAGCCGGTGAATTGCGTCAGGCGCGCCTCGACATGCTGGCGATGCTGAAGGATGGAGGCGAGGGGCCTTCCGGCCGTTTCGAGGATATGCGGTATCTGAAGCCGGTGAAAGACTACAAGGCCCGCCACGCTTCGACCATGCTGACTTTCGATGCTGTCGTGGATGCAATCGATCAGATCGAGGCGAGGCAGGCGGACAGGCTGGAGGCTTGAGGTTGGTTGCCGTGGCCGCCCCCCTCTGGCCTGCCGGCCATCTCCCCCACAAGGGGGGAGATCGACTCGCTGCAGGCGTCTTGCCAAACAAAGCGCTCCTACTCGCAGTCAAGCAAGGTTTGCGGAAGGTCGAGCGCACGCGCCCAGCTGATCTCCCCACCTGTGGGGGAGATGGCCGGCAGGCCAGAGGGGGGCATACGCGCACAAACGAAGGACGCAAGGCAAACGCCTCCGGCGACGACGCCTGATGTGCAACTCCCCCGACTGCAACCACGAAAAGCCCGCACCACGCTTCTCTCGCAACTGGCAAGGCCCGTTCCGCAAGACGCCCGGGCGGCTGTTCGGAATGGGTTTCATCCGTCTCTACCAGCTGACGCTCTCCGGCTTCATCGGCAATTCCTGCCGGCATATCCCGACCTGTTCCGAATACGGCTACGAAGCCTTCGCCAGACATGGTTTCTGGTCCGGTTTCTGGTTGACGCTGTTTCGCGTCGCGCGTTGCTGGCCAGGCGGCACGAGCGGGCTCGATCCGGTGCCGGAAGCGCTTGAAGCCGGTTATCGGCAATGGATGCCGTGGCGGCTTTGGCGCTGGGGCCGAAAGGCCTCGTAATCTTTACTCCGCCGCGATTTTTGACTATCACGCACGCGTTCGATGCCGCTTCGGCCAAAGCCGCCGCGGTCCTTTTTTGACCACCCGCATTCGTTGGCGGGACTGGACAGGAGAATTCAGATGTCCGTTTCCCTTACATTTCCCGATGGCTCCGTTCGCGCGTTCGACGCGGGCACGACCGGTTTTGCCGTTGCCGAATCCATTTCCAAGTCGCTGGCCAAGAAGGCCGTCGCAATCGCGCTCGATGGCGAGTTGCGCGATCTCTCCGATCCCGTCACCGATGGCAAGATCGAGATCGTCACGCGCACCGATCCGCGCGCGCTGGAACTCATCCGCCACGATGCCGCTCACGTCATGGCCGAGGCCGTGCAGGACCTGTGGCCTGGCACCCAGGTGACGATCGGCCCGGTTATCGAGAACGGTTTCTACTACGACTTCAAGCGCGTCCATCCGGAAAGCAGAGAGGACTGGCCCTTCACGCCCGAAGATCTGCCGAAGATCGAAAAGAAGATGAAGGAGATCATTCAGAAGAATGCCGCCTTCACCAAGGAGATCTGGACGCGCGAAAAGGCCAAGGACGTGTTTGCCGACAAGGGCGAGGCCTACAAGGTCGAGCTGGTCGACATGATCCCGGAAGGCCAGGACCTGAAGATCTACAATCAGGGCGGCTGGTTCGACCTCTGCCGTGGTCCGCACATGGCCTCGACTGGCCAGATCGGCACTGCCTTCAAGCTGATGAAGGTTGCCGGCGCATACTGGCGCGGCGATTCCACCAAGCCAATGCTGACGCGCATCTACGGTACGGCCTGGGCGACCCAGGAAGAGCTGGACCAGTATCTCCACGTTCTCGCCGAAGCCGAAAAGCGCGACCACCGCAAGCTCGGCCGCGAGATGGATCTCTTCCATTTCCAGGAAGAAGGTCCGGGCGTGGTGTTCTGGCACGGCAAGGGCTGGCGCATGTTCCAGACGCTGACGGCCTATATGCGCCGCCGTCTGGCCGGCACCTATGAAGAGGTCAATGCACCGCAGGTGCTTGACGCCTCGCTGTGGGAAACGTCGGGTCACTGGGGCTGGTACCAGGAAAACATGTTTGCGGTTAAATCCGCCTACGCCTTCACCCATCCGAAGGACGAGGAGGCGGATAACCGCGTCTTCGCGCTGAAGCCGATGAACTGCCCCGGCCATGTGCAGATCTTCAAGCATGGTCTGAAGTCTTACCGCGAACTGCCGATCCGTCTTGCCGAATTCGGTCTCGTGCATCGCTACGAAGCATCCGGTGCGCTTCACGGTCTGATGCGCGTGCGTGGCTTCACGCAGGACGATGCGCACGTCTTCTGCACCGATGAGCAGCTGGCGGCGGAATGCCTGCGAATCAACGCGCTGATCCTGTCGGTCTATGAAGATTTCGGCTTCGAGGAAGTCGTCGTAAAACTGTCCACGCGTCCCGAAAAGCGCGTCGGCACCGACGATCTGTGGGATCGCGCCGAAAGCGTGATGACGGATGTGTTGAAGACGATCGAGGAACAGTCGGGCGGCCGCATCAAAACCGGCATCCTGCCGGGCGAGGGCGCGTTTTACGGTCCGAAGTTCGAATATACGCTGAAGGACGCGATCGGCCGTGAATGGCAGTGCGGCACGACGCAGGTCGACTTCAACCTGCCGGAACGGTTCGGCGCGTTCTATATCGACCAGAACTCGGAAAAGACCCAGCCGGTGATGATCCACCGCGCCATCTGCGGCTCGATGGAACGTTTCCTCGGCATCCTGATCGAAAACTTCGCCGGCCATATGCCGCTGTGGTTCGCGCCGACGCAGGTCGTCGTTGCAACGATCACGTCCGATGCCGACGACTACGGCCGCGAGGTTGCCGAGCAGCTGCGCGAGGCAGGCCTGCAGGTCGAAACCGACTTCCGCAACGAAAAGATCAACTACAAGGTCCGCGAGCATTCGGTTGCCAAGGTTCCGGTGATCATCGTCTGCGGCCGTCAGGAAGCAGAGCAGCGTTCGGTCAACATCCGTCGCCTCGGCTCGCAGGCGCAGACGGCCATGTCTCTCGACGAGGCACTTGCCTCGCTGGTCGATGAAGCCACGCCGCCGGACGTCAAGCGCCGCAAGGCTGCCAAGGTCAAGGCTGCCTGATCTTTGAAACATCGACAGCGCCCGTCATGCACGGGCGCTGTCAGAATATTGTCATCGGACTGAAATATTATAAGCTCGTGATGAATGGGCGGAGCTTCCGCGGAGACAGAATGCGCTTCAAGGAACTCTCTTACGCCAACGAGCGCGATCCGCGCCTCAAGCGTTGGTTTATCCGCTCCATCGAGGGACTATCCGGCCGCGACCGTTATGCCCGCCTCTATGACATCTGGCGCAAGGACATCGTCGGCAAGACCGATCGCGTGTTCGGCAAGATGCTCGATCTCATCGATGTCGAACTCGACGTGCAGGGGGAGTGGCTGCCTGTTGTCGAGCACGGGCGTCCGCTCGTCATCGTCGCCAACCATCCGTTCGGCATCGGCGACGGAATTGCGGTTCTGGCCATGGCCGAACAGCTTGGCCGACCGTTCCGTGTCCTGATCAATGACGAACTGCTGAAGGTGCCGGAAATGGCGCCCTATTCGCTGCCTGTCTCCTTCGAGGAAACGAAGGAAGCGCTGGTTATCAACATGCAGACGCGCCACGAAGCGCTGAAGCTTCTGAAAGAAGGCGTGACGATCATCATCTTTCCGGCCGGCGGCGTCGCCACCGCGAAGAAGGGTTTCGGCATGGCGCAGGATCTTCCCTGGAAGATTTTTGCGGCAAAGCTGGTGCAGACCGCCAAGGCCAATGTCGTGCCGATCTATTTCGAAGGCCAGAACGGCCCGCTCTTCCACATTGCGAGCAAGCTGTCGCTGACGCTCAGGCTGTCATTGCTGATCCGCGAGTTCAAGCGGCTTTCCGGCAGCTCGATCCGGGCGCGTGTCGGGGCGATGATGACCTGGGAAGAACTTTCCAACATCAAGGAACGCAAGGACCTGCTGACGGTGCTCCATGACGCGGTATTTTCGATGCGCCCGGTCAGGCGTTCGCGGTTGGCGAAGTTTCAGGAGCGGCGGCAGGCGTTGCGAAAAGAAGCAGCCTGACCCTAATCCAGATCCGTCTGTATCCAACGGGTGGAGTGGTGGATGTCGATCGTCTGCAGCCTCCCGGTGCCGATATTCTCGAAGCGGTGGGGCACACCGGCTGGTCCCAACACGGCTTCTCCGGCTTCGGCCTCGATCACGGCATCACCAACGAAAAAGCGAGCGCGTCCCTCGATGATGATGAAAGTCTCGTCATAGGGATGGACATGCAGCCTCGGCCCTTGTCCGGGCGTGTCATTGCCATAGGCGAGAACGGTGACCGGCCCGTTGAGCACCTCGCCAAATAACGAACCGCGCCATGCGCCCTCGGTCTTCGGATCGAAAACCATGCCTTTGGCGGGTGGTCTGCCATCGGGCGTAACGGTGTCGGGGTCGAAGTCTCTGCGCATTCCAATCTCCTCCCGTCTGTCGGCCAGAGATGAAACTGGCCCTTGGCCCTCTATGCGAGGCTTAGCCTTTTCTCGAAATAGACCCGGTTGAAGCCGTTTTCCGTACGGCGGTCGATCTCGACATAACCGAGGCGCGGATAGATCGACAGGTTCTCGGTCATCTTCTCGTTGGTGTAGAGCTGCACCGCGGAGAAGCCAAGGCGGCGGGCCTCGTCTTCGCAAAAGCCGATCAGGGCCTTGCCGATACCCTTGCCGGCGGCGGCGGGCATGACGGCGACATTTTCCAGCATGATGTGCTCGGCCTCGACGAAAAAGACGATGAAACCCTGCAGCTCTCCGGCAGGGCCGGTCGAGACATGCACATGGCCGACGGCAATCTGTGCCGCAAAGTCGGCGTCCATCGGTGCCGGTCGTCGGCCGATCACCGTGATGTAACGGGTATAGGCGCCTTCCGCGCAGGTCCTGATATCATTCTCGTCTGCTGCGACTGCCAGTCTGATCACGATCTTGAATTCCCCCTGTGTCGACGGGGAAATTTCATCACAGGAATGGCGCGCGGGAAAGCGGCAAATGCACGTGATCCAGACCAGTGGATATGGATCAGTCCTGCGGCTCGACCGCTGCCGTTTCGCCACTGTTGCGTGGATTGCGCATCAGGACCTCGACATCGGTATTGCGGCCGGCCTTGACGCTGAACTCACGCTGGTAGGTCTTGTCCTTGTTGCGGGCGACGGCCAGATAATCGCCTTCCGACAGGACCATGGTTGAAAACGCGCTGACGCTTTCGTTGACGACGTCACCGGCGGCGGTCAGCACCGACCACGCGGTATCGGCAATAGCCTCGCCACCAGGCTGGGAAACCAGCTTGAGGGTTATCTGGGCCGCCTTGTGCTGCAGCACCGCCTGGGTGAGCTTGCCTGCCTCGACCTGGATATCGGCGCGCACGACCGCGTTGATATCGCCATATTCGGAGACGACATGGTAGGTCCCGGCATTCAACCGAACGATGGTATTCGGTTTGACATCAGACATGACCAGCGCGCGGTCACCGTTTTCGCGAACCTCGGAAGAATAGATGGAAAAGCTGAGCTGGCCTGGGGGGATGCGCTGGTCGGTTCCTGCAACGGCATTCAGCACAAAGCCACCTGCATCCAGCACGAGCGTTTGTTCGGCGACATTGCCCTCCGCCGGAACGGTCAGCTTTTTGGTGATACCGGCGCGCCCGAAGGCGCAGTTGACGAAATAATCGCCGGGCGCCAGCTGAAAATCGGCGGAGCCGCCATTCGAGCTTGCCACCAGCGGCAGCTTGCCGTCTTCGCCGGCAATCGGGCTGAACACCCGCCAGGCGAGACCATCCTTCATCACGTCGCCGTTACTGGTCAGTTTGGCGCTGAAGCGCACATCCTTGGCAACGGCGCTTTGAGGCAGGATGGATGATGGGGAAAACGCGTTCAGCTTCGGCATCTTGGCTGAGCTGTCGAGCTGCTTGAAGCTCTTGAATGCGTCACCTTCCTGCGCTTGAACGCCTGTCACGAGGAGAAGCAGCAATGCTTCTGCAAGGAAGATATGGCGAACAATGGAGATGCCTGACATTCGATGACCGGTTGACTCTTGTTTTCTGACTGGCCACTTGAAGACCATGGGAAAGGCAAATTCAAGGCCTCATTCTACCACATCCCACCAAATGGACTACCGCACCTCTGGCACACCCCACCAAATGGAAGTTTCGGACATGACCAATGACGTAAAGCTGATCGACTATCTGCGTGAACGCCACTCGACACCGGTTGCGCAGATCAAGGGGCCGGCTCCGGATGCGGCGGAACTCGATGAGATTCTCACGTCAGCCGTGCGCGTGCCTGACCATGGAAAGATCGCCCCTTGGCGGATTGTCGTCTATCGCGGCGATGTCTGCGTCTCGCTCGGCGAAACTTTCCTTGAAATCGCTTGCGCGCAGAACGGCGAGATGACCGATGCGGCGAAGGAAGCCGAGCGGGTGCGCTTCACCCGCGCGCCGCTGGTCGTCGGCGTGATCAGCACGGCGGCGCCGCATGCGAAGATCCCCGAATGGGAGCAGGTCCTGTCTGCCGGCGCTGTCTGCCTCAACATGTTGATGGCCTGCGAGGCACGCGGTTATGTCGCCAACTGGCGCACCGAATGGGTTGCTTATGATGCAAAAGCCCTGACCGCGCTTGGCGTGAAGGAAGACGAAAAGGTTGCCGGTTTCATCCATATCGGTTCCAGCGATTTCCCGATGCCGGATCGTCCGCGGCCGCAGCTTGCAGATGTCGTCACCTACGCCTGAGGCGAGACCAACATGTTCTACCGTACGGACACGAATGATCACGGCATGGCGCACGATCCCTTCAAGGCGATCGTGGCGCCGCGACCGATCGGCTGGATCGGCACCAAGGGCAGGGACGGGTCGTTCAACCTCTCGCCCTACTCCTTCTTCAACATCGTCTCCGATACACCGAAACTGGTGATGTTCTCGTCATCGGGGCGCAAGCACAGCCTCAAGAATGCGGAGGAGACCGGCGTGTTTACCGCGAGCCTGGCGAGCCGGCATCTTGCGGATCACGTCAACGCATCCTCGGCACCCGTCGATTACGGTGTCGACGAGTTCGAGCTGGCGGGGCTTACTGCGGCGATGGGGCAAGTTGTCGATGCGCCTTATGTAGCCGAGGCCTATACGGCGCTGGAATGCCGGCTGACCGAGATCATCCAGCCGAAGGGGCTCAACGGCGAGACTTCGCAATCCTTCATGGTCTTCGGTCAGGTCGTCGGCATCCATATCAGCGAGGAAATCATTCGTGACGGGCGAATCGCCATGGATCTCGCCCGGCCGATCGCGCGCATGGGATATATGGATTATGCGGATGGCGGTACGGATGTGTTCCAGATCGCCCGACCGACCCGATAAATGCCTGATAAGGCCCGCCTGGATGTCGAGGTTAATAAACGTGGTGAACCAATATTAACCTTTTCAAACTAGCGTTCGGCAAGTCGGGCCGTTGAAGCCGCGGCCAGATTTCCGAGGCGCATTGTGATCGTACAGGCATTTCTACGTTGGGCTGAAACGGCGAGGACCGGCGATCGGGCAAGGGCTGCAAGCGCGCTTGCCGATGCGTTCATCAAGTCGTCGCTCGGCCCGGACGAGCATCGCGCCGCGATAATGGCAATGACCTATCTTCTCGATGATCCTTCGCCGAAAGTGCGTTTGGCGCTGGCCGAGGCTCTCGCTTCTTCGGACGCAGCACCCCGCGCGATCATCATGTCGCTTGCCGAAGACCAGCCGGAGATTGCCTGCACGGTGATTGCCTGCTCTCCCGTCCTAAGCGACGCCGATCTCGTCGAACTGGCCGGACGTGGCGATTCGTTCACGCGGTCTCTGGTCGCAACACGGCCCGGGCTCGGCTGCAGTGCTGCTGCCGCGGTTGCCGAGGTGGGTGACGGCGCCGAGATCGTCCTCCTTTTGGAAAACGATACCGCCTCTGTCAGTCGCATTACCCTGCGCCGCATGGCGCAGCGCTTCGGTCATCTGGCCGATGTGCGGCATCTGCTGCTCGAGCGCGGCAACCTTCCTGCCGATGTGCGCCACATGCTGGTCGCCCATGTGGCGGCCGCGCTTGCAGGTTCCGACCTGGTCACCAGAACGATCGGTGCCAAGCGCATCGACGTCATGACACGCGAAGCCGGTGACGAGGCGATCGTTGCGATTGCCGGATCGATCTTTCAGGATGAAATCCCGTTGCTGGTCGAGCATCTGAAGACGAGCGGGCGGCTCACCCCGGCACTTCTCATTCACGCACTTTGCAGCGGCAAGGTGGATTTCTTTGCATCGGCCATCGTCTCGCTCGTTCATCTGGAAGAGCGCCGCGTCCGTGCGATCCTCGCGACCGGCAGGGTTCATGCGGTGCGAGCCTTGTTCGAAGCGGCTGGGATAGGGCGTGATATCGTCACCGTCTTTGTCGAGGCGGTATTCTTGTGGCGTCGCGCAGCCGCTGGCGGAGGTATTGATACCTGTTATCTCGCGCTGCTCGAGCGGTTCGAGGGCTTACGTGGAGATGGTGGTGCGGTCGGACAATTGCTGGATATGGTAGACCTGCTCCAACGCGGCGAGCTGCGTCGCAGCGCACGCTCTTACGCTGCAGATGTTTCACTCGTCGCGTGATCGACTGTAAGGTCGCAGATTGTGGCGTCAGTGATCGAACTTGCGTGCGACCCAGGAATAGCCGCCTTCCACAAGACGCACCGGCTTCGTCATCAGCGTTTTGACGCCTTCTGTTGTCGGTAGTACGGTCTTCACACGCTGTATGGCCCGTCCGGCCAGTGTTTCCGCTTCTTCCGGCGTTACTTCGGCGACTTCGACCTTCTGCGCATTTGTGTCCACCGACGTGTCAGACGTGTTCGTCTCGGCCGGTTGTGTTTCCTGTGAGGCAGAAGGGCGCGTTACCGGGATAGGCCCGACATTTGGTATGCCGGCGATTTCCGGGTCCTGGCAAACGGCGATCAGGACCGGATAGGGCTGGTTCGCATAGGTCGGAAGGTGATCTTCCGAGACGGAATCGCACATCGCCACAGACGGCCAGCGTTCCTGGGCTGTCGCTATGTACTTGCAGTCTGTCCCGCTGTCGTTACAGCCGAGAATGGTCATGACAACAAGGGCAGCGTTCATTCATATCTCCAACACGTTCAACCGAGCTTTATGATGAAGATCATGGCCCGATGAAGGCTGGGCTGTCCGATATTGGCTTAAGGGCCGGAAACCTTGCGTACCGGCGGCAAGTCTTCCTCTGAAAGCACGACCTCGGGATCAGAGGGCTGTTCCGCCTCTATTACATCGGCGATCTTGACCTCGCGAATCCACTCCCGCCAGATCGATACGACGAGGGCCATGAGAACCGGTCCGATGAACAGGCCGAGAAAACCCATCGTCTTGACGCCGCCGACAAGGCCGAAAAATGTCGGCAGGAAGGGCAGTTTGATCGGGCCTCCGACAAGGCGGGGGCGCAATGTCTTGTCGACGATGAAAAGTTCGACACTACCCCATATGAACAGGCCGGCGCCTGCAACATAGGAGCCATTGGCGACGAGATAAGCCGATACCAGCGTGAAGGAGAGCGGCGCGCCACCCGGAATGAGAGCCATGATGCCGGTCAGCACGCCGAATGTGACGGGTGAGGGAACGCCGGCGATCCAGTAGGCGATGCCGAGCACGATGCCTTCACCGATGGCGATCAGCGTCATGCCGGTGACGGTGGAGCTTATCGTGGCAGGTACGACGCGAGAGATCCGTTCCCAGCGTGTCGGAAAAATCCGCTCGCCCAGAAGGTCGATCTGGCCACTGAACGAAGCGCCGTCGCGATAAACGAAAAACAGCGCGATCAGCATGAACAGCAATGTCAGCATGATGTGGAAGGCACTGTTTCCGGCCACAAGCACGCCATGATAGATTGCGCCGATATTGGCGCCGCTGATTAGCTGCGCAAGTTCCCCTACAGCACCAGGCGCGCCGATATGGCGGGTCCACTGAGTGCCGAGCCATTCTCCGGCAAAAGGCAGACCGATAATCCAGGCTGGTGGAGGCGCGCCGTTGCGGTTGACCTCGACGGCCCAGCGGAACCAATCAGCGATTTCCCCGGCGGCATAGGATGCGCCGATGCTGATCGGGATGACGATGAAGAGAACGATGAAGATAATCGCCAGCGTTGCGCCGATTGTGGTGTTGCCACCGACATGGGTCAGCAGGCGCCGGTAGAGTGGCCAGCTGGCAAAGCCGATCACCAAGGCAGCAAGTACTGGAACCATGAAGCCGTGAAAGAAATAAATGGCGGCGGCAGCTACAATGATCAACAGCCAGCGCGCAGCCGAAATCGGTGAGATCAGGGCAACCCTGTTGGGGCTAACGGGGCCAAGCCAACGCGGCTCGGCGCTGCCTTTTCGATTGCTGCTGCGGTTCACCATCAATTCCTGTCTAAATCTGGCTCCTATATGGCCAGAGAAGGTCGTGAAAACAAGCTTCGCACCGATTCATTAAAACGCTACTTCCTTACTTGCGGTAACGCTTAGATGCGATAGAAATATGAAATTGCCAATTGGCGATACCGCTCCATTTAACACGGGTATGTTTTAAACAGCTTGCGGGTCTTTGATAGGCGCGCCGGAAAACAGGAGCCATGTGTGCCATTGGCAGGACGGGAGCTTCAAGGGAAAATTGATGCGTCAGACTGAAGCGGTCAACCTCACCAATTGCGACCGTGAACCAATTCATATCCCCGGCTCCATTCAGCCGCATGGTTGCCTGATGGTCTGTGACGGCGTTGGTTCCGTCATCCTGCAGCATTCCGCGAATCTGGCAGAGATGTTGGGGCTCACGTCTTCCGTGATCGGCGAAAGGCTTGAAACGGTCTTGGGGGGCGATGTTGCCCATACGCTGCGCAACGCGCTGGCGACATCCGACGATCCTGCCCGGCCCGCCCTGCGGCATGCTTTGCGCCTTGCTTCGGGTCTTGTCATGGATATTGCGCTTCACCGCAATGGCGAAAAAGTGATCCTCGAATTCGAGCCGGCATCCAACGATACCGACCAGCCACTCGAAGTTGCCCGCATGCTGATCAGCCGGATCCGCAACGTCTCCAGCCTCGACCGGCTGGTGCAGAGCGCTACAAGGCTGATGTATGCGATGCTCGGTTATGATCGGGTCATGGTCTACCGTTTCGAGCAGGATGGCTCCGGCAAGGTCATCAGCGAATACAAGAGACGCGATTTGGAGAGTTTTCGCGGCCAGTATTTTCCGGCCGGCGACATCCCGGTCCAGGCGCGGGCGCTCTATATCAAGAACACGATCAGGGTGATCTGTGACGCAAACTATCAGCGTGTGCCGATCGTGCCTGAGCTGGATGAGGACAACCAGCCGCTCGATCTGTCCTTCGCGCATTTGCGCAGCGTTTCGCCGATTCATTGCGAATATCTGCGCAACATGGGCGTCGGCGCTTCGATGTCGATCTCGATCGTCGTCGATGGCGAACTCTGGGGGCTGATTGCATGCCATCACTATTCTCCGAAAATCCTGTCGATGCCGCAGCGGGTGGCAGCGGAAACGTTCGGCGAGTTCTTCTCGCTGCATCTTTCTGCGCTCAAGCAGAAGGAGCTGCACGAGACCGCAAGCGTTGCACGTCGGTCGCTGGACCGGTTCCTGCAGGAAGCTTCGCATCATCGCGACATCAGCCTGCTGCTGCGAGGGTCGCTGGAGGCTTTCTCGACCATGCTGCCTTGCGACGGGGTCGGCCTGTGGCTGGATGGCGTCTGGTCAAGCCAGGGGAACACACCGCCACTCGAGATGATCGGAGAACTGGCGGACGAGATCGGCGGGCTGACTGGCGGCAAGGTCTGGTCGACCTTTCAGCTTTCGCAAGCCATTCCACAATCCGGCATTTCACCGGACGATGCCTGTGGCGTGCTCGCCATACCGCTTTCGCAGCGACCGAAGGACTATCTCTTCTTCTTCCGCAAGGAAGTGGTGCAGACGCTGGATTGGGCGGGCAATCCTGACAAGTCCTATATGACCGGCCCGATGGGAGATCGGCTGACACCGCGCAAGAGCTTCGCCATCTGGAAGGAAACCGTCAGGCTGCAGGCACAGCCCTGGACCGACAGCGACCGGGAGATTGGCGAAGCTATTCGCGCGGTTCTCGTCGAGATCGTGTTGCATCACAACGAAATGCTGGCCGAGGAGCGCGGCAAGGCGGATGTGCGCCAGCGGATGCTCAACGAGGAGCTCAATCACCGGGTCAAGAACATCCTGTCGATCATCAAGGCTCTGGTGGGGCATCCGGTGGAAAGCGGCCGCAGCTTGACCGATTATGTCGGTTCGCTGAAGGGGCGCATCCAGGCGCTGGCTTTCGCGCATGACCAGGTGGTGCGCGGCGGCGACGGCGGTTCGTTGCTGGATCTCCTGGAGGCGGAACTGCGCCCCTATATGGAGGGCACCCGGTCCGTGGCGCTGGAGGGACCGCGCGTCTGGCTGGACAGCCGGGCCTTTTCGGTCATGGCTCTGGTCCTGCATGAAATGTCGACCAATGCCGCCAAATATGGATCGCTTTCGGTGCCGGGCGGCAGGCTCGATGTTCGGTGGAAGAGGCTCGAAACGGGTGCTTGTGAGATGAGCTGGATCGAAAGCGGCGGACCTGCGGTAAAGCCACCAAGCCGAAGCGGCTTCGGCAGCGTCCTCATCGGCCGCAGCATCCCTTACGAACTCGATGGCGAGGCGGAGGTCAACTATCCCGAGGCCGGCATCGAGGCACGCTTCGTTGTGCCGTCGAAGCATCTGCATGGTGACGATGACGTAACGACCGTTCGCATCGGCGATGTGGAGGCAGCTGAAACGGAAAGGCTCGAGACGCCTCATCTGGCGGAGAAGGAATTCCTGCTGGTCGAGGACCAGATGCTGATTGCGGCTGATGTCGAATCCATGCTGGCCGAGCACGGGATCAACAAGGTGACGACGGCGCCGTCCGTATCGGAAGCGCTGCGCAGGTTGAGAGGCTTTACTCCCGACGTCGCGATCCTCGACGTCAATCTCGGATCGGGCACATCGCTTCCGATCGCCGAGGAACTGGTGCGGCGAGGGGTGCCCTTCGTGTTCGCCACCGGATATAGCGATCGTTCGATCATTCCGGCCAACCTGACCGCGCCGATCGTTCGCAAGCCGTATGAGGCGGAGGCCTTGATCTCCGCCGTCACCAAGCTGCTCGAGACGCGTTAAAGCGTCATCACCGCCAAAGGCGCAGGACGGGCGAAATCATCCTGTGCGGCAATCATGTTGAGTTCGCGCCTTCCGGCTGCAAGCGTCTTTTCGAACAGCGCGAAAATGCTGGAGGCTGTTTTCGACAGCGCCTGATCGAGCGGTGCGCCGGACAGGATGTGGCCGAGGAAAAGCGCCGAGGTGCAGTCACCCGCACCGTTGGGTGCCGGGTCGAATTGCAGGCGCGGCGTGGTGACGAGGAATTGTTTGCCCGATTTCGACGAAGCCAGCATCTGGATTTCGTCGTCGCGCGTGCCGTCATGGATGAGCGAGGTGAGGAGCACCGTTTCAGGCCCCATCTCGTGGATCATCAGGCAGGCCTTGCGCGCATCTTCGAGTGTCAGGATCTGGCGGCCAGCGAGATATTCCAGTTCAAACTGGTTCGGGGTGATGATCGAGGCACGGGCGAGCGCCTTCTGGCGAAAATAGTCGGGAATGCCGGGGCGGACGAAAAAGCCGCGGCCGACATCGCCCATGACGGGATCACAGAGCCAGCGCGTTCCTTCAGGCAGTCGGTCGAGAACCGAGAGGATGATTTCGCCGATCGCCGGGTCACCGAGATAACCGGTCAGAAGCGCATCCATCTTCTCAAGTGCGCCAAGGCTTTCCAGCCCGTCGAGAATGCTCTCGATATGGTCGGCGGAAAACACTTCACCGGTCCATTTCAGGTAGCCGGTATGGTTGGAGAACTGCACCGTGTTGATGACGGTGACTTCATGGCCGAGGCGCTGCAGGGGAAGCGTGGCAGCGCGATTTCCCACGTAACCATAGGCGACATGGGACTGGATGGAGAGGATCTGCTTCATGGCGGGGTGCTTTGTTCAGGTGATCGAAAAACGATCTTTCCGGTGAAGCATGCCGCGCCCCGTCACGCAATCCTATCTTGCTGCCCAGCTGTCAGATATCGAGATTTTCGGCAAATGCGGCGCGTTCCTGGATGAAGCGGAAGCGTGCATCGGCCTTGGTGCCCATCAGGTTGTCGACCGCCTCGCGGGTACCCTCGAAATCCACCTCGTCGATATCGACCCGCAGCAGCGTGCGCTTGGCCGGATCCATGGTGGTTTCCTTCAGTTGCGCGGCCATCATTTCGCCCAGACCTTTGAAGCGCCCGATCTCGACCTTCTTGCCCTTGAAGACCGTCTCCATCAGCTCGGCGCGGTGGGCGTCGTCGCGGGCATAGACCGTCTTGCCGCCCTGGCGGATGACGTAGAGCGGCGGCACCGCCAGATAGAGATGGTTGCCGCGGATCAGCTCGGGCATTTCCTGATAGAAGAAGGTGATCAGCAGTGAGGCGATGTGAGCGCCATCGACGTCGGCATCGGTCATGATGATGACGCGCTCGTAGCGAAGATCTTCCTCACGGTATTTCGACCGCGTGCCGCAGCCGAGCGCCTGAATGAGATCGGCAATCTGCTGGTTGGCGGAGAGCTTTTCGCGGCTGGCAGAACCGACGTTGAGGATTTTTCCACGCAACGGAAGAATCGCCTGATTGGTTCGGTTGCGGCCCTGCTTCGCAGAGCCACCAGCCGAGTCGCCCTCGACAATGAACAGTTCGGCACCCTCGGCCGTATTCTGCGAGCAGTCGGCAAGCTTGCCGGGCAGGCGCAACTTGCGCACCGCCGTCTTGCGGTTGACTTCTTTTTCCTTGCGGCGGCGAAGGCGCTCTTCGGCGCGTTCGATCACCCAGTCGAGCAGCTTTGCCGCTTCGTTGGGATTGCCGGCGAGATAATGGTCGAACGGGTCGCGCAGCACGTTTTCGACAAGGCGCTGGGCTTCGACGGTGGCGAGCTTGTCCTTGGTCTGGCCGACGAATTCAGGCTCGCGGATGAAGACCGAGAGCATGCCGACGGCCGAAATCATCACGTCGTCGGTGGTGATTTCCTTGGCGCGCTTGTTCTGTGTCAGTTCGGCGTAGTTCTTCAGGCCCTTGGTCAGCGCGATGCGCAGACCTGCCTCATGCGTGCCGCCCTCCTGGGTCGGAATGGTGTTGCAGTAGGAATGAAGCTGCGGATCGCCGCCATACCAGGTGATCGCCCATTCCATAGCGCCATGACCGCCGGTCTTTTCCGTGCGGCCGGAAAAAATCTCGCGGGTAACGGTGAAGTCCTTGCCGAGCGTTGCGGCCAGATAATCCTTCAGGCCACCCGGGAAGTGGAAGACGGCCTTGTCCGGGATCTCGCCGCCTTCTGGCACGACGCCCGGATCGCAGCTCCAGCGGATCTCGACACCACCGAAAAGATAGGCCTTGGAACGGGCCATACGGAAAATGCGGCCGGCTTCAAACTTGGCGCGCTCGCCAAAAATCTGTGGGTCGGGATGGAAACGCACGCGGGTGCCGCGGCGGTTATGCACGTCGCCGAGTTCCTGCAGGCCACCCTGCGGTACGCCGCGGGAAAAGGTCTGGCGATAGAGTTTGCGATTGCGGGCGACCTCTACTTCGAGCACATCAGACAGCGCGTTGACGACGGACACGCCGACGCCGTGCAAGCCGCCGGAGGTCTCATAGGCATCGCCGTCGAATTTGCCGCCGGCATGCAGCTTGGTCATGATGACTTCGAGCGTCGACTTGCCGGGAACCTGCGGATGGTTCTCTACCGGAATGCCGCGGCCGTTGTCGGAAACGGTCAGGAAACCTTCGGCATCGAGATGGACTTCGATGAAATTGGCGTGACCGGCGACCGCTTCGTCCATCGAGTTGTCGATGACTTCGGCAAACAGATGGTGCAGCGCCTTTTCGTCGGTGCCGCCGATATACATGCCGGGACGCATGCGCACCGGTTCGAGACCTTCCAGAACACGGATCGACGAGGCGCCGTAGTCTTCGCCGCCGCTCTTGAGTGGGGCTGGGCGGGGCGTGGACGGTTCGGCGGCAATGGCGGGTGCCGGCGCAGCAGCGACCGGTTTTGTGGTCGCCGGCTGGGTCGTCACCGGCTGGGCATTCGCCGAGGGATCACCGAAAAGATCGTTGTTATTGTCGTCCATCTGGTCTTTCACTGCTGCCTGCCGAGGTGCCGAGGAGGAAGCCATACCCGTCTCATATTGTTTCGAATCACTTGCGATTCTGCCAGAAAACCGGCTTTTTCGCGATGCCGCGCGTGCGGCCTTTGCTGCCAGCAATGCTAGCTAGACCCTGCCATGGCAAGCTTTCAAGACCGAAGGACCTCAATGAAACCCCGCATGTCCACAGTTCATTTCATTTTCGCCACGCTTCTTGCGATCTTGATATCATCGACCGGTGACGTCGTTATGGCGCAGGAAGGGCCGATCCCGCCTTTCAAGGATAACCTGTTTTCCAGCCACAAGGTGCTGAAGAGCGACGATGGCGGCGCTTACGAGGTGATGGACTATAACGAGCTTCGCGACATCAACGAACGCGACCAGGAGCCGGAGCGCCGGGTGCGCGGCGCCTATGTCGATCTCTCCGTTCGCAGCCAACAGGAAAACGAGACGCTGACACTTGGCGGCCGCAATGTGGACGTGACGCGGGTCGGACCGTCTTCCGGCGAACGCTTTGCCGTGATCTTTATCCATGGGCGTGGCGGAGATCGCCGTTTAGGCGTCAACGACTACTCGTTCGGGGGCAATTTCAACCGGCTGAAGAACCTTAGCGCCCGCAATGGCGGCACCTATTATTCGGTCAGCGTGAAATCCTTCGATGACAAGGGGGCTGCCGATGTCGGCGCATTGACGCGCTACGCTTTCGAACAATCGGGAGGGCGTCCGGTCATTCTCGCCTGCGCCTCGATGGGCGGGATCATTTGCCAGAACATCGTGCGAGACAGGGATACCGTCCGTTATCTCGGCGGCATGGTTCTGCTCGGCGGCCCGCCGGATGCGGGGCTAGCAGGAACGCCTTACGCAAAGCTCAAGCTGCCGATCTATTTCGCCCATGGCAGCGCCGACAGCGTCTACAAGGCGGAAGACCAGGAAAAGATTTTTCGCGGATTACGCGCATCAAACTATCCCGCGCGATTCAGTCTTTTTCAGACCGGAGGGCATGGAACACCGATCCGGATGGTCGACTGGCGCAAAGTGCTCAATTTCGTGCTGACAGCCCGAAATTAGGTGCGACGCCCGGTTAAATCGATCTGTAGCGGCGCTCAACCGATTGAATTTCATCAAGGGCTTCCCGCTTTTGTCACTTCGCGCGACTGGAAGGCGGCGGCTTTTGAAGCAAGCGCTTGAATCAAGGTCATTTTTCAGCGTACGAAAGATGCCTGATTGTCCGGATGACCGGATTTTGAACACGATGACTGCGATCTCGTTTCGAGGTTTGCCGATAAATTGAGGAGGAAACTGCCCGATGACCCCAGACGTTCGCCCGCTTGTGGCCGGAAACTGGAAGATGAACGGCACGCGTGACGCGCTCGGTGAAATCAAGGCGATGGCGGAGGGCGTAGTCGGTCCATTGGCTGATCGTGTCGACGCATTGATCTGCCCGCCCGCGACGCTTCTTTATGTCGCAACGGCGCTGTGCACCGACAGCCCGCTGATGATCGGCGCGCAGGATTGCCATCAGAAGGTTTCGGGCGCGCATACGGGCGATATCTCGGCCGAGATGATTGCAGACTGCTTCGGAACTCATGTCATTCTTGGCCATTCCGAGCGCCGCACGGATCACGCTGAAACGGACCATCTGGTTCGCGACAAGGCTGTGGCTGCCCATCAGGCCGATCTGACCGCGATCATCTGCATCGGCGAGACTGCCGGCGAACGCGACAGCTACCAGACGCTGGATGTGCTGAAGCGGCAGCTGGACGGCTCCATCCCGGATGGCGCCACGGCTGAAAATACCGTTATTGCCTATGAGCCTGTCTGGGCGATCGGATCAGGGCTGACCCCGACGAACGAGGACATTGCCGTTGCGCATGCCTTCATGCGGTCCGAACTCGCCAAGCGCTTCGGCGACGAAGGCGCGAAGATGCGGATCCTTTATGGTGGTTCGGTCAAACCGGGCAATGCCGAGGTGCTGATGGGCATTGCCAATGTCGACGGTGCATTGATCGGCGGAGCGAGCTTGAAAGCAGCTGACTTCCTCGCCATCTACTCCGTCTATGAAGGGCTGATCGCCGAAACCTTGTAATCAAGGCTTGGAAAGAGCGATAGGCTCATGTAAAGAGCCGCAAAACTCTTGATTGTTGCCCGCGTAGGGCAGGGACCCGATACATGCAGACCGTTTTGATCGTCATCCATCTCATGATCGTGCTTGCGCTTGTCGGCGTAGTGCTCATCCAGCGCTCGGAAGGCGGCGGACTTGGCATTGGCGGCGGCTCCGGCTTCATGTCGGCACGCGGCACGGCCAATGCGCTGACCCGCACGACGGCGATCCTGGCGGCGCTGTTCTTCGTCACTTCGCTGGCGCTCGGCATTCTTGCCCGTTACGACTCGAAGCCGACCGATATCCTGAACCGTATCCCGCAAAGCCAGCAGGGCACGGGCAACGGCATTCTCGACCAGCTCGGCCCGGCACCGGCTGCACCGCCAGCACAGGCTCCCGCAGGAAACGGCGTTCCGTCCGAAACCGGCGCTGCCGCTCCGGCCGCGGGTCAGGCACCTGCTGCCGCTCCGGCTGCGCCCGCTGCGCCGTCGAACAGCGTACCGACCGGCCAGTAAGGCTCCGGTTGAGACTTCAAGCTCCGGCAGGCCAAAAGCCTGCCGGTTTTATTTTGTGAAGATTCCACAGCCGTTTTAGCGATTGGCAAAATTTCTGCTGGCGGAATCGTGTGTGAAAAGGTAACCGGTGACTCCCATGGCGCGATATGTATTCATCACTGGCGGCGTGGTCTCTTCCCTTGGGAAGGGTATTGCGGCCGCGGCCCTCGGAGCATTGCTCCAAGCGAGGGGTTACCGGGTTCGGCTGAAGAAGCTCGATCCTTATCTCAACGTTGATCCGGGCACGATGAGCCCGACCCAGCACGGCGAGGTCTTTGTGACCGACGACGGCGCTGAGACGGATCTTGATCTCGGTCACTACGAGCGCTTTACCGGGCGTTCGGCGACCAAGACCGACAACATCACCACCGGCCGGATCTACAAGAACATCATCGACAAGGAACGCCGCGGCGATTACCTCGGCGCAACCGTTCAGGTCATTCCCCACGTGACGAACGAGATCAAGGATTTCGTCACCGAGGGCAATGACGACTATGATTTCGTTCTGTGCGAAGTCGGCGGTACGGTCGGCGATATCGAGGCGATGCCGTTCATGGAAGCCATCCGCCAGGTCAACAACGACCTGCCGCGCGGCACCGTGATCTATGTTCACCTGACGCTGATGCCGTATATTTCCGCGGCCGGCGAGTTGAAGACCAAGCCGACGCAGCATTCGGTCAAGGAACTGCAGGCGCTCGGTATCCATCCCGACATCCTGCTCGTTCGTGCCGACCGGGAAATCCCGGAAGCGGAACGCCGCAAGCTTTCGCTGTTCTGCAACGTGCGCGAAAGCGCCGTCATTCAGGCGCTCGATGTCGCCAATATCTACGACGTTCCGATCGCCTATCACAAGGAAGGCCTCGACAACGAGGTTCTGGCCGCCTTCGGCATCGAACCGGCTCCGAAGCCGCGTCTCGACCCGTGGGAAGACGTCTGCAGCCGCATCAGGACGCCGGAAGGCGAAGTCACGATCGCGATCGTCGGCAAATATACCGGTCTGAAAGATGCCTATAAGTCGCTGATCGAGGCGCTGCATCACGGCGGTATCGCCAACCACGTCAAGGTCAAGCTCGAGTGGATCGAGTCGGAGGTCTTCGAAAAGGAGGATCCGACCCCTTATCTCGAAAAGGTCCATGGCATTCTGGTGCCGGGCGGTTTCGGCGAGCGCGGTTCGGAAGGCAAGATCCTTGCCGCCCAGTTTGCCCGCGAACGCAAGGTACCGTATTTCGGGATCTGCTTCGGCATGCAGATGGCGGTGGTGGAAGCCGCCCGTCATCTGGCCGGCATCGAGAAGGCCTCGTCCACCGAATTCGGCTCGACCTCGGAACCGGTCGTTGGTCTTATGACCGAATGGGTCAACGGCAATGCACTTGAGAAGCGTGCGGCAGCCGGCGACCTTGGCGGCACGATGCGTCTCGGCGCCTATAATGCAGCGTTGAAGAAGGACACGAAGATTGCCGAGATCTACGGTTCGACCGAGATTTCGGAACGTCATCGTCACCGCTACGAAGTCAATGTCGACTACAAGGACCGCCTCGAAAGCTGCGGTCTGGTGTTCTCCGGCATGTCGCCGGACGGTGTTTTGCCGGAAACGGTCGAATATCCGGATCACCCGTGGTTCATCGGCGTCCAGTACCACCCGGAACTGAAGAGCCGCCCGCTCGATCCGCACCCGCTGTTTGCGAGCTTCATCGAAGCGGCGCTGGAACAGAGCCGCCTCGTATAAGAAAAGAAAGACCCGGCTTCGGCCGGGTCTTTTGTTATGCGGTTTTGGTATTGGCGTCGCTGACGGTCTTCAGCAAGGTCAGCATTGCAGTGTTCAAGGGCGTCGCAAGGCCGTGGCGCAGGCCTGCGGCAACGACCGCACCATTCAGCGCCTCGATTTCCAGCGGACGTCCTGCGAGGCAGTCGAAATACATGGAGGTGCCTGCTTCCGGCGGATAGGCCAGAAACGTCTCAAGGATCATTTCTGCTTCATTGCCTGCAAGTTGCGCGCCCTCGGCGCGACCGACCGCCACTGCTTCGTCAAGAATGCCAAGAGATAGCTGCTGGATATCCTCGCGCTGGAAGACGCCAAGCCGCTGGCGGGTAAGCGCCGTGATCGGGTTGGCGATGACGTTGACCAGCAGTTTGCGCCATTGATAGGTGATGAATTCCGCACTGATCCCGACATCGACGGGGGTGCCTTCAAAAAGGGCCGCAAAGGCTTCCGCTTGCGCTCCTGCAGGCACAAGCAGATCGTGACCGCGGATGTGGCGCAGGCGGACATGGTCGGGGGCGAAACGTTCGCCATTGTAATAGACGATTGCCGGAAGCACGGTCGCGCCCTTCGCATGCGGGGCTACGCGCTCCTCATGGGCAATGCCGTTCTGCAGGACGGCAACCGTCGTCTGCGGCGTGCAGAGGCGTTCCAGCCAAGGGGCGATAGAGGCCACATCCTGTGCCTTGGTGCAAAGGATCACCCAGTCGACCGGTTCGGCGCCACTTGGCTCCGTCAGTGTCTTTAGCGGTATCCTTTTGCTCTCTTCGTGATGATCGAAGGTAAGCGTGTCGATCCGCCTGCGGGCGCAGACCGTCACATCATTGTCCGGTGACAAGCTGAGGCAGGCCGCGGCAACGCCGCCGATCCCGCCAAGTCCGACGACTGCGATCTTCCGTCCCGTCATTCTGATCTCTCCTCTTGCAGAAAAAGGAGATTAATCGCGGATGGAACCGGTTGAAACGTCAATCCTGCTGCAAGCGGTACTGCGTCAGCCTTTCAGGCCCTTGTAGGCTTCAAGCGCCCGGTCACGAGCCATGCCGTGATTGACGATCGGTTTCGGATAAGTCTTTCCGAGTTCCACGCCGGCGCCGGCCAAAACATGGTTCGGCGCTTCGAAGGGCTTGTGGATGTATTTCTTCGGCAGGTCTTTCAGTTCCGGCACGAAGTGGCGGACGTAATCGCCGTCGGGATCGAATTTCTCGCCCTGCAGGATCGGGTTGAAGATGCGGAAGAAGGGGGAGGCGTCCGCGCCCGAGCCGGCCACCCATTGCCAGTTGGCGGTGTTGCTGGCCGGATCGGCATCGAGCAGCGTATCGCGAAACCACTGCTCGCCGCGGCGCCAGTCGATCAGCAAGTCCTTGATCAGGAAGGATGCGGTGATCATGCGGACGCGGTTGTGCATGTAACCGGTCTGCCAGAGTTCGCGCATCCCGGCATCGACGATCGGATAACCGGTCATGCCCTTGGTCCAGGCGCTGAAATCGGCCGCGTTGAACTCCCATTCGAAGGCGTCGAACTTGTCGTCCCAGTTTTTTGTGCGCAGATCGGGAAACTCGACCAGCAGATTGTAGCAGAAATCGCGCCAGGCCAGTTCCTTGCGGTAATGGACCAGATCGTCGCGATGTTTGTCAGCCAGCCCGTTTGTGGCGTGCCAGATACGGGCAGGGGATATTTCTCCGAGCGCCAGATGCGGAGACAGTCTGGAGGTCGCGTCGATCGCCGGGAAATCGCGACCGCGTTTGTAATCATGCAGGTCGGCGTCGATCAGGTCTTCGAGCTTTTCCTGCGCACCGGCCTCGCCGGGCGTCCAGTGTCCGGAAAAACCTGCGGCCCAGTTCGGTTTTGTCGGCAAAAGTTTCCAGCTATCGAGCGCTTCGGAACGGGGATGGCTCTCGGGCGACGGGATGGATTTCGGCGGGTCAATGGGGCCATGCGGCTCGTGAAGCTTCTGCATGGCGTTCCAGAACGGCGTGTAGACCTTGAAGGCATTACCGGAGCCGGTGCGGATCAATTTCGGATCATGCAGCAGCTGGCCGTGAAAGGCGCGGATGGCGATGCCTGCATCCTTGAGCGCGATGGCGATCTCGCGGTCGACCGTGGTTCGCTCATAGGCGCGATTGACGTAGACCGTCTTTGCGCCGGTCTTGCGGGCAATATCGATGATGATGTCATCGGCCTTGCCCGTCGCAAACATCAGGTCGCTGCCCAGTGACTTCAGCTTGTCCTTGAGCGCTGCCAGGGAATGATGAAGCCACCATGCCTGTGCGGCCCCAAGCGGACCGATATCGGGCTGTACCGGTTCGCGGATATAGACGGGAATGACCGGGCCACCTGTATCGATCGCGGCATGGAGTGCGGCATTGTCGTCGAGACGCAGGTCGCGGCGGAACCAGAGGATGGCGGGTGCGGTGTCAGGCACGATCTACTCCGTTTGGGCAAATATGCCCAAGCCTACGGATTTCCTCGCCAACCGGATCAGTCGAAGGCACGGATAAGCAGGATGCGGCAAGGTTCGCCTGCTGCCAATTCCGGCGCATGCGGCGCGCGAACGATGAGACCGTCGGCATGGGCAAAGATCTTCATCATCGACGAATCCTGCTTCGGATTTGCCTCGGCGACCAGATTGCCCAGTTCGTCACGGGTGATCTTTGCACGCAGATAATCCTGCCGCTGGTCATTGGGGCGAAGCGGTCTTGCAGTGATGCCATCGACTTCGCGTCTGCGCTCCGGCAGATGAGCAAGGCGGCGCAGCAGCGGTTCGAGAAACAGCATGCCCGTAACCATGCTGGCGACCGGGTTTCCGGGCAGGCCCAGAACATGCATGCCGTCGAGAGAACCGACCATCAGCGGTTTGCCGGGGCGCATGGCGATTCGCCAGAAATCAAGCTCCATGCCGGAAGCCTTCAACGTCGCCTGCACCAGATCGTGGTCGCCGACGGAAGCGCCTCCGAGGGTGACGAGGATATTGGCACCAGCATCACGAGCGCGCTTGATCGCAGCGGAGATGGCGTCCTGCCGATCCGGCGCAATGCCGAGATCGAGAACCTCACCGCCATTGTCGCGCACGAGAGCGGCAATGCCGAATGTGTTGGATGCGATGATCTGCGCGGGAGCGGGATTGCCGCCCGGCTCAATCAGTTCGTCGCCCGTGGCGAGGATCGCCACTTTCGGCTTACGGAATACGGGAAGCGTCGGGTGGTTCATCGCGGCTGCGACGGTCAGATGCGAGAAATCGATAAGCGTACCGGCCTTCAGCACCGTTTCGCCTTCGGCAAAATCCTGACCACGAGGACGGATGTGTCGCCCGCCGGTGACCTGAAATGTCGTGCGGATGCTGTCGTCACCGATCTTTTCGGCGTCCTCCTGGATGAGGATCGTATCGGCGCCTTCCGGCACCGGAGCGCCGGTGAATATGCGAACGGTTTCGCCGGGGCCGAGAGGGCCTTCAAAGGCACGCCCCGCGGCGGCAGTGCCGATGACTGTGAGTTCTGAACCGATCTGCGGCGCATCGACCGCTCTCAGCGCGTAGCCATCCATCGCAGAGGAATTGAATGGGGGCTGGGTCAGCTTGGCCTTAATGTCAAAAGCAAGCACGCGAGCCGCTGTATCGCCCAGAGGGAGCGTCTCGATGCCGTCGACCGGGCGGGCGCTGGCAAGCAGACGGGCCTTGGCGTCTGGAACGGGCAAAAGCGCCATGGCAAAATCTCCTCGGGCTTTACGCTTTATAATGGCCGGACTTGCCGCCAGTCTTTTCGAGCAGCCTTATGCCACCGATTTCCATCGCCTTGTCGGCAGCTTTGGCCATGTCGTAGATGGTCAGGCAGGTGACGGAGACGGCAGTTAACGCTTCCATTTCCACGCCGGTCCTGCCGGTGAGCTTCGCTGTCGCTGTGACGCGCAGGCCGGGCAGGCTGTCGTCTTCCGAGATCTCGACTGAAACCTTGGTCAGCATCAGCGGGTGGCAGAGTGGAATGAGGTCGGATGTCTTCTTGGCGGCCATGATGCCGGCAAGGCGGGCGGTGCCGATGACATCACCCTTCTTGGCATTGCCTTCGCGGATCAGCGCCAGCGTCTCCGGCAACATGCGGACAAAGCCTTCGGCGGTCGCCGAACGGTCGGTCTCGGCCTTGTTTCCGACATCGACCATGTGGGCCTCGCCGGCCTGATCGATATGGGTGAGCTTGTTCGGTTGATCGGCCATCACTCGGCCGCCAGCGTGCCTGCTTGCCCGGTCAGAAGTAGCCGCGTGGCCGCGGCGACATCGTCCTTACGCATCAGGCTTTCGCCGACGAGGAAGGTGCTGATATCGACCTTTTGCAGGCGCAGGCAGTCCTCATGGGTGAAGATGCCGCTTTCGCCGACGAGCAGACGGTCCTCGCCGGTTACCATCGCCGACAGGCGTTCGCTGGTCGAAATGCTGACCTCGAAAGTTCTCAGGTTGCGGTTGTTGACGCCGAGCAGCGGCGAGGGGAGCTTCAGCGCCCGCTCCATCTCGGCTTCGTCATGCACTTCGATGAGGCTGTCCATGCCGAGTTCGGTTGCGGTCTCGTAGAGCGCCAGCGCCTCGTCGTCGGAGAGCGATGCCATGATGATCAGGATGCAGTCGGCACCCCAGGCGCGGGCTTCATAGACCTGATAGGGCTCGAACATGAAATCCTTGCGCAAGGCCGGCAGTGCGCAGGCATTGCGGGCAGCAACGAGGAATTCCGGTGCGCCCTGGAAGCTCGGGGTATCGGTGAGAACCGAAAGGCAGGCAGCGCCGCCTGCCTCATAGGCTGCTGCCAGCGCCGGCGGATCGAAATCCGAGCGGATCAGGCCTTTGGACGGGCTTGCCTTCTTGATCTCGGCGATCAGGCCGAACTGGCTGGCCTGCTTCTTCGCCTGCAGCGCCTTCAAGAAGCCGCGAGGAGCAGACTGGTCGGCAGCGCGGGCCTTGATCTCTGCAAGCGGCACCGCCGTCTTGGCTGCTTCGATCTCGACGCGCTTATAGGCTTCGATCTTCTGCAGGATATCGGCCATGATCCTATTCCTTCTCGTTGGAGACCGCCACGAGCCGGTCCAGTGCCGCAGAGGCCTGACCGCTCTCAAGCGAGGCGGTGGCTAGCAGCATAGCATCCTTGAGTGTTTCTGCCTTGCCGGCCACGACCAGCGCGGCCGCTGCGTTGCAGAGCGAGATATCACGATAGGCATTTTTCGCGCCGCCGAGGACGGCACGAAGCGCCGCGGCATTGGCAATGCCGTCACCGCCCTTCAGGTCGGCTAGCGTTGCGGGTGCAACGCCGAAATCGGCCGGGCTCAGTTCGAATTCACGGATCTTGCCGCCTTCGAGTGCCACAACCTGCGTTGTGCCTGTCGTGGTGATCTCGTCGAGACCCTGGCCGTGCACGACCCAGACGGTTTCGGATCCCATTTCCCGCAGTGTTTCGGCAATCGGCATCAGCCATTGCGGCGAATAGACACCAAGCAGCTGGCGTTTTGCGCCGGCCGGATTGGAGAGTGGACCGAGCAGGTTGAAGATCGTCCGCGTACCGAGTTCAACGCGGCTCGGGCCGACATGGCGCATGGCTGCATGATGCATAGAGGCGAACATGAAGCCGATGCCAGCCTCGCGGATACAGCGTGCGATCTGGTTCGGGCCGATCTCCAGGTTGACGCCGAGCGCCGAGAGCGCATCGGCCGTGCCGGATTTCGAGCTGAGCGCACGGTTGCCATGCTTGGCGACCGAGAGGCCTGCCCCCGCCGCGATGATCGAGGCGAGCGTGGAGATGTTGTAGGTTCCGGCGCCATCGCCGCCAGTGCCGACGATATCGACGGCATCCGCCGGCGCTTCGACCCGCAGCATTTTGGCACGCATGGTCGAGACGGCTCCGGTCATTTCGGCAACCGTTTCGCCCCGTACCCGGAGTGCCATCAGGAAGCCGCCGATCTGCGACGGCGTCGCTTCGCCGGACATGAGAATTCCGAAGGCGTCATGCGCCTCTTCGCGGGTCAACGATTCGCCGGTGGCGACCTTGGCGAGGAATGGCTTCAAGTCAGGCATTTTCGGCATCTGCCTCAATTATTGAACGGTGGATGCGGACTGATCGAGGACAGTCTGGTTGATCGAGACGCCATAACGATCCTTCAGGCTGTTGACCATCTGATCAAGCATGTCGTCGCCTGCTGATTCCGCGAGGCGCTGAAGCTGCGGGTCATTGGCCAGTTCATCAGACGGAGCCTGCTCGACAGCGGTCACCTTCATCAGCATGCGGCTTTCGCGATCTGCTGCAAGGGCGGTGCCTGTCGTGTCGACGGGACCGGAGAAGGCGGTCGTGATCGCTTCCGCGCCGAAGATCGCATCTTCGGCGTTGCGGCGCAGGCCGGTCTTCGTTTCGACGGCGATGCCGAGGTCCGCGGCAATCGCGGCCAGAGTTTCGCCCTTGTCGAGACGAGCCTTCAGCTCGGTTGCCTTGGCGGTCAGGGCTTCGCGCTGCTGCTCGGCGGTCCAGTCAACCACGACCTTTTCACGTACTTCATCAAGCGAACGCTCGCGTTCCGGCGTTACGTTGCGAACTTCGAACCAGATGTAACCGACATTGCCGAGGCTGACCGGGATCGTGTCCTGGCCAGGTTCTGTGCGGAACACTTCGGCGATCAGGTTGCTGGCAGCCGGAAGATTTGCGATTGGCTGTTCCTTTTCGTCCTGGCCGGAGGCATCTGCCGTCACGGTGACGAGCTTGAGGTTCAGTTCCTTGGCAGCGTCATCGAGTGTCGCGCCACCGCCGCGCAGATCCTCGAAACGGTCGTGGGCGCTGGCGATTTCACGCGAGGCGGCTGCAACCGCCATCTGCTGACGCAGTTCTTCCTTCACTTCGTCGAAGCCGCGGGTGCTTTCCGGGCGGATGTTCGATACACGCAGGATGACCGAGCCGAACGTGCCCTTGATGACAGGGGTGGTGCCACCATTGGCCGAAACCTTGAAGGCCGGTTCGGCCCAGGCAGGGTCCGGGATGCTCTGCTTGGTAAAGTCACCGAGATGGACGTCGGTCGGGGTCTTGCCCTGATCCTTGATGATCTGGTCGAACGTGGTCGTGCCGTCGCGCAGCTGCGTTGCTGCTGCATCCGCCATTTCCTTGTTCGGGAAGGTCAGCTGTTCGATCGTGCGGGTTTCGGGTGTCTTGTAGCCGTCCTTGCGCTTGTCGTATTCGGCGCGCAGCTCGTCATCGGTAATCGAGGAGGCGTCGGCGATGTCGCTCGGCTCTAGCTTCACATAGGCGAAGTTGCGGTATTCCGGTGCGCGGTACTTGGCCTTGTTGGCGTCGAACCACGTGGTCAGAACGTCATCCGCCGGTGCCTTGACCGGATCGATATTGGCGTTCGACAGAAGCAGATAATCGACTGTGCGCGCCTCGTCGCGATACTGTTTCAGCGCATCGAGCATGACCTGCGGCGGCTTGAAGCCGTCTGAAACGGCTTCCACGACCTGGCTGCGGACGGCGACCTTGCTGCGTTCGGCAATATAGTCGTTTTCGCGCAGGCCTGCGTTGCGCAGGCGCGAGGAGAACAGGTCATGGTCGAACTGGCCGTTGGTGCCCTTGAAAGCCGGATCTTCACCGATCAGGTCTGCCAGGCGCTGTTCGGAAAGACCGAGATTCATGTCATCGGAAAGCTGGTCGAGGGCTGCACCTGCCGAAAGCTGGGTCAGAACCTCACGGTCTATGCCGAAGGAGCGGGCCTGCTGGGCGGTCAGCTGGGTGCCGAACTGGCGGCTCAGATTGGCGATCTGACGCTGATAGGCAAGCCGGAACTGCTCGGTGGAAATTTCCTGGTCGCCGACCGTCATCACGGTGTTCGCATTCGAAGCGATCAGCGACTGGCTGCCGCCCCAGATGGCGAAAGAGGCAACCAAGAGCAGAAGCAGAGACTTCGCGACCCAGGAGCGGGCGGCGTTTCTGAGAGAATCAAGCATCGATCAACATACCTAAAGACAGTCTGCCGCCCAGTTCTGGCGGATGAAGCACTGTCTCTAGAACAAACTTCGGCGGAATAGAAGGTACTGCCGATGAAAAGGCCGCGAGCGTCAGCACGGCCACTATGTTCTCTTGTGAAATCCCGTGCAGCGAGAAGAACCACGCAAGGCAAAGCCGGCATGGTGGAAACGGGAATGGAGCAGGCAGTGGCATTTGGTGGGTTGGTAGATAATCGATCTGCCTGCCCCGGCCAAATCATCCGGGTTTTCGAGACGTGTCAGTTCCCGTTTGCCCCGATCTTTCGACCATCACCGGAAAACCGATCCGAAATCCGTTGAGGAGGCCGGTTCGCGTACCCGGTTTCCCATCCGATGACAGGCCGATTGTCGCGCATACGGCGGTTGCGGGGATGAAACGGCACTGCGACAAAATCTAAGTTGCCGCGACGCCAGCGGATTGTTTTCCAACGAGGCCGGCAACGTCCCGTTATTTGGTGAAGATGAAGAAGGCGCCGAGCGCGATGAACCCGAAACCGATCGCCTGTTTCCAGTGGAACGATTCGCCCAGATAGAAGACCGAGAAGATGACGAAGACAGAGAGCGTGATGATCTCCTGGATCGTCTTCAACTGGGCGGCATTGAAATAACCGTAGCCGATGCGGTTTGCCGGGACCTGGGCGCAATATTCGAAAAAGGCGATCGCCCAGCTGGCGAGAATGACAAGATAGAGCGGCTTGTTTTCGAACTTCAGGTGACCGTACCAGGCAAATGTCATGAAGACGTTGGAGAGAATGAGCAGGCCGATGGTCAGGAAGGGTGTCAGGGCAGCATTCATTGGCGGGGGGTCCATGGGCGGGGCCAGAAGGGGAGGCCGGGAAAGAGAGGGATTCGCGTCAGGTTGCAAGAAGCAGAATTACATAGGCCAAAACGGTGAAAACAAGGCCGCGGAATGCATAGGCCACAAAGCGGTATTTCTGCCGGGCGATCAGCGACAGGACATCGGCATTGTCGAGATACTGGTTGAACAGATAGCTGACATCGCTGTGCTGGGCGGCCTGTTCGAAAATCGGCCGGTGCTGGGGCCAGGTTCCCCAGAAAAGCGAGGTGGATTTGTCGATGTGACGCGGCAATACGACCATGATGGCCGAGATGATTGACGATACGGACGTAATCGCAAGCGCGCCGGAGACGATGACGACCAGCCAGCTGCCCTCTGTGTAGCGGGCAAAGGTGAATACGCCGCGTCCTTCTGCCGACGAGATCAGAAAGGCAAGCATGAAGGTGAAGATATAGGCAGCCTTCTGATCGGAGATCTTGATCTGATCGTAAAAGACATCGTTCACCTTGCGGATATGATTGATGTATTCTTCCGTGACGACGCCTGTCGCCATCGGCATTTCCAGCATTTCTGTCGGTGCGCTGTCGAAATCGCTCATTACTCTTGAGATCCCTCGTTCAAGTGTCTCCGTGTTAATACACCTTCCTCTTAAAGCAAGGTGACATCGGCTCGAAAACTTGACAGTTTATATGTTTGTGTCCACAGGTTGCGGCATGCGCGGGGTGCTCAATCGATTTTTATTTGCGGTTTCTTTGACGCTGCTTGGTGCCGGGGGTGGTCTTCCCGCGCGCAGTGAGCCCGTGCCGCGTGATGGCTCAGTTGCCGGCGCGGTGATTGCACGCAAGACGGGCGAGGAAGTCCGTTTTATCGACGTTTCGAACTGGCAATTCGTGGATTTGAGGCAGGATCTCGTCGGCGGAGATGTGCTGCGGACGAATGCGACCGGGCAGCTTGCAATCCTGTTTTCCGACCGGACGCAGATCCGTATGGGCCGCAATGCGACGCTGGTGGTGAAGCAGGTTACGTCAGGTTCGGGTGCCGATACGGTGCTGGAACTGCAGGCCGGGACGATCTGGGCGCGCGCCGAGCGCGGCGGGCCGGGCGTCGAGGTGCAGACACCGGCAGCGGCCGCCGCCATTCGTGGAACCGACTGGACGATGACGGTCGATGGGGCAAGGACATCGCTCAGTGTGCTCGAAGGCGAGGTGCGGCTCAGCAATCCGCAGGGCAGTGTCGATGTGCGTGAGGGCGAAGGTGCCGTCGCCTCGATCGGCCAGGCGCCGCAGAAGGTGGTGATCGTCGATAGCGATGATCGCGAGCAGATGCTGTTTTATTTGCCGGCACGGGAGGCTTTCAGGCGGATGCCTGCATCGAACCAACCGGTGGCGCAGATGCGCAGGCAGGCCGACCGGATTGTCGCCAAGCCGGCTGGTGAGCGCACGACGGAGGAATGGGTGACGCTGGCCGAGACACAGCTGACGCTCGAAGGACGCCCCGCAGCGCAACGGACGCTTGGCGCGCTTGAGCGGCGCTCGTTGACCGCGAACCAGAAGGCCCGGCTCTCGCTGATCGAGGCGATCATGCTGGCCGAAGACAAGCATTATGCCGAGGCGGCAAAGCTGTTCGACAAGGCTCAGCGCGGGCTCGATGCAAAACGACGAGGTGTGGCGCTTTATGGCGGGTATTATGCCCGCAGTCTTGCCGATCCGACCCGGGTGGAAAAGATGCCGCGGAGCGTCCAAGGGCCGGATGCGGCGTTCCTGCGGGCCTATGCGGTCGGCTTCCTGCAGGATCTGCGCGCGGCAATGGGCGTGCTGAAGGATGCCGAGCGGCAATATCCGGACGATCCGCAGCTTCCGGCCTATAGGGCAATGCTGGCGCTTCTTCTCAACGACAGGCCGGAATATCAGCAGGCGGTCGATCGATCACTGTCGCTCGATCCGAACGAGCCGACGGCGCTTGAGGCGAGGGCGCTCTACAGGGCGGGATTTCAGGGCGACAACAGCGGCGCCATGGAGGATCTCGAGGCCGCCGCTCGGGTGACACCCGGCAGCAGCTCGACGTGGAATGTGATCGGCAATGTGCAATCCTCCCGCGATGCCAACCGCGAAGCCGAGGCAGCCTTCCTGAAGGCGATCGAGCTTGATCCTCAGGATCCCATCCCGCATGCAAATCTTGCGATCTTCTATCTCGATACGGGCCGAATCGAAAAGGCCAAGGCGGAGATCGACAAGGCCATGGCCGTTGATCCGGCCTTCGATCTCGCGCTTGTCGCCCGCGGGCGCTACTATCTGCAGACGGGCGAGGTGGACAAGGCTGTCGAAGACCTGCTGGCCGGCACGGTTGCCAATCCCGCCTATTCTCAAGGACAGCTGATGCTGGCCGCCGCGCATTACGAGAAGGGCGATCGCGTCGCTGCAAACCAGGCACTCGACAATGCCGACCGGCTGGATGACAACGATCCGGTTATCGCGGCGGTGAGGACGGCGCTGGCGATCGACGATTACGATTCGGTCGGGGCGATCCGGCATGCGCAGGAATATCTGCGACGGTCGAAGGCGCGGGGGGGCGAGTTCACCTCCGTCGGTGCCAATCACGAGGCCGGATCTACACTCAACGATGCGTTTCGTTTGCAGGGGCTGGATGCCTGGGGCGAATATTATGGCGATGCGGCCTTCGACCCGTTCCAGGCGGCGGCCTATGTTGACCAGAGTTTGCGCGGCAGCAGCGATCCTTTCGTCGACAATTATTTCTATGGCGACAATGTCATTACCAACGAAGGCAACAGCCAGGCGTTTTCCTCTCTGTTGCAGGGCCTGTTGCTTGATCCGCATATCATCTCGGGCCGTTCGCGCGAGGCGAACCTGTTGAAGCAGCCTTTCTTCGAGGTCGAACTCGGAGGCGGCTTCACCACGGCAGGGGGCGAGGCGGGATATACGGCGGAAGGCGAGGTACAGGCCTATCGAAACCTGCCGTTCCCGGTCAGCCTCTATGCGAACCTGCAATGGCAGAAAGTGCCGGATGCGCGTGATACCGGGGCGCTCACGGATCTCGAAACCGAAAACAAGCTGCTTGGCGGCAATGCCTACCTCACGGCAAGCCCGACGGCTTATGATCGGCTAGTGTTTTATTTCAACGACGCAAAAAGCGATGTTTTTCGCGATTTGACCGGGGATGTCGGCGGTACCACATTGAGGACTTATCAGGATGTCTCGGCTCGCGTGACCAATGCCGGTCTGGGTTGGAGCCATACAGTTGCCTACCAAAATGTGGTCAATGCTGCTCTGCTTTATGGCGGCATAAGCAGCGATGACACCCAGTCGCTCGATATCACGCCACCCGGAGGCCCGCTTGTCACAGTTTCCGCCCGGGAAGAATTTCGGCAGCGATCCTATATAGCCGCGGTCAATCACATGGTTGGTGCGGACGATTTTACCTGGCGATACGGTGTGGAGGGAGGCCGGATCGATGGGCGTGTATATCGCGGTGTTACCGGGGCGCCTGGCACTACCGATTACGATGAAAGCACGGTCGGGCGGGTTTATGTCGATCTTCTGCATGAAATCAGCGACAGTCTGAAGGCGGAATATGCCCTGTTCGGCAGCTATATCGATGGCGAGACGTCGGATGTGGCGCGCATCGAGCCGCGGATCGGGCTTGCATGGTCACCGACGGACGGTCAGTGGCTGCGGGCAGGGTTCATGCGAAGCAGCATCGACCTCACGACACCGACCTTGTCGCCGATCGGTATCGTCGGCATCCAGCCGAATGCGATCTCGGTCGGGACGGAAGGGTATGTCGATACCTATGCCCTGCGATGGGATGCCGAATGGACGCCTGATTTCTTCACGGCGCTGCAATATCAACACCAGGAGATGGATCATCCGCGCATTCCGATTCCCTTGGTCTCGACACCGTTTACCACGAGCGAAGGGCGGCTCGACCGGGCGAGCCTGACGGCCAATGCGGTGCTCGGGGCGGGTTTCGGCCTGTCCTCGACCGCCGCCTATACGGATTCCGAGGATCAGGGTTCGGGCACGCCGACATCGGGCGGGCCGCTACCCTTCGTGCCGGAATGGGCGGGGCAGGTGGCACTGACCTGGGTCAATCAGGCGCATGTCAAGACGACGCTTGCCGCCAATTACATCGGCGACCGTGTCAACGAGGCCGGCGTGTCGCTCGATGACTACTGGACGCTCGATGCCAATCTTGTCTGGGAACCGTTCGACAAGCGCTTCGAGTTTGAACTGGCTGCCTACAACCTGCTGGACGAGGATATCGAACTGAACAACGACATACCCGGCTGGGGGCGTTCGTTCAAAGGCACGTTCAGGGTCCGGTTCTGATGCAATCCGGCTCACGATGGCGATTTGCGCGCCGATTGATGGCTGCGCGCTCCCTGCAGGTGCTGCTTCTGTCGGTATTCGTCTTCGGCGCGGTGGCTTTGCTTTCTCGCCTGCCGGGCTGGGCGCTGATGGACTATCGGGCTTTCGATTATCTGTCGACGATCCGCGGACCGGGTGTGCCTTCGGACGATATCGTGATCGTCGCGATCGATGAACCGTCGCTTGCCGACATCAACATGCAATGGCCGTGGCCGCGAAGTCTTCATGCCCGGCTTGTCACGCAACTTCGAGATGCGGGCGCAAAGGTTATCGGGCTGGACATCATCTTTTCCGAACCTTCGTCATCCGTGAATGATCAGGCGCTGGCCGATGTCATGGGACCCGACGTGGTTCTGGCGGCCGACGAGACGATCGTTACCGCGGAGCAGGCCGACCAATATATCCGGGTGATGCCGCTCGAGATTTTTACATCAAGGGGAGCCGCTGCCGGAATAGCCTCGATATCGCTCGATCGCGACGGTGCATTTCGACGTGTACCGGCGATTGTCGACGGGTTTGCGGCCACCATTGCCGTTGCGGGCGGTAATGCTGTCGAGGTCCCGGACGAGGGGAGGCTGGTGCAGGTCTTCGGGGGGGCGAGAACATACAGGACGGTTTCCTATTATCAGGCGCTCGATCCCGTCAATTTTCTGCCGCCGGGTTTTTTCAAGGACAGGACGGTTATTGTCGGCCTGAGCCTGCAGAATGCGCCTTCCATCGCCAGCGGAGGGGCCGATGCCTTTGCCACCTCGCATACGGTTCATGACGGACGCCTGACAGCCGGTGCCGAAATACAGGCGACGATCCTCGACAATCTTCGTTTCGGCCGGTCCGTTACCGAACTACGCGGATCGTTGACGCAGGCGACAGTCTTGCTGTCGGCGCTTTGTGCCTATCTGCTTGTGCGCCGGCGTACCGGGTGGAAGACCATAATCGGCGTCGCTGCCGCGGTTCTGCTTCTTGCCGGCGGAAGTTATCTTGCGCTTCACTGGGCCGGGCTGTTCGTGTCGCCGCTTGCGCCATCCTTTGCCTTTGCCGGCGTCGCCGCGGCCCAGGCGACACTCGATTATGCACAGGAGCGCAAGAGCCGCCGACAGATCACGCGGGCATTTTCCCAATATCTGGCGCCGGCGCTGGTGGCGCAACTGGCCAAGGATCCGAGCAAGCTGAAACTCGGTGGCGAGAAACGGTTCCTGTCCATCCTGTTCTGCGACGTGCGCGGGTTCACAACCATATCGGAGCAGCTGAAGGACGACCCGGAGCAGTTGACTGCACTGATCAACCGGCTTCTGACGCCGCTTTCGCAGATCGTGTTGTCCCATGGCGGGACGATCGACAAATATATCGGCGATTGCCTGATGGCGTTCTGGAATGCGCCGCTCGACGACCCGGACCACGCCGTCCATGCCGTGTCTGCGGCGCTCGACATGCTTGCCTCGATGCAGACGCTGAATGACGAACTGCAGCATGAGGCGGAGGCTGACGGGCGACGGTTCTTTCCGTTGAGGATCGGCATCGGGGTGAACACCGGCGAATGCGTCGTCGGCAATATGGGGTCGGAACAGCGCTTCGATTATTCGGCGCTCGGCGATGCGGTCAACCTGGCGGCCAGGCTGGAATCGGCATCGAAAGCGTATGGCGTTTCACTGCTGATCGGCGAAAAGGCGGCGGATGAAATCGGTGGGATTTTTGGCGTCTTTGAACTCGACAGGATTGCCGTCAAGGGCAAACAGGAGGAAACGCGCGTCTTTGCTGCCACCCGAAACCGGGACACTTCATTGACTGAGCGGCACAAAGACGTTCTGTCTCTTCATTACGAGGGCAGAATGCCGCCGGTCGATCTTATAGGGATGCTGGCGCAGGAGGTTCCCGAACTGGCGGTTTATTACCAGCGGATGATGCCCGAAGATGATCAGCCGCCGGTATCCGACTAGAGCCTTGAAGCAATTACGGATGCAGAACCGCATCCTGTGTTGCCGGACCTGCTTTTAATGCAGGGTTTCCATGACGGGTTTTTCGTTGTCCATGATGCTGAGCGCCTGGAACAATGCCTCGACGAGAATGTCGGTCAGGCCGTCCATGTCGTTTTCCTGCAGGAAGAGCGCGATAGACTGGTCCGACGGCTGGTTCACGTGATCAAGTTCCTTAGACATTCATTGTCCCTTTCATCTGTCCTCATGACGTGTGTGGGACATCTTTCAATGCTTCGGCTTGCGCCGGGCTGTTTATCAATCGCCTGAGCGTCCCTCGAAACAGTGAGTTAAGCCTAACTCGATCCTAACATATTGTCCGAAAATGGGACGGCAAGGCCTTGAATCGGAACCAAAAGGTTTTTGATCGGTTCACTTTTTGTGAAGGTCTGGCGGCGAAAGTGCCTTCATGTACGGGCGATTCGGCCCATCGAGTATGGAGATGGCATGACACTGCTGCAGTTCCCCGCCGACCGGCGGACCGCCGACGTAAGACGATGCGCCGACGCTCTTCAGCGTCTTCACGGTGAGGAAGCAAATCGTTTCTGGCGCACTGAAATGGCACAGTTCGCCAAGGGGTTTCGGGCTCAGGGGGTCGAGGAAGAAGAAATCCGCCATCAGGCCGCGATCTTCATGCATGCCGTGCAGATGGAATTGCAGATGGCCTTTGCCGAAGACGAGCGCGACGCTTCTGCATACTGAGGAATTGCCGGTTTTTGCCGGCAATTGATGCCATTATTCGTGGCGAAGTGCGTCGATCGGGTTGAGTTGTGCTGCTCGCCTTGCCGGAAAATATCCGAAGATCATGCCGATCGCCGCTGAAAACAGGAATGCGAGCAGGATGATTGTCGGGCTCGCGACAAACGGCACTTCCAGAAAACTGACGACGCCATAGGCCAGCGCCAGACCGGTGACGATGCCGGTGACGCCACCGAAGATCGACAACATCACGGCCTCCACGAGAAACTGCGTGAGCACCTGCTTTTCCAGCGCGCCGATCGCAAGCCTGATGCCGATTTCGCGGGTGCGCTCGGTGACCGAGACGAGCATGATATTCATGATGCCGATGCCGCCGACAAGCAGGCTGACGGCGGCGACCGCGCCGAGAAGACCGGTGAGAAGCATCGTCGTGCCGGTCATGGCGGCGGCGATCTGCGACATGTCGTTGACGGAAAAATCGTCGTCGCGGCCGATGGCGATGCGGCGGCGCTCCCTCAGAAGGCTCTCAACATCCGCCTGAACCTTTGCCGTCGACACGCCATCCTGCGCGGAAAGGACGATGCTCGATATGGTCGTCGTGCCGCCGATCCGGCGCTGGTGCAGCTTGAGCGGCATGATCACCGTATCGTCCTGATCGTCGCCCATGCCTGACTGGCCCTTGACGGCAAGAACACCGACGACCGGGCAGGCGACATTGCTGACACGGATGCTCTGGCCGACGGGGTCTGCTGCACCGAACAATTCCCTGCGTGTCGTCTCGCCGATGATGCAGGCGGCCTGGCTACCACGATCTTCGGTGGCCGAGAAATCCCGGCCGAGCGCCAGTTCCCAATCCTGCGCGATAAGATAATCGGCGGTCGTGCCGATAACGCTGGTCGAGCGGTTGGCGCCGCCGGCAATCACGGTCGCCGTTCCGCGGTTGACGGGTGCCACGGCGCGCAGGCCGCTCACCTGATCACGAATTGCCGTGATATCGCCATCGGTGAAGCGCTTGGCCTCTGTGCTTGCCCGGCCCGGTCCCCATTGGCCGGGGCGGACGAAAAGCGTGTTGGTGCCAAGCCTCGAGAGTTCGTCGCGCACCTTGGCGGTGGTGCCGTTGCCGATGGTGACCATGGCGATGACGGCAGCGACGCCGATGACGACGCCGAGCACAGTGAGGAAGGAGCGCAACATGTTGCGGCTGATGGCGCGCCAGGCAAGCTTTGCCGTCTCAAACCACATGGGCAGCCTCCCTGGCCTGGATTTCATCGCTGACGAGATGACCGTCGACGAAACGCAGGAGGCGTTTCGCATAGGCGGCGATATCCTCTTCATGGGTGACCATGATGACGGTGATGCCGTTTTCGCGATTGAGCCTGGTGATGAGATCCATGATCTCGCCGCTGGTCCTTGTGTCCAGATTGCCGGTCGGCTCGTCGGCGAGGAGCACGGCCGGGTCGGTGACGATGGCTCTGGCGATTGCGACGCGCTGTTGCTGGCCACCGGAAAGCTCCTGGGTCGTGTGGCCCTCGCGTCCGCGCAGGCCGACCTGTTCCAGTGCCGCCATTGCCCGCCGCCTTCGCTCAGCATGGTCCATGCCGCGATAGACCAGCGGCAGTTCGACATTTTCTACGGCCGAGGTGCGGGCGAGAAGATTGAAGCCCTGAAAGACGAAACCAAGCATGTGCCGGCGTAGCAAAGTCAGTTGCGCGCGGCTGAAGCCGCTCGTCGGGATGCCCTGGAAGATGTATTCGCCGGAAGACGGCAGATCGAGGCCGCCGATGATGTTCATCGCCGTCGACTTACCGGAGCCGGATGGCCCCATGATCGAGACAAACTCACCCTGCGCGATGGTCAGGTCTATCTTCTCGAGTGCGCGAATGGTCGCTTCGCCACGGCCATAGACTTTCGAAACCTGCCTGAATGCGATGAGGGGGGCTGTCATAGTCGATCTCCCGTCAGCGGCCACGCACTGTTGCTTCGGTGATCAACAGGTCGCCATCCTTGAGGTCCGGCGATTTGACGACGGTAAACTGGCCATCGGTTGCGCCCATTTCGACGGAGATGCGCTCAGCTGTGCCGTTGCGTAGAACCCAGACCGACCGGCTTGCAGCAGTTGCGTCACCGCGGGAACCGCGATTTCCACGTGGGCGGGGCGGGGAAAACAGGCGCGACAGAAAGCTGCCGCGCGGCTGCATGGTTGATGGCGGCGAATAGCGCAGCGCCGCATTGGGCACGAGCAGCGCGCCAGTCACCGATTGCACGGTGATATCCGAAGTTGCCGTCATGCCGGGGCGCAGGAGCAGGTCCTCGTTGTCGACCGTCAGGATCGCCTTGTAGGTCACGACGTTGTTGACGGTTTCGGAGGCGAAGCGGACGGATTCGATCTTTGCCGGGAAATGCCGATTGGGATAGGCATCGACCGAGAAACGCGCTTCCTGCTCCTCGCGGACCTGACCGACATCGGCTTCATCAACGGCGACCTGAAGCTCCATGTGTTTCAGGTCGCCCGCTATGGTGAAAAGCACCGGCGCATTGAGCGAAGAGGCCACGGTCGCGCCCGGATCAACGTCGCGGGTGAGAACGACGCCGTCGATCGGCGAGACGATCTTGAGCTTGGAGAGATTGATTTCGGCCAGGCGCAGGCTGGCTTCCGCGGAAAGGACGGCTGCCTCGTTGATATCCGTCGATGCGACCGCGGAATCATAGGCATATTTGGCGGCGTCGAGATCCTGCTGGCTGGAGATTCGGTTGCTGACCAGCGAGGTCAGCCGATCGAAGCTGATCTTTGCGGAGGCGGCTTCGGCCTTGGCCTTCAGAACGTTGGCCCTTGCGGAGGCAAGCTGGGCTCTGGCGCTCTGGACATCGGCTTCCTGCCTGTTGGTATCGAGTTCCAGCAGCACCTCGCCCGCCTTGACGGGGCTGTTATAGCTGACATTGACCTTGCGCACCGTGCCAGACAGTTCGCTCGATATGTCGACTTGGTCGGTCGGCTGGATCGAGCCTGTGGCGGTGACGATCACCTGCAGGTCACCGGTCTTTGCAGCTTGCGTCGTATAGTCGAACTGTTGACCGTCGCCGGAGCCGTAAAGATAGAAACCGAGGCCACCGCCTATCAGCACAAGACAGAGCACAAGCAGCCACTTGCCGCGCCCGCGCTTTTGTTTCTGGCCAGAGGTTGCGAGGATCGCGGCGAGATCCGGAGCGTCCGGCTTGCCGGAGGTGAGGGGATCGGTAGGGGCGTTCACTCGTGGGCCTCGTTTTTCATCGGTCTGTTTAATCTGCGACGGGCGAGCCGTGTGACCTACCTACGGGCGCAGAATCTTACGCGCTCCATGCCATGAAACACGCTTCGGGAGAAATTAAATAACCGTAAGTTGTCGGTTGGTGTCGCTCAAATGACCTGGATCAGGCTGGTCCAGAATCACTATGGCCGGGCTCTTGCGGAGCGCCGGCCATAGTCTTTCTTTGTGCATGTCTATTGCCTGCTGCTCGCTACGCCAAAACGTTCGGGCAGGAATGCCGTCTGCGTCTGTTCTCCGCTCAGCCGGTCGGTTTTTACCGGATTTCCGGGTTGGGGCGGTATCAACGCAGAGAAGATCGCCAGGCTGCCGGCAATAAGGGTCGCCAGGACGATCAACTCGGTGCTGCGTCTCATCTGGATTTCTCCTTGGTCAAAAGGAAAACTAGGCATCGAAATATAGCTCCCTCACGACAAAGCAGATTCGCGGCTGCGTCCGGGATCGGGAGGAAGGGGATGCCTTGCGGATGATTACGTGCTGTCGGTCCTGTTCCTGGCGGCTTTCGATCTGCCTGCTAGCTGCTTGCCGACATTTCGGCCGGCGTTGCCATGATCTGCTGCTCGCCGATCGAGCGATCCATATACTTGAAACCGAGGATGCTCAGAACAGAGGCAATAAGAACGACGAAAATAATCCGCATGGAAGTCTCCTTCGGCGGCAATAACACCACAACGAAAGACTTGTTCCGTCGAGTAAGGTTGGAAGACGGCATATCGTATTGAAGAATTGTATCGCGAACGGTGGGAATGTTACCAAAGACAGGGCAATGGAAGTCTTTCGAGTGGTGAGAGCACAGGGATTCGAACCCTGGACCTACTGATTAAAAGTCAGTTGCTCTACCGGCTGAGCTATGCTCTCTCACCATTGCGCCTCAGCGCCTTTCGAAAGTGCGCGATACATATGCAGGTCACATCTTGCGGTCAACCCGCAAAACGTTCAAAAAAATCGCTGTTCGACGCTTTTTCCATCGATTTCTGTCGATGCATAAAAGGTGATTGGCATTAAGCGGCAATCGGCGGTAGCGCCTCTGCCACATCTGATAAGCGGAGCAATCCAGTGTCCATTGCCGAAATATCCATCTTTACAGCGCTTCTGGCCGGGACACTGTCATTCCTATCTCCGTGCGTCCTGCCGCTGGTTCCGCCCTATCTCTGTTACATGGCCGGCATTTCTGTTGATCAGTTCCGCGACCAGGATTCTCAGGCCGCATCGCCGGCACGCAAGGCGGTGCTCACGTCAGCTTTCTTTTTCACGCTCGGTTTTGCCACCGTTTTCGTTATGCTCGGGGCCGGTGCGTCCACGGTCGGCGTGCTTTTGCGCCAGCATCTGGACCTTTTGTCGAAGATCGGCGGGCTGATCATCATCATCATGGGGCTGAATTTTCTCGGTGTGCTGCGGATAGGTTTTCTGTCGCGTGAGGCGCGGTTCCAGGCATCAGGTCAGCCTGCGACGCTTTCGGGCGCCTATCTGATGGGCCTTGCCTTCGCCTTCGGCTGGACGCCCTGCATCGGTCCGGTTCTCGGCGCCATCCTCGGCGTGGCGGCATCGCGCGATACGGTGGGCGAGGGGGCGGCGCTGCTCGGCATCTATTCGCTCGGGCTTGCCGTACCGTTCTGGATCGCGGCGGCCTTTTCAGGCGTTTTCATGCGTTTTATGACCCGTTTTCGTCGCCATCTCGGATTGGTCGAGAAAGCGATGGGCGTGTTCCTGATCGTTACCGGGCTTGCCTTCATCTTCGGCTTCGTCAGCTCGGCGGCGATCTGGTTCCAGGAGACGTTTCCAATCCTGATGCAGATCGGCTGATCGATCTGGCCCTTTTTGTTTCAACGCAATTCCGGACGCAAAACCGGTTCCCACTTTTGCTGGAATTGCTCTAATCGCGGATCAAAAGAGCGGATGGTCGATGTCGTAGCGCTGCTTCTGCCCTTCTTCGGCCTGATCCTGATCGGATATGTTGCGGCAAGAGCGACGGGGCAGCCTCTCGAGGCGCTCGGCTGGCTCAATACGTTCATCATATATGCGGCGCTGCCGGCGCTTTTCTTCAAGCTGGTGTCGCACACGCCGATAGAGCAACTGACGCGGCTGGATTTCATTTTTGGTGAGATTGCTGCGGTCTATCTGGTCTTCGCCGTCGCGTTCCTGATCGGCTTCGTGCTACGGAAAAACTCGTTCGAGGACTGCACGATCCAGGGCTTTACCGCGGCTTACGGCAATATCGGCTATATGGGGCCGGGGCTGGCGCTGCTTGCCTTCGGCGAAAAGGCGGCGGTGCCGGTGGCGCTGATCGTCTGCCTCGAAAATGCAGCGCATTTCATCATGGCGCCGGCGATGATGGCGGTGGCCGGAGACGACAAGCGGCAGCTACGCCTGATCGTCGGCTCGATCGCAAAGAAGGTCGCGCTTCATCCGTTCATCCTGTCCACGGCGCTCGGCTTTGCTGCGGCAGCTTCCGACCATCAATTGCCCGACCCGGCATTGAAACTCGTCGATTACCTGGCGCAGGCTGCGGCTCCCTGCGCGCTGTTTGCCATGGGCGTAACGCTCGCCTTGCGGCCGGTGAAACGCATTCCGGCCGAGCTCGGTTATCTCGCCGTGTTGAAGCTCGTGCTTCTGCCGCTCAGCGTCTATGTGGTGCTGTCGCTGGTCGGTGACTTCGATCCGGTTTGGATGCATGCGGCAATGCTGCTGGCGGCACTTCCAACAGCTGCCAATGTCTTCGTGATCAGCCAGCAATATGGCGTGTGGCAGGAGAGGGCTTCTGCAAGCATCCTGCTCATCACCGTCGGATCGATCGTGACGCTGCCGATATGGCTATATATCATCTCCAGCGGGATTTTACCGCCGGATCTGTTTCCCTAATTCGCGAACGAAATTCTTTAGGCTGCGTCCCGGCTCTACACCTTCCTGCATCAGTGCGTTGCGCAGGGGAGAGACGGCGTTGAGCACGTGCATGCCGGCTGCCCGCACCATCTGGACCGGTATCAGATCGGTCAGCAGCGAGCGGTTGAGAAGGTCGACGCTGACAGTGCGGCTCATCACGTCCGGGCGCCGGCGTCGATGGTAGCGGTCCCCGGCATCGGCCGGGATCGGCTGGTCGTGCTGGGCGGACAACAGATCCGCCAGCGTCATGCTATCGCGCAGCGACAGGTTCAGCCCTTGTGCGCCGATGGGCGGAAAGGCGTGAGCGGCTTCACCGATCAACGCGACGCGCCCGGCGCCAAAACGCTCGGCCATCATGCTCGACAGCGGCCAGGCCTGTGCCTTGCCTTCGACGGTGACCTTTCCGAGGATCGACTGCATGCGCGCTTCGACGATCGTCGACAGCTCTTCCGTCGGCAGGTTCGTCAAATGGGCGGCTTCTTCCGGCCGAACGACCCAGACGAGGCTGGAGCGCGAGCCGGGCAGCGGAACCTGAGTGAACGGCCCGCTTTCGGTGTGAAATTCGGTCGATACATAGCCATGCGGCAGGGTGTGGGCGAAATTCAGCACCACGGCGGACTGCCGGTAGGACCATTTGCGCACATCAATGCCCGCCGCTTCGCGGGTGATCGACTTGCGGCCGTCGGCGCCGATGACAAAGTCGGCCTCGATGACCTCGCCGCCATCGATCGCGATCGTCACCTTGTCAGCCGTTATAGCGACAGTCTCGACATTCGTTTCTATGCGGGTCAGGTTCGGTTCTGCAGCCAGGGCGCCGTCGAGAACCTCGGCCAGCGCCTTGTTGGGGATATTGTAGCCGAAGGCATGAAGGCCGATATCGCTGGCGCGGAATTGCGCCGGCGGCGCGCGCAGCAGGCGGTTGGTGCCGTCGAGGATCTGCATCACGGAGAGTGCGGCCGTGGCGGGCGCGATTTTCTCCCATACGCCGAGACGCTCAAGATAGCGCACGGACTGGTCCATCAACGCAGTCGTGCGTCCATCGTCGTGTTTCGGCGCTGCGGCGACGAGGCAGACTTTTCGGCCCGCACGTCCGAGTGCAAGAGCTGCCACCTGGCCTGCCAGGCCGCCACCGATGATCGCGATCTCGTAATGCTGCATTGTCCGCTTCCAATTCCTCAAGCATGTCGCATAAAACCGTGCAGCGGTTTTGCGCTGAAGACATGCGACAAATCAAGAATCTAAAGCGCATGAGCGAATCCGGAGGATCGCGACACGCTTTAGCCGGGCTCTATGTAGAGCTTCCGGAAGCTTCAATCCATGGGGTATAGACGATTGCTCTCTCATTGGCGCTAAGTGGTGTAAAACCCATGATAAAGGCGGCTGGCGGTTGCAATGCGCCGGAATTGGCAGCATACCCGAAGATCAAGCTAGAGGCGGGAAGTAAGAAAACGGGGCGCGCGTGTTCAGACGAATCTTCAATTATCGTGCAGTGCCCTATGCGGAAATCCGCGCCTTCTGCGTTCATATCTTTACCGCGTCCGGTTCCTTTCTGGCCTTTCTCGGTGTTGTTGCCGCGGCCGAGCATCGTTTCATCGACATGTTCTGGTGGCTGGGTCTGGCGCTGCTGGTCGATGGTGTCGACGGGCCGATCGCCCGCAAGCTCAACGTCAAGGAAGTGCTGCCGAACTGGTCCGGCGACATGCTGGACAATGTGATCGACTACGTGACCTATGTTCTCCTGCCAGCCTTTGCGCTTTACCAGAGCGGCATGATCGGCGAACCGTGGTCGTTCGTGGCGGCAGGCATGATCGTGGTTTCGAGCGCGATCTACTACGCCGACATGGGCATGAAGACGGATGAATACTTCTTCTCCGGCTTCCCGGTCGTCTGGAACATGGTTGTGTTTACGCTCTTTGTCATCGATGCAAGTGCAACGACCGCGATGATCGTGGTGACCGTTTCGGTGGTCTTGACCTTCCTGCCGATCAACTTTCTGCATCCGGTACGCGTCAAGCGGTTGCGGCCGCTCAATCTAACCGTCGGCGCCATCTGGTGCGCCCTTGGCGGCTATTCGCTGCTCCTGCATTTCCAGTCTCCAGACTGGGTCGTCTGGGGTGTGGTGATCAGCGGCATTTACCTCTATTGCATCGGTGGAATATTGCAGCTTTTTCCGAACCTTGGAAAATAGGCCAAGGTGACCGGCGAGCCGTTCTTTCATGTTGTGGAAGTCTGCAAAACCGGTATCAATATCAGGCGGCTGCCTTCTGACATGCGGAAGGTGGCCACTTCATTTTAAAGACGTAAACAATGCAGAGCTTCAACGGACGGCTCTGCATGATAAAAAGGGGGTTCCGTGACTTCTTCCGAGGGCGTTGAGGCAAGCCCGCTTCTGTCTGTCCGGGGGCTGACAAAGCTTTTCGGCAGTTTCGCGGCGTGCGATGCCATCGATCTCGATATCGGCCATGGGGAAATCCATGCGCTGCTGGGCGAAAACGGCGCTGGTAAATCTACGCTGGTGAAGATGCTCTTCGGCGTCTTGCAGCCGAGTTCAGGGACCGTTTCACTGGAAGGAAAGCCAGTGGTGATCCCATCGCCCGGCGAGGCGCGCCGTCTCGGCATAGGCATGGTTTTCCAGCATTTCTCTCTGTTCGAAGCGTTGACGGTGGCGGAGAACATCGCACTGTCGCTCGACCCGAGGACGCCTTTGGCGAAGATCGCGGAAGAGACCGCAACCATCTCCAAGGCTTATGGCCTGCCGCTCGATCCGTCTGCCCATGTCGCCGATCTTTCCGTCGGTGAACGCCAGCGCATCGAGATCGTCCGGGCGCTGTTGCAGAACCCCAAGTTGATCATTCTCGACGAGCCGACATCGGTTCTGACGCCGCAGGAGGCCGAGCGGCTGTTCGAGACGCTGATGCGGCTGAAGGCCGAAGGGCGTTCGGTTCTTTATATCAGTCACCGGCTGGAAGAGGTGCAGCGCATCTGTGATCGCGCCACCGTTCTGCGCCACGGCAAGGTTACCGGTGCTTGCGACCCCAAGCATGAAACGCCTGCCTCGCTTGCACGGATGATGGTCGGGACCGAAGTGGCTGAGGTGAAACGCGATAGCGCCAACACGCTTGGCGATATTCTGCTGCAGGTGAACAAGGTTTCGGTCGCCTCGCGTACGCCGTTTGCGGTTGCGCTCAAGGATATCTCGCTGAAGGTTCGGGCGGGCGAGGTGCTTGCCATTGCGGGCATCGCCGGCAATGGCCAGTCGGAACTGTTTGATGCCATTTCCGGCGAATATCCGATTGCTGACAATGATGGCATTGTCCTGCGCGGAAAACCTGTTGGTCGCCTTAGGATTAACGGGCGCCGTCTGCTCGGAGCGGGGTTCGTGCCGGAAGAGCGGCATGGCCACGCGGCGGTCTCGGCGCTTTCGCTTTCCGACAATCTGCTGCTGGCGCGAAGCCGGTCCGATAAAAAGGCATTTCTGGCCGGCGGACCTCTCGCCATCGTCAAGCGGGATGCGATCCTGTCTGCCGCACGACGCATCTGTTCTATGATGGATGTGCGCAAGAGTGGCGAAGACCCTGCTGCCGGCTCGCTTTCGGGTGGAAACCTGCAGAAATTCATCGTTGGCCGCGAGCTTGATCGACAGCCTTCCGTGCTGGTCGTCAACCAGCCTACCTGGGGTGTCGATGCGGGCGCCGCGAGCCGCATTCGTCAGGCGCTAGTCGATCTGGCAAAAGCGGGATCCGCCGTCATCGTCATCAGCCAGGATCTCGACGAGATTTTCGAGATTGCCACAACAATTGCCGTGATTTCGGATGGCAGGCTTTCGGACCCCTATCCTGCAGGAGAGCTTACACTTGAACAGATCGGCCTGCTGATGGGCGGCATCCATGACAGTCATTCCGGGGAAAAGTCTTCTGGGGGAGACCAGACCGGAATGGAGACCGCACATGCGCATTGAGCTTCAGAAACGCGCCAACACATCCATGCTGTTTTCGCTCCTGTCGCCGCTTCTGGCGCTGGCGCTGACGCTGATTGCCGGCGCAATCATGTTCGGCCTTCTGGGCAAAAGCCCGCTCAACTCGCTCTACATCTATTTCGTCGAGCCGCTGCTCGATGTCTGGTCGCTGCATGAACTGGCGATCAAGGCTGCACCGCTGATTTTGATCGCAGTCGGTCTTTCGGTCTGTTTCCGGTCAAACAACTGGAATATCGGCGCGGAAGGGCAGTTCACCATCGGTGCGATCACCGGTTCGATCCTGCCCGTGCTGAACCCGGAATGGCATTCGCCGCTGATCTTGCCGCTGATGCTGGTGATGGGAATGATCGGCGGAGCGCTCTATGCAGGTATTCCGGCGCTTTTGAAGACCCGGTTCAATACCAACGAGATTCTGACCAGCCTGATGCTGGTTTATATCGCTCAACTGTTCCTCGACTGGCTGGTGCGTGGTCCGTGGCGCGATCCGCAGGGTTATAATTTCCCTCAGACCAAAAGCTTCCAGCCGGAAGCGGTTCTGCCGGAAATCCTCGATTCGGGTCGCGCGCATCTCGGCATCGTCTTCGCGCTCATCGCTGCCGTGGCGCTGTGGTTCATGATGCGCTTCATGCTGAAAGGCTTTCAGGTCTCGGTGCTCGGCCAGTCGGAACGGGCAGGGCGGTTCGCCGGTTTTTCGGCGCGCCGGATGGTGTGGTTCTCGATGCTGCTTTCAGGCTCGCTCGCCGGGCTTGCCGGGATTTCGGAAGTCTCCGGTTCGATCGGCCATGTGCAGCCGGTGATTTCGCCGGGCTACGGCTTTACCGCGATCATCGTCGCGTTTCTCGGAAGGCTCAATCCGCTCGGTATCATCGCCTCGGGTTTCGTGCTGGCGCTCACCTATCTCGGTGGGGAGGCGGCGCAGCTTTCTCTCGGCATTTCCGACAAGGTTAGCCGTGTTTTCCAGGGGCTCATCCTGTTCTTCGTACTGTCCTGCGATACGCTGATCCATTATCGGATCCGTCTGATCGTCAATCCATCCGCCGCTCAAGAAGGAAAAAGCTGATGTTCGAAGCTATCCTTCTGACCGTCATCACCGCATCGACGCCGCTGGTCATTGCCGCTCTCGGCGAACTGGTGACCGAGCGATCGGGCGTGCTCAATCTCGGCGTCGAAGGCATGATGATCATGGGTGCGGTTGCCGCGTTTGCCACGGCGCAGCTGACCGGTTCAGCCTATCTGGGTATTCTCGGCGGCATCATCGGCGGCGGCATTTTCTCGCTGCTCTTCGGTTTCCTGACGCTGACGCTCGTTGCCAATCAGGTGGCGACCGGTCTGGCGCTGACAATCCTCGGCCTCGGTCTGTCGGGACAGCTTGGTGAAGCCTTTGTCGGTATGCCGGGCGTTCGCCTGCAGCCAATCGTCATTCCGCTCCTGTCCGATATCCCGTTCTTCGGGCGCGTGCTGTTTTCCCAGGACCTGATCTTCTACATGTCGGTGGCTCTGGTCTTCGGCATCAGCTGGTTCCTGTTCAAAAGCCGCGCAGGCCTGAAGATGCGGGCGATCGGCGACAGTCACGGGTCGGCGCACGCGCTCGGGATCAACGTGGTTCGCACACGTTATCTCGCCGTCCTGTTCGGCGGGGCCTGTGCCGGTCTTGCAGGCGCACAGCTGTCGCTCGTCTACACGCCGCAATGGGTGGAGAACATGACGGCCGGCCGTGGCTGGATCGCGCTGGCGCTCGTCGTCTTCGCATCCTGGCGGCCGCTCAGGGTTCTCGCCGGCGGTTATCTCTTCGGTGCCGTCGGCATCGGACAATTGCATGCGCAGTTGCTGGCGCAAAGTGGCGGGATAGCCATTCCGTCGCAGCTTCTATCCGCATTGCCTTATGTCGCAACTATTGTCGTGCTGATCATCATTTCGCATAATCGCCGCACGACGCTCATCAATACGCCGGCATCCCTCGGAAAACCATTTGTCCCCGATCGGTGACCACGTTAACGTTCATGTCATACTCCATCAGAGGTTGGAAAATGAAAAAACTCATCATTGCGCTGGCTGCTACTGCTGCCGTGCTCGGCGGTTTTGCCGGTAGCGCGTCGGCTCAGGAAAAGAAGAAGATCTGCTTCATCTATGTCGGTTCCAAGACCGACGGTGGCTGGACCCAGGCGCACGATATCGGACGCCAGGCGCTGCAGAAGGCTCTCGACGACAAGATCGAGACGCCGTTCCTCGAAAGCGTGCCGGAAGGCCCGGATGCCGAGCGCGCCATCGAGCGCATGGCTCGCTCCGGCTGCGCCCTGATCTACACGACCTCGTTCGGCTTCATGGATGCAACGGTCAAGGTCGCCGCAAAATTCCCGAACGTGAAGTTCGAGCACGCCACCGGTTTCAAGGCTGCCGAAAACCTTTCGACCTACAATTCGCGCTTCTATGAAGGCCGTTACATCCAGGGCCAGATTGCAGCCAAGATGTCGAAGAAGGGCGTCGCCGGTTACATCGCCTCCTTCCCGATCCCGGAAGTGGTCATGGGCATCAACGCCTTTGAACTGGGCGCAAAGTCGGTCAATCCGGAATTCAAGCTGAAGGTCGTCTGGGCCAATACCTGGTTCGACCCGGGCAAGGAAGCTGATGCCGCCAAGGCACTGATCGACCAGGGCGTCGATATCCTCACCCAGCACACCGATACGACCGCTCCGATGCAGGTTGCTGCCGAGCGCGGCATTCTCGCTTTCGGTCAGGCTTCCGACATGATCGCAGCCGGCCCGAAGACGCAGCTGACGGCAATCGTCGACACCTGGGGCGCCTATTACATCAAGCGCACCAAGGCGGTTCTCGACGGCTCGTGGAAGTCTGAACAGATCTGGGACGGACTGAAGGACGGCATCCTGACCATGGCACCATATACCAACATGCCGGATGACGTGAAGGCGATGGCCGAAGAGACCGAAGCCAAGATCAAGTCGGGCGAGTTGCACCCGTTCACCGGCCCGATCAACAAGCAGGACGGTTCGGAATGGCTGAAGGCCGGCGAAAAGGCCGAAGACGGCGTTCTGCTCGGCATGAACTTCTACATCGAAGGCGTGGACGACAAGCTGCCGAAGTGAGCTTTTTCCGCGTTACAGATCGAAAGGGCGTCTTCGGGCGCCCTTTCTTTTTATGTCGTTGAGACACAAGCCGTTTATCGCCCTGCAAGATTGTTGCTGCTAAACAGCGAGCAAATGCCGAAGGAGATTCCCTAAATGAGCCGTTCCTGCCTTGCCGTCATTCTCGCTGCGGGCGACAGCACGCGGATGAAGTCGTCGATGTCGAAAGTGCTGCATCCGGTCGCAAACCGCCCGATGATCGCGCATGTTATGGCGGCGGTGGCTTCTGCGGGAATGACCGACGCGGCGCTGGTGGTGGGCCGCGATGCCGAAAAGGTCGCCAAGGCCGGATCGCTCGACGGGATTTCGGTGAAGAGCTTTCTGCAGACAGAGCGACTCGGGACAGGCCATGCAGTGCTTGCTGCCCGTGAGGCGATTGCCGGAGGTTTCGACGATGTTCTCGTCGCCTATGGAGACGTGCCGCTGATCACGGCCGCTCCCTTTGCTGCCGCGCGTGAAAAACTGGCCGAGGGCGCCGATGTTGTCGTCATCGGTTTTCATACCGACAAGCCTTTCGGCTACGGCCGGTTGCTGGTCGAGAACGGCGAACTCGTCGCCATCCGCGAAGAAAAGGATGCTACCGACGAAGAGCGCAAGGTCACCTGGTGCAATAGCGGGCTGATGGCGATCAATGGGAAGAAGGCGCTCGCGCTGCTCGACAAGATCGGTAACAGCAATGCCAAGGGCGAATATTACCTCACCGACCTCGTCGAGATTGCCCGCGCCGAAGGCGGCAAGGTGGTCGCGGTCGATGCGCCGGAAACGGAACTGACCGGCTGCAACAACCGCGCCGAACTCGCCGTCATCGAAAAGCTCTGGCAGGAGCGTCGTCGCCACCAACTGATGGTGTCGGGCGTTTCGATGATCGCACCGGAAACCGTGTTCCTCTCGTTTGATACCGAGATCGGCCAGGACGCGCTGATCGAGCCGAATGTGGTGTTTGGTCCGGGCGTGACGATCGATGGCGGCGCGGTCATCCATGCCTTCTCGCATATCGAGGGTGCCCATGTGAGCGCCGGCGCAACCGTCGGCCCATTTGCGCGGCTTCGTCCGGGCGCTGACCTGGCCGAAGGTTCCAAGGTTGGCAATTTCTGCGAGGTAAAAAACGGCAAGATCAGCGAGGGCGCGAAGGTCAACCATCTGACCTATATCGGTGATGCAGTGGTCGGTGCGCATGCCAATATCGGCGCGGGCACGATCACCTGCAATTATGACGGCGTGAACAAGCACCAGACGGTAATCGGCGCAAACAGTTTTGTCGGTTCCAATTCGTCGCTTGTGGCACCGGTTTCGATTGGCGACGGCGCCTATGTCGCGTCGGGCAGTGTAATCACGGAAAATGTGCCGGCCGATGCTTTGGCATTGGGGCGAGCTAGGCAAGAAGTGAAGCCTGAGCGGGCAAAGCTGATTCGTGAACGGGCGCTGGCGATAAAGGCTGCCAGGAAGCCTGCAAAATAGAGATTGCGGCGCGTTACGCGCCGATACCGAAAGTGACGAATGCGGCGATTGCGCAAGTGCAGCAATCGTCTAGGACTTGCGTCCAGCTGATTTATCGAAAGGTTTTTTGCATGTGCGGAATTGTTGGGATCGTTGGTCGAGAGCCGGTGGCTGCGCGTCTGGTAGATGCGCTGCGCAGGCTTGAATATCGCGGTTATGATTCCGCCGGTGTTGCGACGATCCATGAGGGCAGGCTCGACCGTCGTCGCGCGGAAGGCAAGCTGTTCAATCTGGAAAAGAAGCTCGATGGCGAACCACTACCGGGCACAATCGGTATAGCACACACGCGCTGGGCGACCCATGGCGTGCCGAACGAGACCAATGCCCACCCGCATTTCGTCGATGGTGTGGCGGTCGTTCATAACGGCATTATCGAGAACTTTTCCGAACTGAAGGACGAGCTGATTGCTGACGGCGCGGTTTTTACCAGCCAGACGGATACGGAAGTCGTCGCCCATCTGCTCGCCAAATACACGCGCGAAGGCAAGACCCATCGCGAGGCGATGCTTGCCATGCTGAACCGCGTTTCCGGCGCCTACGCGCTGGTGGTGATGTTCCAGGATGATCCGGGCACGATTCTCTCCGCCCGTTTCGGGCCGCCGCTCGCCATCGGCCACGGCAAGGGCGAGATGTTCCTTGGCTCGGACGCGATTGCGCTGTCGCCGTTCACCAACGAGATCACCTATCTGGTGGATGGCGACTGCGCCATCATCAGCCACAAGGGTCTCGAGGTGATGGATTATGAGGGCAAGCCGGTTACGCGCAAGAGCCAGATTTCCCAGGCGACCGCCTTCATGGTCGACAAGGGCAATCACCGGCATTTCATGGAGAAGGAAATCTACGAGCAGCCGGAGATCATCTCCCATGCGCTCAGCCATTACATCGATTTCGCCAGCCATACGGTGAAGGCGACCGACAAGTCGATCGATTTCTCCAAGCTCTCGGGCCTCGCCATTTCCGCTTGCGGCACGGCCTATCTTGCCGGTCTCGTCGGCAAATACTGGTTCGAGCGGTATGCGCGCCTGCCGGTCGAAATCGATGTCGCATCCGAATTCCGCTACCGCGAACTGCCGCTGTCGCCGACACAGGCAGCACTTTTCATCTCGCAGTCGGGTGAAACCGCCGACACGCTTGCCTCGCTGCGCTATTGCAAAGATGAGGGGCTGAAGATCGGCGCGATCGTCAATGTCCGCGAATCGACGATTGCGCGGGAATCCGATGCGATCTTCCCGATCCTCGCAGGCCCCGAAATCGGCGTAGCCTCGACCAAGGCATTTACCTGCCAGCTGGCCGTGCTCGCCAGCCTATCAATTGCCGCCGGTCGTGCACGGGGCACGGTTTCCGAGGCCGAAGAAAAAGCGATGGTCAAACATCTCGCGGAGATGCCGCGGATCATGAGCAAGGTGCTGAACGAGATAGAGCCGGTGATTGAAACTTTGTCGCGCGATCTGTCGCGTTTCAAGGACGTGCTTTATCTTGGCCGTGGCACCAGCTTCCCGCTTGCCATGGAAGGCGCGCTGAAGCTCAAGGAAATCTCCTACATCCACGCTGAAGGTTATGCGGCCGGTGAGTTGAAGCATGGGCCGATCGCGCTGATCGACGAGCACATGCCGGTGATCGTTATCGCCCCGCATGACCGGTTCTTCGAAAAGACCGTATCGAACATGCAGGAAGTGGCGGCCCGCGGCGGCAAGATCATCTTCATAACCGATGAAAAGGGAGCCGCTGCCTCCAAGCTCGAAACCATGGCGACGATCACGCTGCCGAATGTCGACGAAATCATCGCACCGATGATCTTCTCGCTGCCGATCCAGCTTCTGGCCTATCACACCGCCGTGTTCATGGGCACCGATGTGGACCAGCCGAGGAACCTTGCCAAGTCCGTCACAGTTGAGTGATGTCGGCGGTTTAAGGGTTTCCTTGCATCGCAGCAAACCATCCTGCATTGTCGCATCACAAGAATGCGGCAATGCCCAATCGTGATTCGGGCCGAAATTTCATAGGAAGATCAGATGAGTGAAAGCCCCGAGCGCATTTCCATGGCGGGTCGGCTCAGGAATAATTTCCTCACCGGTCTGATCATCTGCGCGCCGCTTGCCATCACCGTCTGGCTGACCTTCACCTTCATCGACTGGGCCGACAGCTGGGTGACGCCCTATCTGCCGCAGCGCTACAATCCGCAATATTATTTCGACGTGACGATCCCCGGCACCGGACTGCTCATCGCAGTCCTGTTCATCACCATTGTCGGTTTTCTCGGCAAGAACCTGATCGGCCGCTCGATCGTCAATTTCGGCGAGTCGATCCTGCAGCGAATGCCGCTGATCCGCAGTGTCTACAAAAGCATCAAGCAGATCTTCGAGACCGTCCTGCGCGAACAGTCCACCTCGTTCAAGAAATGCGGACTGATCGAGTTTCCAAGCCCCGGCATGTGGGCGCTGGTGTTCATCGCGGGCGACGCACAAGGTGAAATCGCGGCGAAACTGAACGAGAATGGCGAAGAGATGGTCGCGGTGTTCATGCCGCCAACCCCGGTTCCGACCGCAGGCTTCCTCATGTTCGTGCCGAAAAGCAAGATCGTCATGCTCGACATGACGCCGGAAGAGGGCGCCAAGCTGCTGATTTCCGGCGGCCTGATCGCGCCGGATTATAATCCGGGTGGAGCTGTGGTTCCGGCATTGCCTGCGCCGCGCAAGAAGGCAGCAAAGGCGCGCCGCAAGGGTGGCGAAGAAACCACCGTTATCCCGCCCGCAGAAACCTGATCGCCTCGTCGCGACGGTGCAGATATAGCAGCACCCGCACGGCCTCACCGCGTTCGCTGGTCAGGTCCGGGTCGCGATCGAGCAGATAGGTCGCGTCCTTGCGGGCGATTTCCAGAAGATCGGCATGAGCCGCCAGGCTGGCAATGCGGAAACCCGGCGTGCCGGACTGGCGGGTGCCGAGAAGCTCACCTTCGCCGCGCAGTTTCAGGTCCTCCTCGGCGATCAGGAACCCGTCCTCGCTGTCGCGCAGGATCGACAGGCGGGCATGGCCGGTTTCGCTTAATGGTCCCTTGTAGAGCAGAATGCAGGTTGACGCCTCGTCGCCACGACCCACACGGCCGCGCAGCTGATGCAACTGGGCAAGGCCGAAACGTTCTGCATGTTCGATCACCATGATCGTTGCATCCGGCACGTCGACGCCGACTTCGACGACTGTGGTGGCGACCAGCATGCGGATGTCGCCATTCTTGAAGGCGGCCATCACCGCGTCCTTTTCCGGACCCGCCATGCGGCCATGCACGAGGCCGACATTTTTCGCGCCGAGTTCTCGGGCAAGGACTGCGTGACGTTCTTCCGCCGACATCAGTTCGGAGACGTCGGATTCTTCGACCAGCGGGCAGATCCAATAGGCCTTCTTGCCCTCGGCAACGGCGCCTTTTAGTCGGCTAACGATGTTGCTGATGCGCTCGGTTGGGACGGTGACGGTCTGGATCGGTTTGCGGCCGGCGGGCTTTTCGGTGAGTTTCGATACGTCCATATCGCCAAAGGCGGCAAGCACCAGGGTTCGCGGGATCGGCGTTGCGGTCATCACCAGCATATGTGGAGAGATGCCCTTGGCCGTCAGGCGCAGGCGCTGGTGGACGCCGAAACGATGCTGTTCGTCGACAACCGCCATCATCAGGTTGGCGTAGCTCACCGTATCCTGAAACAGCGCATGGGTGCCGATGACGATCTGTGCTTCACCCGATGCTATGCGTTCGACGATCGCGTCGCGCTCGCGGCCCTTGGTGCGGCCGGTCAGAAGTTCGACGGTGACACCGGCGGCGCCTGCGAGTTTCGAGATGGTGGCAAAATGCTGGCGGGCGAGGATTTCGGTCGGGGCCATCAACACGGCCTGACCGCCGGCCTCGATGGCGGCCGCCATGGAAAGAAGCGCCACCAGTGTCTTGCCGGCGCCGACATCGCCCTGCAGCAGGCGCAGCATCCGGTCTTCGCCGGCCATATCCCTGATGATGTCGTCGACCGCCGCCTTCTGGCTCGGGGTCAGCGAGAAGGGCAGGGCGTGGACGATTTTTGCGGCGAGATCGCCCTTAACGCGGATCGGTTGGCCCGGCACCTTGCGTATCTTCTGGCGCACCAGAGCGAGCGAGACCTGTCCGGCGAGGAATTCGTCATAGGCCAGACGCCGACGGGCCGGGGCGTTGGGGTCTATGTCCTTTTCGTCCTCCGGGTGATGCAGGTTGCGGAAGGCATCTGCGACATCCGGAAAATTCTGTTTTTGCGTCAGTGGCGCATCGGCCCATTCCGGGAAGGCCGGCAGGCGCTCGACGGCGCCTTCGATGACCTTGCGCAATGTCTTCGGCGACAGGCCGGCGGTCAGCGGATAGACCGGCTCGACCAGAGCCAGGTTCTGCGCTTCGGAGACTTTTACCATGAAATCCGGATGGACCATCGAGGCCCGGCCGTTGAACCAGTCGACCTTGCCGCTGACCATGACCTGCTCATCTACCGGCAATGATTTCGACAGCCAGTCGCCCTTGGCGCGGAAGAAGGTCAGCGCCAGTTCGCCGGTATCGTCGTGAAGAAACACGCGGTAGGGCTGGTTGGTGCCGCGCGCCGGCGGTTGGTGACGGTCGACACGTCCCTCGATGGTGACAATCGTTCCCTGAGGCGCTAGCGCGATGCCGGGGCGGTTGCGCCGGTCGATCAGCGAGAAGGGTGCGTGGAAAAGAAGGTCGACGACACGGCAGTCTTCGGCGTCCTCGCGGCCCGTCACTTTGGCGATCAGGTCAGCGATCTTCGGCCCGACACCGGGCAGCGACGAGGCGGAAGCAAAGAGGGGATCGAGTATGGCTGGGCGCATGGGCGGTTAAATGGGGCAAGTTTTGGCCATTTGGCAAGGTGACGCGCGCGCATTTTGATCCTATATGAACCGCAAAACAGGGATTTGCACATGACTGGATTGGCACGCACGAGCGCCGACCTCGACCCGCGCCGCAGGCGTATTCTCTATCGTTGCTGGCATCGCGGTATTCGCGAGATGGATCTCGTTTTCGGCTCGTTTGCCGAGGCGGAGATAGCCAAGCTTTCGGACACGGAACTCGACGAGTTCGAACAGATCATGGGCGAGGACGATCACGACCTGCATGCCTGGATCACCGGGGCTATGGTTCTTCCCGAAGATCGCAACACGCCGCTGTTTGCGCGTGTCGCAGCCTACAAGCCGGATTTCGATCCTGTCACGAAAGAGTCGCTGAAAGAGAAACTCGGCCAATGATTTCCGGTTTTGATGCGAAGAAGATCGCGGCCGCTTCCCAGCCGCTGACGGTCGGCAATGTGCCGCCCGGCATGGAGCCGATGGTGCTGGCGGAGCTTGCGCGTTCGGGCCAGTCGGTGGCCTATGTGCTGTCCGATGGTCAGCGCATGCCGGATCTGGAGCAGATGCTCTCCTTCGTCGCGCCGGAAATTCCCGTCCTGACCCTGCCGGCCTGGGACTGCCTGCCTTACGACCGCGTTTCTCCTAGCGCCGATGTCTCTGCGCGGAGACTGGCGGCGCTGTCGGGTCTGATTGCGCACGCGAAGAAGCCGCATCCGGCGATCGTGCTCGTCACCGTCAATGCGATGCTACAGAAGATCGCGCCGGCGGAAATCATCGAGAGCCTGGCGTTTTCGGCAAAACCCGGCAACCAGATCCGCATGGACGATATTGCCGCTCGTCTTGAGCGTAATGGTTTCGACCGCGTGTCGACCGTGCGTGAAGTCGGTGAATTTGCGGTGCGCGGCGGCATTCTCGACGTCTTCGTGCCGGGAACGGAAGAGCCGGTGCGGCTCGATTTCTTCGGCGATACGCTGGAAAGCATCCGCTCGTTCGATCCGGCAAGCCAGCGCACGACGGGGCAGGCGCGCTCGCTCGATCTCAACCCGATGAGCGAAGTGACGCTGACACCTGATACAATCAGCCGGTTTCGCACCAATTATCTGTCACTGTTCGGTGCGGCCACCCGCGACGATGCGCTTTATCAGGCCGTTTCCGAAGGCCGTCGTTATGCCGGCATGGAGCATTGGCTGCCACTGTTTTACGAAAAGCTGGAAACGGCTTTTGATTATCTCGCAGGTTTTCGGATCGTCACCGATCACACGGCGCGTGAGGCGGCGGCGGAACGTTCGAAGCTGGTCATCGACTACTTTGAGGCTCGCCGTGATCAGGGATCTCAGGGCAAAGGGGCGGCCGCCCATTCGACGCCCTACAAGCCGGTTTCGCCCGGCCAGCTTTATCTCGACGGCAAGGCGTTTGCCTCGGCTCTGGACGAGGTTGCAGCGCTTCGCCTGACGCCGTTCAACGAGATGGATGCGTCGGGTCGCCCGGTGGTGACACTCGATGCGCATACCGGTCCGCGCTGGGCGAAAAGCCAGGCGGAAGCCAGCTCCGAGACGCAGGATCGCGATGAGCGGGTGAATGTCTTCGATCTCGTCGTCAAGCATATCGCCGACAAGCGGGCCGAAGGCACGAAGGTTCTCGTCACCGGTTGGTCGGTGGGTTCGCTCGACCGCCTTCTGCAGGTGCTCGACGAGCGCGGGCTGAAGCGGATCAAGCCGATCGAAAAGCTTGCCGATCTCGAAAAACTGGACAAGGGCGAGGCGGCATCGGCGGTGATGAGCCTAGAATCCGGTTTCGAGACGGGCAATATCGCCGTCATCGGCGAACAGGATATTCTGGGCGACCGAATGGTTCGTCGCGGCAAGCGGCGTAAGCGCGGAGCGGATTTTCTTACCGAGGTGGCGGGTCTCGACGAAGGCTCGCTGGTCGTTCATGCCGAACATGGTATCGGCAAGTTTGTCGGGCTGATCACGATAGAGGCGGCCGGTGCGCCGCGCGCCTGCCTTGAGCTACATTATGCCGATCAGGCGAAGCTGTTCCTGCCGGTCGAAAATATCGATCTTCTGTCGCGCTACGGTTCGGATGCGGCGGAAGCCAATCTCGACCGGCTCGGCGGTGGTGCATGGCAGGCCCGCAAGGCGAAGCTGAAGAAACGCCTGCTCGACATGGCAGGCGATCTTATCCGCATCGCTGCGACCCGCATGGTGCGCAAGGCGCCGGTTCTGGCGACGCCGGAAGGGCTCTATGACGAGTTCGCCGCCCGTTTCCCGTATGACGAGACGGAAGACCAGGAAAACGCCATCGAATCGGTGCGCGAAGATCTCGCCGCCGGGCGTCCGATGGATCGCCTTGTTTGCGGCGATGTCGGCTTCGGCAAGACGGAAGTGGCGCTGCGTGCGGCCTTCTTCGCCGCGATGAACGGGGCACAGGTGGCGGTCGTCGTGCCGACCACGCTTCTGTCGCGTCAGCATTTCAGGACATTCTCCGAGCGGTTCCGTGGCCTGCCGATCAGGATCGCGCAGGCGTCCCGCCTCGTCTCGGCCAAGGAGCTGGCGCAGACCAAGAAGGATATTGCCGAGGGCAAGGTCGATATCGTTGTCGGCACGCATGCGCTGCTCGGCGCCGGCATCCAGTTCGCCAATCTCTCGCTTCTCATCATCGACGAGGAGCAGCATTTCGGCGTGAAGCACAAGGAACGGCTGAAGGACCTGAAGACCGACGTGCATGTGCTGACGCTGTCGGCCACGCCGATCCCGCGCACGCTGCAGCTGGCGATGACCGGTGTTCGCGAACTGTCGCTGATCACGACGCCGCCGGTCGACCGCATGGCGGTGCGCACTTTCATCTCGCCGTTCGATCCGCTGGTGATCCGCGAGACGCTGATGCGCGAGCATTATCGCGGTGGCCAGAGTTTTTACGTCTGCCCGCGTTTGGCGGATCTCGCCGATATCCAGGCTTTCCTGCAGTCGGACGTACCGGAGCTCAAGGTCGCGGTGGCTCATGGCCAGATGGCGGCGGGCGAGCTGGAGGACATCATGAATGCCTTCTATGACGGCAAATATGATGTGCTTCTGTCGACGACGATCGTCGAATCCGGTCTCGACGTGCCGACGGCCAATACGCTGATCGTCCACCGCGCCGACATGTTCGGTCTGGCGCAGCTCTACCAGCTGCGTGGCCGTGTCGGACGCTCGAAGGTGAGGGCGTTTGCGCTGTTCACCCTGCCGGTCAACAAGACGCTGACGCAGATGGCGGATCGCCGCCTCAAGGTGCTGCAGTCGCTCGACACGCTTGGCGCGGGCTTCCAGCTGGCGAGCCACGATCTGGATATTCGCGGCGCGGGCAATCTGCTCGGCGAGGAACAGTCCGGCCATATCAAGGAGGTCGGTTTCGAGCTTTACCAGCAGATGCTGGAGGAGGCGGTCGCTGAGGTGAAGGGTGAGGACGAGATCGTCGATACCGGTTGGTCGCCGCAGATTTCCGTCGGCATCACCACGATGATCCCCGAAAACTACGTGCCGGATCTTCATCTGCGCATGGGCCTCTATCGCCGTCTCGGCGAGGTGCAGGAGCTTTCGGAAATCGACGGCTTTGGCGCGGAAATGGTGGATCGGTTCGGGCCGATGCCGCCGGAGGTGCAGAACCTGCTTAAGGTCGTCTATATCAAGACGCTCTGCCGCAAGGCGAATGTCGAGAAGGTCGATGCCGGTCCGAAGGGCGTTGTCATCGTCTTCCGCGACAAGCAGTTCCCCAACCCGGCCAATCTCGTTGGTTATATCGCCAAGCAGGGCTCGCTCGCCAAGATCAGGCCCGACCAGAGCATCTTCCTCAACCGCGACCTGCCGACGCCAACCAAGCGCCTGACGGCTGCGGCGCAGATCATGACGCAGTTTGCGGAGCTGGCGAAGGGGTGAGCCTGTGCCGGGGCTGAAGACGTCTGCCCCGGTATTGACACTATACTCCCTTGGCGATCCTCGGGTCTCACTTCGTTCGCCCGAGGAGGACGAGTGATTGAACGGACGGGGCGCTGAAAGCTGCCTCGTAGGTTAGTTTGTAAGTGACACCTCTCAGCGTCCCGTTCGGCAGTTTTTATCCGCGACTCCGGTCCCTCTGCCGTTGCCTTGCCGGATGGTGTTCGTTTGGCTTGATGGAAAACGGGCGAAACGACTTATCGCCAACCCTCCATGTCGCCGCCGCCGGGTTTCCCGCTTTCACGAGCGGACTTGAACGCCCGGCGAAACCATCCTTGAGGCCACCATGTGTGCCGCACAGGCACGTCCGACGCGCCGTTCGGGCATCAGAAGCGGCAGGCCGGTCCGAAACCTTGCCGCTTCCCCCGTGTCGCCGGAGGGAGACCATTTTCCGCGGACCCCGGTGATGACGGTTCACGTCGTCCCTTCACCCCCAGCGCCGATCCCGCCTCGCCGGCACGACTGCCGGTGTATCCGTGACGGAACGGGGAGATTGTAGGCATGAGGCGAGAGGGCGGGGATGGAAAAATGGCTAAGTGACTGAAATACCGTGAAGCGGGGCCGGGATCATCCCCGGCCTCTTGTCAGGACTTCTTGTCTCCGCCATCCGGCGCAATCATTGCTGCAGCCTGAGCGTTGGGGGCAACGGCGGGCGGAAGCGGCGTGCCGCGGACTTTCTCGCGCATCAGGGTCAAAAGACCAGAGCCGATGATCAGGACGATGCCGATGACCATGGGCAGATCGATATGGTCGCCGAAGACAAGATAGCCGAAGATCACCGCCCAGATCATCTGACTGTATTGGGTCGGTCCGATCAGCGTGGCAGGGGCGTAATTTGCCGCATACATGAGAAGGATGGCGGCAAGCGCTGCGAGCAGGCCGTAACCGGCGAGCCAGAGCCATTGTATCGCGGTCGGAGCCATAAAGCCGGGGACGGCAAGGGCGCCGCAGACGACCAGCGTTCCGAGCACGCCTGCGCCGTAAAGCGATATGTTCTTTTCCGACGGGCCCATGGCGCGGAAAACGACGATCGAGATGGCGCCGCTCAATCCGCCGAAGACGGCGCCGAGATGGCCGATCGACAATTCGCGGAAGCCTGGACGAAGGACCACCATGACGCCGATAAAGCCGATGACGACGGCGGACCAACGTTTCACGCCGACCTTCTCCTTCAAAAAGATTACCGACATGATGGTGACGAAGGAAGGAAGGAGGAAGATCAGCGCAAAGGCTTCCGCCATCGAAAGATGGGTGAATGCGGTGACGCTGCCGATCGTGCCGCCAGCCTGTGCAACAAAGCGCAAGAACCAGAGCGGTCGGTTGGTCGTATTGAAGATATCGGCCCAGCGATCTCCCTTCTTCATGATGAAGGGCAGGCCTACCAGGCAGAACGCCGCTCCGAGGAACGACGACTGATAGGGGCTGAGCTGCCCCTCGATCAGCTTGACGCTGGCGTCGCTAAAGGCATAGGCGGCGAATGCCGCAAAGGCGAGGAGGACACCCTTGAGGGTCTGATCTTTCTGCACGAACGTGTCTTTCTCGAAAATCAGATCATGCCCTTGCGGGCTTCGGCCTTGAGTCTCGCGATGTCGCGGAACGCGTCTGCAAGCACGTCGGGCGTCTGGGCGCCGCTGATGGCATATTGCCCGTCCATGATAAAGAAAGGAACGCCATTGACGCCCATCTTCTGTGCTGCATCGATTTCGCCGAGAATGAGGTCCTTGTCTGCATCGGACGCCAGCAGGTTTTCGATGAGCTTGCGGTTCATGCTGCAGCTTTCGGCGATTTCGGCAAGAACGGTGTGGTCACCGACATTTCTTCCGTCTTCGAAATTCGCCTTGAACAGAGCGGTGACAACGCGATCCTGAATTTCTCGGCTTTCCAGTGAGGCCCAATGGATCAGGCGATGGGCATCGAGCGTATTCGGTCCGATTTTTATCGCTTCGAAATTATAACGAATGCCCACTTCCAGGCCGAGCTTGGAGAGCATCTCGTGGCCGCGGGCGACGGCTTCGGCGCCGCCGAGTTTTTCTTCGAGATAGGCCTTCTGGTCCACGCCTTCCGGAGGGATGTCCGGGTTCAGCCGGTAGGGGCGCCAGTTGATGTCAATGCCGACTTCGCCCTGCACTTCGGCGATGGCGAGTTCGAGCCTTGCCTTGCCCAGATAACACCAGGGGCAGACGACATCCGAGACGAGGTCGATTGTGACACGCTCCATGGCGCTATCCTCTAAATATGAAAACTTATTGCGCCCGGTTATCCCACCAGGTGTTGAGCTGGTAGCCATAGAGCGGCAAGATTTCGGGATAACTTATATGCTTGCGTCGCGCTACCCATTGATTGGGTACATGATAGAGCGGCACGATATAGTGACCGGAAAGCAGCAGCCGGTCATAGGCCCGCACCGATGCCTGGAAATCCTCCTTCGAGCGGGCCGTCAGCATGGCCTCGATCAGGCGGTCGATGTCCGGGTCTGCCGTTCCAGCGAAATTGAAGCTGCCCTGAGCGTCGCGCGCAGTTGATCCCCAGCGGCCGATCTGCTCGATACCGGGGGACAGGGAGGACGGATAGGACTTGATGATCACGTCGTAGTCGAAGCTCGACGAGCGGGCCTGATATTGCGAATCATCGACGGTGCGGATGCGCATGTCGATGCCGATCAGCCTGAGACTGCGCTGGTAGGTGATGGCGAGCTTTTCCTGGTCCACGGTCTGCGCCATGACTTCGAAGGAGAGCTGACGGCCGCGCTCATCCGACATCCTGCCGTCCTTGATCGTGTAGCCGCCCATTGCCAGGAGATCGACCGCCTTTTTGAGAATGACGCGGTCGGCGCCGGAGCCGTCGGTTTTCGGCAGGTGATAGGTGCCGTCGAGCATTTCCGGTTCGATTCGGTCTTTCGCGGCACCGAGGATGTTCAGTTCGCGCTCATCGGCCGGTCTGCCGAGCGAGGAGAGCGGTGAACCCTGCCAGAAGCTTTCGGTGCGGGTATAGGCATTTTCGAACAGGTTGCGGTTTGCCCATTCGAAATCGAAGACGAGAGAGAGGCCGGCGCGGACATTAACGTCGGAAAAAAGAGCTCTCCGCGTATTAAAGACGAAGCCGAGCATGCCGGTCGGCAGCTGCGGGGTGAACGTATCCTTGATGACGTCACCGTTATGGGCGGCCGGGAAATCATAGGCGCGCTCCCAGTGGGTGGGGCTGCCTTCGAGGTAGACGTCGACTGCGCCTTTCTTGAAGGCTTCGAACATTGTCGATTCCTGCAGGAAATATTCGACCGAGATCCGGTCGTAATTATCGAAGCCAACCTTGGACGGAATATCCTTTCCCCAGTAATCCGGATTGCGCCCGTAAACGATGCGTTCGCCGGGGGCGACGGTCCTGATCAGATAAGGGCCGGAACCGATCGGCGGCTTCAGCGTCGACTGGTCGAACGAATCGGCGTCGATCGCGTGTTTCGGCAGGATAGGGGTGGAACTTGCAAGGATCAGCGGAAATTCGCGGTCGGCCTTTTCGTTGAAGGTGAAGCGCACGCCGTGCTCTCCGACCTTTTCCATTTTTGAAATCCGGTCGAGCCGCGATGAGAAGGGAACGCGACCCTTGTCGCGCAGCACTTCGAGCGAGAAGATCACATCATCCGGCGTTACCGGCTGGCCGTCCGACCAGCGGGCCTTGGGGTTCAGGTTGAACTGGATGAATGTGCGCTGATCGTCCCATTCGACCGATTCCGCCAGCAAGCCGTAAAGCGTGAAGGGTTCGTTGCCCGAGCGGGTCATCAGCGTTTCGTAGATCAGGTTGCCGAAAGCCGGATCCCAGATGCCGCGGGCCGTGGTGCGGATGCTCTTCAAGTTGAAGGGATTGAGGCTGTCATAGGTGCCGACCACGCCATAACGAACCGAACCGCCCTTCTTTACCTCGGGGTTGACGTAGTCGAAATGGCGATAGTCTGCGGGCAGGTTCGGCGCGCCGTGCATGGCAATACCGTGAACCGGGGCTGCTGCCAGCGGTAACGGCAGAAAGACCGCAATCAACAATATAAGATAGTGCCGCATAAGAACCCCGATAGGTATCGCCGATTCGCCGCAAAATAGACCAGTCTTGCCCTGCGACCAACCTCGTGCATTCCATAAAACAGCGGTGTTTACCGCTTACGTGTGTTCAAAAATCACGGCAGGGGCTGGATATCGGAGCGGCCGCGATGTAACAGAGGCACAAGAGATGGGGTCATTCAAAAGCCTCATTTGAACCTCAGGTGACACATCAGAACGACGCCCCGAGGGATTGAAGGCTTTGCCGCGTCCTAGGGTTTTCAGGAGACGGATCTCGTTATGAATCTTAAGGCTACCAAAGTTCTGCGGACGGCTATGTCCGCTCTGGCTCTTACCGTTGGCACGGCTGCCATGCCGTTCGCGGCATCGGCGCAGCAGGCCGCAGCACCGGCGGCGCCTGGCGCTCCTCCGCTCGGTTGGTTCAAGACCTGCACCAAGCAGGAAGATAGCGACCTTTGCGTGGTGCAGAACGTTATCCTTGCACAGAACGGCCAGCTGATCACCGCTGTCGGCCTGATCACGCTCGAAGGCAAGGTCAACCGCAAGATCCTTCAGGTGTCTGTACCGACCGCGCGTCTCGTTCCTCCTGGCGTCGTCATGCAGATCGATGGCGGCAAGGGCCAGAAGCTCGACTACACCGTCTGCCTGCCGGACAAGTGCACGGCTGAAGTTCCGCTGACCGACGCCATGATTGCCAGCCTGAAGAAGGGCAACGAGGTCGTCTTCACCTCGATGAACTTCCGTCGCGCTCCGAACCCGATCAAGGTTTCGCTCGGTGGCTTTACCGGCGCGTTCGACGGCCCGGCAATCACCCAGTCGCAGCTGGCTGAAAGCCAGCGTTCGCTGGAAGAAGGCATGCAGAAGAAGGCTGAAGAAGCCCGCAAGAAGCTGGAAGAAGCTCAGTCTGCTGCCAAGCAGGGTCAGTAAGACCTTTCTGACATACGATTTTCAAAGGAAAGGGCGCTCCTTCGGGGCGCCCTTTCTGTTTGTGCTGATGCCTGCTCCCTTTTCGTGGCGAGCCGTGAACAAGCAAAAGACCGCGACGCCATCAGCGCCGCGGTCTTTTCAATTGTCGGTGTGTCCTAAAGTCGCTCCGTTCGTCAGGAAAGGCGAGCTGAGCTTGTTCAGACCTTGGGATTGTGCGGATGGAACAGCTTGCCCTTTTCGCCGATCAGCACGAAGGCGAGACCGATAATCGAGACGGTGAAAAAGCCTGCGACCATCGGCAGCGCCGTATCGTTGAAGGACTGGCCGATCAAGGCGCCGATTGCAGCACCGCCGACAGTTCCCATGAAGCCGAGCACCGACGATGCCGTGCCGGCGACATGTCCCAAAGGTTCCATTGCCAGCGAGTTGAAGTTCGAGGCTATCCAGCCGAACTGGAACATGGTGAGCGCGAAAAGCAGCAGAAACAGAGGGAAGGGCATGGGCTGCGGGCCAAAAATCTGGATGAGAAGCCAGATCAGTGTGGTGGTGATGAAGCCGATCAGCGCGCCATGCGACAGGCGGCGCATACCGAAGCGCCCGACAAGCCGCGAGTTGAGGAAGGCCGACAGGGACATGAAGACCGCGACGGCTGCAAATGCCACGGGGAACCAGACGCCAAGACCGTAGATCTGATTGTAGACCTGCTCTGCGGAGTTGATGAAGCCGAACAGGGCGCCCAGGATGAACGTGCTTGCGAGCGTGTAGCAGAGCGCTACCCGGTTAGTCAGCACGATGATGAAGCCGGCCAGTACGGATGAAGCGGTGAACGGGCGCACATCATCCTCATGCAGCGTTTCGGGCAACCGCCTTGCCACCCACCAGGTGACGATAATGCCGACCACCGCGATGAAGGCGAAGATCAGGTGCCAGTTGCCGAAAAACAGGACAACCTGGCCGGTTCCCGGGGCAATGATGGGGACGATCATGAAGACCATCATGATGAGCGACATGACTTCGGCCATGGCGCGGCCGCCATAGACGTCGCGAACGATGGAAACCGAAATCACGCGTGTGGCGGCCGATCCGAGGCCCTGGATGAAGCGAAGGATCAGCAGGCCGGCAAAGCTTGGGATAAAAACGACGGCGATGGCGGAGACGATATAGATCCCGAGGCCCGCCAGGAGCGGCTTGCGACGGCCGAACCGGTCGGAAAGCGGCCCGTAGAGCAGTTGTGCGACGCCGAAGCCGAACAGATACGCAGAGACCACATACTGGCGATGGTTGGGGTCTTCGACGCCGAGCGATTCGCCGATCTGCTGCAGGCCGGGAAGCATGATGTCGATGGCGAGTGCATTCAGCGCCATCAGCGCCGCCATCATTGCAATGAATTCGGTTTTACCGACGCCTTGAAGGCGCGCAGACGGATTTTGTGAAGGATTTGTCACAACCATTTCCTTAAGAATGGGAAAGGCGCCGCGGGGGCGGCGCCTTCCTAAAAATCTTGGTCGTCCGGATTGACCGTTCAGGCTGCGCGTACGTTTACGCCCTGGCCTTCAAAATGGCTCTTGAGTTCGCCGGACTGGAACATTTCGCGGACGATATCGCAGCCGCCGATGAACTCACCCTTGACGTAGAGCTGCGGAATGGTCGGCCAGTTGGAATAGTCCTTGATGCCCTGACGGATTTCCGCGTCTGCAAGCACGTTGATGCCCTTGTAGTCGACGCCGAGGTAGTCGAGGATCTGGACGACCTGGCCGGAAAAACCACACTGGGGAAACTGCGGTGTGCCCTTCATGAAAAGCACGACGTCGTTGGTCTTGATTTCGTTGTTGATGAGATCGTTAATGCCGCTCATATCATATCCTTTCACATGCGGTTTCAAGGACCGCTGCGCTGCGCGTTGCCCTTAAATAGCAAGGCAGCCTTATTAATTCCAGCGCTGAATGCCAAATGCCCGGCGCAAAAGATGCAAACCTAGCGGCTGCGTTGCCTGCTACGGCTGGCCGTCGTCCGGCGTTTGCTAACCTGCTTGCGAGCGGGTTTGGCGTTGCGCGTGGTTGCCGCCTTCCGCTTGGTCGCACTCGTCGTCGTCGATGCTGGCTTTGCGGCGCGTTTCTTGCGCTTGCTTGCCGTCTTGCCGTGCGACTTGCCGAGCAATTCCTTGACCAGGCTTTCGACGACGCCGGTGACGATCTGGTTGACGAGGCTGTTCATGACGTCAATCCGCAGGAGCCGAGGTTTGAAGCGCCAGCGCGTGCAGCACGCCGCCCATATTGCCCTTCAGCGCATCGTAGACCATCTGGTGCTGCTGCACACGGCTCTTGCCGCGGAAGGCTTCCGCCACGACTTCGGCTGCGTAATGATCACCGTCGCCTGCAAGATCCCTGATGGTGACCTTGGCGCCGGGAATGCCCGCCTTGATCATGTCTTCGATTTCGCCGGGTCGCATGGGCATGCAGTTATGTCCTTCTTGTTTCTCCCGGAATCGCTGCCGGGTGCTTGTCCGTTTGAACACTGCCTCAAACTTTCGGCCCGGTCAAAGCGACAATGCCGGCGAAGATTACTCTTCGCCGGCATTGTCATCAATTCACAGAACCTTGCGAGGCGATTATGCCATGAAGGCGTTTAGGCCATGAAGGATGGGAACCACTTTTCGTGCGCTGCGGTCAGGTCGCTGACGGCGACGTTGACGACGCCTTCGACAACCAGCGCTTCACCGCCGACCTTGCCGAGCGTGCGGAACGGAACACCGGCGCTTTCGGCGCTGGCCTGGACGAAGTTTGCAAGATCGGCCGAAACGGCGATGACATAACGAGCCTGGTCTTCGCCGAAGAGAAGCGCGTGTGCCGGTCCCTGCTGGTCGGCGAGGCTTACCGTCATGCCCTTGTTCGACGCCATTGCCATTTCGGCAAGAGCGAGGCCAAGGCCGCCCGAGGAAATGTCGTGGCAGGCGGTGACCTGGGCATTGCGGATGACTGCACGGACGAATTCACCATTGCGGCGCTCGGCGACGAGATCGACCGTCGGGGCAGGGCCATCGGTCGAATCGAGCACGTCGCGCAGGTAGATCGACGAGCCGAGGTGGCTGCCGTCGGTGCCGATCATGATCAGCACGTCGCCACCCTTGGCCGAACCGACACGGGCCATCTTCTGCCAGTCGCCCATCAGGCCGACGCCGGCAATGGTCGGGGTCGGAAGAATGGCAACGCCGTTGGTCTCGTTGTAGAGCGAGACGTTGCCGGAGACGATCGGGAAGTCGAGCGCGGTGCAGGCTTCGCCGATGCCCTTGATGGCGCCGACGAGCTGACCCATGATTTCCGGCTTTTCAGGGTTGCCGAAATTGAGGTTGTCGGTGGCCGCCAGCGGCTCTGCGCCGGTGGCGACGATGTTGCGCCAGCATTCGGCAACCGCCTGCTTGCCGCCTTCATACGGATCGGCTTCGACGTAACGTGGGGTAACGTCGGAGGAGAAGGCGAGCGCCTTCGACGCATGGCCTTCGACGCGCACGACACCGGCATCGCCGCCCGGAAGCTGCAGCGAGTTGCCCTGGATCAGCGTGTCATACTGTTCCCAGACCCAGCGACGGCTGGACTGGTTCGGCGAGCCGACGAGCTTGAGGAGTGTGTCGTTGTAATCGGAAGGTTCTGCGACCTGCGAAGCGGGCAGGGCGTCGCGGACGGTGTGCTGGATCCATGGACGGTCATATTCCGGTGCCTGATCGCCGAGATCCTTGATCGGCAGGTCGGCAACTTCTTCGCCCTGATGAATGACGCGGAAACGCAGGTCGTCGGTGGTTTTGCCGACGATTGCGAAGTCGAGACCCCACTTAACGAAGATCGCCTTGGCGACTTCTTCCTTGGACGGCTCGAGAACCATGAGCATGCGCTCCTGGCTTTCCGAGAGCATCATTTCATAGGCGGTCATCTGCTCTTCGCGGACCGGGACCTTGTCGAGGTAGAGCTCGATGCCGAGGTCGCCCTTGGCGCCCATTTCGACGGCCGAGCAGGTGAGGCCGGCGGCACCCATATCCTGGATGGCGATGACCGCGCCGGTCTTCATCAGTTCGAGGCAGGCTTCGAGCAGGCACTTTTCGGTGAAGGGGTCGCCGACCTGAACCGTCGGGCGCTTTTCTTCGATCGACTCGTCGAATTCGGCCGATGCCATGGTGGCTCCGCCGACGCCGTCGCGGCCGGTCTTTGCACCGAGATAAACGACCGGCAGGCCGACGCCCTTGGCTTCGGAGAGGAAGATGCCGTCGGACTTTGCAAGGCCTGCCGCAAAGGCGTTGACGAGGATGTTGCCGTTGTAGCGCGGATCGAACTCGACTTCACCGCCAACGGTCGGTACGCCGAAGGAATTGCCGTAACCGCCCACACCGGCAACAACGCCCGAGACGAGATGCTTGGTCTTGGCATGGTCGGGAGCGCCGAAACGCAGGGCGTTCATCGCTGCAATCGGACGCGCGCCCATGGTGAAGACGTCGCGCAGGATGCCGCCGACGCCGGTCGCCGCACCCTGATAGGGTTCGATATAGGACGGGTGGTTGTGGCTCTCCATCTTGAAGACGACAACGTCGCCGTCATCGATATCGACGACACCGGCATTTTCGCCCGGTCCCTGGATGACGCGGCGGCCCTTGGTGGGCAGCGTGCGCAGCCATTTCTTGGAAGACTTGTAGGAGCAGTGCTCGTTCCACATGGCAGAGAAGATACCAAGCTCGGTGAAGCTCGGTTCGCGTCCGATCAGATCAAGAATGCGCTGGTACTCATCCGGCTTGAGGCCGTGAGAGGCAATGAGTTCCGGGGTGATCTGGCGGGAATTGGAGATCGTCATCTTTTATCCTGGAATGGCTGCCGGTCGGGGGCTTTTGGCGCCTCTTTAACCTAACTATGGCGCGAGTGCGACAGGAAAATCGGCCCGGCCGGGGGAAGCCGGGGGATTAGTGCCGGTATGTTTCAAAATCGATGCCGGCTGCCTCTAGGCGAGGCTGTCATAACCGCCGGAGCCATTGTCTAGCAGGCTTCGCACGATCCTCAGTCCATCATTGACTTCCTGCATGGATCCTGGCGAGGAAAAGCCGATACGGACGCGATGGATTATCTTTTCCGACCTGCCGGCCTTGAATTCCGCCTCGTCGTCAAGCAGCAGGCCGTCCGCATAGGCGGCGTTCTTGAATGTGGCGGAAAGCCAGGGGTCGGGCAGCTTCAGCCAAAGGAAGGGAATGTCGGAATTGGAGTTGAAGTCGTAACCGGCGAGGATTTCGCGGGCCATGGCTTCACGGGCGTTGATCTCCGAGCGACAGAGTTCCCAAATCAGATCTGCTGCGCCGCTGAGCACGAGACGGGCACTCAGTTCGGCAAGCAGGAAGGGCATGCCACCGGTCGTCATCTTGTGGGCGACCCTTACGCGTTGGGCGAGGTGAGGTGGGCAGGCGACCCATCCGCCGCGAATGCCGGCCGATACGGATTTCGACAGGCCGTCGACCACGAAAGTCCGCTCCGGCGCGAGCGTCGCGATCAACGGAATGTCTCCCTTGTCCATGGCGCCGTAGAGATTGTCCTCGATCAGCCAGACATTGTATTTGCGTGCGATGGCAGCGATCGCCTCTCTGCGCTCAAGCGGCATGGTGGCCAGCGTCGGGTTCTGGACCGAGGACATGAAGAAGGCGATCTTCGGATGCTCCTGCACGCAGGCACGCTCGAAATCGTCGGGCATGACACCGTGTGTGTCCGAATTGATCAGCGATATCCGTCGACCGACGAGGCCGGCGGCGCGGCTCACCTGCGAATAGGTGTGGTGCTCGAAGGCGATCCTGTCGCCCGGATTGGTGAGGACTGCGATGATCGACATGATCCCGGCATGGGCGCCGAGTGTGGGGACAATCGAGTCGGCAGCAGGAACCCAGTCGCCATAGCTCAGCCAGCGAACACCGGCCTGCTGCCAATGATCGGGCGAAGTGCGGGTGTAGCCGGCAACGTCGTGCGGACAGTCGCGCATGATTTCTGATGTTATCTCCGCGATTGTCTCGCTCTGGCCGAGATCGGGAGCGGCTGTGCTGTCGAAGCGGATCTTGCCCGACGGCGCCTGCAGCGGCCGTGTGCCGGCAATGCTGGTGGATACGGGATATTGATCATCCTGTGTGCCTTCGTCGTCGCGTTTCAAGACGTAGGTGCCGCGCCCGACCTCGCCATTGACCAGCCCTCTTTCATGAAGAAGCGAATAGGCGCGGCTGACCGTGCCGATTGTCACCCCAACATCGTAGGCGAGGTTTCGTTGTGGCGGAAGCTTGCTGCCCGACGGCAAGTCACCGGTTTCGATGGCCTTTTCCATCTGGTCGGCCAATCGGGTGTAGAGCGGGCCGGAGCCCTCCTGAAGATCTGGAAGCCATTTTGTCATAGTGACAATGATTACATTGCGGTGATTTTTGAGTCAATGTATCCACAATGCAGGCAATGCAACGAAACGCCAACAGGTGCGAAATGCGCAAGTATGACGAATATCTCGTTACAATAGATACAATTTATCCCGATCGCTACGAACGCGAGGCGGCCTTCTATGTCGCCAAGGATCTGCTACCGGAAGCGACCATGACGGTTCGATTGGGTGTCATTGCCGGATTGATCGATGCGCTGAAGAATGCGTTGACGCGGCGCTCAGGACGGGCGGCTCTCCTTGATATGGACGAGAGCCAGCTACGGGATATCGGCGTGACGCGGATTGCAGCCAAGCGCGAAGCCGGGAAATCCTGGTTCCTGGGCTGAGAATGCGGGCTTGAAATATTCAGTGCAATTTCGAACGCGAACTTGGTCCCCTCATTCGCGCGAATTGCACCGGGCACCTGTAGCAGGTGCAAGCGGCCTGTCCGGCATCCCAACCGCCGGACGGGCCCTTTTTACGTCAGCAATTGCTGTTGCCGGCCGCCCAACGCTTGACGTCGGCACCAACGCGTGTACCGAGCTGTTCGTTCATTACAGGGCCGAAGGCGCTGAGGCGGGCAGGTTTGCCCTCCGCCTGGACGACGAGGAGCGGGCGAATGTCGGATGAGCCCTTGCGGGTGAGGAGGATGCGCGGACGTCCCGAGAAGGACGACAGTTCCGGCGCGAAGGCGTAGGACTTGAAGGCAGCGTCACCTGACTTGAACCAGCAGCGGTTTGCGGCAACAGCAACCTTTTCCATGATGTCCAGCGCCGAAGGGCTGGATTGCACAACGGGCTTGGCCTGACACGCAGTCAGCGCTGCGGCGAGAACGGTTACAGAAATTGCAGTCGAAATGCGGCAGGCCATCTGCGTGCGTTCCCAAAAATGGCTGATAAAGCAAGCGTCGGCCTTTTTTGCCGACGCCCGTGTGAGGATCAGGCTGCGATGACGTCCAGCGCGGATGCGAAGATACCGCGACCGTCGCTGCCGCCATGGGCGGCTTCGATCAGGTTTTCCGGATGGGGCATCATGCCGAGAACGTTGCCGCGGGCATTGACGACACCGGCAATATCTTCGATCGCGCCGTTGGGGTTTGTGCCTTCGGCGTAGCGGAAGACGACCTGGCCATTGTCGTTCATCGACTTCAGAGTTTCCTGATCGACGAAATAATTGCCCTCATGGTGCGCGACAGGGCAGCGGATGACCTGGCCCTTTTCATAGGCGCGGGTGAAGTCGGTCTCGGCATTGACGATCTCGAGCTTCACTTCCTTGCAGACGAATTTCAGCGAGGAATTCATCATCAGGGCGCCGGGCAGGAGGCCTGCCTCGACGAGGATCTGGAAGCCGTTGCAGACGCCGAGAACCTTGACGCCCTTTTCAGCCTTTTCCTTGATCGCCTGCATGACCGGCATACGCGCAGCGATTGCGCCGCAGCGCAGGTAGTCGCCGTAGGAGAACCCGCCCGGGATGACGATCAGGTCGACGTCGTCGGGAATGCTCGTCTCCGTCTGCCAGACGGTGATCGGCGCCTTGCCGGAAATCTTGGTGAGGGCGGCGATCATGTCGCGATCGCGGTTGAGGCCTGGGAGCTGGACGACGGCTGACTTCATGGCTGTGGTTCAAACCTTGCTTGGGCTTTCTGGAACTCCCGCAGTTCCAGGCGGTTTTCGATACGGTCGAGGCGCAACTCATGCCGCGCCAAAGTTGTATTTATGTTGAGAATATCCTGATGCAGTGGAACCATCGTTCCTCGCATAGCATTTATCTCTGCTTTCAACTCTCGCTGGCCGAGCTTGAGATCACCCAGGTCTGCATGAATGCGCTTCATAAGTTCATACATGAGTTCACTGGTGACTTCGGCCATCACACGCTCCGCAACCTTTAGTCGATTGCGATAGTGTAGTTCTCAATCACCGTGTTAGCCAGAAGCTTTTCGCACATGGCCTTGAGGTCGGCTTCCGCCTTGGCCTTGTCGGCTGTGTCCAGCTCAAGATCGAAGACCTTGCCCTGGCGGGCCTGGTGAACGCCTTCGAAGCCGAGGCTGCCGAGGGCACCTTCGATGGCCTTGCCCTGGGGGTCGAGAACGCCGTTCTTGAGCGTGACGGTTACACGTGCCTTGATCACTGCAAAATACCCCTGATTACTTGACCAGAACCGGACCCGTTCCGCGGATCGGTTCGTTTTCATTGATGATGCCCAGACGGCGGGCGACTTCGGAATAGGCTTCGAGAAGGCCGCCGAGATCGCGGCGGAAACGATCCTTGTCCATCTTTTCCTTCGTCTCGATGTCCCAGAGGCGGCAGCTATCGGGGGAAATCTCGTCGGCAAGGATGATGCGCATCATATCGCCTTCATAAAGGCGACCGCATTCGATCTTGAAATCGACGAGCTGGATGCCGACGCCGAGGAAGAGGCCCGAGAGGAAGTCGTTGACGCGGATGGCGAGCGCCATGATGTCGTCAAGCTCGGCCGGATTGGCCCATCCGAAGGCGGTGATATGCTCCTCGGAAACCATCGGGTCGGCGAGCTGGTCAGACTTGTAATAGAATTCGATGATCGAGCGGGGCAGGACGGTGCCTTCCTCGATGCCAAGGCGCTCCGACAGCGAGCCGGCGGCGACATTGCGCACGACGATCTCAAGCGGGATCATCTCGACTTCCTTGATCAGCTGCTCGCGCATGTTCATCCGGCGGATGAAATGGGTCGGGATGCCGATCTTGTTCAGGTGGGTGAACAGGTATTCGGAAATGCGGTTGTTGAGCACGCCCTTGCCGTCGATGACATCATGCTTCTTCTTGTTGAAGGCTGTGGCGTCGTCTTTGAAGAACTGGATCAGCGTGCCGGGCTCGGGTCCTTCATAAAGGATCTTGGCCTTGCCCTCGTAAATACGGCGGCGACGATTCATGGTATTCTTATCTCGTTCTAAGGCGGCCTGAGCGGCTGCAATCATATTTGAAGCGGTCCCATATCGGAAAAGTTTCCTTTTCACAATGCAGACGTCCGCTGGCAGGCGATTTGCCCTGTATTCGGCATGCGAAGAATCACTGCCAACATACTATATCGGTTTGACCGGCTTTTTTCCGGCACCGCCGACTTTCCACGGCAGATAGGTTGTCGAACTCCATCTTTAAATAGCGCTGCAATCGGTTGGGTTCCAATCAAGCATCCTGCGGGGCCTCCAGGGCTACCGATTGCAAAAGGGGGGAATGCTCTTATTTAACTATTCTAATGTTGCCGTGGGAGGAAAACATGAGTGGCATGAGTGATCGTGAAAAGGCGTTCGAAAACAAGTTCGCGCACGATGAGGAGTTGAAATTCAGGGCATTGTCGCGGCGTAACAAACTGGCCGGGCTCTGGGCGGCGGAAATGCTCGGAAGGCCGGACCGGGATGCCTATGCAAGGGAAGTGATCGTTGCGGATTTTGCGGAAGCCGGACATGAGGACGTCTTTCGCAAGCTGAGGCAGGATTTCGATGCAGCCGGGATTGCGGTGTCGGATGCGGAGATACGCATGAAGATGCTTGATCTGCTGACTGAAGCTTCCGCCCAGGTGGAGAACCAGTAGCGCATCAGGCGACGGCCGTGAACCAGACGTAGCGGTTTCGCCCCTGCCGCTTGGCTTCATAAAGCGCGATATCGGAGTTGCGCAGCAACTGGCGTACGTCGATCGCGTCGCCGCGCTGGGAGGCAATGCCGATACTGGCGCCCACGCGACAGCGATGCCCCTCATAGATCATCGGCTCGCGCAGGGCGTCTATCATGCGGGTGGCCACAGATGATGCCGGCTCCTCGACGGCGCGCAGCTGCGACACAACCACGAATTCGTCGCCGCCGACACGGGCAATGAAGTCATCTTCGCTCAGTGTTCTGCGCAGCGTGCGAGCAGTATGGACCAGCATTGCATCTCCCGCGTCGTGACCGAGCCGGTCATTGATCTGCTTGAAGCGATCAAGGTCGACATGGAGGATCGCGATGCCTGCCTCGCTGCCGCTGTATTGCGTTGCCATCCGGTCGAGCACCTCGTCAAGATAGCGGCGGTTCGGGAGCTCGGTCAGGTAATCATGCATGGCACTGTGCTCGATCCGGTCCTTGGCTGCCTCCAGTTCGATGTTTCTGGCTTCGGCCAGAATTCTGGCACGCTCCAGTTCATGATGCAGCCCGACATCATCTGTGACATCCCAGTTCGCACCAACCGTCATCTTGTGACCGTTCCCATCCTGAAAGGTCATGGTGCGCGCGCGAATGATGCGATCGGAGCCATCGCGGAGAACGGCGCGGTACTGATCCGAAAAGCGGTCGCCGTTTCGCATATGTTCATCGACGTTTTTCAAGACACGTTCGCGATCGGCCGGATGCAAAAAGGTTTCCCACAATCCGCCGACCCTGACATCTTCGCGCCGACCGACTCCATAGATGCGATACATGCGGTCATCCCAGTCGACGACACCGGTTGTGAGGTCACATTCGTAAGTGCCGATGCCTGATATTTCGAGAGCCATGTCCAGGCGTCTTGCCATGCGCGCCGTGGCCTCCTCGGCCTGCTTGCGGGCCGTGATATCCGTATCCGTCCCAACGATGCGCGTCGGCTTGCCGTCGGCGTCCCATTCGACGCAATCGCCGCGGCACTCGATCCAGACCCAATGGCCGTCCTTGTGGCGCTCGCGATATTCGAACACCGTGTAGTCCGGATCGCCTTCATTCTGCCGGTCGATGCAGTGGATTACGTGATCCCGATCATCCGGATGGAGGAGATCGAGCCACGCCTGAGTGCTTTCGGGAAGAGGATCCTCCTCGGTCATGCCACGGATCCGCCGCCATGTCGGCGAATAGTATTTCTCTCCGCGTTTCCAATCATGGTCCCAGACGCCTGTCGACGACCCGACGAGCGCCTTGTTCCAACGGCTTTCCCAGATGTCGAGATCAGCAAGCCTTGTCTTCAAAGCTGTTATGTCGACGAACGAGGCTGCGACGAGAAAAGGCGTGTCCAGCCCTGTCGGTGCCGGAGCAAGATGGACGAGAGCCCATCGCAGCGTACCGTCCGGCTGCGGCAGGCGGAGTTCCATCTGACCATCAGCGGCAGCCTTACAGCGGCGAAGCCCGGCGAGAAAATCCGAACGGTCTTCGATATCGATCAGATCTGTGAAAAATTCCACCTCGAAGGGGCACCAGTTCGCCTTGAGAGCCTTGTTCGCATGGTGCAGTCGCGCCTGCCAATCGAGCAGTGCTACGGGAAGGGGAATGGCGTCAAAAAGGCCGGTCAGCGAGCCGGCGTCTCTCGAAGGTGATATCGTCGGGCCGGCATAGAAGACTGGTTTGGATGACATCTGTTCGCCTACATTCGCAGGAATTGCGCAATGTTAGTGAATTCGAATTAAGGCAACTTTAAAATTGTCTATCGAAAGCGAAATTACGACGTCGGGTTGTGCGCTGCACATCGCCAGAGGTCAGGCTTTCAGTCGGCTCAGAAACTGGGCAAACACCATTGTGCCTTCAGGCCACGGGCCGTGGCCCGACTCGGAATTGATGTGGCCAGATTCGCCTGCGTCGATCAGGAGCGAACCCCAGGCGTTGGTAATGTCGCCGGCGTGATCATAGGAGCCGAAGGGGTCGTTTCGGCTGGCAATCGTAACGGCGGGAAAAGGAAGCGGATCACGCGGATAAGGGCCGAATGTCATCAGGTGTTTCGGCCTGATCTTCGGGTTCTGCACATCCGGCGGCGCCACGAAGAATGCGCCGGCCACCGGCTTTTTGAAATGCGGGATGGCATGGATCGCCGTCGGAACGCCGAGCGAATGAGCGACCAGCACAACCGGTTTCGTCGAGGCGTTGACCTCCTCGACGAGACGCTGGATCCAGTCTTCCTTTACCGGCTTCGACCATTCGGCCTGTTCCACCCGGCGGGCCGTCGCGAGCTTCTGCTCCCAACGGGTCTGCCAATGGTCAGGACCGGAATTGGTGTAACCGGGGATGATGAGGATATCGGCTTCTGATGCTTTCATGCCGCCTATCTGGGCCTTCCCGATTTCTATATCAAGCTTCGCCGAAGACACGATTGAAAATCGTGTCGACATGTTTGGTGTGATAACCGAGATCGAATTTTTCGCGGATCTCCTCCTCGGAGAGCGCTGCGCGGACTTCTTCGTCAGCAAGCAGTTCTTCAAGGAAGTCTGCACCGCGCTCCCAGACCTTCATCGCATTGCGCTGAACGAGACGATAGGAGTCTTCGCGCGAAACGCCCGCCTGGGTGAGTGCCAGAAGTACACGCTGGCTCATGACCAGGCCCTTGAACTTGTTCATGTTTTTCAACATGTTCTCAGGGTAGATGACGAGCTTTTCGATGACGCCAGCCAAGCGGTTAAGGGCGAAATCGAGAGTAACGGTCGTGTCCGGGCCAATGGCGCGCTCGACGCTGGAATGGCTGATGTCGCGTTCGTGCCAGAGGGCAACGTTTTCCATTGCCGGAACGACTGACATGCGCACGAGACGGGAAAGGCCGGTGAGGTTTTCGGTGAGCACCGGGTTGCGCTTGTGCGGCATGGCTGACGAACCCTTCTGGCCCGGCGAGAAGAACTCTTCCGCTTCCAGAACTTCAGTGCGCTGCATATGGCGGATTTCGATCGCAACGTTTTCGATCGAAGAGGCAATTACGCCGAGGATGGCGAAATACATCGCGTGGCGATCGCGCGGAATGACCTGGGTGGAGACCGGCTCCGGCTTCAGGCCCAGGGCTGCCGCGACATGTTCCTCGACGCGCGGGTCGATGTTGGCGAAGGTGCCGACGGCGCCGGAGATTGCGCAGGTGGCGATCTCTTCGCGGGCTTCGAGAAGGCGTGTCTTGTTGCGGTTCATTTCGGCGTAGAAGCGGGCAAAGGTCAGGCCCATCGTCGTCGGTTCGGCATGGATGCCGTGGCTGCGGCCGATGCGGACCGTATCCTTGTGTTCGAAGGCGCGAGCCTTCAGAGCAGCCAGAACACGATCTATGTCTGCAAGCAGAATGTCGGTGGCGCGTACGAGCTGGACGTTGAGCGTCGTGTCGAGCACGTCCGAAGATGTCATGCCCTGGTGGATGAAGCGGCTATCCGGGCCGACGAATTCCGCCAGATGAGTGAGGAAGGCGATGACGTCATGCTTGGTGACGGCTTCGATCTCATCGATGCGGGCGACATCGAATTCGGCCTTGCCGCCCTTTTCCCAGATCGTTTCTGCCGCAGATTTCGGAATGACGCCGATTGCCGCGAGCGCGTCGCAGGCGTGGGCCTCGATTTCGAACCAGATGCGAAACTTTGTTTCCGGCGACCAGATGGCGACCATTTCCGGTCGGGAATAACGGGGGATCATGGGCAGCTCGCTTGCTTGGATAGAATTGCCGCCGCTCTATCAAGAAGAACGGCGAAGCTCAATCTTTTTGGGGCGTTGCCCCGTGTTTAAGGCTTTTCAGGCCTCGGCGGCCTTCAAAAGCGCCGAGATGTTGTCGCGATACGCATTCTTGTTTGCGCCCTTGTAGACCGCCGATCCGGCGACGAAGACATTGGCGCCTGCCTTGCGGGCTGCGCCGATGGTTTCAGCCGTGATGCCTCCGTCGACTTCAATCTCGATAGGTCTGTCACCGATCATAGACTTGATGCGGGAGATCTTGTCGAGCGCGGATGGAATTAGCTTTTGACCGCCAAAGCCGGGGTTGACGCTCATGACGAGGATGAGGTCGACGTCGTCCAGAACGTCTTCAAGCACCGAGACCGGAGTAGCTGGATTGAGCGTCACGCCAACCTTCTTGCCAAGCGACCGGATCGTCTGCAGCGAACGGTGCAGATGCGGGCCGGCCTCGGCATGGACGGTAATGCCGTCGCATCCGGCCTTGGCGAAGGCTTCGAGATAGGGGTCGACCGGGGCAATCATCAGATGGCAATCGAAGAATGCGTCCGTATAGCGGCGCAGCGACTTGATGACATCGGGACCGAAAGAGATATTGGGGACGAAATGGCCGTCCATGACATCGAGGTGAACCCAGTCTGCACCGGCCTCGACGACGTCTGCGACCTCCTGGCCGAGTTTCGAAAAATCGGAAGCTAGAATGGAGGGGGCGATGCGAAGCGGCAAGGTCATGGACGGATCTCCTGTGTCGTCTGCCGACTAGCATTCCGGGGCGATTGCCGCAATCGTTACTCGGTCGCGGAGGCGGGCGGCAAAAACTCGCCGCCGCGCCATTCCAGAAGACGATAGGGATTGTCCGCCAGTTCGTGGGCAGCATCGAAGCGGATCTGTCCGATTGCGGTCTGGAAGGTGCCGGTTTTGAGGGAGGACAGGAGTTTTCCCCAGTCATTGCCTGCGGATGCTGCTGTCTGGCTGGCCAGTTGGGTTGCGGCATAGGCGGGAAGCGTGTTGCCTTCAGGCTCGATCTGGCGGCTTTCGAGCGATGTTGCAGCGTTGGCGGCAGTCTGGAGTGTCCGGTAAGGTGGCAGCGTGACAGCCAGCGTGCCGTCGCGAAGCGCGACCGGCCGGTTGGCGGCCTTCATGACATCGCCGCCGAGTATCGTGAGGGGAATGTTTTCCCTTTCGGCATCGCGGGCAATGACGGCGACATCGTTACGGTCCGCGCCGACGAGTATATGGGTTGCGCCGGCTTTTTGCAGCCGTCTGATGAGGGCTATCTGCTGCTCCTGGCCCGGCCGAAGCGTATCGGTGAACACCGGCGCGATGCCGATCGGTTCGAGTTTCTGGCGGACAGCGCTGACGAGTTCGCGCCCGTAGATGGTGCCGTCGTCGACAAGGGCAATCGGCTCGGCTTTCCAGCGATCGACGATCACCGCCGCGATCTGATCGGACTCGGCAGTTTCCGATGGAGCCATGCGGAAAAGCGGCCAGCCATTGCGCAAGGCGTCTTCCATCAGGATTCGGGAACGGACGGAAATGGTGATTGCTGCAATCTTGCTGTCGGCCAGCGCCGGCAAGGCGGAGGCCAGCGTTTCGACGCATAGAAACCCGATCGCGATAGAGGCCTTGGCGTCGGCAAGCGTCTTTGCTGCTTCCACGCCGCCGGTCTCGTTGCAGGTCTCGTCGATTTCGACAAGTCTGTCGCCTGTGACTTGTGCGGCGGCTCTGGCCCCTTCAAAAACCTGCATGCCGAGCAACGCATAAGGTCCCGTCTTTGGCGCGACGACACCGATGGTGGCGGCCGAGACCGTCGTTGCCGTGGCAACATATCCGAAAGCCGCTGCAGTCAGCAGGATCGCGATATCGAAACGCAGGGAAGGCATGCTTTTCCTTAAGTCCGTGTTCGCTGCAGCTTTAACCCGCAAGGGCATGAGCGTCCAAGCTTTTTCCCGTTTTTGGCAGTTCACGGGCGAAATCTAGCATGATCGTGAGTGGAATCTTGCTATTCGTGTGACAGGACATCGGCGTCGTCTGGCCGGCACGGTCTTTCGACTGTACCGAGCCAAAAGGAAGGGCGGGGCATGGACAATGCAGCGATCGAGGAAATGTTCGAGGGTCTCGGACCGGTTTCCATCCGACGCATGTTCGGCGGCAAGGGGATCTATCATCAGGGTCTGATCATCGCCCTCGATCTGCGAGATGAAATACTGTTAAAGGCGGATGAGACGAGCGCTCCGGCTTTTCGGGCTGCAGGTGCGGTCCAATGGTCCTATGAAGGTAAAAAGGGGAAACCCGTTCTCATGCCCTATTGGTCCATACCGAATGCGGCGCTGGACGATCCTGACGAGCTGCGAGACTGGGTGCGTATGGCCTTTGAAGCAGCGCTTCGAGCCAATCGCGATACGTGATCGTATTTTCTTCGCAAGTGCGAGAATTAACGTATTGCGGCTTGCAAGACCCAGAGGATATTCTTGTCGGGTAATGGGGGATGTGGTTCGGGCAAGCCCGAGCCGACGACAGCATCCGATGATACTGTAAAATTTTCAATCAAGAGAGCCGTCCTGGACAACCGGGACGGCTTTTTTAGTGAGATTTGAGCAGCGCAAAGGCTTGTGAGGAGAATATCGACAGAGGCGCCGGTGGCTCATTCATGTCGATCCACATCAGATCCTCATGTTTTTCAGGTTCGGTGAGAACCGGCTCGCCGGAAAAATCGTCAGTCACGTAGATCAGCGAGAGCCAGTGCTGACCTTCCTCTTCAAGAATGCCTTCGATCACGCAGAGAAAGCTGATCTTTCCGATCTTCAGCCCGGTCTCTTCCTCGGCTTCCCGACGCGCAGCGTCTTCTGCCTGTTCCATCATGTCGACCTTGCCGCCGACGATGTTCCAGTGACCCGCTTCGGGCGCCTTCAGGCGACGACAGACCAGCACTTTCCCATCGGCGCGGCGGATCACCAGGCCTACTCCAAGGCCAGGAAAATCCTGGCCCGGTTTTGCTAAGGCGGACATTACTTCGCTGCGTTTGCGACGATCAGCATGAAGGCTGGGATATCGTCGCCGAAGCCGACCGGGGTCGGGCCGTCATCATGGTCGCGATAACGGCGGCGATCACGGTTGTCGTCATTGGCAGGATTGACACGGCGCTCGCGGCCGCGGTTGTTCGCAGGCTGATTTTTCTTGTCAGAACGACGTTCCGACTTCGTATTTTCCAGAACTGCTTCCACGCTTGCCTCTTCAGTGACGATTTGCTTTTCCTGCTGCTGCGGTGCTGCTGCAACGGCTGCCGGTTGTTCGTGACGGCTGCCACGGTTGCGGTCTTTACCACCGCGATCCCGGCCGCCCTTGCGTCCGCCGCGATCGCTGTCATGGCTTTCCATGGCGGCTGGCAGTGCGGAGAGATCACCGTTCTCCCACTCGATCTTTTCGCCGATCAGCTTTTCGATCGCATCGAGATATTTCGAGTCGGATTTGGTGACGATGGTGAACGCGCGACCCGAACGGCCGGCACGGCCGGTACGGCCGATGCGGTGAACGTAGTCTTCCGAATGGATCGGAACGTCGAAATTGAAGACGTGGCTGACATCAGGGATATCCAGCCCACGGGCGGCCACGTCGGACGCGACGAGCAGGGTGATCTGGTTGTCCTTGAAGCCTGCCAGCATCGTCGTGCGCGAGCGCTGGTCCATATCGCCATGGAGAGCGCCGACCGAGAAGCCGTGGCGCTCCAGCGAGCGGAACAGGTCGGCGACGTCCTTCTTGCGGTTGCAGAAGATGATCGCGTTCTTCAGGTCGTCCTGAGCCTTGATGAGTTCGCGCAAGACGGCGCGCTTCTCGTAATCCTTGTTGTGTGCAGCAACGAGGCGCTGCGTCACGGTCTTGGCAGTCGAAGACGGCTTGGCGACTTCGATACGTTCCGGGTTCTGCAGGAAACGGTCTGCCAGTTTCTGAATTTCCGGCGGCATCGTGGCCGAGAAGAATAGCGTCTGGCGGGTGAACGGGATCATCTTTGCGATCCGTTCGATATCCGGGATGAAGCCCATGTCGAGCATGCGGTCGGCTTCGTCGATGACGAGGATTTCGACGCCGGTCATCAGCAGCTTGCCGCGCTCGCAATGGTCGAGCAGGCGGCCGGGCGTGCAGATCAGAACATCGGCGCCGCGCTCAAGCTTGCGATCCTGTTCCTCGAAGGAAACGCCGCCGATCAGCAGGGCGACGTTGAGTTTGTGATTCTTGCCGTATTTTTCGAAGTTTTCCGCAACCTGGGCTGCGAGTTCCCGGGTCGGCTCCAGAATGAGGGTTCGCGGCATGCGAGCCCGTGCCCGACCCTTTTCCAGAAGCGTCAGCATCGGCAGGACGAAGGAAGCTGTCTTGCCCGTTCCTGTCTGTGCGATACCGCAAATGTCCCTGCGCTGCAGCGCATGCGGGATGGCTCCGGCTTGGATAGGCGTGGGTATCGTGTAGCCGGCGTCGGTGACGGCGTTAAGAACTTTCTGGCTCAGGCCAAGATCAGCAAAAGTGGTCAATGGAAATACTATTCCGTTCCGTTCAAGAAGAACATGATCCGTCGCTACGCTCAAATGGGGCGACAACAGGGCGCGACATATGACCAAAATGCTGGAAAGTCAAGAAAACCCGCCAGGGTGGCAGTGGTTTTGGTGAATGAAAGCAACCGCGCGGCGATACGCCGCGTGAATGGCTGACCTTGCTACTCGAGATACGTTGTGAGCTTCATGCCGGCATTGAGGAAATGCATCGGATCAACTGCCTGTCCATTTCGGCGCACTTCGTAGTGAACATGGGGACCGGTCGAACGTCCGGTCGACCCGGCGCGACCGATTACATCGCCCGTCTTTATCTCGGCTCCGACATTGACCAGGATTTTCGAAAGGTGGCCGAAACGGGTCGAAATGCCGTAACCATGGTCAATCTCGACCATGTTGCCGTAACCACCGGCAGCGCCTGCTGCGACGACTTTGCCGGCGCCGGTGCTCTTCACTTCGTCGCCGGTCTGGGCGGCAAAATCTATACCCGCATGCAATGCGAGACGACCAAGGAAGGGATCGACCCTGTTTCCAAACCGGCTGGTGACCGGTTGTCCGGGGGCCGGACTGGAAAACGGAAGGTCGCGCGCTGTTTCGCGCACGCTTTCCAGCCGCGTCAGCGCCGCATCAAGATCGTCAAGCGACGCATCGAAACGGTTGCCGGGAAGGCGAGGCTCGACATACGGCCCACCGATGCCATTTTGTCTAACGGTTGACGGATCCAGATCAACGCCGCTTCGCAGCAGGATCGTGGTGATCGCATTTGCCGCTTCGGACGCTCCCGTCGTCAGGCTCGCGATCTTCGTCAGCTGTTGGCTTTCGAGCGTCTTGAGGGACAGAGTGACCTTGGAAAAAATCCGGTCGGCACGATCGGCGGCGCCTTCACGCAAGCGGGTGCCGGCCACGGGGGAGAGGACTGCCAGTCTGGTTTCAGTTTCGCCGCCTTGCAGTATCTTGGCGATTGCGGCAGAGCCTCCGGACACGGAAGCCCTGCGTCCGTCACCGGTGGGAGCGAAGGCAGGGATTTCAGCCGCAGGAAGCTCTGCCCCCGGCTGAAGGCCTGTTTCTTCGGCGCGATCCAGAAGTGAGCCGAGCTTGGTGTGGCGGGAGAACAGCGCGTCCTGTTGCTCAAGCAGTTTTTCGACTTTCTTTTCCACGACTTGCTGATCGAGCAGCTGGCGCGAGGTAATGCGGTCCAGCTGCGCACGCAGGGCTGCAATACGGTCTTCATAGTCATGCTGCATGCGGGCCTGGCGGGCGATCGTTGCTCCGATCAGGTCATCGCGGATTACCAGATAAGATGTAGCCCCGAGGTAACCTATCGTCAGAATGCTTGCAAAACATACGGTCAAGGCGATCATCCAGGGGCGGATGGTCATATGACGGATTTTCTCGCCACTTGCGAGAATGAGGACATGATTCGCTGCCCGTTTTCCAAAAACCTTGTTTTCGGCTCGGTGCGTCACGTATTGCTCCTGAAAAGGCTGAATCAAATCCGATGCTTGCTTGAGGGGATTACACATCCTTAAGGTTAATGAAGTCTTGTGTATCAGGAATTGGTTAGCGATCGCGCGATGCCGTTGGGGCAAGGGGATCACTTTTAAAGTGATTATGCCAAAGAACGGTGCTAGACGCCGTTTCGCAACTTAAAAACACATCCACAGAGTAGAGAGATGTCCAGGTTCAAGTCCGATTTCCTTCGCACGCTCGATGAGCGCGGCTTCATTCACCAGATCTCCGACGAGGCAGGTCTCGACGAACTGTTCGCCAAGGAAACCGTGACGGCCTATATCGGCTTCGACCCGACGGCGCCTTCTCTTCATGCCGGCGGACTTATCCAGATCATGATGCTGCACTGGATGCAGCAGACCGGTCACCGGCCGATCTCGCTGATGGGCGGCGGCACCGGCATGGTCGGCGATCCGTCGTTCAAGGACGATGCCCGCCAGCTGATGACGATCGACACGATCGAAAGCAACATTGCCTCGATCAAGCGCGTTTTCGCCAATTACCTTTCCTACGGGGAGGGCGCGAAGGATGCCATGATGATCAACAACGGCGACTGGCTGCGCGAGATCAACTACCTTGAATTCCTGCGGGATGTCGGTCGCCATTTCTCGGTCAACCGCATGCTGTCCTTCGACAGCGTCAAGACGCGCCTTGACCGGGAGCAGTCGCTGTCCTTCCTCGAATTCAACTACATGATCCTGCAGGCTTACGACTTCGTAGAGTTGAACAAGCGCTACGGCTGCCGTCTGCAGATGGGCGGCTCGGATCAGTGGGGCAATATCGTCAACGGCATCGATCTCGGTCACCGGATGGGCACGCCGCAGCTCTACGCGCTGACCTCGCCACTTCTGACGACCGCTTCAGGCGCCAAGATGGGCAAGTCGCTGAACGGCGCTGTCTGGCTGAATCCCGACATGTTGTCGGCCTATGATTTCTGGCAGTACTGGCGCAATACCGAGGATGCTGACGTTTCGCGCTTCCTCAAGCTTTACACGACGTTGCCGATGGATGAGATCGCACGGCTTTCGGCGCTGGCTGGTTCTGAGATCAACGAAGTCAAGAAGATCCTCGCGACCGAAGTGACGGCCATGCTGCACGGTCGCGAAAACGCCGAGCAGGCGGCAGAAACGGCTCGCAAGACCTTCGAGGAGGGTGCGCTTGCCGACAATCTGCCGTCGATCGATGTTGCAAAGGGCGAGCTGGAAGCCGGGGTCGGCCTGCTGGCGCTGATCGTCAAGGCTGGTCTTGCCGCATCGAACGGTGAAGCCCGTCGTCACGTTCAGGGCGGTGCGGTGCGGATCAATGACGTGGCGGTTTCCGACGAGCGCAAGGTGATCGGTTCCGGCGAAGTGACTGCCGATGGCGTGATCAAGCTGTCGCTCGGCAAGAAGAAGCATATCCTGGTTCGTCCGGCCTGAGATAGACCTCGAAAACAGAAGATCAAAGGCCGCTTTCGAGCGGCCTTTTTCGTCACTGGAATTCGAAGATCTGGCGGAACACGCCGGGGGCTATGAGCGAAAGTGGGTTTATCGTCAGTCGCGGCTTGTCGAACGCACCTTCGAGCTTGAAGGTGATGCCCAGAAGGCCGCGATCCCGGCCATTTCCAAGGATCGCGCCAATCAGCGGAAGTTCGCCGAAAAGCCTGTTCAAGCCGTAAGCAGGCATGAACGTACCGGTCATCTCCATATTGCCGTTGGCGTCCCGCAACTTGCCCTGGAAAGTGGCACCGATCTGTTCTCCGCGCACAACGCCATTGGCGACGGATAGCGCGCCGTCGCGATAGACCAATGCAGCGAAGCCGCGCTGGAAACGTGCCGAACTGACGTCAATATCCTTTTTCACCGCGGAGTTGAGGCTCTGGCCATCTTCGCCGACTGGTGTCGACACGAGGGACTGCAGGCGCTCTTCGTTGCGCAGCTGGAAATTGCGGATGTCCAGCGAGCCAACCCAATCGCTTCCTCGCGCTTTCAGTTTCAGATTAAGCAATCCCGCGCTCATGTTGTCATAGAGGTCGGCAAAGCGTGCTACCGAACCTGCATCGCCGCTCGTGACCGAGATGGTATCGCCGCGGGCCATCTGGCTGACGAGTGCTTGTCCGCTTCCTGTTATGGCGCTCAAATCAGCACGGACGATGTTTGAGCCCCGTGAGGAGAAATTCAATGCGACATTCGAAAGCTGCTCGTCGTTGAAACCGACGACGCGATCAACCTGTGCGCGCAGGATTGTGCTGCTGCCCTCATTGCTGCCGGCCGCTGCATTGCCATTGTTGGCGCGCATCATGGTGATGATTGGCCGCATGTCTACGGCGTTTCCGCCGATCGAGATTTCGTAGGCACCTTTCGAACGCTTGACGCTAAGGCTGTAATTATCAGCCGGCGACAGCTGCACGTGGGAGAACGATGCCGTCGTCAAGGCCCCATCGGCCAGTTGCACGTCGCCCCTCACGCCAAAACTCTCACCGGTGAGCTGAAAGCCGCTTAAGGTCGTCTGCTTTCCGGCATCACTGGATACCTCGAACTGGGCCTTGGCGCCGATGCCGCTACCCTTGGTCCAGCCAATCCATGGCACAGTTAGCTCGGCGCGGCTGAGATCGAGCGTAACTGCCTGATGCTTTTCATCGATGCGCGTGAGTTCGGCAACGATCTGGCCCTCTACCATGTCCGAGAGGCCGGGCACGAGCTTATCGCGCTGGGCATTATTGAGCGTCGCCTTGATAACGCGCTCGCGCTTTACGCCAGAGTTCTGATCGACAGGTTCGGTAACGGCGAATTCGGCGGGAATGTCGTCCACGGTTCCGTTCGCGGTCAGTTTTGCAGACTGGTTGTCTACGGTCAAAAGCCCGGTCAGTGCGCCGATCTTGTGCCCTTCCATCTGTGTCGCGAGATTAACTCCATCAAGGCGGATTTGGGCATTCCAGGTCGGTTTGGGCGGATTATGATCCGAGATCAGTCCGAAACGAGCATGAATATCTGCCTTGGCATTTCCCGAAAAATCTTCAGGCTTGAAGCTGGTGCCCTTCAAGGCATTCATCGGCTTGAAGTTGGCAAGCTCGGTGATCGCGTCTGCCTGTCCAGAAATCTTCAGCGTTAGATCTGCCATCAATGGCTTGGCATATGTTGACGGGATGGCGAAGCGGCCGCTCTCGACGGTGACGACCCGACCGGAAGGCGCATAGGATGCCGCCTTGCTGACATCGACGAGCATCTCCTGGCCTTTCAGCGAGAATTTTCCCGCAAGATCGCGCAGAGGCGGGACTTCACCCGGCAGGTTGAGACGTGTGTCGGTAACCCCGAATCCGATCTGCAATTCGTTCGCATCGAGCTCCATGGGAATACCCGGACCCTTCATGCGCCCCGCGGGGATGAAGACAGCGATCGTGCCATTCGTGACGTTACCGCCAAACATATTCGCCATAACCCAGTCGCGCGGCTTGCGCGCCATCCAGAAGGGCCAGAGCTGTTTTACGCCCGTCACCTGCATCTGGGGGATCTGGCCCCCAAAGCTGATCTCGGGAGACTGTTTGCCAAAGCGGACCTTGAGGGCGGCGGCCATATGACCGAGTGGACTTGCCACCGTCATCTCGTCGAATTCAAGCTGGCGGTCGGCAGACAGATAACGCCCGGTTGCCTTAAGGTCGAAATCGGCCGGCTGTTCTCCCTGAGAAGCGCCGATCGCTCTACCTCCGCGAACGAGGAGATCGAGGCCGAAGCCGAAACGTCTATCGCCCTCATTCAAGCGGTTAAGATCTATAACCGCACCAGTGAACGGCACGACAGTCGGACCGAAACTTGCCTCCGAATTCATGATTTCGATCGAGTTTTTGGCGAAGTCATAGGCGACATTGATGGTGGCGCCGCTGAATGTCTGCTGGATGCCATCGAAGTAGAAATTGCCCGGCGAATTGGTCAGGGTTGCCGTCATCGCCGGCTTTTGGGCGTCACCGCGGGAGCGCTCTGCGGACATGTCGAAATCGACTGAGCTCTCGAGGCCTTCACGCGGCTGACCATCTTCTGTTCGCTGCAACAGGAATGGGGTTACCTCCAGCCCGGACAGGCGCGCGGACAGGGCGGCTGTTACGCCATCGACCGTCTTTGATGCGGCCGTGAGCTTCGCTTCCCGGTCGTTGATGCTGACGGTGCCGTCAATACCGATCTCGCCCGTTGCATTGCGCGCAAGCTCGAGATCGTTGACCTTGACGACCGTTGGTTTGCGGCCGGGGGCTGCCGGAAGGACGATCTCGATGCCTGCGAGGCGGATGGAGGCGGTACCCGTTCGCTCGATCAGGCCCCGTGCCTCATCGAGCCTCTGGAATGCTTGCTCAAGCAGCTGCGGAACCGCGTCGACCCGAACCTTGGCGAGCGCGATTGGGTCGCCTTCCGGCAGCTGCGCCGTTTCGAGGCGGATCGACTGCGCCGATATGCTGTTGATCGATATGCGCCCCCCGAGCAGCGCGAGTGGATCCACGGCCATTCGCAGGGCGCCTGCACGGCTCAAGTGCTGACCGGTTGCGCGTTCAACGATGTCGACGTCGCGTGCTTCGATCGCCAGACGGAAATCCGAATCAAAACGGATCGCCGCGGAGCCGACGTTGGAAACGTAGCGGGGACCGATCGCATTGTTCAGGGCAGACTGAGCGCGGCTGGTCAGCGTACCGTCGACTATGCCACCTTCGATGGCAAACACAGCGCTGCCGATGGCGACCATAATCAAGACGGCGAAAAGCACTATGGACTTGCAGAAACGCCAGGTTCTCGTGCTGTGCGGAGGGCAGTGAACGATGATAGGGTCTTCAGCCTGAGCGGACGGAAGCTCATGCAGCGGGACAATGTCCTTCCTGCTGAAATCGATCTTCTCGCCACGTATTTCCGCCATTCAGTGAAGAACTCGTTCTTTTCACATCCAAGCTGATCTGGACGCCTCTTCGGGCTGTATATACCCATGGCCGCAACATTCACTCAAGATGCTGGCAAAAGAAAGGAAAACCATGGCGAACCTGAATATCGGCGACGACGCACCGGATTTCACGCTGCCCGGAAATGGCGCCCAGACCATTTCTCTGGCGAGTTTTCGCGGCAAGCGGCTGGTGCTCTATTTTTACCCCAAGGATGACACAACGGCCTGCACGACCGAAGCGATCTCGTTTTCGCAACTCCTGCCAGAGTTCGACAAAGCTGGCGCGGCGATTGTCGGGGTGTCCGCCGACAGCGTGAAGAAGCATGACAATTTTGTCAGCAAACGCGAATTGACCATCGCGTTGGGATCCGACGAGGACACGGCGGTCTCGCAGGCTTATGGCGTGTGGAAAGAGAAGAGCATGTACGGAAAGACGTATATGGGGATCGAACGTACAACCTTCCTGATCGATCCTGCAGGCAAGGTTGCCCGGATCTGGCCGAAGGTGAAAGTTGCCGGCCACGCAGAAGAGGTTCTCGCGGCAGTGAAGGCGTTATAACGCAAATTGGCCCGGCAAAAACTTGCCGGGCCAATTCTGTCAGGCGACGTGTTCAGGCGCCGGAAACGTAGCTGTAGACCATCGGCAGAACCTCGTCGAAACCGTGGTAAATCATGCTCAGGGCCACGTAGACGATGATGATCAGGCCGAGATAGGCGATCCAGCGGTAACGGGAGAGAAGCTTTGCGACAAAATTCGCGGCGACGCCCATCAGCGCGATCGACACGATCAGGCCGATGACCAGGACCGTGGAATGGCCCTGTGCAGCGCCCGCCACAGCGAGGACGTTATCCAGCGACATCGAGACGTCGGCGAGCACGATCTGCATGGCTGCCTGGAAAAATGTCTTTTCCGGCGCGCGCGATGCGGCTCCATCTGCGGTTTCGGGAGAGCCGTCGTTACGCGCAACGCGAAGTTCCGACCACATCTTCCAGCACACCCAACCGAGGAGAAGGCCGCCGATGAGCTGCAGCCCCGGAATGCCGAGCAGATATGTGGTGATGACCGCGAAGATGAGCCGCAAGACGGTGGCAGCGATAATGCCGAAGAGAATAGCCTTTTGCCGCAGATGCGCAGGAAGCCCGGCGGCGGCAAGCCCGATAACGATTGCGTTGTCACCGGAAAGAACAAGATTGATCGCGATGACTTCTAGTAGCGCCATGAATCCGGCGGCCGTGAACAGTTCCATCATGAGGCGTTACCTTTTATGCCCGTTATCGTTTTGACATGAGATTGCAGCAGGAGTGTCGGATGGGCTCCCGGCAAGCGAATAGCGAGTGCTCGTCAACGATATCGGCAATTATTCGCCTAATGAGGGCATGGCAAGCGCATTACCCGTCGCACCTTAGGGTGATTTATGCTCAGGTTTCCAATGGCTAATTCTTCTTATGGTTGTGATGATCGGAGTCGGCGCGCGTTTTCCCTATCCAGATAACGTGCTGGTTGCCGATCTGCTTTTTTGATCATGGAGCTACCCTTTCTGTCGGCTCGGATATTTCGAATTTTCGATGTGAAGATTTCATAATTTGTCGCACTTTAGAGCCGTAAGAGGAGGCGGAGGGGGCTTAACTGTCGTTTTTGTCATCATTCACGGCAGGCCGATGATTCGATTTGTAACCTTCGCTTTCCCGGACAAGCTTGCTGATGATGTGCCGACGCTGCGTGGTGCTAACGAACCCGAGATTTTTTGGCGGCCAAACGAGTGTCTGCATCAACTCCAGTGGCTTGCTGCCTGCCGCCCGCGACTATAATTTTGTCCCAAAGCCCTCCCGGTTAAGTCAATTTTTCCGGTTCCTTCACGGGACGATGGGGTAACAATCATCCCGGAAACGAGGTGTCAGGGCTACAACAGCATCTCACTCTTGCGGATGGTTGTTGAAAGGGTAGGTCGGGTGATATGTCCTGTCCTTGCGGAGATTTGTAACTGGATAATTGAATGACGCAGTTGAAACTTGTTGGGTTCTCGGGAAGTTACGGTCGGCCGTCCAAGACATCTGCACTTGTGGAGTATATCGCCGACCTTGCTTGCGATCGGTACAATCTCACCAGATCCGTCTTCGATCTTACGGATGTCGGGGATACGCTGGGTCTGGCTAAATCACAGAATGATCTCGACGCAGATGCCGCGGCTGTTCTCAAGGCGGTCGTCGAGTCTGACCTGCTTGTCATCGGTTCGCCGACATACAAGGGCAGCTATCCCGGGATGTTCAAACATTTCATAGATCTGATCGATCCCGAGCAATTGCGCGGCAAGCCTGTTCTCATTGCTGCCACGGGTGGTGGTGAGCGGCATGCACTGATGGTCGAACATCAACTGCGCCCGTTGTTCGGATTTTTCATGGCGCATACGATCCCAACGGCGATCTATGCATCCAACCGGGATTTTTCCGGTCATGAGATCGTCTCCTCCGCGCTGCTGGAACGGGTCGGTTTTGCTATCGACGAACTCGCGGCCTTCGTTTCCCGTAAGAACGGGCCGATAGGCGATTAGCTCTGCACCAGAGCGCTATTCGACCCTATTTATCAGGCAGGTCAGGGAGGGAAAGAAATGTCAGTGGAAAACGACATAAAGGCAATCGCCGAGCAGGAAAGACTGCTGGTGTTCGACAGGTTCGATTGTGATGCCGGCTGGAGGCTTGGGGAGCGGTTGAGGCTTGTCGCAAGCGAACGTGCTCTGCCGGTTGCGATCGATGTCACGCTGCATGCCATGCCCCTGTTTTATAGCGCCCTGGCGGGATCGACTGCCGACAATGCACGCTGGATACGCCGCAAGCGAAATGTCGCGTTGCATTTTCTCCGTTCGAGCTACTCTGTCGGACGCAAGCTCGAGCTGCAGGGGGCGACCCTGGAAGACAAGTTCAGTCTCTCAGATGCGGATTATGCCGCCCATGGGGGGAGTTTTCCGATTACCGTTGCCGGTACCGGTTGTATTGGCGCGGTAACTGTCTCGGGCTTGCCGCAACGGGAGGATCATAATCTCGTGGTCGAGGTTCTCGCCGAGATACTGGGTCACGATGCGTTGAAAATCGCGCTTGCGGCCTGAAAGGCCTCTGTCGGCCGGGTAATGCCGGCCGACATGGCGATTGCGTTTCTCAGCGTCTGAAGACGCGGGCAATGGCGATCAGAATGCAGGCGCCGATAAAGCCGGCGATCAGATATCCGATCCATCCGCCCAGGACGACGCCGAACACGCTAAGGATGGCATTCGCAACAATTGCACCGACGATGCCCAGTATGATGTTCATGAAGATGCCCATGTCGCTCTTCATGAATTTTTCGGCGAGCCAGCCGGCGATGCCGCCGATGATGATGGCTGCGATCCAGCCGATACCTGCGTCTTCCATGTCCTTACCCTTTCCTAATCCTGTCCTTGGGATGCGGCAGGTAACGCGCCAAAATGTTCCAGAGTTCCCGTTCACTTTATTAGAAGGGCAACATTCCTTTTCTTCGCCTTGAACAGCCCCTATTTTGCCAGCCGATTCGGTTAGCAAGACGAGAGACCCGTGACCCCATCCTTTTTCCTCAGACGCCTTTTCGGCAAAGCTTTTGATCGCCGCCACGGGCGCCTGCCGATTGTCCTGACCCTGTTGCTCGCCGTTTCTTCGATCTCTGTTCACAATGCAGCGGCTCAGTCTTCGCCTGAGGCGCAGTCATCGGTGCAGGCCCAAGGGGATCAGTCCACACCGACCGATGTCACGAGTGACTCCATCAATATCGAGATGAAGGACAAGCTGGATGGCTTGAGGCAGCAGCTCAACGCGTTTCGCGAAAGCGTGCAAAGCACGCCGGATGACGATGCAAAGCTTGCGGACATAAGAGTGAAGGCGGAAGCGATCGTCGAGGAGATGCGCGTCGCTTCGGATGCGATGAAGGTGCGCGTCGAACAGATCCAGGGGCGCCTGACCAGCCTCGGGGAGCCGCCTGCCGCGGGTCAGCCGGCAGAAGCGCCGGCAGTCGCGGAGGAGAGAAGCAAACTGGAGAACGAGCGGTCTCAGCTCAACCTGATCGTCGATGATGCGGGCAGCCTGTCAAACAGCGCGACGCAACTCGCCAACATGATCACCAATCTGCGCCGAACGCTATTTGCGCAGACATTGTTCCGGCATACGGAGTTGACGCCCGACGCTTTTGTCGATGCGGGCAATGCGTTCGTCACCGAAATGCGAAATTTTTATTCGACAATCGGAAGCTGGGGAAGTTTCGTCTTCAGGTTCAAGGCCTTTTCGCTGCTTGGTGCGATCGCACTCTCCGTCGGGGCGGCGTTCCTTTTCCTCGCTGGCGGATATCGGCTCTTCGGCCGTTTTCTTCAGCGCAGCAACAGCGATAACCCCGCTTATATCAAGCGCCTTTCCTATACGTTCTGGTCGACGGTCATGCACAGCATCACCTTCGCGGCATTTCTGGTAACCTCCTATCTTTTCCTTGAAGGATTCAACGTGCTGCGCCCGGATGTGGCGCCCATGATCGCGACATTCTTCGGCTTTATCTGGTTCGTGCATTTCGTCTGGAAGCTGACCTATGCGGCGCTTGCTCCGCACGAGACGGGCTGGAGGCTGGTCAGGATCACGGACAGGGGCGCGCGCCTGCTCAGTCTGGCGATCATCGCCATGGCGGTGACAAACGGACTGGACTACCTGTTGGGTGCCGTCAGCGTGGCGCTCGGTTCGCCGCTGGTGCTGACGATCGCAAAAAGCCTGATCGCCTCGGTCGTTATCGGTTTCATTCTTATCGCAATATCGTTCATCCGCCCGGTCATGGCCGAGGGCGAGGATGCTACGGGGCAGGGGCGTCCCTGGCCTCGTTATTTCTCGGTCACCTTGCGTGTCATGGGCGGGCTGCTGCTGTTATGCGTGATTGCGGGATATGTCGGGCTTGCGCGCTTCGCCTCAACGCAGATCGTTCTAACCGGAGCGGTGCTTGCGCTCATCTATATCGGTCTTCTGTCAGGCAAGGCGATTTCGAAGCGCGGCGCATTCAATGATACTGCCCTTGGACGGCGGCTGGTGGAGCGGCATCGCTTCGGTGACGTCGGGCTTGACCAGGCGGGGCTGCTGGTCGGTCTCGGAATCTACGCCATCGCGTTGGCGCTCGGCATTCCGCTGATCCTGATTACCTGGGGTTTCCAGATCACGGATATCGAGTCCTGGGTCGTCAGCTTCTTCACGGAATTCCGGATCGGCAGCATCTCGATTTCGATCGTCGGCATATTCGGCGGCTTGCTCCTGTTCGCGCTGGGCTACATCCTTACCCGTTGGGCGCAGAAATGGATCGACGGAAACGTTCTTGCCCGCAGCCATGTCGATATAGGCGTCCGGAACTCGGTAAAGACGGGTATCGGTTATCTGGGTGTCGGGCTCGCGGTAATCGTCGGCGTTTCGGCGGCCGGTATCAACCTTTCAAACCTCGCTCTCGTTGCTTCGGCGCTTTCCGTCGGTATCGGTTTCGGCTTGCAGAACATCGTGTCGAACTTCGTGTCCGGCCTGATCCTGCTGGTCGAACGACCTTTCAAGGTCGGTGACCATGTCGTGACGGGAACAACGGAAGGCATCGTGAAACGAATTTCCGTTCGCGCCACGGAAATCGAGACGTTTCGCCAGCAGGCTATCATCGTTCCGAATTCCGACCTCATCAATGCGGCCGTGGGCAACTGGACGCTGAAGAACCGGATACAAAGATCCGAAATCAAGGTTTCGACCAGCTACGAAAGCGACCCGGAAAAGGTAATGGCGATTCTGCTGGATATCGTTTCGGAAGTGCCGGAGATCCTTCGGAATCCTGGGCCGCATGTCGAGTTTCTGGCATTTGGCGGATCGTCGCTGGATTTCGAACTGCGCTTCCATCTGGCCGACATGTCCGAAGGGCTGCGTATTCGCAACGCTATACGCATCGAGATATTAAAACGCTTCCGCGAGCAGGGCGTGGAGATACCGTTCCCTCGGTCGGAAGTCGTCTATCACCGCGGTCTTCCTATTCTTCCGGATGAGCCTGACGTACGGGGCGGAGCGTAACGAGAGTTTGCTTTAACCACCGACTTTTCTTCCGGTTAAGCATACATCGCCATGATTCATTGACCTAATTGATAACGAGATCGTTCTCCCGGCTCGATTTGTTTTGAATTGAGCCGGCGAGTTAACCGTTCCGCAAATCACGCCGAATAAAACCGTGTTTAGGGGCATGATTTTATTTGTAAGGGTCGACAATGACATTCCTTGGTATTTCCGGGATGCAGTATTCCGGTGAATCGCTTGGTAAATCCCGCATTCTTCTGGCCGAGGACTCCAATGTCTTCACATCGATGATCGGCATGCGGCTCAAGGAGCTGTTCGACATCGACATCGAGATATGTCGTAATTTCGAGGATCTTCAGCTCGCATATGATCGGTCGACCGATCCGATCATGCTTGCGATCTCCAATATCAATCTGCCCGGAGCGGAAAACGGAGAGGCGCTGGAATACCTGATCGATCTATCTATTCCGACGATCGTATTCACCGGTACGTTTCATCAGGAAACGCGCGACAAGCTGCTCACAAAGGACATTGTCGACTACATTCTCAAGGACAACGTGTTCGCCGTCGAGATGCTGGCCGAGTCCGTATGCAGGTTCCTTACCAATCATCGCCATCATGTATTGATCGTCGATGACAGTCCAACTGCGCGGGCGCTTCTTTCCAGCCGCCTGAAGCGGTACAATTTCCGCGTCAGCACAGCCGAAAACGGTGCCAAGGCGCTCGAAATACTCAAGAAGAACAGCGATATCGGCCTGGTCATCACCGATTACAACATGCCCGATATCGACGGCTTCGAACTCACCCGCCGCATTCGGTCGGTTCGCGGCTCACACGAGTTGCGGATCATCGGCGTGTCGTCGTCTTCCGACCGGCATCTGTCCGCCCGCTTCCTGAAAGCTGGCGGCAACGATTTCATGTTGCGACCGTTCATCGACGAAGAGTTCTATTGCCGTGTCAACCAGAACCTCGACACGCTCATACAGATCCGTTCGATGCGGTCGGCTCGAAGCGTCGGCGATATCAAGAATGTCGCCTGAACGCTGAGACAGGTGCCGCATGCCCTACATTGTAAGCCAGAAACGTCAACGGTCAGATCCTAGTAGCTTTACGGTGCAAGGCGCCATCGAAGCGATTGACGGAGCGTATCGCCCTAACGTGGCTGCAGGTCGCACAATGTTGTCTATAGAGGACTTCTATCGGCTGGGGGCGCCAATCGTGTCCGATTGCATCGAGAGGGAGCGGGCGTGCTCTATCGCGATCATCGACATAGACCGGCTGTTCAGGATTTCCGAGCAGCACGGTCCAGATTGTGCCGATTACGTGCTTCAGGAATTCGGCAGCAATCTTATCCAGCTCTCCTCTGATCTAGACATATCCGTCGCCCATCTCGGGCAGGACCAGTTCGGCCTTCTTCTCGTCGGGTTGAACTCCGATAGGGCGACGGAGGCGTTTGATCGCCTGCGGTATGAGCTGTCGCTACGGCCCATCGGCTGGAAGGGCGAGATGATCAATGTCACCGTTTCGGTCGGCGTTGCCGAAGTCTACGGGCCTGAAACGTTCGATAATTATCTCAATGCGGCGGAACAGTTTCTGTTCATGGCAAAAATGTCCGGCCGCAATCAAGTCGTCTCCGATCATACGTTTGCGGTCGCTGCTCATTAAGCGGATCGGAGGCCTAGATCCCGCAACACCGGCAGGGCGTGAGATTGCTTGCCGGCGTTGCTGTTTTTATGCCCTTGTTATGCTCAGTGTGCGCTCAGAAGCGCATCCTTGTTATTGGCGAGGTAAACGGAGAGAGGCTGCGGCTTGCTGCCCGTGAGCTTTTCAAAATCGCTCGTTACCAGATCGAAATTTCCGGCCCGGATGTTGGCGTCGGCAGATACCAGCATCTTGACCAGAAAATCAGGCAGGCCGGCCGAGGTCAATCCGCCAGCCAGTTGTTCGTCGGTCACATGCACGACATTGAGCGGCTTGCCAGAGGCCTTGGAGACAAGCGCCGCGATCTCTTCGGCATTCAGGCTTTCTGATCCTGTCAGGGTGAGGGTGGTGCTACCGGCCGGCGGATTTGCAAGGGCGGCGGCTGCGGCGCGGGCGCAATCGTCACGGCTGATATTGGAGACCTTGCCTGCGCCATAGGCCGTGTACCAGGTGCCGGTTTCCAGATTGTGCGGCATCGACATCAGATAGTTGTCGTCATACCAGGCGTTGCGCAGGATCGTGTAGGCAATGCCGGTTGCCTTAATGGCTTCTTCGGTGCCCAGGTGATCGGGTGCGAAACTTACCAGCGACTTGTCCGGGTTCGGCATGGACGTGTAGAGGATGTGCTTGACGCCGGCCTTGGTGGCGGCGGCGACTGCCGTCTTGTGCTGCTTCAGGCGATTGCCCGGGGTGGCGAGGTCATCGGTGGAGATGATCAGGACGCGATCGATGCCGGCGAAGGCTGCTGCAAGGCCCGCCTCATCGGTGAAATCCGCTTTGCGGGTTTCGACGCCCTTGGCGGCAAGATCGGCCAGCTTGGACGTGTCGCGGCTTGCCGCGACGATGTCGCCTGGCGAAACCTTCGATGTCTCCAGAAGGTGATTGAGGACTGCGCGGCCGAGCTGGCCTGCGGCGCCGGTGACGAGAAGTTTGGTCATGTCGTTTCCTCTTGCAATGCCGCCGGATTATCCCGGCATAATTGTTGGTCTCAAAAAGAGACTAGCACTAGAATAGGAATTGACGCGCCTCTGTAAAGGAGGCACATTTCCGGGAGATCGTTACCAAAAGGGAACTACCAGAATGGACAACATAGCACGAGTGAACACGCTTGCGGGCGAGCCGTGTGATATGTCCACCTGGGATGCGGGCAACTGTCCGGTTCGCGACGTGATGAACCAGATTGCCGGCAAGTGGTCGACCCTTCTTCTTGAGGCACTTGCGCAGCGGCCATACAGGTTCGGAGAGTTGCGACGGCTTGTGCCGGATATTTCCCAGCGAATGCTGACACAGACTTTACGCGATCTCCAGCGCGACGGTTATATTGATCGGCAGGTTTTTCCGACCAAACCGCCGAGCGTCGAATATCGCATGACCGACCTCGGCCATTCGTTGTTTGCGCCCTTATCGAAAGTGCTCGCCTGGGCCGGAGAAAACCACGCTGCCGTAAAGGCTGCACGTGCGAAATATGACGCAAGCGAATTGGGATAAGGTTCAGCGACTGACCTACTGGACGAGGACCGGGTTGCGGCATGAGGCACCACCGACCCGCACGTCGACTTCCCCGACCTTGACGCCGATGGTGGACAACACGCTGTAGAGAACCTGATCGAGTGGCGTGGTCAGCAGCCTCAACGTATCTGCGAGGCCACCGAGCAATGCGGATGGCACCTCGACCCTCAGTCCCAGGATTTCGACTTCGAGCTGCAGGTTCTTGAGCAACGAATCCACAAGCGTAGAGACGGAATTTTTCGTCGATGCCTGTTTTATCTTCTGACTCGATATGTCAGACGGAGAGAAAGACAGCTGCGTTGCGTTGACATTCGTTGCGTTGGCATAGGCAAGCGCCGTCAGGTTTAGTGCAGGTGTAGCAACCATCTTGGTCTTGGTCACTCGCGGGTCCTTGCCGAAATTGGCGAAGGCGGATTTGTCCACATCGCCGAGCGACAGTTCCAGCACTCCGGGAACCGCCTCGACATTCACCGTCGCGCCTGTCGATCCGCTGGGGCAACTGATCGACGCCATGCGACCTTCCGCATGCGCGACTTCGAGATAAAGCGGCACCTTGATCCTGATGCCCAGCAGGCCGGTAATGCCGTCGACCGTGGTCGTCAGCGAGATGCGGGTCTGGGCAGTTCTTACGATCGAGCCGGTCCGGCCTATTCCCAAAGCCTTGGATCCGACCGGCGGCTCGCCGATCGCAACCGACAAGGTCAGGCCGCCGAGGCCGGGAATTGTAGCGCCGAGATCGAGATCGATCTGGTTGGTGCCGCCGTTTGCGGCGTTTGCCGTGGCGCTGATAACGTTGAATATGTCGGTCTGAACCGCCAGGCCATCGCTCTTGCCGATCAGCCGGGATCCGAGCGGACCGATATCCATGATGTCCTTTAGCTTGACGGTAAGTTTGGTGGTGCCGAGCGTCTTCTCCAGCGACTTGACGGTCGCTGCGACGGCAGGCGTCACTCCCGTCGTCTGGCCGATGGCATTCAGAAGGGTACCGTAAGAAATGTCGGTGTTGAGCAGATCATTATAGGTGCCGGCCGTCAGGTTCAGCTTGATCGCCAGCTGATCAAAGACCTTGAGCAGGTCGACATTGGCACTGGCCAGCGATTGATAGTCCATAACCGACAACGACAAGGTGGTGCCGAGGAGATTGCCGAGCAAGGCGTTGACCACGCCGCCATTGAGGCTCGCAAGCCGCGAGCCGACAGAAAATGCCGCCATCTTGTCGATCGCGGCCGTTCCGCTGGCGTTCAGCATAGGCGCCTTCGCCAGTGAACCGCCAAAGAAGAGGCCCCCCTTCTGATAGACGGTGACGCGGACCGCGTCATAGGGGGCGACACCGGACTGGAATCGGGTGCCGACGGCAACGGAGGAATCGGCCTGATATTTTCCGGCGATCACTTCGGCATAAGCCTCGAACTTGTCGAACACGGTTTCCAGGCTGAAGGCGACCGGTGCCCCCTTGTTCAATAACTGGCCGTTCTTCAGGACGGCGACGTTCTTGTTGTTAAGGGCCATATAGTCCACGACCCCGGTTTCAGGGCTGCTGGGGTTCGCCGCGGCTGAAATTGCCGAAAGGTCGGCAGTCGTCTGCAACTCGCGCTGTTGCAGCGTCAGGTAGCCATAGTCGACGCCGAGTGCCAGTGCGCTGATCATGATCGGCAGGGACAAGGCGGCCGTGATGGCGACGTTGCCGCGACGGTCACCGAACCATCGTTTGATCTGTTGCATCAGATGCCTCCGACGCGAACCGTTGCGAACCGTTTTATCTGGTTGCTCGGCATCGCATAGGTGAACAGATTGAAAATCGGCAGGTTGCTGGCGTCATAGGTGAGGGCGACGGTGAACTGGTTCGGATTGCCGGGGTCGGCCTGTGCGGTCAGTGTCAGCTTTGATTTGTCGAGCAGCGTGCTGTCTATCATCGAGCGATTGATAAAATCGGTAGCGAGGGTTTTGCGCTCTGTATCGCTCAGACCGGCAACGGCGGTGCGCGCAGCGTCTGCCGCCAGTTGCTGAACTGAATGGGCAGCGGACAGGTAGATGCCGTAGGCGATCATGCTGAGCAGGGCGATAAAGAAAAGAGGTGAGACGATGGCGAATTCGACCGCCGCCGCACCTGAACTGTTGGTCATGAACCGCCGGATACGCATCCGTCTCCTCCGAGCTTTTTTGTCGGATTATCGGCATCATCAATTAAGGCATCACTAAAATAGATGCATTGAATATAGTAAAGTGACCTGAAGTTGTGACGACAGGATTCGACGATCGCGTACAAGCTGGCAATCCTTGTGGAAAATTGCCGCCAAAGACCGTTGCGGCATTTGCGTCACCGCATTAAATCTCGGTCATGACCCAGACCGATCCCAAGACCTTGCGTATCGCTGTTGCCCAGCTCAATCCGACGGTCGGCGATGTCGCCGGCAATCTTGCCCTCGCCCGCGAGGCTCGCCGTGACGCCGCCCGCGAGGGTGCCGATCTGCTGATGCTAACGGAGCTTTTCATTTCTGGCTATCCGCCGGAAGACTTGGTGCTCAAGCCTTCCTTCCTCAAGGCCTGCCTCAAGGCCGTGGAGACGCTGGCGGCGGAAACCGCGGATGGTGGACCTGGCGTACTGATCGGCTTCCCGCGCCAGGGCGAGACCGGACGGCATAATTCCGTCGCGCTGCTCGATGCCGGCAAGATCATCGCTATCCGCGACAAGATCGATCTGCCGAACTACGGTGAGTTCGACGAAAAGCGCGTCTTTACCGAAGGATCGATTTCAGGCCCCTACAATTTCAGAGGGATTCGCATCGGCGTTCCGATCTGCGAGGAAATCTGGAACGACATGGGCGTCTGCGAGACGCTGGCCGAGAGTGGTGCGGAAATCCTGCTCGTGCCGAACGGTTCGCCCTATTATCGCGGCAAGCTGGATGTCCGTTATCAGGTGGCCTTGCGCCAGGTCATCGAAAGCGGTCTGCCGCTGATCTTTGCAAACCAGCTCGGTGGCCAGGATGAGCTTGTCTTCGACGGCGCAAGCTTCGCCTTCAACGCCGACAAGTCGCTGGCCTTTCAGCTTTCGCAATTCGAGACCGCCTTTGTCGTCACCGACTGGAGACGTGAAGAGGATGGCTGGCGCTGCCAGCCCGGCCCGATGGTCCGTATTCCCGAAAAGGAAGAGGCCGATTACCACGCCTGCCTGCTCGGCTTCCGCGATTATGTGAACAAGAACGGTTTCAAGTCGGTCGCGCTGGGCCTCTCCGGTGGCATCGATTCGGCTGTCTGCGCCGCGATCGCCGTTGATGCGCTCGGCGAGGAGAGGGTGCGCACCATCATGCTGCCCTATCGCTACACGTCCGAAGACTCGTTCAAGGACGCCGCGGACTGCGCGAAGGCGCTCGGCTGCCGCTACGATATCGTGCCGATTTCCGATCCGGTCGAAGGGTTCCTGGCGTCGCTGTCCGACATGTTCGAAGGCACCGACCAGGGCATTACCGAAGAGAACCTGCAGAGCCGTACGCGCGGCACTATCCTCATGGCGATCTCCAACAAGTTCGGCTCGATGGTTGTGACGACCGGCAACAAGTCGGAAATGTCGGTCGGCTACGCGACGCTTTATGGCGACATGAACGGCGGCTTCAACCCGATCAAGGACCTCTACAAGATGCAGGTCTATGCGCTGGCCGAATGGCGCAATGAAAATGTGCCGGCAGGCGCTCTCGGCCCGTCCGGCGAGGTGATCCCGAAAAACATCATTTCCAAGGCGCCTTCCGCCGAGCTTCGGCCGGACCAGAAGGACCAGGATTCGCTGCCGCCCTATCCGGTTCTGGACGATATCCTCGAATGCCTCGTTGAAATGGAAATGGGCACCGAAGACATCGTTGCCCGCGGCCATGACGTCGCAACCGTTCATCGCATCGAGCATCTGCTCTATCTCGCTGAGTATAAGCGGCGTCAGTCGGCTCCGGGCGTGAAGATCACCAAGAAGAACTTTGGCCGCGATCGCCGTTACCCGATCACCAACCGTTTCCGGGATCGTTAAGAGGGAGGCGCCCTTGGCACTGCGAAGCTCCATCGAGATCTACAATGTCCGAACCCGCCAGAGCCGGGTTGTCTGGCAGACGGAAGAGTTGTTCGAAGCGCCCAACTGGTCGCCGGATGGTGACTATCTGATGCTTAATGCAGATGGCCTGATCTACCGTTTGTCTCCGAATGGTGATTTCGGTCCTGTCCGGGTCGATACGGACTTCGCGACACTCTGCAACAACGACCATGGCATCTCGCCGGACGGCGCGCTGATTGCGATCTCCGACAAGGTCGAGTTCGGTAGGTCGGCGATCTATGTCCTGCCGGCCAGAGGCGGTACGCCGAAACTCGTCACAGAAAACCTGCCATCCTACTGGCATGGCTGGTCGCCGGACGGAAAGACGTTCGCTTATTGCGGTATCCGTGATCAGGTCTTCGATATCTATACGATCGGTATCGACGGGAAAAACGAGACACGGCTGACCTTCGGCGAGGGCCGCAATGACGGGCCGGATTATTCGCCGGACGGTCGTTGGATCTATTTTAACTCAAGCCGCTCAGGGCTGATGCAGATCTGGCGTGTTCCGGCGACCGGCGGCGCTCCCGAACGCATCACCGACAGTAGCTATGGAGACTGGTTTCCGCATCCGTCACCCAAGGGTGATAAGGTCGTTTTCGTATCCTATGACGCCGAAATCTTCGATCATCCGCGTGATCAGAATGTTCGCGTTCGGCTTATGGATGCCGATGGGGGCAATGTCGAAACGTTGTTCGAGCTTTTTGGCGGGCAGGGCACGATGAACTCGCCCAACTGGTCACCGGATGGTGATGAATTTGCCTATGTGCGTTATTTCCCTGCGGCGTGAACGGCCTTGCTTCGGCCGGGTTCAGTCAGCATAAGAGCCTCCGTCAGGTGCCCATCCATAATGGGAGAATCGGGAAGCCGGTGAAATTCCGACACGTGCCCAACGCTGTGAGGCTGACGCTTGTCGTATTCATGCCACTGGATTTCTCCGGGAAGGCGGCGATGAGCGGATGAAGCCCAGTCAGAAGACCGGCCTGGCGAGATGGACCGATCCGCGCGGACGGCGGGCAGGTTGAGTGGATTGCGCCACGCCGTGACGGCGGCAGCAATCCGCAGGCGTTGTTGGGGAAAGACGATGCGACCTGATGATTTGAACAATGGCCTCGTGGCCGCCGAAGCTTTTACCGATGACGAGCGTGCCGCCGTTTATCGCGCCATCGAAACGCGCCGCGACGTGCGTGACCAGTTTCTCTCCGATACGATCCCGGATGATGTGCTGCGCAGACTACTGGATGCCGCCCATGCCGCCCCGTCGGTTGGTTTCATGCAGCCCTGGAACTTTATCCTCATCCGTGACGAGGCGGTTCGCCAGTCCGCCTGGGAGGCGTTTTCGCGCGCCAACAGGGAAGCTGAGGCGATGTTTCCGGAGGAGAAGCGCAGCACCTACAGGAGCCTCAAGCTCGAAGGCATCAGAAAGGCGCCGCTGTCGATCTGCGTCACCAGCGATCCGGATCGTGCCGGTCCGGTGGTTCTGGGGCGCACACACAACAGCCGCATGGACAGCTATTCGACCGTCTGTGCCATCCAGAACCTCTGGCTCGCAGCCCGCGCGGAAGGGATCGGCGTCGGCTGGGTCAGTATCTTTCATGATGAAGATGTTCGAGCGCTCCTCGGCATTCCGGACCGCGTCGAGATCGTAGCCTGGCTGTGCCTCGGTTATGTCGATCAGTTGTATGGAGAACCCGAACTGGCGATAAAGGGCTGGCGCCAGCGTCTGCCTCTGGAAGATCTCGTCTTTCAGGACGGTTGGGGCCAGAAATAATCAAGGCTGCAGCTGCTGGGGGCCGCTGGATTTCGGATTGGCGAGGTCGATGTCTTCTTCGGGGAAGAATTGCGGCCCAACGGAGCGAATCTTTTTGCCGGGATCATAGGGACGATCCGGCGGGAACTGGACGGGTGCTTCTCTCGCTGGCGCAGGTGAGGCGCTGCCGAGATGGGTGATGCTGGAATTCGGATCGTCCACCTTTGGCCCAGTCTGCGTCTCCTCTCCCGGCCTTGGCAGTGCCAGCCCCCGGATCCGCAGGCGTTCTTTATCGTCAAGTTCCGTCTGGGTATCGAGGTCAGTGGGCGTGCAATTGTTGGAGCGGATCGCCGACAAGATCGCGACGCGCTCTTCCGATGGCTGCAGTAGCGAGCGGGTACTGTTGCGTTGTTCGGTGATTGCCGCGCGCTCATCTTCCAGCCGTTGCAGCGTGTCCTGCATGTAACCGCATTCATCATCGCCTTCGGATGGCGCGCCCAGCGTCACGATGCTGCCGCTGCCGCAACCTTGCCTGCGCATGTCGATCCTGAGTTGCCGGATATCCGCGTTGAGCGCGCTCAGATCCTGAGCGTAGCGACGCACATTGCTGCTCGTGCCGATGATCTGCGGGGTGCTGTTGAGGCGGCGATAGAGATTGGCGCAGACCTCGACATCGCGCGAAAAGGCCGCCTGAGGCGCAAGCAGCGAGGCAAGCATCAGCGATGTCAGCATCTGCGGCTTGGAAAATGTCATGTCTCACCTGTCGCATGGCTCTGCGGGGATCAACCTGGCATGTCGAGCATGCGGGAAGCTTGCCTTGAAGCTTCCCGCATCTCTTGTCATTTCACCAGCGCAAGCGGTTCCGCCTGGGACGCCTCGACGACGGCCAGGGCCGCCATGTTGACGACGCCGCGGGATGTTACGGTCTGCGACAGGATATGCGCCGGTTTGGCTGTGCCGAGCAGGATCGGACCGACATGCAGTCCGTCCATCATCGTCCGCACGAGACCGAGCGAAATGCTGGCAGCATCGAGGTTCGGGAAGACCAGAAGATTGGCTTCGCCGGTTAGTGTGCTGTTCGGCATGGCGCGCTTGCGCAGCGCCTCGTCCAGCGCTGAACCACCCTGCATTTCGCCATCGACTTCGAGTTCCGGCGCATCCTTGCGGATGATTTCCAGAGCCGCACGCATCTTGCGGGCGCTTTCCGAATCGCGGGAACCGAAATTCGAATGGCAGATCAGCGCGGCCTTCGGCACGATGCCGAAGCGGCGAACTTCCTGAGCAGCGAGGATGGTGATTTCGGCAATCTCCTCGGCGGTCGGATTGTAGTTCACGAACGTGTCGGTGAAGAACATCGCGCCGCGCTGGGAGATCAGGAGGCTGAGGCCGGCATTGGTGCAGGCACCGGCGCGCTTGCCGATGATCTGGTTGACGTCGCGCAGGTGGCGATCATAACGGCCTTCAACGCCGCAGATCAGCGCATCGGCTTCGCCACGCTTGACCGACAGCGCGCCGATCACGGTGTTGTTGGTACGCACGATCGTGCGAGCGGCTTCCGGATTGATGCCGTTGCGGCCGACCAGCGCGAAATAATCCTCGACATATTCGCGGTAACGGGGATCGTCTTCCGGATTGACCACGCCGAAATCGACATTCGGGCGGATGCGGATGCCGAAACGTTCCAGACGCGCTTCGATGACGGAAGGACGGCCGATCAGGATCGGGCGGGCAATCTCTTCCTCGAGCAGAACCTGGGCCGCGCGCAGTACACGCTCGTCTTCGCCTTCGGCAAAGATCACGCGCTTCTTTTCGGATGCCTTGGCTGTCGCGAAGATCGGCTTCATCACAAAGCCGGAGCGCCAGACGAAACGGTTCAGCTGGTCGAGATAGGCTTCGAAATCCTGAATCGGACGGGCGGCAACACCGCTTTCGGCAGCTGCACGTGCCACTGCCGGGGCAATGCGCAGGATGAGGCGCGGATCGAAGGGCGACGGAATGAGATAGGTCGGGCCGAAGATCGGCGTCTCGCCGGAATAGGCCTTCGCCGCGACATCTGACACTTCTTCACGGGCAAGCGCTGCGATGGCCTTGACTGCGGCCATCTTCATTTCCTCGTTGATCGTGCTCGCGCCGCAATCGAGCGCGCCGCGGAAGATATACGGGAAACAGAGAACGTTGTTCACCTGGTTCGGAAAGTCGGACCGGCCGGTGCAGATCATTGCGTCCGGACGCGCCTGACGGGCGAGTTCCGGCATGATTTCCGGCGTCGGATTGGCAAGCGCCATGATCAGCGGCTTTTCTGCCATGCGCACAAGCAGTTCCGGCTTCAGCACGCCCGGGGCAGAAAGGCCGAGGAAGACGTCTGCGCCGTCGATGCTGTCGGCGAGAACGCGATTGTCGCTCTTCTGCACATAGACCGACTTCCATTCGTCCATCAGCTCGGTACGGCCTTCATAAACGAGGCCTTCGATGTCGTGGACCCAGATATTCTCCTTCTTCGCGCCGAGCGAAACGAGAAGATTGAGGCAGGCGAGCGCGGCTGCACCGGCGCCCGACGTGACGATCTTGACGTTGGTGATCGACTTGCCGGCCAGTTCCAGGCCATTCAGGATCGCGGCTGCAACGATGATGGCGGTACCGTGCTGGTCGTCATGGAAGACCGGGATGTTCATCTTCTCGCGCAACCGGCGCTCGACTTCGAAACATTCAGGCGCCTTGATGTCTTCAAGGTTGATGCCGCCGAAAGTCGGCTCCAGTGCGGAAACGGTCGATACCATCTCGTCGATGCCGGCCGCATCGATCTCGATATCGAACACGTCGATACCGGCGAACTTCTTGAACAGGACGGCCTTGCCTTCCATCACCGGCTTCGATGCCAGCGGGCCGATATTGCCGAGCCCGAGGACGGCCGTACCATTGGAAATGACCGCAACGAGATTGGCGCGCGCCGTATATTCGGCAGCGGCTTCCGGATTGTCGCGGATTGCGAGGCAGGGAGCTGCAACACCCGGAGAATAGGCGAGCGCCAGGTCGCGCTGGTTTCCGAGCGGCTTGGTCGCCTGGATTTCCAGCTTGCCCGGACGCGGATGCCGGTGGAAGAACAGCGCCTGTTCGTCAAGATCCGCACTGCTCGGTGGGGCCGACTTTGATTTATCCTGCGCGTCCATGCTCGCTCCTGCTTTAGTCTGTTTTTCCCGGTCCGTATGGGAGAATGCGGCCCCTCATTACATCAAACAGCGCCGTGTAACAGCAGCTAATTTGATCGATGTAAGGAATTCCCAAGGGGCAGCTGTCGCACCGAAAAGACCTCCTGTCATCATCCTGAAACAAGACTCTGGTTTTCAGGCGGCGGGGCTGGCTATGAAAGGACGATTTCCGTGACAGCGACAGGTGAGACCAGGAATTTCAGGACCTTGTTCATCTCCGACGTGCATCTCGGCTCGAAGGCGGCGCGGACGGAACTCCTGCTGGATTTTCTCAAATATCATGAAGCGGATACGGTGTTTCTAGTCGGTGACATTGTCGACGGCTGGCGGCTGAAGCGCAGCTGGTTCTGGCCGCAGGGCTGCAACGACGTGGTTCAGAAGCTGTTGCGCAAGGCGCGCAAGGGCACCCGCATCGTCTATATCCCCGGCAATCACGACGAATTCCTGCGGGATTTTCCGGGCACCCATTTCGGCGGCATCGAAGTCGCGGATCGTGCGATCCATGAGATGGCTGACGGCAAGAAATATCTCGTGCTTCACGGCGACGAATTCGACGTGGTCGTGCGCAACGCTCGCCTTCTCGCCTATCTGGGCGACTGGGCGTATGACGTGGCAATCGCCATCAACGTCGTGCTTGCGGCGGCCCGCCGTCGTCTGGGCATGCCTTACTGGTCTTTCTCTGCCTGGGCGAAGCTGCAGGTCAAGCATGCGGTCAATTTCATCGGTGAGTTCCAGAAGGTCGTCGCCGACGAGGCAAGGCGCAGCAAGGTCGATGGCGTCATCTGCGGCCATATTCACCACGCGGTGATGACCGATATCGACGGCATCCATTACGTCAATACCGGCGACTGGGTGGAAAGCTGCACGGCAATTGCCGAACATCATGACGGAACGCTTGAACTGATTACCTGGCGCGACATCAAGGTGACAGCCGAGCTGCATGCCCTACCGGCACCGGCGAAGACGAAGAACATGCAGGCTGCCTGACCTGACGAAATCTTCACGACCGATACACTTTGTTTTCGCATAAAACGTGTAATCCGGTTTTCATTGCAAACGGCGGTGATAGTCTTCGCAGACTTTCATCGCCGTTTGTGATTCCGTGAACATTTCTGCAAAATCGTCTGCGGCTCCGCCGCAGTTCCAGCTTCGCTGCTCGCTCGCCTATGCCGCACCGATGTCGCTCAACGGCATTCTCGTGCCTTACTTGCCCGTGTGGCTGCATGGCCTGAATTTCAGCGCAATGCAGATCGGCGCGATCCTCGCGGCCCAGGTGGTGTTTCGCGTTTTTGTCGCCATGGGGACGGGCTCTCTCAGTGCCCGTGCTCGAGATCCGCGCCATATCCTCGCCTGGTCAGCGGCGACGTCGATAGTCTCCGTTCTCGGTCTGCTGGTCAGCGGCGATTTCTGGGTCGTGCTTGCCGCCGTGGCAGTACAGGCAGCGTTGTTTGCCCCCTATACGCCGATCGTTGAATCGATCTCTATCTCCGGCGTCAAGCGCTGGGGATTTCACTACGGGAAGATGCGGGTCTGGGGATCGGTTGGTTTTGTCGTGACGACGCTGGTCGCCGGAAGCCTTTCGAGCGCAATCGGCAATATCGCGATCCCGCTGATGCTGGTTGCGGTGCTTCTGACTTCATTTGCCGTTGCCTTCATCGCGCCTCGGCTTGACCAGACGATCAGCAGGCGCACAGTGGAACCGTCTCCGAGGACATTACGCCGTCCACTCGGTGCTTCCGTCCATCTCCTGCTGATCGGTGCATCGCTCATCCAGTCGAGCCACGGGATGTTTTACGGTTTCAGCACGATCCAGTGGCAGGGCATGGGCTTTTCGAATGCCGTGATCTCCGCGCTCTGGTGCATTGGCGTGATTGCCGAAATCGGCATTTTTTTCATCTCCGGCGGCCTTGCAAGACGCCTCACGGCCTTGGGGTTGCTGCGTTTCGGTTGCCTGATGGCGATCCTGCGCTGGGTGTTCTTTCCGTTCGGCTCGGATGTCTGGTATTACGGGATCCTGCAGATTTTCCACGCTTTCAGCTTCGCCTGTGTTCACCTGGGGCTGCAATACCGTCTGTCGGAAATGGTTGCAGAGGATCAGCAGGCATCGGCGCAGGGCGTCTATGTCGCCTATAACGGTGCATTCCTGGCGATCTCGACGCTGCTTGCCGGCGTCATCTACCGGCAACTGGAGATTTACGGCTATTTCGTCATGGCTATTCTGGCTGTGATAGGACTTGTCGTGCTGGCGCTTGCGACCCGTTCTCAGCCCCAGAGTTCGGGCAGCGGCGGATAGACGAGCGAGCCCTCATAACGAAGCCCGCCCGGACGGTCGCGGGCAAGAAGCAGTGGTCCGTCGAGATCGGCATAGTCTGTATCCTGCGCCAGAAGCACTGCGGGTGCCATGGCAAGCGATGTTCCAACCATGCAGCCGACCATGATCTGAAACCCCAACCGTTGGGCTTCCGCCTTCATCACCAGCGCTTCCGTCAGTCCGCCGGTCTTGTCGAGTTTGATGTTTACTGCGTCATACCGGTCGCGCAGGGAGGATAGATCGGCAGTCGAGTGGACGCTCTCGTCGGCGCAGATCGGTACGAGCCGCTTTATCCGAGAAAGCATCTCGTCCTTGCCGGCGGGAAGCGGCTGCTCGATCAGTGATATGTCCAACTCGGCGGCAATGGTCAGATGCCGCTCTATGTTATCCCCGGTCCAGCCCTCATTGGCATCGACGATGATCCGCGCATCCGGGGCCGAATCGCGCACGGCTCGCAACCTCGATTCGTCGTCCGCCGTGCCGAGCTTTATCTTCAGGAGCGGTCGTTCGCGGTTCCTCCTGGCATCCGCACCCATCGCCGCCGCATCCGATAGCGATAATGTGAAGGCGGTGACGATCGGATCCTGACCTGTTGCGCCGATCGATGCTGCGACGCTGCGGCCCGATTGCTTCGCTTCGAGGTCCCACAAAGCACAGTCAACGGCGTTGCGGGCAGCGCCGGGTTTCATCGCAGATTGCAGTTCATTCCGCGTCAGCCCAGCCTCGATCGCCTTTGAAACCGCCAGTATATCGGCCATCACACCGTCCATCGTCTCGCCGTAACGGCGATAGGGAACACATTCGCCGCGGCCGGAAACTCCGTCTTTCGAAATGGTGCAGACGATGACATCCGCCTCGGTCTTTGACCCGCGCGAAATGGTGAATGTGCCTGCGATCGGGAAAGCCTCGATTGTTGCTTCAAGGTGACGGGGCATGGTTTTAAGCGTCCTGTTGTGGCAAATCCGGCCGATGCGGCTATATTGCGTTTTCCCGAAGCGCAATCAATGCATTGCGGCAGAGACCATTTGAAGCGAGCACCCGCACCCCGTGAGTTCCAATCTGGCAAAAATCAATAGTGAAGCCTTGCCGGATGGCGGTGAACGGTATGTTCTGACGGGCGATTGGCGCAATCATTCCGTGGCCCCGGTGCTCAAGGATCTCGACCAGTTCGAGAAGCCCGGAGGACAGGGCAAGGTCGAAATCGACCTCTCCGGCATCTCCGAAATCGACACTGCAGGCGCCTGGCTGATTCGTCGTCTGATGACGGCGAAAAGGGGCGAGGGGCGAGAGGCATCGCTTTCCGGAGGCAATGGCACGATCGAGGAACTGATCGGTGCGCTGCCCGAGACAACACCTGCGCCGCCTGCTCCCGCCGCCGACAAGCGCAGCTTTTTCGAGCGCGTTTTCACGCCGCCCGGAAAGCTTGTCTATGAAGTCGGCCGCGATTTTTACGCCGCGATGAACATTCTCGGCTCGGCGGTCCGTGGCGCCCAGCTTAAATTCGGTCGCGGCGCCGGTGTCTCTCCGGCTTCCGTTGTTACCCATATCGACCGCATGGGCGTACGCGCCGTGCCGATCATCGTGCTGATGTCTTTCCTGATCGGCGCGATCATCGCGCAGCAGGGCGCCTTCCAGCTGCGCTATTTCGGGGCGGAAATCTTCGTCGTCGATCTTGTCGGTATCCTGCAGCTTCGCGAAATCGGAGTGCTTTTGACTGCAATCATGATCGCCGGCCGCTCAGGCAGTGCGATCACGGCCGAAATCGGCTCGATGAAGATGCGTGAGGAGATCGATGCGCTGACCGTGATCGGCCTCAATCCGATCGGCGTTCTCATTTTTCCGCGTCTCGTGGCGCTGACCATCGCGCTGCCGCTGCTGACCATCATCGCCAATTTTGCCGCTCTTTATGGTGCGGCGATCGTCGCGCTGCTCTATTCCGGTATTACCTTCGACACTTATCTTTCTCGCCTGCATGAGGCGATCGACCATACTTCGATCGCGTCGGGCATGATCAAGGCGCCGTTCATGGCGCTGGCCATCGGTATCGTTGCTGCTGTCGAGGGCATGAAGGTCGGCGGCAGCGCTGAATCTCTTGGCCAGCATGTCACCGCATCGGTCGTCAAAGCCATCTTCGCCGTCATTCTCATCGATGCGCTTTTTGCCATCTTCTACTCCGCGATCGATTTCTAAGGGGCATGGATTTGTCAGACCAGCAGCAGACCATGGAGAGGACAGCAAAGGACGACCGGCGGGTCGTACTTTCCGTGCGGGATCTGACCGTCGGCTTCGGCGACAAGATCGTGCTCGACAATCTCAACCTCGATATCTATCGCGGCGAAATTCTCGGCTTCGTTGGAGCATCCGGTACCGGCAAGTCGGTGCTGATGCGCACCGTGCTGCGCCTTCTCCCGCACCGCTCCGGCACGATCGAAATCCTGGGCGCCAATTACGAGGAGGCGTCGGACGAGGAGCGTATGGCGCTCGACACCCGGCTGGGCGTGCTTTTCCAGCACGGCGCACTGTTTTCTGCTCTGACGGTGAAGGAAAACATCCAGCTGCCGATGCGGGAATATCTCGATCTTCCGCAGTCGCTGATGGATGAGCTCGCCTACGTGAAGCTCGAAATGGTTGGTCTGCCGCCAGATGCTGCAGACAAGTATCCGTCGGAGCTTTCCGGCGGCATGATCAAGCGTGCAGCACTTGCACGCGCTCTGGCGCTCGATCCCGATCTCGTCTTCCTTGACGAACCGACATCGGGTCTCGATCCGATTGGTGCCGCTGATTTCGACGCGCTGATCGCCAAGCTTCGCGACACGCTCGGCCTGACCGTCTATATGGTCACCCACGATCTGGACAGCCTGTTTTCGGTCTGTGACCGTATTGCCGTGCTCGGACAGAAACGGGTATTGGTGGAAGGTACGCTGCAGGATATGTTCGAGTTCGATGATCCGTGGGTCCAGTCCTATTTCCGCGGCAAGCGTGCGCGCACCGTCGTGACCAATGAAAACCAGCCGCCGGCAGACGCAGGCCCGACAGACGCAGGGAAGTGATCCAACCCATGGAAACCAAAGCAAATTACGCCCTGGTGGGTTTCTTCACACTGCTGGTCATCGCGGCCGCCTTCGGTTTCGTCTACTGGATGGCGCAATCCGGTCGCGGCGGGCCTATGGCCGAGCTTGCGATTCGCATTCCCGGCTCTGCAAACGGTCTTTCGGTCGGATCTCCGGTGCGTTTCAACGGTATTGCGGTCGGTTCTGTGCGCGGCCTGACGATCGATCCGGACGATCCGCGTTATTCGATCGCCTTTACCGAAGTGCGCGCCGATGCGCCGGTCTACCAGTCTACGAAGGCGGTGCTGGAAGTGCAGGGCCTGACGGGTGCTGCCTATATCGAGCTTTCCGGCGGCGCCAAGGGCGAGGAAAACATCCTTCAGAAGTCGATGGAGGCGGGGCGACCCGCCGTGCTGATCGCAGACCAGTCGAGCGTGACAAACCTTCTGGCAACGGCCGACAAGATTCTTGAGCGAGCTGATCAGGCAATCGGCGACATCCAGGGATTCGTCGGTGATGCGCGTGGGCCATTGACGCAAACGATCCGCAACGTCGAGACGTTTACGGCCGCGCTCAGCAACAATTCCGGCAATATCGACGAGTTTTTGCACAGCCTTTCGACCCTGTCTGCGACCGTCGATCGTGTGTCCGGCACGCTCAATTCGACGCTTGAGGCGGCCGACCAGCTGGTCCGCGCAATCGATGCCGAACGCATCAACCAGATCGTCGGCAATACCGAGCGGGTGACGCGCAACGTCGCCAATGCGTCCGACAATTTCGGCCCGCTCGTCGAGACCGTAAGGACGGCAGCGACGAGCTTTGCGCAGGTCGGCAACGACGCACAGGGGGTTCTGTCACGGGCTGACAGCCTGCTTGCGGCTGTCGATCCGAGCCAGGTGGGTACGGCGATCCAGAACATCTCGGCAGCCTCTGAAGATGCCCGCCAGACGCTGGCTTCAGCTCGCAGCGTGGTCGACGATGTTTCGCACCGCTCAGAAGACATCAACAAGGCGATCACCGATTTCACCGAACTGGCGACCAAGCTCAACAACGCGTCCAGCCGCGTCGATGGCATCCTCGCCAAGGTTGATGGCCTCGTGTCGAGCGACGACTCGCAAGGCCTGTTTGCCGAGGCACGCAAGACGCTCGAATCCTTCCGCACCGTGGCTGACAACATCAATGCGCGCGTGGGGCCTATTGCGGATAACCTGCAGCGTTTTTCGTCTAGCGGCCTCGGTGACGTGAAGGCTCTCGTGGATGATACGCGCCGTACGGTGAATTCGCTCAACCAGACCATCACCAATTTTGATCAGAATCCGCAACGGCTTATCTTCGGCGGCGAGACCGTCAAGGAATATGACGGCAGAACGAGACGCTAAGGCAAAAGGCCAAGGGTAGGACGTTTATGAGTGCATCCAAGTTTCCGCATCGTTCCTTGCTGTTGACCTTGCCGTTGCTGGCCGTCCTGGTCAGCGGTTGCGGCACAAAGGCGAACAACGACACCTTCGATCTGTCGCTGACACCTGCAACCGATGGTCCTTCGGTGAAGAACCGGCAGATCCTCGTACCGGAACCGACTGCGGTAAAAATGCTGGATAGCGAGCAGGTCGTGGTCCGCGTGTCTCCGTCCGAGGTGCAGTATCTTGCCAATTCCCGCTGGGGTGATCGCCTGCCGCGGCTGGTTCAGTCGAAGCTGGTCGAGGCTTTTGAAAACTCAGGCCGAGTCGGCGGCGTCGGCAAACCGGGGCAGGGGCTCGCGATCGATTACCAGGTCGTCACCGACATCCGGGCTTTCGAGGTTACGACCGGTGGCAGCCGAGTTGCCAATGTCGAGATTTCAGCAAAGATTCTCAACGATAGAAATGGCAGCGTCCGTGCGCAGTCAGTGTTCAAGGGAAGCTCGCCGGTTCGCGGGACAGAGAATAGCGACTTTATCGAAGCGCTTGACCGGGCCTATGCGAAGGTCGGTGGCGAGATCGTCGACTGGGCTTTGAAATCGATGTGATTTTGCAGCCGGCGCGGTAAACTTTCCCAGGTCCGAATCGTTCGCGACAATTGGGGAAAGATGCCGATGCTGATTATTCTTGCAGGCTTGCCCGGTAGCGGAAAGACGACCCTCGCAAAAGCTTTGGCGCGCCGTCTTGGCGCCGTTCATGTGCGCGTCGACACAATCGAGCAGAATATCCGCAATGCCGGGGTCGAAGTCGGCCCAGCTGGATATATGGTGGCCTATGGTGTGGCAGAGGATAATCTATCGCTCGGACATATCGTTGTCGCGGATTCGGTGAACAGCCTGACAATCACTCGCAGGGCATGGCGGGCCGTCGCGGAACGGCAAGGTGTGCGGGCCTCTGAAATCTGGGTCAAGTGTTCGGACAAGGTCGAACATCGCCATCGTGTCGAGACACGCGTGAGTGATGTTCCGGGCCTGATCAAGCCAGGCTGGACCTCGACCGAGGCGCGTATTTTCGAGGACTGGGAGACGGAGCCGCTGGTCGTCGATACGGCTGGCAAATCGCCGGAGCAGACTGTTGTCGATTTGATCTCGGCATTGCAGATCGATCAGGATTTTATCGCGGCTCAGGAAGAGCCGTAAGCCTTTCCGGCTCTATCAAACAAAAGGCCGCCCAGAGAGGCGGCCTTTTTTGTTTGTCTCGTCGATTATGCTCCGGCTCAGCCGAAACGACCAGCAGCATGGGCCAGCATCGTGTAGACCTTGCCGGTATCCGAAGTCAGATAGCTCTGGGTAACCGTACGGTCGCGATCGGTGCGGGCGACGTCTGCAAGAAGCTTTTCGAAGTCCGATATGTAGCGGTCGACGGCGGTGCGGAATTCCGGCTCGCGATCATACTTGCGCTTGATATCGTCGAATGTCTGCTGGCCCTTCAGCGTGTAGAGCCTGCGGGTGAAGACATCGCGCTCGCCGCGCTGGTAACGACGCCACAGATCGACAGAGGCATCATGATCGATAGCGCGGGCGATATCGACGGACAGCGAGTTGAGCGATTCCACCATGTGGCGCGGGTTTCGATTGTCACCATTGGCGGTCCGTGGCGCCTGGGCAGGTTCTGCCGGACGGGCAGCAGGCGCACGCGCCGGGGCCGGTCCCGCGGTTTCATCGCGGGACGCGCCACGCAGGAGGTCGCTGATCCAGCCACCCTGGCCGGCAGGGGCCGAAGTGTCTGCCTGACGCGCAGCGGGTGTTGCCGCCGGGGCCGGCTTGCTCGCGGGCAGGCTGCCTCGAAGCACGCCAGCTGAATAGGCATCGTTGCGCGGTGTTGCCGGGGCCGAGACCGGCGCTGGAGCCGGCTGCTGAGTGATCTGCTGCTGCGGCCGGATCGGAGCCGTCGGGCCGCTCTGTGCGAGCGATACCTTGGGCTGACCAGCCTCGGCGACTTCGAGCTGCTGCGACGAGCGGCCGACGAGCTGGGAGATCTCCTGAAGCGCCTTGATCTGCTCGGATACGGCGCGTCGCATGGCTGCCGCGCTTTCCTTGGCTTCTTCCGGCAGGTCGAAGGCACCGCGCTTCAGTTCCGAGCGGGTGGCATCGAGTTCCTGACGGATATCCTGCGCCGAGCGGCGGATCTCGTCGGTGGCACCGGAGAAGCGGCCGACAGCCTCCTCGACAGACTGGCGCAGCGTCTCACGCAGGTGCTTTGCAGCTGTATCGGATCGCTGCGAGGCTTCACCCATCAGGCGTTCGACATCGGTGAGCGAACCGGAAATATTGCCGCGCATCTGCTCGGCCAGTTCGCGGGCACGCTTTTCGGCGTCGGAGAGTGTCGTCTCGATCGTGCGGTTGGCTTCCTCGCCTGCGTCGAGAAGGGCGGCGCGCATGACCTGCGCTGTCTGCTCGGCACGCTGCTGGGTCTCGCCAAGGCGACGACCGATATCAACAAACGATGCATGCAGACCTTCGCGCAGCTTGTCGCCGACATGCGCTGTCCGCTCCTCGGCGCGTTCGAAGGCGCCGTCGACGAGCGCGGTGAGGTTGCGAAGCGTTGCTTCGATCTCATCCGAGCGCTTTACCAGGCCGACGGACAGATTGCGCAGAGCATCCTGTCGTTCGTCCAGCGTGCTGACGAGGTTTGACTGGGCGGCACCGAGAAGCTCCGAAGCCTGGGCGAGAACCTTGGAGTGATCCTCGAACCGACCGACAATGCCGCCGACCTGGCTCAGCGTCTGGCCGGAGATGTTGACGAGGCGGTCGATGTTGTTTTCGAGCAGGCGGGTGGAGCCTGCAACCAGATCAGCCGCCGAACCCGCCGAATGGGCGAAGCGCGAAGCAGTCTGGTCAAGCTTCTGGTCCGTTGCGGCCAGCTGCTCGGCTGCAGTTTCGACGAGAGAGGCAATGTTGACATTGCTGCTCGACAGCCGCTCGATAATGCCTTCGACGTTCGCAAGCAGGCTCTGCTCGGCACCACGAACAACATGGGCGGCAGCTTCCGTCCGCTGATTGAGTGCCGCAAGCGTCTCGTTGGTACGGGCCGCGATGGCGTCGACCAGGGCGGCGTTCTCTTCACGGATACGGGCGCTGGTTTCCTTGGCCGCGGAGGCGAGACGTTCGGCGCTCTGCTGGGACGCAGAGGTCAACCACTCGGCACTCTGCTGCGTGGCGGAGGTCAGGCGTTCTGCGCCCTGCTGTGCTGCCGCTTCCATGCGCTCGGCTGCGGTCCTGCCGGTTTCGGCATAGGCTTCCATCATCGGCTTTGCCTTCTCGTCGAGCAGGCGGGACAGTTCCTCCGAACGACTTGCAAGCATCGAGTTGAGGTCGCGGGAACGGGTGTCGAGCGCGGTGCGGATCGCATCACCACGAGCGGCGAGTGCGCGATCGACGGCATCCAGTGCGACATCGAGCTCGCCTGCCGCGTCCGACAGGGTCGAGCGGATAGACTGGCCACGGCTATCGAGCGCTTGTTCGGCGTCGCCGAGCGCAGTCGAAATCGCCTCGACCTGCTGTTTTACCAGCTTGTCGGCTTCGGCCACCTTGTTGACGATCGCGCTGCCGGCATCGGAGAACGCCTGGGCGACAGTCGCAGCCTGGCCGGCGAGACGGCTCTGCGTCTCGGAGATGCGTCCGACGATTTCGTTGGAGCGCTCCTCGATCGAACGGGTGAATTCCTCGTTGCGGCTGCTGAGTTCCTGGGTGAATTCGGAGCCGGCGCGAGACAGCGTTTCTGCCGAGCGGCTGGCTTCGTCATTCATGCCCTGACCGGCTTCAACGACTGCTTCGCGAAGCGAGGAGGCGAAACCTACGGCCTTGCCTTCGATCGTCTTGGCGACGTTTTCAAGACCATAGGACAGTGCCCGGTCCATGGTACCGAAACGTTCCTCGATATGGGCTGTGCGACCATCAAGTGTTTCGGCGATACGGGCCGCGGCATCGGTGCTTGTCTGTTCGAGTGCGCTGGTGCGCTCGTCGATGGTGCGGGTGATACGTTCGGCTGCTTCACCTGTCGCACGTTCGATTTCAATGCCGCGGCTGTTGACTGCATCGGAGACCCGGTCAGCGGCAGCGTTTGAAATACGCTCAAGCTCGGCTGTACGGGCACCGAGCGCATCCGCCAGGCTGCTGCCGGCAGTGTCGACGATCGAGCTGACACTCAAGACTTCGTTGCGGATACGGTCTTCCAGTCCGCCGAAGGTCACTTCGATACGGCTTCCGGCACTGTCCAGCGCGGTCGAGACACCGCCGACAGTCTGTTCTACGCGTGATGTGAAGGCGTCGGTCGACTGGCTGATTTCGCGGGCCGCATCGCTGATCTGGCCTGCAATAGAGCCGACATTGTCGCGAAGGCGGGTGTCCAGCGTTTCACCAGCGGTATCGATCGCGGCGCGCAGCGCTTCCTGCTGGCTTTCGAGCGACATTTCGAGCATGCCGGCGCTGGTGGCAATCGTTGTGCCGATCGAGGTCGCCTGATCCATCATCAGGTTGTCGATCTGGTCGCGAGCGTCGGTCAGCGTGCCGGCGATCGTTGCTGCACGTTCGTCAAGCGTCGTGCGCAGGCGGTCATGGCCGGAATCGAGTGCGTCCGACATGTCGCGGCTCGCCTGGCCAAGCACATCCGCCATGCGCAGATGAGCGGAACCGACGGCATCGGTAAGCTGGTCGCCGCTGATAGAAAGCGTATCGCCGATCTGGCGCGCAGCCGTATCAAGCGTTCCGGAAATCCTCTCATGGCCGGCGTCGAGCGACAATGCAAACCGTTCGTGAGCGGTGTCCAGAGAAGACGTCATCTGCTCATGGGCGTTTCCAAGAGACGATGTAATCTGTTCATGTGCGGAGGTGAGCGAAGTCGCGAGCTGTTCGTGGGATACCGCAAGCGACGTATCCATGCGCTGCAGTCCATCGCTCATCGTCGCGTCGAAGCGCCCTGTGCCTTCGGACAAAGCCGTTTCAATCCGGCCTGCCGCGCCGCCGACAGTCTGCTCGAGACGATCGCTGCCGCTCTGTAGAAGGCTGGCAAGCTCGGACGTGCGGCTTTCCAGCGAGATGTCGAGATTGAGCTGGTTATCGGCAAACGCCTCGCGGATGGCCTCGGCGCGCTTTGCAAACGCCTGTTCGAGGCGGATATCCGCATCTGCAACGCTGTTGACGACATTCGACGTATGGTCGGTCAGAGTAGTCGTCAGGCGATCCTCGTGCAGCGACAGCGATGTTGCTATTTCCATGGACTTGTCGTCGAGCATTTCCGACATGCGATCGCGGCTGGAGGCGAGCGTGGTGTCGAGCGCAGCCGCCCGCTTGTCCATCTCGTCGGTCAGGCGCAATTCGCTTTCAGACAGTGCGCGCGTGATCGCTTCGCTCTTCTGGTCGAGAATGGAAGCAAGGCGATCCGGCGTTTCCGCCATCAGCGACTGCAATGCGCCAGCCTTTTCGTCGACAGCACCGGCGAAGCGCTCGTGGCTTTCCGTGACCGACTCGATGATGGCGGAAGTGCGGCTGGAAATGCTGTCTTCGAACCGCTTCTGGCTGTCGGCAAGGCTGGCGGAAATTTCCCCACCGCGTGCTGCCATGATCATGTCGATCTTGTTGTGTGCATCGCCGAAGGCGCCACTGATCTCGCTGCTTCGTGCGGCGAGTGCGTCGGAAAACTCCTTCGAGCGGCTTTCCAACATCGAATCAAGAACTTCCTGACCCGTTCCAAGCGTTGTGGCGAGCGCCAGCTGCTGGTCGGTCAGCGCATTGCCGATCCGTTCGATGCTCGACGACAGGATGCCGTCGATCGCCTCGTGGCCACCGGCAACGGTCTCGTTAATGCGTGCAAGGCTGTCCATCAGCTTGCTGTCGAGGCTACCGGCACGCTGGTCAAAGGCCGTGGTGAACTGCGACAGGCCCTCGTCGAAAGAGGTGCTGAGGTGGCCGATCGTGGTGTGAAGGCGTTCCTCGAAGAAGCCGGTGCGCAGGTCCAGATCCATCACCGCATCGTCTGCCGCGGACTGCAGGCTCTGGCGGAAGGAGCTGCTCTTGTCGTCAAGTGAACGATTGAGGGCCGTGAGCACGCCGTCGAGCGAACCGGTGATCGTCTTTTCGCTGTTCGTCAGCCCTTCGGTAATCTCTCGCGTGCGGGCGATCAGGGTTTCGTTCAGCTGGCGCGTCCGGTCGGCAAGTGCCGCGTTGAGCTTTTCGGTATTGGCGTCGAGGCTCGATGCGCGGGTTTCAAAATTGGACAGGATCGCATCGCCCTTGTCTGACAAGGTCGAGCTGAGCATTTCCAGACGGATATCGAACTCGGTCGACAGCGCAATGCCTGAGGTCGTCAGCGTGTCGATCAGATTTTCGGTCTTGGTTGCGAGCAATGAGGCGAGTGCTTCGCCGGCTGCATCCGACTTTTCCATCAGGGCCGCGGCGCGGGTGTCGATCATCGAGGCGAAGGCCTCGCCGGATGTGGCGAGACGGATCGAGATTTCTTCCGTTGCGAGCGCCAGCTCTTCCTTGAGCTGGTCATGGGCGCCGACCATGGAGGACCGGATGCGCTCGGCGTGATTGACGATCGCTTCACGCTCGGAGCCAAGCTCCTGAACGAGGCCGCGGACGCGCATCTCGTTGTCGCTATAGCTGCGCTCCAGCGCATTGACTTCCGAATGGACGAGCACTTCCAGCTCGGCGGCACGGGCAATCGTGCGCTCGATGCCTTCGTTCATAGCCGAGACTTCGCGGCGCACGGCCTGGCCGACGCTCATGATGCGTTCGGATGCAATGGTTTCCGGTTCCGAAAGCCGCAGCGCGACCTCGGCCATGGAGCGGGCGGCGTTCCTCAGATCCTGCGCGCGGGCCATCATGATGGCGAAGGCGAAGAAGAGCAGGATCGGGACCAAGATGCCGACGGCAAGCGCGACGAGACCCGGCGCGGCGAGAACGCCGGCAACCGAGGTGATCTCCCAAAGCGCGCCGCCATAGATCAACTGGCCGAGGCCGACACCGGCGACTGCCCATAGAATGGAAATGATCGACGCGTTGCGGATTGCGCCGCGCACCGAGCCGCCGTCCAGCGCACGCATGATCGACGCCGTGTTACGGCGGCCGGCATCATTGGCGGGCTCGAAGGCCGGCTGACGCGGCGCCGGGTCTGCGGAAGCCTGGCGCGGCGCTTCTGCGGTCGCTTCGCGGCGGGATGGTGAAGCGGATTGAGACGGGGCAGGGCGGGATCGTGGCTTGTCAGACACTCTGGCCTCCGGAGCGGACGACGGGGACTTGTCGCGTGGCGGTTCATCGTTGAAGTCGATCTTCAGCGCATCTTCCAATGCCTGGAATGCCGTTTCATCGATGGATTCATTATTAGTGTTCTTCGCCATGCGGTTACGCCTCGTTACATACACGCCCGGCATCCCACTCGACTTGCTGCCGCCTGCAGATCGATGAGCGGAATACTCATGCCGGAGATCGCCAGCCCTAGAGCTTTGGATCGCCTATTACAAATTCATTCGACGGCCGTTCTTTCAAATGGATGATAATGAAAGCTTACCGACCGTCCCACATCGGTCACTGCAATGTTCCAGTGAGCCATTGAACCGTATTGTAGTGGCACAATCAGCCTTTTCGCACAAACGAAACGCGTCATCATGATACCGGCATCATCGTCTTGTTAACAGGATTTAAACCACGTCTCAGAGTGAAACCCCTGCAATCACGGCACTTTAATGCAAATTAACCATTTGCGAAGATTTGCGCCGCGTTTGTGCCGAAATTTAACGGGATAGCCATGGCTCCGACGGACAATCCGGAGTTGAGATCATTATAAAGCAAGGAACCAAGCAGATGGCAACGGCCGCGCGTATCGCTTTTGAATCTCCCGACAATCACAAGACGGCATGCCCGTCGAAGGATCGTCCGGTTGACCTAGTCCATCTGGCGAAACAGACGATGGGCGATAAGGCGCTAGAGGCCGAAATCCTGCAGATGTTCGCACGACAGGCACGCGCGCTTGTACAGGAAATCGCTAGTGCCGAGGCTGCAACGGTGACCGCGCTTGCGCACCGGCTCAAGGGGTCAGCAAATGCCGTCGGCGCCTTCGGTGTATCGGTTGCAGCCGCACGTCTGGAAGCAGAGCCCGGCGAGGCGGCGGCGTTGGCCTCGCTTTACGCGGCGGTCATAGAGGCTGAAAACTTCATCACCGGCCTCTGCCGCTGACACTACCTTGCATCACGTGGACGCCGGCAGCAAAGCCGGCGTCGTCCGTGAGATTGACTGAACCGGCAGTTTGGTGGCACAGACGGGGTCTACCCAAGGCTTCCAAAGGGCAATGCCCGAAAACCCGGATCTTCCAAAAATGACGAAATTGACCATCGTAGCCTTCGACGGCACACGCTTCGAGATCGACGCGGACAACGGTTCGACGGTGATGGAGAATGCTGTACGCAATTCTGTTCCCGGCATCGATGCGGAATGCGGCGGCGCCTGCGCCTGCGCCACCTGTCATGTCTATGTCGACGAGGAGTGGACGGAAAAGGTTGGCGCGCCAGCGCCGATGGAAGAAGACATGCTGGACTTTGCCTTCGATGTTCGCCCGACTTCACGTCTTTCCTGTCAGATCAAGATGAAGGCTGATTTCGACGGCCTCATCGTCAATATTCCTGAGCGTCAGGCCTGAAAAAAGACAGTTTGCGGCGCCAAAAAATAGCCTCGCTCCACAGAGTCGAGCGAGGCGAGGTGGGCGCAAGGCCGGCAGGCGAGGGAGGTGACACCTGCGGCTCGGTTACGCGCCAGGGAACACGGAAAACTGAAACAACACGAAAATGGACGCTGACCGACGACCTTGCTCTCGGATTGAGTTGAAGTAGGCCATGCTTCATGCAGCGAATAATGTTGGATGCTTGTCCGATACATATATAGGTAATTGCTGCCTAATATACAGGAATGGCTTTCACCAAGCCACCGCAATAAATTACCCTTTATTCACCAGTGTCTCCGCAAGCCTGGCGCAAGGCCGGGTAACGGCTCGTTTATGATCGTATCTATCGCTGACGCTGGTCGATGCGGTATTGCAGAAGCCTCGTCATGCGAGCGTCGAAATTTTTGGCTTCGACGCGGTCGAAAAGGGCTTGCTGCTTGTCGTGTTCGGCAAGCACGCGCCGCGTGGTTTCCGTGACGAGAGCCTCAACACCGTCGCAGGTTTTGCGGGCAGGCAGGGCAAGCAGCTCATTCTCCAGCATGCGGGCATAATTTCGGGCGATTTCTGCGTGCCGTTCTTCGTGCCGCTTGATATCTGCCGACAGGGTCGCCCAGATGAAGCGCAGATCTTTCTCGGCCTTACCGCCATTATTCCATCGCGGCAGGATGATGTGGGTCCGCAGGGTCACCTTGGCGCCGCCGACGGAGCAGCGGCCGCCGCGCTCCACATAGGTCACCTCTCCGCCGAACTTGATCTCGGTCGCGCCGGGATGCCGGTGTCCGCTGGTCCTGGTGACCGGGCCATGGCGCTCCAGTTCCTTGTCGAGGTCCTCGGCGGTACGGCCGCCGATGCGGAAATAGGAATAGGATTTTGAGATGACAGGTTCCGCCCGCGCCGGGATAGAGATCACGCAGAGGAGGAAGGCTGCACCGAAAAGCCGGTGGACTCTGCGCATCAAAAACATTCTCAGGCCTGGTACGTTGAAGTTGAAACGAGCTTGGGGCATAGGCTGCGCAAGTGCAACATGAAGGCATGAAAATTTGCGTTACTTTCAAAAAGATGGATCGCCTGTGGCATCGTCGCGCAACAGCACCTGGCGTCTCGCCCATGGTCGCAGCCTGACGCTTGGTGCGAGCGGCCACATCATGGCGATCGTCAACGTGACGCCCGATAGTTTTTCCGATGGTGGGCGTTATATCGACGTCAAAAGCGCAGTCGAACACGGCCTTTCCTGCGTCCGGGACGGCGCATCCATTCTCGATATCGGCGGCGAGTCGACGCGGCCGGGAGCCGCACCCGTGACCGCCGCTGAAGAGCAGGCCCGCGTTCTGCCGGTCATCGAAAGACTGTCGCGGGAAACCGACGCGCTGATTTCCGTCGATACCTATCGCGCTGACACCGCAAGGCTTGCCATCGCCGCCGGCGCCCATATCGTCAACGACGTCTACGGGCTGTGCCACGATCCGCAGATGGCTGATGTCGTTTCTGAAAGCGGCGCCGGCCTCTGTATCATGTACACCGCTCGCGGGCGTGAAGACCTCCATGAGGATATTATCGAGGACGAACGGATGTTTTTCGCTCGCTCGCTCGGCATGGCGAAGGCGGCCGGCATTGCGGAGGATGCAATCGTGCTCGATCCCGGTTTCGGTTTCGTCCAGACGCGGGAACAGGACAGCGAATTGATGGCGCGTTTCACCGAGCTTCATTCTTCAGGTTTGCCGCTTCTGGTCGGCACATCGAGAAAACGGTTTGTCGGCGCCATCGCCTTGCGCGAGGCGGCGATCGAACGGGATTTTGCGACAGCCGCCACCACCGCGATGCTGCGGCTTGCCGGTGCATCGATTTTCAGGGTTCACAATGTGGCAGGCAATCTCGATGCCTTGCGCATGGCTGACGCGGTCCTGGAGGCTGGCGAAATGAAAAAAGAGGCAGGAGAACGCTGATGGCCACCTATCAGATCACGCTGAAAAACTGCGCCTTCTACGCGCATCACGGGGTCTTCGAGCAGGAATCCGCGCTCGGTCAGCGTTTCTTCGTCGATGTCGTCATGGATGTCGAAGCAGGGGATGTGCTGGTGTCCGACCAGGTCGAGCAGACGGTTCATTACGGGCTGGCCTATGAACTGGTTGAAAAGATCATGACCGGCAGCCGCCGCAACCTCATTGAAACGCTCGCCAATGACGTGGCTGTTGGCCTTGCCGCATGGTCGCCGTTGATCCGCCGCGTCGAGGTAGCGATCCGCAAGCCGAGCGCACCGATCGCCGGCATTCTCGATTACGTGGAGGTGCGCCTTGAGCATCGGGCTTGATCATCCCTGGGAAGTCGCAGCACTTGGACTAGGCGGCAATGTTGGCGATCCGGCTTCGGCTATGGCGCACGCGCTGCAGACGCTTGATGCGCGAAAGGACTGTCGCGTCTCGGCTGTATCCCGGCTTTACCTGACGCCGCCGTGGGGCAAGACCGACCAGGCAGACTTCTTCAACTGCTGTGCGCTGGTAGAGACCGAACTTGAGCCTGAAGAACTGCTCGACCTATGTCTCGCGCTGGAGCGGGAGATGAAGCGGGTGCGGGTGGAGCGCTGGGGGCCGCGGACGCTCGATATCGATCTGCTGACCTATGGCGAGCGCGTTCAGAAGTCACCGAAGCTGGAACTGCCGCATCCACGCATGACGGAACGTGCTTTCGTCATGCTACCGCTCGCGGATCTTGCGCCGCAGATGATGATCAATGAACGCAAGGCCGAAAGCTGGGCGGGTAGCCTGAATTCGACAGGAATCAGCATCGCAAAGCCGGACGGACTCTGGTGGCGGCAGATTGCGACAGCAGGCTGAATTAAAGTCTTTGAAAACAAAAAGAACGTTTTCAAAGAATAGGATATTTGTAAATCCTGATGAATTGAATTAGCCCGGACGCGAGCATGATCTGCGCCCGAGGCTTCATCACTCCTTGATCGCGCCGACGGCGATCGAATCGAGGTCACGGTCGAGCGACAGGCCGATGACCGGCACCATCTGGTCTTCCACCTTGACGGAAATGGTGATGTTCATCTTGTTGTCGCCGCGCAGGCTGGCCACCATCGCACCGTTGAGCTTGGCGCGGTTGATGCCCATCACGACCTTGTCGCCATTGACCGAGCCGGAGACGATGTCGAGCCCCTTGCCTTCGGCACCATCGAGGAATTTGCCGGTGTAGCCGCGACCGCTCTGGGTGATGACCGCAGACATAGGCTGCTGGAAGACGCCAACCCGGCAGGTGCCGTCGAGCTTTATGCCCGTGTCGCCATCAGGAGACGGCGAGCCGGTCAGGTTGCAGTTGAACTTCGTGCCCTTGTATTTTCCGGCGACGATCTCACCCGGACCTTTCCATGCGCCTGCAACGGACTGGAAGAAGACCTGGTCCCGGGATGCGGCTTCCGCCTGCGGAGCAAAGGCCGGAACTGCGGTGACCAAAGTCAAAGCGGCAAGCCCGCCGAAAAGCGAAAAGAAGCGCGAATACATGAGGCTTTCCCCTTGGGACGTTCCGCTGTCAGCGGCAATGTTTAGTGGGGTCGAAATTAAGCGAGAATGGTTAATGCTTCGTATCTTTTGACGCCCGCCAGGTGTCCCGAAGGGGGCTAATCCTTCTCGTCAGTGCGTCCCGCAGCGACGATATCGGACATGAAATCGCCGATCCCCGGGCGGGGCAGGGCACGGAACGGCAGCGGCCGGCACAGGTCCATGGCCGCTATCCCGATACGGGCTGTCAGAAGCCCGTTGATGACGCCTTCACCGAGACGCCGCGACAATCGCGAGGCAAGCCCATGGCCGAGAACCTGTTGCGCCAGCCCATCGCCGACCGCGATGGAGCCTGTGACTGCCAGATGCGCTATGACATCGCGGATCAGCCGCAAAAGCCCCAGTTTTCCGGGCCTTGCGCCATAAAGCTCGGCCATCGCGCGCACAAGGCGCGTGACCTCGAACAGCACATAGGCAAGGTCGACGATCGCGCGCGGGCTGATGGCGGTCACGACTGCGACCCGCTTCGATGAATTCAGAATGAGACCGCGCGCCTTGCGATCGAGCGGCGTCAGCAATTCGCGCTCGGCCAGATCGAGAAGATGCGGCCCGTCGATAATGTCGTCCTTAGTGCCTTCGAGAATGCTTCTGCCCTTGGCCGTCTCTGCCCGGTGACTGAGGAGGGATGTCAGGCGTTCCACCACCTTGCGTGCAGGATGGGCCTGTACGGACGCTGCCGCCTCTTCTGCTTCGGTCTTGAGGCTCTGGACGGCGGCGAGCCGGGCTATCCCCATGATCTCGCGCCCGACAACGACCAGCAATCCGAAAAGCGCCAGCGAAAGCGCCGTGATTGCGGCATAACCGAGCCAATCCGCGCGGGCGAAAAGATCGCGAACGACTTGATCCGCCCACAGCCCGAAGGCGAGCGACAGGAACGTGCCGAGTGCCGCCGTAGCAAGTCCGATGAATGAAAAGCCTTTGCGCGGACGCGGTTCCGCAACGGGGAGGCCTGCGGCGTCGAGATCAGCACCGGAAAACGGATCGTCTTCGTCCGGCACCACAGCCACGGGCTGGTCGAAGCTTTTAGGGCGGCGCACGGGATGAGCCGCCGCCGTGTCCGTGCCGGTTTCGTCTTCGACTTGAAATGAAGTCGGACGGCGTCGGGACGGATCGTTGGTATGGGGCGGTCTCATGCGAGGCGGTCTCCGAGCAGGAACTGCAGGGCACGGTCGAGCCGGATATGCGGCACTGCGAGATTGAGGCTGCCCGGACGGCCCTCGAGTGCTGGAGGCCGAAAACGGACAAAATTGATGTCCGGCAGATCGGGGCTGTCGCTGTCCAGCGTATTGAACATATGCGTCGGATCGGCCGGCAGGTCGCCGGGAAAAATCGCCGTCGTCTTCGTGCCGTCAAATCGCTCGCCATTGATCGTTTCGCCCGCCATCGGCGTGCCGACGATCACCGGAAGCATGTGATTGCCTTCCTTGATACTGGCTTCGCGTGTGGCGCGCACCGAGGCAATCGCCATAACCTCGAAACCGGCACCCGACAAACCGATGCGCTGAATGGCGCGGTCCACCAGGCGACCGGTCAGTCGCTCAAGCCGGTCATGGCTCTCATGGTGCAGATGGTCTGCCTTGGTGGCGGCGATCAGAACCTTGTCGATCCGGCGTGTGACGAAGGATGAGAAGAAGCTGTTATGTCCCGGCCGGAAACAGCCGAGAACATCGCCAAGCGCCCGTTCGAGATCCTCAAGCGCTTCCGGACCGCGATTGATCGCCTGAAGCGCATCGACGAGCACGATCTGCCGGTCTAGCCGCGCAAAGTGATGCCGGAAGAAAGGTTTCACGACCACGGTCTTGTAAGCCTCGAAGCGGCGCTCCATCATTGCCCGCAATGAGCCCTTTATTGCAGGTGTCTCGGCAATGCCGGGCAACGGCGCGAATGTCAGCGCCGGCGAGCCTTCGAGATCTCCGGGCATCAGGAAACGCCCCGGAGGCAGCGTCGACAAGGACCGCTCGTCGGACTTGCAGGCTTTGAGATAGGCGGAAAACACCTCGAAAAGACGCCGGGCCTTCATTTCGTCGGCTGGCGCGTCCATATCGATCGTTGTTGCAAGCTGCATCCAGTCCTGGGCGAGTTCCTTGCGGATGCCCGTCTGCGCCAACTCCGCAGTGGTATTGCTGAATTCGCGATAATCCTGCGCAAGAAGCGGCAGATCGAGGAGCCACTCGCCCGGATAATCGACGATATCAAGGGAAAGCCTGCCGGGCGAAAATAGGCGGTTCCAGCCGCTGGCGCTCTGATAGTCGATTATCAGCCGCAATTCGGAAATGGCGCGCGTCGAATCAGGCCATATGCGATCGCGAACGAGCGCCTGGATGTGATCTTCGTATTGAAACCGCGGAATGGCGTCGTCTGGCTGCTCTTCGAGCCGGATACCCGAAACCCGGCCGGAGCGAACCGCTTCCAACAGTGGCAAACGCCCCCCATTCAGCAAATTCTGCACGATCGACGAAATCAGCACCGTCTTGCCGGCGCGGGAAAGGCCGGTCACGCCGAGTCGTATCGTCGGGTTGACGAGCCCCGACGCGCGGTCGGCGATGTTGTCGAGGGCAATTCGAGCGTCGTCGGTAAAACTGGTCAGCGAAGGCGCCAAGGCGGGATCCCGAAAAAGTGTTTTCCCCTATATAGGCGTGGGATGCCGGCCCGCAATGTCGACCTGCTCAGATGCTGAGCAGGTTGGTCAGCGTCCAACCGCCGGAATCTGCCTGCGCGCCATAGTCGAGCACGGCAAGTCCCGCCGTCGGATATCCTCCCGGCATGGCGGCCCGCCGCTCTGCCTTGCCTATCAGTCCTTCCAGCAACAGGTCTATGCTCGGGTTGTGCCCGATCAGCATGACGGATCGGGCAGGGCGCTGCCCGGCAATGATCGTCGCATAAAGATCCGGCGTGCCGTTATAGAGTTCGTCGACGAACGTGATCTCCAGCGTTTCCCGAACCGCCCTGCGCACGATTTCCGCAGTCTGCCGGCAGCGCTCGGCCGTCGAGCTGATAAGGCGATCCGGCACATATCCGAGGTCTGCCGCGCGATCGGCCACCATCTCAGCCTGTGCATAACCGCGTTCGTCGAGCACACGGTCGAAATCCCGTCCGCCCGGCACTGCCGAGGCCGCCTGAGCATGGCGCATCAGATAAATACGGAATGGTTCAGGTTCGATCATCTTCGGCTCGCCAAAATGAAACGCTGAGTAAAAGGCGTAACGTTGCTTTGGTCGATTGGTCAACCGGATCATGTGCCGCCGGTTGAGGTGTTTTGAAGCCGGCTACCCATGCGATTATGGGAAAAGCATAAAAATTAGTCACTTAGCCGAATTTTGTGACAAATTTAAAACTGCTGCAAATCTGGGCGAAAGGCTTGAATGAGGACTGGTTAATGGAGTATAGGGGCCTCATGAGATGTTCTTCAGGAGAATCGCGTTGAGTGAGAAGATCGATCTTAGTAACTATGTGCTCTCGGAAAACGAAGAGTTCATGAATGCAAATCAGAAGGCATACTTCAGGGCCAAACTGATCGCATGGAAGAATGACATCCTCAGAGAGGCGCGGGAAACGCTCGGGCACTTGGCTGAGGAGAGTGCAAACCATCCGGACCTCGCAGATCGCGCTTCATCGGAAACGGACCGTGCAATCGAATTGCGCGCTCGTGACCGGCAGCGCAAGCTTATATCCAAGATCGATGCCGCCATGCAGCGTATCGATGATGGGACTTATGGCTATTGCGAAGAAACCGGCGAACCGATCGGCCTGAAGCGACTGGACGCCCGTCCCATCGCAACGTTGTCGATCGAGGCGCAGGAGCGTCACGAGCGACGTGAAAAGGTCTATCGCGACGAATAATGTTCGCCGGGTCAGTATAGAAAACAAAAAAGGCACGTTTTGACGTGCCTTTTTTGTTTGCATCTTACTGTTCGTGAGCGCCGTTACTTTTCGCGGCTGGCGGACATTTCACCGAATATGCGGGCAACCTCGCTTTGCAACGACGGCTCGTCCCGCGTGGCGTTACCGGGCGCAGCGACGACAGGCATGGCGATGGCCGAGCCTGCTGGCTGCGACGGGCGATTCGTCCGATTGGCGAGGGATGCTTCGCGCGCAGCCATGTTCTGCGCCATTTCCTCTTCAAGAATTTTCTCGAAATCGCTTCCGAGACCTGTGGGCTTCGCAACAGCAGCCGGGGCGGGCTGAGATATCGCCTGTACTGCAGGTGCCGAAGCGGTTGCTGGCGGATTGCGATCGATAAAGACGCGCTCGCGCTGACTGTCAAGAAAACGGGCGGCATCGTCGAGCGACGGCTGAGCGGACGCCTTTGGTTCCACGCGCGGCTCAGAAGGCAAATTGTCAATGCGAGCCGGATTGACGGTTGGAGTTGCCGCAACTGGCTCCAGGCGCTGCGCCGGAATGGTGTTTGCCGCGACAGTGGCGGCAGGTTGCGGCGGTGAGACTGCGCCTCGGTTTTCTCGCGAGGGAATATTGGTGTCACGCGCGTTGATCATTTCCACCCTTTGAGCGGAGGCCGGGACCGGTCGTCTTGCCGGCTCGGCTGCGGATGGTCTTGCAGTGGCGGACACAGGGGTGGCTGACAGTGGAGCAGGCTGCACTTCCTGTTCCGAAGGTTCGGCGCTTTGGCTTGAACTGACAATCCGGCTTTCGATGACCACGTCGGTCGGTCCACCGATCATGATCAGATGTTCGACATCGTCACGTCTGACAAGAACCAGCCGACGTCGCGCATCGACGGCGGCTGCGTCGAGCACCTGCAATCGCGGTTGACGGTTGCGCCCGCCACGCACGAAAGGCGATGGCCCGCGGCGTCCGCGCACTATCCACAGAATTCCGACGAGGCAGACAAGGGCCAAACCTACGCCAATGACCGCCACGAGGAGGTTGCGACCGTATTCGCCCCACAGTTCTGCGACCATTTATGTAACTCCTTATGCGATCTATGCTTCTGACACAGACGATTTTTTGCCCCGCGAGGCAAGTGTCGAGCCTGCCCGTCAACGCTAAAATGTGTCTCATTCGCATCTCACATAGGGCAGGGTGCTGCGCTGTCCCGCCTTTTGTGGCTTTCAGGAGCTTTTTGCTTCATCTTCAAATTGCTAAGAGAGAATCGCAAGCGCCACGGGGTGCATTTGTGACGCCGGTGCATGCATCGGAGCAAGAGGTATCGATGACCAGTTCGCCGAAAGCCGGCAACGACGAAGCGCCATTGGTTGATCGCGGTAGCCGCGGTGGTACGGCTGTCAGGATCGTGCTTCTGGCGATGGTGCTTCTTGGGGTCGCCATCGCGTTTATCGTGTTTCAGCGGGCACTGGATAACGAGGTCGTTCTCGGCATTCTGGGCATCCTGGCGATGGTGGGAATCTTCTTCATCGTTTCGTCACTGATCGGCCTTGTCGAGGTCATGCCGCAGTCGCGCTCCGATGAATTGGCCCGCAGCTTTCTGGCCAGTCATCCCGATGGAATTGTCGTGACCGATGCCAAGGGGCGGATTGTTTATGCCAACGCCGCCTATGGGCGGATGACTGGTGCTTCGGGCAGCCACAACGTCCAATCGCTGGAAACCCTGCTGTCGAAAACGCGCGAATCGACAGAAGCTCTCTACCGCCTGACGGCCGCCCTTCGCGAAGGGCGGGAGGGACACGAGGAATTTCGCTTGTTGCAGCCGCTCGGCCGGCTGACCGGCAACGGTTCGGATGCGCACTGGTATCGCCTCAAGGCCCGTCTGCTCGGCACGGGCGGTCGTAACGCGCTCGACATATGGGAAATAACCGACATCACCTCGGAGCGGGACGATCAGGAGCGCTTCTTCCGCGAATTGCAGAATGCGATCGACTATCTCGATCACGCGCCTGTAGGGTTCTTCTCTGCCGGCAGGAAGGGCGAGATCTTCTATCTGAACGCGACGCTTGCCGAGTGGCTTGGGCTGGACCTGACCAAGTTCACGCCGCAATCCATGAGGATTTCGGATCTGGTTGCAGGTGAGGGTATGGCTCTCATCCAATCCGTGCAGGCAGCGCCCGGGCTGAAGCGCACGGAAACACTGGAACTCGACCTTCGCCGCGCAAACGGTCAGAGTCTTCCGGCGAAACTGGTTCACAATGTCAGCGCCATGCGCGATGGAGCGCCGGGCGAAAGCCGCACTGTCGTTCTGATGCGGGCGAAAGGCACGGAAACCGACCAGTCCGCCTCCGCTATGCGATTTACCCGGTTTTTCAACAATACGCCGATGGCGATCGCCTCGGTGGACGGGAATGGCAAGATACTGCGCATCAATGCGCCGTTCCTGAGGCTTTTCGCCGGCGTCGTGTCTCGTGACGACGTTGATGCCGGTGCCGCAGAACTGGAGCGCATTGTCCACGAGAGCGCCCGGGAAACATTGATGGAGGCACTTGCCGCTGCCAAGGACAGGCAGGGCGATATCTTGCCGCTCGAATCGCGGCATCCGGGTGACGAAAACCGCTATGTGCGCTTTTACGTCAATGCGGTGATCGACGAAAGCGACGAGGCGCCCGAGGAAGTGGCGATCGTCTATGCTGTCGAGACGACCGAGCAGAAGGCGCTCGAAACGCAGATGGCGCAGACACAGAAGCTGAATGCGGTCGGCACGCTGGCGGGTGGTATCGCGCACGATTTCAACAATGTGCTGACGGCGATCCTGCTGTCTTCCGATCACCTCCTGTTGCAGGCGCGGCCTTCCGATGCCAGCTTTGCCGATCTGATGGAGATCAAGCGGAACGCCAACAGGGCGGCCGTACTGGTGCGCCAGCTGCTGGCCTTCTCGCGCAAGCAGACGATGCGCCCGGCTGTGCTCAACCTGACCGATGTGGTGGGCGACCTACGCATGCTGGTTGATCGCCTGATTTCCGGCACCAATGTCAAACTGGAGGTCGACTATGGTCGGGATCTCTGGCCGGTGCGCACGGACCTTTCGCAATTCGAGCAGGTGCTGATCAATCTCTGCGTCAACGCGCGCGATGCGATGCCCAGCGGCGGCACCATTCTGATCAAAACTCGCAACGTGACGGCCAGCGATGCCGCAAGCTTCCAGCAGGCTGATCTGCCGTCCGAAGATTTCGTCATGATCGAAGTCTCCGACAGCGGTACGGGTATTGCGCCGGAAATCATGGACAAGATCTTCGAACCGTTCTTCACCACCAAGGAAGTGGGCAAGGGAACGGGCCTCGGCCTGGCGATGGTCTATGGCATCGTCAAGCAATCTGGTGGCTATATCTATCCGGAATCGGAGATGGGCAAGGGAACGAGCTTCCGTATGTTCCTGCCACGCCATATCCCTGAGGTTCAGCAGGTCTCTCATGCGCCGGCCGCTATCGCAGGGGTGACTGATAATGTTGTGAAGGCCGAGACGGCCGCAGCAGCCACCGCCGAGCATGTGGATTTGACGGGAAAATCTGCAGTCGTTCTTCTTGTCGAAGATGAAGAAGCCGTCCGTCGCGGCGGCAAGCGCATGCTGGAGACACGTGGCTACACTGTCCACGAGGCCGGCTCAGGCACTGAAGCGCTCGACATCATGGAAGAGCTTGAAGGCAAGGTGGATATCGTGGTGTCCGACGTCGTGATGCCCGAGATGGACGGCCCGACGCTGCTCGGCGAATTGCGCAAGACCTATCCCGACCTGAAGTTCATCTTCGTATCTGGATATGCGGAAGACGCCTTTGCCCGCAACCTGCCAGCGGATGCGAAATTCGGCTTTCTGCCGAAGCCGTTTTCGCTCAAGCAACTGGCTGTCGCCGTGCGCGAGATGCTTGATTCGGAATAGTCCCCAACGGCCTTTCCGAGAGCGGATCGACCTTGGCATCCGGTTGCCGAAGCTGTTGATTCCAATCGATCTTTCCACAGCCGGAAGATGGCGTGAACATTAGCGGAACAAAGGTGAAATAATGTTTTCGTTGCAGGCACTTGGGCGGGGCTTGCAAAATAAGAACAAAATGAGTACGAATATCCCATCGGCTGCTTCATTGCTTGCGCGGCGGCAATAACCTAAAGGTGGGATCTCATGGCACAGAACACATTGCGGCTCGTAGAGGAAAAAGGCGTGGACAAGAGTAAGGCGCTCGAAGCAGCACTCTCGCAGATTGAACGATCCTTCGGCAAAGGCTCGATCATGAAGCTCGGTTCGAACGACAGTATCGTCGAGATCGAGACGGTTTCTACCGGCTCTCTCAGCCTCGATATTGCGCTCGGCATTGGCGGTCTCCCCAAGGGCCGTATCATCGAAATTTACGGCCCGGAAAGTTCGGGTAAGACGACACTCGCGCTGCAGACGATTGCAGAAGCCCAGAAGAAGGGCGGCATCTGCGCCTTCGTCGATGCTGAACACGCGCTTGATCCGGTCTATGCCCGCAAGCTCGGTGTCGACCTGCAGAACCTCCTGATCTCGCAGCCGGACACCGGTGAGCAGGCTTTGGAAATCACCGACACACTGGTCCGTTCCGGCGCTGTCGATGTTCTGGTCGTCGACTCGGTTGCTGCGCTGACGCCGCGCGCCGAAATCGAAGGCGAGATGGGGGACAGCCTGCCGGGTCTTCAGGCTCGTCTGATGAGCCAGGCGCTGCGCAAGCTGACCGCGTCGATCTCCAAGTCGAACACGATGGTGATCTTCATCAACCAGATCCGCATGAAGATCGGCGTGATGTTTGGTTCGCCGGAAACGACGACCGGCGGTAACGCCCTGAAATTCTACGCCTCGGTTCGTCTCGATATCCGTCGTATCGGCCAGGTGAAGGAGCGCGAGGAAGTCGTGGGCAACCAGACCCGCGTCAAGGTCGTCAAGAACAAGATGGCGCCTCCCTTCAAGCAGGTCGAGTTCGACATCATGTATGGCGAAGGTGTTTCGAAGACCGGCGAACTTGTCGATCTTGGAGTCAAGGCCGGTATTGTCGAGAAGTCGGGCGCCTGGTTCTCCTATAACAGCCAGCGTCTAGGCCAGGGGCGCGAAAACGCCAAGACATTCCTGCGCGAAAATCCGGAACTTGCGCGCGAGATCGAAACTTCGCTGCGCCAGAATGCCGGCCTGATCGCAGATCGTTTCCTGCAGAACGGTGGTCCGGACGCCAATGACGGTGACGGATCCGCCGACGACTGATTTGATTGGGTGAGGGGCATTCCGCCGCAGGCAGGACACCTCTTCTGTTTACCTGATGTCACTTTTTACCGGCCGCCATCGCAAGATGTGCGGCCGGTTTTCTGTTCGGCTGGACAGTCGCTTATGTGGACGATACAAGCCTTTTGACTTCAAATACTGGTACCGCATCGGCGGTTGAAAAGGGCGTAGCATGAGCGGCGTGAATGACATCCGGTCGACCTTCCTCGACTACTTTAAGAAGAACGGCCACGAGGTTGTGGATTCGAGCCCGCTCGTTCCGCGCAACGACCCGACGCTGATGTTCACCAATGCCGGCATGGTGCAGTTCAAGAACGTCTTCACCGGTCTTGAAAAGCGGCCTTATTCCACCGCGACCACCTCACAGAAATGCGTGCGCGCCGGCGGCAAGCACAACGACCTCGACAATGTCGGTTATACCGCCCGCCACCTGACCTTCTTCGAAATGCTCGGCAACTTCTCCTTCGGCGACTATTTCAAGGAGAATGCGATCGAGCTTGCCTGGAAGCTCGTCACCGAAGGTTTTGACCTGCCGAAGAACCGGCTGTTGGTAACCGTCTATTCCGAGGACGAGGAAGCTGCGACCCTGTGGAAGAAGATCGCCGGTTTCTCCGACGACAAGATCATCCGCATCCCGACCTCCGACAATTTCTGGCAGATGGGCGACACCGGTCCCTGCGGTCCGTGCTCGGAAATCTTCATCGACCAGGGCGAAAACGTCTGGGGCGGTCCTCCCGGTTCGCCGGAAGAGGATGGCGATCGTTTCCTTGAATTCTGGAACCTCGTTTTCATGCAGTTCGAGCAGACCGCACCGGGCGAGCGCTCGTTGTTGCCGCGTCCGTCGATCGATACCGGCATGGGCCTCGAGCGTATGGCCTGCGTGCTGCAGGGCAAGCAGAGCGTTTTCGACACTGACCTGTTCCGCACGCTGATCGGCACGATCGAAGACGTCATGGGCGTCAAGGCGGAAGGTAGCGCCAGCCACCGCGTCATCGCCGACCATCTTCGCTCCTCAGCCTTTCTGATTGCCGATGGTGTCCTGCCGTCGAATGAAGGGCGCGGTTACGTCCTTCGCCGCATCATGCGCCGCGCCATGCGTCACGCCCAGCTTCTGGGTGCGAAGGAGCCGGTCATGTACAAGCTCTTGCCGACGCTCATCCAGGAAATGGGCCGCGCCTATCCGGAGCTGGTTCGTGCCGAGGCGCTCACGTCCGAAACGCTGAAGCTGGAAGAAACCCGCTTCCGCAAAACGCTGGAGCGCGGCCTTACGCTCCTTTCCGATGCGACGACCGATCTCGATAAGGGCGACATGCTCGACGGCGAGACCGCTTTCAAACTTTATGACACTTACGGCTTCCCGCTCGATCTGACACAGGACGCATTGCGCGCCCGCGAGATCGGCGTCGATATCGCCGGCTTTACCGATGCGATGGAGCGCCAGAAGGCGGAAGCCCGGTCGCACTGGGCAGGCTCCGGCGACAAGGCGACCGAAACGATCTGGTTCGAGCTGAAGGAAAAACACGGTGCTACCGAATTCCTCGGTTACGACACCGAGAGGGCCGAAGGTGTAATCCAGGCGATCGTCAGGGACGGCAAGGCGGTTGATACCGCTGCTGCCGGCGAAGACGTCCAGATCGTCGTCAGCCAGACGCCGTTCTACGGCGAATCCGGTGGTCAGATGGGCGATGCAGGTGTCATCTCCACCGATAATGGCAAGGTTGCTGTTTCTGACACGCAGAAGAAGGGCGAGGGACTGTTTGTTCACATTGCCAAGGTTTCGGAAGGCAAGCTGAAGGTCGGCGACGCCGTCATCCTGACGGTGGATCACGCCCGCCGTTCGCGCCTGCGCTCCAACCACTCGGCAACGCATCTGCTACATGAGGCGCTGCGTGAAGTGCTCGGCACCCATGTCGCCCAGAAGGGCTCGCTGGTAGCGCCCGAGCGCCTGCGGTTCGACGTATCGCATCCGAAGCCGATGTCGGCGGAGGAACTGCAGCGCGTTGAAGAAATGGCCAATGCCATCATCATCCAAAATGCCAAGGTCACCACCCGCCTGATGAGCGTCGATGACGCGATTGCCGAAGGCGCGATGGCGCTGTTCGGCGAAAAATACGGCGATGAAGTTCGCGTCGTCTCCATGGGAACGGCAATCGATGGACCGAAGGCCGGCAAGCCTTATTCGATCGAGCTTTGCGGCGGCACACATGTCAATGCGACCGGCGATATCGGTCTGGTCCGCGTTCTGTCGGAAAGCGCCGTCGGCGCCGGCGTTCGCCGTGTCGAAGCCGTAACCGGTGAAGCGGCCCGCGCCTATCTGTCGGAACAGGACGATCGTGTGAAGAGTTTGGCCGGCGCGCTGAAGGTTCAGCCTTCGGACGTCGTGTCTCGCGTCGAGGCTCTACTCGAGGAGCGCCGCAAGCTCGAAAAGGAACTGGCCGATGCCAAGCGTCGTCTCGCCATGGGCGGAGGTGAAGGCGGCACGGGCTCCGATGCCCGCGAAATCGCAGGCACCAAGTTCATGGGCCGCGTGCTGGCCGGTATAGACGCCAAAGACCTGAAGGGCCTGGCCGACGAAGGCAAGGCATCGCTCGGTTCCGGCGTCGTCACGCTGATCGGCGTGTCGGAGGATGGCAAGGCAAGTGCAGTTGTCGCCGTGACCGAAGATCTGGTCAGCAGGTTCAGTGCCGTCGATCTGGTGCGCATCGCTTCTGCCGCACTTGGCGGCAAGGGTGGGGGTGGCCGGCCTGACATGGCCCAGGCAGGCGGTCCGGACGGCACCAACGCCAACGAGGCGATCGAGGCGGTTGCGGCCGCACTTGGCGCCTGATTGAAACAAACGACCGGGCGGCTTCTGGCCGCCCGTCTTGCATGAGGTTTGCCATGGGATTGAACGCTGTCATCGAAGACGAGATGGACGAGGCCGTAACCGGTCTTGCGCCTGCATTGTTTCGCGATGCGCCGAACTCGGTTTCGTTCAACAAGCTGCGTAAGCGCTTGCTGCGCCAGGTTCGCCAGGCATTCGAAGATTTTGGCATGCTGAAGGATCAGCAACGCTGGCTGGTTGGCTTGTCCGGCGGCAAGGACAGTTATGCGCTGCTCGCCGTTCTGCTCGATCTGCAGTGGCGTGGACTGTTGCCGGTCGAACTGATCGCCTGCAATCTCGATCAGGGACAGCCGAATTTTCCCAAACACATTCTGCCGGATTATCTGACCTCGATCGGTGTGAAACATCGCATCGAATATCGCGATACCTATTCGATCGTGAAGGAAAAGGTGCCTTCGGGCGCCACCTATTGCTCGCTCTGTTCCAGGCTGCGCCGCGGCAATCTCTACCGCGTGGCGAGGGAGGAGGGCTGTCAGGCTCTGGTCCTTGGTCATCACCGCGAGGACATTCTTGAAACCTTTTTCATGAACTTCTTTCACGGTGGCCGTCTTGCCGGCATGCCGGCCAAGCTTTTGAACGACGAGGGTGACCTTATGGTGCTGCGGCCTCTGGCCTATTGCGCCGAGGACGATCTGGCGAAGTTTTCAGCGGCGATGCTGTTCCCGATCATCCCCTGCGACCTTTGCGGCTCGCAGGATGGCTTGCAGCGCAATGCGATGAAGCAGATGCTTGCCGATATCGAGACGCGCATGCCGGGCCGCAAGGACACGATGCTGCGTGCGCTCGCGCATGTGAACCCGTCCCATCTTCTTGACCCTAAACTCTTTGACTTTACCGGCCTGTCGGCCTCGGCCGGCGACTGATCTTGCCATCTTAAAACGCAGATTGGATTTCAAATGACTTTGCCGCTCGACGTCCTGAAGCTTGCCGACCTCCTGAAAGCTGCCGCCAAGGCCGAAATATTGCCTCGTTTTCGTCGTCTGGGCGGCGATGACATCCGCTCCAAGAGCGAGCCGTCGGATCTGGTGACGGAGGCGGACGAAGCGGCAGAACGCATGATCCGGCGGGAGATCGACAATGTGGTGCCGGGCGCACTTTTCGTCGGCGAAGAATCCGTTGCGGCAGATCCGTCTCTGCTCGGCAAACTGGCCGATGCGGAACTGGCCGTCGTCGTGGATCCGATCGACGGAACCTTCAATTTCGCCTCCGGCATTCCCGCCTTCGGCGTCATGGCGGCAGTCGTCTACAAGGGCGAAACGGTGGCCGGCATCATCTACGATCCGATGGGTGATGACTGGGTCATGGCGGAGAAAGGTGCCGGTGCATTCCTTCGTCGCCCGGATGGAGAGGCGGTAAAACTGGCCGTCGCAGCCCCCCAGCCCCTCGGCGACATGATCGGGATGGCTTCGGCAGGCTATTTCTTCGGTCACGAGCGTGAGAAGATCCTGGCCAATCTCGCCAAGGTTCGGCTTTTCGCCAGCTATCGCTGTGCAGCCCATGAATACCGCACCTTTGCGGGCGGTCATGTCCAGTTCGCGATCTATAACAAGTTGATGCCGTGGGATCATCTTGCAGGGACATTGATCGGCACGGAGGCGGGCGGTTACATCCGCAGGCTGGATGGCTCCGCCTATCTCCCCCATCATGTCGACGGCGGCCTGCTGCTTGCGACCGACGAAGAGAGCTGGAAGCTCCTTAGCCACGAAATCTTCGGCTAGTAAGCTGCAGGTGCGGCAAACCACTTTCCTGTCGCTGGCGGTGATCCGCTGCCATGAAAAAAGCCCGGTCATGCCGGGCTTTTTTCGTTCGGGCTGTAGACGGCCTAATGCGCCAGGATCATCTTGGGCTTGAACTGGCCGCCGTCACGCGGTTCGAAAATCTGGTAGACTTGCGGATTGCGCAGCGGCTGTTCGCTCTCGTCGTGCTCAAGATTCTGTTCCGAAACATAAGCGACGTATTCAGTGTCGTCGTTTTCGGCGAGCAGATGATAGAATGGCTGGTCCTTGGCGGGCCTGATTTCCGACGGGATCGAATTCCACCACTCTTCAGTATTCGCAAATTCCGGGTCCACGTCGAATATGACGCCACGGAACGGGAATACTTTGTGACGGACGACCTCCCCAATCGTGAATTTTGCGTTTTTCTGTTTCATGGTGCGATGTCCTTTCACAGAATAATGTGGTGGCGAGGCGTTCAAACATCAAGATGTGGTGTTTATCCGTGCTCTATGCCGCCTTTCACTCCCTAATGTGTCTCCTGCTCTTGAGAGATGCAAGTACGACGCCGCCCAATACAAGCACGATACCGAGCGCATGATAAGTCTCGAAGGGTTCTCCAAGGAAAAACATCGCCATGACGATGGAAACAGGAGGCATGAGATAGAGCGTGATGCCGCCTGTCGCGGGCCCGAATACACGCACCACATGCTGGAAGCAGAAGAAGGCAGCAAGCGAGGCGAAAACGACCATTCCGGCAATCTTCCACCAGTCCGAGGCCGAATCGGGCACAGGTCCATTATTCAAGACCTCCCAGATGCTTGGTGGCAGGAGAACCAGCGCGCCCGAAAGCGCGATCATGCCGAACAGCGCCAGGGGTGACAGGTTCCGAAGGGCAGGGTCCTTCAGCAGTATCGAGTATATGGCAAAGGAAATGGCGGCGACGAGAATGCCGAGATCGCCGATATTGAAGCTGAGATTGAGAAGCGCTGCGGGATCGCCGCGCAATACGATCGATATCACCCCGGCAAAGGCGACCAGCATGCCGGCCAGTTCCCTGCCGCTGATCTTGCGGCCGCTGAACATCCATTGGAACAGAATGATGAAAAGCGGCGAGGTCGTATAGATCAGCGTGCCGTTGGCCGCACTCGTATAGGTCAGCGACCAGTAGACAAGGCCGCCGCAAATGCCCATGCCGAGACCGCCGAGCAGCAACCAGAGCCAGAAATGGTTGCGCACGAAAAGCGCGCTGGCGCGGCGATCGGAATAGATGAAAGGTAGCATGATCGCGGTCGATCCAGCCCAGCGCAGGAAGGCCGTTGTATAGGGCGCGACATCACCGATAATGCCGCGACCGAAGATCATGTTGCTGGAAAAGAAAATCGGGACGAGGGAGAAAATCAGCCAGTCGACAGGCCGGCCTGTTTCAGGCTTTGCTTGGGGAGCCATCTTTCACCAGGAACAAAATATTGCCGCGTGCGGCTGAGACCGTTTGAAAACAAAAACGGCGGGAAAGCCCGCCGTTTCTGGATGCGGTTTAAACCGCATGTCGTTTTGTCCGGCCGATCACGCCGAATAATACATATCGAACTCGACTGGGTGCGGCGTCATTTCGTAACGCATCACTTCGGTCATCTTCAGTTCAATATAGGCATCGATTTGGTCGTCGTCGAACACGCCGCCGGCGGTCAGGAACTTGCGATCCTTGTCGAGGCTTTCGAGCGCTTCACGCAACGAACCGCAGACGGTCGGGATCTTCTTCAATTCCTTCGGCGGAAGGTCGTAAAGATCCTTGTCCATCGCCTTGCCCGGATGGATCTTGTTCTTGATGCCATCTAGACCTGCCATCAGCATGGCGGCAAAACCGAGATACGGGTTCTGTGCCGGATCGGGGAAACGAACCTCGACGCGCTTTGCCTTCGGGTTGGAGCCGAATGGGATGCGGCAGGAGGCGGAACGGTTGCGTGCCGAATAGGCAAGCAGAACCGGAGCTTCATAACCGGGAACCAGACGCTTGTAGGAATTCGTCGTCGGGTTGGTGAAGGCGTTGATCGCCTTGGCATGCTTGATGATGCCGCCGATGTAGTAGAGGCAGCTTTCCGACAGGCCTGCATATTCGTCGCCGGCGAAAGTCGGCTTGCCGTCCTTCCAGATCGACTGGTGGACGTGCATGCCCGAGCCGTTATCGCCGTAAACCGGCTTCGGCATGAAGGTGGCCGTCTTGCCGTAGGCATTGGCGACCTGATGCACGACGTACTTGTAAATCTGCATCTTGTCGGCGTTGCGCACCAGCGTGTCGAACTTGACGCCAAGTTCGTGCTGGGCGGAAGCCACTTCGTGGTGATGTTTTTCGACGACCACGCCCATTTCGGTGAGCACGGTCAGCATTTCTGAACGCATGTCCTGCAGGCTGTCGACCGGCGGGACCGGGAAATAGCCGCCCTTGACGCGCGGACGGTGGCCGAGATTGCCGGTCTCGTAATCCGTGTCATCGTTCGACGGCAGTTCGGATGAGTCCAGCTTGAATCCGGTATTGTACGGATCTGCCTTGTACTTCACGTCGTCGAAGACGAAGAATTCCGGCTCAGGACCAACGAAAATCGTGTCGCCGATACCGGATGCCTTGAGATAGGCTTCCGCCTTCTTGGCCGTACCGCGCGGGTCGCGGTTGTAGGATTCGCCTGAAACCGGGTCGAGGATGTCGCAGAAGATGACCATTGTCGACTGGGCGAAGAAAGGGTCCATATGCACGGTGGCCGGATCGGGCATGAGCACCATGTCGGACTCGTTGATCGCCTTCCAGCCTCCGATCGAGGAACCGTCGAACATGACACCATCGGCGAACATGTCCTCGTCGACGGCGGAAATATCCATCGTCACATGCTGCAGCTTGCCGCGCGGGTCGGTAAAGCGAAGGTCAACGAACTTTACGTCGTTTTCCTTGATTTGTTTCATGATTTCGCTTGCGCTCGTCATTACAGGTTCCTCGATTTCAGTAACGATATGAACGGTCACGCCGAGCGGCTAGATCGCGTCTACACCCGTTTCGCCTGTGCGGATACGGATGACCTCCTCGACGTTGGAAACGAATATCTTGCCGTCGCCAATCCGTCCAGTCTGTGCCGCATTTCGAATCGCTTCGATAACGGCTTCGGCATTCTCGTCGGCAAGAACCACTTCCACCTTAACCTTGGGCAGGAAGTCCACGACGTATTCGGCGCCGCGGTAAAGTTCGGTATGGCCCTTCTGGCGACCGAAACCTTTGGCTTCGGTTACCGTAATACCCTGCAATCCGACTTCCTGAAGGGCTTCCTTCACTTCGTCGAGCTTGAAAGGTTTAATGATCGCTTCGATCTTCTTCATGAGAAACTATATCTCCGCTTCTCCCCATGCGCGGGTCTTCGACCCACTCGGCCATGCCAATGCAGATATCGTGCCAAACTAATGTTGGACTTTCAAAAGGATATTCTCATTTTGCACGTATTCCTGTCCGTTTCCATGCCGGAAAGCCTCGCCAGCGCCCCATTTTCACCGAATTCGATGTGGAATGACGCCGCACCGGCTCGTTTCGTGACAGAAATGCGAAATTTCGAACGGATACAATCGAAATCGATTTGCACATTAAGTGTGCAAATGAACTTTTATTGTTCATTTTGAGGTCGACCAGTTCTGCTTGTATTTTATGCGGGTTTGAGATGAAGTACGGTATGGCCTACCTTCCATCGCATATTCTGCTGACACCTGACGAAATGGCGTGCGTCGATCGCATGTCGGCGGAATCGGGGATCCCATCCTTCGGTCTCATGCGACGCGCCGGTTACGCCGTTGCGGCAACTGCCCTGTCTCATTTTCCCGCTGCGGTGCGTTTCGCAGTTCTCTGCGGACCGGGAAACAATGGGGGAGACGGCTATGTCGCCGCGCGACAGCTTGCGGACGGTGGCGCAAAGATATCGGTTCATGCTCTTGGAGATCCCGATGATCTGAAAGGAGATGCCGCACTGGCTTTCCAATTGTGGGGGGGCAGCGTCGCTCCGCTTCGCGAGTTCCAGCCGCAGCCCGGTGATGTCGTTATCGATGCGCTTTTCGGCGCAGGCCTATCGCGCAAGGTTTCAGACGAGATCGCGGGCGTGATTTCCTCGGTGGAGAGAGCCGGAGTGCCGGTGCTGGCAGTCGATCTGCCTTCGGGTGTCGATGGACGAAGCGGCAAGCCTCTCGGCGCCGCTTTTAAGGCGCATTGCACCATAACCTTCATGACGAGGAAGCCGGGCCATCTCCTGCTTCCTGGAAAGTCTCTCTGCGGAGACATCGAGGTTGCCGACATCGGCATTCCTCGGCGCATTATCGAGGCTGCCGGAGGCTCGATATCTGAAAACGGGCCGCCGATCTGGTCGGCGCATCTGCCTTTTGTCGGTGCTGATAGTCACAAATACCGGCGAGGGCACCTTGCTGTATTTTCGGGAGAGACGTCCAAAACAGGCGCCGCACGCTTGTCGGCAATCGCCGGCCTGAAAACCGGAGCGGGGCTGGTTACGCTAGCGTCACCTGAAGACGCGATGGCGGCCAATGCTGCGCAGCTTACGGCCGTGATGTTGAAAAAGGTCGATACCAACGCAGAATTGAGCGATTGGCTGGAGACCGCCAAACTGTCGGCCTTTGTTCTTGGTCCTGGCTTTGGCGTCGGCAGCCGCGCCCGCGACTTGGTGCTGGCGTTGAAAGACAGCCCGCTCGTGCTGGATGCAGACGGCATAACTTCGTTCAGGGATGATCCTGCCATCTTGTTCGATGCCTTTGAGGATGGCGAGACACACCTGGTTTTGACCCCGCATGATGGGGAGTTCGGTCGCCTGTTTCCCGATATCGCTGCCGACGAGACATCGAGTAAGCCGGATAAGGCATTGAAAGCGGCGCGGCGTGCCCATGCGGCAATCGTCTATAAGGGGGCGGACACGGTTATCGCTTCGCCTGACGGTCGCGTTGCGATCAACACCAACGGCCCGCCATGGCTTGCCACCGCCGGATCCGGCGATGTTTTGGCTGGCATGATCGGCGCTTTTCTGGCACAGGGCCTGCCGGCTTTCGAGGCGGCTGCCGCAGGTGTCTATCTGCACGGTGAGGCTGCCGGACTGGCCGGGCCCTATATGACAGCCGAGGATCTTGCCGGACAAGCAGGCCACGCCATGGCCGACCTTGTGGCCCGTTTTTAGAGCGTTGCCGCGTTTCTTTGAAACGCGAAACCGCTCTATATATTTCTTTCAACGTAATTCCGGACGCAAAACCGGTTCCCACTTTGCTGGATTTGCTTTAGCCGATCAGCGCCTGCATGGCCATTGCACCCTGCGGAGCATTCACCTTGCCTTCGTGGATGAAGAAGGAGAACACGTCACGCGATTCTCTTTTCACCGTCCGTTTTTCATCGACCAGCGGCAAGCTGTTCGGCACGCCACCTTCGGCCCAAGTGGTGAGCCTCTTTGCCCATTCTTTCATGTCTCCATCGGCATAACAGGTCGGAATATCGTCCGAGCCCTTCTGCAAGCGCGCATAAACGAAATCGGCAGTGACATCGGCGATCATCGGATAGTCGAAATGCTCGGCGCAGACCGGTGCAATATTGTATTTTTCCAAAAGCGCCACGAATTCCGGCACCTTGAAGCTATCGTGGCGAACCTCGACGACATGGCGCAGTGGCAGGCCCTCCAGCTTTTCCGGCAGCAGCTTCAAAAACGCCTCGAAATCTTCAGGCTCGAATTTTTTGGTCGGCGCGAATTGCCAGAGCAGGGGGCCGAGATGGTCTCCCAGCTCAACCAGTCCCTGCGTCAGGAATTTCTCGATAGACTCGCCAGCATCCGCCAGAACCTTGCGGTTCGTGGTGAAGCGGCTGGCCTTGAGCGAGAATATAAAGCCGTCCGGCACTTCCGAAGCCCATTTGGCAAAGGTCTCAGGTTTTTGCGAACCGTAATAAGTGCCGTTGACCTCGATCACCGAGAGCTTGCTCGCGGCATATTCCAGCTGCCGTTTCTTAGCGAGCTTTTCGGGGTAGAATGTGCCCTCCCAAGGCTCGAAGGTCCAGCCGCCGATACCGCTGCGGATCGTACCACTCTTGCTCATCTTCCCTCCTGATGGCTGCCTGCGTTACTCTGCAGCCTCGACCTTTTTCGCCGGGCGCCGTTCCAAAAGCTCCTTGAGGAAATGACCGGTATAGGACCGCTTCTCCTTGACGATCTGTTCTGGCGTACCCTGTGCGACGATCTCACCGCCGCCGGTGCCGCCCTCGGGACCGATGTCGATGATCCAGTCGGCCGTTTTGATGACTTCGAGATTGTGCTCGATGACCACGACAGAATTCCCCTGGTTGACCAGTTCCTGCAGCATTTCCAGCAGTTTGGCGACATCATGGAAATGCAGGCCGGTGGTCGGTTCGTCGAGAATGTAGAGCGTGCGGCCGGTAGACCGTTTCGACAGTTCCTTGGCGAGCTTGACGCGCTGCGCTTCACCACCTGACAGCGTGTTCGCCTGCTGGCCGACCTTGATATAGCCGAGGCCGACATCGAACAGCGCCTGCAGCTTGTCGCGCACAGCCGGGACTGCCGAGAAGAACTCGACCCCTTCCTCGACCGTCATGTCGAGCACGTCGGCAATCGACTTGCCCTTGAAATGCACGTCGAGTGTTTCGCGATTGTAGCGCTTGCCGTGACAGACATCGCAGGTGACGTAGACGTCCGGCAGGAAGTGCATCTCGATCTTGATGACACCGTCACCCTGGCAGGCTTCGCAGCGACCACCCTTGACGTTGAACGAGAAACGACCGGGCGCATAACCGCGTGCCTTCGCCTCCGGCAGGCCGGCGAACCAGTCACGGATCGGCGTGAAAGCGCCTGTATAGGTGGCCGGGTTGGAGCGCGGTGTGCGGCCGATCGGCGACTGGTCGATATCAATCACCTTGTCGATATGCTCGAACCCGTCGATGCGGTCGTGTTCCGCCGGGATTTCACGCGCGCCCATCACACGGCGGGCAGCCGACTTGTAGAGAGTCTCGATCAGGAAGGTGGACTTGCCACCGCCCGACACGCCGGTAACCGCCGTGAAAACGCCGAGCGGCACCGATGCCGTGACATTCTTGAGGTTGTTGCCGCGAGCCCCGACGACCTTGATCTCCTTGCCCTTCTTCGGCTTGCGGCGCTCGGCCGGAACGGCGACGCCGAGTTCGCCCGACAGGTATTTACCGGTCAGTGACTTGGGGTTCGCCATGACCTGCTGCGGCGTGCCTTCGGCGACAACCGTGCCGCCGTGAATGCCGGCGGCAGGGCCGATGTCGACGACATAATCGGCCGTCAGGATCGCATCCTCGTCGTGTTCAACGACAATAACCGTATTGCCGATATCGCGCAGGTGCTTCAGCGTTTCGAGAAGCCGGGCATTGTCGCGCTGATGCAGGCCGATCGACGGTTCGTCGAGCACGTAAAGCACACCGGTCAGACCCGAGCCGATCTGCGAGGCAAGCCGGATGCGCTGGCTTTCACCACCCGACAGCGTCCCTGAATTCCGCGACAGGCTGAGATAATCGAGACCGACATCGTTCAAAAACTGCAGGCGTTCGCGGATCTCCTTGAGGATGCGCACCGCGATCTCGTTCTGCTTGGTGTTCAGGTGTTCGGGCAGCGCCGAAAACCAGTCGCGCGCCACCTTGATCGACATTTCCGTCGTTTCGCCGATATGCAGCTTGTTGATCTTCACCGCCAAGGCTTCCGGCTTGAGCCGATAACCGGCGCAGGCCGGGCAGGGGGCCGCCGACATGTAGCGTTCGATCTCCTCGCGCGCCCAGGCGCTGTCAGTCTCCTTCCAGCGACGCTCGAGGTTCGGCACAATGCCTTCGAAATTCTTGACCGTCTTGTAGGAACGGGCACCGTCGACATAGTTGAACTCGATCTTCTCCTCGGTGCCCTTGAGGATCGCGGCTTGCGCGTCGCTGGAAAGCTTGTCCCAGCGGTCGGACAGCTTGAAGCCGAATACCTTTCCGAGGCCTTCAAGCGTCTGATTATAATAGGGTGAAGAAGATTTGGCCCAAGGCGCGATCGCGCCGTCACGCAACGTGCGCGCCGGCTCCGGAACGATGAGATTCTCGTCTACCTTCTGCTGTGAACCCAAGCCGTCGCATGTGGGGCAGGCGCCGAAAGGGTTGTTGAAGGAGAACAGCCGGGGTTCTATTTCCGGAATTGTGAAGCCGGAAACCGGGCAGGCGAACTTTTCCGAAAACAGCACGCGCTCATGGGTTTCGTTGAGCGATTTGTTGGCCGAACCGCCGGCAGCTGTTTCGTTTGCCGGCAGCGGCTTGTCGGCAAATTCTGCGACCGTGAGACCGTCGGCCAGCTTCAGCGAGGTTTCAAGACTGTCTGCCAGTCTTGCACCAATATCCGAACGGACGACCAGACGGTCGACCACGACATCGATATCGTGCTTGTATTTCTTGTCGAGGGTAGGCACATCGACGATTTCATAGAACTGGCCGTCGACTTTCACGCGCTGAAAGCCCTTTTTCATCAGTTCTGCGAGTTCCTTCTTGTACTCGCCCTTGCGGCCGCGGATCAGCGGCGCGAGAATGTAAAGGCGCGTACCTTCCTCGAAGTCAAGCACGCGGTCGACCATCTGGCTGACCGTCTGGCTTTCGATCGGCAGGCCAGTGGCGGGAGAATAGGGAACGCCGACGCGGGCAAAAAGCAGGCGCATATAGTCGTAGATTTCGGTGACCGTGCCGACCGTCGAGCGCGGGTTGCGCGAGGTCGTCTTCTGTTCGATCGAGATCGCCGGCGACAGGCCTTCGATCTGATCGACATCCGGCTTTTGCATCATTTCCAGAAACTGGCGGGCATAGGCCGACAGGCTTTCCACATAACGGCGCTGGCCTTCCGCATAGATCGTATCGAAGGCAAGCGAGGACTTGCCCGAGCCTGAAAGGCCGGTCATCACGATCAGCGAATTGCGGGGCAGGTCGAGATCGACGCCCTTCAGATTGTGCTCGCGCGCACCGCGAATGGAAATGGTCTTGAGTTCGCTCATCGTCATGCCTTTGGAGAGGCCCATCTGGGAGGATTTGAAGGCCCTTATGTAGTCATTGATCCGCGCCTGTCGAGGCGAAACTGCCGCAATCGGCTACGGTTCCGACTCCGTTGACAGGAGTATAGGAATAAAATAGAACAAATAAAGAACAAAATATCCAGCCAATGAAAACCCGGGACCTGATTTCATTTAGAGGGAACTTTGCCTGTGGATGAGGGATAGGGGGGAGGTCGCGCCTTGCCCGGCCTATGGTCTATGGTGAACGGATTGGATTTAGGCCGCGGTGGCGGCAAAGTAAGGTGAGAAGATTATGGCAGGTAGCGTCAACAAGGTCATTCTGATCGGCAACGTGGGTGCAGATCCGGAAATCCGTCGGACCCAGGACGGCCGTCCGATCGCCAACCTTCGCATCGCGACGTCGGAAACCTGGCGCGATCGCAATTCCGGCGAGCGCAAGGAAAAGACCGAATGGCACACCGTCGTCGTCTTCAACGAAGGCCTGTGCAAGGTTGTCGAGCAATATGTAAAGAAGGGTGCCAAGCTCTATATCGAAGGCGCGCTGCAGACCCGCAAGTGGCAGGACCAGAGCGGCAGTGACCGTTATTCGACGGAAGTCGTGCTGCAGGGCTTCAATTCAACGCTGACCATGCTCGATGGTCGCGGCGAAGGCGGCGGTGATCGCGGCGGCTTCGGCGGCGGTCGCGGCGGCTCGAGCGACTTCGGCGGTGGCGGTGACGACTTCGGCGGCGGTTATGGTGGCGGCGGCAACGATTACGATCGCCCGCGCTCCGGCGGCCAGGGTGGCAATCAAGGTGGCGGGCAGGGCGGCCGTGGCGGCCAGTCCGGCGGCGGAAACTTCTCCCGCGATCTGGATGACGATATTCCGTTCTGATCAGAGGCGCCGCGAGGCGCCTCTTTCATGAGCGCTGCAATATAACGGATCGGAAACTATAAATGAGCGACGCCGCCAATATCAGCAGACAACCCGCGACATGGCGGATCGTTCTCGCTGCCATCCTGGATTTCTTCACGATTTTCTGGGCTTCCGGATTTCTGGTGGCTTCGATTTTCGGAGGTCGCACGGATGGTGGTTTCGCACTTGACGGATGGCTGGCGCTTTTGTGTTTCGCGCTGATCGTCGCCTATTTTGTCGTCTTCAACAAATTCCTCGGCGGAACGATCTGGAAGCGGATCCTGAAGGCAAAGCGGACCGATCGCTAAGGACGTCTCTATAGGCGACCATCGCCTTTTGTCGCTGCCTCGAGCGTGGCTATCAATACGTCCGATTGCGAGAGAATGCCGGCCATTTTCCTGTTTTCCGCGACCACCGGCAGATAGTGCAACCCCTGCTCCGCAAACATGATGATCGCATCGGAGAGTGACGCGTCAGGGCGGATCGTTTTGACGGGGGACGTCATGATGTCCTTAACCGTCCCATTGGCCGCCGAGGCGCCCTGTGCAATCAGCCGCAAACGGTGACGAAAACCGATTGTCGGCTCTCCTTTTATCCAGTTGGGCTTGTCAAGAAAGTCGGTCTGGGTAACGATCCCGACGACTTCGGCTGCATCATTGGTGACTGGCAGTGCCTTCAGGTGACGGCTGCGCATGATGACGTGGGCATTGCGCAAGCTCTCATCCGGTGCCACCGCAACGACATCCCTGGACATGATTTCCTTGCAGGTCAGATCGCCTGCCCGGCGGCGATAGGAGCGCAGCTCGGTGCGTCTCAGGATGGATTCGAGATCATCCCGATCGATATCGAGAAATGCATCATAGTCCTTCAGCACCTCGTCCAGATCGTCCGAAGAAAAACCAATTCGTTGGATGGGCGCTGGATCCCTGGTTCGGTGATCGACTGGAGCAAGGCTTGCTCGATGCGGATATCTGCGGCCGGTGACATTGTTGTAAAGCAGTGCGAGAGCAAGCAGAGCCAAAGAATTTCCAAGAACAGGCCATATGACGAAGGTGTAACCGAGATCGTGGATTGAAGGCCCTCCGAGCACGGCGGTCAGTGCGATTGCGCCGCTCGGCGGGTGAAGGCAGCGAAGCGTCATCATCAGTCCGATGGCGATGCCGATCGCCAGCGCCGCTGCAACGAATGGATCGGCAACCAGCAGGCTCACCGATACGCCCGTGATAGCAGCCACCGTATTTCCACCAAGGATCGACCATGGTTGGGCGAGGGGACTGGCCGGGACGGCGAACAGCAATACGGCTGAAGCCCCCATCGGCGCAATGAGCGCGGGCAGGGCAGGGTCAAGGCCGACGGCGAGGCCTGCGACAAGCCCGGTGATCAGTATTCCCAAAAGCGCACCCGACGAGGCGCGTAGCCGCTCCGTTTTGCTGACGAGCTGAGTATCGGGCAGCATCCGGCGCAGCATGGACAACATCGATATTTCCTTCAGTCAGACAATTGCGTCGCCGGAATCTTTGGCGGCGCCTGCTTCTATCAGAAGCAACTGATTTGTCGTCTGTCAAAAGACCGATGTCGGCAGTTCACAGATTGAAGGCTGCGCGAACGCCATCCACCACGAATTGCACTGAGAGTGCGGCCAGCAATACACCGAGAAGTCGGGTCAGGATCGCGCGGCCGGTAACGCCGAGAATGCGGTCCAGCCGTTCGGCAAGCAGCAGCGTCACATAGAGAATAAGCATCATCAGTGCGATGACGGAGATCAGAAGCGCCCGGTCAAATGGGCTCGTGAACGTGCCGGCAAGCAGAACCGTGGCGGAAATCGCGCCGGGGCCGGCAATCAGCGGGATAGCCAGAGGAAATACGGCAAGGTCCCGGATATGGTCGATGGTGATGGCTGCCTGCGAGGTCTTTTCCTTGCGCTCCTGCCGCTTCTCGAAGACCATTTCAAAGGAAATCCAGAAAAGCAGCATGCCACCTGCTATGCGGAACGCTCCCATCGAGATGCCGAGCAGGCCGAGCACGCCGGCGCCGAACAGCGCGAACACGGTCAGGATGCCGAAGCCGATGACCGAGCCGCGCAGGGCCACCTGCTTGCGTTGTACAGCCGTCATGCCGACCGTAAGGCCAAGGAAGACCGGGGCGAGGCCGGGTGGGTCCAGCGTCACCAGCATTGTCGTCATTGCGTTGATCAGCGCATCGGCCGTCGCCATGTATAATTTCCCCGATAGGTCGAGTTCCTTGCGAACACGATGGATGATTGTTAGGACAGTCCCGGCTTAACGGGAAGTCAGGACCTTTGCCGCGCTTGCGGTGATGGACAAAGTCTTGCCTTGAATGGCGTCGAAAGCTGTTCAAAACCCTCGCGGAAATTGGCGCTCGTTACCTCTTTCCGTTATAAAAATGCAACTGATTCCGTACAGAGATCGTGATCCGATTTGACTGAGCAAAGCACACCCGGCGGCGGAAAGCTGCCCCCAGGCATCGAACCCATTTCCATCATGGAGGAGATGCAGCGCTCCTATCTCGATTACGCCATGAGCGTCATCGTCAGCCGCGCCCTTCCTGATGTTCGTGACGGCCTGAAGCCGGTCCATCGCCGCATTCTCTACGGGATGAACGAGCTGGGGCTCGACTGGAACAAGAAATACGTCAAGAGCGCCCGCGTCACCGGTGACGTGATGGGTAAATACCATCCGCACGGCGACTCGGCGATCTATGACGCTTTGGCCCGTATGGCGCAGGACTGGTCCTTGCGCATGCCGCTGATCGACGGTCAGGGCAATTTCGGCTCGATCGATGGCGATCCGCCGGCGGCCCAGCGCTACACCGAGTGCCGTCTGGAAAAGGTGGCGCATGCGCTGCTCGACGACCTCGACAAGGAAACCGTCGATTTTCGCGACAACTACGACGGCACCATGTCGGAGCCGGTCGTGGTTCCGGCCAAATTCCCCAACCTGCTGGTCAATGGCGCAGGCGGCATCGCCGTCGGCATGGCCACCAATATCCCGCCGCACAATCTTTCGGAAGTCATCAACGGCTGTATCGCGCTGATTGATAATCCGGCGATCGAGCTGCCCGAGATGATGGAAATCATCCCCGGTCCGGATTTTCCGACCGGCGCGATGATTCTCGGCAAGAACGGGATTCGCTCGGCTTATGAGACGGGTCGCGGCTCGGTCATGATGCGTGGCCTTGCCACGATCGAGCCGATGCGCGGCGACCGCGAGCAGATCATCATCACCGAAGTTCCCTATCAGGTGAACAAGGCTACGATGATCGAAAAGATGGCCGAACTGGTCAAGGACAAGCGCATCGAGGGCATTTCCGACCTGCGCGACGAGTCTGACCGCCAGGGCTACCGCGTCGTCATCGAGTTGAAGCGTGACGCAAACGCTGACGTCATCCTCAACCAGCTTTACCGCTACACGCCGCTGCAGACCTCTTTCGGCTGCAACATGGTGGCGCTGAACGGCGGCAAGCCTGAACAGCTGACGCTGCTCGACATGCTGCGCGCCTTCGTGTCCTTCCGTGAGGAAGTCGTCAGCCGCCGCACGAAATACCTGCTGCGCAAGGCCCGCGAACGCGCCCACGTCTTGGTCGGTCTCGCCATCGCCGTCGCCAATATCGACGAAGTCATCCAGCTGATCCGTCGTGCACCCGATCCGGCAACGGCCCGTGAGCAGTTGATGACCCGCCGCTGGCCGGCACATGACGTGGAATCGCTGATCCGCCTGATCGACGATCCGCGCCACAGGATCAACGAGGATGCGACCTACAATCTGTCCGAAGAGCAGGCGCGTGCCATCCTCGAACTGCGTCTTGCCCGCCTGACCGCACTCGGCCGCGATGAAATCGCCGACGAGTTGAACAAGATCGGTGCCGAGATTTCCGATTATCTCGACATCCTGTCGTCGCGCATCCGCATCCAGACCATCGTCAAGGATGAGCTCGCAGGCGTTCGTGACGAATTCGGCACGCCGCGCCGCACCCAGATCATGGATGCCGGCCTCGACATGGACGATGAAGACCTCATCGCCCGCGAAGACATGGTCGTCACGGTATCGCATCTTGGCTATATCAAGCGCGTGCCGCTTGCGACCTATCGCGCCCAGCGTCGTGGCGGCAAGGGCCGCTCCGGCATGGCGACGCGTGACGAGGATTTCGTCTCGCGCCTGTTCGTGGTCAACACCCATACGCCGGTTCTGTTCTTCTCTTCGCGTGGCATCGTCTACAAGGAAAAGGTCTACCGCCTGCCGGTCGGCACTCCGCAATCGCGCGGCAAGGCGCTGATCAACATGCTGCCGCTGGAACCCGGCGAACGCATCACCACCATCATGCCGCTGCCCGAGGATGAGAATTCCTGGGAAAACCTCGACGTCATGTTCGCGACAACGCGCGGTACGGTTCGCCGTAACAAGCTGTCCGATTTCGTTCAGGTCAACCGCAACGGCAAGATCGCCATGAAGCTCGAGGAAGAGGGTGACGAAATCCTCTCCGTAGAGACCTGCACTGCGCCAAACCATGATCTCGCCATTCCGGGTGATGACGTGCTTCTGACGACGGCACTTGGCCAGGCAATCCGCTTCCCTGTCGATGAGGTCCGCGTGTTCGCCGGCCGAAACTCGATCGGTGTTCGCGGTATCAACCTGGCCGATGGCGACCGCATCATCTCTATGACCATCGTCAATCATGTCGATGCCGAGCCGTGGGAGCGTGCTGCCTATCTGAAGCGCTCCGCCGCAGAACGTCGCGCTGCGGGTGTCGACGAGGAGGATATTGCTCTGGTCGGTGAGGAAGTCACCGAAGAGGGACAGCTCTCCGATGAACGTTACGAATACCTGAAGTCCCGCGAACAGTTCGTTCTGACCGTGTCGGAAAAGGGTTATGGCAAGCGTTCATCCTCTTACGACTTCCGGACCTCGGGCCGTGGCGGCAAGGGTATCCGCGCCACCGACACGTCCAAGACCGCGGAAATCGGCGAACAGGTTGCGGCCTTCCCGATCGACGAAGCAGACCAGATCATGCTCGTTTCCGATGGCGGCGTTCTGATCCGCGTTCCGGTAAACGGCATCCGTATCGCCAGCCGCGCGACAAAGGGCGTCACGATCTTCTCGACCGCCAAGGATGAGAAGGTGGTTTCCGTCGAGCGTATCAGCGAGCCGGAAGGTGACGAGGAAAATGGCGTCGAGGGCGAAGAGGAAAACGGCATCGATGCCGCAGGCACCGCTTCCGCCGAAAATCCGGCGCCGGAAGGTGATGATAGCGGCGCGTGATGCGCGCCGTTTGATCCCAACTTGAAGTCAGATACGAAAAAAGCCGGAGAACATGTTCTCCGGCTTTCGAATTTTAACTGTCTGACACTCTGTGGTGACTTTTGAGCTCTGCAGCGCCTGAGGTGAGGTTCCAATCAAAAGGCGCTGTGTCTGCGAGCGAAATCCTCAATATCTCCGCGCGGGCGGTGAAGCGCGGAAACCATCAGAGTCACTGACGCGACACACAGACTGCTGATCAGAACTGCAAGAATTGCCAGAGTCTCGAACATGACCTGCCTCCGAGGGTCAGGCCCGCTCGGCCTGATTAATAGTAGGAAACGTCCTGATAACGACCGGACATCTGCGAGTAGTTCATTTCCGACGGATCGGACTTGTTCTGGTAAAGGGTTACCGTCGCAGTCAGCATGACTGCGATCATGGACGTCCAGACGACATTGATCATGGTGACCTTGTCGAGCGTCATCGGGTTCCGCTTAAACATATCCGCATTCCTTCTTAACTGGCCCGGCGCATCAAGCACACACGGGTTCCACCGCATTTTGAGAGAAACTTAACTGAACGCCTCTGAAGCCTGCCTGAAAGGGCTGTTCATCTGGCGTTCATCTTTTGCATTTGTCAGGCGTCGTTCTGTTCCAGGGCGAAAAGGGCGCCTTCGATGAGAAACGCAGCAAGAACAGCACCAAGAACGACCATAACCAGCATTTTTCTCTCCATGATCGGGCAGGAAGCCCTGCCGCTGATGTGGAGTAAAACAAACTGCCGCTGAAACGACCTTGAATGGCCCGTTCATCTTGCATTCACGGCATCGATAGCCTCTGACCCTTGCAGACGAGGGGGCGACGTGACAAAAGGCCGGGGAATCTTAATCGGCAAAGTCAGGGGCTGGGCCTAGGCATGACGACCGCTTTCTATCCCGGATCCTTCGATCCGATGACGAACGGGCATCTGGATGTTCTGGTTCAGGCACTGCAGGTCGCTGACCGCGTGATCGTCGCGATCGGTGTTCATCCCGGCAAGACGCCGCTGTTTTCCTTCGAGGAACGGGCAGAACTGATCCGTGCGTCGCTCAAGGAAGCGCTGCCGGAAAAGGCTGCCAATATAGATGTCGTGTCCTTCGATCGACTCGTTGTCGATGCCGCTCGCGCCAATGGTGCTAGGCTACTGATCCGCGGCCTGCGTGACGGGACGGATCTGGACTACGAAATGCAGATGGCCGGCATGAACCGCCAAATGGCGCCTGACGTGCAGACTGTCTTCCTGCCGGCAGGCACCGCGTCGCGGCCCATAACGGCCACATTGGTCCGTCAGATCGCGGCCATGGGCGGCGATGTGGCAGCTTTTGTACCGCCAACCGTGCTCGCGGCCTTGAAATCGAGATTTGCGCGCTGATTTGTTCAGAAACACGGAGTTTCCAATGAAATTGCTTCACTCTGCCTTTGCCGGTCTGATCGCCTTCGCATCCATGGCGGGTGCCGCCTATGCTGACGATCTCCTGACTATCCAGTTGAAGGACGGTCCGGTCGTCATCAAGCTTGCGCCGGAAGTTGCGCCGAAGCACGTTGCCCAGATCGAAGCGCTCGCCTCCAAGGGCGAGTACGACAACGTTGTCTTCCACCGCGTCATCGATGGCTTCATGGCCCAGACGGGCGATGTCGAGTTCGGCAAGCAGGGCGGTGCGAAGTTCAACCCCAAGCGTGCCGGCATGGGCGGCTCCGAGATGCCGGATATCCCGGCGGAATTTTCGAAGGTCCCGTTCAAGCGCGGCACCGTCGGTATGGCGCGGTCTCAGAGCCCGAACTCGGCCAATTCGCAGTTCTTCATCATGTTTGACGAAGGTGCTTTCCTAAACGGCCAGTATACGGTCGTCGGTCAAGTCCAGTCCGGCATGGAATTCGTCGACAAGATCAAGCGCGGCGAGGGCGGCAATGGCGAAGTCAGCAACCCCGACAAGATGATCAAGGTCACGGTCACCAAGAAGTAACGGCACAAAGCCGCGATTTTCCACTAGAAGAAAGCCCGAGAGGCAAGCAAGGAGATACACATGGCGGAGATCAAGGATCCCGAAAACACCCTCATCATGGAAACCACCAAGGGCAAGGTCGTGATCTCGCTTCTGCCGGACCTCGCTCCGGGCCACGTTGCCCGCATCAAGGAACTGGCTCGCGAAGAAGCCTATGACGGCGTAGTCTTCCACCGCGTCATCCCGGATTTCATGGCGCAGACCGGTGACGTCAAGTTCGGCAAGAAGGGCGGCGAAAGCTTCAACCCGTCGCGCGCCGGCATGGGCGGTTCCGAAAAGCCGGACCTGCAGGCTGAATTCTCGGCTGTTCCGCACGTTCGCGGCACCTGCTCTATGGCCCGTTCGCAGAACCCGAACTCCGCCAACTCGCAGTTTTTCATCTGCTTCACCGACGCTCCGTGGCTGAACAAGCAGTATTCGGTCTGGGGCCAGGTCATCGAAGGCATGGACATCATCGATCAGATCAAGAAGGGCGAACCGGTACAGGATCCGGATTCGATCGTCTCGGTCCGCGTCGCAGCCGACGTTTAAGTCGAGCTTTCGCTTTTGGCCCGCTCCGTTCCTTTAAAGGACGGGGCGGGCTTCCGCATTTCAAGAACAGGCCCGAAACTACACCATGCGTGTCGAACTTTTCGATTTCGATCTGCCGGAAGAAAACATCGCTCTGCGGCCTGCAAACCCGCGTGACAGCGCGCGTTTTCTTGTCGTGCGTCCGGATGCTGCCCCGGTTTTCGCGGATCACCGCGTTTCCGAACTGGCGGACTTCTTAGAACCTGGCGATGCGCTGGTGTTCAACGATACCAAGGTTATTCCGGCGCAGCTCGAGGGTATCAGGCACCGCGAAGGCGCGGGCGGCCAGCAGGTGTCTGCAACGCTGCATATGCGCAGCGAGCCCGATGTCTGGAAGGCATTCGCCAAGCCCGGCAAGCGCATCAAGATCGGTGATCGTATCGAATTTGGTCACTCGGCGGAGACATGTCAGCTCGGCTCACTGATGGCGACGGTGGAAGAGAAAGGCGAGGGTGGCGAAGTCACCCTGCGCTTCGATCTTTCAGGACCGGCGCTCGACGAGGCGATCATGTCCGTCGGCCATATCCCGCTGCCGCCCTATATCGCCGCCAAGCGTGCGGAAGATGCAAAGGATCGGCAGGATTACCAGACCATCTATGCTCGCGAGGACGGAGCCGTTGCGGCCCCCACCGCCGGCCTGCATTTCACGCCTGATCTCTTTGCAAAACTTGATGCCGCAGGCATCGAACGGCATTTCGTTACACTCCATGTCGGCGCCGGCACGTTTCTGCCGATGAAGGTGGATGATACGGTCGACCACAAGATGCATCAGGAAATCGGGTATGTGAGCGCCGAAACTGCTGCAAAGCTCAACGCCGTGAAGGCGAGGGGCGGGCGCATCATCTGTGTCGGCACGACCTCGCTGCGGCTGATCGAAAGCGCCGCCGTCGATGGCGGCACGATCGAGCCGTGGAGCGGCCCGACCGGCATCTTCATCACACCCGGCTACCGCTTCAAGGCGGTGGACATGCTGATGACCAATTTCCACCTGCCGAAATCCACCCTGTTCATGCTCGTCTCGGCCTTTTGCGGCCTGGAGACGATGCAGGACGCCTATGCCCATGCCATCAAGACAGGTTATCGCTTCTATTCCTACGGCGATTCCAGCCTGCTATTTCGGAAAGACTAGATGAGCACCGAGAATTTCCAGTTCACCCTGAAGAAGACCGACGCCGGCGCGCGCCTTGGCGAAGTCTCCATGCCGCGCGGCACGATCCGTACTCCCGCCTTCATGCCGGTCGGCACCGTCGGCACGGTCAAGGCGATGTATCTCGACCAGGTCAAGGACACCGGCGCCGATATCATCCTCGGCAATACCTATCACCTGATGTTGCGCCCCGGCGCTGAGCGCGTCGCGCGCCTCGGTGGCCTGCACAAGCTGATCCGCTGGGATGGTCCGATCCTGACGGATAGCGGCGGTTTCCAGGTCATGTCCTTGTCCGGCCTGCGCAAGCTCGACGAGAAGGGCGTCACCTTCAAGAGCCATGTCGATGGTTCGCTGCACCATATGTCGCCGGAACGCTCTATCGAGATCCAGGGTCTGCTCGGTTCCGACATCCAGATGCAGCTCGACGAATGTGTGGCACTGCCGGCCGAGCCGCAGGAAATCGAACGCGCCATGGAACTGTCGTTGCGCTGGGCCGAGCGCTGCCGCGTTGCCTTCGGCGATCAGCCGGGCAAGGCGATGTTCGGAATCGTTCAGGGCGGCGATCAGCCGGCCCTGCGCATCCGCTCCGCCGAAGGCCTGAAGCAGCTAGATCTCAAGGGCTATGCTGTGGGTGGTCTGGCAGTCGGCGAACCGCAGGATGTCATGCTCTCGATGCTGGAAACGACGCTTCCCGTTCTGCCGACCGAAAAGCCGCGTTACCTGATGGGCGTCGGCACGCCGGACGATCTTCTAAAGTCCGTTGCCCGTGGTATCGACATGTTCGACTGCGTCATGCCGACCCGCTCCGGCCGACATGGTCTGGCGTTCACCCGCCGCGGCCGCGTCAACATCCGCAATGCCCGCCATGCCGAAGACATGCGCCCGCTGGACGAAGAGTCCAACTGCCCGGCCGCACGTGATTATTCCCGCGCCTATCTGCATCACCTCATTCGCTCCGACGAGGCGCTGGGCGGCATGCTGCTCTCCTGGAACAACCTGAACTACTATCAGGACCTGATGAAGGGCATCCGCCAGTCGATCGAGGAAGGTCGGTTCGCCGACTTCTACGCCGAAACCCAGGAAAACTGGGCCAAGGGCGATATCGCCCCACTCTAAGGAGTTTTGTCGGCGTGAGCGGAGAGAGCGAGCAGGATCAGGCAATCGTTGTCACGCCACGCATGCTGGCTTGGGCGCGCAATTCCGCCATCTATCGGCTGTCGCGCAGGATGATGTCCGAACGCGAGCTGGCCGACGCCATCAAGCGAAAGGCCAGGCAGAAGTTCGAGGATATTTCCGACGAAGACCTGCAGATCTTGGCTGCGGCCGCGCTCGAATGCGGCCGTACACTGGGCTGCCTCGATGATGCGAATTATGCCGAGACCAAGGTTCGTTCGGGCGTGCGGACGGGGCGCTCACGGCGCATGCTGCAACGAAAGCTGCAGGAGAAAGGCATAACCTCAGAAACCGCTGCGGTCGCCCTTGAAGATGCCGACGATCTCCAGGCCGCGCTCGCCTATGCGCGACGCCGCGGCTTCGGGCCCTATCGGCGCGAGCACGCCGATGAAAAGCGGATCCTCAAGGAATTGTCTTCACTCGCGCGTAACGGCTTCGGTTCCGATATAGCCCGGCGCGTTATCGGTCTCAGTCGAGAGGATGCGGACGAGATGTTGTCGGCCGCGCCGCTTTAGCAACGGTTTCTCGTCAGATGCCGGTGCTCGTTGAGTTTTTCATCATCCTGACGCCATTCACCTTGTAGGTGCCGTCGTCCATCAGCCGCATTTCGTAGATCGCGGTCCAGTCCTTGCCGCCCGGCCCGGTGATCATCACCTCCTGAAACACCATCTCGCCGCCGCCGACCAGTTTAGAGCGGCCGAAGGCATAGTTTCCTGCGTGATAGACTGCCTCGTAATTTTTCTGCACCATAGTCAGGAATGCATTCTCGTCGGGATACATCATCCGGATATCGGGGGAGGCGTATGAATAAGCCTTCTCCGCATCGTCCCGCATCAGCGCCCTTATTTGTTCCGAAATCACCGACTGGGCCTGCAATGCAGGGTCCTCGGCATGGACGACAGGAGGAGCGACAAGCACCAGAGTAGCAACCAGCGAAGCAAAGCGAGCGACCATCAGACGTTCTCCAGCAAGAAGATTGATGGTAGCGCGTTTCTGACCGCTGAAAAGATGGGCATGCGAATTTTATCGGCAGATCGCGTAATTGAAGCCGGCTGCTTTGTAATGCAGGGCAGGGTCCTGTCATACGCGCTTGTTGTTCCCGTGACCTTTTGCGACGAATGCCGTGCCTGATTCGATCGGATACCCTTTATGACTCTTCTGCCCCCGGCCTTGCTCTATTTCAGCAATGCCATTCTCTTCATTTCACTGTTCACCCGCCTGCCTTCCATCCAGGAAACCCTTCAAGTCGACAAGGCGGTGCTCGGCCTCGCGCTGCTCAGCGCTCCCATCGGAACCTTTCTTGCCCTGCCGATCGCCGGCCGCATCACCGATCGCCTGACGCCGCGTCTGACCGCCGTCACCATGCTGCCGATCGTTGCGCTTTTGAGCCCGCTGCTGACGATCTTTCCGCTGCCGGGTTTCATCTTTTGTTTCTTTCTTTTCGGATTTTTCCGTACCATTTTCGACGTCGCGGCAAACATGATCTCCGCCGGCATCGAGGCGCGCACGGGCGTCAAGGTCCTCTCCCGCAGTCACGGTTTCTGGTCGGTCGGCCTTCTGGTCGGCTCGCTTGCATCCGGTTTTCTGGCGGAGGAGGGGATTTCCCCGACAATCCAGCAGAGCATGGCGGCTGCGCTTGTTCTTCTTGCCTGTCTCACGGTCTTCCTGTTGACGCCCGCCGACCCGCCGGCCGTACCCACGACAAAACGTCGCTCCGCCTATGTCCTGCCGGATCGCACTATCCTGCTGATCTGCGTCATGGTCTTCGGTCTCTGCATTGTCGAGGGCGCGATTTATGACTGGGGCATCTTCTTCCTGCGCGAGGAATTGCGCGTAGACCCGGCGCTCGCCGGCACGCTCTACGCCGCATTCACCATCGGCATGGGCCTGACCCGCATGATGGGCGACATGCTGCGCGATCGTTTTGGCGCGCTGGCTCTGATCCGCATGTCGGCAGTGACAGTCGCGGTCGGCATCGTGCTTCTGGTCTCGTCTCCATCCTACATATATGCGGGCGTGGCACTCTTCCTGATTGGCTGCGGTATCGCTCTGGCCTTCCCGCTGGCAGTTGCCACCACCATCGCGCTCGGCAAGGGCCAGCCATCGGAAAACCTGGCGGCTCTCGCCCTGACCTTGATGTTGTCCACCATCGGCGTTCCACCGCTTCTCGGATTCATTGCCGAGCATGTGAGCCTGACCGCGACTTTCCTGGTGCTTCTGCCCTGCGTTTTCATAAGTTTCCTGATGGCACCGGTCGCGGAAGGTAAACGCCCGTTTCGCTTCAGAAAACAATAATTGTGGGCAAAGCCGGGCAGGGTGGGAAGCCGCCCATAATTGGCCATAAGAATGGGTAAGGGGTTGAGCCATCGAGGCTTAACGCTTACGACTAAGATTGCTCCAAGCATGACATGCCGAAGACAGGTGACGCTCCTTGATCGACCCCTATGACATTCTGGGCCTTTCGCGAGACGCAGATAACGCGGCGGTAAAATCCGCCTACAGGAAGCGTGTGAAAACGGCTCATCCGGACGCAGGTGGCGACCAAAAGGCTTTCGGCGACCTGAAGCGGGCTTATGAACTGCTGCTCGATCCCGTGCGCCGCAAGGTTTTCGACGATACCGGCTATGATCCGGAACTGGCGGATACCAGGGACCTTCAGGGGCTCGTCATTCTGGAAACGCTCGTCAACGAAATGATCCTCGACGAGCGCGAGCCTGGTTCATTCGATCCCGTCGCCTCCATGCGCCGCAAGTTGACCGACCGGATCGTCAGCGCACGGTTCCATATCCTGGAAATGGAACGGCATCGCGCCCGCATCCGCAATCATATGGACCGGATGGGCCGCAAGCCCGGAACCGACGTGCTGGGGCGCATGCTGAAGGCGCGTTGCGAGACGATCGGCGAGGCGATTTCGAAGTCCGAAGCCGAGATCAAGACGATCGAACAGGCCTATGGCATGCTCGACGGTTATGCCTACGAGCTCGAAATTCCCGAGATCCAGGACGCTGCCGAATAACTCCGGCAGCCTCATCCAGCTTTTAAACTGAATTCCGGAGACGATTGATGTCACTCTCTATTCGCCCCGCCACGCGTGGTGATGCCGTAACCCTGCTTGGATTCATTCGCGAACTTGCGATCTATGAAAAAGCCGAGCACGAAGTGGCAGCCACCGTCGAGACGATCGAACAGTCGATCTTCGGTCCCCGCTCGGTGACGCAGGCGCTGATCTGCGAAAAGGACGGGCAAGCGATCGGCATGGCGATCTGGTTCTTCAACTATTCCACCTGGCAAGCTCGCAACGGGTTGTATCTGGAGGACCTCTATGTGACGCCCAGCGCGCGAGGTTTTGGAGCCGGCAAGGCATTGCTGCAGCGACTGGCCCAGATTGCACTGGAAAATGGCTGCGGCCGTTTCGAATGGAGCGTACTCGACTGGAACGAACCGGCAATCAAGGTTTATGATGCCATCGGTGCCGAACCGCAGAATGAATGGATTCGCTACCGGCTCGCCGGAGATGCGCTGACCGCTTTCGCCGAAAAGCGGGCAGGGCCTTAAGCCTCTGCCTCACGCGATCCGAGGAGACGTACTCAAAAACACGACTTGCATCGCTTTTTTCGAGTATGCCGCGGCTTTAATACAATTGTTCTTAACGGGAGATTTCGGCCGACATGACGTGATGTTGCAAGGCTCGCTCTCTCGCGGACGCAGGATTTCAGACGGTCCTAAAATCCCCGTCGTCACGGGGCAGGTGGCCGCCCGGCGTCAGGTCGTCTACCGCACGCGGCAGATCCTTGCTCAGGCGCGCAAGAATCTCTTCTCGCGAAAGGCCGGTCTTCGCCGAAAGCTCTTCGAGCACGTCGGGTCCGATTGCCTGCTCGAGTTGAACGTCGTCGATATCCTCGTTAGCGCCTGGATTTACCCAGGATTCGGCCTTTTCTCCAAGCCCGTTCTGCTGGAACGTCTTCAAGAGATCGCCCAGACCGCCGCTGAGAATCCCGCCGGACGCAAGTCCGCCAAGAAGGCCGCCCAAGCCGCCGAGCCCACCGGCACCGCCGCCGCCGGCTAACTTGCCGAACAGATCATCGAGTCCGGCCGTCTGAGGCTGTGGCGATCGACCATCCGGTTGCGCGATATTCGGATCTCCAGCCTGAGGGTTCTGTATTCCGCGCAGCATTTCCGCGATCTTGTCTCTGTTCTGATATCCGGCGACCGCAAGAACGCCGAGCAATGCTTTCAATTGACCACTCACCATAGCTCTTTCCTCCATTTTGCGAGCCTCACGAGCGAGGCGCTGACGAGTTCAAAATCATCAGGTTTGAAACGCCGGTTTGCAACGAATTGGCATGCACGACTTAAACAAGCAGAGTTAGCCAATCCGAACATCAGTTCAGCAGAACAAAGGTCAAACTGGCCACTTGGTCATTTAGGACAGGCTTATATATTTTCCATCGACTGGACGAAGTTTGTCTGAGTTCCCGAATTCATCGGGCAGGGCGAAGGCTGCGACAAACGAGTTAGGTTAAACGTAAAGTGCAACACGGAGAGAATGTCTTCGTCGCACTTCATCCTTGAACCCAGCCTAGCCACATACGAATATCGCATAAGATAGATTATGGAACAAACGAATACGGCCGAACTAGCAGAGACTTGCGTAGATCCCTTGAGACGTCCTTACAACTCGTTGCCCGGCACAGCGATCTCGAAACTCAATCCGTCATATGCTGGCTCCACATGATCCGGCGTTTCGTTCATCACGGTCTGATAGTCGAGCGGAATATGCATATGCGTGAGAATGGCGCGCTTAGCGCCAAGGCGTGCGATCCAGTCGAGAGCCTGCTCCAACGAGAGATGGCTCGGATGCCGCTTATATTGCAGCGCGTCGATGATCAGTATGTCGAGCCCGGAAAGCCGCTCGATGCTCTCTACCGGAAAATCGCTGACATCCGTGCAGTAAGCGACGTCACCGATCCTGAAACCCAGCGAATGAACGTCGCCATGGGCCTGCATATGCGCATGGAACCGGATCGGTCCGCCGGCGCCGTCGACCACGATCTCGTCGTCAAGATTGTCGATCAGAACCGGCGTCACGATCGGCGGATAATTTCCGCCAGGCGGCGTTTCCAGGCAATAGCCGAAGCCTTGGTGGATGCGTTCCATCGTCAGCGGATCGGCGTAGATCGGTATCCGGTGCTTCTGCAAGAGAACGTAGCCACGCAGGTCATCGATGCCGTGCAGATGGTCGGCATGGGCATGCGTGTAGAGAACGGCGTCGATGCGCGGCACCCTGGCCGCAATCATCTGCTCGCGAAAATCCGGCCCGGTATCGATAGCGACGATCGTGCGGCCGCCATCCGGAGCGATCTGCTCGATGAGAAAGGCCGTGCGCGTGCGCCTGTTCTTGGGGTTTTCTGGATCGCAAGCGCCCCAGTCACCATTCAGCCGCGGCACACCCGGAGATGACGAACAGCCCAGAATGGTGAAGCGTCTGCGGTATCCGGTTGCTACCTCTGGCACGCTTTAAAGCCTCGGCATCTTGGCGAAGCAGCAGAACGCGTTTTCCGTCGTGATCGTCGCCATCTCGTCGTAGCTGACGCCATGGACCTCGGCTAGAACCTCGGCCGTATTGACCACATAGGATGGCTCGTTGCGCTTGCCGCGCCAGCGCTTCGGCGCCAGGAACGGCGCGTCTGTTTCCACCAGAAGGCGGTCCAGCGGCACGGTTTTTGCTATGTCGCGGATATCCTGGGATTTCGGAAAGGTCAGGATGCCGGAGAAGGATACGTAGCCACCCAGTTCAATACCGGCACGGGCGAGGTCGGGTCCGGCCGAGAAGCAATGCAGGATGAAGGGGAATGCCCCCTTCCCGCTTTCCGCGGTCAGGATTTCGATCATGTCCTCGTCGGCACTTCGGCTATGGATGACCAGCGGAAGTTTTGTGACACGCGCCGCTTCGATATGCCGGGCAAGACCGGTCTTCTGGTCCGCCGGCGTCTGCGTGTCATAGAAATAGTCGAGACCGGCTTCGCCGATCGCCACGATCTTCTCATGTGAATTGGCAAGGCGGATCAGGTCTTCCGCCTGGATATCCAGTTCCTCGCCGGCATTGTTCGGGTGCGTGCCCACAGAGCAGAAAACGGACGGGTATTTTTCAGCAATTGCCAGCAGCGTCTTGAGTTTCTTTACGCGCGTGGAGATCGTCACCATCTGCTTCACGCCGGCCTGATGCGCTCGCTCGATGAGCAGGTCGCGCTCCTCATCGAACTCGGCAAAATCCAGATGGCAATGGGTATCGATCAGCATGGACACGTTATTCAAACCTTGACTGCAATATGGGCGACGATCCGGCGGACATGCCGGACCGTCCTTTTCTTTCTCAGGCCGTTGCCTCGGGCGCGACATAACGTGGGAAGACCGGCGTCGGTGCTTCAAGCACGGTGCCCGGCTTCAGGCGTCCGGCTTCGCCCAGTGTTGCGAAATCCCGTGCGTCCGCAGAAGCGGCGACCAGATTGAGCAGCTTGGTCGATGATTCCGGCATGAACGGCTGCAGTAGAATGGCGATCTGGCGCACGACCTCGGCCGTGACATAAAGAACCGTACCCATCCGCTCCGGATCGGTCTTCTTCAGCGACCATGGCTGCTGCCCGGCGAAATAACGATCCGTTTCGGAGACGACGGCAATGATCGCCGCCAGCGCCTTGTGGATCATCTGCTTGTCCATCTCCTCGCGGCAGGTGGCAATCAGCGCATCGGCAGAGGCAAGCATCTCACGGTCGGCCTCGGTCAGTTCGCCCGGCGTCGGGATCTGGCCGTCGCAATTCTTGACGATCATCGACAGCGAACGGCTGGCAAGGTTGCCGATACCGTTGGCAAGGTCGGCATTGATACGGATACCGATCGCCTCTTCGCTGCAGAAACCATCCTGGCCGAACGAGATCTCGCGCATCAGGTAATAGCGGATCGCGTCGAGGCCAAAATGTTCGATCAGCTCGAACGGATCGAGCACGTTGCCGAGCGACTTCGACATCTTCTCGCCACCCTTGGCCAGCACGAAACCATGCGCATAGACGCGCTTGGGCAACGGCAGCTTGGCCGACATCAGGAAGGCGGGCCAGTAGACCGTGTGGAAGCGGATGATGTCCTTGCCGATGATATGCGCATCCGCCGGCCAGAATTTCGCCCGCGGACCGTTTTCATCAGTCAGAAGGCCGGTCGCGGTCACATAATTGGTCAACGCATCGACCCACACATACATTACATGTTCCGGATCGTTGGGAACCTTCACGCCCCAGTCGAAGGTCGTGCGCGAGATCGAAAGATCCTTCAGGCCGGATTTGACGAAGGAAATGATCTCGTTGCGACGCTCGGCCGGGCCGATGAAGTCGGGCTGTTCCTCGTAAAGCTTCAGCAGCCGGTCCTGATAGGCCGAAAGCTTGAAGAAGTAGCTCGACTCCTCAACCCACTCGACCGGCGTCCCCTGCCCGCCGTAACGCACGCCGTCGCGAACTTCCGTTTCGTCCTCGGCGTAATAGGCTTCATCACGGACGGAATACCAGCCGGCATAGCTGTCCTTGTAGATGTCGCCATTGTCGGCCATCCGGTTCCACATGATCTGGCACGCCTCATGATGGCGCAGCTCAGTGGTGCGGATGAAATCGTCGTTAGAGGCGTTGAGTACCTTGCCCATGGCGCGGAATTCATTGGAATTGCGCTCTGCCAGCTCTTCAGGCGAAATGCCTTCCTTGCGTGCGGTCTGCTGCATCTTCTGACCATGTTCGTCGGTGCCTGTCAGGAAGAAGACGTCTTTCCCATCAAGGCGCTGGAAGCGCGCCATGGCATCGGTCGCGATCAGTTCGTAGGCATGGCCGATATGCGGCTTGCCGTTCGGATAGGAAATCGCGGTGGTGATGTAGAAGGGCGTCTTGTCGGACATCGATACACTCGGAAAATGGTTTTTCGCGGCACAGCGGCGCGGGTCATGCCGCTCTTAGCGCATGTTTGCCTGATGCGAAACCCAAACTTCCTTATGGGAGCCGTTAACGGCCGATCGTCAAGCCGCTTTTGCCGCTTCCAGGATCGACAGAAGCGTCTGTTTCTTGTCGAGATTATAGGCGGTCGACACCGTGATCTTCTCGACGATCTCGCTGACCAGCTTCGCCCGCTTATCGGCAACCGCCAACTGCCCCTGCAACGCCGCACCACGGGCCTGTTCCACGAGATATTCGCTTAAATGTTCGAGGAAGAAGGTGAAGATCACCTCGCTGTCCTTGCCCGACAGAACATCGGCCAGCCGATGCATGGCCTTGCGTGCAGAAGGTCCCCCTCCGGCGACAATCTCGTCGAATGCGGCGATGATATCGAGACCGCCATAATTCTTCAGCTTCAGTGCGCGCGAGACGCTGCCCTTGGCCAACCGCTGCACCGACTCGGCCGTCTGGCCGCCGTCGATCGATTGTCCGAGCGCAGTCAGAGACTGGCTCAATTCGCTGTCGCCGAGCGGTGACAGCTTGAGTGTCTGGCAGCGAGAGCGGATCGTCGGCAGAAGCTTGCCGGGCGCGTGCGACAGAACCAGAAACATGGCACCGCGCGGCGGTTCTTCCAAAATCTTCAGGATCGCGTTGGCCGCATTTCTGTTCAGGTCATCGGCGGGATCTATGATGACGATGCGCCGGTTACCGGTGCCCGAGGTCTGAGAGAAAAAGTGCCCTGCCCGCCTCACCTCGTCGACGGTGATTGCGCTCTTCACCTTGCCGGTTTTGTCGTCCACAGGCCGCGTCAGGTGCAGCAGATTATGGGAAGCGCCGGACAGGATCTGTCGGCTGATCGGCGTCGACGGATCGGGATCGGGAATTGTCACTGGCGCAAGCCCCGGTTCGGGATTGGAAAGCACGTAGTTTGCGAACCGGAACGCAAGCGTCGCTTTACCGATCCCTTCCGGCCCCTCGATCAGGATCGCATGATGCGACTTGCCGGTACGATAGCTACGCGCCAGAAACTCCTGCGCGCCCGAATGGCCGAATAGCTGGGTATTTGCAGCCGGGTGAATGGCTCCGTCCAGAACATTTGCGGCTGTATCGCTCACGAGACCTGCTCCGCGGCTACTGACGCCTCAGTCGCCGTTTCCACCAGCGTGAAAATCTCCTCGGCGATTTCGTCTTCCGGCCGACCTGCGTTTATAACCCGGCAGCGTCGCGGCTCGGCCGCCGCAATATCGAGATATGCCTGCCGCCGCTTTTCATGTGTATCGACCTCTTCCTTCTCAAAACGATCGGGCGCATCACCGCCGCCACGGCGGCGTGCTCGGGCAAGACCTGCCTCGGCCGGAAGATCGAGAATAAAGGTGAGGTCCGGCATGACGCCGTCTGTGGCGATGCGCTGAAGGGCTTCGATGAAGCCTGGCTCGAGATTTCCGGTGACGCCCTGATAGACTCGTGAGGAATCGACGAATCGATCGCAGAGCACGACTGCGCCCGTTTCCAGCGCAGGGCGGATAACCTCTTCGACATGATCGTTGCGGGCAGCGGCAAACAGGATCGCCTCCATGCGCACACCGAAGGTTTCGGCTGCTCCACTGAGGAGAACGTGCCGAACGGCCTCTGCGCCCGGAGATCCGCCCGGTTCGCGTGTCACCAGCACATCGTGACCGGCACGGCGAAGCCGATCGGCCAACCGACGGATCTGGGTCGACTTGCCGACCCCCTCGCCGCCCTCGAAGGTGATGAATATGCCCGAACGATCTGTCACGCTTGTCTTTGAACCTGTCTATGTCTGAAGGGCATATAGCGCATCGGCCAGAAATTCGGAACGACTTTCGGCACGGCTCACGCGGCGTCAAAGCCAGAAGAACAGTAGCTCCATCAGGGCATCGCTTGCCTGAGCCCTGAGACCGCCGACCTCCACAGAAGCTGCAGCCTCAAGCGGGATTTCCCGGATCACCCTGTCGCCTGACGAGATTCGCAAGGTCGCGATCTCCCGTCCCTGGGCGACCGGCGCCCGCAGGGGCCAGTTGTAGGCGATCCGTCCAGACAGCCTTTCCGGGCTGGTCTTCGGCGTGAAAATATCGACAGGTTCTCTCGTGACGAGGTCGACCTTGCTTTCGACACCTCCATATATGCTCGCCTGCCCGATCACCTCTCCCGCCTTAAAAACAACCCGGGTCTCGAACGAGGACAATCCCCACTCCAGAATGCGTCTGGCTTCATCTGTCCGCTCCTTGTCCGTGGCAAGGCCGCCGAGGGCGAGGAAGAGGCGCGTATTATCTCTCGCGACCGACGCGGCTAGTGCATAACCTGTCCCTTCGGCAAAACCGGCCCCCAAACCGTCTACCCCCATATTAAGCGACAGAAGCGGGTTCTTGTTGCGCTGGAATATCTTGTTCCAGGCGAAATCCGGCTGCGCATACAGAGGGTAATATTCCGGATAGTTTCGATGGAGATGCCGCGAAAGCTCGACCAGATCGCGCGCGGTCGTCCAACTTTCAGCATAAGGCAAACCTGTGGCGTTGCCGAATGTGGAACGCGCCAGACCGATATCCTTGGCCTTTGCCGTCATGCGGGCCGCAAATTCACCTTCGGAGCGCGCAATACCCTCCGCCAGAATGATACAGGCGTCATTGGCATTCTGGATGATCACGCCGCGCATCAGGTCGGCCACCGGCACCTGAGATTTCAACGCGGCAAACATTGTTGTCGTACCGGAAGGCGCACCGCCCGTGCGCCAGGCATATTCGCTGACCGGATATAGCGTCTCGGGTGAAATCGCGCCGCTTTTCAATGCATCGAAAACGACTTCCATCGTCATCAGCTTGGCAAGCGATGCTGCCGGAAAGGACTGGTTTTCGTTGACAGCCAAGAGCACGGTACCCGTCGCTGCCTCAATGAGATACGCCTGTTTTGCCTTTGTCGCGAAAACGGGCTGCGCTTCCTGCGCCAATACGTTCCCTGCCGCCTGCAATGTGGTCGCAGCCAGCACAAAAACCAAAAGCAGAAAACTTCGCATCATTCCCCCGCAGTCCATCCGATTCATGCTCAGAGTAGCAAGAGGTCTTTTATGGTGAATTAAGAACGACATGGCATCCGTGAAAACAAAATCACCCCAAAAACCTTTCGGGCTTTCGGGGTGATGAAAAGTCAGTATCGTTTCGTGTGTCGACGATAGCCGGCGTCAATATTTCTGGCCGGGCTTTGGCGGCTCCAGCAGCACGTTGCCGAACATCACGCGTGTAACCTTGCCCTGCTGCGGTTCCGCTGCATAGGCAGTCTCAGTCGTTCGAGCCTGAACCGGCTGCTGAACACGCTGCACCGGCTGAACACGTTGTGCGGGCTTTGGCTGGCTTGGCGCCGACGCATAAGCAACAACGCGCTCCTGCTGGACGGGACGGGCAGCGGGCGCAGCCTTGCGCTCGACAGGCACGGGAGCGGCGCGCGTGACAGATGCGATCTGCGCAGTCTGCTGTTCGAACTTTTCGGCTGCCGGGCGCTTGGCAGACGATGCGCTCGGGCTGCGTCCCGCATAGGCGGCGGCCGGCATGGACGAGCTGTAACTCTGCAACTGATCACCAAGGGGTTGGTTAGATGCAACCATTACCCCGCTCGCAATCTGGCCGCCGGGGTTGAACGACGGCAGACGATCACCCTTGCGAATATAGGAGGCCATCAGGAATGGCATATCCTCGCCATCCATTCGCGCACGACCAAGATACTGGACATTAACTCGACCGGTACCGGTCTGCTTGATGTCGATCATCTCTGCGGTCTTGTCCGAAACGTCGATGATGCGACCCGGGTGATATGGCCCACGGTCGTTGACGCGAACGACGACGGACGAACCGGTATCGACATTGGTTACGCGGGCGTAGCTCGGGAGAGGAAATGTCGGATGCGCGGCAGAAAGATGCGAGCTGTCATACACTTCACCATTGGCGGTTAGACGACCGTGGAATGCCGAGCCATACCAAGACGCAAGGCCGGACTTGTTGTAGTTCGGGTCTTCCTTGGGCACGTAGGTCTTGCCCTTGACCTCATAAGGCTGTCCGACCATGAAGCGGCCACCGCCCTTCGGAACAGGCCTGCCGTCCGCAACAACGCGCGGGCTGGCCTTCACACCATATTCCGACTCAGCAAAATATTCCTTGCCGTGACCCTTCTTCTTCGGGGCTTCAGCCATCTTGGTCGAGGCACAGGATGCCATCGTCGCACACATTACGCTGATCCCAAGCCATTTAGACCAGAGGGAAAGTTTGCCGCCACTCAAACTCAAAGCTCGTCCGTCCCTATTTCGCATTGTGCGAATATGATGCAGGGCCTCGCAACCCGTACCATTCGCAACCACAACCCCACCCTCGTGAAACCACTTGGGCCTAATACTGGACAGGTTTTGCTTGGTTCGTGGCAGAAATGCGAACAAAATCTGTGGAATGGTTAAAATTCAAATGGTTATAGTTAACGAAAAGTAAATTAATTTCATTTTATTGCTGTTCCAATACGCAACGCGCCGAAACTTATACTTTGTCTTAACCTTTTCACATGCGACCGCAGCAAGAATCACCACCACACAAGGTTATGCCCCCCCAGCGCGGGACGCATGATTGTCGCCTTGGTGCCCTCCTATCATCGCAGCTGCCGTTGACGGGGCGATCAATGGACGATAAAGCGCAACAGTCTGGATGGGTGGCCGAGTGGTTTAAGGCAACGGTCTTGAAAACCGTCGTGCGGGGAACCGTACCGTGGGTTCGAATCCCACCCCATCCGCCACGGTCTCCATTTCCATCTCAGCAATCAGATATTTCCATCATGATCGCTCGCAACTGAGATTCTCGGATATTTTCGGCCTCCTTCGAAAAGTCGTGGTACCGCGTTTCTTTCGGAAGTGACAAAGGCTGCAAACTTCGTTTGGGAGCCAAGAAGCATTCATGAGCAAGCCAACCAAGCGCCTCGCTCACCCCGTCATTAATACAATCCGCCAAAAAACAAGACGTGTCGTTGACAGTCTAATACCTACGTAGAATAAGCTGACTGAATTCATTCATAGGCGACACGATGAAGACAGAGATGCATCCGAATAAGATCGGCGTCACGTGCCTTACTTTTGCACCTCTGGAAATTTGCGCAAACTCGCAAATCATCAATGCCAACCCTATAAGCTAGGTGGAAATGAAGACTGTTAGCAGCATGAAAGAGCCCTTGGAGGAACTTGAATTTGCTCTTCATCGAGTGCTGATTCATGTCATTCTTATTTGCGACGTCCTGTTTGCATCCCGTATTTATCAAGCGATCGGTCTATTCCTACAGCCGCTAATTTTGGGCAGCTGTGCGGCTATCATCATTTTTTATTGTGCCTATACAGCAATAAGAGGTCACATACTCATACCACTGATGGCCGTTGGTTATGTGGCGCTCGTAATGACACAATTGACTGTGTTCGCAGACAAGCTTTGGCTACCCGTCAATACAAACGCCTTCTTCCAATACATATGGGTGATGTCATTCGTTCCGTTCGCGGGCGTGTGCCTGGCCGGTGGGCGAACCTATCTGCTGAAATGCGTCATCGGCTGCGGAACGGGTTATTGCTGCTTTTACGCACTTGTCTCGATCATGCAGATGGCGGGCGTCTTGCCCGGCAAAATTCTGGCCGGCCTAGTTTCCGATCTTGATTTCCGGGGCGCGCGGATTTTCCTCTATTCCGGCCTAGCCGCACTCACATATTTCTATTGGCTGGTGCAAATCCGGACACGCGTGACCTGGGTCAGCCTGTCCTTTTTCTTGATATGCACGCTGGCATCACTGCTTTCTCTCTCTCGCGTCTATCTTCTTGTGATCTTCTGCCTGAGCATCGTGTTCATGCTTTCGCCCAGACCCGCTTTTTTACGAATATTGGCTATCTCTGTTCTGGGACTTGGAACCACATTCGTTTTGTCCGGGATGCTGGTTCCCGCCTTCAATCCATTCGATCTGTTTGCAAATGACGCTTCGGGCGCCTATCGAGCGCTGGAATATGAAGTCATGCGCGACCGAATTTTTGCCGATCCCCTATGGGGCTTTGGAATGTCGCCGACGTCAGATGCGTCCAAGCCATTCCTGGGGCCTTATCTTATCTTCCCCGGAGATGTGGGCAGTGTCGGGGTGTGGTTTGAGTTTGGCCTGATCGGCCTAGGCTTGTATCTGGTCATCCTCTGGCGGTGCTCCACTCCACAGCGGTCATTGCCAACGAAATATGGCTGGCCGCTTTTCCTGACCGGAACAATGCTGACGGCTTATGGCGCGATGGCGCCTCTGGCGATCGCCCCAGGTGGGGCGACAATGACAGGATTGATTTTTGGAGTTGGCCTGACTGCTCACGTTCAACAGAGAAACCACAAGCGGCGCTCTCAGCCGCTTTCAGGATCGCTCCGACAAACCATCTCGGCGCGATAGATGCGCTGCGCGAAGGTAGGGGGGCTGGTCAGTTTCCTCCCGCGATACGCTGCATTCGGTCTTGGTGCGCAACGCAGCCCGGATGGATTAAAACGACCGCACGTACCCAAATATGACTTTCGTCAGGCGGTGACGCCAGCTTCGCGTTGTTTTGCGAGTGCGGCAAGATCCGCTGGCTTCAGTTCTACCGATTCGCCGCAGCCGCAGGCGGACGTCTGGTTTGGATTTACGAAGGTGAAGCCTGAGCGCATCTTGGTAATTTCGAAATCCATCTGAGTGCCCAGCAGATAAAGAACGGCCGAGGGCTCGATCCAAACTTTGGCGCCGTCATGCTCAATGAGGTCATCCTTGGCATTTGCCTCGGTAACGAGGTCGATCGTGTATTCCATGCCGGCGCAACCGCCCTTCTTGATCCCGACGCGTATGCCCTTGGCATCCGGACCGGAATTGGAAACGATTTGCTTGACGCGGTCTGCCGCCGCATCGGTCATGGTCATCACTGCAAAGCCCATCGGCTCATTCCTCTTCCACAACCGGGTTCAAGGCCCGGCGTTTCTGACAATCAATTTAGTCGCAGCAGCCTAAGCTATCAATACCAGCCGACCGCGACCTGCGCTTCTTCCGACATGCGCTCCGGCGTCCACGGCGGATCGAAAGTCATTTCGACTTCGACGCCGGATACGCCCTGAACTGCGCTCACAGCATTTTCGACCCAGCCAGGCATTTCGCCGGCAACCGGGCAGCCCGGCGCGGTCAGCGTCATGGCGATCTTGACCATACGGTCGTCTTCGATGTCGATCTTGTAGATCAACCCGAGTTCGAAGATGTCCGCCGGAATTTCCGGGTCATAAACGGTCTTCAGGGCTGCGATGATATCGTCGGACAGGCGCTCCAGTTCGTCCGCCGGAATCGCGGATTCGATGATCCCTTCGCGGGCATCCCACTTCGGTATGTCTTGGTCCATGGCCTTCAAATGTCCCAGTCAGTTCGCTGAATTTAAGCAAAGAAATTGCGGGCGTAGTCGAGTGCGTCCGCGAGCGCGTCGACTTCGGCACGGGTATTATACATGCCGAACGATGCGCGGCATGTGGAGGTGACGCCGAAACGTTTCAAGAGCGGCATGGCGCAATGCGTGCCGGCACGCACGGCAACGCCGCGGCGGTCGATCACCATCGATACGTCATGGGCATGAATCCCGGCAAGTTCGAAGGAGAAGATCCCGCCCTTGCCCGGCGCATTGCCTATGATCCGCAATGAATTGATGGCCTGCAGCCGTTCGGTGGCATAAGCCGTCAGATCAGTCTCATGAGCGGCAATTGCCGCGCGTCCGACCTTGTCCATATAGTCCAGCGCATAACCGAGCCCGATCGCCTGGACGATCGGCGGCGTTCCGGCTTCGAAACGATGCGGCGGATCGTTATAGGTGACGAAATCCTCCGCCACCTCGACAATCATCTCGCCGCCGCCCTGGAAGGGCCGCATCTCTTTAAGCCGGTCCATCTTGCCGTAGAGCACGCCGATGCCGGACGGGCCGTAGAGCTTGTGGCCGGTCATAACGAACCAGTCGCAATCGATGTCCTTCACGTCGATCGGCATATGCACGGCGCTCTGGCTGCCATCGACGAGAACGGGAATGCCGCGCTCATGAGCGATACGGCAAATCTCTTTCACCGGCACGACCGTGCCGAGCGCATTCGACATATGCGTGACGGCAACCATCTTGGTCTTGTCCGTCAGCGCCTTCTCGAAATCCTCGATATGGAAGGTACCCTCTTCATCCACCGGAACCCAAGTGATCTTGGCGCCCTGGCGTTCGCGGATGAAATGCCACGGCACAATGTTGGAGTGATGCTCCATGATGGTGATGACGATCTCGTCGCCCTCGCCAATATGCGGCATTCCGTAGCCATAGGCGACCGTGTTGATCGCCGATGTCGAATTGCTGGTGAAGACGATCTCATCGACAGATCCGGCATTGAGGAACCGGCGCACCTTTTCGCGCGCCGCCTCATAGGCGTCGGTCGCGGCATTGGAAAGGAAGTGCAGGCCGCGATGGACATTGGCATATTCGCTGGAATAGGCATGGGCGATCGCGTCGATCACCACTTGCGGCTTCTGCGCAGACGCGCCGTTGTCAAGATACACAAGCGGCTTGTTGCCGTGCACCATGGTCGACAGGATCGGAAAATCCCGTCTGATCGCATCGACGTCATAGGCAGCCAACAGTGTCGTCTGGTCCATTGCAGACCCTTTCATATCGCGCTTCTGGGCGAGTCCCGTAAAGATCGCAGTTATGATCGGCATCGACGTCGCCATCCCCACTGCGTCATCCTCGGCCTTGTGCCGAGGATCCAATCACGTTGCAACCGCCTCAACGGTCGCAGATGCTCGGGACGAGCCCGAGCATGACGGGAGGAGATACGTCATCTCCTCCTTGCTTCACATCAGGCATGCTTTTCAAGCCAGGTCGAGATCACCTCTTCCAGCGGCTCGACCAGCTTTTCCTCTTCCAGCTCTTCGACGATTTCGGCGACGAAGGCGTTGACCAGCATGGCGCGCGCCTTGCTCTCGGTCACGCCGCGCGCCATCATATAGAAGAGATGGTTGCGGTCGATATCGGCAACCGTCGCACCATGGCCACAGATGACGTCGTCGGCGAAGATTTCGAGTTCCGGCTTGACAGAGAAGTCACCGTCATCGGACATCAGAAGCGTGTTGCACGCCATCTTCGCATCAGTCTTCTGCGCGTCGGGCGCGACCTTGATCATGCCCTGGAAGACGCCGCTCGCCTTGTCGAAGATGACATTGCGGAAGGTTTCCGTCGAGTTGGTATGCGGCACGTTGTGACCGAGCACCAGCGTCACGTCCGTATGGCTGTCGCCACCGAGCAGATTGACGCCGCGCAGCGTCAGTTCTGCACCCTCGCCCTGAACTTCGATGCGCAGTTCCTGGCGCACCAGCTTGCCGCCGGCATTGACGACGTAAAGCCGAAGCTTGGCCTCTGCACCGAGCTTGACGCGGATCTGCGCCAGATGGGTGTCGGACGCGCCCTGCTGCTGCAGGATGATCCAGGTGATCTCCGCGCCGTCTTCAAGTGTAATATCACTGATCGAGGACACGAGCGCTGCAGCATCCGTCTCCGAGCGGTGACGCTCGACGACGGTTGCTTTGGAACCCGCACCGAAGGAGACCGGGAAACGGGTGTGAACCTGCCCTTCGCGGTGCGAAGCCTGCAGTTCGATGACGTCCTCGATCTCCGCATTTGCGGGAACGACGAGCGCCAGGCCGTCACGCACGAACGAACCGTTCAGGCGACCGATCGCATCGTCCTTGTCGAGTGCGGTCAGGCCGGCAACGGCGGAACCGTCGCTCAACTGATCGCGAAACGCGGTGATCGTGACGCCGTCGATTTCGGCATCCGCATGGGCTTCGCCCTGCAGTACCGAAAGCACGGTCGAACCCTTGACCAGCGGCGCGACGGACGAAACCTTCGTCCCTACAACCTGCTCCGGCACGGAGCGCAGCAGGTTCTTCAGGTCGGTATAATGCCAGGATTCGATCCGGCGGGTCGGAAGCCCGGCATTCTTCAGGTCGTCGAGAAGACGGTCGCGGGTGCCGGCGACGGCGCCATTGCCCGGCAAGTCACCGATCTGCGCGGAAAAAGCCTCGACGAGCGCCGTTTCGGCAACCGTGAGCTTGGCCGCTGGCTGGTTAGCTTGAATGTTCATGCCAAAATCCTCCCCGGTCTCAGGCCGCGGTCTCGATCACGTCGGCATAACCGTTGGCTTCCAGTTCCTGTGCCAGTTCCTTGTCACCCGAACGGATGATCTGGCCCTTGTAGAGAACGTGGACGGTATCCGGCACGATGTAGTCCAGTAGGCGCTGGTAGTGGGTGATGACGATGACGGCGCGATCCGGCGAACGCAGCGCGTTGACACCATCTGCAACGATCTTCAGCGCATCGATGTCGAGGCCGGAATCGGTTTCGTCGAGGATGCAGAGCGTCGGCTCGAGCAGCGCCATCTGCAGGATTTCGGCGCGCTTCTTTTCACCGCCGGAGAAACCGACATTGAGCGGACGACGCAGCATGGCCGGGTCGATCTTCAGCTGTTCGGCGGCTTCCTTGACGCGGCGCATGAAGTCCGGCGTCGTGAGCTCGTCTTCGCCACGTGCCTTGCGCTGCTCGTTCATCGCCACCTTGAGGAACTGCATGGTCGCGACGCCCGGGATTTCGACCGGGTACTGGAATGCCAGGAAGATGCCCTTGGAGGCGCGCTCGGCCGGGTCGAGTTCCAAAATGCTCTCGCCGTTGTAGGTGATGTCACCCTCGGTGACTTCATAGTCCTCGCGGCCCGACAGGATGTAGGAAAGCGTCGACTTGCCGGAGCCGTTCGGGCCCATGATGGCGGCGATCTCGCCTGGCTTCACGGTCAGGTTCAGGCCGCGGATGATCTCGGTGCCGTCTTCGGCGATGCGTGCGTGCAGGTTCTTGATCTCAAGCATAAGTATATCCTTCCGGATGTTTTTCAGTGACGCGTGGTAGCGCGATAATTCAGATGACGGCCAATCAGCCTACGGAGCCTTCGAGCGAGATGCCGATCAGCTTCTGGGCTTCCACCGCAAATTCCATCGGCAGTTGCTGGATGACATCCTTGACGAAGCCGTTGACGATCAGTGCGATCGCTTCTTCTTCCGGAATGCCGCGCTGCATGGCGTAGAACTTCTGGTCGTCGGAAATCTTCGAGGTGGTCGCCTCGTGTTCGATCTGTGCCGACTGGTTCTTCACCTCGATGTAAGGCACGGTATGTGCACCGCACTTGTCGCCGATGAGGAGCGAATCGCAGTTGGTGAAGTTGCGAGAGTTCTCGGCACGGCGGTGGATCGACACCTGACCACGATAGGTATTCTGCGACACGCCAGCGGAAATGCCCTTGGAAATGATACGGCTCGACGTGTTCTTGCCGAGATGGATCATCTTGGTTCCACTGTCGATCTGCTGGTGACCGTTGGAGACCGCGATCGAGTAGAACTCGCCACGGCTGTCGTCACCCCGCAGGATGCAGGACGGGTATTTCCATGTGATCGCCGAACCGGTCTCGACCTGGGTCCAGGAGATCTTGGAGCGCGCACCACGGCAATCGCCACGCTTGGTGACGAAGTTGTAGATGCCGCCCTTGCCTTCCTTGTCGCCCGGGAACCAGTTCTGCACGGTCGAATATTTGATCTCGGCATCATCCAGCGCAACCAGCTCGACGACGGCAGCGTGAAGCTGGTTTTCGTCGCGCTGCGGCGCCGTGCAGCCTTCGAGATAGGAGACGTAGGCGCCTTCCTCACAGATGATCAGCGTGCGCTCGAACTGGCCGGTGTTCTTCTCGTTGATACGGAAGTAGGTCGACAGTTCCATCGGGCAGCGAACGCCCTTGGGTACGAAGACGAAGGAGCCGTCGGTGAAGACCGCAGCATTCAGCGTCGCATAGTAATTGTCGGTCGTCGGCACAACCGAACCGAGATACTGCTTGATGAGTTCGGGATGCTCGCGAATGGCCTCCGAGATCGACATGAAGATCACGCCGGCCTTCTGCAGTTCCTTCTTGAAGGTCGTGACGACCGATACCGAATCGAACACCGCATCGACGGCGACCTTGGAAGTCTGCACGCCGGCCAGGATTTCCTGTTCGCGCAGCGGAATGCCCAGCTTCTCATAGGTGCGCAGCAGCTCTGGATCGACTTCGTCCAGCGACACCGGGCCGGTCACGTTCTTGGGTGCGGCATAATAGTAGATATCGTTGAAGTCGATCTTGGGATACTCGACACGAGCCCAGGTAGGCTCTTCCATCGTCAGCCAGCGCTTGTAGGCATCCAGACGCCATTCCAGCATCCAGTCCGGTTCCTGCTTCTTGGCCGAGATGAAGCGGATGATATCTTCAGAAAGCCCCTTCGGAGCCTTGTCCACTTCGATAACTGTCTCGAAGCCGTATTTGTACTGATCGATATCGATCCCACGGACCTGATCGATCGTTTCCTGGACAGCAGGCATCTTCAGTCTCCAAATTTTGCCGGTTCAAATTCCGGCAATTCCGTCAGTCTTGCGGGGAAAACAATGCCTCCCCCATGTAAGGGCCAAAAGGCGATTTTCCCACCTTTTGGCAAGCAGAAAATTGCTTTTCCGCCAATTCTGGAAGCCGCTTATGCGACTCGCCCCGGCAGCTTGCGCCGACCGGCGATTTTTCCGAAAGCCGATATGGCCTTTTCGATGTCGGCCTGCGTCGTTTCAGGGCCAAGCGAAATACGCAGGCCGCCGACATCCGAGCTGAGCCCCATCGCAGTCAGGACATGGCTCTGCCCGACCTTGCCGGAAGAGCAGGCAGACCCCGCCGAAAGAGCTATTCCTTCGAGATCGAAGGCGATCTGACCGGTTTCGGCCTTCAATCCTGGCAGCGTGAAAAAGCTGGTATTTGCAACGCGAGGGCCGGCCGCGCCGTGTATGATCACATCGGGAGCTGCCTGCAGCATCGCCTGTTCAAGCGCATCGCGAAACGCACCGATTCGGGCGTTGCGGCTCTTCAGCTGTTCAGACATCACTTCAGCTGCCGCGCCGAAGCCGATGATCGCGTGAAAGTTCTCCGTCCCCGACCGGTGACCCTTCTCCTGACCGCCGCCCCGGATGAGCGGTTTCGGCATCAGCACTTCACCACGGGAAATAAGCGCGCCAATGCCTTTCGGACCGGCGATCTTGTGGGAGGAAATGATCAGGAAGTCGGCATCCAGCGCGTTGATGTCGAGCGCGATGCGTCCGGCCGCCTGAACCGCATCAACAACCATCAGTCCACGATACTTGTGAGCAAGTACTGCCGCCTCGGCCACCGGCTGGATGATGCCTGTCTCGTTATTGACGAGCATCACCGCCACCATCGGAAGGCCCGAAGCCGGATCGTGATTGGCTAGAAGCGTTTCGAGAGCGGCAAGATCGACGATGCCGGCAGGCGTTACCGGCACCTCCGTCACCTGCTCGGGTGCAAAACGGCCGCCTTCGCGGATCGCCGGGTGCTCTATGGCGGAGGCATAAAGACACGATACCATAACAGGCGCTCGACCCATGCGATAATCCGGCGTCAAGACATGGTTGGATGCCTCTGTCGCGCCGCTCGTAAAGGTCACATGTGCAGATTCAGCCCCGACGAGCGCTGCGACCTGACGCCTTGCCTTCTCGACAGCAGCGCGCGCCGCCCTTCCCTCGCTATGTACGGAGGACGCATTTCCCGGCAAGGAAAAGGCTTCGACCATCGCGAGACGCGCGGCTTCCGATAGCGGAGCGGTCGCATTCCAGTCGAGATATGTCCTCTGCAAAGCCATTGACTAGCCGCACTTCCTCGTCGTTCGATAGAATTGACCCCCACGCGGCGCGCGGAATCCTCATTTTAGTTGAAATCTCAACTGCGCTTGCCTTATGAGACTTCGCAACAGGCATTGCTGTCGCATGCCTAAGTTTCGAATGGTTCTAAACTGAGTTTTAGAAAAGCTGAGCGCCTTCGTCAAGTCAAACTCGACGGCAAGCGCAAGTTGGAACCAAAAACGATTGACCGGAGTACCGATGCCCGAAGTGATTTTCAACGGCCCTGCCGGCCGCCTGGAAGGACGTTACCAGCCCTCCAAGGAAAAGAGTGCGCCGATCGCGATCATCCTGCATCCGCACCCACAGTTCGGTGGCACGATGAACAATCAGATCGTCTACCAACTTTTCTACATGTTCCAGAAGCGCGGCTTCACGACACTGCGCTTCAACTTCCGCTCGATCGGCCGCAGCCAAGGCGAATTCGATCACGGCGCCGGCGAATTGTCGGATGCTGCATCGGCGCTCGACTGGGTGCAGAGCCTGCATCCTGACTCGAAGAGCTGTTGGGTCGCCGGTTATTCCTTCGGCGCCTGGATCGGCATGCAGCTTCTGATGCGCCGCCCGGAAATCGAAGGTTTCATGTCGATCGCGCCGCAGCCGAACATCTACGACTTCTCGTTCCTCGCTCCCTGCCCGTCGTCCGGCCTCATCATCAACGGTGATTCGGACAAGGTCGCGCCGGAAAAGGACGTCAACGGCCTCGTCGAGAAGCTGAAGAGCCAGAAGGGCATCCTGATCACCCACAAGGTCGTCGAGGGCGCCAACCACTTCTTCAACGGCCAGGTCGACACGCTGATGGGCGAATGCGAGGATTACCTCGATCGCCGCCTTGTCGGCGAACTGGTACCGGAACCGGCCGCCAAGCGTATCCGCTGAATGCATAGGGCCTCCTCGGAGGCCCTTTTGTTGACCGAAAAGCCCCCTTCCTTTAGAAGGCGGCCTCGCTCGGAAATAATTCCGAATCTCTAATATCCGGAGCAGGTGCGGATGGCGGTATTCCCGCTGCGAAATCGGAAAAAGGGTGGACGCGTGCAAGCCGATCTTGCGCGCCTGACGGTTCTCGCTGCCGCATTCCTGATTGCTCTCTTCGGTCTACTTGCCGGATCTCCGCGTAATGCCGAGATCGCCACATCGGCAAGGCCGGTGGATGACCGCTCTGACCGTTCTCCGGCACTGACCAAGCGCGACCCCTTGCGTGCCGTCTCGATTGCAGAGCGCAAGGATGGTGCAGGTTCGCATGCCTCCAATAACGAAGGCCTTCCCGCCCCACAATTTGTCGCGCTTCCGGCCGTAAACTACGCTACCGCCCGCGCATCGGGTCACAACAATGCTGTGATTGCCGGTGATGATTGGCCGAGCGCCCTGCCCCGCGCACCGCCGGTATCGACCTGATCGGGACATTCGCCTCACGGCACGAAATTTGACGGCCATGCCGACCGCTGATCGGTCCGGGCCAAACAGGATCTAGACAATGAGAAACTCTCCGTGGTTGGTGGGAAGCTATGCTCTCATCATCATCATCGGCATTCTGGTGGCGCTGCCGAATGTCATTCCGCAGTCCACACTGGACCGGATGCCGTCCTGGCTTCCCCATAGCCGCGTATCGCTGGGTCTCGACCTTCGCGGCGGCTCGCATCTCGTTCTGGAAGTCGATCGTGCCGACCTGATCAACGAGCGCATCCAGAGCCTGACGCAGGACACCCGTCGCGTGCTGCGCGACAAGAACATCAACACCTCCGCCATCCGCCGTGCCGGCGATGCGATCCTAGTGACGCTGCGCGATCCCGCCCAGCGCGGTCAGGCCGTCACCGAATTGCAGACGCTGGCAAACCCGGTCGGTCTCGGCTCGGTCGGCAGCTCCGACCTGTCGATCACCACGCCGAGCGAAAACTCGATCTCGATCGCACAGACAGAAGCGGGCATCAACGCCCATATCGCCGGTGCCGTCGAGCAGAGCCTTGAAATCATCCGCCAGCGTGTCGACCAGGTCGGCGTTGCCGAACCGACGATCCAGCGCGTCGGCTCCGACCGTGTCCTCGTCCAGCTTCCGGGCGAACAGGATCCGTCGCGCCTTCGCCAGCTTCTCGGCTCGACCGCCAAGATGAGCTTTCACCTGCTCGGAAATCCGGGCGAACCGGGTGTCACCATGCTGTCCGACGAGCGTGGCCAGCAGTATCCTGTTCTCGACCGCGTCGAGCTTTCCGGCGACCGCCTTACCGATGCACGCGCCGCCTTCGAACAGCAGACCCAGCAGCCGATCGTCACCTTCCGCTTCGACAGTGCCGGTGCAACCCGCTTTGCCCAGATCACCCAGCAGAATGTCGGCCGTCCCTTCGCCATCGTTCTAGACAACAAGGTTCTGAGCGCCCCGACCATCCAGACGCCGATCACCGGCGGTTCCGGCCAGATTTCCGGCAGCTTCTCGCCTCAGGAAACCACCACGCTTGCAGCGCTCTTGCGCGCCGGCTCGCTTCCCGCCAAGCTGACCGTCATCGAAGAACGCACCGTTGGTGCCGACCTTGGTGCCGACGCCATCGAGATGGGTATCTATACCGGTCTCATCGGCTTCGCACTCGTCGTCGGCTTCATGCTGTTCCTGTACGGCTGGTGGGGCCTTCTCGCCAACACGGCGCTCCTCATCAACGTTATCCTGACCTTCGCAGGCCTGACGCTGATCGGATCAACCCTGACGCTGCCCGGCATCGCCGGTGTTGTGCTGGGTATCGGTCTGGCTGTTGATGCCAACGTTCTGATCAACGAGCGCATCAAGGAAGAAACCCGCAAGGGCAAGAGTGCCTTCGCAGCGATCGACGCCGGCTTTGCCCGTGCCTATTCGACTATTGTCGACTCCAACGTCACCAGCCTGATTGCGACCGTGCTTCTGTTCTGGTTCGGCTCCGGCCCGGTTCGCGGCTTTGCCGTCACCATGGGTCTCGGCATCATGATCTCAATGTTCACCGCCGTTTCGGTCGTGCGTGTCGCCATGGTCGCCATTACTGCCCGCCGCAAGCTGAAGAAGATCGAAATCAAGCCGCTTCTGCCGATCAACCTTGTGCCGGATGGTACCAAGATCCGCTTCATGCGTGGCCGCTATATCGGCATCGGCGTCTCGATCGTGCTTTCGATCGCCTCGGTCTTCCTGTTCTTCAAGCCAGGCCTGAATTACGGCGTCGACTTCCGCGGCGGTATCCAGATGGAAGTGACCACACAGGACACTGCAGATCTGGCCGCGTTCCGTTCCGGTCTCAGCGAGCTCGGTTTCGGCGAAGTCGGCCTGCAGGAGTTCGGTGCACACAACCGCGTTCTCGTGCGTGTCGAGCGCCAGGAAGGCGGGGAAGAGGCGCAGACGGTTGCCGTCGAGAAACTCAAGGCGGAAGTCGTCAAGATCGATCCGACCGCCAAGGTAGAACGGACCGAAGTCGTCGGCCCGAAGGTTTCGGGTGAGCTTGCCGTTGCCGGCTTCCTGTCGCTCTTCCTCGCTTCGATCGCGATGATGATCTATATCTGGGTGCGCTTCGAATGGCCGTTCGCGGTCGGCGCGATCGTCACCCTGATCCTCGACATCACAAAAACCGTCGGATTCTTCGCGATCACCGGGCTGGATTTCAACCTGACCGCTATCGCCGCCGTGCTGACGCTTGTCGGTTATTCGGTCAACGACAAGGTCGTCGTCTATGACCGCATGCGTGAAAACATGCGTATCTACAAGAAGATGCCGTTGCGCGACCTGATCGACCTGTCGATCAACGAAACGCTGGCACGAAGCCTCTACACCTCCGCCACGGCCTTCCTCTGCATGTTGCCGATGGCAATCTGGGGCGGCAGCGCCGTGTCGAGCTTCGCCATCCCGATGGTCTTCGGCATCGCGGTTGCGGCCCTTTCATCGGTTTTCATCGCGGCCCCGATCCTGCTCTTCCTCGGCGACTGGCGCACCCGTCACCGGGCACAGAAGCCTGCAGAAGAGGTTGCGGAAGACACGAAGGGCATCAGCAAGGCCTGATCCCGTCATCAATAGACAGACGAAGGGGCGGATCGAATTCCGCCCCTTTTGCTATCCACGCTCGCCTGGAGTGATTGATTTCATGGTTATGGAGCTTGCCGCCTATGCGGGGCTTTTCTTTTCGGCACTTATCGCAGCGACGATCCTGCCCATGCAATCGGAGGCTATCCTTGTCGGCCTGCTGCTGACCGGTGAGCATTCCACCGTGGCTCTTTTACTCACGGCCTCGATCGGCAATACGCTTGGCGGCGCAGTCAATTGGCTTCTGGGGCGCGGCATCGAGCGTTTCAGTGGGCGGCGCTGGTTTCCAGTCAAAACAGCACAATTGGAGAAGGCGCAGCGCTGGTATCGGCGCTACGGAAAATGGTCGCTTCTGTTCAGCTGGCTGCCGATCGGCGGTGATGCGCTGACAGTCGTGGCCGGGGTTCTGCGCGAACCGCTTCCCACCTTCCTGCTGCTGGTGTTCATCGGCAAGGCAGCCCGTTACGCGGTTCTGGCCTGGGTCACTCTGCGCTGGGTGTGAAGTCGAAGGGTCGGCGCCGGGAAATGCGATAGACCGCAGCCGGTGGAATGTTGCGCACGGTGCCGCCGACACGCACGGCCTTCAGCCCCAACCTATCGAGGATGCGCCGCGGCACCGGGCAACGTGGGCCATAAGTAAATTGATAGAGTGATGCACCCGGCCTCAGATAGGCGAATACACCGGCCAGGATCGCCGTCTGCTTGCGCGGCGACATCGAAAGAAGCGGCAGTCCGCTGACCGCAGCGCCTACACTCGGCTCCTCGAAAAGATGCGCCTTGCGCAATCTCGACGCATCCATCTGCAGGACGCGCGCCTTCGGGAAACGATGCTTCAGCCGAGGCAGGAATTCATCGCCATATTCGATCAGCGTCAGGTTATCCTCGGCCACGCCGCGCGCCAGAAGCGAGCGGGTAAATACACCCGTCCCCGGTCCAAGCTCGATCACCGCCCCGGCAGAGCCGTCGATTTCCTGCGTAATCAGCCTGGCGAGAGTTTCGCCCGATGCGGCAACCGCTCCCACTCGCAGGGGATTACTCGCCCATGAGCGAAGGAAATGCAGGATGTCCGACAACTGCGCCTCGCCGAAACCTGGCTCTGCTGCGATGACATCCGAAGCGTCTGCCATGGCGTCGCTTCGGCAGTGAGATCGAAACCAACGCATCGACAACATCTCCGTTTGGGGCTCGCGTGTCTGAAGGTGGTGAGTCCACCGGACAAACGCAATGACCGTCGCAAATTGTTGCGAAATGATGGCGGAGGGAACAATGCTTGGTCTGCCGCCATTAATGCGTTCGAAATCGATGCATGTGGAGGAGCCTGACGATGAAAAACACAATCGAGCCGATCGGGGACGATGAGGAACGTGGAGAACTGAAACGGGTCATGGGTCCCGGACTGCTGCTTCTGTTCATCGTCGGGGATGTGCTCGGGACCGGCATCTATGCGCTGACCGGACAGGTGGCGGCGGAAGTCGGTGGTGTCGTCTGGCTACCGTTTCTGATCGCCTTCATCGTCGCACTCCTGACCGCCTGCAGTTATCTCGAACTGGTCACCAAATATCCGAAGGCAGCTGGTGCGGCGCTCTACACCCACAAGGCTTTCGGCATTCATTTCGTGACCTTCCTCGTCGCCTTCGCCGTCATGTCGTCCGGCATCACTTCAGCCGCCACCGCATCACGCGCATTTGCCGCCAACTTCTCGACTTCTCTCGGGCTGGACGTCGGCGCCTTCGGCGTACCGCTGATCGCGGTCGGCTTCATTGCACTCGTTGCGGCGATCAATTTTCGCGGCGTCGGCGAAAGCGTGAAATTGAACGTGCTCCTGACCGTCGTCGAATTGACCGGTCTGCTGTTGATCATCGGCATCGGCCTCTGGGCTATAGCCGGTGGACAGGGTGACGTGTCACGCGCATGGACGTTTGAAGCACCTGAAGGTGGAGGAGCTTTCTGGCCGGTCGTTGCGGCCACCACGCTTGCCTTTTTCGCCATGGTCGGCTTCGAGGACTCGGTGAACATGGCCGAGGAATGCAAGAAACCCAGCAAGATCTTTCCCAAGGTTCTCCTGGGCGGCCTCGCGATCACCGGCACCATCTACGTATTGGTGGCAATCTCGGCCATCACGCTGGTGCCGGCTGCAGAACTGGGCGAAGGTGAGACGCCACTCCTGAAGGTCATCCAGGCTGGCGCACCCGCCTTTCCTGTGGGTGTCTTCGCCGTGATCACCATGTTTGCCGTCGCAAATTCGGCGCTGATAAACATGATGATGGCTAGCCGCCTCCTTTACGGCATGAGCCGCGAAGGTGTTTTGCCCGCTTCGCTGGGCAAGGTTCATTCGGCGCGCCGCACCCCATACATCGCGATCATCTTCACATCACTGCTAGCGGTGGCGCTGATCCTGTTTGCAGGCGGCGTGAAGGAGCTGGGCGGTACGACGGCACTGTTGCTGCTCTGCGTTTTTGCAATCGTCAATGTCGCCGTACTGATCCTCAGGAAGGACAAGGTAAGCCACAAGCACTTTCGCACGCCGACTATCCTGCCGGTACTCGGTGCCTTGACCTGCGCTTTCTTTGCAGGCCCGTGGACAGGCCGCGATCCGATCCAGTACGTGATCGCTGGCTGCCTTCTCGTCATAGGTACTGTGCTCTGGCTGGCCACGGTGCAGTTCATGCGAACCGCCAGCCAGTCGGCATAGTCAGGATTACCTGCTCCGGAATGACAGACGGCCGTCGCCCGCAACATTTGGGGCGACGGCGCTGTAGTCGGTTATCCGGTACTGCCCGCCTTCGACCGGGTGGCTGTGGGTGGCCGTAATCACCATGACTTCCGCCCCGGCCGCTTCACCTGCCTGAATGCCTGCCGGAACATCTTCGAATACGAGAACGTCGCTCGGATTGACCCCGAGGCGTTCGGCACCCAGACGATAGCCCTGCGGATTGGGCTTGCCGATGGTGACGTCTTCCGCCGTGACGAGATATTTCGGCACCGGGATACCCGCAGCCGCGAGCCTTGCCTTGGCCAGTTCCAGCGGCGACGATGTGACGATCGCCCAGCACTCGACCGGTAACTGCTTCAGGAATTCGGCAGCGCCGCCAAGCGCAACAACGCCTTCGACGTCATCGATCTCTCCCTGCAGGATCTTTTCCGCCTCGACGATCGGATCGACGCCGGGCAGGTTCAGATCGGTGATCGTGTCGATGCCACGACGGCCGTGCATGGTCGGCAGGAATTTCTCCACATCAAGGCCCATTCCTTCCGCCCATTTGCCCCAAACACGCTCTGCGGCCGCAGTAGACGTCAGGATCGTTCCGTCCATATCGAAGAGGAAGGCGGCATAATCGCGCGACGGCAGGACGGACTTGGCGGAAGCAGCAGAAGACAAGGGAATTCCTCTCGAAATGAGTGGTAGATGGCGGGATCTCCATGACTATCCCGCCAGTGACGCAGGCGCAAATAATCCCGTGATTTTTTAGCATCCTGGCGTAAGTTTGCCGCGGGACATCAAAGGGAGGATCATTTGACATACCCATCCGTAAGCCATGCCGATCTCAATGGACGTGGCGTCTTGATTACCGGCGGCGGCTCGGGGATCGGCGCAGCACTTGTCGAAGGTTTCGTCAAACAGGGCGCCAGGGTCGCGTTCATCGATATCGCCGAGGAACCTAGCCGGGAGCTGGTCGAGGGACTGGCAAAAGACGCGGACCACAAACCGGTATTTGTCCGAGCAGACCTTTCCAACGTGGACGAGTCTCAAGCCGCCGTCCTCGAAGCTGCCCAGCGCCTGGGCTCGCTTTCCGTTCTGGTCAACAATGCAGGCTGGGACGACCGGCATGAAATGGCGGAAGTTACCGAGGACTATTGGGACAAAAGCCAGGCGATCAACCTGAAGCAGATGTTCTTCGTTTCGCAGGCGGCCGTGCCGTTCATCAAAGAAGCGGGCGGCGGGGCGATCGTCAATTTCTCGTCGATCTCCTATCTGCTCAATACCGGCCGCATGCCGGCCTATACGACGGCCAAGGCCGGCATTATCGGGCTGACCAAGAGCCTTGCCGGAAAGCTTGGTCCAGGCAATATCCGGGTAAATGCGATCCTTCCCGGCATGATCATTACCGAAAGACAGAAGCGCCTGTGGCTGACGGATGAAAGCATCGCCGCAATGATCGACCGGCAATGCCTGAAGCGAACGCTCGACGGAACCGATCTTGTCGGCCCTTGCCTGTTCCTCGCCTCAGACGCCTCCGCCGCCATGACCTCGCAGACGCTGGTCATCGACGGCGGAACGCTTTGATCAAAATAAAAATGCCGCGCGGACGGAGAGAGATGTCCGCGCGGCCTGTGCGCCCTACTCTGCCGGGGAGAGAGCAGGCGCAACCTCGGTGCCATGGCTGCGCAGCGGACGGTTACCCGTTAGAAGCCGTGCCAGGATGTAGAAGACCGGTGTCATGAAAATACCGAAGAAGGTGACGCCGATCATGCCGGAGAAGACGGCAACACCCATGGCGGCACGCATTTCCGCACCCGCACCGGTCGAGATGACCAGCGGCACAACGCCCATGATGAACGCCATCGACGTCATCAGGATCGGGCGAAGACGCAGCCGGCTCGCTTCCACCGCAGCCTCGAAGGGCTTGCGTCCGGCAAGTTCGAGTTCTCGGGCGAATTCCACGATCAGGATCGCGTTCTTCGCCGACAGCCCCACCAGCACCACCAATCCGATCTGGGTGAAGATGTTGTTGTCGCCACCGGTCAGCCACACGCCCGTCAACGCTGCAAGCACGCCCATCGGCACGATCATGATGATCGCGATCGGCAAGGTCAGGCTCTCATACTGGGCAGCCAGAACGAGATAGACGAGCAGCAGGGCGAGCGGGAAGACGATGAGGCTCGAATTGCCGGCAAGGATCTGCTGGTAGGTCAGGTCCGTCCATTCGAAGTCGATACCCGATGGCAGCGTTTCGGCGAGGATCTTGGTGATCGCAGCCTCCGCCTGTCCCGACGAATAACCCGGTGCCGGAGCGCCGTTGATATCCGATGACAGAAAGCCGTTGTAACGGGTCGTCCGTTCCGGACCAGCCGATGCATCGACCTTCAGAAGCGCCGAGAGCGGGATCATCTCGCCCGACTGCGAACGGACCTTCAACTGGCCGATATCCTCGGCCTTGGCGCGATACTGCGCATCGGCCTGGACGCGGACGCTGTAGGTGCGGCCGAAGGCGTTGAAGTCGTTCACATAGAGCGAACCGAGATAGATCTGCAGCGTCTCGAACACATCCGTGACGGAAACTCCGAGCTGCTCTGCACGAGCACGATCAAGGTCGGCATAGAGCTGCGGCACGTTGATCTGGAAGCTTGAGAACACGCCCGTCAGTTCCGGTGCAGCCATGGCCTTTGCCATGACGGCCTTGGTTGCCTCGTCGAGGGCCTCGTAACCGTAGCCGGCCCGATCCTCGATCTGCAGCTTGAAGCCGCCCGTCGTGCCGAGACCGTTGACTGGCGGCGGCGGGAACATGGCGATGAACGCATCCTGGATACCGGCATATTTCTGGTTCAGCGCCATGGCGATGGCGCCACCGGAAAGGTCCGGCGTCTTGCGCTTGTCGAAATCGTCAAGCACGGCGAACACGATGCCCGAGTTGGAGCCGATGGTGAAACCGTTGATCGACAGGCCCGGGAAGGCGATCGCATGTTCGACGCCCGGCTGTTCCATGGCGATATCGCTCATCCGCTTGATCACGTCTTCCGTACGGTCGAGCGTTGCACCATCGGGCAGTTGTGCGAAGCCGATCAGATACTGCTTGTCCTGCGCCGGCACGAAACCGCCCGGCACGGCACTGAACATGCCGTAGGTAGCACCGACCAGCGCCAGATAGATCACCATCACGATGCTCTTGCGCGACAGAAGCCCGCCGACCGAGCGGCCGTAGCCGTTTGCCGCCTTACCGAAACCTCGGTTGAAGCCACGGAAGAACCAGCCAAAGATCTTGTCCATGCCGCGCGTCAACCAATCTTTCGGCGCATGGTGATCCTTCAAAAGAAGAGCCGCCAGAGCCGGAGACAAGGTCAACGAGTTGATCGCGGAAATGACAGTCGAGATGGCGATCGTCAGGGCGAACTGGCGATAAAACTGGCCCGACAGGCCGGTGATGAAGGCAAGCGGAACGAAAACCGCGACCAGAACCAGCGCAATCGCGATGATCGGGCCGGACACTTCGCTCATCGCCTTGTATGTCGCCTCGCGGGGACTTAGGCCATTTTCGATATTTCGCTCGACGTTTTCGACCACCACGATCGCGTCGTCGACGACGATACCGATCGCCAGCACAAGCCCGAACAGGGTCAGCGCGTTGATCGAGAAACCGAAGGCATACATGACCGCAAACGTGCCGATGACCGAGACCGGAACCGCGATCAGCGGAATGATCGAGGCACGCCAGGTCTGCAGGAAGATGATGACGACGAGAACGACCAGCGCGATGGCTTCGAGAAGGGTATCGAGAACCTTCTCGATCGACGAGCGCACGAACTTGGTCGTGTCGTAGACGATCTCGTATTTCACGCCTTCCGGCATCGCCTTCTGCAATTCGTCCATGGTGGAACGAACCTGGTCGGCGATTTCGATCGCGTTGGAGCCCGGCGCCTGGAGAACCGGAATGGCGACGGCCGGCTGACCGTCGAGAAGCGACCGCAGCGAATAGTCGGCCGCGCCGAGTTCGATACGGGCAACGTCGCGCAGGCGGGTGATCTCGCCATTGGAACCGGTCTTGACGATGATATTGCCGAACTGTTCCGGCGTCGTCAGGCGGCCCTGGGCATTGACGTTCAGCTGCAGATCGACACCCGGAACGGTGGGTGATGCACCGATTGTTCCGGCGGCGGCCTGCACGTTCTGTCCACGGATTGCGTCGGTAATGTCGCTGGCCGCCAGCGAAAGCGCTGCGGCCTTCTGCGGATCGATCCAGATGCGCATCGAATAATCGCCGGCACCAAAAATCTGAACCTGGCCGACGCCTTCGATACGGGCCAGACGATCCTTGATGTTGAGCGTCGCATAGTTGCGCAGATAGGTCAGGTCATAGCGGTCGGTATCCGAGACCAGATTGACCACCATGATGAAGTCCGGCGAGCTTTTCACCGTCGTGATGCCAAGCGCACGCACTTCGGTCGGCAGGCGCGGTTCCGCCTGGCTGACGCGGTTCTGTACCAGCTGCTGCGCCTTGTCGGGGTCGGTCCCGAGCTTGAAGGTGACGGTCAGCGTCATGACGCCGTCGGACGTCGCCTGGCTGGACATGTAAAGCATGTCCTCGACGCCGTTGATCTGCTCTTCGAGCGGCGTTGCGACGGTTTCGGCTATGACCTTCGGGTTTGCACCCGGATAGGTCGCCTTCACGACCACTGATGGCGGCACGACATTCGGATATTCCGAGATCGGCAACGATCGCAGTCCCAGCAGGCCGGCAACCACGATGAGAATGGACAGGACCCCGGCAAACACCGGTCGGTCGATAAAGAAGCGGGATATGTTCATCTTGAAAGCCCTCTCTCCTGGGCGACGTTCAGGGCGCAAAAGGCCCCTGCGCCCGCAGTGCTATGCCGCGGGCGATCGTTTGGTTCAGTGTTGGAAGGGCCGGTCAGCCGGCCCGTTGGTTACTTCGAGGCGAGTTTCGCTTCGTCCTGCGGGTCGACCGTTGCGCCGGGGCGCACGCGCTGCAATCCGTTGACGATGATGCGGTCGCCGGCATTCAGGCCCTTTTCGACGATGCGCATGCCGTCGATTGCCTCACCCAGTTCCACCGGGCGGTAGGCGACGGTATTCTTGCCGTCGACGACGAGCACAAACTTCTTGTCCTGATCGTTGCCGAGCGCCCGTTCACTGACAAGAACGCGGTTCATCGGCTCAGGCTCACCCATGCGCACCCGCACGAACTGACCTGGGATCAGCCTGCCGCCCGGATTGCCGAATACCGCCCTCACCCGGATCGTGCCGGTACCGACCGCCACCTGGTTGTCGATAAGCTGCAGATGCCCCTTGATGGCTTCAGAACCGGGAGCCAGCGTTACGATTTCTACCGGAACCTGATCGATTGCCGGCTGGCCATCGGCGAGCGGCAGTTCGGCGAGAGTGCGGGTCACCAGCTGCTCGTCGGCATCGAAGCTCGCATAGATAGGATCGGCTGATACCAGCGTCGTCAGCGGTGCCGAGGCAGAACCACCGGCGACCAGATTACCGACAGTCACCTCTATTCTGCCGACACGTCCGGCAATCGGCGCCTTGATTTCGGTATAACCGAGGTTGAGTTCGGCGACGCGAAGCGCTGCCTTGGCCGACTGGAGATTGGCCTTGGCTTCGCGCTGCGTACTCTGCCGCTGCGCCAGATCGCTCTGCGAGATCGTGTTGCGCGAAAGAAGCGTATTGCCCCGTTCAAGTTCGGTTTCGGCATAGGCGAGCTTTGCTTCAGCCGAGGCAACGGAGCCTTCCGCTTCGGCGACAGCCGCCATGTAAGGCTCGGGATCGAGGGTCACCAAGAGGTCACCAGCCTTGACCAGCCCGCCTTCACGGAAATGGACGGACTTGACCTCGCCGGCTACGCGCGGACGAACGTCAACGCGATCGACGGCTTCCAGACGGCCGGAAAATTCCTGCCACGTGCCGACCTTGCGGGGCTGCACGGTGGCGACAGTAACCGGAATGGCGGCAGGTGCCGCAGCCTCTGCAGGCGAAGCGGCATTGGCGCCATTCGGCATGTCGAAATAGAAGGCTGCGCCTGCAATAAGCACAGAGGTCGTCAGGCCGGCGCCCAACAGGGCCCAGCGGGGTGTCTTCGATGTCATTGTGAACTCCTTCAGCCTTGGGAAGGGCTGTTATCGTTTCCTGGAACTAGAAATATGGGCAGAAACTGCTGACCTCAGCTCGTCAACTGACGAACGAAGGTCGAAAACTCCGTGCAGAGCCCGGCTAACCAGGCTCCGCCAACGCCGTGATACAGGCCCGTCCAGCCACTGCCGGCGGGCAATACACGCTTGGTGACACTCACCCCTGCCCCGGAAAGCTTGTCGGCATAACCGAGTGCTTCGTCGCGCAGAGGATCGTCGTCAGATGTCATGACCAGCGCCGGCGCGACACCCGATAACCGCGAACACAGACAGGGCGCGGCATAAGGGTGCTGCATCGAGCAGGCGGAACCGAGATAATGGCTCCATCCGTCCGACCAGCGTTCACGCATGCCGATCTCGTCGGCACCGCGGATCGAGGCCGATGTCATCATCGGGTCGATCATGGGGGAGAGCAGAACCTGCCCGGTAAGCCGGCCCGGCATCTGGTCCCTTGCCTTCAGCGCGGCTCCTGCGGCAACATTGCCGCCAGCCTCGTCGCCGGCAATCAGCAGAGGCGATTTGCCCTTGCCATAGTCGTTCAGCTTCTTGCTGAGGCCGTAGAGCGCCAGAAACGCGCATTCCATCGCCTTCGGGAATACATTGCCAGAAACGCGCCCGTAATCGGCTTCGACCACGACCGCGCCGGCGTCTTCAAGAGCGCTGATCACCGGCCGCGGAGCGTTTTCGTCTACTGGCGTCTGAAATGCATCACCCTTCAGGTAGAGCACGACCGGCGGCTTGCCGCCCTGCACATTACCCTTGTGAATGCGCACGGGGATAGCGGCCTTCCAAGGCCCATCAATCTCCAATGTTTCCCAGCGCAGCGACATAACGTTTCTTCCGTTTTAGCCACAGGTCTTGCGGCAAATTCGTATTCAGATATTATTGTTCGGGATCGCAAGCGCAATACGCCTCGATCGGCAACACTTTTCCAAATTCATGGATAATCGCGTCGCAAGGAGAATTCCATGGACCAGCTATCGGCAATGCGTGTTTTCGTGAGGGTCGTCGAGACCGGCAATTTCACCCGTGCGGCGACGACGCTCAACATCCCGAAAACCACCGTCACCAACATGGTGCAGGCACTTGAGGCGCATCTGCAGACCACCCTGCTCAACCGCACGACGCGGCGCGTCATGGTGACGACGGACGGCGCCCTCTATTACGAGCGGGCGATCCAGATCCTCGCCGATATAGCCGAGCTCGATGGTAGTCTCTCGACCTCTCAGACACAGCCCAGCGGCCGTGTTCGCCTGGAAATGGCAGGCGCCTTTGCCGACCTCCTGATCATCCCGCACTTGTGCGATTTTCATGAACGATATCCGTTGATTAAGCTCGACATCGGCGTGGGTGACCGGCTGGTGGATTACATTGCAGAAAACGTCGATTGCGCGCTTCGCGGAGGCACCCCGACGGACCAGTCGCTGATTGTTCGAAAGGTCGGAGAAATCGGCATGCAAGCCTATGCCGCTCCGCTCTATCTGGAAAAAATGGGCGAGCCGGCGCATCCGACAGACCTCAATAACGGTCACCGCTGTGTCGGATATCTGCAGGCGCCGTCCGGAAAAATCATGCAGATGAGTTTCACGCGCGGCGACGAGGAAATAGAGATCGATCCGAACTACATCGTCTCCGTCAACGACGCCCGCTCCTATCTGGATGCGGCAATCGCCGGTGTCGGTGTCGCCCAGGTGCCGCGATTCATGGCCCACAAGGCCCTGCAGGAGGGTAAGCTTGTGCCGATTCTATCGGACTGGGCCTGCGAGAGCTTCCCGCTCTACATCGTTTATCCCCAGACCCGTCATCTCAGCAACAAAGTGCGTGTCGTCGTCGATTGGCTTGCCAAGCGCGTACAGACCTTGAAGGTCGAGGAAAACCGCATGCTCATGCGTGAGGCAAGCTGACGGACAGCCTGCTTTGCGGGTTAGCCGTAGGGAGACGTGCAGGCCCGGCGCGGACCACCGTTGAAAGGCTGGTAGCTATTGTCTTCACTTCGATAGGAGCGGTAGCGCTCGTGGCACCATGCCTCGTGCGTGCCGATGGGCATCGATCTCACGTCTGCGGTCTGCTGCTCCTGCGATGCCATGACGACAGACGACGCTACAGCAATATTCCTCGCCGGCTCACGCCCACCGTCAGCGAACAAGTCCGTTGCCGGTTGGACGGAAGCGCTGTCCATGGCCGGCGACACGCATTCCCTCCGTGGACCGCCGCCATAGGGTTGATAACTGTTGTCCTCGACCTGATAGGATCGGTAACGAGCAAGACACCAATCCACATGCCCGGCATCAAGCTGCGCAGTACCCGTCGCGGCGCTATCGACCGGCTGGGCAGCCTCGGCAACATTTTCGGCGATGTCCGGTGTCTTCGAACCCCGCTCCTCGCTACGGGCAAAGGAAGCGGTTTCCACGTCTCCATCGGTCGGCGCGACGTATTCAGCCACCTGAACGCCTTCGATGCGCTCGTAGCCCTGTTTGGCCGGATCGACGGAAGTCGGCCTGGACGTCCACAAGTCGGGCGTTTCCATGTGGGCGAAATGATACGGCTCGTAGTCTCGGGTGGCATAAGCCACGACAACAAGGCCTGCGACGAACAGAATCACCGCACATACGATTGTGGAGACAAGAGTAAAAATCGCGCGCACGCCGAGCAGCCCATAAAGATTGGAATTGCCGGTAAAATGCGCGGAAAGCCGAAGAAGTTCCGATCGCCGAAAACTTTGTTTTCAGCGATAAACTATTGTCATATATTTGTTTTAAGAAGAGATGGTGGGTGATGTAGGGCTCGAACCTACGACCCGCTGATTAAGAGTCAGCTGCTCTACCAACTGAGCTAATCACCCGTAACCAACCGCTTCAGTGGCCTGCGCCGTTGGTGTGAGTGGCCGTATAAAGAGCTTCTTTTGGCTTGTCTAGCGGCCAAAATGATTTTCTTTGTGCAACTGCTCAAAAAAATCACCGCTCTCGATGGAAAGCCTTATTTCGTGGGACTTCCCGCCCTGATTATTTTTCAGATGTGCAGCATGCCTTCCGCGATCTTCACTGCATGCCCTCCGATACGTGCCTTCGCGATCTGACCACCCTTGGAATCGATATGCAGATGGATGAAGGACGTGCGACCGATTTCCAAGCCTTGTTCCACGATGATCGGATGATGTCCCTCCGGCAAAGCATCGAATTGCTGGATCGCACCCGCCAGCGCGGCAACCGCAGCACCAGTCGCAGGATCCTCCCAGATGCGCATATCTGGCGAAAACATCCGTGCGTGAAATTTCGCCTGATGATGCACGCCGCCCCTGCAATAGACATAGGCTGAAGCGAGCGCACCATCGACGAATGGGGCGACCCGCTCCCACAGGGTCGATTCAAATTCGAGATTCTGCACCGTTGCGAGATTTCGCAGCGGCACGAGCAGAAACGGAACCCCCGCAGTCCAAATCGACAGAGTATGGTTCTCAAACGCCATGTCAGTGGTTTTGACCGTAATCGAATCCGCGATGCCTTCCCGATCCAGCGGGATGTCTATCCTTACCGGGCGGCGTGGAAGCTCGAACTCGGCGAAGGTCGCCTCCCCCGTCCGCATCCTGATCGCACAGCGAACCGGGCCGACCTTTTCTTCAATCACGGACATAAGATCGAGCTCTGTCACCCCGGGCTCGTGGTCTCGCTCCGCAAGCGCGATGGCCGCACCGACCGTTGGGTGTCCCGCAAAGGGTAATTCTTTTCCCGGCGTAAAAATGCGAATCTGGGCCGAATGCCCGTTCGATTCCGCGGGCCACAGAAAGACCGTTTCCGACAGGTTTATCTCGCGTGCGATCGCCTGCATGGCGTCGTCCGAAAGTCCTTCCGTATCGAATATGACGGCAAGCGGATTGCCGGAAAGTCTCCGATCGGTGAAAACATCGTAGATGGCATAATGTCTTGCCACGACTCCCCTCCCTTTCAAGACAGTGCCGCACCCTGCCCGAGCGCGCTTAAGGAAGCAAGCGACAGGCTAGCGGCCTATGCCGGAGAAAAACCAGTCCAAAATTGGCGACATCAGCGGATTATAGTTGTGGGCAATGGGATCTGCAGATCGGATGACGACGACGCCGTCGATCTCCTGCTCCTTGTCATGCGGCATATGCGCCTCAATCCGGGCCTTAATTTCGGACGATGTCACCGGAAAGCGATAAAGCCTGAAAACCACGATGCGGTTATCCTTGTGGCTGGCATAAAAATGCTGATCTGCCTCTGCTTCAGAGAGAGCGAGCCCCGTTTCCTCACGCACTTCTCTCGCCATATTGCCCGCAACATCGAGCTTTCCATCAATGATGTCGCTGAGGTCGAGCGAGCCGGCTGCGCAATAGACTTGCCCCGGATTGGCCGTGCGATCGCTCATACGGATGGCAATGATCGCGCCGTCGGACGAGACGATCACCGCAAAACCGAACAGATGCAGAGCCCCTTCGGGATCAGGCCGCTTGCGCCACCACAGAAGCGTCGAATAGGGAATGACATGAGCTACCCCTCTAATGACGCCCTGATCGTAGGTCAGATGCCGCTGAAGGACCATTTGGCCGTTGAAGAGATGCGGATTGGCGTTGATTTCCCTTTCCCAATTCGCCTCGATTTCAGCCTGATGCACCACGTAGAGCGGATGCGGATCGTCTACCACCGAAAGATCGAAGGCATCGACGCGCACAGGACTTGTAGATGGCGGCCAGATACCTGCAGGCCTGACAGCTAACCCGGGAGCGAAAGGGGTTGTCATGGGAGGTTTATCTCCACGACCACGGGGCAATGGTCGGATGCCTTGGGTCTGTCCCAGCCGATACGCGGATAGCGCTCCACCTCCTGCCCCGGCGGAAAAACCGTGCGAAACGGTTGGCCGTTGCGAATGACATCCGGAACTGCAGCCGGATTATGATCCGCAAGTACCGGAGAGAGCCAGAGGTAGTCGAGTTGGCAGAGATGCTGTTCTTCTGGCCCGCGCGCATGATAAAGCGTCCAACGATCCATCACACCGCGCCGGGTCATGACATTGTGCGCAAAGTCGTCGTGACTGAAAACGTCGAGTGCACTCGTTTCCTCCGTCACAGGCTCGAACCGATAGCCGGTGCGGCGGGTGCCGATCACCTTCACCCGCTCCTGATAATCATTCATGTCGCCGCAGATAGCGAAATTCATTCGACCGGTATTCTCCGTACCGAATCTTTTCTCGATGATGTGTCGCACGGCCTTCGCTTCTGCGATCCGCAGCGCCATCGTACCGATACGTCCGTCCTTGTTGTCGCGTGCATTACTCATCGATTTGAAATGCACGACGTAGAGCGACAATCGCTTGTCCCCGATTTTGAGATCCAGTTCCAGGCAGTCGCGTTTGAAAATCTTGTCGGTCGGTCGGCTGGTCAGCGCTAGTTCGTCGTTAAACAGATCGAGATCCTGATAGGTCAGCATCGCGTGGCTGCGGACATCGAGTACTTCTATTTTCTGGCCGCTTCGCGTCTCGTCGCGCATCAGGACCGCGACATCGATGCCGCGCCCATCATTACCCTCAACCAGAAACTTCTGCAGATAGCCATTGCCGACCATGCGGTATAGATAACCATATTCGAAAGCCTGCAGCGCCGGCATGTTGTCGACTTCCTGCAGGCACAGGATATCGGCATCCGCATCGGCGATGGCGAGTGCCGAAAGCTGGCGGGTATCATCCGTCTCGGCGATAAGCCGGGCCTGCTCAAGTTGCTCGTACTCCTGTTTGCTGCCCACCTCGAACAGTCGCAGAACCCTGTCCTGGCGCAACTGATTGCGCCAGCCGGAGAAATCGAAACGGGTCATGAGGTTTTCGATATTGAAGGTACCGAGGCGAAGAGACATGCAAACTTCCCTATTGCGACCGGCACATTAGCGGCTCGACAGTTAGCTGGCTACAGCCTCCAGGCCGAGCGGATGATGATCGCTACCATGTCGCCGACCTTGACCGGCTGGCGGCTGAACGCGCGCAAAACCTGCTCGTCGCCGAGTGCCAGTTTCAGCGCGTAACGCTCGCCCTCGAACAGCACGGATGTTACACGCGCAGGCACGCCTTCGCCGGCGATCTCCACATCCTGCGGCCGGATGAGAATATCGGCACAATCGGCGCCATGTGAGCGGCTGAGCAGTTGCTGCAAGACATCCCAGTCCAGCCGACGGTTCTCGACCGAGGCTGCCGGCCATGCGACGATCGCCCCCTGCCCGACCAGTCCGCCAACCAGCCGGCCTTCCGGACGGGCATAGATTTCCTGCGGGCTTGCCACCTGCAACAGCCTGCCTTCCGACATCACCGCGACATCCGTCGCCAGCGCCATCGCTTCCGCCTGGTCATGCGTGACATAAATCATCGTCGCGCCGGACCGTTGATGAAACTCGCGGAACGTCTCTTCCATTTCCTGCCGCAGATGCCGATCGAGATTGGCGAGCGGCTCGTCGAGCAGAACCACATCAGGCTCCGTCACAAGGCATCGCGCCAACGCAACACGCTGTCGCTGGCCACCGGAGAGATCAGCGGGACGGCGATCCGCATAGGCTTCGAGCCTGACCGCCGCGAGCGCCTCCCGGATTTTGGTCGAGCGTCTCTCACCGGTGACACCGCGAACCTTGAGCGGATAGCCGACATTGTCGGCAACGCTCATATGCGGCCACAGCGCGTAGGACTGGAACACCATCGCCATGTTGCGATGTTCCGGCGCCACCATCTCGCCGGCATCGGCCAGCACCCGGTCACCAAGCAGGATCGAGCCGTCGGTCGGCTGCTCGAAGCCGGCGATCATTCTGAGCACCGTCGTCTTGCCGCAGCCGGAGGGGCCTAGCAATGCGAGAAAACCACCATCGCGAACTTCCAGCGATACATCGTTCACGGCTGGGCGGCCGCCGGTTTCGAATGCCTTGGACAGGCGGTTTAGGATCAGCTTCGCCACGGTACCACACCTTTCGGCAGTCTCTTCGCCATCAGTTCCAGCACCAGCATCATCGCGATCACCATGATGACCACGAGGACGGAAAGCGCTGCAGCGAGATTGAAGCTGCCGCTATCATCGAGATTGTAAATCGCCACGCCGAGCGTCTGCGTGCCGGCCGACCAGAGGATGGCCGAGACCGTGAGCTCGTTGCAGGCAATGAGAAAGACCAGAATGACGGACGCACCGGCCGCCGGAGCCACCAGCGGCACCACGATATCCACCAGCCGCCGTCCGAACCCTGCGCCTGCGAGGCGTGCAGCCTCTTCCAGAGACGGATCGAGTTGCCGGAACGCACTCACCACCGGCTTCAGACTGACCGCAAAGAAGCTGGAGAAATAGGCAACGAGAATAATCCAGATCGTGCCGTAGATCGAAATCCCGATGATCGGGATCGGCGCGGCAAAGACCAGGATCAGCGCGACAGCGAGCACGATACCCGGCAGCGCGTAAGGGATTTCGGCAAGCGCCGAAAGCACTGGTGCCAAGCGGCTTTTCGAGCGTACGAGATAATAGCCCGTCAGCACAGTCACCACCAGGAGACCAAGCGCCGTCGCAAGCGACAGCGATACGGAATTGGTGAACGCCGTACGGGTGATCGACTGCTTGAACAGGACCTCGCGATAGGCGTCCAGCGTTGCGGTCGTCGGCGTCAACGGCACGCCATAGGCGGGCGCAAGCGAGCTTGCGATGAGCGCCGTCAGCGGCATGACGAGCGTGATGAAAATCGCCAGCCACAGCACCAGTTCGCCGATCAGACGCCAGTTTCCAAGCCGGAACATCGCCACCTGCCCTGAGAGCCCGATGACGCGATAGTCGCGCCCGCGCAAAACCCGTTCCTCGACCGTCAGGCCGATGACCGACAGGATCGCGATGAGACCGGAAAGCAGCGAGACGTCGGCAAAGGTGTTCGTTCCGAAAGCGGCGAATTTCGAATAGATCAGCGTCGGTAGCGTGTAGATCGAGGCCGGAATGCCAAGAATGGCCGGAATGCCGAAATTGCCGACGCAGGAAACGAAAGCGATCGCTGCACCGGCGACGAAACCGGGCAGTGACAAGGGCAGAATGATATCCTTCAGCACCTGCCAGGACGATGCACCTGACAGCCCTGCGGCCTCGACGCCATCACGCGGCAGGGCCAGAAGACCGGCGCGCAACGACAGGAAGACCAGCGGCGCATTCTGCACGCCATAAAGCAGCGCAATACCGCCGATAGAATAAAGCGGCTGCGGGCTCCCAAGCGGCGGCGCCATTCCGATCGCCTTCAGAAGCGCGCTCGAGGGGCCGGTCATGCCGATCCAGGACAGAGCCGTCACCTGCGGCGGGATCATCGTCGGCAGCATGAACAAGAAACCCAAAGCCGTCTTGCCGCGCACGTCAAACAGTGTCAGCAGCAGCGCAAACCCGCCGCCGAGGATGACGGCCGCGATCATGCCGAGGATTGAGGTAGTGAGCGTGTCATAAACCGCCTGCCAGACGACAGGATCGGAAAGAAGCGCACGCGCACCGCCATTGAAAAGCGATGAAAAGCCGGTCGCGGCAAGCCGTCCGAGCGGCAGGACGCTCAGGAAGAAGATCACCACTACGACAAAGGAAAACAGCCAGCGGGGCTGGCTGTTTCCTCGATTCTGAGATCGGAACATGAGGCCTTATATCAGCCCTTGGTGCCGAAAATATCGGAGAACGTCTTCACGTCCTTTTCCGAGTTCTTCAGCGCGTCCGCGGCGTTGAGCGGCAGAACCTTGATCTTGTCGCGTGCCGGGTAGCCGGCCGGCAGGTCGATACCGTTGCGCGCCGGGATGTAGCCGAGGCCTGCTGCGATCTTCTGGCCGTTTTCCGAGAGAAGATAGTCGATGAACTTTTTGGCATTGTCCTGATGTTTGGTCGACGACAGGATCGCAGCCGGTTCGGTGACAGCCGAAACGCCTTCCTTCGGGAAAACGAACTCGACCGGGGCGCCCTTTGCCTTTTCGCGGATCGGCATGTAGTCGACGACGACACCATAGGCCTTTTCGCCGGAGGCGACAGCCTTCAGCACGCCACCATTGCCGCCGGCAGCAACTGCACCGTTATCCTTGAGCTGCTTGTAATAGTCCCAGCCAAGGCCATCGACGGCAGCCAGCGTCTGAGCGTGGATGAGAGCGGCGCCCGAAGCGACCGGGCTCGGCATGGTGACAAGACCCTTGGCTTCCGGCTTGGCAAGATCGGCCCAGCTCGTCGGCTTCATCGCAGCCTGGGTGTTGTACATGATGCCGGTGGTGATCAGCTTGGTCGAGTAGTAGTAACCGTCGGCATCATAGAGCGAAGCGTCGAAATTCTTGGCTTCCGGCGACTTGTAGGCCAAGAGCTGGCCGGCGGCCTTCATGCGCTCGAACGTCACGGTGTCGGCGATCAGCAGAATGTCGGCGACCGGGTTGCCGGCAGCGATCTCGGCGTTGAGCTTTGCCATGATCTGCGGAGTTCCGTCACGCACCCACTCGACATCGACGCCCGGATTGGCGGCCTTGAAGCCGTCGATGGTTGCCTGCGCATCGGCATTCGGCTGGCTGGTATAGACCACCAGGTCGGCAGCGTTGACAACGCCGGCGAGACCGAGCGCGACAAGCGCCGTGAAAGAGGAAAGGAGCTTTTTCATGGGAGAGTTCCTGTTTGAGTTGACGCGCTTAAACACACATTCAACGACACTCATGTGACAGGCTTCGGCCTAAGGCTGAGTTCCGACGAAAAAAGGGCGGATCGCCTGTGGATCCGCCCTTTCCATACGAATTCGTGAGCAGCAATCAGATGATCGGCAGGCTTTCGTGTTCACTTACCGATGCGTGGGCGACCAGACGTCCAAGGCGCTTGATGCCTTCGTCGATCATCTCGTCGTTGGCGCAAGAGAACGATACGCGCAGCGTGTTGGCATTGCTGCCATCCGCATAAAACGCCTTGCCCGGCACGAAGGCGACCTTTTCCGTCGCCAGTGACTTGGCGAGCAGTTCGGCCCCGTCCATGCCCTCCGGCAGCGTGATCCAGACGAACATACCGCCTTCCGGCTTCGTCCATGTCGTACCTTTCGGCATGTACTTTTCAAGCGCCACCAGCATCGCATCACGGCGGCCGCTGTAGACGCGCTTGATCTTGGCAACCTGTTCGGCAAAACCCCGCGAAGCGACATGTTCGACGGCGATCTGGTTGATCGTCGAGGAATGCAGGTCGGCCGCCTGTTTCATCAGAACCAGCTTGCGGATGACAGGCATCGCGGCAATGACGAAGCCGACGCGCAGGCCCGGAGCCAGCGTCTTGGAAAAACTGCCGCTATAGATCGTGCGCGTGTTCTCGATGCCGCCCTTGCGCGCGATATCCAGAGACAGGATCGGCGGGACTGCCTCGCCGTCGAAGCGCAGGTTTTGATAGGCCGCATCCTCGAGGATCGCGATATCCAACTCGTCGGCCAGCGCCAGTAGTTTTTCACGGCCCGCGCGGTCGATCGTCTCACCTGTCGGGTTGGAGAAATCGGCAGACAGATAGGCGAACTTGACGGCCCCCCCCAGTTTGGAAGCCGTATCCCGATAGGCATCCGGCGTGCGGTTGCCGTTCAGCGAAAGCTGGTCGTAATTCGGCTCATAGGCGTTGAAGGCCGACAGCGCGCCGAGATAGGTCGGCCAGGTGACCAGCGCGGTATCCTTCGGCGACAGGAAAAGCTTGCCGAGATAATCGAGTGCCTGCTGCGAACCGGACGTGATGAACACGTTGTCGGCGGTACAGTCGATACCGATCTTGGCGACATCCTCGACGATCCAGTCACGCAGCGGCTTGTAGCCCTCACTGACCGAATATTGCAAAGCCGAGTTCACCTGCGCGCTCGAAAAAATATCGGCGTAAGCTGCCTTGAACTCTTCCGCCGGAAACAGAGCCGGATCAGGAATGCCGCCTGCAAACGAAATGATATCGGGCTGCTCCAGAAGCTTCAGCAGTTCACGGATTTCCGACGCCTTCATCCGGCTGGAACGCGTGGCGAAGATATGTTCCCAATCAAGCATGGGGATGTTTCCTGTTATTTCAATTTTGTTGTCATCGCTTTACAGAAATTCCGACAGGTCAGCAATACTGACCTATCGTCTCCTGCGACATTTTTTGTCTCCATGACATTCCGTCGGTGATGACATTTCACTGGTGCGCATCGGCATTTGCCTGCGATAACTGGGGAATGAAGTTTCACGTGTCTTGGAGGAGAGACGAATGCTGAAGAACCTGGATCCGGCGCTGAATGCCGATATCCTTTATGCCCTGAAGTCGATGGGCCATGGCGATACGCTCGTGCTTGCCGACGCCAATTTCCCGTCGGATTCGATTGCCCGGCAGACCTCACTCGGCAGATTGTTGCGGATGGATAACATCTCGGCGCCACGCGCCATGAAGGCGATCCTTTCGGTCCTGCCGCTCGACACGCCCTTGCAGCCCTCGGTCGGGCGTATGGAGGTTATCGGCCAGCCGGACACGATCCCGGAGATCCAGAAAGAAATTCAGGCCGAAATAGATGCGGCCGAGGGCCAGTCCGCGCCGATGTACAGCATCGAACGCCATGCCGTCTACGAGAACGCGAAAAAGGCCTATTGCGTCATCGCCACCGGCGAATTGCGCTTCTACGGCTGCTTCATTCTTACCAAGGGCGTTATTCCGCCCAAGGAATGATGATGAAAAGCACCGCGCGGTTATCCCGCGCGATGCTTTTTCCTTACTTGGTAACCGAGCCGATTAGTTGACGGCCTTATCGACCAGCTTGTTCTTGCCAATCCAAGGCATCATGGCGCGCAGCTTGGTGCCGACTTCCTCGATCTGGTGGCTGTCGTTGTTGCGACGGATACCCTTGAAGCGGGCGCCGCCGGCACGATATTCCTGCATCCAGTCCGAGGTGAACTTGCCGGTCTGGATATCGGTCAGAACGCGCTTCATCTCAGCCTTGGTCTCGGCGGTGATGATACGCGGACCGGTGACGTATTCGCCCCACTCGGCCGTGTTGGAGATCGAATAGTTCATGTTGGCGATGCCGCCTTCATAGATCAGGTCGACGATCAGCTTCACTTCGTGCAGGCATTCGAAATAGGCCATTTCCGGCGCATAACCACCTTCGACCAGCGTCTCGAAGCCGGCGCGGATCAGTTCGACCAGACCGCCGCAGAGAACGACCTGTTCGCCGAAGAGGTCGGTTTCGCATTCTTCCTTGAACGTGGTTTCAATGATCCCCGAACGACCGCCGCCGACGCCACAAGCGTAGGAGAGAGCGAGTTCAAGCGCGTTGCCGGAAGCGTTCTGGTGGATTGCGACGAGGCAGGGAACGCCGCCGCCCTTCTGGTATTCGCCGCGAACCGTGTGGCCCGGGCCCTTCGGTGCGATCATCACGACATCGATCGATGCCTTGGGCTCGATCAGGCCAAAATGAACGTTGAGACCGTGAGCGAATGCGATCGTTGCGCCATCGCGGATGTTGCCGGCGATTTCGTCACGATAGATGTCGGCCTGCAATTCGTCCGGGGTTGCCATCATCATCAGGTCGGCCCAGGCCGCAGCCTCGGCAACCGTCATGACCTTGAAACCATCGGCTTCGGCCTTCTTGGCAGTGGCGGAACCGGCCTTGAGAGCGATTGCCATGTTCTGCGCACCGGAATCCTTCAAGTTCAGCGCGTGTGCGCGACCCTGGGAACCGTAGCCGATGATGGCGACCTTCTTCGACTTGATCAGGTTGAGGTCGGCATCACGATCATAATAAACGCGCATCTTAAATTCCTTCCCTATGCGAGTGTTTGTTTCGGTTGTTTATCGTCCTGCGGAAACGCGAAGCGCGTCCGCCGTTTTCTGCTCGACGCCATGCAGTGCGAGGAAGGCTTCGACTGCCCTCTCCGCCTGGCGCGAATTGTCCTTCAGCCCCGGCTCGCCCAGCAGCATGCGAACATGCAGATCCGAGACGATCAGGCCATAGAATGTGTGGTAAGCCGCATCTGCATTCTCGAAGCGCAACAGACCTGCCCGCTTGCCGGCATCCATCAGCGCCATGGCGCGACGATCGATCTGCCTGCGGCCGTGCTCAACCAGAAGCTTGCCGAGCTTGGAGCCATCGCGGCTCGTCTGGCCTATCGCCAGCCGATTGAGAGCCAGAGACACATCACCGCCCAGAACTTCCAGAAGATCGCGCCCGAACTGTTCGAGATGCTGCTTCAGGAGCTGTTCCGTCAGTTTTTCGCCTGACCGGTCGGCGGTGCGAACCTTGCTCGCCTGATAGGCGATCATCGCGGCCAGAACGCCGTCGCGGTCACCGAACCACTTGTAGAGGCTTTCCTTGGAGCAGCTTGCGGCACGGGCAAGTCCCGACGTCGTCAACGCCTTGTCGCCACCTTCAACGAGAAGACGAAGCGCCTGCTCCAGAACCTCATTCTGGCGCGGCGAAAACTGGGGCGTGTCGGCGGTATCGGGTCTCACTTGCGGCTGCTCCTCTCAGGTACCGTACGGTACGGTTCTGGCGTATAAAGCAATTCTGCTTTCCGTCAAGCCGGATTTGCAAACGGCGATGAGGAATTTGAAGAAGAAAAAATCAGCCCGTGGCCGAAACCCGGACCGCATCCATGTCACGCGCAGGAGACAGGCCGTAAAGGCGGCTATACTCGCGACTGAACTGCGACGGGCTCTGATATCCGACCCGGTGGCCGGCATTGCCGACGTCCAGCCCTTCCACCAGCATCAGCCGCCGCGCCTCGTGGAGCCTCAACTGCTTCTGGTACTGAACTGGCGTCATCGCCGTGATCGCCTTAAAATGATGATGGAAGGACGAGACGCTCATGCCGACATGTTCGGCCAGTTCCTCGATCCTGAGCGAGCCGGCAAAGTTTTCCTTCAGCCAGGCAATAGCGCGTGCCACCCGGTTGCCGTGGCTGTCGGCAATGGCGATGTTGATCAACTGCCCGCCTGCCGGCCCCGTCAGGATGCGATAGAGGATTTCCTGTTCGATCAGAGGCGCGAGAGACGGGATATCACTTGGACGATCGAGCAAGCGCATAAGGCGAACGGAAGCATCCAGAAGCTCGGGCGTGGCGACATTCACCACGATACCTCGTTGATTTTTGCTCGGCCCCACCGGCTTGGAAAGCCCGTTTCTGCCCATCAGATCGAGCACCTTTTCGCTGCTGATCGCAACGGTGATACAGAAGTGCGGAACCTCGGGACTGGCTTCGACGACCCGCCACGCGACGGGAAGCTCAAGCGAGGTCAGAAGGTAGTCGCCAGCGCCGTAATTGATCGTATCAGTGCCGAGTTGAACGCATTTCGCACCCTGAATCACCATCGCGAAACACGGCCTATAGCTTCCATGGCAAGGTACACTCGGCGATGTCCTCCGGCTGATTCCCAGCCCTTCGATTGTCGTCGTACCATCGCCCTCGTCTTTCGCGTAACGCGCCGCGATAGAAGCAATTTCCTGATAGGGATTGAAAGGGAGTGTCATTGAGCCATTTCTCCGAAGCAGGCCGCGAACCGTTTCCACTCTATAATCCTAGATTGCCGCCGCAACGAGGGGTACCTCGCAATCTTGCAGGATTGTGCAAGAAGCTTGGAGGATCGATCTAACGCCTGCCCGGTGTCGTGACGCATAGTCCGGCCGTTGATTTTCAACCCATCAATGAATGGAGTTCCCCATGCCCATCGCCAGAGGCTATGCTGCGACCGACGCGTCGAGCCCGCTCACCCCTTTCACCTTCGAGCGCCGCGAACCGAATGATGACGACGTGGTCATCGACATCAAGTTCGCCGGCATCTGCCATTCCGACATCCACACCGTCCGCAACGAATGGAAGAACGCGGTCTATCCGATCGTTCCAGGCCATGAGATCGCCGGTGTCGTCAAGGCCGTCGGCTCCAAGGTCACGAAGTTCAAGGTCGGCGACCATGTCGGCGTCGGTTGCTTCGTAGACAGCTGCGTCGGCTGCGCCACCCGCGACCTCGATAACGAACATTACCTGCCGGGTCTGGTTCAGACCTATAACGACGTCGACACTCTGAACGGCAATGCTCCCACCCATGGCGGTTATTCCGACTCGATCGTGGTCAAGGAAGGTTATGTTCTGTCGATCCCGGACAGCCTGCCGCTCGATGCATCCGCCCCGCTTCTGTGCGCCGGTATCACGCTCTATTCCCCGCTGCGCCGCTGGGGTGCAGGCCCGGGCAAGAAGGTCGCGATCGTCGGCATGGGCGGCCTTGGCCATATGGGCGTCAAACTCGGCGCTGCCATGGGTGCCGATGTCACCGTGCTCAGCCAGTCGCTCTCCAAGAAGGACGACGGCCTGAAGCTCGGCGCGAAAGACTATTACGCCACCAGCGACGCCGAAACCTTCAAGAAGCTCGCAGGCACCTTCGACCTGATCATCTGCACCGTGTCGGCTGAAATCGACTGGAACGCCTATCTTGGCCTGCTGAAGCCGAAGGGCAGCATGGTTGTCGTCGGCGCTCCGGAAAACCCGATCCCGGTTCACGCCTTCTCGCTGATCTTCGGCGCCAAGGAACTTTCTGGCTCGATGATCGGCTCGATCAAGGAAACCCAGGAAATGCTGGATTTCTGCGGCGAGAAGGGCATCGTCTCTGAAATCGAGAAGATCAACATCAGCCAAGTCAATGAAGCCTATGAACGCGTTCTGAAGAGCGACGTCCGCTACCGCTTCGTCATCGATATGGCTTCGCTCGACGCCTGACCCGGCGGACATATCCGAACGCCATGACCGCCATCGATGATAGATGCGGAGGTTGCGGCGAATGTAAAAAGAAAAGGCCGGCGATTGCCGGCCTTTTCTCATTCCTGAAGCAGGGATTGCGATATCGCTCAGCCGTTGACGACCATCCGCTTTTCGTCGCGACCGGTCTTCATCCGTTCGGCCAGAAGGAAGGCCAGTTCCAAAGCCTGATCCGCATTGAGACGCGGGTCGCAATGAGTGTGATAGCGATCCTGAAGATCCGCGCCGGTGACAGCGCGCGCACCGCCGGTGCATTCGGTTACGTCCTTGCCGGTCATTTCGACATGGATGCCGCCCGGATGCGTGCCTTCGGCACGATGGATCTGGAAGAAGCTCTCCACTTCCGACAGGATCCGGTCGAACGGCCGGGTCTTGTAGTTGTTGAGCGTGATCGTGTTGCCGTGCATCGGATCGCAGGACCAGACAACCTTCTTGCCCTCGCGCTCGACGGCGCGGATGAGCTTCGGCAGATGTTCTGCAACCTTATCGTGGCCGAAACGGCAGATCAGCGTCAGACGACCAGCCTCGTTTGCCGGGTTCAGCGCATCGATCAGCTCGATCAGGTTGTCAGGCTGCAGCGAGGGGCCGCATTTCAGGCCGATCGGGTTCTTGATGCCGCGGAAATATTCCACATGGGCATGGTCGAGCTGGCGGGTGCGGTCACCGATCCACAACATGTGGCCGGAGGTCGCGTACCAGTCGCCCGAGGTGGAATCAACGCGGGTGAAGGCCTCTTCATAACCAAGAAGCAGCGCTTCGTGGCTGGTGAAGAAATCCGTCTCGCGCAGGCTCGGCTGGTTGTCAGCAGAGATGCCGATCGCGCGCATGAAGTCCATCGTTTCGCTGATGCGATCCGCCAGCTTCTTGTAACGCTCGCCCTGGGGTGAGTCCTTGACGAAGCCGAGCATCCATTTGTGGACGTTTTCCAGGTTGGCGTAACCACCCATGGCAAACGCACGCAAAAGGTTCAGCGTCGCGGCCGACTGACGATATGCATCGAGCTGGCGCTCCGGTGACGGAATACGGCTCTCCGGCGTGAAATCGATGCCGTTGATGATGTCGCCGCGGTAGGACGGCAGCTCCACGTCGCCCTGCTTCTCGAAATTCGAGGAGCGCGGCTTGGCGAACTGGCCGGCAATGCGGCCAACCTTCACGACCGGCAGCTGCGCGCCATAGGTCAGGACAACCGCCATCTGCAGGAATGATCGGAAGAAGTCGCGGATGTTGTCCGCGCCATGCTCGTAGAAGCTCTCGGCGCAATCGCCGCCCTGAAGCAGGAAGGCATCGCCTTCCGCAACCTTGGCAAGCTGCGCCTTGAGGCGGCGTGCCTCACCAGCAAACACGAGCGGGGGAAACTTCGCCAGCTGGGCTTCTGTAGCCGCCAGAGCGGCCGGATCGGGATATGCCGGAACCTGCTGGATGGGTTTGTTCCGCCAGCTGCTCGGGGTCCAATTCTGTGCCATTTGTCTCACCTGTGGGACCGGACCACCGGGTCCGGCCGTTCCTCTTCACAATAGTGGCGGCTTATAAACCGTGATTCCGCCTTTGCCTAGCCGCTTTGGACAGCTCGTTTCGGTGAACGATCAGTCCTCGGAGACGCCCTTGAAAGACGCCTCCGGCCTCTGAAATCGGTCGGTTTTCAGACGCGCTCGCCGTTCTTTATCCGATAGCTCGGATTGTACATGGTCACGAGTTCTTCGGCGGCTGACGGGTGCAGTGCCATCGTCCGGTCGAAATCGTCCTTGGTCGCACTAGCCTTGAGGCAGATTCCGAGAAGCTGCGCCATTTCACCGGCCTCGTGGCCGAGAATATGTGCGCCTACAACCTTGCGGCTTGCCGCATCGACGACCAGCTTCATGATCATTCGCTCGGAGCGGCCGGAGAGAGTCGCCTTCATCGGGCGGAATTCGGCGCGATAAACTTCCAGCTCGTCATAACGCTTGGCGGCTTCCTCTTCCGAAAGCCCGACCGTGCCAATTTCCGGCTGCGAGAAAACAGCTGTCGGGATCAGGTCATAATCCGGCGAGGTCGGATTGTTGCGATAGACCGTCTCGATGAAACACATGGCTTCGTGGATTGCGACCGGCGTCAGTTGTACCCGGTCGGTGACGTCGCCCAGCGCGTAGATATTCTCCACGTTGGTGCGGGAATATTCATCGACGACGATTGCACCACGCTCGTCGGTCTTCACACCGGCCGCCTCAAGTCCGAGACCCTTTGTGTAGGGGTCGCGACCGAGTGCCAGCATGACTGTCTCGACCGAAAGCGTCTCGCCGCATTTGGTGCGCGCCGTCAGTCCGCCGGCAGGCGCCTCGGCGACTTCCTCGATCACGTCGGTGAGGATGATCTTGATGCCCTTCTCGACCATGGCCTTGTGTAGCCCCTGGCGCATGTCGTGGTCGAATCGGGACAGGATTTCCTTGCCGCGATAGATCAGGGTCGTGTCGACGCCGAGGCCGTGAAAGATGTTGGCGAATTCAACGGCAATATAACCGCCGCCGGCGATCAGAATCGACTTCGGCAGGGTTTCGAGATGGAACGCCTCGTTGGAGGTGATGCAAAGCTCGTGACCGGGAAGCGCGCTATGCGGGTTGGCAACGCCGCCCGTGGCAATCACGATCCGTTCGGCCGTCACCGTCTCGCCGGTCTTGATGAGCCGCACCGTGTGGGCATCGACCAGTTCTGCACGGCTATCGAAAATCTCGGCCTTGTTGCTTTCAAGCCCACGACGATAAAGCCCTTCCAGACGGGTGATTTCCTTGTCCTTGGCTTCGATCAGCTTCGCCCAGTCGAACGTGCTTTTTCCGACCTCCCAGCCGAAACCGGCAGCGTCCTCGAAGTGTTCGTGAAATTGCGATGCATAGACGAAAAGCTTCTTCGGCACGCAGCCACGGATGACGCAAGTGCCGCCGAAACGATATTCCTCGGCGATGCCGACCTTCTTGCCGAGGCTGGCCGCGACACGCCCTGCCCTTACACCACCGGAGCCTCCGCCAATTACAAACAGATCGTAGTCATAGGCGGCCATTCTAATCTCCTTCGGCATATAGGGTGATGCCGCATATAGGCATGTTCCTGAACAAGAAAAAGCCCGGATCGCTCCGGGCTTTTGATAAACATCCTGCTTTCCTCAGCCGATTACGGCTTCGGCAGGTTGAGCGTCGGTGCAGGCGCGCGCGCAGGGGCCGGAGCGGCTGCGGCAGGCGCCTGAGCTGCGGGGGCCGGAGCAGCTTCTGCCGTCGGCATCTGGATCGGATTGGCATCGATCACGCCGCGCAGCTTTGCGGTGCTCTGAGCCGTCAGGTCACGCGAAATGCCGTTGCTCCAGATTTCGGCGGCGCGGCCGAGTTCACGGGCAACAAGCGGCGTGCTGGTCATCAGCTTCTTGCCTGCTTCCGTGTTGAAGAAGGTGGCGATCGCCTTGAGTTCGTCGACCGAGAAGCTTTTGGCATAGATGGTTGCCGCTTCCTTCTCGAGGTCAGCGCGGCGCGGGGCCAGCGTCAGGGCCTGCTCGTTGACGATCGCGGAAATCTGATCCTGGAAATTGGGGGAGGACTGAATGAACTGTGCCTTCAGATTTTCCGCAAGAGCCGGCAGAATATTGTCGTATCGATCCGTGACGTTAAGCGCCTTGATCGCGTCGCGCGCCGCCGCCAGATGAGCCTCCGGAATTTCCTGGGCACGCGCCTGAACAGCCACGGTGCCGGACAGAAGAACAGCTAGCACGACGGCACGGCCGAAAACCGCGGATTTGATCATGAGTGAATGCTCCTACTTTTATTTGGCCTGAAGCGTCCGCGCTCCCGCCGGGCCGGCGATGATCGCAAGGGACGCCATATGAATGAAAAGTCCGTGTTCTACGACGCCTGGAATCGAATGCAGTTCGGCTGACAGTGCCTCTGCATCAGGAATGCGGCCAAAAGATGCGTCGACGATGTAGTGGCCGCCGTCGGTGGTGAAGAGTTCGTCGCCCGCCTTGCGCATCGAGAGCGAGCCACCGAGACCAAGCCTCGCCGCCGCCTTTTCGATCGCAACGCGCGTCGCCATCTGCCCGAACGGGTTGATTTCGATCGGCAGCGGAAATGCGCCGAGCGTCTCGACCAGCTTGCTTTCGTCGGCAATAACGATGACGCGTTCGGATGCAGCGGCAACGATTTTTTCGCGCAACAGAGCACCGCCGCCGCCCTTTATCAGGCTGAGATTGCCGTCCAATTCGTCAGCGCCGTCAATCGTCAGATCGAGTTCAGGAAGCTCATCCAGAGACTTCAGCGAAACCCCAAGCTCCAGGCAAAGCCGTGCTGTTCGTTCAGAGGTCGGAACACCCTGAACACGCAAACCTGCATGAACCTTCTCGGCCAGAAGACGAACGAATTCCTCCGCCGTCGAGCCGGTCCCGATGCCAAGCTTCATCCCGTCTTCGACATGCGCAAGTGCTGCTGCAGCCGCCTTGACCTTCATTTCCCGGGCGTCCATGCGCCTGTTGCTCCCCATTGTTCCAGCCGAGACGCTGTTTACACGCCTGATTGATTGAGCGGAAGACCCCCGCAGTCGTTTCTCACTGCCAACATGCGGCACCGGCGGCCTTTCCAAGGGCGTCCCGGCGTGCTTAACCGGTCAGACCATCCAAAGCAGCAGTGAGGTAATATCCCCGTGAGTTCTCCCCTCGTCATCTTCGATCTGGACGGCACGCTGATCGATACCGCACCCGATCTGATCGACAGCCTAAACCACACGATTGCGCCGGTCGGCCTTGCTCCCATGACATTGGACGACCTGCACCATCTCGTCGGCCAGGGCGCACGAGTGATGATCAAACGTGCCTTCGAATTGCGGAACGTCCCGCTCGACGAGGCGGATGCCGACACCCTGTTCAACAATTTCGTCGAACATTATCGGCACAACATGCCGGGCAAAAGCCAGCCGTTTCGGGGCACGGTCGAATGCCTTGAGCGCCTTGCCGCTGCCGGCATGACACTTGCGATCTGCACCAACAAAAGCGAGGCACTCGCCATCCCGCTTATCGAGACCTTGGGCCTGAGCGACCATTTCGCGGCGATCACCGGCGGCGACACATTCCCGGTCCGCAAACCTGACGCCGCCCATATCTTCGGCACAATCGAAAGGGCCGGAGGATCGAGAGATCGGGCAGTCATGATCGGCGACAGCATCAATGACATTCTTGCCGCCAAAAATGCGGGCATTCCGTCGATCGGGGTCGATTTTGGCTACTCCGACGTTCCGATAGCAAGCCTTTCGCCCAGCAGCGTAATCAGCCACTTTGACGCGCTCACCGATAATCTGGTGAGAGACCTCTTGGTCGCCAGCAAGGTCGTCTCCTGAACCTTGCAAAAAAGGCGACCGATCGGTCGCCTTTTTTCGTATCCCAATATCCCGAAGGATCAGATGCGCGCCTTCGTCGTGGCATCAAAAGCCTTTTGGACCGCAACATCACGATCATAGACGTCATCGAAATATTCGATTGCGCCGTCCTTGTTAGGCCATGCGGTGAAGTAAGCGACATAGACCGGGATCTTCGCATTCACCTTTTCGGCGACATTCTTGCCGGCGGCAATTTCAGCGTCGACCTGCTGCTCGGTAACCCCAAGCACAGCTGCGGCCATCTTGCGCGGCTCCTGCAAGCGCACGCAACCATGGCTGAGCGCACGCATGTCGCGCTGGAAAAAGCTCTTCGATGGCGTGTCATGCATATAAATCGCATGTGCGTTGGGGAAGAGGATCTTCAGGTCGCCGAGAGCATTGTCGCTGGATGGCGGCTGGCGCACGGAGATGTTGTTGGTCGAACCATACCAGTTGACCGCGCTAGACGGCATAACCTTGCCGTTGACGGCGACTTCATAACCGGTGCGGTCGAGATAACTCGGATCCTGGCGCAGCTTGGGCAGCATCTCGTTGACGATGATCGACTGCGGCACGCCCCAATAGGGATTGAACTCGACCGTCTGGATCTGGTCCTCGAAGAAGAATGTCTGATGCGCCTTGGCGCCGATGACGACGCGCATCGAGAACTGCTCGGCGCCATGATCGTGATAATAGACGCGGTAGGCGGGCTGGTTGATGAAGACGTAGCGCTGACCAAGATCATCCGGCAGCCAGCGCGCCTGCTCCATGGCAACGACCACCTTGTCGATCATGGCCTGCGGAGAATGACCGGCCATCTTTCGCAGCGTCGCGGTACCGATGACGCCGTCGGCCTTCAGACCGACCTCACCTTGAAACGATTTCACCAGTTCGACCAGTTCAGGCGTGTATTCCGGAGTCTTCTGATAGGCGGCAAGCGTTGCGGCATGCTGCGTCCTAAGCGATTCTGAGCCCTTCTTCTCGATCACGGCCACGATCTGCGGCAGGTCTGTGCTTACATTACCGGGCTTCAGCAACAGTTTTTCAGGCAAAAGGATATCGTCACCGGCGCTAGCTGCCTCGGCCTTCAGATTTGCGAGTTCCGCCTTGAGTGCCATAAAATTCGGACCCTTGGGCGCCAGGCCTTCGAGATAGACTGCAGCATCGGGTGCCGTCGCAGTCGATGACAGGGTCTGCGAAAGATTGACTTCCTTACGTTTGAAATCGTGATATCCGGAAATGCGGTTCGGATCGATCCGGCCACGCACCATATCCTGCGCGAACAGCAGCGCCTTGCCGGACAGCGCTAGCTCGAACTGCATCAGTTCGGCATCATGGGAAACCGCCGGCTCTGCAGCGACAACGGGAGCAGATGCAGCGGTTTCAACTGAAGGCGCAGATGCATTATCGGTGGCCGGGGCGGCAGTTGTGTCAGCAACCGGCGCCTGTGCAGCCACAGGGGCAACGTCCGCAGTCGTCGCATCGACTGCGGGTGCAGCAGCCGGCTCAACGCTTGCGGTTGTCAGTACCGGCGGCGTCAGCAGATAGTCGGCCGGATCAAGCCCGTAGTCGCCTGCTCTTTCGAAAAGCGCGAGGACTGCCCTCGCCTTGTCGTTGATCTCACCACCGGAAACCCAAAGCGGCGCCGTGGCCTTGCCATAATAGGCCTCAAGCACGGATGCTATATCTCCGGGTGCGGACACCTTGGCGTTCGCCATTGCCTGGAACGGGGCCACAGCGGAGGAAGAGAAACCTGTCCTTACCAGACGCTGACTGTCCGCCTTGTATGTGTAGTATCGAGGACCGGTAACCTTGGGCAGAGGCTCGGGATCAGCCAAGGCGCGCTCGCTCGGCATTGCCTCTTGCGCCCTTGCATTTGCCTGAGCTGCACCATCGCGCTTGCCTGGCCCACCGCGAAGAATATCCATAAGAGTGATGGCATGGGCCGGAGCAGCCGCTCCTGCAAAGATGGAAATACCCGACAGGAGCGCCAGTGCGATCGATGTCTTCTTATGTTTGTGCTGCAATGTAGTCCCCGTGACCTTCGTCCGCGTCTCGTTGGCGGGCTCGACTTCAGTATCACGCCATCTATCCGATCGCGTGAGGGATGGAAAGAAAACGGTCGTTCACTTCTCGGTTCCAAAAGACTGAAAAAAGCGACACGCCGATCTGCATAAAGGTTAAGAAAGTATTGGTTAATTTTTTGCTGACAGCCGACACGATCTTACCCGCAGCGTCGGCCTACCCTCCGCATAAATCGGTTCGGCGTGTCATGAAGGACACGCATTTGCTGCTGCAAAAAGCCGCATCGGAAGCTTGCGGACGTCCGGCAATCGTATAGTAATGCGCCGCGCCGGTACGGTTACGCCTCCACCATATATTTATCGAGGATCGCGACGCCGGTGAATGCATCAGGGAGAAAAGGCAACAACCATGGCATCGACCCGCACCGAAACCGATACGTTTGGCCCGATCGAGGTCGCGAGCGACCGCTATTGGGGCGCTCAGGCGCAGCGTTCGCTTGGAAACTTCAAGATCGGCTGGGAAAAGCAGCCGCTTGCGGTAGTTCGCGCACTCGGCATCGTCAAGCAGGCCGCAGCTGTTGCCAATATGGAACTGGCAGGTCTCGACAAAGGCCTTGGTAAAGCAATTATCGACGCCGCCCAGGAAGTTATCGACGGAAAGCTCAACGAGCATTTCCCGCTCGTCGTCTGGCAGACCGGCTCAGGCACGCAGTCGAACATGAATGCCAATGAAGTGATCTCCAACCGGGCAATCGAAATGCTCGGGGGCGTCATGGGCTCAAAGAAGCCGGTACATCCTAACGATCACGTCAATATGAGCCAGTCGTCGAACGACACCTATCCGACAGCCATGCATATCGCCTGCGTCGAAACGATCGTTCGCCACCTCCTGCCGTCGCTGAAGCATCTCCACGAAGCGCTGGAAGCGAAGGTCAAGGCCTTCAGCCATATCATCAAGATCGGCCGCACCCACACGCAGGACGCAACGCCGCTGACACTCGGCCAGGAATTTTCGGGTTACGCAGCCCAGGTCGCATCGGCGATCGCCAATATCGAACTGACGCTGCCGGCGCTCTCAAAGCTGGCACAGGGCGGCACTGCCGTCGGTACCGGCCTGAACGCCCCGATCGGTTTTGCTGAAAAGGTTGCCGACGAAATCTCCAAGATTACCGGCCTGCCTTTCGTCACGGCACCGAACAAGTTCGAGGCTCTTGCCTCGCATGATTCGATGGTCTTCTCGCATGGCGCCATCAACGCTGCTGCGGCCGCCCTCTTCAAGATCGCCAACGACATCCGTTTCCTTGGCTCAGGTCCTCGCGCCGGCCTCGGCGAACTGTCGCTGCCGGAAAACGAACCGGGCTCATCGATCATGCCGGGCAAGGTCAACCCAACCCAGTCTGAAGCGCTTACCCAGGTCTGCGCTCACATTTTCGGCAACCATGCGGCGCTGACTTTCGCCGGTAGCCAGGGCCATTTCGAGCTCAACGTCTACAATCCGATGATGGCCTACAACTTCCTGCAGTCGGCACAGCTTCTTGGCGATGCTGCAGTCTCCTTCACCGACAATTGCGTTGTCGGCATCGAGGCACGCGAAGACAACATCAGAAAGGGTGTCGAGAACTCACTTATGCTCGTCACCGCCCTGAATTCGAAGCTCGGCTACGACATCTGCGCCAAGATCGCCAAGACCGCTCACAAGAATGGCACGACGCTACGCGACGAAGCAGTTGGCGGCGGTTACTTGACGAATGAAGAATTCGATCAGTATGTCCGTCCGGAAAACATGATCGGCCCGAAATAAATATCATGAAACAGGGTTTCGCATTCCGGCGCGCAGCCGGAATGCGGCCACTGCATACCACAATTGCACCTATCATCATACAACTATAGATAAATCAAAAGATACTTAGTTACGACACGTAGTCACTTATCGTATTGAGTAATAATAAATTTTAGCGCCACCAAAAATTCCTTTTACTACTTGAACGAAGCGTCGACGAAATAGATCCTTAATTATTTTCCAATAGATTTTAATATAAGATTTTATCAAATCCATAGGGTCTAACTGGGGGTCGTCGATGACGACGATATCTGCATCGAAGCCGCATTCGGGTGACCTGATGGGGCAGATCATCTATGCAGTGCGGTCAATGGGCGTATCGCCCATACCGCGCAATTATCAGCTTTTCTATGAAGCCTATATAGGCTCGAACCCGGATCTTACTCGAGAACTCGCAGCGCTTGGCAGCCGAGCTACTCAGGAAGATCTGGACATAATTTCAGAGCGTTATCTCGGCGGGCCTCAAGCTGCCGTTATCGAGAAGGCAAACGACCGTTTGCTCGGGGAACTCGATGCGCTGCTGAAGCTTCTGCGCCAAGAGCAAAACTCGCTCGAAAGTTACGGCAAGCTGCTCAGCGAGACCGCGTCGAGAATCAATACGAAGAACAGTTTCTCTACGGATATCATCCGCAGTGCCATCAGCCTCTTGCACCAGGCAACCGATGACAAGATGGCGCATGGCGAAAAGACCGTCGACGACATGGTTCAGCGATCCAACGAAATGGATCAGGTGCGCCGTGAACTTGATGAGTATAAGCGCATTGCCAATACCGATTCACTGACGCGACTTTCAAACCGTCGCGCCTTTGATGAGCGCCTGGCCAGTTCATTCGACAACCAGACGGCCCTGCCCCTCACCGCGCTTGTTCTGGCTGACATCGATAACTTCAAGAAGATAAACGACAATTTTGGCCATCCGGTTGGCGACAAAATTCTCGCGACTGTCGCTTCTGTGCTGCGCGCCAATGTACGGAAAGATGTATTCGTCGCGCGCACCGGCGGTGAAGAGTTTGCGATCATCGTTGAAGGCAATACGCCGGACGAAGTAATGGTGATCTGCGAGCGCGTGCGCCGTGCCCTTGAGACAAGAACCTTCCGCAACTCTCGCTCGGGCGTAAACTACGGACCGGTGACAATCTCGCTCGGTTATTCGATGGCCGTCCAGGCAGCCGATCCCGGCGAGCTTTACGCACAGTCGGATGCAGCTCTCTATTATGCCAAAAACAGCGGTCGCAATCGCTCGGTCTTCTTCGAGGAGAGCATGAAGAGTCATTACATCAGCAAGAACTGGCTGATCTACAAGAAGTAAAAGGCAGGCCGCCCGGCCTGCCTTTTCTCTTTCAGGATATCTCTCACTCACCACATGGTTTTGGCCGCACGCGCCGGCCATTCACGATCATAGGTTTCCCGGTCGAAATCCGCTTTTGCCGCCTTCAACAATTGCCCTGGCGTCGGCAAAGTCGTCGGGTCGACGAAACGATCGACATTCCACAGCTCGGATCGCATCAGTGCGCGGGCGCATTGGAAATAGACCTCATCGATGCTGACGATCGCAACCGTTCGCGGATGTTTGCCATCCATCTCGAAGCTCTGCAGGAGAGATGGCTCGGCGGAAACGACTGCCCTGCCGTTGACGCGCATTGTGGTGGTCGAACCGGGAATAAGGAACATCAGGGCGACACGAGGATCGCGAACGATGTTGATAAGCGAATCGACACGGTTGTTGCCGCGCCAATCCGGCAGCAGCAGCGTATTTTCATCCTCGACCCTGACAACACCGCCAATATCGCCGCGCGGCGAACAATCGAGACCTTCCGGGCCCACCGTCGCAAGCGCTACGAACGGAGAGAGCTCGATCATGTGCCGATATTCCGGCGTCAATTTTGTCGTCACCTTGGCAGTCGACGCTTCGCTCGAAGCGCCATAGATCGCTTTTAATTCCTCGATCGAGCGGATGATCATGGTTTCGTCATTCACGTTGCAGCCTCCTGCGCGGCGGCCTGTTCTGCCGCGCGTTGCTCTCTTTGCCGTCCCGTTCTTGCGGCAATGACGTCGGCGGGACGTGCGTTGCCCTTGATCAGCGAGCGACCGGCATAGATGCCACCGATCTGCTCTAGTGCGAAACGCTCGCGATCGGTCTCGCGAAATTCCTCGATGATCTGGGCTGCCAGTTCTTCCTCCTCGCCAAGCACGCTCAGCACTTCGGTGCCGAAATTCAGCGCCGATTCGTAGGTCTCCCGAATCTGGTAGTCGACGCCGGCTTTCAAGAGATCTATCGCGTGGCCGCGGTCATAGGCACGGGCAAGCAGCGGCACCATGGGAAATTCATCCTTGACGATCTCGGCTATCTTGATGGCCGCTTCCTTGTCGTCAATACAGATGAGGATCGCCTTTGCGGTCGCTGCCCCCGCGGCGTGGAGGATTTCCGGGCGGGAACCGTCCCCGTAAAAGACCTTGAAGCCGAAATCGCCGATATCCCGGATAAATTCGGCATCCTTGTCGATGATCGACAGCGTATAACCGCGCGCCAGCACCGGCTGGCTGACGATCTGGCCGAAACGGCCGAAACCGATCATCAGCACAGTGCCCGCAATATCTTCCGGCGCGTCAAGCCCGCTTGTGTCGACCTGCGGCTTGGGTGCAATTCGGACATAAACAGCCACGACCAGCGGCGTGACCACCATGGACAGCACGATCGTTGCGGTCAGCACTGCATTCGTCTCTGCGTCGAAAATGCCGGCCGATGTCGCAGCGGCATAGAGCACGAATGCGAATTCACCGCCCTGCGCCATCAGGATCGCACGGCCGACACTTTCCGGATGAGGCGTACCGAGAAGGCGGGCAACACCATAGATTACCAGTGCCTTTACGATCATGTAGGCGATCACGGCAAGAACGACATGCTGCCAGTTCGCGGCGATGACTGCGAGATCAACCGCCATGCCGACGCCCAGGAAGAACAGGCCGAGCAATATCCCCCGGAAAGGTTCGATATCGGCTTCAAGCTGATGCCGGAAAGAGGATTCGGACAGGAGAACGCCAGCAAGGAAGGCGCCCATGGCCATGGAAAGTCCGGCGAAATCCATCAGCAGCGCTGACCCCAGCACCACCAGCAGGGCGGCTGCCGTCATAACTTCACGGGCACCGGAATTGGCCAACAACCGGAAAAAGGGGTTGAGAAGATAACGTCCAGCAAGAACGAGAGCCACCAGCGCGGCGAAGCCGATAGCAACAGACTGGAAACGTTCCATGATGGATACGGTCTCACCGTGCGAAGCAAGGAGCGCGACAATCGCCAGCAGGGGTACAATGGCCAAATCCTCGAAGAGCAGGATCGAGACGATATGTTGGCCTTTCGGGGTATGCAGATGATTGCGCTCCTGCAGCATCTGCATGACGATTGCCGTCGATGTCAGGACGAAACCTGTCCCTGCCACGAAGGCAACGGGAGCCGTCTGGCCAAACCCCATTCCAATCGCCATCAGCGCCACAATACAGGCGCAAACCTGAAGTGCGCCGAGGCCGAATATATCCTTGCGCATGCTCCATAGGCGCGAGGGCTGCATTTCCAGCCCAATGATGAAGAGGAACATGACCACGCCGAGTTCGGCAATGTGGAGGATGGCTTGTGGATCGGAGACCAGCTTCAGGCCGAATGGGCCGACAACCAGGCCTGCCGCCAGATAACCGAGAACCGAGCCAAGCCCTATACGCTTGAACAGCGGCGCGGCGATAACGCCTGCGCCCAAAAGCGCCACGACCTGTACCAGTTCACCTGCATTCGATTCTGCCGCCACCCGCTTTTCCCCTTGCTTATCCTGTTAACGCGCTCGCGCGCCGTCTCGGCTCAGGCCCTTAGCAGCCAGATCCTCTTCGTATTGTCGAAAAAGATCGTCACCATTCGTTCCCAACTCGCGCAGATAACGCCAGGTGAAAATTCCACTGTCGTGTCCGTCGTCGAAAGCAATTCGCACGGCATAATTTCCGGCCGCAACCAAATTTCGGATTGCCACCATACGCTTGCCGGGAACCGTCACCTTTTGGCCTGGACCATGGCCTTGAACCTCGGCCGAGGGCGAGAGAACGCGCAGCCGCTCGGCGGGCAGCGCAAAACGCGCTCCATCGTCGAATGTCACCGTCAACGTCCGCTTGTCTTCGGCCACACGCAGTTCGGTGGGCCAGCTGTCGTTCGAAACCTCGGTCATATCCGCTCTTCCAATTTCACCCGCTCAGGATTATGGATTTCATCAATTCGCCGCAACCCTGCGCGTCGCGCCGTTTTGATCAAAGTGCCATCCGCTTTGTCGGTATAAAGCTTGACGTCATCGATGATGACCACCAGATTCCGGCAATCAGGAGTATATTGACTTGAATTCCATCGTTACCCCACCATTGTTCGGCAATCCAGCATCGGCCCAGGCACCGATGATCGATCCGTTTGGTCGTGCGGTGACTTATCTTCGTGTGTCAGTGACGGATCGCTGCGATTTCCGCTGTACCTATTGCATGGCAGAAAATATGACTTTTCTGCCGAAGAAGGACCTGCTGACGCTCGAAGAGCTGGAACGTCTCTGTTCCGCCTTCATCGCGAAGGGTGTTCGCAAATTGAGACTCACAGGCGGCGAACCGCTTGTGCGCAAGAACATCATGTTCCTGGTCGAGGCGCTTGGAAAACAAATCGATGCAGGAAGGCTCGATGAGCTGACGCTGACGACCAATGGTTCGCAGCTTGCCCGTTATGCGCAAGAGCTTCATGACAACGGTGTGCGCCGCATCAATGTTTCGCTCGACACGCTCGACGAAGCGAAATTCAAGGCTATCACCCGCTGGGGCAATTTCCGTCAGGTCATGAACGGTATTGATGCTGCCCAGAAAGCCGGGATCAAGATCAAGCTCAATGCCGTGGCGCTGAAGGATTTCAATGAGCATGAAATCCCGGAAATGATCCGTTTCGCACATGGCCGGGACATGGACCTGACGCTGATCGAGACCATGCCGATGGGCGAGATCGAAGAGGACCGCACTGACCGCTATCTCCCCCTGTCGCAGGTTCGGGAAAGCCTTGAAGAGCAGTTCACTCTTTCCGAAATTCCTTACAAGACAGGCGGTCCCGCCCGTTATGTCGAGGTAAAGGAAACAAATGGACGATTAGGCTTCATCACGCCGATGACGCATAATTTCTGCGAAAGCTGCAATCGCGTACGTCTCACCTGCACCGGCACGCTCTACATGTGTCTCGGCCAGAACGACGCCGCGGACCTGCGTTCCGCCTTGCGCGGCTCTGACGATGATGATTACCTCGCCAATGCTATCGATGAAGCGATCACCCGCAAGCCGAAAGGCCATGACTTCATCATCGACCGCACTCACAAACGCCCCGCGGTCGCGCGACACATGAGCGTCACCGGCGGGTGACCTCATCCTCCCACAGCTCGACGAAATGATTGACCGGCCCGTGTCCGCTGCCGACCGATAAGGTGTCGGCAGCGTTTATAGCCTCGGCCAGATAAGCTTTCGCCAACTTCACCGCCTCCACCATGGATCGTCCCTTGGCAAGTTCGGCGGCAATGGCGCTCGACAGGGTGCAGCCGGTGCCATGGGTGTTCCTTGTCGTCGTTCGCGGCCCTTCAAACCAGGTCACGCCACCAACATCCACCAGTACATCCGGACTGTCGTCGCTGGCGAGATGGCCTCCCTTGATCAGCACGGCACCCGGTCCTTGCTGCAGCAAACCCGTCGCCTGGCTGGCCATTTCCGCCCGTGTCTTAGCCTCATTCTCGCCCAGCAGGACTGCAGCTTCGGGAAGGTTCGGCGTGATGACGGAAGCAAGCGGCAGCAGCCGGTCGATAACCGCTTGACCGGCATCGGAGGCAAGAAGCGGAGCGCCACCCTTTGCGACCATCACCGGATCAAGCACGATCGGAATACCCATTGCATGGGTCTCAAGCAATTCTGCAACGGTGCGCGCAATCTGCGCATTGGCGATCATGCCAATCTTCACCGCATCGACCCTTATGTCGGCAAAAATCGCCTCGATCTGGGCGCGAACGAACTCCGGAGGCAACGCATGAATGGCGGTCACGCCCTGCGTATTCTGGGCCGTCAACGCCGTCAGCGCTGCCATGCCATAAGTGCCGCGGGCGGAAAATGCCTTGAGGTCCGCCTGTATGCCGGCGCCGCCGGATGGATCGGAGCCGGCAATCGACAAGACATTGCGAATCGTCATTTCTTGGCCTCCGCAATTTTATCGGCGATCAATCGTGTGGTACCTTGGGGATCGGGCGATCCGCATATGGCAGATACGACCGCGAGACCCTTTGCCCCTGCGCGAAAGATTTCTTCGACATGTTGAACCTTGACGCCGCCGATCGCCACTGCGGGTATCGGGGATGCCGCCACGATCCGCGCAAGGCCTTCAAAACCGATCGGCTGCTTGTGATCCGGCTTCGTGCCGGTCGCAAAGACCGGGCCGACGCCGACATAATCAACCACCGCCGGATCGACCCGTCGCGCCAGATCTTCCGTCTCTACGGAGAGACCAAGGATTAGCCTATCGCCAACACGCTTTCGAACCTCCGTCGCATTCATGTCTTCCTGCCCGACATGAATACCGTCTGCACCGATCGCGAGCGCGGCCTCCACATCATCGTTGACAATCAGCGACACGCCGGCCCCTGAAAGGGCAGCCTTCAGCTGCAGGCCCGTCGCGATCATCTCTGCGGTCGTTGCCTGCTTGTCGCGCAACTGCACCATCGTTGCCCCGCCCAGCACGGCAAGTCGCGCCGTCTCGACCATGCCGATCACGCGACAAAGATCCGGGTCCAGCACCAGATAAAGGGAAAGGTCGAACTGCTTCATGCCGGTATCACCCGCGCTACGGCATCAACGGCATCCGGCGTCACTTCCGCAAGCAGATCGAGGAAACGCACGGCAAAGGACCCCGGCGCATGAGCGTCCCGTCCCGCCAGTTCGCCAGCTGCAGCAAACAAGGCAAGCGCCGCAAGCGTTGCCTCAAACGGCTTGTCCGGCACGGTTGCTGCAAAACCGCCGATGACACAGGTCAACGAGCAACCGAGCGCCGTCACTTTCGGCATCAGCGCAGATCCACCGAGAACATGAACGGCACGATGACCGTCGGTGACGAAATCCCGTTCCCCGGTCACGGCGACGACACAGCCATGACGAATGGCAAGAGCGCGGGCAGCAGCCTGCGCGGAAGCCACGCTATCACCGGAATCCACCCCCTGCCCCGATGCATGCTCTCCGGCAAGCGTAATGATTTCGGAAGCGTTGCCGCGGATCACCGTCGGCCTGTGCTCCAGAAGCGCTGAAACGGCGGCACGCCGATAGGCGGTCGCGAAATGCGCGACCGGATCGAGTATCCAGGGTTTTCCCGCTTCGCTTGCAGCCTCTGCGGCCTGCTTCATGCCGTCGAAAAAGTCCGGCGAGATGGTCCCTATATTGACGGTCAGTGCCGCCGCTATGCCTGCGAATTCCGCCGCCTCTTCCGGGCTGTGCACCATTGCAGGCGATGCGCCCGCAGCCAGCATCACGTTGGCGGCAATGTTCATCGCGACGAAATTGGTGATGTTCTGCACCAATGGATTTTTCTGCCGCATCGCTGCCAGCAATGCGCCGGGTTTCAATGATTGAGCGGACTCGTCTGCCATCTGCGCCTCCTTTTGAGGCGGAGGTGGACGTGGGGATGCGACGTCAAGAACGAAGACCCGAACGACTCCCTCCGCCAGCATGATCTGGTTCAGGTTCAAAGGGTACTTCTCAGCCCGGCTTTCGCCGGACGCCCCTGTCATGATCAACAACTACCGGATGATGATCCGCGATTCCAGCCTTTTTACTCAAATGCGGCAAGATGCGGGCTTAGCCTTAGCCCCGAAAGCCGCCGTCGTATCTGGCGGCGGCTTTTGAAGTTTCACGAGGTTCTGGGCATCTGCCTTCACGTCATGCGGCGCTGCTACGGTGCAAACGCGGCTGAGGCTCCTGGTAATAGGTCCCGCTGCTGTCGCTGGTCCTGAAGCGGCCGATCTTCTGGGTCAGATCCTCCACCCGGTGACGCAGGCCACGTATTTCGGCATTGTTCTCCTCGACCATGGCGGCATTCTGCTGGGTTATCAGTTCGACGTCGTTGACAGCCTGCGTGACCTGCGTGATGCCGGTGGACTGCTCTGCGGCAGCCGAGGAAATCTGTGCCACCAGTTTTCGAACATCGGTGACGTGAGCAATGATCCTGGAGAGTGCTTCGCCGGTTTCCTCGACGAGCTGCACGCCGCTTTCGACCTGCGTTGCACTTGCCGAAATCAACTGCTTGATCTCGCGAGCCGCACCCGCGCAGCGCTGGGCCAGTTCGCGGACCTCCTGGGCGACAACAGCAAAACCGCGGCCTGCTTCACCAGCGCGAGCAGCCTCGACGCCGGCATTCAGCGCCAGGAGGTTCGTCTGAAAGGCGATCTCGTCAATGACGCCGATGATCTGGCTGATCTTGTCGGAGGAGCGGCTGATCTCGCCCATGGCATTGACTGCGCGTGCCACGACCTCGCCTGAGCGGACGGCGAACTCTTCGGTCTCGTTGACCGATTGAGACGTCTGACGGGCATTGGTTGCGGTGCTGCGCACAACATCGCTCAAGTGGCGCAACGCCCGAGAGCTTTCTTCCAGTGCTGCCGCCTGCTGTTCCGTGCGTTTCGCCAGATCGTCGGCGGAGGCGGAAAGATTGGCCGTACCGCCATTGATCTCCTGCGCCGCAAAACCGACTTCGGACAAAGTCGCACGCAGAGCATCGACAGCCTGATTGTAGGTTCTGGCCATCATGACGAAATCTGCCGGGAGATTTTCGTCCATCCCCGTTGCCAGATCGCCCTCGGCCAGATTGCCGAGCACGCCCGAGAGCGCGGTCAACGCATGCTGCTGATCGGCCGCGATGCGGGCACGTTCGCCGGCACGCTGTTCTGCTTCCGCCGAAGAGAGCTCCCGGGCGGCGGCGGCTTCCTGCTCCAGCCGAACATTTTCTCTCGCAGCGTCGCGGAATACCGTAACGGAACGAACCATGTCACCGATCTCATCGCCACGCTCGCGGCCTTCGATCGAAACCTCCAGGTCGCCGTCGGCAAGACGCTTCATCACTTCGGTCACCCGGCGCAGAGGGCCGCGCAATGTCTCGACCAGCATCAGGCCGCCAGCGATCGCCAATATCGTACCGACCACCATGGCGACGACCGAAAGGTTTGCCGACCGCTCACTGTCTTCCTTGCCGACTTCCTGAGCCTGGGCAACGAAATTTTTCAGCCCGGCCATTGCGCCGGTCAGAGTGGCCGTGGCTTCCGCCCTCTTCTTCTGCCAGTCGGAAGCAATCACGATCAGCTTTGTCGATCCGGCGTCCAGCGATGCGAGAAGCGGCTCCAGCTTCACAGCAAAGCCAGCCATGGTGAAGTTGGTCTTGGCAAGTTCAGAAACACGCGCCGAGACGGTACGCAAACCCGCCGTCGATTCAAGAAGCGGCTTCTGCGAAGCCTCGCTCATCGTACCGCTCATCCGCTCGACAAGCAGTTTGAGCTCATCGATCCTGCGCAGCGAATCCTCTGTCTGGGCAAGCAGCTCACGCTGGACGGCCACATCACCTTCAAGACCGACAAACCGTTCAGCCGCCGTTACGGCCCGGCTGTTGGACAGATTATCCAAATCTCGCTGGATCGGCATGAGGGCACTTGTTCCAACACGCACCGCCTGTGCCTTGTCGGCGATCGGGGCTTCGCCGGCAATGGTCGCTTTCAAGCTGGCAGCGGCCTGTCGCGCCGGATCGAAAGCCTTGCCCGCCTTTTCCGATACGAGAGTGCTGATCTTTGCGAATTCCTCTTCCAATGGGCCGAGGTAGAGCTTGGCCGTATTGATGGCCGCATCGTCGCTTTCGGCACGACGCATTGCTTCACGCAAGTCCGAGACCCTGCCCGAAATGGCGTTATAGGCATAGGCTTCCAGCAACATGCCCTTGGCAAATTTCTCCTTGCCGGCGCTCTGCTTGCGCAGGCTGCCCACCTGCGCTTCCACTTCCGTGCCGAGCGTATCGATTTCCGTCGCGGCGCTGGCCATCTGCGCATCCGTTTCGTCCCGCAGCAGCTTGACGGCCCACAGCGCATCGACATGACTGCGCATTGCCGAGGCGAGCCCCATAACCGGTGCAACCCGTGATCGATCCCCTTCGCTTGTCAGAAGTCCCTCGAGCACACCGACGCCCTGTTGCTGGGTGTCGATATCGGCTCTTAGTGCCGAAAGCGTCTTTTCATTCGGCGTCGCGGAATATTCCTGCAAACTCGACTGAAGGCGCTCGAAATCGCCGATGTTCTCAATCGTGGCGCGGGTCACGGTCATATGGCCATTCAGAGTATTGGCCGTGTAATATCCGGCAAGGCCCACGCCCGCGATCAGCAGAACGAGAGGAACAACGAACAGAAGAACCTTGGTTACAATTTTCCGGCTTTGCAAAAGTCGATCGATAAACAATTTTTTCCCCGTCATTAGCTGCGCTGAAGGCACGATTGCATGTGTGCACAACGGAGCGATTCCAGCCTCATGCGGGAACATCTGCACACGATGGCCACTTTCGGTTGAGCAACCGTTAATGGCAGCCGGCGACATTTGCGCGCGGAAAAATCAGATGGAAATCTGCTGGCAGCAAACTTGCCGATCACGTAAAGACGGGACGCAAAGGGTGGAGGAATCGGGATGGCATTGTCGGATAACACGCGCGGTGCGCTGCTCATGGCGACCGCGATGGCGGTGTTTTCCTGCAATGACGCGATGGTCAAGGCATTGACGCATGACCTCAGCATTCCGCAGATCATGGCAGTACGTGGGGTCCTGACAACCATACTCGTATTTGCGGTCTCCATTCTCCTGCGCGCCAAATTCTCGCTACGCGCGTTCACCCATCCGCTGGTGCTTTTGCGCACCGCCTGCGAACTCGGGGGAACACTGTGCTTCTTCAACGCGCTCGCCAGGATAGATTTCGCCTCAGCCTCTTCGATCATGCAGTCGCTGCCGCTTGCGGTGACGCTCGGGGCTGCGCTTCTGTTTCAGGAACCGGTCGGCTGGCGGCGCTGGAGCGCCATCATCGTCGGCTTCCTCGGCGTGCTTTTGATCATCCAGCCGGGACCTGAAGGCTTTTCCAGCGACGCGCTGTTCCCGCTTGCAGCGGTTTTCTTCACCGCCTGCAGGGATCTCGTGACACGCAGGATCGCAACGGAAATCCCGACCATCCACGTGACCCTCTTCACCTCCTTCATCATCATGGTCGTCGGCTTTGTTCTCGTCGGCCCGACAGGCGGCTGGCATCCGATTTCGGGTTTCAACTGGCTGCTTCTGGCGCTGACGGCGATTGCGGTATTCTGCGGCTATCAGGCAATCATCCTCGCCATGCGCGGTGGGGAAATCTCCTTCATTGCGCCGTTCCGCTATACCAGCCTGATCTGGGCGCTCCTCATCGGGGTCCTGGTTTTCGGTGAGCGTCCGGGCATGACAGTGCTCATGGGCGCGGCCGTCGTGATCTGCTCCGGCCTCTATACATTCTACCGCGAAAGCCGCCGCGCCATCGATACGGCCAAAAAGGCGGTGACGCCCACGGCGGGTGGCTGAGGATGCGCCCGCCCGGTCTCATTCTTGCCGGTGGCCGCTCCAGCCGCATGGGAGCGAACAAGGCGCTGCTTCCGCTCGGCGACAAAAGCGTTCTCGCTCATGTCATTAGGCGACTGGCTCCTCAGGTATCGGATCTCGCCGTCAACGCCAATGCCCCCTTCCCGGGGTTTGAGAGCTATCGCTATCTTGCAGATGATCTCGCCGGACAGCTAGGACCACTCGCCGGCATCCTTACCGGGATGCGCCATTATTCCCGCCGGCTCGCAGAAGTATCGCATTTCGCCAGCGTTCCGTGCGACAGCCCTTTTCTGCCGTTAGATCTTGTGCCGCAATTGAGCGCAGCCTGTTCCGATCCGGAAACCGTCGTCATCGCCACCTCACTGGAGCGCCGTCACCCGGTTTTCGGCCTCTGGCCGATCGCTCTTGCGGAGGATCTCGAACACTGGCTGATTGATAACGATAATCGCCGCATCAATGGGTTCCTGAGCCGTCACCGCATGGTGACTATCGATTTCCCGTCGCTTCAGACACGCCGCGGCCTGCTTGATCCCTTCTTCAACATCAACACACCAGAAGAGCTTACCCAAGCCGCGGCCTTTACGGAGAGCCTTGAATGAACACCACGCTCGCCTTCGGGATTTCCGGCTGGAAGAATTCTGGAAAGACGGGACTGACCGTTCGTCTGGTTGAGGAGCTTACCGCCCGCGGTTATCGCGTTTCCACCGTCAAGCACGCGCATCATGACTTTGACATCGACAAGCCCGGTGCGGATTCATTTCGGCACAGGGAGGCGGGCGCCGGGGAAGTGGCAATTGTCTCGGGAACGCGCTTTGCGATCATGCATGAACTGCGAGACGAAGCTGAGCCGACGCTTGCCGAAATCCTTTCACGGCTGGCACCTTGTGATCTCGTACTCGTAGAGGGCTACAAGCACGAGGCCATCCCGAAGATAGAACTGCGCCGGCTGGAATCGAAAAACCGCGAGCCTCTGGCACCGATTGATCCCCATATCGTTGCGATCGCCACGGATCACTCGCTCGCTTTGCAAACTTTGCCCGTCTTCGAGCTCGACGACACGGCATCCATTGCCGACTTCATCATCGACACCACAGGCCTTCCAAAACGCTGAAAGCCGCCGACCGATTGGCCGACGGCTTCCAATTCCTGCCTGTCCGACCCGTTACTGGTTCGAGGCGACAGGTTTTACCAGAGGCGTGATCCGGCGGATCGTCACGCGGCGGTTTTCCTGGTTTGCCGCTTCGGTACTCACTTTCAGATACCGCTCCCCATAACCTTGCGTCGTCATGTTTTCGGGCGGAATGCCGAAAGCATCCGACAGGACAACAGCCACCGATTCTGCGCGCTTGTCCGAAAGGACTAGATTGCTTTCATCCGAGCCGACCGCATCCGTATGGCCTTCGATCAGGAAGGTTTCCGACGGATCCTTTTCCAGCACCTTATTGATCGCGTCTGCAACCTTGCGCAGCGAGGTTGCCTGGTTCATCGGAATCTCGGCGCTGCCCGTGGCAAAGGTGATGGTATCGAGGTCGATACGCGGAACCTTGTCGCGGATACGGGCCGAATAACGGACCTCATCGAGCGAATAAGGCCGTTCGACCCGCTCCACCGGCGGCTGCTCAAGGAAGCGGTAATAGTCGCGATCCGGCTGGCTGGATGTATCGATGATGTAGTCGTCAATCGGCACGCCAAGGCGCATCGGCGGCAGTTCGTCACCCGGATCGCGCCAGGTATAGTCCTGACGGTCTTCCAGAAGCTCCGGTGCGTAATAGAGCACATATTCCCGACCGCCACGGACGATGCGCGAACGCTGGACGACTTCGCCATAGCGGTTGCGGATCGTCACCACGCGGGTACCGTCGTTGCGTTCGACGACCTCGCGATAGCGACCGTCGCCCAGACGCTCATATTCCGGACGGCCTCCATCATCGTAGAAGCGGCGGCTGTCGTCGTGGCGCACATAGGTCTGGTTGTCGATCGAGATGATAACGCGACCATCGTCACGGTCCTGATCCCAATTCCTGTCGCGGCCACGGTCACGATTGCGATCCTGGTTTTGGTTCTGTCCCAGAAGGGCGTCGCCGATCGGGCCCAAAACATCCCAGCCGCGCGGCCGTTCGAAATCGGGCCGGCCATCGATACGCTGGCCGCGTTCCTCTACCAGCTCGCGACGCTGGTTGCGCCAGCGCTCCCGGTCTTCGCGGGTGACACGATCATTGGCCTGCGCGTCTGCATCGTTACGCGGCGGCGGAGCCGCGCGTTCCTGTGCCTGCTGCTGGTCTGGCGCGCTCGGATTTCCGCGTCTGTCCGGACGGCTCGGATCCTGCGGACGGTCACCGCCGCGTTGCGCACGATCCGGCCGCTGTTCCTTGGCACTGTCGAGCACGGCGGCTCCGTTTTCGACCGGAAGCTTCGGCTGCTCGGCGCTCTGCTCAACGGGACGCGGCTGATTGCGCTCTCCACCGCTCACCGCCTGATCAGGTGCCTTGTCCGCGTCCTGAGCCTGCTGTCGGGCAGGTTTGGGCGGCTGGCCCGGCTGCTGCTGGGGCACCGGCGCCTGATCGGCATTCTGCTGCGCGCGAGGCTTTGGCGGCTGAATCACATCTCCCTGATCTGCCTGTTGACGCTGCGGCCGTTCAGTCTGAGGACGCTCGGCCTGCTGCGGACGGCCTTGAGGCTGCTCGGCCTGCGGCTGTTCCGCCTGTTGCTGGCGTTCCTGCCGCGGCTTGGGCTGTTCCGCATCCGCCTGTGCAGGCGGCTTTGGTTCAGGTGCCTGATCGGCATTCTGTTGTGCGCGAGGTTTTGGCGGCTGGATCGCATCGCCCTGATCTGCCTGTTGACGCTGCGGCCGTTCAGTCTGAGGACGCTCGGCCTGCTGCGGACGGCCTTGAGGCTGCTCAGCCTGCGGCTGTTCCGCTTGCTGCTGGCGTTCCTTGCGCGGCTTGGGCTGTTCGGCCTGATCTGCATCCGGCTTTGCCTGTTGCCGGAGATCGGGGGCCTGCTCGGCGTTCTGCTGACGCCGTTGCGGACGTTCGCTGCCCGCGCCCTGATCTGCCTGCTGCTCACGGCGCTGAGGGCGCTCGGCGTCCGGCTGCTCGGCACGCTGTTCACGTTGGCGGGGTTGCGGCCGTTCACCACCCTCACCCTGATCTGCCTGCTGCTGGCGACGCTGGGGACGTTCACCCTCTGGCTGTTCTGCCCGCTGCTGGCGCTCGCCGCGCGGACGTTCAGCTCCTTCGCCCTGATCAGCCTGCGGCTTGCGGCGCTTCGGAAGCTCCTCGCCCTCTGCCGGAACCTGCTCCTGCACCCGAATGATACCGGGCGCCGCCGGCTGCACCGATCCGAGATCCACACCGGACGGCAGGGCATAGGCAGGTTGCATCAACAATGGCAGGGACAAAACAGGCGCCGCCACGCTGGCGAACAATCTGGATTTCATCGACATGACATTTTCCTTCTTCTGGCTTTCGTCCCTAGATGCTCGCGACGGCCCCAATGATCATCACTGTTGAGACCCACCTCTTGCGGGCAGTTTTTCGCGGCACCACAACTGTATTTGTTCCAATTTGGTTCCCATTATGGCCGCCTGCAAAGGTCCGTATCATCGGGACCAAAGTCTGAACTGCGCTTGAATGCTGTATTCATCCGGCAATTATCGCTGCGCCATCTTGGCGCATCACAAAAAGCTCCGCCTGCGATGTCAGGCATTTTCTTCCGGCAACAATCTCCTCCAGGAACCCTCTGGCGACATCAGGGTTTGGACGTAAACGTCAAACGCATGTGAAGCCCGAGGTTGCCGTAGAAAATGCCGTTGCAATTTTGCCGGAGCCGGTATCTATAAAAAAACAAGGGCTGCGAAATGCCCCTCGCCGGCTGCGAAAAACCGAGAACACGTCGCCGGCCTGCCAACAGAGAGGACAATTATGAAGATCTCCACCCGTTTGTTTGCTGCCGCGTCGATCGCGACGATTTCGCTTTTTGCTGGCGCCGCTTCGGCCCAGGACAAGCTGGTCATCGGCACGGAAGGCGCATACCCGCCCTTCAACGTTCTGGAATCCAACGGCGAACTGACCGGCTTCGATATCGACATCGCCAAAGCACTCTGCGTCCAGATGAAGACCGAGTGCACCTTTGTTACCAATGACTGGGATGGCATCATCCCGGCCCTGCAGTCCAAGAAGTTCGACGCGATCATCGCTTCCATGTCGATCACGCCTGAGCGCCAGCAGCAGGTCACCTTCTCCAAGAAGTACTACAACACGCCTCCGGCAATTGCCGTGCCGAAGGATTCGCCACTGACGGAAGCAACTGCTGCTTCGCTGAAGGGCAAGGCCATCGGCGCGCAGGGTTCGACCAGCCACGCCAACTATGTCGAAAAGCATTTCCCCGATGCGGATGAGAAGCTCTATCCGACAGCTGACGAATACAAGCTCGACCTGACCAACGGCCGTATCGACGGTGTTGTCGACGATATCGTCGTGCTCACCGAATGGGTGAAGTCGGATGCCGGCTCCTGCTGCAAGATCCTGACTCCGCTGCCGGTCGATCCGGAAATCAACGGTCAGGGCGCCGGCATTGCCGTGCGCAAGGACGAACAGGCGCTCGCAGACAAGTTCACCACCGCAATCGCGGCAATCCGCGCCGACGGCACCTACAAGAAGATCCAGGACAAGTATTTCGACTTCGACGTCTATGGCGGCGACAAGTAATCCGTCCAATCGCTAAAAAAACGGCGGAAGGGTCACCTTCCGCCGTTTTCATTTTCATCAAGCACTTGTCCTCAGAAAATTTTCCTTTTTAATTGGCATTTGAAAGCGGCACGACATAAGCCGCAGGGGAATATGAACCGGAACATGATCCTATGAGCGGATGGCTCTCCGCCCTCTTTAATACACTCGACCCGTTTTGCGGCCCCGCCGGTGTCTTCACCTGGTTCGGCGGCACCGGCCTCGTCTCCTGTGGCGACACCGGCTGGGGCGACGAAATCGCCTTCGGCGTCAAGGTGACGATCTCGCTGGCGCTCGCCACACTGCCTGTCGGGCTGCTGATCGGTTTCCTGATCGCGCTTGCCGCGCAGTCGCAGGAAAAACTGCTCAGGCTGGCCGCCGGTATCTACACCACCATCTTTCGCGGCCTGCCCGAACTGCTGACGCTGTTCATTGTCTATTACGGCGCGCAGATGCTGATCCAGTCGGTGCTGGCTTTCTTCGGATATGACGGTCGCGTCGAGATCAACGCCTTCGTAGCCGGCATGGTGGCACTGGCGGTGGTGTTCTCCTCCTATTCGTCGGAAGTTCTGCTCTCCGCTTTCCGCGCCATTCCGCGCGGGCAATATGAGGCCGGCGACGCGCTCGGTCTTCGTCGCGGCAAGACGATGGTTCTGATCGTCCTGCCGCAGCTCATCCGCATCGCTCTGCCCGGCCTTACCAATCTCTGGCTGATCCTCCTGAAAGACACGTCCTATGTCTCCGTTATCGGACTTGCCGATATCGTGCGCCAGACGGGCGTTGCGGCGCGCGTCAGCAAGGAAGCCTTCTTCTTCTATTTCCTGGCCTGCCTGCTTTATCTGATCCTGGCGATGATCTCCTCCTACGGTCTCGGCTTCATCGAGCGCTGGGCCAAGCGGTCGGAGGTTTCCCGATGAGCGTGGCGAAAGAAATGATCCCGCCACGCCCGGCACCTGCAGTGCTGCACCGGCCTCTGACGACAGCGAAAGTCGTCGGCATTGGCGTGCTGATCCTTTGGGCCCTGCTTGCCATGGCTCTGATCAGCATGGTGATCGAGGGATGGGATCCGGCCAAATTCGAACGTTACGGACCGCGTTACCTTAACGGTTTATGGACGACGATTTCGCTGGTCGGAATCTCCATCGTGCTCGGCGCCGTTCTCTCGCTGCCGATCGCGTTTGCCCGCATGTCGAAGAACCGCGTGCTGAATGCGATCGCCTACGCCTATGTCTACATCTTCCGCTCGACGCCGCTGCTCGCCCAGCTGTTCCTGATCTATTACGGTCTTGGCAGTTTCCGGCCGCAGCTGGAATCCGTCGGCCTGTGGTGGTTCTTCCGCGAGGCCTGGTATTGCGGCCTCTTCTCGCTGACATTGAACACGGCCGCCTATCAGGCGGAAATCCTGCGTGGCGCGATCCAGAGTGTTCCCGTCGGCCAGCATGAAGGTGCCGCCGCACTCGGCATTTCCAAGCGCGTCGCCTTCTGGAAGATCATTCTGCCTCAGGCATTGATCGTGGCACTTCGCCCTTACGGCAACGAGATCATCTTGATGATCAAGGGTTCCGCCGTCGTTGCGATCGTCACCGTCTACGACCTGATGGGCGAGACGCGCTACGCCTTCTCGCGGACGTTCGACTACCAGACCTATCTCTGGGCTGCGATCTTCTACCTCACCATGGTCGAAGCGCTGCGGCATCTGTGGAACTTCATCGAACGGCGCCTGACTCGCCATTTGGTGCGCTAAAGCACGTCGCGATCTAACCCCCGAAGCGGTTGAGCACGTTCGGGAGACATGCGTTAGCAGCACTCCCAGACGATGGATGCTAACAAGCTGAAATAAAACATCAATTTCAGCCAAAAGCGACAATTGTCAAGCTTCCGTTAAGCATGACATGATCCCCTTTCAATGACGCAGGCAATGCGTCATTGAAAAAAGGGAACAGCAGATGTCGGAACTCGAAATGATGCTGCGAGGCTACGGCCTCACCACCGCCCAGATTTTCTACCGCATGCCGGATCACCCTGCCTTGCTGCAGAGCTATGTCTGGCAGGACTATGATCTCGCCCCTGAATTTCCGGAGATGAACGGGTTTCTGAAATTCTGGCAGGAGAAGCTGGAAGGGCCGCTACACTCTGTCCGCTACGTGCATCGCAAGCTGATCTCGGCCAGCGAGTGGCGGCAGGTGAAGGGCGAAATCATCCTGCACTGATTGCGCTTGGCTATGATCCTCGCAATTGCCAAACGCTGCCGCGACACGTAAAGCGGCTGGCAACAACGAGGATATGGTTATGGCGAAGATCGACGAAGAAGCATTGGCGGAAGCCTATAACCGGGCGCTTGCGCATGAAAAGGCCGGCGAGATCGATGCTGCCGTCGAAGCTTATCGCCAGGTGCTGGAAATCGATCCCGAAGATCATGGTGGTGCCGCCGTTCGCATCGCCTCGATGGGCCGCGGCGATGCGCCGCCGAAGGCTCCCGACGCCTATGTCGAAACGCTGTTCGACCAGCATGCGGAAAGCTTTGAAGACATTCTCGTCGAACAACTCGGTTATGCGGTACCGGTTCTGGTGCGCCAGCGCCTGCAGGAACTGAAGCTCGGCCCGTTCAAGCGCATGCTCGATCTCGGCTGCGGCACGGGGCTGACCGGCGGCACACTGCGCGACATGGTCGACGACATTACCGGGCTCGACATTTCCGAAAACATGGTCGAGATCGCCCACGAGAAGGATCTCTACGAGACGCTTTATGTCGCCGAAGTCGAGGATTTCCTCGAGGACAATGACGACGCGCCCTTCGACCTGATCACCGCGACCGACGTGCTCCCCTATCTCGGCGCGCTCGAGCCGCTGTTCTTCGGTGCGGCCGAAAACATGGTCGCTGGCGGCCTGTTCATCTTTTCCTCCGAATCCCTGCCGGAAGGCGATGAGCGCACCTACACGGTCGGCCCGCACCAGCGCTTCATGCATTCGCCGGCCTATATCCGCACACGGCTTGCCGATACCGGTTTCGAACTTGTCGAAATGAGCGATATCAACGTGCGGATGCAGGACGGCAATCCCAGCCCGGGCCATCTGGTCATCGCGAAGTTGAAGGGATAATTTCTTCGCCTCAACGGAGAACGGCCCCATGACGCCGGAGCGTTACCTCATAGCCCAGGCATACAACAACGCCTGGGCCAATCACCGGCTGCTGAGAGCCTGCGTCCTGCTGTCTTCCGACGAGCTGGCCGCGCCGCGCCAAAACTTCTTTCCGTCGATCATCCACACGCTGAACCATATCCTGACCGTCGACTGGCTCTATATCGGCGCGCTCGAAGGCGACTGTCCGGGTGCTTCCGCCTTCGAACCGGAAATCCCGTTTCCCGCCCTTGCCGATCTCGACCGCGAACAGCGCGCAGCCGATCGCCGGCTCATCGACCACTGTCGCAGCCTGACGGACGACACGCTTTGCGCCGAAGTCCGCATCCCGCGCGACACGCATATGCAGGTCGAGCCGACAGACCGCATCCTTCTGCATCTCTTCCAGCACCAGATCCATCATCGCGGCCAAGTTCACGCGATGTTATCGGCTACCGGCGTAAAGCCGCCGCAACTGGACGAATTCTTTTCATCAGACCCGGCAGAACAGGCGCTTCGAGCGCAGGATCTGGCTGAACTCGGGTTTACCGAATCCATGATCTGGAGTGACCGATAATGCTGTATTTCACCATCAAGGCCCTGCACCAACTTTCCGACTTCCTGCTGATCGGCGGCATGCTGATCAATGCCTTCGTCATCTCGATGGTGCCGCCGCCGATCCGTGTCGGCGTGATCGTCGCGCTGCGTAAATACGACCGCACAGTGACCACTGCAGCGCTTGCCGGTGCCTGGATTTTCGGCCTTTGGCTCGCCTTCGGCTATATAGGTTTTGCCGGCAATGGCTGGCTGCATGCCAAGCTTCTGCTCGTCGTCATCCTTTCGGCCCTGCACGGCATGCAACAAGCTGCAATGCGCAAGATGGCTGCCGATCCGAAGCTTGAACCCAATGCCTTCGTGCGCATCGGCATGCCGGTCATCCTGATCTGTCTCGTGCTCGTCGTGGCGCTCGCTGTCATCAAGCCGTTCTGACACCAACTTTCCTAATCTCCGTAGCGAGCGCGCCGCAAAACAGCCCGTTTTGCGGCGTCGCAAGGAGTGGGTGAAAAACCGATGCAGAATCGGATACCGGCCACGAGCCGGACTGGAGAGGGTTACATGACGGGAAACTCAGGCAGGTTGCGTATTGCCGTGTTGTTCGGCGGGCGTTCGGCGGAACATGACGTGTCGGTGCTTTCGGCCACCAATGTAATGAATTCGCTCGATCCGCAAAAATACGATGCAGTGCCGGTCTTCGTCAGTCGCGAAGGCCTATGGCTGCTCAGCGCGTTCGAGGGCGGCGCGCTTTCAAAGCCGGAAAACGGCACCCAGCTTTCCCTGATCCCCGGCGGCAAGGGTCGTCTTCTTGCACTTCCCGAAGCTGCTGCGGCATACGAGTTGCCGAAGATCGACATCCTGTTTCCGGTGCTGCATGGTCTGCATGGCGAGGATGGTGCCGTTCAGGGGCTGGCCGAAGTTGCGCGCGTGCCGCTTGTCGGCTGCGGCATTCTCGGTTCCGCCAATGCGCTCGACAAAGATATCGCCAAGCGGCTGTTCAACGAGGCCGGTATTCCGGCTGCACGCTCTGTGACGATCTATCAGGACGCGGTACCCGCTTTCGAGGAACTGGAACAGGCGCTCGGCTTGCCGATATTCATCAAGCCCGCCCGCCAAGGGTCTTCGGTCGGCGTCAGCAAGGTTCTGACGAAAGCCGGTTACGACGCGGCCTTGTCTGAAGGTTTTCGTCACGACAGCAAGCTTCTCGCCGAGGAGTTCATCAAGGGCCGCGAGATCGAGTGTGCTGTTCTGGAAGCACCTGACGGCAACCTGTTCGTCTCGACAACGGGCGAGATCGTTCCGGCGGAGAGCCACGGCTTTTACAGTTACGATGCCAAATATATCGATGAGGATGGTGCAGCGCTCAGAGTTCCGGCGCAGATGCCGCCGGATGTCGAGGACGAGATCCGCGCCTTCGCAGTCAAGGCTTTTCGCGCACTCGGCTGCGATGGAATGGCACGGGCTGACTTCTTCCTCACCGCCGAGGGCCGCATTCTCGTCAACGAGCTGAACACCATTCCCGGCTTCACCGATATCAGCATGTATTCCAAGGTGATGGGCGCAAGCGGCGTCAGCTATCCTCAAGTCATCGACCGGCTGGTCGAACACGGACTGGCGCGGGCCGACCGATCGATCTGATCGGCCCGACCTGATTTTAGAGCAATTCCAGCAAAAGTGGGAACCTGTTTTGCGTCCGGAATTGCGTTAAAACAAAGAGATAGAGCGGTTTCGCATTTCGAAGAAAGGCGGAAATGCTCTAGATACGATCCTTAGGCTTTCCCGAGGATCGTATCGAGCAACCTGCCCTCCAATTCCGCTAAAACCGGATCGCCATGCCGGCGGGACATATCTCTCGGGATTTCGAGGTCAAGGCTGATGCGCCCTTCATCGAGCACGATCACTCGGTCCGCCAGATGCACGGCTTCCGCCACATCATGAGTGACGAGCACGGCGGTAAAGCCAAGCTCGCGCCAGACATTGGTCACCAGATCCTGCATGCCGATCCGCGTCAGGGCATCGAGCGCGCCGAGCGGCTCATCGAGCGCCAGCAGGCCCGGACGGCTGACCAGAGCGCGTGCCAAGGCCACGCGCTGGCGCTGGCCGCCGGAAAGTTTCGACGGCCAGTCCTTCGCCTTTTCCGACAGCTGCACGCCCGCCAGCGCCCGCTCGGCCTCGCGCCGCCCGAATGCTTTCGGCACGCCGTCGCCCAATCCAACCGCCACATTGTCGGCAACAGAGAACCACGGCAAAAGCCGCGGCTCCTGGAAAACGATGCGGGAATTGGGCTCCACTGCCTTGCCTTCCTCATCGACGAATTCGATCCGGCCACCAGTCGGCTCGTCCAACCCGACCAGGAGCCGCAAGAGAGTGCTCTTGCCACAACCGCTCTTGCCGACGATTGCCAGGAACTGCCCGGCGGGCACATCGAGATCAAGACCGCGTAAGACCAGATTGTCGCCGAAGCGTTTCTCGACGCCGCGCAGCTTCAGGCCAGCGGGTTGCGGCGCGGCCTGATAGTCCACCGGCTGCGCGGCATGGTGCGCATCGAGTTCCACATCCGAAATGAAGGCGACCGGTGATTGATAGGGTCCAACAGGCATTTTTTCCTCCTTACCGCTGATAGGCCGGGTTCCATGAGAGCGCTGCGCGCTCCAGCGTCCGGGCAATGACGTCCGCGAGCTTGCCGAGCACCGCGTAGATGACCAGCGCCAGCACGACGACATCGGTCATCATGAACTCGCGGGCGGTATTGGCCATGTAGCCGATGCCGGAATTTGCAGCGATCGATTCCGAGACGATCAGCGTCAGCCACATGATACCGAGCGCATACCGTAAGCCGACGAAGATCGACGGCAGCGCGCCCGGAAAGATCACCTTGCGGAACAGCGACCAGCCGCTCATCCCGTAGATACGTCCCATCTCAATGAGGTCGCGATCGACATTCTTCACCCCGTGATAGGTGTTCAAGTAGATCGGGAAGAGTACACCGAGTGAGGTGAGGAACAGCTTTGCCTCCTCGCCGATGCCGAACCAGAGGATGACGAGCGGGATCATCGCCAGATGCGGAATCGTGCGCAGCATCTGCAGCGTCGTGTCGGTCAGTTGTTCCGACAGTTTCGACACGCCGTTGGCGATGCCTAGCAGGAACCCGATCGAGCCGCCGATCAGAAGACCGCTGAGCGCCCGCGCACCGCTGACGCCGACATCGCGGACCAGTTCACCGGAGAGCAACCGTTCCCAAAAGGCCGCAACCACCGCCACCGGCGACGGCATGATCCGGTCGGAGATTAAGCCGAAAGACGAGCCCGCCTGCCAGAGTATGACCAATGTCACCGGCAGGAGAAAAGGTAAAAGCGCTAAGCCGGAGACGCTGCGCGGGCGTAGCGGCTTCCCGTCATCTGCCCGCGCAGCCTTCTCCGCCGACCCCTTGGGAGGATCTGAATAGCCGATTGCCGCCGATGAAGTCCTGTCTTCCCTGATGCGCCTTAGGCTGCGCCCTTCCGAAAACGTATCGACTGCCGTCATTATCTCGCCCTCGCTATCTTATCAGGATGCAGCAACAGCACGGATGGTCGCGTGGCCGCCGCCGCCGAAGAGCGGCTTTTCGGACGCGAATTCATTGCCGAAACCGGCACGCTGTTCCTCGCGGGTGATGCCGAGTTCCGGGAAAAGCAATTCCGCCACGCGGTAAGCCTCTTCCAGATGCGGATAACCGGAGCCGATCACCGTCTCGATGCCGAGGTCCTGGTATTCGCGCAGGCGCGCCGCCACCGTCTTCGGCGAGCCGACCAGGGCGGTCCCCGCGCCCGAGCGCACCAAGCCGATCCCCGCCCAGAGGTTGGGCGAGACTTCCAGCTTGTCGCGGCGGCCGTTGTGGAGCGCCGCCATCCGCTGCTGGCCGACACTGTCGGAATCGCGCGCGAAATGCGCCTGCGCCTTGGCGATTGTCTCGTCAGAGAGCTTGGAGATCAGCTTGTCCGCAGCCTCCCAGGCCTCCTCGTCGGTCTCGCGGACAATGAAATGCAGCCGGATGCCGAAGGAAACCTCCCTGCCCCGTTTTTCGGCGGCAGCGCGCACGGCCTTGATCTTTTGCTCCACCTGTTCCGGTGGCTCGCCCCAGGTCAGATATTTGTCGCCACGGCCGGCGAAGAACTCGATGCCGGCATCCGACGATCCGCCGAAATAGAGCGGTGGCCGTGGCTGCTGAATGGTCGGGAAACCGAGCTTGGCATTCCTCGCTTTGATATGCTTGCCGTCTAGATCCGCATGGCCGGTGGTGACGAGATCCTCGAAGACCTGGAAAAATTCTTCAGCATGGGTGTAGCGCTCGTCATGCTCAAGAAAGATGCCGTCGCCCGCTAGTTCCGACGGATTGCCGCCGACGACGATATTGAGCAGCAGCCTGCCGTTCGACACCCGGTCTAGCGCTGCCGCGAGCCTTGCATAATAGGCCGGCGCCGCCGTGCCCGGGCGGATCGCCACCAGGAATTTAAGCTTTTCGGTGAACGGCGCCAGCGAGGCAGCCGTCACGAAGGACTCTTCGCAGGAGACGCCGGTCGGCAAAAGCACGCCGGAAAACCCAAGCCTGTCCACAGTCTGCGCCAGTTCGCGCAGATACCTGTTTTCAGGCGGACGGTTAAGCTCGCTGCCGCCGAGATAGGTGCCGTCGCCGCCGGTCGGGATGAACCAGAGAAAATCGATGGGGTTCTTCGTATCGCTCATCGTGAAAAATCCTTGATCTCGGTTGGTCTTTGACGGACGCAGGCTCAGCTGGCCTTGGGGCGCCAGACGATGTCGGAGATGTCCAGCTTTCGCGGAATGATCTTGAGATCGTAGAATTCATCGGCCAGCGCCTGCTGATACTGGACCGCCGCATCCGGCACGGTGGAGACCGCGCCCAGATCCGCCCCACGGCGCGACAGCACGACCTTGGTGACGTTTTCCGGCACGCCGGTGATTGAGGCGATCGCCTTCACCGTCTCATCGAAATTCGACTGTGCCGTGCCGCCGACCTTTTTCAGCTCGTCGATCACCTCGACGATCAGATCGCCGTTCTCGGCAGCGAAATCACCATTACCGAGGAAATAGCTCCAGCTATCGACAATACCCTCCGCCGTCGTCAGCACGCGGGTCTGCGGGTCGGCTTGGGCAATTGCCGTATAGGGATCCCAGATCGACCAGGCATCGATCGAACCATTCTTGAAGGCAGCGGCCGCATCCGGTGGCGCAAGATCGAGCTGCGTCACGTCGCTGGGGGAAAGTCCGCCCTTGCGCAGAACCTTGACTGCAACATTGTGGGCGCTGGAGCCGCGCTTGAAGGCCAGCTTCTTGCCCTTCAGATCCGCGATCGACTGGATCGGGCTATCCTTGTGGACGAGGATGGCCGAACCTTGAGAACTGCCGCGATAGGTACCGACATAAAGCAGGTTGCCGCGAGCGGCCTGCGCAAAAAGCGGCGGCACGTCACCGGTCGGGCCGAAATCGAGCGCGCCCGCCCCGAGCGCTTCGAGAAGCGGAGGGCCGGAGGTGAATTCCGCCCATGTCACCTTGATGCCGCGATCGGCGAAACGCTTTTCGAGCGCACCCTGGCTTTTCGCCAGAGCCAGCACGCCGTTCTTCTGCCAGCCGATGCGCAGTTCCTTGGCGGCAGCCCTTGCCTTTCCCGCGATGGGCAGGACGGCAGTAGCCGCTGCCGCGCCGAACAAGCCAAGTGTCTGTCGACGGTTCAAATTGCCTGTCACCATGGAATGAGCCCTTCCTCACCAGATCTCTGATGACAGAAGGCTCCCATACTCTATCGAGTTGGTCGACATTCCATCGTTTCAAAAAACAACTGCAATCGGAGATTTCATTTCTCCGATTCAAGCAGATGGGAATGCAAAACTGCTAAAGTGCAAATGTCCACCGCATTGCGGAAAATCATTTTTGCCTGCTTTGTTCTTCCCGTCGGCCATGCTTTGTTCTAATCATCGGGAACAACAAGCGTTCGGAGGTTCGGCATGGCGAAAGTGGCATTCATCGGTCTCGGGGTCATGGGTTTCCCGATGGCGGGACATCTCAAGCAAAAGGGTGGCCACGACGTCAGCGTCTATAACCGCACCGCCGCCAAGGCCGCCGACTGGGCCGCGAAATTCGGCGGCACGACCGGAGCCACGCCGGCGGAAGCCGCCAAGGATGCCGATTTCGTCTTCACCTGCGTCGGCAATGACGACGATCTCCGCTCGGTGACAACGGGCGAAAACGGTGTGCTCTCGACCATGAAGCCCGGCGCGATTCTGATCGACAACACCACTGCCAGTGCCGAGGTTGCGCGCCAACTGGATGCGGCTGCGAAAGCACGCGGCGTCCACTTCATCGACGCCCCGGTCTCCGGTGGTCAGGCGGGCGCAGAAAACGGTGTGCTCACCGTCATGTGCGGCGGCGATCAGGCCGTGTTCGACAATGCCAGGCCGGTCATCGACGCCTATGCCCGCATGGTCGGGCTGATGGGACCGGTCGGAAGTGGCCAGCTTACAAAGATGATGAACCAGATCTGCATCGCCGGCATCGTTCAGGGCCTGTCGGAAGCCATCCATTTCGGCAAGCAGTCCGGCCTCGATATCGAGACCGTCATCGATGTCATTTCCAAGGGTGCCGCCGGTTCCTGGCAGATGGAAAATCGCCACAAGACGATGGACCAGGGCAAGTACGATTTCGGCTTTGCCGTCGACTGGATGCGCAAGGATCTCGACATCGTCCTGACAGAAGCACGTCGCAACGGGGCGAAACTGCCGCTGACGGCACTGGTCGACCAGTTCTATGGCGACGTGCAGGCCATGGGCGGCAATCGCTGGGATACGTCCTCGCTGCTTGCCCGTCTCGAACGGAAGTAAGACAAAAGGTCAAAGGCAATGCTCAGCCCCTCCTCCGACGTCGCCGAGATAATCGATCATCTTGGTACTTTGCGGTCGGAGGAGAACATTGCCGGCATGGGTCGCTTTGGCATCGTCACCGATGCGGCGCTCGGGATCTCCAATCCCGACCTGCAGAAAATCGCCCGTGTGGTGAAACGCGATCACGCCCGGGCGCTTGATCTGTGGAACACAGGCGTTCGCGAAGCGCGGATGGTGGCGATTTACACCGCCGACCCGAAAGCGCTTACCTCTGCCGAAGCGCATTCCTGGGCGGATGATTTCACTTCCTGGGAAATCGTCGATGCCGCCGCCGACCTCTTTACCGAAGCCCCCTTCTGGCAGGACCTGATCGCCGAGTTTGCCGAAGACGAGCGTGAATTCGTCCGCCGCAGCGCCTTTGCGATGATCGCCGGAGCATCCGTCCACCTGAAGAAGGAGCCGGACGCGACCTTGATAGGCTGTCTGCGCCTGATCGAACAACACTCCACCGACCCGCGCAATTTTGTCAAAAAAGCTGTCAACTGGGCCTTGCGCAATATCGGCAAGCGAAATGTCACCTGCCACAAGCCGGCTCTCGCCCTTGCGCAGAAACTCGCAGAATCGAATGACAAAACGGCACGCTGGATCGGCAAGGACGCGCTCAAAGAACTGTCAGGCGAGAAGGTGATGCGGCGACTAAAGGTCTGAATACCAAAGCAAAGCGCCGCAACCCAACCCGGATTGCAGCGCTTTCAAAATCATCTCAGCAGAGTTGGATCGCTCAGTCGTCGCCGGATTTCTGGTTGTCGATCATCATGTAGTCGAGCGGCAGTTCCGTCGTGTATTTGATCTGCTCCATGGCAAAGACGGAAGAGACGTCGCGGATCTCGATCTTGGCGATCAGGCGCTTGTAGAAGGCGTCATAGGCAGCGATATCCGGCACGACGACACGCAGCAGATAGTCTACGTCACCGCTCATGCGGTAGAATTCTACCACTTCCGGAAAATCTACCACGACTTCGGAAAAGCGCTTTAGCCATTCGATCGAGTGGCTGGCGGTGCGGATCGAGACGAAAACGGTAACCTTCGTATTGACCTTGCCCGGATCGAGCAGCGCCACGCGACGGCGGATGACGCCGTCCTCTTCCATTTTCTGGATACGGCGCCAGCAAGGCGTGGTGGACAGGCCGACCTTCTTGGCGAGATCCGCCACTGCGAGTGTGGAATCTTCCTGCAGAATGCGCAGGATCTTGCGGTCAAGACGGTCCATCATTGTCCCCTTCGAAATGATTTTTCGTTATACACCCGATTTTCACACAGTTAAGCGAATTTTGTTCCGCGGATCAAGCTATCCACATGCTGGCGCAACACGGGCAAGATCTCCGCTTCAAACCAACCGTTGCTTTTCAGCCAGCCGCTGTTGCGCCAGCTCGGATGTGGCAGCGGCAGGATGCGCGGCCCGTCATTGACGAAGAAATATTCCCGCCAGTTCCTCACCGTTTCCGTCGTGGTTTTCTTTCGGCGAGCGCCCAGATGCCAAGCCGCAGCATATTGGCCGATCACCAGAACCGTGTCGATCTGCGGCATTGCCGCAATCACCCTGCTGCGCCATGCGGGCGCACATTCCTTGCGCGGTGGGAGGTCACTTCCCTTTGCGTCGTAACCGGGAAAACAGAAGCCCATTGGCACGATCGCCAGACGGTCTGCATCGTAAAACTCTTCTCGGGTCACGCCCATCCAGTCGCGCAGCCGGTTGCCCGAGGCATCGTCAAATGGCAGTCCGCTCTGGTGAACTCGCAAGCCCGGCGCCTGACCGGCAATCAGTAACCGTGCCGTCGAGGACAATGTCGCAACCGGCCGCGGCTCGTGGGGCAACGGATTTCCTGGTTTTGCAGGATGGTCGCGACAAATGCGACAGGCTGCGATGCCTGCACCGAGATCGGCAATCCGGTCCGGTTCAATCACGTCCACGGCAGCATGCCTTTCAGCCGATCGAGGATCGCTTCGACACGGCTTCCGGTCCCGGTCGATCCATCATCTTCGGCCTCAGCACCCTTGGCCGTACGCCACGCGCGTGGGGTTTCGAAAGGACCGGACCATATCCCTTCTGCCTGTGCCCGCGCAGCTGTCTCTTCTGCGTGATAGTCCCCGGATGCGACAGCCATTCCGCGGCGTACGAGTTCGGCGTTGATATCCGTTTCACCCAGCCGACAGCGTACAAGAACACGGCCATAACGATCCCTGGAGGATCCTGCGCAATATACGTCGGGCGCCGAGGCGAATTTTGCCAGGGCGTCGCGTGCGGCATCGCCGCATGTCCAGACATTCTGCCCTTCGCCGCAAGACTGATCAGCCTCGGGGGCATCGATGCCGATCAGCCTCAAGCGCTCGGCTCCAGCCGCCAGCGTATCGCCGTCGATCGCGTAAAACGGACCGTTGACGCGGGTGTCACCGTTGAGGTCGATCTTGGCAACGATAAGTGAGGCAAGGACAAGGAATGCTCCGAGGAACAAACCATCCTTCAGGGTCTTGGCAAGGCGGGTCACAATCCGGTCTCAATTACAAACGGAAGCTTCAGGAGAATGGCAAACAAAACCTTTCCCGGCAGTATCTTCTTAAGGTTTGGAACATAAGCTCTCAATCATCCGAATAAATTAGTTCACAACCAATGAGTAGCGGCGTCAGTATCTCGACCGACAAGATAATCGTTGATCGATCGCGTGGCCACCGCAACAAGGCGGTATCCAAGACCGTCCGCGCGACACGTGAACGGCTGCAACTTTCAAATAGCGGCAACCAGGCCTTCGACCGTGACATGCTCGCCATGCATGTCAATGCGGTACTGCAGGCGGCGGCGGTCGTGCCCCTCTTCATCGCGCTCGTCACCGCGATCGGAATGTATATCTCGCCGAGCGCCCACCTGATTGCCTTGGCGCTTTTGATGCTCAGCCTGCATGCGATCAACCTTCTGCTCGCCCGACGTTTCAGCCGCAAGGAAATCGCGGCGGCGGAAACCACTAAATGGCGCCGGCGGCTGCTGCTTGCGCAGATTCTGCTTGGCGTCGGATGGGCGACTTTTGCGCTTCAATCCTGCGACGCGTGTGGTGGCGACAGTTTTTACTTCTACAAGGGCGCCGTCCTGCTCTTTGCGATTTCAATCACAGCCATGAGCAGCTTCATGCTGCGCCAGGGCGTTCTCGTCGGCTTTGTCCCGGTGATTGCAGCACTTCTCTTTCGTGTCGCGATCTCACGGGACCTCCTCGACATCGGCTTGACTGCGATCTGCGCCATCGCCGTGGTTTTCTTTCATTTCATCGGCGACCGCCTCTACCGCTCGAACCTTACCCTGATGTCCTACCAGTCGGAAAAGGACGACCTGATCGCCGAGCTGGAAGTGGCAAAATCGATGTCGGACGAGGCGCGGCGCCGGGCGGAGGAAGCCAATCTGGCAAAATCCCGCTTCCTCGCCTCCATGTCCCATGAACTGAGAACACCGCTCAATGCCATTCTCGGCTTTTCCGAGGTCATGAGTTCAGAAGTGCTCGGCCCGATGCCGAACCCCACATACCGCGAATATGCCGGCGACATCCACCGCTCCGGCGAGCATCTTCTCAACCTGATCAACGAAATCCTTGATCTGTCGCGTATCGAAGCCGGCCGTTATGATCTCAACGAGGAGACGCTGTCGCTACTGGAAGTAGCGGAGGACTGCATCGGCATGGTTCAGTTGCGGGCACGGGCGAAGAACATCGCCATTCGCCACAATTTCGAAAACGAGATGCCGCATGTCTGGGCAGATGAAAAATCGATCCGACAGGTCATTCTCAACCTGCTCTCGAATGCGGTGAAATTCACGCAGCAGGGCGGAGAGATCTCGGTCAAGGTCGGCTGGACGGCGGGCGGCGGACAATATGTGGCAATCAAGGATAACGGCCCCGGCATTCCCGAGGAAGAAATTCCCGTCGTGCTGTCGGCCTTCGGACAGGGTTCGATTGCCATCAAAAGTGCCGAGCAGGGCACAGGACTCGGACTGCCGATCGTTCAAGCTATCCTGGCCAAGCATGACGGCCAGTTCGTGCTTCGTTCCAAACTGCGTGAAGGCACCGAAGTCATAGCCATCCTGCCTGCCACCCGGGTGATGCAAAGCATTCCCGCCGTTGCCGATGCGCCGGCGATCGAAAAACGTAAGCGTTCTTTCGCCTGAACTTATTTACCGAATAGTCACCCGTGCATTCGTCCGCAAATCGTTCACGGTCGTTAATCTTCGCGCCTGCAAGCGAATCTCTGCGGCGGACATTTGATGCGTATACGCTGACCTGCTGCCCAGGAATGGGCATGTTCGGCGATGCTAAAAATGCGCTCCGTCACTTCTCCGTTTTCGCATACCCGAACAATCCATTTGAAATCAGATTCAAAAACTTCGATCGAGTCATCGGTCAAGGTGAAAGGTCCCGCAATCCCCAAAACATGACAAATGCTAATTTTTTGACGTTCGCGCGTCCACTATAAAAAGTTGCATCTGAAGATCACGGGTCCGTGATCGCAACTCTGCAGATCCGGAAAACGCCGATATTGCGCATTCCTAATGCAATCGAAAGAAGGGCTTGACCAGAACGTAAAGCACAAACAATCCGTTTGCGGTCAGCATACAGAAGACAGCGAAAGAACCGAGATCTTTGGCGTGACGCCCGACCGTGGAGATTTCGGGAGATATCCGGTCGACAAGTTCCTCTATCGCCGTGTTGAGCGCCTCGACGCAAAACAGGAGCAAAGTCAGAATGAGGAAGATGAAATAATCGATCGCCGCGGCGCCGACGATCGCAAAGAGCGCGAGACCTGCGCAGAAGGCATAGACCTCATGCCGGAAGGCTTGTTCACGCCACAGGCGCACAAGACCTTGCATCGAATACCGGGTCGCCGCGATAATCCGGCGGACGCCGCTCGCCTTTCCAAGAGTGCTGTCGAGCGGCGTGTTTTCCATTGGCGGTTCTCTTATGCCTTGTTGGTCACGCCTGCCTGTTCGTAGGTCACCATGCCGGTATGGCAGGCGGCTGCAGATTTGACGATACCGGCCGCCAGTGCTGCGCCCGTGCCTTCACCTAGGCGCATGCCGAGTGCCAGCAGCGGTGTCTTGCCGAGCTTTTCAATCGAGCGCAGATGTCCCGGCTCGGCAGAAACGTGACCGATCAGGCAGTGGTCGATCGCCGACGGGTTCATCGCCTTCAAAATTGCAGCGGCAGCAGTGACGACGTAGCCATCAAGCAGAACAGGGATCTTTTCCATGCGGGCTGCCAGAATCGCACCGGCAATTGCTGCGATCTCGCGACCGCCGAGACGGCGAAGAATTTCGAGCGGATCGGAGAGATGGTCCTTGTGGAACTCGACCGCCTGTTTAACGACGGCGATCTTACGGGCCATCAACTCGCCATGGGAGCCGGTGCCCGGACCGACCCAGTCTTCGGCCTCGCCACCATAAAGCGCCAGATGGATAGCTGCGGCGATCGTAGTGTTGCCTATGCCCATTTCACCGAGGCAGAGGAGATCCGTGCCACCGGCAATCGCTTCCATACCGAAAGCCATGGTCGCAGCGCAATCGCGCTCGGAAAGAGCCGCTTCGGTTGCAATGTCGCCGGTCGGATAATCGAGCGCAAGGTCGAAAATCTTCAGGCCCAGGTCATGGGTGACGCAGATCTGGTTGATTGCCGCACCGCCTGCGGCAAAATTATCCACCATCTGCTGCGTCACGGACGGCGGGAAGGGTGTGATGCCATGCCGGGTAACACCGTGGTTGCCGGCAAAGATCGCGACAAGCGGGCGGTTGACCGCAGGTGCCCTGCCCGTCCAAGCGGCAAGCCAGAAGGCGATTTCCTCAAGCCTTCCAAGCGCTCCGAGCGGCTTTGTCAGCTTGGCGTCACGCTCGCGGGCATCCACCAATGCGCGCGGATCCGGTCCCGGCAAGTTGGCAATCAGGTTACGAAAATCGTCGAAAGGCAGGCCGCTCAAACTCATCGAAATCTCTCTCGTCTTAGCCGGCGCGTCATCGTCCGGCACTTGTGTTCACCGGCAAATCGCGCTTTGTGTGCGCATCTCTTAATCGCCTATATCGGGAGCGACAACTGCCAAACGCGACGGATTTCATCGCCGACCTAGCCCGCTCGGTCGCATTTCTCAGCCGCATCCCCGTGCCGGACCGTTTCTTTCTCGGTCAAAGCGGCTCGTTTTCCCGTGCAGTCAGGGCATTTCCGCTTGCCGGCGTGCTGATCGCGCTCGTCCCCGCACTCGTGCTTTACATGTTGTCGCAGACGGGTGACGCGCTTGTGACGAGCATGATTGCTCTGTCACTGATGGTTCTGTTGACCGGCGCGCTGCATGAAGATGGCCTTGCGGATGCAGCCGATGGGCTGGGCGGCGGACGTGACCGCGAACATGCGCTCGCGATCATGAAAGACAGCCGTATCGGCTCCTACGGTGTCGTTGCAATGCTTTTGTCCTTCCTGCTGCGCGCAGCATCGCTTGCGGCACTCGCCCGGTTCGATTCCAGCTTGGCGGCAGTCTCGATGCTAGCCGCGGCCTGCCTCAGCCGCTCGGTAATGATCTGGCACTGGAGCGCGCTCCCGCCTGCCCGAACAAACGGCGTGGCGGTGGCCATCGGCGCACCCGAACGGGGCTCGCGTAACCTTGCACTGCTGATCGGCGGCGTGATGGGGCTGATCTTCATCGCCTCTCACCTCGGCATTCCGGTTGCGATCTTTGCGATCCTCGTCTGCGCCGCCGCCGGCCAGTTCTTTACCGCTTTCGTCCGCCGCAAGCTTGGCGGCCATACGGGCGATACGATCGGCGCCACACAACAGGTTAGCGAAATCGTGCTTCTTTCGACCCTTGCCCTGATCGCCTGAACCTCCGATATAGGTTTGCATGATTTCGCCCTGCATCCTTGTCTGTTCGATCGACCTGAAAACCGGCTATTGCTTTGGTTGCGGCCGCACGCGCGACGAGATTGCCGGCTGGATCGACTATTCCGATGCCGAGCGGCATTCGATCATGGACGGGCTTACCGCCCGGCTGGAAACGGTCGAACGAAAACCGCGGCGGGAGACCAGACGACAGAAAATAGCAAAGGAGCGCCAGATCACATGAACGGACTGACCTTCGTGCTTCTCGTGCTCGGCGCAGGCCTTGCGCTGCTGGTCTTCAACCATTCGTCGGGCCAGACCTTCGGCATCGACAACAACGATTTCGGCCAACTCATCTATCTCGTCCCGATTGCCGGCCTGCTTGGTGCCGGCATTCTTGCCGGTCGCCGCGGCGGCATGAACGAGGCATTACGCAATCTCGCCATCTGGCTGGTCATCATCCTCGGACTGGTTGCCGCCTATCTTTACAGAAACGACGCCAACCAGTTCGCCGGCCGCATGGTCGCAGGACTGATGCCCGGCCGAGCCGTCGTCGTCACGGGAAGCGACGGAAACGAGGTCATCATCCAGAAGGCACTCGGCGGGCATTTCCAGGCCGATGTCGCGGTCGACGGAAAAAACATCCCGATGCTCGTCGACACCGGTGCCAGCAGCGTGGTTCTCTCCTTCGAGGATGCCTCGGCAGTCGGAATAGATACCGGCGGCCTCGCCTACACTGTCCGGGTAATGACCGCCAACGGCCCTGCCATGGCCGCCCCCGTCAGGCTCGACGAGATCGCCATCGGCCCGATCTCGCGCAGAAACGTCCGCGCCATGGTAGCCCAGGACGGAATGCTGGACGAAAGCCTGCTTGGCATGAGCTTTCTGTCGACGCTGAGTTCGCTCAACATGCAGACAGACGAGTTGCGGCTAAGGGATTAGGCAAGCCGGCACACGCCGTCTCATTGTGACGACACGCTTGAGAAACGCCGCCGGTCCATCAGGCTTCCAGCTCCTCGCGCCATCGGATGGGCAGAGCCGGTTCCCGCGTCCTTCGCCTCACCCGACCGCGGCCAGTTCGACCATCTCGTCAGGCGCCGTTTCGCTGTCCGGCTTGCCTCGAAAATGGCTTGGTGGGTGTCCGATGATACGCTTGAAGGCACGGCTGAACGAGGCTTCAGCGTCATAACCGAGTTTTTCGGCCGCCGTCGCTACCCGCATGCCTTGCTTCAGCCAGAGACGCGCCTGGTGCATTCTCACCAGCGCAACATACCGGGCGGGCGTTTCTCCGACGACGCGGGCAAACCGCTCGGAGAAACCGGAACGTGAGGCACCCATCAGCCGCGCAAGTTCGGCCACAGACCAGTCACGTTCAGGCTCCAGGTGAATGGCGGCGAGAACCCGCCCGACCTCCGGATTACGCACCGCCGCAATCCAGCCATTCGTATTGCCGCAGCCGTGTTCGACCCAGGTGCGAATGATCGTCGCCGTCAGGACATCCGCCAGCCGTGCCAGAATGCCGCCGGCGCCGACCCGATCCATATCCACCTCGCGCGCCATGGCATCCAGAAGATGCGGAATGGCCGGCTCGCTGGTTGCAAGGTCGCTGGTCAGCATCGTTTCGGGCATGAGCTGCAGAAGCGGATGCAACCTGTCTATATTGAAGCGCATCGACGCGGTCAGCGCCACCGTGCCGCAACGTGCATCGGCGCATTGCATGTCGAATACGCCCTCACAGACCTGCTTCTTGCCGTAACGCCCGAAAGGCAGCGGCTCGACAGTCTCGGCACTCGCTATCACATGGGCGTCACCGCGCGGCAGTATGACGGCATCTCCGGCATTCAGCTGCAGCCATTCGCCTGAAGGCGCCTTGAGAAGCGCCCTGCCGGACGAAATGAAATGAAACCGCGCCGCATCCTCGGCCGGAAAGGCCGTGGCCCAAGGGTCCGCGAGCCGGCAACGCCCGTATTCGACACCGTCGAGCCGCAGGCCCCGCAGCATTTCCGACAAGGGATCGGCTCCAGTCGACGATGAGAATTTGGACGATCTGTCAAGCATGTCGGATTTTCTAGCATGGAAACGCCAAGCCGTCACGCCTATTCCTGACAGAAGCCAAATAGGCTGCAATTCAGGAGAATCTCATGCACGGCACCCCTTTATCATCTGACGATGCAGCGCGAACGGAACATGATGTCGCACGTTGGGGCGCAGTCGCCTCGTTGACCTTGGGCGTGTTCGGCCTCGTCACTGCCGAATTCCTTCCCGTCAGCCTGTTGACCCCGCTCTCGGCTGATCTCGGTGTCGGCACCGGCGTCGCCGGCCAGTCGATCACCACCACCGCGGTGATTGCCGCAATCGCCGGACCCGGCGTCATCATCGGCACCCGCAAGATCGACCGGCGCTGGACAGTCCTGGCGCTGACGACACTTCTGGTCATTTCCAGCCTCCTCGCCGCGATCGCCACCGATATCTATACGGTATTCGCCGCCCGCATCCTTCTCGGCGTCGGGCTCGGCGGTTTCTGGGCCATGTCGGCAGCACTAGCCATGCGCCTTGTCCCACCGGCGCGGATGCCGCGCGCGATGGCCATCATCATGGCCGGCGTTTCGCTTGCCACCGTCTGTGCCGCGCCGCTCGGCGCCTGGATCGGCGACACGCTCGGCTGGCGGGCGGCATTCTATCTGTCCGCTGCCGTCGGCTTCGTTGCATTGGTCGCCCAGGCGACGCTCCTGCCCGCTTTGCCGCCGACCGGTCACGCCGGGCTTGGCACGCTTGCGGCGCTGATGCGCCGGCCGGCAATCCGCACCGGCCTGATCACCATCCTGCTTTTCGTTGCAGGCCATTTTGCCGGTTTCACCTATATCCGTCCGTTCCTGGAGCGGGTGCCGCAGCTTGATGTCGAAACCATCTCGCTGATCCTGCTGGCCTATGGCGTTGCAGGCTTTTTCGGCAACATGCTCGGCGGCATGGTTTCGGAACGCAGCCCGCGCCTGTCGATCGTCCTGTTCACCACGCTCGTTGCCGCATCGGCCGTCCTTCTGGCGGTTGGCGGTGCCTCGCTTGCCGTTGCGGCGACTGCGATCGCATTCTGGGGCCTCGCCTTCGGTGCCTTCCCGGTCAGCGTACAGAGTTTCGTCGTGCGCCATGCGCAGGATGAGGCGGAAAGCGCCGGCGCTCTGGTGATCCCGGCTTTCCAGATCGCGATTTCGAGCGGCGCGGTTCTCGGCGGCCTCCTGATCGAAACCCAGGGTCCGGTTTCCGTCGTGATGCTTCTTGCGGCAGCCAGCCTGCTTGCTGCATCAGTCATGGCCGCACGCGGCGAACGCCGCCAGCTGTCGCTCGGATAAGAGTTGCCGACTGTTGAAAGACAAAGCGATAGGCGGGGATAAGCCGCCTATCGCCCTCCCCGCGTCAGCTGCGCAGCCGATAACCCGTCTTGAACATCCAGCCAAGCATCGACAGGCACAGGGCCAGAAAGACGCCGATCATGATCAGGCTGATCACCGGATTGACGTCGGCAATCTCATAGAAGCTCCAGCGAAAGCCGCTGACGAGATAAAGAACCGGGTTCAAGTGGCTCACCGCCTGCCAGAATGGCGGCAGCATGTCGATCGAATAGAAGCTTCCACCCAAAAATGTCAGCGGCGGCACGACAAGCATCGGCACGATGTTCAACTGCTCGAAATTCTTCGCCCATACACCGATGATGAAGCCGAACAGGCTGAAGGTGATTGCGGTGAGCACAAGGAAGAGCACCATCATGAACGGATGGGCGATGCGGATATCGACGAAGAAGGAAGCTGTCGCGAGGATAATCAACCCGATGATCAGCCCCTTGCTGGCGGCTGCACCAACATAACCGATCAGGATCTCCGTCATAGCCACCGGCGCCGACAGGATCTCGTAGATCGTGCCGGTGAACTTCGGAAAGTATATGCCGATCGAGCCGTTCGCGACGCATTGGGTCAGAAGCGTCAGCATGATCAGGCCCGGCGTGATGAACGAGCCGTAGGACACACCTTCGATCGACTGGATGCGCGAACCGATCGCCGTGCCGAAGACGATGAAATAGAGCGAGGTGGTGATGACCGGGGAGATGACGCTCTGCAAAAGCGTGCGGCGCATGCGCGCCATCTCGAAGAAGTAGATGGATTTGATCGCTTCGATATTCATGCCTTTTCCTCCACCAGAGCAACGAAAATGTCCTCCAGCGAGCTTTGCCGGGTCGAGAGATCCCGGAAATGGATGCCTGCCGCCGTCAGCGCCGAAAGCAGCGAGGCAATGCTGTCCTGGCTTTCCTCGTGGCTGTATTCATGCGTAAGCGACATGCCGTCTTCACTGAGCGAAAGCGAAAAGGCCGCAAGGCTCGGCGGTATCTCATCCAGCTTCTCGGTCAGTTCGAGTTTCATCTGCTTGCGGCCGAACTGTTTCATCAGCCCGGTCTTTTCCTGCAGCAACAGAAGCTGCCCGCCATTGATGACCCCTACGCGGTCGGCGATCTCCTCGGCCTCCTCGATATAATGGGTGGTCAGAATGATGGTGACGCCATCCTCGCGCAGCCGCTTGACCACTTCCCACATGTCGCGGCGCAGGCTGACATCGACGCCGGCTGTCGGCTCGTCGAGGAACAGCACTTCCGGCTCGTGGCTCAGCGCCTTGGCGATCAGCACGCGCCGCTTCATGCCGCCGGAAAGTTCGCGCAACATGTTGTCCTTCTTCTTCCACAAGGACAGTTCGCGCAAAATCTTCTCGATCAGCGCCGGGTTCGGCTTCTTGCCGTAGACGCCGCGGGAAAAGCTTACCGTATTCCAGACCGTTTCGAACTGATCGGTGGTCAGCTCCTGCGGCACGAGACCGATCAGCGATCGCGTCTGGCGAAAATCCTTGACCACATCATGCCCGCCGACAAGCACCTTGCCGCCGGTCGGGTTGACGATACCGCAGACAATAGAGATCAGCGTCGTCTTGCCGGCGCCGTTCGGCCCGAGCAAAGCGAGGATTTCGCCGCGCTCGATATCGAGATCGATGCCCTTCAAGGCCTCGAACCCATTGCCATAGGTCTTTGTCAGTTGCTGTACGGAAATAATGGGGGGCATGGGAACCGCATTTGTATAGGGCGACATTGCGAGGAAGTTGTTCCCCGGAGATGCCGCAATATAGGGTCGCGTTCCCATGAAGCTATCCCTTCATGGAAGAATATTGCGTTCGGGATTTTGGGACGATGCCGACGTTCGGGGTTGACCGTTATCGGCCCAAACCGGTCATCGGGTATGCTTGACAGCATATTCCCCAGCGATTGGGCCGCTAGTCCACGGGCCAACGTCGTAGCCTGCTTCAAGACTATTGAGCTGCGTCTGAACCGCGCCCTCCAACTCATCTTGCAGCGATTGATATCGTTCGATGACGCCAAACTGCGACCACGGTGATCGATTAAACCCATGCTCATAATGGTTGTAGTAAATCACAATTTCGCCAATTAATGCGACAACCCAGCAAGGCCCGTAACCCTTCAACTCCCATTCTTCAGGTGGCCGTTTAATAGCGTCCCAAAACTTGCGTTGTTTGAATGACATGCGGCTCCACCCATCATTAATGTGGTCCCAAAGTCTCTCTTCTGGGAAACGCATGATTTTTCTCCATAGCGACGCGGCATAGTTATCGATCTTGGTATCGCAATATACAAAAAACATAAGGCTTAGACCAAGGCAACGACTGCCTCTGGTGCGAAGTGCTCACGTAATCAAAACGGCCAGACAGAGTATCTGATCACACAACGGGGCGAACGAAGATGTGCTTAAAGACTTTCTCCGAGTACAGACCGCGCCACGTCCTCTGCTTCCTCGGAGCCGCAGGCGGATTCCAGGAGTTGTTGCAGTCTACCCAATCCGCGATAGAAGTCCTTGCCGCGGATTTCGAAATCGACATGGCGTTCTCTCAAGACGCGTCCGACGCTCGGATGAGCGAGAGCTTCGCAGTTTCTTGGGACCAGGTGCACGAAGACGCGTGGCATCAGCGTGACGTCGAGGCTGTTATGAGCCACGGATGCGTCGTCTATGTCGTCGGTCCACTCATGGAGGCTGCGGAAGCCCCTGCCGTTTCGCTGACGGCCTTAAGGCTGGTTGAGCGAATGCTTGAAGCAGGCGCGACTGCGGCAAAAGGAGAGAGTGCCGGGGTCGCGCATGGAGTTGCTCGGTGGCGGCAGCTCGCGCGGGACGCGAAAAGCGCGGAGCCTAGCGCAGCGGCTAGAGCGTGCCGCCTCGCCTTCACGAAGAGGCCGCTTACCTGCGACGATTACTTGTCCAGCGTGGGCTTTCATCTTGTTGGCCTACCGGAGGTGTTGGTACCGAGCAGTTCACCCCTGGATGAACTGGTGCTTAGTGCCGTGATCGACAGCGTCGCAGATGAGATGGCATCTGATGGCATAGAAAAGGTCGTCATCCGCTACGGTGCAGAGCTGAAAGCTATCAATCAATACGAAGAAGAAGACTTCAAATACAACCCGTTCGGCGGCGTCCATTTAGTTGCCGGAGTGCATTGAAAGCCTGACGGCGTTCTATTGTCCAAGCCGGTCGGCGCTTCTAAGTCCGCTTGTGACGCAAAAGAGACGGTAGCCCTTCACGTCGGCATAACACTAGAAAATCACGCTGGCGAAAAACTGCAGTGCGATGAAGACGAGAAATAGCGCAAACCCGACCTCCAGCTGGCGCTTGGACAGCGCATGCGCAAGCCGTGCACCGTAAGGTGCCGTATAGAGCGTGACCGGGATCAGCAGCGCCACTGCCAGCCAGTTGATATAACCGGTCGAAAACGGTGGTAAGCCGCTCTTGCCCCAGCCGCCCCAGATATAACCGACAAGACCAGGGATTGAGATCAGCACACCGACGCCGGAGGAGGTTGCGACCGCTTGGTGGATGGTGCGGCCGTAAAGTGTCATGAAGGTGTTGTTCAACACGCCGCCGCCGATCCCCATCAGGCCCGACAGGATGCCGATGCCGGTACCGACCAAGAATTTCAGCGGATTTCTGGGGAGATCTTCGCCGAGTTTCCAGCTTGCCCGATTGAAAATCATTCGCAGCGCCAGGACGAGCGCGATCACCGCGAAGATCAGCCTTAGTTCCGTGCTGGACGCCCAGGCGGCGATCAATGTGGCGATAAGCGTGCCGAACGGAACGGCAATGATCCAGCCCTTCAGGAGGTCGATATCCACGGCTCCACGCTGCCGGTGCGCCGTGAAAGAGCGAACCGAAGTCGGCACGATGATGGCAAGCGATGTACCTAACGCCAGATGCATGCGCACCGCATCGTCCACGCCGAGCAGCCCAAAGACGTGAAAGAAGATCGGCACGAGGATAGCGCCACCGCCAATCCCGAACAGGCCGGCAAGAAGCCCTGCCAGAACGCCGGCAGCAAGCAGCGCCACCACGAAGGGAAGAATATCGAGAAAGGCAGGCATCACGTTCTCCGGCAGCGATTTTAACTCATGAGCCGGAAGAAAAAGGCATGAGCGATTGGGCGGGGCATGCACTACTAAGCCGAGAAAACGGCCCTTGACGGTTGTTCATCATCAAGAGACCTCATCGCATCATTGTCGTTGTCAGACAAGTCACAGCGTGGCGACGGCCCCACAATGTCATCAGTACGTTCGGACCGTAGGGTAAAGGACAGGGAAGACTTGCCTTCCTACCGCCCCATGACACACTCGTCGGTCAATCCGTTTTGCCGAAACAGGGTATCCGGGCACCCTGTTATCAGTGCTGCAATTCCGAAAGCGGCTCACCCAAACGGGTGGCGACTGTAGTTACGGCAGATGCTGAAATACCCCTCAAATAATGGGGGGGCAAGGGTTGGCGCAAACAGCAGCGACGCCGGCTCGCGAGATGACATTTAGAAAACAGAAATATCTGGTCCGATAAGATGCTGCCGTGAGTTCGCCGTTGCCGACTCCCAGCAACATCCTGCTTTTCATTGCCGTCAGAAACTCTTTGGCGATGAAATAGATACAGGCAATTGACGTATGCAATTTCGGGTACGTTGCCTTATATGTGGTGCCACGATACCAGACCACATATTTTTCCTAAATTCGTTGCTGCAGATGAGAGTCGATGATCATGCCGAATTCCGTGAAGAAGAACATAATTCAGCAAGAAACCGAAAACGCCCCAGAGGCTAATGCTGAGGCTGAAGCTGATGATTTCGACTTCGCGTCCCTTGATGATCTGGCGAATTTCATGGTCGATGCGCTGACAATTCCCCTGCCGGCAGATTTCCGCGATACCGATAGCTGCGATATCGGAGAAAAAGACATGCTCGCGCCTTCCCCTTCCAAGCGCCTCAACTGAGCATCGAGAAGTTTCTCGGCATATCAGGCTTCAAATCCAGATATTTCGCTCAGTTGCAATACTGGCGACCGCCTTTTCGTGAGCGAAGGTCGAAGTGGAAATGGTTCCAGTGCTCGGCATTGCTGCCGGGGCCAAGTACCGTCGAGAAATACTTGCAGCTGTCACCGCGCACCGATTTCAGCAGCCCGCCCTCGCGGAAAGAGAACAGCCCCTTCTTGCGAACATCGATGTCGTGACCGTTCTTGAGCGTGATCCGGCCGATATCGATCGCGTTGCCGCGGGCATGTTCGGACATCGGATTGTAGCGCTGGCGGCTGTTGTTCATCTTGCGGCAGGAATAACCGCCCATCGGCTGGATCTGTCGAATGCCGGTGAGATACCGGGTGCGGGCGGAAATCGCCAGATCGTTCTTCACCCATTTTGCGAAGGCAAGCGTCACCTGGCAGTTCAGCGTCACCGCCGGCCTCACATCGATACCGCCGGAAAGGCCGGCAAGCTTCACCGGATAATCGATACCGCAACTCGGCCCCTGGGAAATGCGCGGCAGATCCTTGAACTCGACACCGAGACGGCGCAGTTCGGTGCGGCAGGCCACTTCCGACTGCGGCATGACCGTGCGCTGCCAGGCGCCATCAGGCGCGCTCATCGGGGCATCGTCGGTTACCGGGCCGGCGACCGGATTATTCGGCCGCAGCATGGCGACCTCCTCGGCGCGCGCCGGCGCCCGACCGGGTGCGGTCACGGGAGAATTGTCACCCCAGGTCATTGGGGCGGAAGAGCCCTGCCTGCCAATGCCCGCTGCTGACCGCTTCGGTGGTACGATTACGCGGTCATCGATCGGCTGACGACGTGCGTTAAGCGCCACCGGATTATCGGTGCCGATGCCACCGACCACCGGCTGGTCGCCGACCCCTTCTGCGATATCGCCATCCTGCTCCTCGGCCAAACCGACGACATCGCTTTCGTCGGGGCTGAAACCGAACTCTTCATCCATGTTGACGCCTTCGGCCGGGATCGTCGCCGGCGCACCATTCGGGGCGCGCAGATAATGACCGCCGCCATTTGATTGCATCGGTGATTGGGCTGAAGGCGCCGCCAGATATCCGCCGCCGCTTGCCTGAGAAACGGGCGCGGAAGCAACTGAATAGGGCTGATGCGATGCGGGCTGGGAAATCGGTGACGGCGGCGACGAGCGCGAGATGGAGCCGACCTGCGTGCCATTGTCGATCGATGCCGGCGGCACGAGGCTCTCTGCCGAACAGGCGACCAGAAAGGTCGAAACCAGAAGCGAGCTGATCACTCGCGTCGATAGGGAAGCATACGCCATACCAGTTGCCTCTCGCTCGATGCCGAAATGACACAGGTTTTGATTTTAGGCAGATTGGGTAAACGAAAGCTTGATGAAGCATGGCGGTTTGCGGGCCATTTCGGATCGGCTTCGCCATATTACGGGAAAGGGCCGGGCGCCTCCGCGTTCCGGCCCTTTGGGAAATCAACCGTATCGAACGCGTCAGGCAGCGCGGGAGACGGAGCGGATACCGGTATTGCCGAGCCTGAAGCCCCCCAGCAATTGCTGCAGATGCAGGCTCTGGTCGGCAAGCGTCTGGCTTGCCGCCGTCGTCTCTTCCACCATGGCTGCGTTCTGCTGGGTCATCTGGTCCATGTGATTGACCGAGGAATTGATCTCGGCCAGCCCGCTCGCCTGTTCCTGCGATGTCGTGGCGATCGTGTCGACATGGGCATTGACCTTCTCGACAAGCACGGCGATCTCCACCAGCGCCTCGCCGGTCGAACGCACCAGCGTCACGCCACCCTCGACCTCTTGCACCGAGTTACCGATCAGAACCTTGATCTCCTTTGCAGCGGTGGCCGAGCGTTGCGCCAGTTCGCGCACTTCCTGCGCCACCACGGCAAAGCCCCTGCCCGCCTCACCGGCGCGCGCCGCCTCGACACCGGCATTCAGCGCCAGAAGATTGGTCTGGAAGGCAATCTCGTCGATGACGGAAATGATCTGGCTGATCTGCCCGGACGACTGCTCGATCCGCCCCATCGCGTCGATCGCATTGCGGACGATCTCGCCGGAGCGGCTGGCGCTGAGCTTCGTTTCGCTCACCATTTCGCGCGCTTCTCTTGCACGCTGGGACGCGGTGCGCACGGTGGCGGTGATCTCGTCGAGCGCCGCCGCCGTCTCTTCCAGCGCCGCCGCCTGCTGTTCGGTGCGCTTGGCCAGATTGCCGGTCGCACCGGAAATGTCCGACGCACTGTCGCGCACGATCATGCCCGTTTCGGAAATCGCCACGATCGCCTGATTGAGCGCGCCGACCGCATCGTTGAAGTCCTGCCTCAGCTTGACGAAATCCTCGCCGATATCGCCGAGCGACACCGAAAGATCACCGGCCGCCAGCCCTTCGAGCGCCTGCCCGAGTTCATGCATTGCGTGCGACTGCCGGCCAGCGGCGGTCGAAATTGCCCTTTCGCTGGCCGAACGTTCGGCGGCGATGGCGCGTTGCTGCTCCGCTTCGCGCGCCTGCAATTCGGCACGTTCCTCGACATTGTCGCGCAGCACGACCAGCGCCCGCGCCATTTCGCCGATCTCGTTTTTTTCACCCGTGCAGGGAACAACAACACCCGTCGCGCCGCCGGCAATCGCCTGCAGGACCCGCTGCACGCGCGACAGAGGCGTCGTGACGCTCTTGACCACCAGCCATGCCCCGCCGATCACAAGAAGAGCGCCGACCGCAAAGATCATGGCGAAATCCGTCGCATCCTTGCGGAACATCGCCTTCAGGTCATCGACATAAACACCGGTACCGACGATCCATCCCCAGGGCGCGAAACCCGCCACATGCGAAAACTTCTCCACCGGCTCGCTCGCGCCGGGCTTGGGCCAGTAATAATCGACAAAGCCCTTGCCGTTTGCCTTCACCACCTGAACGAATTCGACGAACAGGAATTTACCGTTCGGATCCTTATTCTGTGAAAGGTCCGAGCCATTCATCTCCGGCTTTACCGCATGCATGACCATTTTCGGGTGCATGTCGTTGATCCAGAAGTAACCGGAACCATTGTCGTAGCGCATGGCGGCGATTACGCCCTTTGCCTGCGCCTGCGCCTCTTCGCGAGACAGGGCGCCGGAGGCTTCCATCGCCTGATATTTGGCCAGCACGGCCAGCGCCGTATCATTCATTTGGGCAAGCCCGGCCTTCCGTTCCCGTTCGGAAGACGCATAACTTTCGAAAAGACTGAAGGTCAGCGCGCCGGCCAGAATGACGAGCGACAGCGCGACGAGACAATAAAGACGCCAGGAAATGGCAAGACGTTGCATGATACCTCCCCCGATATTTGCAATTCTCATTAAATGATAATGATCGGAAGTTACCGGGCCGTGAAGAACTCGGGAGGCAAGGCGCGATCAAGTCGAACCCACATTTCTTCTTGGGTTATTCTCCGCAGCCAAGTCATGACGATGGCTCATGGTCGCCATGACCAAAAGAAACTGGCAATCGCCAGAAACAAGGCTAGTGTCCGCCTCCCGACCGACACGAATAATTGCAAAGGATGATTCCGGAATGACCGAACTCGCCAGACCGACCGGTGAACTGACCCTTCGAACGCTGGCCATGCCGAGCGACGCCAATCCGGCCGGCGACATCTTCGGCGGCTGGGTCATGGCCCAGATGGACCTTGCCAGCGGCATCCGCGCCGCCGAGCGCGCCCGCGGCCGCGTCGTCACCGCGGCGGTGAAGGAAATGGCATTCCAGCTGCCGGTCAAGATCGGCGATACGATGGCGATCTACACGGAAATCACCCGCGTCGGCACCACCTCGATCACGCTCAATGTCGAAGCCTGGGCCCACCGCGCACGTCACCAGCAACTGGAAAAAGTCACCGCCGCAACTTTCGTCATGGTCGCGCTGGATGAGGACGGCAAACCGAAGCCGGTTCCGGCAGAATGATACTACTCTGTCGCATCGCCATTCCAAAACAGACATAAACCGAGCAGCCGAAGAACCCCGACTCCGGCCGCTCGGTCGAGGGATCATCTGCATCTAGCGTGCTCCCTCATTCGTACGCTTGACGACTAGGTCTCCGGTACCGGTTCAAAATGGCTTTGCTCGACCCACGCATCGACGAAAGGTTGGCGAGCAAAGTCATGGTGCAGTGTTCCCAGAAGGGCCTCATGGCAAAGGGAGTGAGCGCGCCAGTACACAAGGCCGCGCTTGTGCTTGAAATGGGCCTGCATCCACCTGATTGCGTCGGCAGGGCCTGACACGACCGTATCAAGCTGGTCGCCCTCGCCTACGTAGACTGGCTTCGCCCAATGTAGCGCGAAACCAATCCGCGTGACCGTCCCCATCTATGTGGGGCTCGCAGGAGCACTGCCTGTCTGAGCATGATTGGAAACCGGCAGCGGTTTGAGACGGCCATATTGGGCCGTCAGATCGTGTAGTTTTAGAAAATGCGAAATGAGTGCTGAGCTACGTGTCATGATCGACCGCCATGCTTTTGCAGGCGGGAGTTACAAACTCTCAGCCGTCAGCGCCTACGAATTCGGTTGCCGACGATATGCTGAACATATCCGATACCCACATGTAAGTCGATGCTGATATTGTACTTCTGCGTGGCCTCCGGCTGGGGCATCACCCAGCCGGGTCATCAGTTAGCGTCGATCGGTTTTGTCGTTTTCACGATCGGACGGCTTGGTCTGGACGCCTGATTTGTCATCCGGTCGGTTGTTCTGCTGATCCGAACGTTTATCGTCCTGCTGACCAGGCTTTGGAGTGTCAGTCATTGCTTACTCCCTGTCGCGGGATGCGACATATGGCCAACAAAACAGAACACCTTAAGTTCCATGGAAGCCAGTCCCTGTCAGTTCGAGATCATTCTCTCGGCGTCTGGGAAGAATGTCTGTCGGTTCTATCGGGAATTACTCAAGGCCTTTTCGAAAAGCTCGCGCGCAACATCAGGGGATGCCCGCCCTGCCAGAGCATCGAGTATCGCGCTTGCAGCGACGGCAAATGAGCTATCCTTCACGGCAGTCCACGAACTGACCATGTGTTCCTGCGCATCCAGCGGGCCAAAAATCAATCTGCCGCCCACGCTGACCGGCTTGTCCCAATATATCGTTCGCATCACGGTTCTCCAAAGCCGGTCAAATAGCGCGACAAAGGCGGAAGGCGAGAAATAAGGCATCCTCGCACTGTGCCCTCGCCCCAACATGGAGACAGCTTGCAGGCCACATAATGAGAGCGAACCGGTGACCGGCTTCAACAGGACGTCCACTCCGGGACGCAGGCAAGTTATCTAAAGCGCGTCACACCCGCGGTGGAATTGGCTCAGCCACCACCTCACCCCTTCAAAAACACCGAGCCCTCGTCAAACCCCAGCCCCGGGAACACCCGGCTGCTCAGGCTGCTCGGCTTGATGTCGAACTGGCGGTAGAGCATGGCGGCGGCCACTTCACGAACATCGCCGGTCGGCATCAGGTCGCGTTCGTCGAGCAGTTTCCCTTCGCCAAGCCCCGGCCATGTGCCGAGCACCTTACCGCCGGCGACGGCACCGCCGGCAAGCACGGCAAGGCCGCCCGTACCGTGGTCGGTACCATTGGTACCGTTTTCACGGGCAGTGCGCCCGAATTCGGTCATGGCCAGAACCACGGTCTTGTTCCAGACTTCGTCACCAAGCGTGTCCTTCAGCGTCATGATTGCTGTCGCAAGGTCGCCGGCCGCCTTTTTGAACTGGCCCGCCTGGCCGACATGGGTATCCCATCCGTTGATCGAGAAGCTTGCGACCCGGTATTGCTCGCGCAACATGCCGCCGGCGAGTTTCGCCATATCGGCAATGCCAGAACCGCGCTTTCCATCGGCATAGAGCTGATCCGCCGCGGCCCCCGTCGTCTTCGCCTCATCGAAAACCTTGGCGAACAGCGGATCGTGGGAATAAAGCCGGTCGAGAAAGGCGATCTCGTCATCGGCCAGCGAAAAATCGCTCTGGCTCGACCAGTTATCCGCCTGGTTCGGCCCGGTCAGGATCAGTTCCATCGATGTATTGATATCGATCGCCTTGCGCGCATCGGAACGCGGGATGACGGCCAGTGCCCGATTCAGCCAGCCGGTTTTCTGGCTTTTGTCGGCACCGCCGGTTTCCAGAATGTCCTGCCCGTCGAAATGGCTTCGCTGGTCGCGATAGGGCGTCGAAACAGCATGAACGAAGGATAGCTGGCCGGCCTGCCACAAGGGCATCAGTGCAGAGGCTGCCGGGTTAAGGCCGAAAAAGCCGTTGAGGTCGAGCAGTCCCGTATCGGGCGTCAGCCCGAGCTTGGGGCGCAGCGCGGCAAAGGCCGGGTCACCGTAGGGCTGCACGAGGTCGAGGCCATCCATGGCGCCGCGCAGGATGATGGTGACAAACCGGTTGTCTCCGGGCATGGCAGCGAACGTTACCGGGGTGAGGACCGGCGCGGCGGCAACGCAGCAGGCGCCGGCGAGAAAACCGCGACGGGACAGCGCAATACGCTCAATATCCTTGATCGATGCCATCCACCTATCTCCTGTTAAACTCGGGCGATGCCAGCACCATGGTCAGCCCGTGCAGCTTGCTTGGCGCCTGTGAGATAATTTTGCGTGTTTCCGGTGTCGCGGCATCCGCGAGCGCTACCTGGAGAAAATCGGCCGGTTCGAGTTTCTGTCCAAGCAACCTGGCGGCACGACGCGACCAGTCGATCCGCTCGCTGAGCTGGCCCGGCGTCAGCCAGGCATCGCTTTTGTCAGGCACGCCGGCCGGACTTGGCGGCTGCCAGATCGGCTGCCCCATTTTCTGCAGCGCGCCGAGCGTCAGGGCATTTGCCTGTCCGGCGCGCTTGCGCCGCTGTTCGGCCGATTTCGCCGCCCCGGCCATCTGCATCGCCTTTCCGACCGGACCGACATCATCGTCATCGCCTTCCATATCGGCCAGAAGTGCCGACATATTGTCGTCGGGCAGGTTCAGTGCGCGAAAACCGGACACAACGAATTCGAACGGCTGCTTGATCTTCTGACCCGGATTCTCCCATGCAAGCGGATGTTCGAGCATGGCGCGGTAGACCTCACCGAGATTGCCATTGCTTGCCTTCCAGCTTGCCACCATCACCTCGGTCATGTAGGCCGGCGGTTCATCGCTGATGAAATGGGCTGCAATCTTGCGGCAGATATGGGTGGCAGTACGGGGATCGGCAGCAAGATCCTCCAGCATGCGCACGTGATCCTGGCTACCGGCTTCGTCGTCCTGATAGTCGCGTCCGAGCAGCGTGATCGTACCGCCTTGTGCGCGACGCGGGCGATAGACCATTTCCAGCGCCCGGTTATCCACCGTCAGCCCGGTCAGGATCAGTGCCGCGGCCCGTACATCCTCCTGAGTATAGCCGCTTCCAGCCCCCAGAGTGTGCAGTTCCAGCAGTTCACGTCCCAGATTTTCGTTCAGGCCGCGACCATTCTCCTGCGCAACCCGCGAATCCGGGCCAACGCTCTGGTCCTGATCGAGATAGATCAGCATCGCCGGATGCAGGATGGCGGCCTTCAACAGATCGGCAAACGACCCCGCCATGCGCGGCCGGATCGCTTCCGTCTCGTAAAGCGGCACGATCATGCGCATCGGCAGGGATTTGAGCGCGCTGGTGGAAAAATGATCCATCCAGAAACTGCCCAGGCGCTCGTAAAAACCGAAAGGCGAATGAATGGCCTGCGCAAGGCGCGACATCGCATCGAGCCGATAGATCCGCTGCGCTTCGCGCTGCGTCTCCTTGCGGATGCTTTCGTTCGGCTTGCCTTCCCGCGCGGCCTTGGCCTCCGCGGCCCTGAGCGAGATCACGCGCGTGGCGGTTTCACGACGGCCCACAAGCCCTTCGCGAGGAAAACGATCCTTGGCGGCAATGCCCTTGGCAAGCTGGGTCATCAGCCCATCGGCATCGGACGGGCTGTCCTGCCCGGGCCGAAGACCATATCCATAGCGGATTGCCGCAAGCGTGGGCCGTGCAAGAGCCATGCGCTACTCCTTGTTCGATAGAATCCTCACCGACAACTAGGGCGGAAACGGTGACAGAATGTGGCATTTTCGAGAGATGGACAGATTGTAATCAAACGGTCGATCCGCATTGAGGTTCCTGCCAAAGCAGCACTTCGAATTCGACCAACCTTATCTCAACACAATGGTTTCGCCGGCTCATCTCACACTTTCGGCATCATGGGTGAGGAGGATAGGGAAAGAGCCTGACAGTCCTTTGAAAACGGGCATGTTGGGCCGATCAGAGCCTCACCCGCACTCGGCCACAGTATCGGAAAGACTTTATTATTAGCTTGACCTTATGTTACATTTGCAAACCGTGAATGTGACGACCTAGTGAATGCTGCAGGATTCGACAAGTCAGATAAACGCCCCGCGACTTGAACTCGCGGTGAGGCAGGCGCAAGCCGCGGCCACACTTGAGCGCCTCCCCACGACGCTTACGGTGAATGCGCTAGTGTCGGTTTCGGCGCTCCTGATGAGCGCGATCAATCGCGGCATAACAACTCTTGCCGTCGTCTGGTGCATTGCCGCATTGGCAACAGTTGTCTGGCGTTTTGCCGTAGGCACCGCAATAAAACGCCGCCGCCTGGACGAATTGAAGCCGAACCACTGTCTTCGCCTGATGACCTTGGGCGCCCTGGTCAGCGGCATCGCCTGGGCTGCCCTGCCCTTCATGCTTTCGGATTTCGACGCGCTGGGTGTCGACGGCGGCATCTATATCCTGATGTGCGGAATGGCCACGGGCGCCGTGCTGCTCGGAACCGGCCATGCAGTCACCGCGCTCGCCTTTGCCCTACCTGTCCATCTTTCGGTCGTGGTCACGCTTTTGATGAGTGAAGCGGCCGGCGGTCATCTTCTGGCACTCAACGTGCTGGCCCTGACATTCGTGCTCTACAAGAGCAGCACAAAGGGCCAGGCGATCGTCATCGGCAATATCGAGGCGCAGGTGAAGGCGACGGCGCTGGCGCAATCGCTCAGCCGGGCCAATGCAAGCATTCTCAGCGCCAATGAAAGTCTGGAAGTGCTCGCCAATCGCGATCCGCTGACCGGGGTTGCGAACCGCGCCGCATTCAATGTCGCGCTTGAACGCGGCATCGAAAATGCGGGCGCGCAGAATGAGCAACTGGCGCTGCTTATCCTCGACCTCGACCGATTTAAGACGATCAACGACACGTTCGGTCATTCGGCCGGCGACGAACTGCTGCTGGAAGCGTGTCACAGACTGCGCGAGGTCGTCGGCGAACGCGGTTTCATCGCAAGGCTGGGCGGTGACGAATTCGCCGTCGTCATCGGTGGCGCCACCGCTGCCGCCGAGGCGCGCCAGCTTGCCTCCCGCATCCTCGATCGCGGCCGCGAGCCCTTCGTCATCCGCAACCGGCCGGTCGTGTCCGGCGTCTCGATCGGTTTCGCCATCTGGCCGGAGCATGCGGAAAGCGCTGCTGACCTGTTCGTCTCCGCCGACATGGCGCTTTATCGCGCCAAGGATGAAGGCCGCGGCCAGTGGCGTGAATTCGACCCGTCGCTGAAAGCCCGCGCCGATCGCCAGCGGCGTATCGAACAGGATCTCGCCGGCGCGATCTCGTCCGGCGCACTGACCGTCGTCTTCCAGCCGCAGGTGGAGCTTGCGCAGAACAGCGTCATCGGTTTCGAAACGCTGGTCCGCTGGACGCATCCGTCACTCGGCGCCGTGCCGCCGCCGGAAATCGTCGCGGCGGCGCATGCGGCCAATCTTTCCGAAGCGCTGACGGCCAGCATCGCCACCGGCGCCTGCCGGCTGCTCACCACACTGCCCTCGCTCGGCCTGCCGGAAGCGAGCGTGTCGGTCAATGTCTCGCCGCGCGAATTCGAACTGTATTCCGTCGCCGAAACGCTCGACCGCATCACCCATGCACATGGCATCGATCCGGCCCTGTTCGAGATCGAGATCACCGAAGAGGCGATCCTCGATACGCTGGTGGCCGGCGAGCAGCTCAAGCATATCGAACGCTCCGGCTACAAGCTCGCCGTCGACGATTTCGGCGCCGGCCATTCATCGCTTGCCTATCTGGTGACGCTGAAGGTCGACCGGCTGAAACTCGACCGCCGTTTCGTCGCCGGCATCGAGAGCAGCTTCCAGAACCAGGAAATCGTCGGCGCCATGGCGGGCCTCGGCAAGGCATTGTCTATGGATATCGTCGCGGAAGGCGTCGAGACGGCGGAAGAAGCCGCAACCCTGCGCGATCTCGGCTGTCCCGCCGCACAGGGCTATTTCCTCGGCCGCCCGATGCCCGTCGAGGCCATCGCCGGCTGGCTGCTGACGAGGCTTCTGACGCCGGCGGCCTGACCCGCCACATCTACGCTCTCGGCGGCGCCCAGCCGTTTCCCTTTTGTACTCATTTTCCCGCCACCCCCTCTTCACTTTGGCCCGGACTCTCTCCATATTCGGGCCATGGCCAGATCCCCGAAAAAATCCACGCCCGATGCCTCCAGCGGTTTCGGTGAAGCTCCCCAGTCATCCTTTGAAGGCGCACCGCTTGAGGGCAGTGTGGCCGACTGGGTGAAGCAGCTCGAGGCGGAGGCGGAAGCGTCGGGGATCGAGACCCAGCGCGAGATCGCCTCCAAAGCCGGCAAACACCGCAAGAAGATCGAGATCGCCGCGCGCGAACAGGCGATCCGCGAGGCGGAAGAGGACGCTGCCAAGGCGAAGAAATCGGCCAAAACCAGCGGCAAGACCGCCAAGAACACGACGGCCAGCAAAACCGCCCGCGGCGTGTCGATCGGCGCCTCGTCCGACCCGAAAACCCGTGCCGCAGCCGGTCTCAATCCCGTCGCGGGCCTCGATATCTCGCTGGAGGACGCGCAAAGTCTCGCCCCCGGCGCCGTCACCGCCACTGTCGAAGCCCTCTCCGCCCTGATCGAATCCGGAAACCCGCTGTTCAAGGACGGCAAGCTGTGGACGCCGCACCGGCCCGAACGCCCGGCGAAATCCGAGGGCGGCGTCACCATCCGCATGGCCTCGGAATACCAGCCCGCCGGCGACCAGCCGACCGCGATCGCCGATCTCGTCGAGGGCATCAACAACAACGAGCGCAGCCAGGTCCTGCTCGGCGTCACCGGCTCGGGCAAAACCTTCACCATGGCCAAGGTGATCGAGGAAACCCAGCGACCCGCCGTCATCCTCGCCCCCAACAAGACGCTCGCGGCCCAGCTCTATTCCGAGTTCAAGAACTTCTTCCCCGATAACGCGGTCGAATATTTCGTCTCCTATTACGACTATTACCAGCCGGAAGCCTATGTGCCGCGCTCCGACACCTTCATCGAGAAGGAATCGTCGATCAACGAACAGATCGACCGCATGCGCCACTCCGCCACCCGCTCGCTGCTGGAACGCGACGACTGCATCATCGTCGCCTCGGTCTCCTGCATCTACGGTATCGGCTCGGTCGAAACCTACACCGCCATGACCTTCCAGATGGAAGTCGGCGACCGGCTCGACCAGCGCCAGCTTCTCGCCGATCTCGTGGCCCAGCAATACAAACGCCAGGACATCAATTTCATCCGCGGCTCCTTCCGAGTTCGCGGCGATACGATCGAAATCTTCCCCGCCCACCTTGAAGATGCCGCATGGCGCATCTCGATGTTCGGCGACGAGATCGACAGCATTACCGAGTTCGACCCGCTCACCGGCCAGAAGACCGGCGACCTCAAGTCGGTCAAAATCTACGCCAACTCGCACTATGTCACCCCACGCCCGACGCTGAACGGCGCGATCAAGCAGATCAAGGAAGAGCTGAAGCACCGCCTTGCCGAGCTGGAAAAGGGCGGCCGCCTTCTGGAAGCGCAGCGCCTCGAACAGCGCACCCGCTACGATGTCGAAATGCTCGAAGCCACCGGCTCCTGCGCCGGCATCGAGAACTATTCGCGGTATCTCACCGGCCGTAATCCCGGCGAACCGCCGCCGACCCTGTTCGAATATATCCCCGACAACGCCCTGCTGTTCATCGACGAAAGCCACGTCTCCGTCAGCCAGATCGGCGGCATGTACCGGGGCGACTTCCGCCGCAAGGCGACGCTCGCCGAATACGGTTTCCGCCTGCCCTCCTGCATGGACAACCGCCCGCTGCGCTTCGAGGAATGGGACGCAATGCGCCCGCTCACCGTCGCCGTTTCGGCCACGCCCGGCAATTGGGAAATGGAACAGTCCGGCGGTGTGTTTGCCGAACAGGTCATCCGCCCCACGGGCCTGATCGATCCCCCCGTGGAGGTACGTTCCGCCCGCTCCCAGGTCGACGACGTTTTGGGCGAAATCCGCGAAACCGCCCAGAAAGGCTACCGCACCCTCTGCACGGTCCTCACCAAGCGCATGGCCGAAGACCTCACCGAATACCTGCACGAACAGGGTGTTCGCGTCCGCTACATGCACAGTGACATCGACACGCTGGAACGCATCGAGATCATCCGCGACCTTCGCCTCGGCGCCTTCGACGTCCTCGTCGGCATCAACCTCTTGCGCGAAGGCCTCGACATCCCGGAATGCGGTTTCGTCGCCATCCTCGATGCAGACAAGGAAGGTTTTCTCCGGTCGGAGACATCGCTGATCCAGACCATCGGTCGCGCGGCGCGTAACGTCGACGGCAAGGTCATTCTCTACGCCGACAAGGTCACCGGCTCGATGCAGCGCGCCATGGACGAAACCGCCCGCCGCCGCGAAAAGCAGATGGCCTACAATACCGAACACGGCATCACGCCGGAATCGGTCAAGGCAAAGATCTCCGACATTCTCGACTCGGTTTACGAACGCGACCACGTCCGCGCCGACATTTCCGGCGCATCCGGCAAAGGTTTTGCAGACGGCGGCCATCTGGTCGGCAACAACCTGCAATCCCATCTCAACGCGCTGGAAAAATCGATGCGCGACGCCGCCGCCGACCTCGACTTCGAAAAAGCCGCCCGCCTGCGCGACGAAATCAAACGCCTCAAGGCAGCAGAGCTTGCGACCATGGACGACCCGATTGCACGAGACGAGGCACGCAGCCAGGAACGCAGCGGCAAAACTGGAACGAAGGGCAGCCGCGAGTCGATCTCCCCACCTGTGGGGGAGATGTCCGGCAGGACAGAGGGGGGTGAGGAGCGGTCCGCGCAGCGGAGCAATCGATCCAGCGAATCGATTGCAGCGACGAACGCCCGGAGCGAAAGCGAAGGGCCGGGAGACGGCGCGTCAAACCAAGCCTCCTACTTCACCAAACCCACGCTCGACGACATGGGCCCGGGCACCGACACCGCGCGCCCCTTGTTCCGCCGCAACACACTCGACGAAATGACCGTCGGCCGCACCGAAAAACCATCAACCGGCGCCCTCCCCGAACGTCCGCCGGAAACCTACAGCACCAAAAAACGCTTCTCGCCCCTCATGGAAGGCCAACCCGAACGCGCCGACGCCAGCAAGGACGATCCGCGGCCGGTGGTGCGCGGCAAGATCGGCGCCGGGAGTTATGAGGATGCGGGGGAGCAGAAGCGCAAGGGACGGACGAAGGGTAAAACTGGGCGGCCGGGGCGGTGAGGACAAGCCGACCTCATTCAATCCAAGACACGTTCAATGGTTTGCCATTCCCCTATACCTTCAGCCCGGCTCTGCACCGGGTTCCGCCGCAGTATTGGAAAGAGATGCGATAACGTCATTCAACGCTCCATGCTTCGTTTTAGCCCAATCACAGAACATCGCATCCAGTGGACCAGTCAGTCCTGGCTTAATAGCTCCAATCCACGTTTCATATTCATCAGATGGAAGGCAAGATGCGCCAAGTATTAAGGCATACTGCTCAAATCTCCCAAATTGCTCAAATCTAGTTTTGTTTTTTCTAAAATAAACTACGTTTTTAATTACACCATTTATCAATATTAATTGGCGACCATCAAGCTCTGAGAGCTTGGCTATCTCTGCAACTTTCTTCGCTGATATTGGAGAAATTGCTCTTACAAAAATTTCAAGAAGCCACACACGAATTACTGGAACACCGTGTCCGGCACCGCTTGCAAGCAAGGGAATGATCCGATCGGTTATATCAAAGCCGTCCAATTTTCCGTTTTTCTTCAACGCATCGAGAAGAAGCACAATATCCTTCACGAATGGGAGCAACTTCTCTAGATTCTCAGATATATAACCAACCGAGTCCTCGTTATTTGTCAGCCTCAGCGCCCTAAATATCGACCTAACTCGGCCAAAATCCCAGAAATCTTCAGAAAGCGCCTCTTCAAGCATTCCTATTAAATTTAGCGATTGCAGCTTTTCAATTTGACTAGCTATCTCCTCTTCATCTGTAGTGGCCCCCTAAACCCCCGGACACGATCTCCCACTTGTTAAGTGTTAGGAGTAATGTGCCCATTATGACCAGTCACATACCTAAGATAGAAGTGTTGTCCGGCCCTGAGCGCCGCCGTCGCTG